>NZ_JBFAJH010000022.1:0-102601 GCF_040655115.1 Streptomyces atratus | reverse complement strand
CGGACAGAACAACCGGAGGACAGCCCAGCAGGGCGTCAGTCAGTGGTGGAGCCACGACCACCGGAACCCACTTACGAGTATCAATGTCAGTGGTGCACCGTAGGCTGGTCACGCTATGACAAAGCCATCCCTCCCCGAGCTCCTGCATGCCGCCGTGACCGCCGTCGGTGGTACGGAACGGCCTGGCCAGGCCTCCATGGCCGAGGCCGTCGCCGAGGCTGTCGACGACAATTCCCATCTGCTGGTCCAGGCCGGCACCGGCACGGGCAAGTCCCTCGGTTACCTGGTGCCCGCGCTGGCGCACGGGGAGCGCGTCGTGGTCGCCACGGCCACCCTGGCACTGCAGCGCCAGCTCGTGGAGCGTGACCTTCCGCGTACGGTCGACGCCCTGCATCCACTGCTGCGCCGTCGGCCCCAGTTCGCGATGCTCAAAGGACGCTCGAACTATCTCTGTCTGCACCGGCTCCACGAAGGCGTCCCGCAGGAAGAGGAAGAGGGACTCTTCGACCAGTTCGAGGCCGCAGCGCCGTCGAGCAAGCTCGGCCAGGATCTGCTGCGGCTGCGAGACTGGTCGGACGAGACCGACACCGGGGACCGCGACGACCTCACCCCGGGCGTCTCCGACCGGGCGTGGGCGCAGGTCTCCGTCTCCTCCCGGGAGTGCCTGGGCGCCAGCAAGTGCGCGTACGGCGCGGAGTGCTTCGCGGAGACGGCCCGCGAGCGCGCCAAGCTCGCCGATGTCGTCGTCACCAATCACGCGCTCCTCGCCATCGACGCGATCGAGGGAGCCCCGGTCCTCCCGCAGCATGAAGTGCTGATCGTCGACGAGGCCCACGAGCTGGTCTCCAGGGTCACCGGAGTGGCCACCGGAGAGCTCACCCCCGGCCAGGTGAACCGGGCCGTGCGCCGCGCGGCGAAGCTGGTCAACGAGAAGGCCGCCGACGCCCTGCAGACCGCGGCGGAGGGCTTCGAGCGGGTGATGGAGCTGGCGCTCCCCGGCCGTCTGCAAGAGGTTCCGGAGGACCTCGGCTACGCACTGATGGCGCTCCGGGACGCTGCTCGCACGACGATCACCGCCCTGGGGTCCACCCGGGACAAGTCCGTCCAGGACGAGGACGCCGTTCGCAAGCAGGCGATGGCCTCGGTGGAGACGATCCACGGCGTCGCCGAGCGCATCACCCAGGGGTCCGAGTACGACGTCGTCTGGTACGAGCGCCACGACCGCTTCGGCGCGTCCGTGCGCGTCGCCCCGCTCTCCGTCTCCGGCCTCCTGCGCGAGAAGCTCTTCGCGGACCGTTCGGTCGTCCTCACCTCGGCCACGCTCAAGCTCGGTGGTGACTTCAACGGTGTGGGCGCGTCCCTGGGCCTGGCCCCCGAGGGCACCGCGGGCGACGACATCCCGCAGTGGAAGGGGCTCGACGTCGGCTCGCCCTTCGATTACCCGAAGCAGGGCATCCTGTATGTCGCCAAGCACCTGGCCACGCCAGGCCGGGAGGGTTCACGCACCGACATGCTGGACGAGCTCGCCGAACTGGTGGAGGCCGCCGGCGGGCGCACGCTCGGGCTCTTCTCCTCCATGAGGGCCGCCCAGGCCGCCGCGGAGGAACTGCGTGGCCGGCTCGACAAGCCGATCCTGCTGCAGGGCGAGGAGACGCTGGGTGAGCTGATCAAGAACTTCGCGGCCGACCCCGAGACCTGCCTCTTCGGCACACTCTCGCTCTGGCAGGGCGTCGATGTCCCGGGAGCGAGCTGCCAGTTGGTGATCATGGACCGGATCCCGTTCCCGCGTCCCGACGACCCACTGATGAGCGCGCGCCAGAAGGCCGTCGAGGAGGCGGGGGGCAATGGCTTCATGGCTGTCGCGGCGACCCATGCCGCGCTGCTGATGGCCCAGGGTGCCGGTCGTCTGGTCAGGGCCACGGGCGACAAAGGCGTGGTCGCGGTGCTCGACCCGAGGCTGGCCAATGCCCGGTACGGCAGCTATCTCCGGGCTTCGCTCCCCGACTTCTGGTACACGACGGACCGCAACCAGGCGCGCCGCTCACTCGCGGCGATCGACGCTGCCGCCAAGGCCGACGGGCGGTGATCCGGACGCCGCCCATGGCTGTCTGCTCATCCCTGGGCGGTCGCCGGAGCCCAGCCGCACGGACAGGGCCCCGGGTCCGGCGCTGCGGATCCCGGGGCCCTGTCGGAACATGGCGTCTCTTCACACCCGCCGCAGCACGGCCACGACCTTGCCGAGGATGGTTGCCTCGTCGCCAGGGATCGGCTGGTACGCGGAATTATGCGGGAGCAGCCATACGTGGCCGTCCTCCCGCTTGAAGCGCTTGACGGTGGCCTCGCCGTCCAGCATCGCGGCCACGATGTCGCCGTTCTCCGCGACGGGCTGACGGCGGACGGTGACCCAGTCGCCGTCACAGATCGCCGCCTCGATCATCGAGTCGCCGACGACCTTCAGAACGAACAGCTCGCCGTCCCCGACCAGCTGGCGGGGGAGCGGAAAGACGTCCTCGACCGATTCCTCGGCGAGGATCGGGCCGCCGGCTGCGATCCGGCCGACGAGCGGCACGTACGATGCCGCGGGCTTGCCGGTCGTATCGGTCGGCTGCGTACTGGGCTGATCCGAACCACGGACCTCGTACGCCCGGGGGCGGTGCGGATCACGGCGCAGGAAGCCCTTGCGCTCCAGGGCCATCAACTGATGGGCGACGGAGGACGTGCTGGACAGGCCCACCGCCTGACCGATCTCCCGCATCGATGGCGGGTATCCCCGGCGTTGCACGGAGTCCCGGATGACCTCGATCACGCGCCGTTGGCGGTCCGTGAGCCCCGAGCTGTCCGCTCGGATGCCTGGAGGTCGGCCTGGGAGCGAGCGCGTCGGTCGTGCTGGCTCCGGCCCCTCCGTGTTCGTGACTGAGTCATTCATGGCATGCACCGGCTGGAGTCGGCTCTGGGAGCGGTCCTGGGCAGTGATGGTGGCACTGTCTGCGGTGGTGGTCACGTCGGCCCCTCTCGAATGGTCTCCCTAGCTGGACAACGGTAGTAGCTTTCGAAAGGTTGCGCCAAACACACGTTCGAGTGAAAAACGAATAAAAGTCTGTCCGGCGTTCACTGCGGGGTGTATGAGCGGGTTTCCGGCAGCGTTCCGGCCCGCACCGGCGCCGCTCTGCTGTGATCGGGTGCGACCGGCGATTCGGACCGACACGGTAGCCCTCGCGGCCGTGCCGCCGCCATGCGGGGTGGTCTTCCGATGGCCGTTCGGGTCCGGTGCCGGGTGCCCCGCGATCCGGGCGGCCGGGCCTGTCCCGTAACCTCGTGGGCGGCCGCACGGTGCCTGCGGGCCGCCCGGGATGCGCGACACGCGCTAGGGCCGAAAGTGCAACCAAACCCAAGATCTAGTGGTTGGATTGTTTCAGCTACCCAGAACTTGTGGTCTCCGGTCGATCCGGCCGTGGCCATCGCCTATGCTTGTGGCTGCTTCGAAGGTCCCCAACGGGGCCTGAAGAGGCTATTCAGTCGTGCCGTGAAGGAGGGTTCGGAGCCATGCACTGCCCCTTCTGCAGGCACCCCGACAGCCGGGTTGTCGACAGCCGCACCACCGACGACGGCACGTCGATCCGTCGACGCCGTCAGTGCCCCGACTGCTCCCGCCGTTTCACCACGGTGGAGACCTGCTCGCTGATGGTGGTGAAGCGCAGCGGGGTGACCGAACCCTTCAGCCGCACCAAGGTCATCTCCGGCGTGCGCAAGGCGTGCCAGGGGCGGCCGGTCACCGAGGACGCCCTCGCCAAGCTCGGCCAGCGGGTCGAGGAGGCGGTGCGCGCCACCGGGAGCGCCGAGCTGACCACTCACGACGTGGGTCTGGCCATTCTTGGCCCCTTGCAGGAACTCGACCTCGTCGCGTACCTGCGCTTCGCGTCCGTGTACCGGGCGTTCGACACACTTGAAGACTTCGAGGCCGCGATCGTGGAACTCCGCGAGCGACGGTCTCCCATGGAGGGATGCGGGACCGTCGGGACTCTTGAGGTTCCCGTTCCCGCCGTCGCCGCCGACTGAGCGACACCGGCTGATCGACACAGGGCTGTGAGATCAGCGGCAGGGCGGCTGCAGGAACCTGCTCCGGGCGCTGTGCGCGGCATCCGAAGCATCAGACACACACTGTGCCCCGGGAAGTTCTGGGCACTTCAGGGCGTTTTTGCCCACATATGGGAGGCGGCATGACAGAGACGGCGAGCGGCCCGGCACGAGGTTCCCGAGCCAAGGGATCCAAGTCGACTGCGACGAAGCAGGGCCTGCGTATCGAGCGCATCCACACCACCCCCGGCGTGCATCCGTACGACGAGGTGGCGTGGGAGCGCCGTGACGTCGTCATGACCAATTGGCGCGACGGCTCGATCAACTTCGAGCAGCGTGGCGTCGAGTTCCCCGACTTCTGGTCGGTGAACGCGGTCAACATCGTCACCAGCAAGTACTTCCGCGGCGCTGTTGGTACGCCGCAGCGCGAGACCGGTCTGCGCCAGCTGATCGACCGGATCGTGAAGACATACCGGCAGGCGGGCGAGGACTACAACTACTTCGCCTCTCCGGCCGACGCCGAGATCTTCGAGCACGAGCTGGCGTATGCCCTTCTGCACCAGATCTTCAGCTTCAACTCGCCGGTCTGGTTCAACGTCGGTACGCCCCAGCCGCAGCAGGTCTCAGCCTGCTTCATCCTGGCCGTCGACGACTCCATGGAGTCGATTCTCGACTGGTACAAGGAAGAGGGCATGATCTTCAAGGGCGGCTCCGGCGCCGGCCTGAACCTCTCCCGTATCCGCTCCTCCAAGGAGTTGCTGTCCTCCGGTGGCAACGCCTCCGGTCCCGTCTCCTTCATGCGCGGCGCCGACGCGTCCGCCGGAACGATCAAGTCCGGTGGAGCCACCCGCCGTGCGGCCAAGATGGTCATTCTCGACGTCGACCACCCCGACATCGAGAACTTCATCGAGACCAAGGTCAAGGAGGAGGAGAAGATCCGCGCCCTGCGCGACGCGGGCTTCGACATGGACCTGGGCGGCGACGACATCACGTCCGTCCAGTACCAGAACGCCAACAACTCCGTCCGCGTGAACGACGAGTTCATGAAGGCCGTCGAGTCCGGCGGGAAATTCGGGCTGCGCGCCCGCATGACCGGTGACGTCATCGAAGAGGTCGAGGCCAAGTCCCTCTTCCGCAAGATGGCCGAGGCCGCCTGGGCCTGCGCCGACCCGGGTATCCAGTACGACGACACGATCAACCAGTGGCACACCTGCCCCGAGTCCGGCCGGATCAACGGCTCGAACCCGTGCAGCGAGTACATGCACCTGGACAACACGTCGTGCAACCTGGCCTCGCTGAACCTGATGAAGTTCCTCAAGGACGACGGCAAGGGCAACCAGTCCTTCGAGTCCGAGCGCTTCGCCAAGGTCGTCGAGCTCGTCATCACCGCGATGGACATCTCCATCTGCTTCGCCGACTTCCCGACCCGGAAGATCGGCGAGAACACCCGCGCCTTCCGTCAGCTGGGTATCGGCTACGCGAACCTCGGCGCCCTGCTGATGGCGACCGGCCACGCGTACGACAGCGACGGCGGCCGCGCTCTTGCCGGTGCCATCACCTCGCTGATGACCGGCACCTCATACAAGCGCTCCGCCGAGCTCGCCGCGGTCGTCGGCCCGTACGACGGCTACGCCCGCAATGCCGAGCCACATCAGCGCGTCATGAAGCAGCACGCCGACGCCAACGCCGCGGCCGTCCACATGGACGACCTGGACAACCCGATCTGGGCCGCCGCCACGGAGGCCTGGCAGGACGTCATCCGCCTCGGCGCGAAGAACGGTTTCCGCAACGCGCAGGCCTCGGTCATCGCGCCCACCGGCACCATCGGTCTCGCGATGTCCTGCGACACCACCGGCCTCGAGCCCGACCTCGCCCTGGTCAAGTTCAAGAAGCTGGTCGGCGGCGGCTCGATGCAGATCGTCAACGGCACCGTTCCGCAGGCTCTGCGCCGCCTGGGCTACCAGGAGGAGCAGATCGAGGCGATCGTCGCCCACATCGCCGAGCACGGCAATGTGATCGACGCCCCCGGTCTGAAGGCCGAGCACTACGAGGTCTTCGACTGCGCGATGGGCGAGCGTTCCATCTCCGCGATGGGCCACGTGCGCATGATGGCGGCCATCCAGCCGTGGATCTCCGGCGCGCTCTCCAAGACGGTGAACCTGCCGGAGACGGCCACCGTCGAGGACGTCGAAGAGGTCTACTTCGAGGCGTGGAAGATGGGCGTCAAGGCCCTCGCCATCTACCGCGACAACTGCAAGGTCGGCCAGCCCCTCTCCGCGAAGACCAAGGAGAAGGGAAAGTCCGCAGCGGATGCAGTCACGGCCAAGGCCGAGGGGACCATCCGTGCCGCGGTCGAGAAGGTCGTCGAGTACCGCCCGGTCCGCAAGCGTCTTCCCAAGGGCCGTCCCGGCATCACCACCTCCTTCACGGTGGGCGGCGCCGAGGGCTACATGACCGCCAACTCCTACCCGGACGACGGTCTCGGCGAGGTCTTCCTGAAGATGTCCAAGCAGGGTTCCACCCTCGCCGGCATGATGGACGCTTTCTCCATCGCCGTCTCGGTCGGTCTGCAGTACGGCGTCCCGCTGGAGACGTACGTCTCGAAGTTCACCAACATGCGCTTCGAGCCGGCGGGCATGACGGACGACCCGGACGTGCGGATGGCGCAGTCGATCGTGGACTACATCTTCCGCCGTCTGGCGCTGGACTTCCTGCCCTTCGAGACCCGCTCGGCACTCGGCATCCATTCGGCCGAGGAGCGTCAGCGTCACCTCGACACCGGTTCGTACGAGCCGTCTCTCGAGGACGACGAGCTGGACGTCGAGGGTCTGGCTCAGTCCGCCCCGCTCCGGACGGAGCCGCTGAAGGCGGTGGCCGCTCCGCAGGAGGCGGAGATGCCCGCTCCGAGGACGGCGCACACCTCGGCGGAGCTCGTCGAGATGCAGCTGGGCATCAGCGCGGACGCGCCGCTCTGCTTCTCCTGCGGTACGAAGATGCAGCGCGCCGGGTCCTGCTACATCTGCGAGGGCTGCGGCTCGACCAGCGGCTGCAGCTGAATGTGACCATCCTCGATGTGTTCCCTTGTCGCCCGTCGGCGTGAACCTCAGGCGAAGCACCGGCTGATGGCAATGTGACCAGACAGTGTGTCCCCTCAAAGCCCCAAGAGCTTTGAGGGGACACACTGTTTCGAGAGGCGGCATGTCGCCAGACGTGCGCGTGCAGCGGTCAATCGTCCACGACGACGCCCTCATTGAAGCCGCCCTCGGAGACGGACCCCTGCCGCTGGGCCACGCCGACCGCGTCCTGGCCCCGTTCATCACGATCAACGGCCATATCCACGGACTGACCAGCGACTTCCTGCGCCACCACTGCCTGGCCAGGCCAGAACGTGGCACCGCCACCCGCATAGCCTCCGACGTCGTCGGCTGGGTGGACTACCTCGTCAACCACCGTGGGCACCACCCCTTCGAAGACCACCGCGACCCCGTCCTGGCGGCCACCGAAGAAGACTTTTTTAGATTATCTGGCAATATCGGTGATATGACCCGTGACGGTAAGTCAGCAGGTGTCAGGTGCCCGGCTTGTGGTTTCCCATGATCGCGGCGTACGAACCGGGGTCGCCGTCGAAGCCCCGGACCGTCCCGTGGAACTTCCAGACGCCCGATCCGTCCCGGACGAACTCGGCCACGGTCACCGCGGTCGCGGTGGCGACCCCGGAGAAGTCGTTCTCCGCCAAGTTCGTGTAGCCCTCGCGAATCTGTACACCGGTATTGGGTATGTCGCCGAACGTCTTCCGGCCGTCGCGCTGCTGAATGACCACTCCGACCACGACCCGGGTGTACACGGTCGACAGCCGTTCCAGTTCCAGAGTCATCACCTCGTCGAAACCGAGACCCTGGCCGGTCCTGCTGTCGCGGTTCAGGGTGATGGTGCCGTCCGGCGAGCGGCTGTCGAAGTGGACGAGATACGAGGGGCTGCCGGACGGTTCGTCGGCCGGATACGTCGCCGCGATGATGTCGAGGTCGTGAGCGGGCGCGCCCGGCGGACTCGGGTCCCACTTGAGCCTGACCTCGACCTTTTCGATGTCCTTGTTGGGAGTGCTCATCGGGCTTCCCTCCTTGCCGCTGGGACGTCGGATTGCTCGTACCATCCGATCATGTCTGTAACTGTCCCTGAATCCAACCGGCTTGGGCGCGGGCGGCGGAATCGGGCCATTGTTGTTCCCGGCGCCGTTCAGTGCGGGATGCGGCGCGGTGGACGCGGGCTGATCTCTTCGCGGAAGAGCTCGATCGCGCCGCTGACCTGACGCATGAGGTGGGTGTTCTCGATGCGGTCGAGATAGAGACAGTTGCGGGCCAGCCCGTCCAGCTCGAAGGCGAAACAGAGCGTCATCAGCGGGTTGATGAACAGCTCGCTGCCACGGGTGCGGGACGTGAACTGGACGTCCCCGAAGGCGCCCTGGACCGCCGCGGCGATCGATCCGTTGACGATGCTCGGGTGTTCGGGTGTGTACTTCTGGGCGTGGGTCACCGCGTCGACGAAGAGGGCGCCCTCGCGCGTCGTACGGGAGACGGAGAATGCGCCGAGGCAGGCGCCGTCGCGTTCCAGGGCGGCCATGTTCTCCAGGACGAGTCCGTGACTCACCCCGTGGTATGCGTCGATTCCGAAGCCGACGGAGACGACCAGGCGCTCCGGTACGTCGATACCGGCGAGGGCGGCGACACTGGTCAGGTCCTCCTCCGGGGTGCCGAGACCGGTTTCGTCGCCGCGCATCAGGATGTCCGTACCGCCGTCGACGAGGACGACCGCATCGATGTCGTACCGCTCGATCAGCGCCCGGTAGGCGGCGCGCAGCGGCTGCACTCCCACTCGCGTGAAGGCGTGCACGGTGCTCGGGTAGTGGTGCAGATCGAGCCACTGGGCGAGGGTGCGTTCCGGGAAGTACGCCTGGTGGAGGGCCGTTTGGGGGGTGATCACGGCGACGTCCGGTGCCAGCCACGCATCGAGGGGGAGTCCTTCGAGCGCGCTGAACGACAGATTTGCGAGCCGGACGTCCTTGCCCTGATGGAGCAGGGAGAGCGCCACTGGCAGGCCCGCGTAGATGTCGAAGCCGCCACCTGCCCCGGCGACGAGGATGCGCTCGGCCGATTCGAGGCACGCGAACAGGGGGTTGGCGTGGAAGGCCGTCATGGAGATCATTCTCCGGTTCGTGGTGACCGGTTCGGGCGCACTCCGGCAGAGCGTGACCCGCGCCACGTTCAGCGCCGTACGATGGCGCGGTGCTGGTCAAGTGGATTCGCTGCACTGTGATGGATCGTCGTGGTTTCGAGCGGGGGCAGCGAAAGTGGGCGGGGCTGCTCGGTGAGCCGGGGTTCAGGGGACAGGGGGGCGGATGGAGTCGGGGGCGACCAGAGGTTGCCCATGTGTTCGCGTTCTGGGAGAACCGGGTCTTCTACGACTCCTTCATGGCGCGTGCGCATGACCAGTTGGCTGCGGCGCAGTCCGGAACGTACAGCGACATCCAGGTCAAACTGTTCGAGTACCGCTTCGATGTGAAGACCGGCTTCGAGCCGCACTTCGCTGATGCGGACGTGGTCAGAGTGGCGCACAGCACCGTGCATGAGGACCGTGTCGAGCATTTCGCGCTGATGCAGCAGCGGGTGTGGAATCCGGCCATGGCCGGATCTCCCGGAATGCTGCGCGGTGTGTTCGGCGAGGCGCCGGGGCACGAGTTCCTCGTGTTGTCGATGTGGCAGTCGAGCGCTGAGCGAGGCAAGTACCGGCCGGGGAGTGTCGAACGGCTTTCGCAACGCGCGCAGACCGAGGACGATGTGGCGGCTCTGGAGGGGGACGTCGTGCAGCTCGAGCCCTCCTGGACGGTGTGACCGTCGGCACCCGGGCCCGTTCCGCTCCTGATCAGCCGGGTCCTGGCACGGTGCGGCGGGTGCTGAACGCCCTGCTGGGGCGGCAGCCCGGGCTGCGAAAGCGGACCGGTCGGTCTCCGGTAACGGGCTCGCGGCTGAGGAGAAACCTGAGGGTCAGCGGCGCCGAGAGACGGCCCTGACCAGCGCGGCGGCGTCGGTGTGGGGTGCTCGCCGCGTGCCGGGGCCCGGAGAGCCCCCAGGCTGCCGGTGTAGGACGGGCCCCAGGTGCCTCGCCGACCAGGTAGACAGTGTGGCCGCAGGGCCGGCGGGCGCAGGGGCGCTGCGCTCGCACGGGCTGTTCCACGCCCAGGACCTGCGAGTACCCGGCGGATCGCTCTCCGCCGAGCAAGGCGGGAGGCTCGCGCTCGCCCGTCTGCCCGGTCCGCGGATCTGCTGCTCTACGGGCCGGTGAACCCCAGGGCGCTCGGGCCGGTACGGGCGCCGGAAGAAGCCCTGGCCCTCCGGCCGGGGGCGCTCTTGGTGTCCCATGGCTGTCCCACGACCGGCTCTGTGACGCCGTTTCACCGGCGATACACGGCGGATGGAGCCCGGGCAGCTGCTCGAACGAGCGGGAACCGATCTAGGGTCTGTACATGGCACGACCGCAGCGCATTGTCCTCGTCCGGCACGGCGAGTCCGAGGGCAATGTCGACGACACGGTGTATGAGCGTGAGCCCGACCATGCGTTGCGGCTCACCGCGACGGGTTTGCGGCAGGCCAGGGAGACGGGGGTACAGCTGCGCGAACTCTTCGGCAGGGAGCGTGTCAGCGTGTACGTCTCGCCCTACCGCCGCACGCACGAGACCTTCAGGTCCTTCGGCCTCGATCTGGAGCGGGTGCGGGTGCGGGAGGAGCCACGGCTGCGTGAGCAGGACTGGGGAAACTGGCAGGACCGCGAGGACGTAAGACTGCAGAAGGCGTATCGGGATGCCTATGGGCACTTCTTCTACCGTTTCGCGCAGGGGGAGTCCGGCGCCGATGTGTACGACCGGGTCGGAGCATTTCTGGAGAGCCTGTACCGGAGCTTCGAAGCCCCGGACCATCCGCCCAACGTTCTCCTGGTCACCCATGGACTGACGATGCGGTTGTTCTGCATGCGCTGGTTCCACTGGTCGGTGGCCGAATTCGAGTCACTGTCCAATCCTGGCAACGGCGAGAAACGGACGCTGATACTCGGCGAGGACGGCCGCTACACACTTGACCGGCCGTTCGAGCGGTGGCGCGCCCCTGAGCCCTACGGCATCACCGGATAGAGTGGAAGGGCGATGACCGCTGACTCCGCTACCGCCCCACGCTTCGAACGCGCCCTGGCCAGCCTTCGCGGGCTGGCCGTGGGAGACGCCCTGGGATCCCAGTTCTTTGTGCCCGTCAACTATCCGCTTCTGAAGCAGCGTGCATTGCCGCCCGGACCCTGGCAATGGACCGATGACACGGAGATGGCCTGCTCGGTCCTGGCCGTGCTCGTCGGGCACGACCGGATCGACCAGGACGCGCTCGCCCGCTCCTTCGCCGACCATCACGACTTCGATCGGGGATACGGTCCCGCAGTGAACCGGCTGCTCCGGCTGGTCCGGGAGGGCGGCGACTGGCGCGAGCTGGCGTCGGCGTTGTTCAACGGTCAGGGCTCCTGGGGCAACGGTTCGGCGATGCGCATCGCACCCCTTGGCGCTTGGTACGCGGATGATCCCGAGCAGGCCACGCACCAGGCCGAGATCTCCTCGTACACCACGCATCAGCACCGGGAGGCCGTCGTGGGGGCGATGGCCGTGGCGGCGGCCGCCTCGCTCGCAGCCGCACCCGGGGGGCCACCGACCCCTGAGGATCTCCTCGATGGGGTGGTCGCGCTCGTACCGCGCAGCGCGGTGGGCGCCGGGCTGCGCCGGGCCCGCGACATGCTCGACTACAACGATGCCGGGACTGTGGCCGCGGTTCTGGGCAACGGCCGTCGTACAAGTGCACATGACACGGTGCCGTTCGCTCTCTGGTCTGCGGCGCGGAGCCTCGGCGACTTCGAGAAGGCGTTCTGGGTGACCGCTCAGGCCGGGGGAGACGTGGACACGACCTGCGCGATCGTCGGCGGGGTCGTCGCGGCGGGCAAGGCGGGCGCACCGCCGGCCGACTGGTCGGCGCAGGCGGAGGAGCTGCCGGACTGGCTTCCCCGCCCGGGCCGCGGCTGAGACGGGCCGACTGTCACGGTACTGACACATCCCTGCCGCGGGCGCGCCTGCGAGCGGTAGCAGGGAGTTAACCTTTCGGCCACGCCGCCCTCGGTGATCATCATGACGGGCGTGTGCCGAATGAGATGCCGGGCTGCTCGCACTGTTCAGCTGCCGTGTGAGCGGACCTCGGTGGGGAGGGGCCCCATGCCCGATCATGCGTCAGAATCATCCGTCCGGCCAGAGACGCCCGAGCCGACCGGTACGTCGAAACCGTCTCGCGCCACGGAGTCGAAGCCGGAGGGGGAGCCGACGGAGCGACCGGAGTCGTCCGAGGCGCCCGGTATGTCCGAGGCACCGGAGTTCCGGGACGCCGTTCCGTCGCCGCCGCAGGTTCCGGCGTACGCGCAGCAAGGGAGGCAACCGCAGCCGCCCAACCCATGGCAGAGCAACCGGCAGACAACCGGGACGCTCGCGCGGCTGCGCCCGGCCCGCCCGGCCGCCATCCGTAACGCCACGCTCTGGGCGGCCGTCGCCACCGCGCTCCTCAGCGCGTTGTTGCTCGGTGACGGTCTCGGCCCGAACCTGTTGATCGTGGCAGTCCCCGCCGCACTCGCGGCCTACTTCGCCGCGCAGGCAGCGGGCCGTCGGCTCCGGACCTGGTCGGCCGTCTGGGCGGTCGGCGGCCTTGCGCTGCTCGCGGTCCCGGCGCTCAGGGACGCGGGCTGGCCCACCTTCCTCGCCGTTGTGTCGGCCGTCGCGCTGGGTTCACTGACGCTGCACGGCAGCCGCAGCTGGCTCGGTGTGTTCCTCGGTTCGGTGGGCCTACTCTCCTCCGTGGCCGGGGGACTGAGGTGGGGCATGGGTGGTGTTCGCGACCGTATGACCGGTTCCCGCGGTCGGTGGGGTGTCGTGTTCCGTTCCACCGTGGTTGCGATCGGTCTGCTCATCGTCTTCGGAGCGCTCTTCGCCAGCGCGGATGCCGCGTTCGCCGATGTGCTCGGCAACCTGATCCCCGACGTGTCGCTGGGCGATGCCCCGTGGCGGATCTTCCTGTTCGCGGTCGGTCTGGTCGGTGCGCTCACCGCCGCATACACCGCTGCCGCCCCGGTGCGCTGGGATGACATCACCATACGGGCCGGGAAGCCCCGCGGCCGCCTGGAATGGGCGCTGCCACTCATCGTGCTGAACTTGCTCTTCGCCGTCTTCATCGCCATCCAGCTCACCGTGCTGCTCGGCGGATACGACAAGGTGATGGCCGAGACCCACCTCAGCTATTCCGCATACGCACGCCAGGGCTTCTGGCAGCTGCTGTGGGCAACCCTGCTCACCCTCCTGGTCATCGCGCTCGCGCTGCGCTGGGCACCGCGCGGGCAATCGCGCGACCGCACGCTCGTACGGACCGTCCTCGGCGCGCTCTGCCTCCTCACTCTCGTGGTGGTCGCCTCGGCGCTGCGGCGCATGGGCCTGTACGTCGATGCCTACGGCCTGACCCGGCTGCGTATATCCGTGGCTGCCATCGAACTCTGGCTGGGCGTGGTGCTGATCCTGATCATGGCGGCGGGCATGTTCGGAGCCCGCATCCTGCCGCGCGCCGTGGCGGCGAGCGCCGCCGCCACCGTGCTCGCGTTCGGTCTGGTCTCGCCCGACGGGCTGATCGCGGAACAGAACGTGCAGCGTTATCGCAGCCGTCACACCATCGACATCGACTACCTCCGGGGACTCTCGGCCGACGCCGTACCGGCTCTCGACAGCCTTCCCGAACCACTGCGGTCCTGTGCCCTCAAGGAGATCCAGCAGACGCTACGTACGTCCGACGCCCCCTGGTACGCCACCAGTTGGGGCGAGGTGCGGGCACGCGACATTCTGGAGAAGCGGAGTGCGAACGCTCTTGTGGCGAACTGCCGGGGGCAGGGGAGCGAGGGGGGCAGCGGGCGCAACGGTGTCGAGGGCGACGACTCGTACGACCCGTACTGACCCCTGCCCAGCCCGCAACGCCCTGTACTCACCCCGCGTCGAAGCGCACACATCTTGGAGGGGACCGGTCCGAGTCCTACCGGGCGACCGGACACGTGCAGGACGTACCCCTGCGTACGTCCTGCACCTGTGCCGGCGGGCGCTCCGTCGCCGGCCCGCCCTGCTGTCGGGCGCCTGTGGCGACACACGTCGTGCCGCGTTACGCGGCGGATCCTCCGGCCGAGGCCTTACCGCTCGGCGCGTCCAAGTCGCTCTTGTGTACCCGGATCACCAGCACCGCGGTCAGCAGGGCGACGGTCACCATCGCCACCGCCGCCGTGAAGGCAGTCGAGATGCCCTGGGTGAGCACTTCGTGCCCCCACCGCGCAGGCAGTTCGTGCGACTTGGCGGACTCCGCCTTCTGTCCCGGTGTCACCTGAGCAAGATGAGGTACGTCCCCGACCGGTTGCGGTCGGCGAACATCCTCGGCGGCGTGATCGGTTCCTTCGCCCGCATCTCGATGAGGACGAATGCGGCCAGCAGCACGGCCTCGGCGGCGAAGGCGGCAGCATCCGCGAAGATCTCTACCAGCTGGACCGAAGGATGCGCCACGTCATGCTCTCCACACCCGGAACCGCCCTGCTTTCCGTGCTTCACGAGTGCGACTCGAGCGCCTCCGGACGGTTCCAGACCGTGATCTCCCAAGGCGTGATCCAGCCGTCCACCGAGCTCTTTCGGAAGGTCGTGAGCCGGGGCATCGAGCGGAGTGACGTCCGTAGCGATGCGACGAGCGACCTGATCCTGGACGTCATCCCCACGATGATGATGTTTCGCAGCAAGGTGTGCGGCAGCGAATGGCCGGATGTGTACATCGCCGAATTGATCGATCAGATCATGGTGCCTCTGCTCCGGCCTTCCGACAGCTGAGCGCAATCGGTGGCGGCCGGACCGTGAGCGGTCTGTTGGAGCGTCGCCACGGGACGGACAACGGTCCGGTGCCCCGGGGTGTTCGTGGCGTCTTCGTCGGCGTAGGCTGACAGGCGCCATGCCGTACGAACCACCCACGCACACCGTCGAGCGCTCACTGCGCGCTACCACTGGTGCCAAGACCGTCGCCGGTGTCGACGAGGTCGGACGCGGAGCGTGGGCGGGACCGGTCACCGTGTGCGCGGCCGTCACCGGCCTCCGCAAGCCTCCCGCCGGACTCACCGACTCCAAGCTGATCAGCCCGAAGCGCCGCGCCGAGCTGGCGCCGCTGCTCCAGGACTGGGTCACGGCCTACGGCCTCGGTGACACCTCGCCGCAGGAGATCGACGAGCTCGGGATGACCGCAGCCCTGCGCCTTGCCGCGGTACGCGCCCTCGAAGCGCTGCCCGTGCGCCCCGACGCCGTCATCCTCGACGGCAAACATGACTACCTGGGAAAGCCCTGGACGGTCCGAACCGTCATCAAGGGCGACCAGTCCTGCATCGCGGTTGCGGCCGCCTCGGTGATCGCGAAGGTTCACAGGGACACGATGATGGCCGAACTGGGCGCGGAATCGGGGGAGTACGCCGCCTTCGCGTTCGATGCGAACGCCGGCTACCCGTCCCCCGTGCACCGGGCCGCTCTGGAGGCGCTGGGGCCCACGTCCCTGCACCGCCTCTCATGGTCCTACCTCGACGCGCTGCCCAGGTGGCAGCACTTGAAGAAGATCCGCATCTCCGCCGAGGCGGCTGCACTGGAAAGCGGGGGCCAACTCGGCTTCGACTTCTGATCGCGTATTTGTACCCACCCGCCGACGCCCTCTGTGTCGGCGTTTGATAGACAACCACCCATGCCTCTCATCCCCGAGGAGCCTCAGATTCACGAGAGCGCCCAGGGTCCCCGCGTCAGTCCGGCCGCAGGCCGCAACGCGCCGACCCCCCGTCCCGTACCCGGCCCGCGTTCCGCGGCCACGCCGCGCCCCGGTCGTCCCGGTCCGGGCCCCGCGAGGCCCGCGCCCCCGGCGCAGCGCCCGCACTCCACTTTGGGTCAGTCTCAGACGGCCCGGTCGGAGACTCGTTCCGCGCCGCAGGTCCAGCTGATCCCGGCGTCAGCCAGCGGTGCGATCGACGCCGCCGACGAGGCTGTCGATCTGCTGCTCGACTCCGGACGCGCACCCGGCGACATCCTGGTGCTCACCACTGGTGAGCAGCACCCGTGGGCGGTCCACGAACTCTCCTTCGGAGAAGGCGCCTACTGGGCCCAGCACGATGCGGGCGATGACGTCTTCTTCGCCGGTGCCGCGGCCGCGGACCGGGTGAAGGCCCGCCCCGTGGTGATCGTCGCGGTCAACGGCGACGTCGATGGCTCCGCCGCCCGTGCGCTGCCTCTCGCGAGGGAGCGTGCCGGAGCGCTGCTGGTCGTCTGCGGTGACCCGCAGCGGATCAGCACCGTGCTCGGCGCCGGCGTCTGAGCCCAACGACGCGCACAGCCGTGGTGACCCGGCTGCCCGACAGGGCGGCCGGGCCCATGACCCGGGTCAGCGGGCCGCGGTGCGTCGCAGCGCCTCCGCCGCACCGCCGCCGGTGCGCAGCGGAAACGGATCGTGCTCGGCAACCGTGTCGGCGAGAGCCGCAGGCGTCGAGATGGAGTTGGGCCGACGGCCGCCCCGGCCCTCGCCCAGTACCTGCCATCCGCCACGTGTCAGCGTGATGTACGCGCCGCACCGCAGGCCGTGCAGGGTGCAGGCATCGCGCAGACCCCACATCCACGCCCCGTCCTCCTCCGTCCACCGCTCGTCGCCCTCGCGGCAATAGAGCAGCACCGCGGTGCGGACGGGTGTGCGGCGGCGCAGATCGTGCGGGATGACCCGGCGCAGATGCGCCAGCAGTGCGTTCCGGAACTCCCAGCCATCCGCGGAGACGGAGCGACGGGCGAACGAGGCGCTGGCCGTGAGGCGTTCCTCATGGTCGAGTACGGCGACGACAGCGGTCTCCGGGGTCGGCCGGTGCCGGGTATGCAGGCCGCTGACCACCTCGCGCGGGCTGCGCAGCAACGGTATGCCGGCAGCGGCCCACTCGGCCGGTTCGAGCATTCTGGCAAGGCGATTGGCGGAGTCGGCGGATGCCGAGGACGCCGACATCGAAGTGGCTGCGGACGGAGCGAATCCGAAGGTCACGATCCTCCCTTCGCATACGCGCCCACGGTGCGGGCAGGGTCGGGTGGGACGCACCGCGGCACAGCCCTTCCGGGCCGCGAAAGGACCATGCGGGGAGCAAGTTCAATTCTTCCTGGCGTATCGGCAGGCGGCAACGAGCAATTGATACGGCTGACGGGAATCAGCCGGTATGACACGGATATCCCTGCCCAAACCGTGGACGGATGACGCCCCTGTCACGCCTGAACGGCGAGGACCAGCGGAAACACCCCCTCCGCACCGGCCCTGCGCAGCAGCCGCGCTGCCACGGCTAGCGTCCAGCCGGTGTCCGAGAGATCGTCCACGAGCAGCACCGGCCCCCCTGCCGACGCCAACGCCGCGGTCAGTTCCGGCTCCACGACCAGCGCCTCGTGCAGAGCACGCACCCGCTGCGCGCTGTTGGTCTGCGAGATCCGTACCCCGTCCGCCCCGGGCGCGTAGGCGACGCTGCCGAGCAGCGGCATCCGGCCGACCGCGGCGATCCGGCTGCCGAGCGACTGGATCAGCTGAGGTCTGCTGTGCGAGGCGACCGTGACGACCCCCACCGGCCGCGGTACGGCATCGGCGGCGCCGGACGCCCATCCCCCGGGGCCCTTGGCCCAGTCGGCCAGCACCGCCACCACCGCGTTCGCCACATCGTCCGGAACCGGTGTGTCAGGTGTCTGCGACGCCAGCATCGGGCGCAGTCGGTTGCCCCAGCCGATGTCGGAGAGACGGCCGAGCGCCCGCCCGGAGAAGGAGATTTCTCCCGCTGGGATACGGCCCTTCAGATCGACGCCCACCGCGGCGAGACCGGTCGGCCACATCTTGCGGGGTTCCACTTCCACTCCGGGCCTGCCGAGTTCGCCCCGTGCGGTGTCCAGGGCGGCCGTCGACACCTGGTCGTCGAAGCGAGCCCCCGCGCAGTTGTCACAGCGTCCGCATGCCGTCGCCTCCTCGTCGTCCAGTTGGCGACGCAGGAATTCCATCCGGCAGCCGGTCGTCGTCGCATAGTCGCGCATCGCCTGCTGCTCGGCCGAGCGCTGGCGGGCCACCCAGGCATACCGCTCCGCGTCGTAGACCCAGGGCTCTCCCGTGGCGGTCCAGCCGCCCTTCACCCGCCGGACCGCGCCATCGACGTCGAGCACCTTCAGCATGGTCTCCAGCCGTGTGCGCCGAAGGTCGACCAGCGGTTCCAGGGCAGGCAGCGAGAGAGGCCGGTCGGCCTGGGCGAGCGCATCGATCGTGCGCCGGACCTGCTCCTCCGGAGGGAAAGCGACCGAGGCGAAGTACTGCCAGATCGCCTCGTCCTCCTTGCCCGGGAGCAACAGCACCTCGGCGTGCTCGACGCCTCGCCCCGCGCGGCCCACCTGCTGGTAGTAGGCGATGGGGGAAGAGGGCGAGCCCAGGTGCACGACGAAGCCGAGGTCGGGCTTGTCGAATCCCATGCCGAGCGCGGACGTTGCGACGAGAGCTTTGACCCGGTTGGCCAGGAGGTCGTCCTCCGCCTGCTGCCGGTCGGCGTTCTCGGTGCGACCCGTGTAGGACGCCACGGTGTGTCCGCACTGGCGCAGATACGCCGTGATCTCCTCGGCGGCCGCGACCGTGAGCGTGTAGATGATCCCCGAGCCGGGCAGCTCCTTGAGGTGATCGCCCAGCCAGGCCAGCCGGTGTGCGGCGTTCGGCAGTTGCAGTACGCCGAGGCTGAGGCTCTCGCGGTCCAGCGGCCCACGCAGCACCAACGCGTCCGTACCCGCCCCGGTGCCGAGCTGCTCCGCGACATCCGCTGTCACCCGAGCGTTCGCGGTGGCGGTCGTCGCGAGCACGGGTACCCCCGCGGGCAGATCGACGAGCATGGTGCGCAGCCGTCGGTAGTCGGGCCGGAAGTCGTGGCCCCAGTCGGAGATGCAGTGCGCCTCGTCGACCACGAGCAGCCCGGTGGCGGCGGCGAGGCGGGGCAGGACCTGGTCCCGGAAGTCGGGATTGTTGAGTCTTTCGGGGCTGACCAGCAGCACATCAACCTCGCCCGCGGCCACCTCGGCCTGGACGGTGTCCCACTCCTCGGTATTGGACGAGTTGATCGTCCGGGCGGTGATGCCGGCCCGGGCCGCGGCCGCGACCTGGTTGCGCATCAGTGCGAGCAGCGGAGAGACGATCACCGTCGGGCCGCTGCCCTGCGCCCGCAGGAGCGAGGTCGCGACGAAATACACGGCGGACTTGCCCCAACCGGTCCGCTGGACGACCAGCGCTCTGCGCTTGTCCGCGACGAGCGCCTCGATGGCCCGCCACTGGTCCTCGCGCAGCCGGGCAGTGTCGGTGGTGTCCCCGACGAGTCGGGCCAGTACGGAATCGGCCGAAGCCCTGAGCTCTGCGCGGTCTGCGTTGGTCATGCCCCTATGCAACCCGATGGCTATGACAAACGGCGAACGACCCCGCGGCCCTGTGGACAACTTATCCACAGGGGGTCGCGGATCTCTGCTGCCTGCGGGACGGTCATGCCATGAACAAGCACCACGAATCCACCGGACCGGGCGACGGGCAGCAGATCACTCTGCGCGGGCCCGCCGAACTTGCCGACGCCCTTCCCTATCTCATGGGCTTCTATCCGAACGACAGTGTGGTCATGGTCGCCCTGCACGGCGGCCGGGGCCGCTTCGGCGGGCGCCTCAGGCTCGGGATTCCGCAGGCACCGCAAGAATGGCCGCACGTCGCCGAGCAGCTCGCCGAGTGCCTGGTCAAGGGGAGCGAGCGGCGCGGCGAGCACCCTGATGCGATCGTCGTCTTCCTCTGCCAGGATCCTGCCGACGGGGAGACCCCCGGCCAGACGATGGAGCGGCTGCGGCCGCTGGCCCAGCGTCTGCGCACGGCCTGCGGGGCTCTCGATGTGCCCGTCCTCGAAGCGCTCTGCATCTCCGGCGGACGCTACTGGTCCTATTGCTGTCCGGACGCGCGCTGTTGCCCGACCGAAGGCAACGGCCTGTCCCTGCCGGGCACATCGGTGATGGCGGCCGCCGCCACCTACGCGGGTATTCAGGTCCGGGGATCCCTGAGGGAGATGGAAGCCAGGTTGGCTCCTCTGAAGACCCCGGCCGTGGCGCAGCAGCCGCGGGCCCTCGACTCGGCCGGAGCCGCACTGGTGCCGAGGATCCTCGACGAGGAGGGACGCAAGGAAGTGGCCCGCGAGACCCTCGGGCTCGCACGCGTCCTGATGAAACGCCTCCGGGAGGCGCCGACGGCCGGGCCCTCGGCGGCAGACAACCAGGACGACTCGCTGATCAGCCATGACGAGGCGGCCGCGGTGATTCTCGGTCTCCAGGACCGCGAGACCCGGGACAAGGCCGCGGAATGGATGGAGGGGCCCGAAGCGGAATCCGCCCTACGACTGTGGCGGGCGCTCTCACGCCGTTGTGTCGGACCGTACGAGGAACACGCTGCTGCGCCGCTCACCCTGGCCGGCTGGGTCTCCTGGTCGACAGGCGACGAGCCGGGCGCACGCGTCGCACTGGGGCTTGCCCTCCGGGTGGACCCCGACTACACCTTTGCTCAGCTGCTCCATCAGGCGTGCAACGAAGGACTCGATCCGGAGGCTCTGCGCCGCTGCCTGCGCGGGGAGAGCAGTGAGCAGAAGGAGCGTGGTCACCACCGTACCGAGCGAGTCGTCCGGGCCGGCACGGTCCGCCCGCCAGCGGTGAGGCGGAACAAGACACAGCCCGGTCCGGCCCGCCCACGGGGGGCCGGGCGACGACGTGCCCGGGAGCCGCGGGCCCACGGTCACGGCGGGACCGAGGGCGGCCGATGACCGTAGATACCGATCGCCCGGCGTCGGGAAGGGGAATGGGGGCGCGGCACGGGACACCGAGTTGAGTGGGCACAGAAGGCAGGAGCGACAAGGGGGCGCCACCGGTGGCGCGGCTTCTGCGCGCCGGGACGCACAGGCCTCCGAGGTGCTGCCTTTCCGCGCTTCGGAGGACGACTCCCCTCGTGCGGGCGAGAAGACGACCAGGGTTCTGGGGCCGCAGCGGATGAAGATCATGACGAAGGGAGTGTTTATCGTCAGGCAGACGACTATGATCACGGCATGCCGCCCTACGACCCGTCGACCTTCCCGCCCTTCGCTGTCACCGTCGACCTGGTTGTGCTCACCGTGCGCCGTCATGCGCTCTGTGCGCTGGTGGTTCGCCGCGGCGAGTCCCCGTTCCAGGGCAGGTGGGCACTTCCCGGCGGCTTCGTCAGAGCCGATGAGGATCTCGGAGCCGCGGCGGCGCGTGAGCTTGTCGAGGAAACCGGACTGTGCGCGCAGGACCCGGCGACTCCGGCGGTCGGCAATGGCGCTCATCTCGAACAGCTCGCCACGTACGGTGACCCCAAGCGCGACCCTAGGATGCGGGTCGTCAGCGTCGCTCACCTCGCACTCGCCCCCGACCTGCCCGCCCCCCGCGCGGGCGGCGACGCGAACAGTGCACGATGGGCGCCCGTCGAGGATCTGCTCGGGCTGGAGGGCGGCTCCAGTCGCGAGGGTGAACAGCACGCCCCGCTCGCCTTCGATCATGCGCAGATCCTCGCCGACGGCGTCGAACGGGCCCGTTCCAAGATCGAGTACTCCTCGCTGGCCACCGCTTTCTGTCCGCCCGCGTTCACGGTCGGCGAGCTGCGCCGGGTGTACGAGGCGGTCTGGGGGGTTGTTCTGGACCCGCGGAACTTCCATCGCAAGGTGACGGGCACCCCAGGCTTCCTGGTGCCCGCCGGCGGAACGACCACTCGCCAGGGCGGGCGTCCCGCCCAGCTCTTCCGGGCCGGCGCGGCCACCGTGCTCAATCCGCCGATGCTGAGGCCCGAAGTCTGACCTCGCGGAACGCCCGCAGGACCGACGATGCGCCGAAAGTCCGATATGTCGGGTTATCGTGCTGCGGTATTCCCCCTGCCCCCGAGCGGTTTCACCTCCTGCGAGAGAAGCGATGCTCCAGGCCATCGGACTCACCAGCGCCCCCCACCGCGGCCGTTCGCCCGCCGTGGACGACCTCACCTTCGAAGCCGGACCCGGCCGCGTCACCGCACTCCTCGGTTCCCCGGGCTCCGGCAAGACCACAGCCCTCCGCCTGATGCTCGAAATCGAGTCGGGGCGCGGCGTCACCTACTTCCGCGGCAGACCGCTGCACCGCATTTCGCAGCCCGCCCGCGAAGTGGGAGTGCTCCTCGGAGACGTACCCGGCCATCCCGTCCGCACCGTCCGCGGCCAGCTCCGTATGCTCAGCGCCGCAGCGGGGGTACCCGCCTCCCGGGCCGACGAGCTGCTCGACACCGTCGGCCTCGCCGGGCTCGGCGACCAGCGCATCGGAGCGCTCTCGCTCGGCATGGACCGCAGGCTGGGCCTCGCCTCGGCGCTGCTCGGAGACCCCCACGCGCTGATCCTCGACGATCCCGGAGAGGGGCTCTCGCCACGCGAGAACGCCTGGCTGCACGGGTTCCTGCGCGCCCATGCCGCGCAGGGAGGAACGGTTCTCTACACCACCTGTGACCCGAAGGAAGCGGCGCGCGCGGCCGACCGCGTGGTCACCGTCGACGCAGGGCGGCTGGTCGCCGACCAGGACGTCGTCGACTTCTCGCGTACCCGACTACGCCCCCGCGTCGCAGTCCGGACTCCGCACGCCGCACGGCTCGCCGCGGTCGTGAGCCGTGAGGCGCGCGCGGCCCGGCGCTCCGTCGAGGTGGTCACCGAAGCGGGCAGCCGCCTCTCGGTGTACGGCAGCACGTGTGCGGAGATCGGCGACACGGCATTCCGTCACGGCGTACCCGTTCATCGACTCGCCGACGAGATCGCCGACACCGGTCCGGCAACGATCACCGCTCCCGAAACGCAGGCTGCACCGCCGGGTCGTGTGTCGCCCGCGTCAGGCCCGGAGGCGGCACCGGCGCAACCGGAGCCGCCCGCCTCCGAGCCGGAGGCCGCGTTGCGACCGGCATCGCCGGTTCCGGGCCCGGAATGCGTGCCGTCGATCCGCCGGCGGCCGGCTCGGGGTCCGCACCGGCCGCTGCGCTACGAACTGCGCCGTCTCTTCGGTGTCAGGACAACAACGTTGATCATGGCGGCCGTTCTGGTCGCCTCGGTCGGGCTCTCCGTCCTGCTCGCCCGCACCGGCCGTGCCCCGCTGCCGAAAGTGCTTGCGGCATGGCCGACGCTACTGCCCCTGCCGCCTGCTGCTGTCGGCACCGGACTGCTCGGCGCGCTCTCCTTCGGAGACGAATTCCGCTACCCCGCGCTTGCGGCGGGCCGCGGCACCGTCCCCCGCCGCCTGGGTCTGCTCCTGGCCAAACTGGTGGTCTCCGGGTGCGTCGCGCTGCTGCTCGCGCTTGTCGTCGTGGCTGGTTCTGCCGAGGCGCTCCGTCTCGTGTACGGAGGCGACTTGGTCAGGGTTCCGTCGAATGCGGCTTTCCTTGCGGCGAGTTGGGCGGGCCTGAACGTGGGCTGCGCCTGGGCGGGTCTGCTGGCAGCCGGAATCTTCCGGGTGGCAGCCGCCGGAGTCGCCGCGGTGCTCGCTGTGCCCGTGCTCGTCGTTCCCCTTATCCGGAGGATTCTGTCGGGTCCGGCCAGTGATTCGGTGCTCGGGCTCCCCGGCAGGCTCCGCGAACTGGCTTGGGTGCAGTGGCCGTACGGGTTGGACTCCTGGGTAGTGGCGGGGGTGCGTGTGGTCGCGCACCCCGTGGGAACGGCTCTGTCTTTGTCACTCTCGGTCCTTATTTGCGCGTATGTGTTCACCAGCCTTCGCGGCAGAGTCCGTTGGTGATCGTGGAATGGGACCACCCGGTCAAGAGGTCTGCAACTCCCTTGAGGATGCCCGTTTTGTCTAAATAAGGCGTCAATTGGGGAGTGGGCGCCGATCACCCTTTCGTGTGCTTTTCACCAAAGACCTCAAGGGGTGGGCGAGCCGCGCCGACAAAGGATGCGTGAGTACCCTTGCGCAGACCATGATGACCGCCGCCCGCTCCGTCGATTCCGGCCTCGCCGGCTCGGGTGATCTCGACCGCTACCCCTATACAGAGGCGCCGGCCGGCGAGCGCGCCGCCATCCGTTCATGGGACGGCGCCGATGCAGAGCTGGGGCGGGTGAGCCGGCGGGGCTCGGCCAGCCGCGGCCGTGGCCTCCACGGACAACTCGTTCAGCAGCTCGGCCAGATGATCGTCTCCGGTGACCTGGGCGCCGATCGCCCGCTCGTGCCGGAGGAGATCGGTCAGCGTTTCGAGGTCTCCCGCACCGTCGTACGTGAGTCTCTGCGCGTTCTTGAGGCCAAGGGCCTGGTCAGTGCACGGCCCAATGTGGGTACCCGGGTCCGTCCGGTCGGCGACTGGAATCTGCTGGATCCCGACATCATCGAATGGCGAGCCTTCGGTCCGCAGCGCGACGATCAGCGCCGTGAGCTGGGTGAGCTCCGCTGGACGATCGAGCCGCTCGCCGCACGCCTTGCCGCCGGTCACGGCCGTGAGGACATTCAGCAGCGGCTCGGTGACATGGTGGAGATCATGGGGCACGCGCTCGCGCAGGGCGATGTGATCACTTACTCGCGGGCCGATGCCGAGTTCCATTCCCTGCTCATCCAGGCCGCCGGCAACCGCATGCTCGAACACCTCTCCGGGATCGTCTCCGCCGCTCTGCAGGTCTCGGGCGGCCCGGTCACAGGTTGTGACCGTCCCGGCGAGGCGTCCCTCGGCCACCATGTCCGGATCGTTGACACTCTCGCGACCGGCGACGCGGCAGGCGCCGAGGCGGCCATGCGCCAACTGCTCGTCGTCCATCCCGAGGTGGAGCGGGTGGTTCCGGCGCCGCGCGAGCACTGACTGCGGTACGGCCGGGGTGTACGAACCATGTGTCGCCGGACCCTCGCGGTCCGGCGGCTCAATTGTTATGAGATGTCACTCTTGGTCGCACATGTCCCGAATAAGGTGTGACTCGGGCCACGCGGATTGGGCGTAACACTCCTTGAGGCAGTGCGATGACTTAAGAGGTGACCGCCGCGGAAGGAATACAGCAGCCATTGACGGCGCTGTGCAGTTCTGAGGCCAAACCCGCGCCGTCGGTACATTCCCAGCCCGACGGTCGTCGGTTCCAGCCCTCTCCCGGGCCGGGCCGGAAGCCGTTTTCCATCGTTCCGAGAGGTTGTTCGTGTCGGCCAGCACATCCCGTACGCTCCCGCCGGAGATCGCCGAGTCCGAGTCTGTGATGGCGCTCATCGAGCGGGGAAAGGCTGATGGGCAGATCGCCGGCGATGACGTGCGTCGGGCCTTCGAGGCTGACCAGATTCCGCCAACCCAGTGGAAGAATGTTCTGCGCAGCCTCAACCAGATCCTCGAGGAAGAGGGTGTGACGCTGATGGTCAGTGCCGCGGAGTCGCCGAAGCGCGCCCGCAAGAGCGTCGCAGCGAAGAGCCCGGTCAAGCGCACCGCCACCAAGACTGTCGCGGCCAAGACGACCGTGACGAGGACCGTCGCGGCCACTGCCGCCCCGTCGGCCGAGACCGTGGACGTGGTGGCCGATGACGCTGCCGCGGCCAGCCCTGCGAAGAAGGCGGCAGCCAAGAAGACGGCTGCCAAGAAGACCGCCGTGAAGAAGACGGCGGCCAAGAAGACTGCAACGAAGAAGGCCGGCAAGAAGGACGCCGACGAGCTGCTCGACGGCGACGAGGCTGTCGAGGAAGTACAGGTCGGCAAGGGCGACGAGGAGGAGGGCGAGGGCGAGAGCAAGGGCTTCGTCCTCTCCGACGACGACGAGGACGACGCGCCCGCGCAGCAGGTCGCCGTCGCAGGCGCCACGGCCGACCCGGTCAAGGACTACCTGAAGCAGATCGGCAAGGTTCCCCTCCTCAACGCCGAGCAGGAGGTCGAGCTTGCCAAGCGCATCGAAGCCGGCCTGTTCGCCGAGGACAAGCTGGCGAACTCCGACAAGCTCGCGCCGAAGCTCAAGCGCGAGCTGGAGATCATCGCCGAGGACGGGCGCCGAGCCAAGAACCACCTGCTGGAGGCCAACCTTCGCCTCGTGGTCTCGTTGGCCAAGCGTTACACCGGCCGCGGCATGCTCTTCCTGGACCTGATCCAGGAGGGCAACCTCGGTCTGATCCGCGCGGTCGAGAAGTTCGACTACACCAAGGGCTACAAATTCTCCACGTACGCCACTTGGTGGATCCGTCAGGCGATCACCCGCGCCATGGCCGACCAGGCCCGCACCATCCGTATCCCGGTGCACATGGTCGAGGTCATCAACAAGCTCGCGCGCGTGCAGCGTCAGATGCTCCAGGACCTGGGCCGCGAGCCCACCCCGGAGGAGCTGGCCAAGGAGCTCGACATGACCCCCGAGAAGGTCATCGAGGTCCAGAAATACGGCCGTGAGCCGATCTCCCTCCACACCCCGCTGGGTGAGGACGGGGACAGTGAGTTCGGTGACCTGATCGAGGACTCCGAGGCGGTCGTCCCGGCCGACGCGGTCAGCTTCACGCTCCTTCAGGAGCAGCTGCACTCGGTGCTCGACACCCTTTCCGAGCGCGAGGCCGGCGTGGTCTCGATGCGCTTCGGTCTCACCGATGGTCAGCCGAAGACTCTCGACGAGATCGGCAAGGTCTATGGCGTGACGCGTGAGCGCATCCGTCAGATCGAGTCGAAGACCATGTCGAAGCTGCGCCACCCGTCGCGTTCACAGGTGCTGCGCGACTACCTCGACTAAGTCGGGGGAGTGTGCAGGCCGAGGGCCCGGTTCCGAGGAACCGGGCCCTCGGCGCATGTGCGGGTGCGGTTGCCGACGTGCTGAATGACTCTGAGTGGGCACGGTTCACCACAGAGTCAGGAGTACGCATGTCCCGTACCGTCGTCCGCGCCTTGACCGGGCCGCTCGCCCTGGTTGCCGCGGCAGCCCTGATACCGCTCGGGTCCCCGGTTCCGGCAGCTGCCGACAGCATCGTCATCGGCGGGCAGCCGGCGCACGTGAAGGACAGCCCGTGGGTCGTGGCACTGTCCAGCCGTAACCGTTTCGGAGGTACCCGCGCGGGCCAGTTCTGCGGTGCCGCGCTGGTTGCGCCGACGAAGGTGCTGACCGCCGCGCACTGCCTGAGCCGGGAGGCGCTCGGCACGGATGTGAGCCGGGTGCGCGACCTGCGGATCATCGCCGGGCGGGATGAGCTGACGGGCTCCGGCGGCCGGGAGATCGCGGTGAAGGAGACATGGATCAACCCGGGGTACGACCCCGCCACCAACTCAGGCGATCTGGCGGTGCTCACTCTGGGCGACTCTCTCCCCGGGCCGACCGTGATCCCGATGGCCTCGGCCGGTCACAAGTCCGATGAGCCGGGTCGCGCAGCCGTCGTCTATGGCTGGGGGGACATCTCCGGGAACGGTGACTATGTGTCGTCGCTCCGCGCCGCCCAGGTGCGTGTTCTGCCGGACAGTACGTGCGAGCGAGCCTACCCGAGCGGCAGCGGCGCCGCCTACGAGGCCTCGGCGATGCTCTGCGCGGGCGAACCGCAGGGCGGCCACGACGCATGCCAGGGGGACAGTGGAGGGCCGCTGGTGGCCGGTGGGCGGCTTATCGGCTTGGTGTCCTGGGGGGACGGCTGTGGCGTCGCGGGCAGGCCCGGCGTCTACACGAGGATCTCCGCGGCGGCGGGCTGGATGGCGGGCGGTACCTGACCGACCCCGCTCCGTAGGTACGAGAACGGGCGACTCCCCCCTCGGTGGGGGAGCCGCCCGTCGGCCGGTACGGAGCCGGACCCTGGCTCGTCGTGGACGCGAGGTGTCAGTGTTGTTCCTCTTCGACGGCATTGGCCTGCACGGCCGTCAGTCGGTCCGTCTCATCCTGTATTTCCGCGGCGATCTTCTTGAGTTCCGGCTCGAACTTGCGACCGTGGTGGGCGCAGAAGAGCAGTTCACCGCCGCTGATCAGGACGACGCGCAGATATGCCTGGGCGCCGCAACGGTCACAGCGGTCTGCTGCGGTCAGCGGGCTCGCGGGGGTCAGAACAGTAGTCACGTCGCCTCTTCTCTAGCTCGACGAGCTGTCGTACCAGGGTCAACATCCAACCAGGCCGAAAACGTTCCCGCTCGTGGCTTTTCTTCGAAACTTCTTCTCAAGATGGCTGTCTGTTGCCGGTTGGCGGCGAATGTGCCGTATTGCGTAGCGCTACGGTTTCGCGTTGCTTGTATGGGTCGGTCGGTCGGTCCGTCCGGCCGGCTTGCCGGTTTGTTCATGAGGACGTGCCCGGAGCCTAAATGGTTCATGCCTCGAAGGGAACGTGATGTGCGCGTCACTGCGACGAGGGATCGAACGTGTATGCGAGGCTGGTCTAGTGTGAGTATTCCCTGAGGGTGGCGGTACAACCGCTCTACCAGGCCTCGGTACGCTCTCAGCGGCAACCGAAGCCGAGCCCGTTACCCACTTGGGCCCCAAATGAAATTCAGCGAGGAGCGAACCGCGTGACCGCCGATACGTCCGTGCCGTCCACTGCGCTGCTGACCGGAGCAGACCGAGACGGCTCCAACTACACCGCGCGGCACCTTCTCGTGCTGGAGGGGCTTGAGGCAGTCCGCAAGCGCCCCGGGATGTACATCGGGTCGACCGACAGCCGCGGCCTCATGCACTGCCTCTGGGAGATCATCGACAACTCCGTCGACGAGGCCCTCGGCGGCTACTGCGACCACATCGAGGTCATCCTCCACGAGGACAACTCCGTCGAGGTCCGGGACAACGGCCGGGGCATCCCCGTCGACGTGGAGCCGAAGACCGGACTGTCCGGCATCGAGGTCGTCATGACCAAGCTGCACGCCGGCGGCAAGTTCGGCGGCGGCTCGTACGCCGCGTCGGGCGGTCTGCACGGTGTGGGAGCCTCGGTCGTCAACGCGCTGTCGGCCCGGCTCGACGTCGAGGTCGACCGCAACAGCGCGACCCACTCGATCAGCTTCCGGCGCGGAGTGCCGGGCATCTTCACCGAGCAGGGGCCGGACAGCCCGTTCGACCCGGCCAACGGCCTCCGCAAGGGGAAACGGGTCCCGAAGGCGCGTACCGGCACCAGGGTGCGCTACTGGGCCGACCGACAGATCTTCCTCAAGGACGCCAAGCTCGGCCTGGAGACGCTCTACCAGCGGGCGCGCCAGACGGCATTCCTCGTCCCCGGACTCACCATCGTCGTACGTGACGAACGCGGTCTCGACGGCGAGGGCAAGATCGAGGAGACGTTCCGCTTCGACGGCGGAATCAGTGAATTCTGCGAGTACCTTGCCCAGGACAAGGCCGTCTGCGACGTACTGCGGCTGACCGGGCACGGCACGTTCAAGGAGACCGTGCCGGTCCTGGACGAGCGCGGACACATGACGGCGACCGAGGTCACGCGCGAGCTGGCCGTCGACATCGCCATGCGCTGGGGCACGGGATACGACACCAACCTCAAGTCTTTCGTCAACATCATCGCCACCCCCAAGGGCGGCACTCATGTGACCGGGTTCGAACGCTCCGTGACCAAGACGGTCAACGAGGTGCTTCGCTCCGCCAAGCTCCTGCGGGTCGCCGAGGACGACATCGTCAAGGACGACGCCCTTGAGGGCCTCACCGCGGTCGTCACCGTACGGCTGGCGGAACCGCAGTTCGAGGGCCAGACCAAGGAGGTGCTCGGCACCTCGGCGGCCAACCGGATCGTCGCCAATGTCGTCGCCAAGGAGCTCAAGGCGTTCCTGACCTCCACCAAGCGTGATGCCAAGGCGCAGGCCAGGGCGGTCCTGGACAAGGCGGTCGCTGCCGCGCGCACACGCATCGCGGCCCGGCAGCACAAGGACGCGCAGCGTCGCAAGACGGCGCTGGAGTCATCCTCGCTGCCCGCCAAGCTCGCGGACTGCCGCAGCGACGACGTGGACCGCAGCGAGCTCTTCATCGTCGAGGGGGACTCCGCGCTCGGCACGGCCAAGCTCGCCCGGAACAGTGAGTTCCAGGCGTTGCTGCCGATCCGGGGCAAGATCCTCAATGTCCAGAAGGCGTCCGTCTCGGACATGCTGAAGAACGCCGAGTGCGGCGCGATCATCCAGGTCATAGGGGCGGGGTCCGGGCGGACCTTCGATATTGACGCCGCCCGCTACGGCAAAATCGTCCTCCTGGTGGACGCAGACGTCGACGGCGCGCACATCCGCATCCTGCTGCTTACGCTCTTCCAGCGGTACATGCGGCCCATGGTCGAGGCGGGACGCGTCTTCGCCGCCGTGCCCCCGCTGCACCGGATCGAGCTGGTCCAGCCCAAGAAGGGCCAGGACAAGTACATCTATACGTACTCCGACGGCGAGTTGCGCCAGACACTGCTGGAGCTGCAGCGCAAGAACGTCCGGTACAAGGACTCGATCCAGCGGTACAAGGGTCTGGGCGAGATGGACGCCGATCAGCTGGCGGAGACCACGATGGACCCGCGCCACCGCACACTGCGGCGGATCAACATCGGCGACCTCGAATCCTCCGAGCAGGTCTTCGATCTGCTGATGGGCAACGAGGTCGCGCCCCGCAAGGAATTCATCACCAGCTCGGCGGCCACACTGGACCGCTCGCGCATCGACGCGTGACCGGCAGTCGTCGTCTCCACCCGTGGGTGGAGACGACGACTCCACCCACGATCAACCCCTGAGCCGATCTTCTGACCTGGCATTTTCCGTAGCGTCGAAGGTGTTGAACCTTTCCGCACCTCGGGAGGCCGCCATGTCAGGGCTCATCAATGTCCTGGTGATCATCGCCGTCATCGCCCTCGTCGTGGTCCGCCAGTGCTCGGCACGAAGTGCTCGTTCTGATCGCCGAGGGGATGTCCAACCAGGAGATCGCCCGCAGGCTGCACATCTCGCAGGCCACGGTGAAAAGCCACATCAACAATCTCTTCGCCAAGGCTGGAGTGCGCGACAGAGCGCAGGCCGTGCGCTATGCGTATGTTCGTGGTCTCGCACACCCACCCGGGACATCCTTCACCTGAAGAGGTGAAGAGCGGCGAATGAAGTGCCCGGGATCTTCCTGATCTGCCCATTCTTGAGTACGCGGCCGAAGTGGTCCGTGGACAAGGGGAGTTGTTCGGTGGAGAAGGAAGCAGGGCGCGACGCCCCAGCGATGCGAGTCGACGACCCGTGGTACGACGCTGTGGCCTCCGGATGGGGCGAGCTGGACGGTGCGGGGAGCTTCGTACCTGTCGGGCCACCCGGGCCCATGGCCCCGCAGCGCAGCCACAGCGCGGCCGACATCTATCTGGAGGTGCAGCGCAGCGGGGCCTTCCAGGAAGTGCGCCGTCGATACCGGCGGTTCGTCGTCCCCGCCACCCTGGCCTTCTTCGTCTGGTACCTCGCCTACGTTGTCACGGCGGTCACCGCACCCGGGCTGATGGCCCGTCCGGTCGCCGGCGCCATCAATGTCGCGATGGTCGCGGGGCTCGGGCAGTTCCTCACGACGTTCCTGCTCACCGGGGCATACACGCGTCATGCGCGGCTGCGCAGGGACCGGGCCGCACTCGATCTGCGGTGGGAGACTCAGGAGATGACGCGGGGGATCGGGCGTTGAGCCGGAACCACGAGACCCTGACGCTGCTTCTGTTCAGCGCATTCATCGCCGTGACGCTCGCCATCACCACCTGGGTGAGCCGCAACCGGCACGGCTCGGCCGAGGAGTTCTACGCCGGCGGGCGATTGTTCTCCCCCATGGAAAACGGGTTGGCCATCGCCGGTGACTACATGTCGGCCGCATCCTTTCTCGGTATCTCCGGGCTGATCGCCCTGTTCGGCTACGACGGCATGCTGTACTCGGTCGGCTTCCTCGTCGCCTGGCTCGTCGTCCTGCTGCTGGTTGCCGAACTCGTCCGTAACTGCGGCCGGTTCACCCTCGCCGATGTGGTGGCTGCGCGGATGGCGGAACGGCCGGTACGGATCGCGGCGGGCACCTCCTCCGTCACCGTCTCCGTGCTCTACCTGGTGGCGCAGATGGTCGGGGCGGGCAGCCTGGTCGCCCTGCTCCTCGGCGGTACGAGCGACGCCGCCCGCTCCTGGACCGTCATCGGGGTCGGGGCGCTCATGGTGATCTATGTGTCCTTCGGCGGGATGCGTGCCACGACCTGGATCCAGATCGTCAAGGCCGTCCTGCTGATGGTGGGCGCGACTGTGCTCTCCGTGCTCGTTCTGGTCCACTTCCACGGCAACGTCAACGCGCTCCTCAACTCCGCCGCCGAACGGAGCGGGCACGGAATGAAGTTCCTCTCGCCCGGCCTCAAGTACGGCGGCAGCTGGACCGCTCGCTTCGACTTCATCAGCCTCGGGCTGGCCCTGGTGCTCGGTACGGCCGGACTGCCGCACATCCTGTCGCGCTTCTACACCGTGCCCACCGCCCGCGCCGCCCGCCGCTCGGTCGTCTGGTCGATCGGCCTCATCGGCAGCTTCTACCTCATGACGATCGTGCTCGGGTTCGGTGCGGCCGCGCTGGTCGGTTCGGCGGACGTACAGACATCGAATCCCGCCGGGAACACGGCCGTTCCACTGCTGGCCCTGGTGCTCGGCGGCGGCGAAGGTTCCACCGGGGGAGCGATTCTGTTCGCCGTGGTCGCCGCCGTGGCCTTCGCGACCATCCTTGCCGTCGTCGCCGGGATCACGCTCGCCTCGTCCGCCTCCGTGGCCCATGACCTCTACGCCTCGCTCAGGCGCCCGGGCTCCAAGCAGTACAGCGAAGTCACCGTGGCCAGGGTCGCCGCAGCGGGGATCGGGGTGGCCGCCATCGGGCTGGGCCTGGTCGCCCAGGATCTGAATGTGGCGTTCCTGGTGGGGCTCGCCTTCGCCGTCGCCGCCTCGGCCAATCTGCCGGTGCTGCTCTACTCGCTGTTCTGGCGGAACTTCACCACACGGGGAGCGGTCTGGTCGGTCTACGGCGGGCTGATCCCCGTGGTGCTGCTCGTCCTGCTCTCACCGATTGTCTCCGGCAGCGCCACCTCGTTCTTCCCCGGCGTCGACTTCCAGTTCTTCCCGCTCGAGAATCCCGGACTGGTCTCCGTTCCGCTCGGCTTCCTGGCCGGCTGGATCGGCACGGTCACGTCGTCCGAGCCCGCGGACGCCGCCAAGCATGCGGAGACCGAGGTCCGCGCGCTGACCGGGGCGGGGGCGGTGTAGCCGGACAGCGCAGCGGACAGTTGTACAGCCGGGCCGGGAGAGCGGGACCGGCCGTGGCGGTTGCGGACCGGTGCTCCGTTACGTCGGGGTTCCCTAGGAGCCCGAGGCCCAGGTGTAGCGGTGTTCCGGGCGGCCCGTCTCGCCGTACCGCAGTGTCAGCCGTACCCGCCCCGTCCGCTCCAGCAGCTTCAGGTAGCGCTGCGCGGTCTGCCGGCTCATACCGGCGCTCTCCGCGATCTCCTGCGCGGAGAGCGGCCCCTCGGCGACCTTGAGTGCCTGGCGGACCAGTTCCGCCGTGGTGGGCGAGTGCCCCTTGGGGAGGGCGGGTTCGCCCGCAGCCCACAGAGCGCCGAACAGCCGGTCCACGTCTCCCTGTTCGGTCTCGCCGCCGCCCTCCAGGGTGTGGTGCAGCGCCGCGTACGCCTCGAGCTTGGTACGCAGCCCCGTGTACGTGAACGGCTTGACCAGGTACTGGAGCGCGCCGTGCCGCATGGCCTCCTGGACGGTGGCGACGTCACGCGCCGCGGTCACCATGATCACGTCGGTGCGGTGGCCGAGCCTGCGCAGCTCCCGCACCACGGCCAGGCCATTGCGGTCGGGCATGTAATGGTCCAGCAGGACGAGGTCCACGTGTTGCGACTCGGCCGCGGCCAGGGCCTCGAAGGCGCTGTGCGCCTGTGCGGTCACCCGGAAGCCGGGCACCTTGGAGACATACGCCGCGTTGATCCGCGCGACCCGGATGTCGTCGTCCACGACCAGGACCTGGATCACTGGACTCCTCCCGTGAGGTCCGGCTCCGGAAGCTGTGTTTCCGTGAGACCCGGTTCGGTGAGCGTCTCCGGCAGTACGACGGTGAACTCCGCGCCGCCCTCCGGTGCCCCGTCGATGGTGGCACTGCCGCCCTGCCGTTCGGCCAGCCGTCGTACCATCGCGAGACCCAGACCACGTTTGCCGTGCGCCGGGAGTTCCTTGGTCGACCAGCCCTCCGTGAAGACCGATTCGCGATACTCGTGAGGGACGCCGGGGCCGCTGTCGCGGACCCGCAGCACCACCGTACGGCCATCCGTCCGCAGCCCCACCTCGATCAGGGCCTCGTCCGATCCGGCGGCCGCGTCCAGGGCGTTGTCGACGAGGTTGCCGACGACGGTGACCAGACCGCGCGGGTCCACCAGCCGGTCAGGGAGCAGCGTGCCGGGAGCCATGCGCAGCGAGACGCCGCGCTCCGCGGCGACGGTCGCTTTGCCGACGAGCAGGGCGGCCAGCAGCGGGTCGTGGACCTTCTCGGTGACCTGCTCGGCGGTGGCCCGGTGGACGCCGACAACCTCGGTGACGAACTCCATCGCGTCCTCGTGCATCTCCAGTTCCAGCAGCCCCAGGAGGGTGTGCAGCCGGTTGGCGTGCTCGTGGTCCTGTGCGCGCAGGGCGTCGATCAGACCGCGGGTGGAGTCGAGCTCGCGGCCGAGGTGCTCGAGTTCGGTGCGGTCCCGGAGGGTGGCGACGGCGCCTCCGTCGTCGGTCGGCATCCGGTTGGCGAGCAGCACCCGGTTGCCGCGCACGGTCAGCAGATCGTCGCCCACCACCCGGCCGGCCAGTACGTCCGCGGTCCGCCCCCGGCCGAGCATCTCGTCGAGCGGGCGGCCCGCGGCGTCGGGGCCGAGCCCCAGCAGCCGCTGCGCCTCGTCGTTCAGCAGCCGTATGCGTCCCGTACGGTCCAGCGCGACGACCCCTTCGCGGATGCTGTGCAGCATCGCCTCGCGCTCGGTCAGCAGCGCGGAGATGTCGGAGAAGGCCAGGTCGTGAGTCTGTCGCTGGATGCGGCGGGAGATCAGATAGGCAGCAAGCGCCCCGACGGCGAGCGCCCCTCCCGCGTAGGCGAGCAGCCCCGGGATCGCCGCCAGGAGCCGGGCGCGGACACTGTCGTAGGCGATACCGACCGAGACCGCTCCGACGATGTGGTCCGCGCTGTCGCGGAGCGGAACCTTGCCGCGTGCCGAGCGGCCGAGCGTACCGCTGTCGATTTCCATGATCTCGCCGCCCGCGAGCGCTTCACTGGGGTCGGTCGAGACGACCTCGCCGATCCGGCGGGCATCGGTGTGCGACCACCGCACCCCGTGCCGGTCCATGATCACGACGTACTCGGCGCCGGTGGACCGCCTGATCCGCTCCGCGGCGGATTGCACAGGCCCTCCGGGGACGGGGGCCGTGGTGAGCAGCGACGCGGCGATCTGCGGCTGGGCCGCAGTGCTCTGCGCGATGGCGAGCGCACGGCGCATCGCCTCGTCGTCGAGTTGCGCGCTGAGGGGTGCCAGGAAGAGGCCGGTGGCGAGTACGGTGACGCCGGTGGCGATGGCGAGCTGCATCAGCAGCACCTGGGAGAAGACCCGCTGCGGCCAGCCGAGCCGTCGCGGTCTCCGGGGGGTGGGCGATGGTGCGCTCATCGTATGAAGGTAAAACGCCGCCCTGCGCTTCCTGAAATCTCACTGTCTTTTCAGCTCCACGCAAATCGGTTTGCGTCTTTTTCGCTCATCACCCGGAAGGCCGTCCTCTTCGCGCTCGACGCCCTCGGTGACGAGCGTCCGACCCAGCCGCGCGGTGAGCGGGCCCGGCTGGTCGGACCGGTCGGGTACGACGATTCGGTCTTCATGAACTGCACCGAGCCGCCGCTGACCACGGTCCGGCAGCCGATCGAGGCGATGGGCGCGCCGCCGTCGAGCTGCTCTCCGTGCAGATCGGGGGCCGTGCCGTGCCCTTTGACGAGCTGCTCTTCGAACCGGAACCGGTGGTGCGGTGATCCACCGCGCAGCCCCCGCGAACCACTTCCGGCTGAGCGTCGTTGTTTTGCGGCCTATGAGCAATCTATAGCGGTGCACTCTCTACTCGGTGGCTGATCCCGGACCGGGCAGCGGCTGAGGCGGTCGAGGGCCGCTGTACTGGCCGCTGGGGCGCATCCGCAGCGGGCGTTCCGCGTACTCCTCCAGCGCATGCGCGATCCAGCCCGCTGTACGGGACACCGCGAACACCGTCTCACCCGCCTCGGCGGACATGCCGGACGAGACCGAGAGCACGGCGAGCGCCAGGTCGACGTTGGCGTGCAGGGGGGTGTGGCGCGCGGTCGTGGTGACCACGTCGCGCGCCGCGGCCAGCGCGGGCGCCGCCTGCGGGACCTGCGCGAGCAGGGCGAACAGGGTCCGCGCCCGCGGATCCTCGGCGGTGTAGAGCCGGTGTCCGAGTCCGGGTAGCCTGCGGCCGGTGCGGAGATGGTCCGCGACCACCGGGGCCGCGCCGCCCCGCTCCAGGACCTCGACAAGCATCCTGTGTGCCAGGCCGCTCGCGGCGCCGTGCAGGGGGCCCTCCAGCACGCCGAGGCCCGCGGAGACCACCGCGTACGGGTGGGCGTGGGCGGATGCGGCGACGCGGGCGGCCAGCGTCGAGGCGGCCAGATCGTGGTCGATCAGCAGGCCGAGAGCCGCGTCCAGCACAGCGAGCGACGCCGCGTCGGCCGGGTGGGTGGTGAGTTTCGGCCATAGCCGCTGTGCCAGTCCGGACGTCGGCGAAGCAGCCTCATGACCGGCTGTCCACGGTGCGCCGGCAACGGTCGGCAGCGCGCCGACCAGGGTGGGAATCAGGCTTCGCGCGCTGCCGAGCACCGCCTCGGGCGAGAGGTCGAAGCGCAGCGGATCCGCGGCGGCCGCGGCCGCGACCGCGACCCGCAGCCGGTCCGTCGACCGGCTGTGCGCGGGCAGCGCACCGACCGTGCGGCGTGCCGCCGCCAGGGCCTCGGCAGGTGCGGTGAAGCGCGTGCCGCGCCGGAGCTTACCGGTCCACAGCCATTCGGCGACCTCCTCGTAGGCATAGTGGGTGGCCATCTCGGTCGCGTCGACACCGCGGAAGTAGTACCGGTCGCCCTCGATCAGCGTGATGCCGGTGCGGAACACCAGGTCGCCGGTGGCGGGGGAGGCGTCCCTGCGTCCCGTGCGGCGGAGCAGCGCATCGACCTCCGCGGCGTCGAACGTACTGCCGCGGCCGCCGGGCGCCCGCCTGCTGCTCAACTGGCCCCGGCTGACGTATGCGTACACCGTCTCGGGCTTCACGCCCAGCCGCTCGGCCGTCTCGCGCGTGGTGAGACGCTCCGCGGTCGCCCCGGCCTGGCCGTCGTCGGGGGCTGCTTGATCCTTCATGCTGCTCACCGTATCCATATTGATTCAATCAACATTGACAGGATTTAAGTCAATCATAGACAGTCGAATCAATGCCGATCCGGCTTGAGCAGGTAAGTTCGCGGAGGAAGAGATGCCGACCATGACCAACGGAACCCCGCTCGACGTACCCCGCGGCCTCGCGGGTGTCGTCGTCACGGACACCGCCCTCGGTGACGTCCGGGGGCGCGAGGGCTTCTACCACTACCGGCAGTATTCGGCGATCGAACTCGCACAGACCCGCAGCTTCGAGGACGTCTGGTTCCTGATGTTCCACGGCGAGCTGCCCGGTCCGGCCGCCCGTGCCGACTTTGCCGAGCGCACCGCCGCCCTGCGCCGGCTGCCCGCGGACGTACGGGACGCCCTGCCCGCCATAGCCTGTGCGGGAGCCGTCTCCGGACCGCTTGCCGGGCTGCGCACCGCCCTGTCGCTGCTCGGCGCCTCGGCCGGATTCCGCCCGGTGTACGACATCGACGGCGACCGGCGCCGCAGCGACGCGCTCGCCGCCTGCGCTGCCGTACCCACTGTGCTGACCGCACTGCACCGGCTCGGTCAGGGCCTCGAACCGGTCGAGCCGCGCGAGGATCTGCCGTACGCAGCCAACTACCTCTACATGCTCACCGGGTCCGTGCCGGACGCCGCCCGGGTCAGGGCCGTCGAGCAGTACCTGATCTCCACCGTCGACCATGGCTTCAATGCCTCGACCTTCACCGGCCGGGTCGTCGCCTCCACTGGCGCGGACGTCGCGGCCTGCCTGGTGGCGGCGGTCGGCGCACTCTCCGGACCGCTGCACGGCGGAGCGCCGAGCCGGGCGCTCGACACCCTGGATGCGATCGGCACGCCCGACCGCATCGACGGCTGGATCCGCGAGCGCGTGCTGGCAGGCGAGCGGATCATGGGCTTCGGCCATCCCGTCTACCGCACCGAGGACCCGCGCTCGCGCATGCTGCGCGGGGTGGCCCAGGACTTCGGCGGACCGCTCGTCGACTTCGCTGTCGAGGTGGAACGGCAGGTCGAGACAATCCTCGCCGAGCTCAAGCCGGGCCGAGAGCTCCACACCAACGTGGAGTTCTACGCCGGGGTCGTCATGGAGCTGTGCGGGCTGCCGCGCGAGATGTTCACGCCGACCTTCTGCGCGGCGCGTGTGGTCGGCTGGAGCGCCAATATCCTGGAGCAGGCGGAGGACTCGAAGATCATCCGCCCGGCGGCCCGCTACATCGGTCCGCCCCCGCCGCAGCCGGTACCGGCGCCCTGAGGTCCCTCCGAGGAAGGCCACCGTTGAGCCCGTCGTCCCCGCACCGCAAGCAGCAGATCCCTGTCATCGTCCTGGCGGGGTTCCTGGGTTCCGGCAAGACGACCCTGCTCAACCACCTGCTCCGGCACCGTGCGGGGAACCGGATCGGCGTGATCGTCAACGACTTCGGTTCGATCGAGATCGACGCCATGACCGTGTCGGGGCAGGTCGGCTCGACTGTTTCACTGGGCAACGGATGTCTGTGCTGCGCCGTCGACGCGAGTGAACTCGACACCTTCCTGGAGAAGCTGACCCGCCCCGCCGTCGGCCTCGATGTGATCGTCATCGAGGCGAGCGGACTCGCGGAACCCCAGGGGCTCGTGCGCATGCTGCTGGCCAGCGAAATCCCGCAGATCGTGTACGGGGGACCGGTCGAGCTCGTTGACGCCGCCGAGTTCGACGCCGTCCGGGAGCGCCATCCGGAGATCGACCGGCACCTCGGCGTCGCCGATCTCGTCGTGCTGAACAAGACGGACCGGGTCACGGACGAGGAGCAGGATCGCATCCGGGACGCCGTCGCGGCGACCGGCAGCAGGGCGGCCGTTGTCCCCGCCGCGTACGGACGCATCGACCCGGAGCTGCTGTTCGACCCGGCGCTGCGGCCGGAGGGCGAGGAGCAGATGCGTCAGCTCTCCTTCGAGGACCTCCTGCTCGACGAGGAGGGTGTCGAGACGCACGCGAGGCATCTGCACGCCACGTACGAGAGTGTCTCGTTCAGCGCCGATGTACCCATGAACCCCCGCCGAACGATGGAGTTTCTCGACTCCCGGCCGGAGGGGCTCTACCGGATCAAGGGGTACGTCGACTTCGGCGCGGGACACCGCGGCAACAAGTACGAGGTGCATGCGGTCGGCCGGTTCCTGAGGTTCACCCCGCAGCCCTGGAAGCGGACGAACCGCGCCTCACCCAGCTGGTGCTGATCGGCTCCGGCATCGACCCGGATGCTCTGCACAAGGAGCTGGCTGACTGCCGCGAGAGCGCCGAACCGCCGGTGGAAGCCGGGTCGGCGCCGGACATGACGCAGGACGCCGCACATGAGCAGAGCATGTGGGGCGTCCTGCGCTACGTACAACAGCCGGCCGACTGAAACCGACTGACGGAATCCGTCGGCTACACCGGTCCGGCGATCACCGCGACCGGCTTGGCCAGCGGCGTCCCCGAACCGTCGCGCCGCGGATCCGGCTCCGGCAGTTCGGCCGGGGTGCCGTTCTTCTGCGCCGCCCGCGCCGGGACCGCACCCGCCCAGGCGAACACCAGGACGTCCTCGCCCTTGAGGAAGCGCTGACAGCGCACCCCGCCGGTGGCCCGGCCCTTGCGCGGGTACTGGTCGAACGGCGTGAGCTTCGCCGTCAGCACCGAGTCGTCCAGTGTGCCGTGCGAGCCCGCCACCGTGAACACCATCGCGTCCGCCGCAGGGTCCACCGCGCCGAACGAGAGCACCTCGACGCCCTCCGCCAGTTTCACGCCCGCCATGCCGCCCGCCGGCCGGCCCTGCGGTCGTACCTGGGCCGCCGGGTAGCGCAGCAACTGTGCGTCGGACGTGATGAAGACGAGGTCCTCCTCGCCCGTACGCAGTTCGGCGGCTCCGACGATCCGGTCACCGTCCTTCAGGGTGATGACCTCCAGTTCGTCCTTGTTGGGCGGATAGTCCGGCACCACCCGTTTGACGACGCCCTGCAGGGTGCCGATCGCCAGGCCCGGAGAGGACTCGTCGAGCGTGGTGAGGCAGATGACCTCCTCACCGGTCTCCAGCGTGAGGAACTCCGAGACCTGCGCCCCGCCCGAAAGATTGGGCGCGGCATGGGTGTCCGGCAGCTGGGGCAGGTCGATCACCGCGAGCCGCAGCAGCCGCCCTGCCGACGTCACCACGCCGACATCGCCACGCGCCGTCGCCGGCACGGCCGACACGATCACGTCGTGCTTGGCCCGCTTGGCGTCCTTGGCGACGACGATCGGGTCGCCGGTGGCCGTACGAGCCAGCAGACCGGTCGAGGACAGCAGCACCCGGCACGGGTCGTCCGCGACCTCCAACGGCACCGAGGCGACCTGTGAACCGGCCGACTCCAGCAGCACCGTACGCCGGTCGGTGCCGAACTTCTTCGCGACCGCGGCCAGTTCGGTGGAGACGAGCTTGCGCAGCTCGGCGTCCGACTCGAGGATCGTCGTCAGCTGATCGATCTCGCCGTTGAGCCGGTCCCGCTCGCTCTCCAGCTCGATCCGGTCGAACCGGGTCAGCCGGCGCAGCGGGGTGTCCAGGATGTACTGCGTCTGGATCTCGCTCAGCGAGAAGTGCTCGATGAGCCGCTCCTTCGCCTGCGCGGAGTTGTCGCTGGACCGGATGAGCCGGATGACCTCGTCGATGTCGATCAGCGCGACAAGCAGGCCCTCGACCAGGTGCAGCCGGTCCTGGCGCTTGGTCCGGCGGAACTCGCTGCGTCGGCGCACCACGTCGAAGCGGTGGTCGAGGTAGACCTCGAGGAGCTCCTTGAGGCCGAGCGTGAGCGGCTGTCCGTCGACCAGCGCCACATTGTTGATGCCGAAGGACTCCTCCATCGGCGTCAGCTTGTAGAGCTGCTCCAGAACGGCCTCGGGCACGAAGCCGTTCTTGACCTCGATGACCAGGCGCAGGCCGTGCTCGCGGTCGGTGAGGTCCTTGACATCGGCGATGCCCTGGAGCTTCTTCACCGAGACCAGGTCCTTGATCTTGGCGATCACCTTCTCCGGGCCGACGGAGAAGGGCAGTTCAGTGACGACCAGACCCTTGCGGCGGGCCGTCACGTTCTCCACGGCGACCGTCGCACGGATCTTGAACGTGCCACGTCCGGCCGCGTACGCGTCCTTGATCCCGCCGAGGCCCACGATCCGGCCACCGGTCGGCAGGTCGGGTCCGGGGATGAACCGCATCAGGGTCTCCAGGTCAGCGCCCGGATGCCTGATCAGATGGCGGGCGGCGGCGATGACCTCGCCCAGGTTGTGCGGCGGCATATTGGTCGCCATGCCAACCGCGATCCCGGACGACCCGTTGACCAGGAGGTTCGGATACGCGGCGGGCAGGACGACCGGTTCCTGCTCCTGGCCGTCGTAATTCGACTGGAAACCGACGGTGTCCTCGTCGATCGACTCCGTCATCAGGGACGTGGCGTCGGCCATCCGGCACTCGGTGTACCGCATGGCGGCCGGCGGGTCGTCGTTGCCGAGCGAGCCGAAGTTGCCGTGCCCGTCGACGAGAGGGAGCCGCATCGAGAACGGCTGCGCCATCCGGACCAGCGCGTCGTAGATCGACGCGTCGCCGTGCGGATGCAGCTTTCCCATGACCTCGCCGACGACGCGGGCACACTTCACATAGCCGCGGTCGGGTCGCAGCCCCATCTCGTTCATCTGGTACACGATGCGGCGGTGCACCGGCTTCATGCCGTCGCGGGCGTCCGGCAGGGCCCGTGAGTAGATCACCGAGTACGCGTATTCGAGGAAGGAGCCCTGCATTTCGTCGACGACGTCGATGTCGAGGATCTTCTCCTCGAAGTCGTCCGGCGGCGGGGTCTTCGTACTGCGGCGGGCCATCGCTGCTGCGACTCCTTCACAGATCTGTTCGGGCAACCTCTGGTTCTGACGCGGACCATTGTGGACCGCCGCACTGACAACGCCGACCTCGACCCGTCCCAAGGGGCTGTCCGGCGCTCTTTCACGCGAACTTCCACGGCACGGGAACTTCGCCAGGTGTCGGTGCGCTTGCTTACAGTGGCAGGTCTCGCAGGAATTCCAGTATCGCGATCGAAGGGACGTACATGCCCATGGGTCACACGGCCACAGCCCAGGCCGGCTCCGGCGGCTTGACAGCGACCGAGCACCGTCTGGCCAACGGCCTGCGCGTGGTGCTCTCCGAGGACCATCTGACCCCGGTCGCCGCAGTGTGCCTCTGGTACGACGTCGGTTCGCGCCACGAGGTCAAGGGGCGCACGGGTCTGGCTCACCTCTTCGAGCACCTGATGTTCCAGGGCTCCGGACAGGTCAAGGGGAACGGACACTTCGAGCTGGTGCAGGGAGCCGGCGGCTCCCTCAACGGGACGACCAGCTTCGAACGCACCAACTACTTCGAGACGATGCCCACGCATCAGCTGGAACTGGCCCTGTGGCTCGAAGCCGACCGGATGGGCTCGCTGCTCGCCGCTCTCGACGAGGAGTCCATGGAGAACCAGCGGGACGTCGTCAAGAACGAGCGACGCCAGCGGTACGACAACGTTCCGTACGGCACGGCGTTCGAGAGGCTGACCGCCCTCGCCTACCCCGAGGGCCACCCCTACCACCACACCCCGATCGGCTCGATGGCCGACCTGGACGCGGCCACGCTCGAAGACGCACGTACCTTCTTCCGGACGTACTACGCGCCCAACAACGCGGTGCTGTCGGTCGTCGGCGACATCGACCCCGAGCAGACGCTCGCCTGGATCGAGAAGTACTTCGGCTCCATCCCGTCCCACGACGGCAAGCAGCCGCCGCGCGACGGCACGCTCCCCGAGATCATCGGCGAGCAGCTGCGCGAAGAGGTCCGCGAGGAGGTTCCGGCGCGGGCGCTGATGGCCGCCTACCGGCTGCCGCACGACGGCACCCGGGAGTGCGACGCCGCGGATCTCGCGCTGACCGTGCTCGGCGGCGGTGAGTCCTCCCGGCTCCACAACCGCCTGGTCCGCCGCGACCGCACGGCCGTTGCGGCAGGTTTCGGGCTGCTGCGACTGGCCGGGGCACCCTCGCTCGGCTGGCTGGACGTGAAGACGTCCGGCGGTGTCGAAGTGGCGCAGATCGAGGCCGCGGTCGACGAGGAGCTGGCCCGGTTCGCCGCCGAGGGTCCCACGCCCGAGGAAATGGAGCGCGCTCAGGCACAGTTGGAGCGCGAGTGGCTGGACCGGCTCGGTACGGTCGCGGGCCGCGCCGATGAACTCTGCCGGTTCGCCGTGCTGTTCGGCGACCCGCAGCTCGCCCTGACCGCCGTCCAGCGGGTCCTCGACGTCACCGCGGACGAGGTCCAGGCGGCGGCCGAGGCCCAGCTGCGCCCCGACAACCGGGCGGTGCTCGTCTACGAGCCGGTCGAGCCGGCCGAATCCGCCGACGGGGAAGCCGACGAGACGGACACCGACACCGACGCGCACGAAGGGGCGGACAAGTGACCGACGCTGCCGCGACTGGAGTATCGATGGAGTACCACCCGCAGCCGGCTCCCGGCACGGCCAGGCCCTGGGCCTTTCCCGCGCCCGAGCGCGGCGCCCTGCCCAACGGACTGACGGTGCTGCGCTGCCACCGCCCCGGCCAACAGGTCGTTGCGGTAGAGATCTTCCTCGACGCCCCGCTGGACGCCGAACCCGAGGGCCTCGACGGCGTGGCCACGATCATGGCGCGGGCCCTTTCCGAGGGCACCGACAAGCATTCCGCCGAGGAGTTCGCCGCCGAGCTGGAGCGCTGCGGCGCCACCCTCGACGCGCACGCCGACCATCCCGGCATGCGGGTCTCCCTGGAGGTCCCGGCGTCCCGGCTGGCCAAGGCGCTCGGACTGGTCTCCGAGGCGCTGCGGGCGCCCGCGTTCGCCGACAGCGAGATCGAGCGGCTGGTGAACAACAGGCTCGACGAGATCCCGCACGAGCAGGCCAACCCGGCCCGGCGTGCCGCCAAGCAGCTCTCCAAGGAGCTCTTTCCGGCCACGTCGCGGATGTCGCGCCCGCGTCAGGGCACCGAGGAGACGGTGGAGCGGATCGACTCCGCGGCCGTGCGCGCCTTCTACGAGGCCCATGTCCGGCCGTCCACCGCGACCGCCGTCGTTGTCGGTGACCTCACCGGTATCGACCTGGACGCGCTGCTCGCCGACACCGTCGGCGACTGGACCGGGAACACCGTGGAGTCCCGCCCGTTCCCGCCGATCACCGCCGACGACACCGGCCGCGTGGTGATCGTCGACCGCCCGGGCGCTGTGCAGACGCAGCTGCTGATCGGCCGCATCGGCGCCGACCGGCACGACAGCGTGTGGCCGGCCCAGGTCCTCGGCACCTACTGCCTGGGTGGCACGCTCACCTCCCGGCTGGACCGGGTGCTGCGCGAGGAGAAGGGCTACACCTACGGCGTACGGGCCTTCGGGCAGGTCCTGCGCTCGACGGCCGCGGACTCCGCCTCCGGGGCGACCGGCGCAGCGATGCTGGCGATCAGCGGCTCGGTGGACACGGAGTCCACCGGGCCGGCGCTGGACGACCTGTGGAAGGTCCTGCGGACGCTGGCGGCCGAGGGGCTGACCGACGCCGAGCGCGAGACCGCCGTCCAGAACCTTGTGGGTGTCGCCCCGCTGAAGTTCGAGACGGCTGCCTCCGTCGCCGGCACGCTCGCCGACCAGGTCGAGCAGCACCTCGCGGACGACTACCAGGCGCGGCTGTACACCCGTCTGGCCGAGACCGGCACGGTCGAGGCGACCGCAGCCGTGGTCAACGCCTTCCCCGCGGACCGGCTGGTCACGATCCTCGTCGGCGACGCCGCGCAGATCGAGGAGCCGGTCAGGGCATTGGGTATCGGGGAGGTGTCGGTCGTCACCGGCTGATGCGCCAAAGTCCCGCAAAGCGGGGCAAAGAGAGACCCCGGCGAGCCGCTTCTCGCCGGGGTCTTCCCTTTTGTCTGATTTGAGATGAAAACTTCTTGCTTGCCCTGTGGAATGCGCTACAAAACGCCCTGTCCGTTTGGTGAATGAAAGTGCCCCCGCCTAGCGTCGGCTCCGCTGTCCGTCACTCGTATGCCGCATCCGTGGCGCCGGGCAGTGATCGCCGAGTCCCCGTCAGGCGCGAGCCTGGGGAGCCGGGGACCCACGCAGTCCCTGGGGTGAATCGGATACCGCGACCTCCTGTGAGGCCGGGATCCGTAGGAGACCTTCCTGCTCCGAACCCGTCAGCTAACCCGGTAGGCGAGAAGGAAGGAAAGGACCAGCTACTTCATGGCGTTCACCCGCCCCACCGGGAAGCATCGTGCCCCGAGCCGTCTGAAGCGCAGGAGCGCACGCATCGCCGGAGTCGCGACCCTGGCCACCACCGGCGTCATCGGCGGACTGGCCTCTCCGGCCCTCGCCTCGGATTCCGAGGCCCCCTCCGCCGGCGAAACCGGCCTGACCCAGATCATCGCCATCGAGGGTGCCCTCGCCGACCAGGTGGCCACCCAGGCCGATGTGCAGAAGCGCCAGGCAGACGTCGCCGCGAAGGCGAAGGCTGCCGCAGCGGCCAAGTCCGAGGCGGAAGCCAAGGCGAAGGCCGAAGCGACGGCCAAGGCGGCGGCGAAGACCAAGGCCGAGGCCCGCGCCAAGGCGGCCCGCGACGCGAAGGCCCGCGCCGCCCGTTCCGCCGAGCGCACCCGCCTGGGCTCCTTCCAGCTCCCCGTCGCCGGTTCGTACGTCACCACCGGCTACAAGTCGAGCGGTTCCCTCTGGTCCTCCGGCAGCCACTCGGGCATCGACTTCCACGCCGCCTCCGGCAGCTCCGTCGTCGCCGTCGGTGCCAGCACGGTCGTCGAGGCGGGTTGGGGCGGCGCATACGGCAACAACATCGTGCTGCGGATGGCGGACGGCACGTACACCCAGTACGGTCACCTCTCCTCGATCGGCGTCTCCGTCGGCCAGAGCGTCGGCGCGGGCCAGCGGATCGGCCTCTCCGGCTCGACCGGCAACTCCACCGGACCGCACCTCCACTTCGAGGCCCGCACCACGCCTTCGTACGGCTCCGACATGGACCCCGTGGCGTACCTGCGCGCCCATGGCGTGAACGTCTGACCGACGTCCCGCCCACAACACCCCCGAAGGTCCTGGTTTGCCGCCGGGGCCTTCGTCGTGTTCGCCCCGCCGCGCCGCCCCGCGGAACCGGCCTGCGGCCAAAAGATATTCATGGATTTCGGCCCGGCGTCGGAAATGCAGTCGCATTGCAATAGAGTCACAGACCAGGCGTCGATCGGCCGCGTTTCGCGGGGATTAAGGCGGAGGTTCGGACATGCGCATTCCGGCGCAATCGGTATGCACGGCAATCCGTGACGACATCGTCTCCGGTGTCTTCGAACGCGGCAGCAGACTCACCGAGGAGCTGCTCGCACGTCGTTACGGGGTCTCCCGTGTCCCGGTGCGGGAAGCGCTGCGCACCCTGGAGTCCGAGGGCTTCGTGGTCACCCGCCGGCATGCCGGTGCCTGTGTCGCCGAGCCCACCGAGCAGGAGGCCGCCGACCTTCTGGAGGTTCGGATGCTGCTGGAGCCGCTGGGTGCGGCCCGTGCCGCGCAGCGACGCACCGAGGCGCACCTCAAGGTGCTCCGCGGCCTGGTCAGGCTCGGTCAGGAGAGGGCGCGGCGGGGCGAAGGGGAGGATCTGCGCTCCCTGGGTGGCTGGTTCCACGAGACGCTCGCCCAGGCGTCCGGCAGCCCCGGGCTCATCGCACTGCTCACCCAGCTACGGCACAAGATCGCCTGGATGTACGCGGTCGAGCAGCCGGCCCGCCCCGCCGATTCCTGGGCCGAGCACGGAGCCATCGTGGACGCCGTGGCGCGCGGTGACGCGGAACGGGCCAGGGTGCTGTCCGCCCAGCACGCCGAGCGGGTCACCGCCGCGCACCGGCTGCGCCGCGCGGGCGGCGCCCCGGGCCGTGATCCCGGCGCCTCCCGATCCAGTGGTCGGGTGAGGACTTCGCAACATGCCGTAAACACCGCGAGCGGCCGGCATTAACACATGCGCCGTATACAAAGAGAAGTAATTGCGTGGGGCTTTCTTTGGGCTGCCCGAATTCGCTCCGGACATGCCGTCGGTATCCGAAAATCAAGGAGCCGCGGCCCCGATTGAGGATGCCGCGGATCCGCCGCAGAAGTAGACCCGACAGGAATCGGCCGGAAAGACCCTCCCCTGATCGGAAGCCCTGGGATCAGACGGTCTCCGGAAGCTCCTCGAGCCCCTCGGCGACCAGCTTCGCCAGACGGTCGAGCGCGGCTTCCGCGTCGTCCGCCTCGGAGGCGAGCACGATCTCCTCGCCGCCGTGCGCGCCGAGACCGAGCACCGCGAGCATGGAGGCGGCGTTCACCGGCGTGCCGTCGGACTTGGCGATCGTCATGGGAACGCCGGAAGCCGTGGCGGCACGGACGAAGATGGAAGCGGGGCGGGCGTGCAGGCCCTCGGCCCAACCGACATTGACGCGGCGCTCAGCCATGGTTCTGCCCTTCACGAATCAATGGTTGTCTAGACCAGTCTCTCACGCGGTGCGCTGTGCTCCCGCCGACCGGCAACCCGGCCCCAGCCCGTGCCGCACAGCCGATCGGAGCTCTCAGACTGCCCCGGCCCCGAGCCCTACGCGACCGCTGACCGAGCCGTAGGCTTTGCCCATGCAGCCCACGCCGGAGCAGAGTCCGCACCATGCGTACCCCGACCACTGGGAAGCGGATGTGGTGCTCCGCGACGGCGGGACGGCCCGGATCAGGCCCATCACCACGGACGATGCCGAGCGCCTGGTCAACTTCTACGAGCAGGTCTCCGACGAGTCGAAGTACTACCGGTTCTTCGCTCCGTACCCTCGTCTGTCCGCCAAGGACGTCCACCGCTTCACCCATCACGACTACGTCGACCGGGTGGGGCTCGCCGTCACAGTCGGCGGCGAGTTCATCGCCACCGTCCGCTACGACCGGATCGACGCGGCCGGCCGGCCCGCCTCCGCCCCCGCCGACGAGGCCGAGGTCGCCTTTCTCGTCCAGGACGCGCACCAGGGCCGCGGCGTGGCATCGGCGCTCCTCGAACACATCGCCGCGGTGGCACGTGAGCGCGGCATCCGGCGCTTCGCCGCCGAGGTCCTGCCCGCCAACAACAAGATGATCAAGGTGTTCCGCGACGCCGGGTACACCCAGCAGCGCAGCTTCGAGGACGGCGCGGTCCATCTCACCCTCGACCTCGAACCCACCGCGGAGTCCCTCGCCGTCCAGCGCGCCCGCGAGCAGCGGGCGGAGGCGCGATCGGTGCAGCGGCTGCTCGCACCGGGGTCCGTCGCCGTCATCGGCACCGGCCGTAACCCCGGCGGGGTCGGCCGCACGGTTCTGCGCAACCTCCTCGGCGCGGGCTTCACCGGTCGTGTGTACGCCGTGAACAGCTCGTTCGCCGCCGACCAGGGAACGATCGACGGCGTCCCCGCCCACCGCTCCGTCGGCGAGATCGGTGAGCCGGTGGACCTCGCGGTCGTGGCCGTGCCGGCGGACCGGGTCCCGGAGGTCGTCGCCGACTGCGGCGAACACGGCGTCCAGGGCCTCGTGGTCCTCTCCGCCGGATATGCCGAATGGGGCGCCGAGGGCAGGGAGAGGCAGCGCGAACTGGTCCGCCAGGCCCGCTCGTTCGGCATGCGCGTCATCGGCCCGAACGCCTTCGGGATCATCAACAACGCGGACGCCGTACGGCTGAACGCCTCCCTCGCCCCCGAGCCGCCCACCCCGGGCCGCATCGGTCTGTTCACGCAGTCGGGCGCGATCGGCATCGCCCTGCTCTCCGGGCTCTACCGACGCGGCGCGGGTCTGTCGACGTTCATCTCCGCGGGCAACCGTGCCGACATCTCGGGCAACGACTTCCTCCAGTACTGGTACGAGGACCCGAACACCGATGTCGCCCTGCTCTACCTCGAATCCCTCGGCAACCCGAGGAAGTTCACCCGTCTCGCGCGGCGCACCGCAGCGGTGAAGCCGGTCGTCGTGGTGAAGGGGGCCCGGCACAGCGGCAGTACCCCGCCCGGTCATGCGGTGCCGATCAGCCGGATCCCGGACGCGACGGTCTCCGCGCTCATGCGGCAGGCGGGCGTGATCCGTGTCGACACGGTGACGGAGATGGTCGACGCGGGTCTGCTCCTCGCCGACCAGCCCCTCCCGGCGGGTCCCCGGGTCGCGATCCTCGGCAACTCCGAGTCCCTGGGCCTCCTCACGTACGACGCCTGCCTGGCCGAGGGGCTGCGCCCACGCCCGCCCCGCGACCTCACCACCGCGGCCACCCCGCAGGACTTCCGGGATGCGCTGGCGGAGGCGCTCGCCGACCGGAGCTGCGACGCGGTGATCGTGACGGCGATCCCGTGGGTCGGCGAGAACGGCGAGGCCGAATCGGGTGACGGCGAGGTGCTGGCCGCCGCGCTGCGCACGGCAGCGGCCACGGACCCGGCCAAGCCGGTGGCCGTGGTCCACGTGGAGATCGGGGGCCTGGCGGAGGCGCTCGCGGCCGCCAGCAGCACGGTCGCGGCGCCGCAGGCGGCCGCGACGGCTGCCCCGGGTGCTTCGGCCGCGGCGGACGGCAAGGGCACCCCGAGCGTCACGAGCACCACAGGCACTTCAGCCGCGCCGAGCACCACCGGCACCCCGGCGACGCGGAGCACGACCGGCACCCCAGCCTCCTCGGGCGCGCCGAATTCCCCGGCTCAGCCGAACATCCCCGGCCCGGGTGCCCCGCCGCCGCCCGCCCCCTCGACAGGCCGCATCCCCGCCTACCCGGCCGCCGAGCGTGCCGTACGTGCCCTCGCCGAGGCGGTGAGGTACGCGCAGTGGCGGCGCCAGGCCGCGGTGCCCGGCAAGGTGCCCGAGTTCCTCGACGACACCATCGACGAGGTCGGCGCCGCCGACCGCATCGACGCCCTCCTCGGGCCCGACCCCGATCCCCGGGGCCGTCGGCTCAGCCATGACGAGGCGCGCGAACTCCTGGACCGCTACGGCATCTGCGTACGGCCGACGATCCCCGCCCCCGACCCGGACGCCGCCGTCGCCGCGGCTGCTCAGCTCGGCTATCCGGTGGCGCTCAAGACCACCGCACCGCATCTGCGCCACCGCGCCGACCTCGGCGGCGTCCGGCTCGACCTCGCCAACGAGACCGCGCTGCGCCGGGCGTACGGCGAACTGACCGATCTGCTCGGCAAGCCCACCGAGCTGCAGCCGGTCGTCCAGGCCATGGCACCGCGCGGCGTGGACACCGTCGTACGGGCCACGATCGACCCGGCGGCGGGCGCCGTCCTCTCCTTCGGTCTCGCGGGCGCGCCCTCCGAACTTCTCGGGGACACCGCCCACCGCCTCGTGCCGGCCACCGACCGCGACGCCGCCGAACTGATCCGGTCCATCCGGGCGGCCCCGGTCCTCTTCGGGTGGCGCGGTTCGGCGCCCGTCGACACCGCGGCGCTCGAGGAACTGCTGCTGAGGGTGTCCCGGCTCGTCGACGACCACCCCGAGGTGGTCTCCGTCGCACTGGAACCGGTCGTGGTCGCCACGCAGGGCCTGACCGTCCTCGGCGCGACGGTCCGGCTGTCGCCGCCCCCGGCCCGTACCGACCTCGGTCCCCGTCGCCTGCCCAACTACTGATTCCACGGACGGATCCTTCGCAGGCCCTGTCCACAGCGTCCCCGGCAGTCATCCACCCCCCGTAGGATGGTCCGTATGGCGAAGACCGGTACGACGACCCAGGGGCTGCGCGCGGCGATCGAGCGCAGCGGCTACTACCCGGCCCTTGTGGCCGAGGCGGTGGAGGCCGCCGTCGGCGGTGAGCCGGTCGCTTCGTACCTGGTGCACCAGGAGACGACCTTCGACTCCAACGAGGTGCGCAGGCACGTCACGGTCCTGGTCCTGACCGACAACCGTTTCATCGTCAGTCACACCGACGAGCAGAACGCGGACACCAGCTCCCCGTCGCCGTACGCCACCACCTCCACCGAGTCCGTCAAGCTGGACCGGATCTCGTCCGTGGTGGTCAGCCGCGTCGTGGCCGACCCGGAAAAGTACGTCCCGGGCACGCTGCCCCGCGAGGTCGTCCTGACCATCGGCTGGGGCGCGGTCTCCCGCATCGACCTGGAGCCCGCCGCCTGCGGCGACCCCAACTGCGAGGCGGACCACGGCTACACCGGCAGCTCCACCGCCGACGACCTGAGCCTGCGCGTCAGCGAGGCCGGTGACGGTCCGGACACGGTGCGGCAGACCCTTGCCTTTGCCCAGTCCCTCTCCGAGGCGACGGCCGCGGCTGCGGCTACCGGCCGCTGATGGCCCAGCCGGCCTGGCAGGATCCCGTTCTGCTCCCTCTCGACACCGCTCCTGTCCCCGCGTACGGCAGCGGTTCGCTCGCGGATCTGCTGCCGACGCTCGTCGCCGGACAGGGCGTGCCCGGCTTCACGGCGGCGATTCCGGAGCTCACCCCCGCTGACCGGAACTGCGTCTTCCTGATCGACGGACTCGGCTGGGAGCAGATCAAGGCCCACCCGGACGAGGCTCCGTATCTGCACTCCCTGCTCCCCACCTCGCGCGGGGGCACGGGCCGTCCCCTCACGGCGGGCTTCCCGGCCACCACCGCGACCTCGCTCGCCTCGGTCGGTACGGGGCTGCCGCCCGGCGCGCACGGCCTGCCCGGCTACACCGCCCGTAATCCGGAGACCGGCGAGCTGATGAACCAGCTCCGCTGGAAGCCCTGGACCTCGCCGGCGGTCTGGCAGCCATACCCCACTGTCTTCCGGCTCGCCGACGAGGCCGGTGTGGCCACCGCGCAGGTTTCCGCCCCGACCTTCCAGCACACCCCGCTCACCAAGGTCGCGCTGAGCGGCGGCACGTTCCATGGCAGGCTCTCCGGCGAGGACCGGATGGACCTGGCCGCAGACCGGCTCGCCGCCGGTGACCGGTCGCTCGTCTACACGTATTACAGCGAGGTCGACGGCAAGGGGCACCGCTTCGGCGTCGACTCCGACGCCTGGCGCGGCCAGTTGATGTACGTGGACGGTCTCGTGCAGCGCCTCGCCGAGCAGCTCCCGCCCCGCTCGGCGCTGTACATCACCGCCGACCACGGCATGATCGACATTCCGTTCGACGAACAGTCCCGGATTGACTTCGACGAGGACTGGGAGCTGCGCGCGGGCGTCGCCCTGCTCGGCGGCGAGGGCCGGGCCCGCCATGTGTATGCCGTCCCCGGCGCCGAGGCCGATGTGCTGACTGTCTGGCAGGAAGTGCTCGGCGAGCAGTTCTGGGTCGCAAGCAGGGACGAGGCGATCGCGGCCGGCTGGTTCGGTCCGAAGGTCGACGAGCGGGTGTACGGCAGGATTGGCGACGTGGTGGCGGCCGCCCGCGACGACGTGGTGGTCACCGCCTCCGTCCAGGAGCCGCACGAATCGGCGATGGTGGGCATGCACGGCTCGATGACCCCCGTCGAGCAACTCGTCCCGCTCCTCGAAGTACGCTCGTAACCCGTTTTTCCCTCCCTCTTACTCCTGCTTACTCCTGCCGAACCGAAAGGCGTTCACCCCCTCATGCCCGAGCTTGTGTTCTTCTCCGGAACGATGGACTGCGGAAAGAGCACGCTGGCGCTGCAGATCGGCCACAACCGGTCGGCAAGAGGGCTGCAGGGCGTCATCTTCACCCGTGACGACCGGGCGGGCGAGGGCAAGCTCTCCTCGCGGCTGGGGCTCGTCACGGAGGCCGTCGAGGCCGACGAGGGCATGGATGTGTACGCCCATCTCGTCGACCACGTCACCCGTGGCGGCCGGGCGGACTACGTGATCGTGGACGAGGCGCAGTTCCTCGCCCCCGTACAGATCGACCAGCTCGCCCGGATCGTCGACGACCTCGGCCTGGACGTCTTCGCGTTCGGTATCACCACCGATTTCCGGACAAAGCTGTTTCCCGGGTCTCAGCGCCTCATCGAGCTGGCCGACCGGGTCGAGACCCTTCAGGTCGAAGCGCTCTGCTGGTGCGGTGCACGGGCTACGCACAACGCCCGCACGGTGGGCGGCGAGATGGTCGTCGAAGGCGCCCAGGTCGTGGTGGGGGACGTCAACCAGCGGGCGGACGAGGTCGGTTACGAGGTGCTGTGCAGGCGCCACTACCAGCGCAGGATGACCAGCGCGACGGCCCGCGCGGGCGCGCTGTCGCCGGACGTGCTTCCCGTGACGTCCGGCTGAGAGCCTGTCGGGTGACCTTCGATCGGAGAGCGGACGCGGCATGGTGCGTGCGATTCCACGGCGCCGGGATGGCCTCGGATGGGGTCTCCCCTGCTCGAACGAAGCTGAGAGCTTGGGGAAGGAGCTACTAGGGCATTTCGGCAACGCCGGAAGCGTGCGTGCCAGGGCGTGGCCGCCCGATCAGAGGTCACCCGACAGGCTCTGAGCCACCGCCGGACGCGCGGAACCCCCTCCAGGTCTCTTCTTCGCGCACTTGGCGTGTCGGAATTTTCCGACGCATGATGGTGGGCATGGCGGCGGCAGATGTGTTCAGCGCTCTGGCCAACCCGGTGCGGCGCACGCTCCTGGAGGCTCTCCGTGACGGCCCACGCGCGGCGGGCGATCTCGCCGGTGCGTTCGAGCTGAGCAGGCCCGCGGTCTCCGAGCATCTGGCGGTGCTCAGAGGCGCGGGGCTGGTGCGTGAGGAACCGCGGGGGCGGTACCGCTACTACCACCTGGAAGCAGCCCCGCTGGCCGAGGCGGTCGAGTGGCTGCATCCCTTCGAACGCTACTGGCGGACCCGGATGGGCGCGCTGAGCGATCTGATCGACGAGGAGAACCGATGACCAGCGCAGACCCGGCCGTCATCCATTGCGACCAATTCATCGCCCATCCGCCGGCGGCGGTCTGGCGGGCGCTGACCGATCCCGAACTGCACGCGCGGTGGTGGGCCGCCGGTGATGTGCGGCCTGTTGTGGGGCACCGCTTCACCCTGGACATGGGCCCGTGGGGCCACCAGGGGTGCGAGGTGCTCGCTGTCGAGCCTGAGCGCCTTCTGCGCTACAGCTTTGCCCCGGGCTCGCTGGACACCACCGTCACCTGGCGGCTTCACCCCGAGGGGACGGGCACCCGGCTGTTTCTGGAACATGCCGGGTTCGACGTCGACTCGCCTCTGGGCAAAGCGGCGTTCCACGGCATGGGCGACGGGTGGCCGGACATCCTGCTGCGCATCGAACCGGCGCTCGCCGGTGGGGACCGGTAGCGGGTCCGCGCGAGCGGAAGGGGCTCGGGCGGCCCGGCGGACGCGGTCGCGCACGCCGTAAGGGATCACCGATCCTCGGACCGCACGATCGTGAAGACGGCGCCCTCCGGGTCCGCCACGGTTGCCACGCGCCCGCTCGACCCGTCCCGTGGCGGCTGCAGCACGTGCCCGCCGAGGTCCACCACCCGCGCGGCCGCCTCGTCGGTGTCGGCGACCTCGAAGTACGTCATCCAGTGCGGGCCGCGGTCGCGCGGCAGGGCGTGGCCGACGCCGTGCAGCGAGGCCACCGGGCGGCCGTTCAGGTGCAGGGTCTGGTAGTCGAAGTCGGCGGAGACCACCGCCTCGACGTCGTAACCGAAGACCACCTGGTAAAACTTGGCGACCGTCGAGGTCTCGCGGGTCACCAGCTCGTTCCAGACCGGGGTGCCGGGGACCCGCGCGAGCGCCGTACCGAGGTGCGCGGCGGCCTGCCAGATCCCGAAGACCGCACCGCTCGGGTCGGAGACGATGGCGAGCCGGCCGGCTTTGCCGGCGTCCAGCGGTCCCACGGCGACGGTGCCGCCGCAGGAGCGGATCGTCTCCGCCGTGGCGTCGGCGTCGTCGGTGGCCAGATAGGTCGTCCAGGCGACCGGCAGGTGCCGTTCCGGCGGCAGCTGCCCGATGCCCGCCACTACTTTCCCGTCGATCAGCGCGCGCACGTACGGCCCCAGCTGCTGTGGGCCGGGGCTGAACTCCCAGCCGAACAGCTCGGCGTAGAACTTCTGGGTCGTGGACAGGCCGTGCACGATCAGACTCACCCAGCAAGGTGTTCCGGGTGTGCGCCGAACGGCAGCCTCGGTCATCGTCACTCTCTCCTCGGACCATCGTGGTGGCCGTACGGGGGGAACGGGGCCGACGCGCCGACCGGCGGTGCGGGATGTGTACGCCCCGTGCAGATGCTTGCACCACCCGGCGCGCGATACGCCCCGGCCGCGCCGCATGTTCCCGGATCTCGACAGAGGAAGTCCGTTTTGATGCGATTCGTCCGTTTTCGCGTTGTTACGGGTGGGCGGACCGTTGCGCGAGGATGGCACCCATGAAGCCCATCATCTCCGCATTCGAATGTGCGAGCGAGTCGGCGGGGCCACGTCCGCCGGTGCTCCTGGACGTGCGTTGGCAGCTCGGCGGACCGCACGGTCGTCCCGACTACGAGGCCGGGCACATCCCCGGTGCGGTCTTTGTCGATCTGGACGCGGAACTCGCCGGTCCCGCAGGCAGTGGCGGCCGTCATCCGCTGCCCGACCCCGAGGAATTCGGTGCGGTGATGCGCCGCGCCGGGGTCTCCCGTGACACTCCTGTCGTGGTGTACGACGGCGGTCAGGGCTGGGCCGCGGCGCGCGCCTGGTGGCTGCTGTGCTGGACGGGCCACCCGGAGGTCCGCGTGTTGGACGGAGGTCTCGCCGCCTGGGACGGCGAGCTCTCCACCGCGTCGCCCACCCCGACCGAGGGGGACTTCAGGCCCGAACCGGGTGCGCTGCCCCTGCTGGACGCGGAAGGCGCGGCGGCGCTGGCCCGCTCCGGGCTGCTGCTCGACGCGCGGGCCGCGGAGCGCTACCGCGGCGACGTGGAGCCGATCGACCGGGTCGGCGGCCACATCCCCGGAGCGGTCTCGGCCCCGACGTCCGAGAACACGGGCGGTGACGGGCGGTTCCTGCCCGCGGAGGCGCTGGCCGCCCGCTTCAAGGAGCTCGGCACGGACGGGGCGCCGGAAGTCGGCGTCTACTGCGGGTCCGGGGTCTCCGGCGCGCACGAGGTGCTGGCCCTGGCCGTCGCGGGAATCCCCGCCGCGCTGTACGCGGGCTCCTGGTCCGAGTGGTCCGCCGACGAGTCCCGGCCGGTGGCCACAGGCCCCGACCCGCAGTAGCGGCGCCGTCCCGAACCGCGATGACCGGTTCTGGAAACGGACCGCACGAGGGCCCGTACGCAGCGGCGTACGGGCCCTCGTCATGCCACGGTCACCCCGATCAGTCCTGCTTCTTGCGGCGGGTGCCGAAGACGATCTCGTCCCAGCTCGGCACCGCGGCCCGGCGGCCCGGACGGACACCGTCCGCCTCCGCCTGGCGGTCCGTCGTCCCGGTCAACCGGTCGCGGTGACCGGCTACCGCGCGGGGCATCAGCACATCCGCATAAGCGGAACCGGCGCCCGCGGAGGCTGCCGCGGCCGGCGGCTCGTCGGCCTCCGGCTCCTGCGCGTCGGGCTCGGTCCTCGGCGGCTCGGGCCGCTCCGGCACCACCATGTCGCCACGGAAGCTCGGCACGGCCTCCAGCAGGCTGGTCAGCGAGTCACGCTCACCGGCCGAGACGCCGACGATGTGCTCCTCCGGCTCGGGCGGTGGCGGCGGAGCGGGCCGTTCCATCTGACGGTCGAGCGCACGGTCCAGCGGCCGGTCGCGCGGCAGCCGGGCGATTCGGGGCACGAATGGGAAGCTCGGCTCGGGCGCGGCGACATCGTCGGTCTCGCCGATCAGGGAACGCGCCTCGTCGTCCACGGCCTGGACCAGCCGTCGCGGCGCGTCGTACGTCCAGCTCGCCGAGTGCGGCTCGCCCGCGACCCGGTACACCAGCAGGACCTCCCAGGTGCCGTCGTCACGACGCCAGGAGTCCCACTGGACGGTTTCCTTGTCGGCGCCGCGCAGCAGGAGACGCTCCTGCACCGCCTCGCCGAGCTGAGGGCCGGTGTTCTCGCCAGGCCGGCGCACGGGAGTCTTCCGGGCCCGCTCGGCCATGAAGGCACGCTCGGCGAGCACGGGGCCCTCGAAGCGGCGGACACGGTCGACCGGAATTCCGGCGAACTGAGCGACCTCCTCCGCGGAGGCACCGGCTCGTATCCGGGCCTGGATGTCGCGGGGGCGGAGGTGGCTCTCCACCTCGATCTCGATCTGGCCGAGCCGCGCGCGGTCGTTGCGCACGGCGGCGCGCAGCCGCTCGTCGATCGGAAGCGTGTACTCCGTGCTGTCCGCAGCCTTGAGCACCAGTCGTGTGCCGTCGTTGGAGACGGCCACGACACGCAGTTCGGGCATGGGGACCTCCCGGGTGGTGCCTGCCGACGTCACGTGCGTCGCTGCTTCCGCTAGTCGAGTGTGGCCTGCCCGGGTGCAGCCTGCCACAACATTGCCGTGTTGCCCGGCGTGTCGGGCGTGAGCCCTGGATCGCCGGTATGACACGGTGACCTTTGCGCAACGCTGAGTGACCAAATGTCACCCGGCGTAGCCGGCCCCCGTGCGATGCCGTGGCGCCGCCGGATCGAGTGCCTCCTTCGGCCCCGTCCCGAAGGTCCCGGACCCCACGTGGGAGTCCGGCCCCAGGGCTCGCCACAGTACTCCATTCGGGCCACGTGGGTGGACCGGCGCGCCGCCGAAGTTCTCGGTGGGTGCGGGAGTCCAGCTACCCAACTGGCCGCGAAATGCCCATGATGCGTGTCGTGCTTCACAGAATCACCTGAAGTGGAACTATTCACTTCGCCCAATTGTCCCTTCCTGTTGCACGGTGGGAGAGATGTCAATCAAGGGCTGGAAATGGTGCAGAAGCCAGAAAGTGACACAGAGCCCAGAGAAAGGCGTATCGATCTGAGCCTGCCGCAGGTTGCCGGCAGTGCGGTGGCAGCGGTCGCGGCGGCAGTGGCGGCCTCGCGGCTGGGCGTGTACGGAACGATTCTCGGCGCCGGAGTGATGAGCATCGTCGCCACCTGCGGCGGCTCGCTCTTCCAGCACTTCTTCCGTCGCACGGGCGAGCAGATCCGCGAGGTCACGGTCCAGGCGAAGCACCCGGGCAGGGAGACCCGCAGGGCGAGCGGGGCGCGTGAGGTGCGGGGCGCGTACGGCGCGCCGGATCCGCAGGAGGTGCCCGCGGCACGCGACGTGGCGGAACGCGAGGCGTGGGGCACTCACCGTCCGCCGGACGGATCCGCGGACCCGACGGCGGTGCTGCGCACGGTGGCGGCGGACCCGGACCGTACACAGCTGCCGGCGCCGCTCGTCGATCACGAGACCCGGCTGCTGAAACCCCGCGGCACCGACAGGACCCAGCTGCTCACGTCTCTCGACACTGACAGGGCCCGGCTGTTCGAGCCACGTGCCGGCGACGGGGCCCGGCGGCCGGTGCCGGACGGTGCGGCCCCGGACGAGGAGTTCTCCGCGGCGACCACCCATGGAACCCGTATCCGCGGCTGGAAGCGGTCGGCCGTCGGGGCCGCTGCGGTCTTCGCCGTGTCGATGGCCGGGATCACCACGTACGAGCTCGTCTCCGGCGGCGATCTGAGCGGTGGTCAGGGGACGACCGTGGGATCCGTCGTACGGGGCGGGGAGCGGGGCTCGGGGCCCGCAGACCCGGCACCGCCCGTCAGCACCGACCAGGGTCAGGGGCGGACGCCGGGCCAGGAGAGCGGCGGGACGCCGGGCGCGGACTCGCAGGGCGGGCAGAGCCCGAGTCCGGGCACCGGCCAGGGCGACCGCTCCACAGCCGAGCCGACGCCCACGCCCACACCGTCGAACTCGGGCGGCGGCCCGACGACCCCGGCTCCCACGCCCACTCCGGCGGCGTCCGGCGACCCCGGCGGCGTTGCCCCGGACCCCACCGGTGCGGGCATCGCACCGGGGAAGGAGGCACCGGCCACGACCGGCACGGGCGCCGCCCGGTGACCGGCCGCCGCGGCGGTCAGTCGCCCAGGACCCGGCGCAGATAGTCGTTGGCGAAGAGCCGGTCCGGGTCCAGCCGGTCGCGCACGGCGGTGAACTCGCCGAACCGCGGATACACCCCGGCCAGGTACTCCGCATCGCGGGTGTTGACCTTGCCCCAGTGCGGGCGGCCGCCGTGCGCGGTCATGATCCGCTCGACCGCGGTGAAGTACGCCTGGTAGGGCGTGCCCCTGTACAGATGGACGGCGATGTACGCACTCTCCCGGCCCGAGGCCGTGGAGAGCGCGATGTCGTCCGCGGGGGCTGTGCGGACCTCCACCGGGAAGCTGATCCGCAACGGCGAGCGGTCGACCATCGCCCTGACCTCGCGCAGCGCCTCCGTCGCGGCCTCGCGCGGCAGGGCGTACTCCATCTCCACGAAGCGGACCCGGCGCGGGCTGGTGAAGACCTTGTACGGGATGTCGGTGTACGTACGGGCCGACAGGGCCCGGCTGGAGAGCTTGGCGATCGACGGGATGGCGGCGGGGACCGCCCGGCCGAGCGAACAGGCCACCTGGAAGATCCCGTTGGAGAGGAGCTCGTCCTCGATCCAGCCGCTGACCTTTCCGGGCGGAGCGGCGGGGCCCGCGCTGCGGTTGTTGCGCTTGGTGTTGCAGTTGCCGGTGTGCGGGAACCAGTAGAACTCGAAGTGCTCGTTCTCGGTGACCAGTTCGTCGAAGTCGGCCGTGACCTTGTCGAAGGTCATCGGCTCCTCGCGGGCGGTCAGCAGGAAGACCGGCTCCACGGCGAACGTGATCGCCGTGATGACACCGAGTGCGCCGAGCCCGATCCGGGCGACGGCGAAGATGTCGGCGTTCTCCTTCTCGGAGCAGGTCAGCACCGTGCCGTCCGCCGTGACCAGTTCGAGGGCGCGGATCTGGGCGGATATGGAAGCCGAGTCGCGGCCGGTGCCGTGGGTTCCGGTCGAGGTGGCCCCGGCCACCGTCTGTTCCATGATGTCGCCCATGTTGGTGAGCGACAGGCCCTCCCGGGCGAGCGCGACGTTGAGCCGCTTCAGGGGGGTGCCGGCCTCGACGGTCACCGTCATCGCCGTGCGGTCGATCTCCCGGATGCCGGTGAGCAGATCGGGGCGGATCAACAGACCGTCGGTGGCGGCGGTCGCGGTGAAGGAGTGCCCGGTGCCGACCGGCTTCACTTTCAGACCGTCCTCGGACGCCCGGCGCAGTGCCTCGGCGAGCTCGTCCACGGAGGCGGGAGAGACGGCCTGTGCCGGACGGGCGGTTACGTTCCCCGCCCAGTTACGCCACGCGCTCGTCGTCCGTGCGTAGGTGTCGGTCATCTTCCCCGCGCCTTCCCGTAGGAACCGGCTTGGCAAGCCGGCGATACCCCAGGAACGCCACCGCGGCCGCGAGCGCTCCCGCCACGGTGGGCACCGCGTACCCCGCCTTCGCCCCGGACGCGTCGACGACCCAGCCGGCGGCCGAGGAGCCGAGCGCCACGCCGACCGCGAGCCCGGTACTGGTCCAGGTCATGCCCTCGGTCAGCTTGGTGCGCGGTACGTGCTGCTCGACGAGGGCCATGGTGGTGACCATCGTCGGTGCGATGGCGAGACCCGCGACAAAGAGCGCCGCGGCCAGGAACGGCAGGTTCCCGGCCAGTTGGAGCGGGATCATACTCACGGCCATGGCGCACACCCCCACCAGCCACCTGGTGGACGCCCTCCCCTTGAGGCGGAGCAGTCCGAAGACGGCTCCGGCGAGGCAGGACCCCAGCGCGTACACGGCCAGCACCAGGCTCGCTGCGGCCTTGTGCCCCTGGTCCTCGGCGAAGGCCACCGTCACCACATCGACCGCACCGAAGATCGCGCCGGTCGCCACGAAGGTGCCCACGAGCACCTGGAGACCAGGAGAGCGCAGCGCCGAGCCGTCGGTGTGCTGCCCGCGCGGATGCGGAACCGGCTCGGTGGCGCGCTGGGCCGTCAGCCAGGCGACGCCGGCCAGCAGGAACCCGGCGGCCAGCAGCGGACCCGCCTCCGGGAACCAGGCGGTGGACAGGCCGATCGAGATGATCGGCCCGAAGATGAAGCACACCTCGTCGACGATCGACTCCCACGAGTACGCCGTGTGCAGCTGCTGCGGCGAACTCCGGTAGATCTCCGCCCAGCGGGCCCGGATCATCGACCCCACACTGGGCACGCAGCCGGCACCGGCGGCGAACACGAAGAGGGTCCAGTCCGGCATTCGCTGCTGTGCGCAGATCAGCAGCCCGGCCACCGCTGCCAGCGCGAGGAGGGTGACGGGGCGCAGGACGCGGCGCTGCCCGTGCCGGTCGACCAGCCGGGAGACCTGCGGTCCCAGTACGGCCGCCGACATCGCCAGCGTCGCGGAGAGCGCGCCCGCGAGCCCGTAACGGCCGGTGATCTGGGACACCATGGTCACCACACCGATGCCCATCATGGACAGCGGCATCCGGCCGAGGAATCCGGCCGCCGAGAACCCCTTGGTGCCGGGGGCGGCGAAGATCGCGCGGTAGGGACTGGGCAAGGAGGGCTCCGGTACAGCGAGGTCACACGGGGTGTCAGGGATGCGTGTCATGCGTGAAGACGGCCGATACAGCTTACGGGCGGCCCGCTGCGTCCGACACCGGGGTGGATGCCGGGGAACGGGCGCGCCGGAGGACGTCGGTTGGAGCGCTGTGACAAGCGGGTGGCAGGATCGTTCCCATGTCCGATCTGCGCGCTCCCGCTCCGTACGACGCCCTGTTGCTCCTCTCCTTCGGCGGACCCGAGGGCCCGGACGACGTGGTCCCGTTCCTGGCGAACGTGACCCGCGGCCGCGGCATCCCCGACGAGCGGCTGAAGGAGGTCGGAAAGCACTACTTCCTGTTCGGCGGCGTCAGCCCGATCAACGCCCAGAACAGGGCCCTGCTGGACGCCCTGCGCAAGGACTTCGCGGACCACGGACTCGATCTGCCGGTGTACTGGGGCAACCGCAACTGGGCGCCGTACCTCACCGACACCCTGCGTGAGCTGGTCGCCGACGGACACCGCCGCATCGCCGTCCTCGCCACCAGCGCGTACGCCTCGTACTCCGGCTGCCGTCAGTACCGCGAGAACCTCGCCGAGTCGCTGGCCGCGCTGGAGGCCGAGGGGCTGCCGGTGCCGCGCGTGGACAAGCTCCGGCACTACTTCAACCACCCCGGCTTCGTCCGGCCCATGGTGGACGGCGTCCTCACGTCCCTGGCCGAGCTTCCCGAAGGGGCCAGGGTCGGGGCGCACCTCGCCTTCACCACGCACTCCATCCCCACCTCCGCCGCCGATAATTCCGGCCCCGAGGAGGCGCACGGCGACGGCGGCGCGTATGTCGCCGAGCATCTCGACGTCGCCCGGCTGATCGTCGACGCGGTGCGTGAGGAGACCGGCGTCGCGTATCCGTGGAAACTCGTCTTCCAGTCGCGCAGCGGCGCCCCGCACATCCCCTGGCTGGAGCCCGACATCTGCGACCACCTGGAGGCGCTCCACGGGGCGGGCGTGCCCGCTGTGGTGATGGCCCCCATCGGCTTCGTCTCGGACCATATGGAGGTCCTGTACGACCTCGACACCGAGGCCACCGCGAAGGCCGCCGAGCTCGGGCTGCCGGTGCGGCGGTCCGCGACGGTCGGTGCGGACCCGCGGTTCGCCGCGGCCGTGCGCGAGCTGGTCCTGGAGCGCGCCGCCACCGAGCAGGGACGCACGGTGGAGCGGTGCGCGCTCGGGGCGCTCGGCCCGAGCCACGATCTCTGCCCCGTCGGCTGCTGCCCGGCCCGTGCCCTCAAGCCCGCCGCCGCGGGCGCCGACAGTCCCTACGCCTAGGAGCGCTGCACCCCTGTGACCCCCGTGACCCCTCTGCCCTCTGTGACCGACCCCGTCCTGTCCGAACTGCTCGGCCTCGCCCTGGAGACCGCCCGGCGTGCCGGTGTGCTGCTCCGCGACGGCCGCCCCGCCGATCTCGGAGTGGCCGCGACCAAGTCCAGCCCCATCGACGTCGTCACCGAGATGGACATCGCCGCCGAGAAGCTGATCACCGGTTTCCTCGCCGAGCGCCGTCCCCAGGACGGCTTCCTCGGCGAGGAGGGCGCCAGCTCCGCGGGCAGCAGCGGCATCCGGTGGGTCATCGACCCGCTCGACGGCACGGTGAACTACCTCTATGGGCTGCCGACCTGGGCCGTCTCCATCGCTGCCGAACGGGACGGCGAACGGGTCGTGGGCGTGGTGGAGGCCCCGATGCGCGGTGAGACGTACTACGCGGTCCTCGGCGGCGGTGCGTACGCAAAGGGCGGCGCGTACGGCGACGGCACCGCGCTGCGCACCCGGCCCGCACCGCCGCTCGACCAGGCGCTGGTCTCGACCGGCTTCAACTACGTCACCGACGTCCGTACACACCAGGCGGACGTCGCCCAGCAGCTGATCCCGAAGCTCCGCGACATCCGGCGCAGCGGCTCCGCCGCCGTCGACCTCTGCGATGTCGCCGCGGGCCGGCTGGACGGCTATTACGAGCGCGGACTCCACCCCTGGGACCTCGCCGCCGGCGACCTGATCGCCCGGGAGGCCGGTGCCCGGACCGGCGGCCGACCCGGACTCCCCGCCGACGGCGATCTGACAGTGGCCGCGTCATCGGGCGTCTTCGAGCCCCTGCAGACCCTCCTGGAGGATCTGGGCGCCTGGCACGACTGACACACCCGCCCGCGAAGCCGCCCGGTGCGGGCTGTGGCGGGCGTTCACGGTCGGCACAGGGCCCCCGGGCGTCATGGGGACGCCGGGGGCCCTGTGCCGACTGCTCAGACGGCCGTGACGCCGACTTCGACACCGTGCTCGGCGGCGAGGCGGTGCAGGTCGTCCAGCTCTCCCTGCTCGACATCCGCGAGGAAGTCGTCGCCCGTCTCGCGGGCCCTGGTGAGGTCGGACTCGGTGGTCTTGATTCTCTGCAGCAGACCTGCGGTGAAAGCGTCCATGGTGCGCCCCCTCATCGTGGGTCGGTGGCACGGGGGTGTGCCCGGGTTTCCCTCCGCCAGGGGCGGTAGGGCGGGTGATCACGCACTCTCCGGGAACGGAGCGGCCGTGGCGCGCCACATGCATGGCGTGATCGCGGGTGTGAATTCGTCCTCCCCAGGCCCTGGCTCAGAGAAACCTCAACTGGCCCGGATATCCGGTGAATTCCCGGAAGCCGCAGGTCGTGCCGCGCCGCCTTACCGCCGGTTTATGCGCGTTGCGGGCAGGATGGTGCCGCACAGACAGTGCTTCTGAGCCGGTCCGATCACGGTCCGTGGGCTCATTCGGACGTTCTGAAGTTTCTAAGGAAGGACAGCGCCGTGCGTGTACTCGTCGTGGAGGACGAGCAGCTGCTCGCCGATGCGGTGGCCACCGGACTGCGCCGGGAGGCCATGGCGGTCGACGTCGTGTACGACGGCGCGGCGGCCCTGGAGCGCATCGAGGTCAACGACTACGACGTCGTGGTGCTGGACCGGGACCTCCCCCTGGTGCACGGCGACGACGTCTGCCGCCGGATCGTCGAGCTGGGCATGCCGACCCGGGTGCTCATGCTCACCGCCTCCGGGGACGTCAGCGACCGGGTGGAGGGCCTGGAGCTCGGAGCCGACGACTATCTGCCGAAGCCGTTCGCCTTCAGCGAGCTGACCGCGCGGGTACGGGCCCTGGGGCGCCGCACGACGGTCGCGCTGCCGCCCGTCCTGGAGCGCGCCGGCATCAAGCTGGACCCCAACCGCCGCGAGGTCTTCCGCGAGTCGCAGGAGATCCAGCTCGCGCCGAAGGAGTTCGCCGTGCTGGAGGTCCTGATGCGCAGCGAGGGCGCGGTCGTCTCCGCGGAGCAGCTGCTGGAGAAGGCGTGGGACGAGAACACCGACCCGTTCACCAACGTGGTCCGGGTGACGGTCATGACCCTGCGCCGCAAACTTGGGGAGCCACCGGTCATCGTCACCGTGCCCGGCTCCGGTTACCGGATCTGACGCCCCGTGTCCGCCGTCCCGGCGCCCCCGACAGCGCCCCCGAAACCCACGTGGGATCCCAAGCAGCTGGAGCCCCCGTACCCCTGGCTGCGTCCGACCATCCGGATACGGCTCACGCTTCTGTACGGCGGGATGTTCCTGATCGCCGGCATCCTGCTGCTCTCGATCATCTACATGCTGGCCGCACAGGCCCTGCACGTGGGCAGTGAACTGCCGTTCAAGGTCGTCAGCGGCCAGGTCTCCAGCGAACTGTGCAACCTCTCGGGAGAGGGGTCGTCACCGGCTGCCGTCAACGCGGCCATGAACACGTGTGTCAACCATCAGCGCCAGCAGGCGCTCGACACCCTCCTGAACCGTTCGCTGCTGGCCCTTGTCGGTCTGAGCGTCATCGCCTTCGCCTTCGGCTACGCCATGGCGGGCCGGGTGCTCTCCCCGCTGGGCCGCATCACCCGCACCGCCCGCAGGGTGGCCGGGACGGACCTGTCCCGGCGCATCGAGCTGGACGGTCCTGACGACGAGCTCAAGGAGCTCGCCGACACCTTCGACGACATGCTCGACCGGCTGGAGCGGGCCTTCACCGCGCAGCAGCGGTTCGTCGGGAACGCCTCGCACGAGCTGCGTACCCCGCTCGCGATCAACCGCACGCTGCTGGAGGTCCACCTCTCCGACCCGCATGCCCCGCCGGAGCTCCAGCAGCTCGGCAAGACCCTGCTGGCCACCAACGAGCGCAGCGAGCAACTGGTCGAGGGGCTGCTGCTGCTCGCCCGCAGCGACAACCAGATCATCGAGCGCAAACCGGTCGACCTCGCCGAGGTCGCCACGCGCGCGCTCGACCAGACCCGGGCCGAGGCCGAGCAGAAGGGCGTGGAGATCCGCGAGGAGATCGTGCCCGCCGTCGTCCAGGGCAACGGTGTCCTGCTGGAGCGGATCGCGCTGAACCTCGTACAGAACGCCGTGCGCTACAACGTCCGGGAGGAGGGCTGGGTGGAAGTCACCACCGAGCTGCAGCCCGGCCAGGCGCTGCTGGTGGTCTCGAACACCGGCCCCGTGGTGCCGGCGTATGAGATCGACAACCTCTTCGAGCCCTTCAGACGGCTGCGTACGGAGCGAACAGGCAGCGACAAGGGAGTCGGGCTCGGCCTGTCGATCGCGCGGTCCGTGGCGCGCGCTCACGGAGGCCGTATCGTCGCCGAGCCCCGCGAGGGTGGTGGTCTCGTGATGCGCGTCACCCTGCCGGTCTGAGAGGCTGAGTCGAGTGATTCGCACAGGGATTACTCCGTTCGCTTTGAGCGGAATTTTCGGGACCCGTGCACGTGGGGTCCTTGTGTGATCGATCACAGGAGCGAATTTCGGGCGTTCCACGCTCCGTGACCAGGACTTCTGCCCAAAATCCGGCAAAAGTCGGGGTTTTCGGGGGTCAATATCACGGGAAGTACACGGGGTGGCGCCCGTGAAGCGCGCCGCTGGGACCGTGTACGGTCCCCTTCGCCACCCAAGCCGACCACTCCAGAGAGGTCCGCTCGGGTGTCGATTGAGTAACAGACCTTGATGTGAGGCAAAATCTCCGCCTCGGGTCGGGCACAAGTCCGGCCTCTCACGCGTTACGTGCGCTGAGACACCGCAGACACCCAGAGGGGGAGAGCGACACATGGCAACGGACTACGACACCCCACGCAAGACCGATGACGACGTCGACCAGGACAGTCTTGAGGAACTCAAGGCCCGTCGGAGCGACAAGACGGCGTCCGCCGTCGACGTCGACGAGTTCGACGCGGCAGAAGGACTGGAGCTGCCCGGAGCAGACCTGTCCAATGAGGAACTCGCCGTCAGGGTCCTGCCCAAGCAGGCCGACGAGTTCACGTGCATGAGCTGCTTCCTCGTGCACCACCGCAGTCAGCTGGCCCGCGAGAAGAACGGCCAGCCGATCTGCCGCGACTGCGACTAGGTCCGGTCGGACGTGGCAGGCGACACACCGTTCCGGAAGCGGCGCTTGCGACGCAAGAAGCCGTCGGAGGCGAATCAGGGCGGTACAGGCCCGGCAGAAGGCGTAGCAGCGCCTGCCGTGCGGTCCGCCCTGCCACCCTCCGCGGGCGTATCTGACGACGAGCGAGGCCGTTCGGCCTCGCTCGAAGCAGTGGAAGCCGCCATCGCTGCAGAGACAGGACGAGCAGCGCCAGCAGCCGGCACGGCCGACGGGGCCGAGCAGACCGGCAGGACGGAGCCCGTGACCGGGGCAGGCCGTCTGGAATCAGTCAAACGGGGCGTACGCAAGGGCGGGGAGAGCGCCAGGACAGCGATCGGTCATATCGCCGACCGGATCATCGAGACCGCTCCCCGCGTCCCTGTACGCGACCTCGCCACCCTGCGCAGGCAGTTTCCGGGCCTCGGCCCCGAGGAGCTCGCCGACAAGCTCGTCGCAGGCGCGAGCAAGGGCTCGGCCACCGTCGGCGCCAGTATCGGTGCGGCGGCCATGATGCCCGTACCGCCCGCCATGCTCGCCGAGCTGGCCGCGGAGATCACCGGCGTGGCCGCGATCGAGATGAAGCTCGTGGCCGAACTGCACGAGGTCTACGGTCTGCGCCCGCCGGGCGGCCTGACCCAGCGCAGCACCGCGTACCTCACGTCGTGGACGGAGGAGCGCGGTATCGACGTCACCCGTCCCACGACGATCGATGCGGCGCTCGGCGGTCAGATGAAGCGGGAGCTGCGCCAGCAGATCGTCAAGCGGACGATGCGCAATCTGCCGAACCTGATCCCGTTCATGGTCGGCGCCGCCGTCGGCGCGATGATGAACCGGCGCGACACGAAGAAGCTTGCCGAACGGGTCAGGAGGGATCTGCGCAAGAACCAGATCCCCTGGGACCGGCTCCCGGAACTGCCTCCCCTGGAGCGGCCGAGGAGGCTGCACAAGGACCTCCCGAAGGAGATCGAGGGCTGAGGGCTGTCCCGGCCCGCAATGGCGCGAGAGGGTTACGCGGCCCGCACCGCCGTGAGCGCCGCCACCAGGGCCTGCGGCTCGCGAGTCGACAGATAGACGTACGGAGTCGGGTCTTCCGGGTCCGTGACCTCCACCCGCACCGCCGTCTGGATGTAGCTGCGCTGCAGCATGAAGGCGCGGGTGTCCGCCTTGTACGTGCGCCACGCGCGCGCCTCCTCGCCCTCCAGCGACTGCGCCTCGCCGAGTGCCGTCACCGGGATCCGGGCGTCACCCGCGACCAGGGCGCCCGCCACCACCCGGATCCGGGCGGAGCCGTACGAGCTGACCGCGAGCGAGGCCAGCGCGGTGCCGCCGACCAGGCCGGCCAGCAGCGGCAGGGTGCCCAGCGGCAGCAGCATCAGGGCGCAGGCGACCCCCATCAGGAAGGCAAGGAACCACCATGAACGGGGTGCGGTCAGGCGTTCGTCGAAGGGTGGGGTGGAAGGCTGCATGAACCCAAGCTTGGCACGGCGCGACCTGCGGCTAACCGCGCGGGTAAGGTCTGCGCCTGTGAGTGGAACATCTGCGGCTCTTCAGCCACCGGCCGACGCGGTGAAACCGGTTCGGCATCCCGACGCCCCGGTCCCCGGCGAGCTCCTCGGCGCGCACTACGAACACTGTTTCGGCTGCGGTGACGGGCAGCCGCACGGGCTGTACCTCCAGGCGCGGGCCGGCGAGGGTGTCGGCGTCACCGCCGAGTTCACCGTGAAGGCCGCCCACCAGGGCGCCCCGGGCCTGGCGCACGGCGGCATCCTGGCCACGGCGCTGGACGAGACGCTGGGCTCGCTGAACTGGCTGCTGCGGGTGATCGCGGTGACCGGGCGGCTGGAGACCGACTTCGTGCGCCCCGTGCCGGTCGACACCGTGCTGCACCTGGACGCCGAGGTCACCGCCGTGCACGGCCGGAAGATCTACTCCCGGGCGACCGGCCGGATCGGCGGCCCGGACGGGCTTGTCGCGGTCCGCGCCGAGGCCCTCTTCATCGAGGTCAAGGTCGACCACTTCATCGAGAACGGCCGCCCCGCCGAGATCCAGGCGGCGATGGCCGACCCGGACCAGGCCAGGCGCGCCCGGGCCTTCGAGGTGAACCCCTGATGCGCCGTCCCGTCGACGTACTGCTTCGCCGGGTTGATCCGGAGGTGCCGATTCCGGCGTACGGGCACCCGGGAGATGCCGGAGTCGATCTGGTGACCACCGAGGCCGCCGAACTCGCCCCGGGCGAACGCGCGATGCTGCCCACCGGCGTGTCGATCGCGCTGCCCGACGGGTACGCCGCGTTCGTGCATCCGCGGTCCGGCCTCGCGGCCCGCTGCGGAGTCGCCCTCGTCAATGCCCCGGGGACGGTTGATGCCGGGTACCGTGGAGAGATCAAGGTCATCGTCATCAATCTCGACCCGCGCGAGACCGTGCGGTTCGAGAGGTTCGACCGGATTGCCCAACTGGTCGTCCAGCAGGTCGAGAAGGTGCGCTTCCACGAGGTGTCGGAACTGCCCGGCTCGGCGCGGGGCGAGGGCGGCTTCGGTTCCACCGGAGGGCATGCCACGGGTGATGTTGACGGCGTCAGGGGCGGGATCACCCAGGGCGGGAACAGCTACGCTTCGGTCGTACCCGACCGGGAAGGACAGTGACGTGTTCGGACGTCGCAAGAAGAGTGGGTCCGCCGAGGACGTGGCGGACGAAGCGCGCGAGGCCGAGCAGGTCGTCGACGACACCGACGCCGCCGGGAGCGGAGCGCACCGGGTGAACCTCCCGCCGGCGCCGCGGCCGGACGGGCCGTGGGACATCGACGAGGTCTCCCAGCCCGGCGAGGGCCGGGTCGACCTGGGCGGCATCTTCGTGCCCGGGGTCGACGGCATGGAGCTGCGTGTCGAGGTCGCCGGTGACGCGATCGTCGCCGCCACCGTCGTGCTGCGCGACAGCGCGATCCAGCTCCAGGCCTTCGCCGCCCCCAAGAAGGAGGGCATCTGGGGCGAGGTCCGCGAGGAGATCGCCTCCGGCATCACCCAGCAGGGCGGGATCATCGATGAGGTCGAGGGTCCGCTGGGCTGGGAGCTGCGGGCACAGGTCCCTGTGCAGCTCCCGGACGGGACGAACGGCGTGCAGCTGGTGCGCTTCGTCGGCGTCGACGGGCCGCGCTGGTTCCTGCGCGGAGTGATCTCCGGTCAGGGCGCCGTGCAGCCGCAGGCCGCCGGGCTGCTGGAGACGATCTTCCGGGACACCGTGGTCGTCCGTGGCGAGGGCCCGATGGCCCCGCGCGACCCGATCGTCCTCAAGCTCCCCAGCGACGCCCAGATGGTGCCCGAGGGTGTGCAGCAGGAGGACCAGGAGAGCTCGAAGTTCTCCGGTGGCATGGGCCAGCTCCAGCGCGGGCCCGAGATCACCGAGGTGCGCTGAACCGCCCCCCGGGGCGTGTGACAGCTTCGGCCGGTGGGCCGTACTTCCCTTCGAGGGAGGTGCGGCCCACCGGCTTTTGCATGCCTGCGGAGCGTGCGACGGAGCACACTCACCGGCGCACGTATGGGGCGCGTATGGGGCACGTATGGGCGCCGTCAAGGCCGCGCCCTTCCTCGTAAGGAAGCCATCAACGCAGGCCACGAGGGCTTCGGACGGGGGTTTGCTCATGAGGTCCGACAATCCGAACCTCATCTAGGAGCACACGGTGGCCGACCTGGCCTTCGGCGTCACCACGGTCGCGGTCTTCGCGCTGGTGGCCCTTGTCGCCAAGGGGGTGGCGAAGCTGTGACTGCCGAGAACATCGTCGGTCTGATCGTGGCCGTCGCCCTGCTGGGCTATCTCGTCCTCGCCCTTCTGTACCCGGAGAGGTTCTGAGCCCGATATGAGCCCCGTCCTCGCTGGTGTGCTCCAGCTGCTCGCGCTCGTCGTGGCGCTGGGTCTGGCGTACCGTCCGCTCGGCGACTACATGGCCGGCGTCTACTCCTCGAAGAAGCACCTCCTGGTCGAGAAGTGGATATACAAGGCCATCGGCGCCAACCCCGACACGGAGATGCGCTGGCCCGCCTATCTCCGTGGCGTCCTCGCCTTCTCCGCGGCGAGCGTCCTCTTCCTGTACCTGCTGCAGCGGCTCCAGGGCAGCCTGCCCGGCTCGCTCGGCTTCGCCTCGATCGACCCCGATCAGGCGTTCAACACGGCGGCCTCCTTCGTCTCCAACACCAACTGGCAGTCGTACTCCGGCGAGCAGGCCATGGGCCATGTCGTCCAGACCGGCGGCCTCGCGGTGCAGAACTTCGTCTCGGCCTCCGTCGGCATCGCCGTCGCGGTGGCGCTCGTACGGGGCTTCGCCCGCTCCCGCACCGGTGAGCTCGGCAACTTCTGGTCCGACCTGGTGCGCGGCACCATACGGATCCTGCTGCCGATCGCCGTGATCGCCGCGCTCGTGCTCGTGGCGTGCGGCGCCATCCAGAACTTCTCCGGCATCCACGGGGTCGGCCAGTTCATGGGCGGCTCGCAGCAGTGGAACGGCGGTGCGGTCGCCTCGCAGGAGGCCATCAAGGAGCTGGGCACCAACGGCGGCGGTTACTTCAACGCCAATTCGGCGCACCCCTTCGAGAACCCCAACGGGCTCTCGAACCTCCTGGAGATCTTCCTGATCCTGGTCATCCCGTTCTCGCTGACCCGCACCTTCGGGCGGATGGTCGGCTCGCTGAAGCAGGGCTACGCGATCCTCGTCGCGATGGGTGTCATCTGGCTCGGCTTCACCGCGCTGATGATGTGGACCGAGTTCGCCCACCACGGACCCGCGTTCGACATCGCGGGCGGGGCGATGGAGGGCAAGGAGACCCGCTTCGGGGTCGGCGGCTCGTCGATCTTCGCGGTGGCCACCACGCTCACCTCGACCGGTGCGGTGAACTCCTTCCACTCCTCGTTCACCGGCCTCGGCGGCGGCATCACCATGCTGGGCATGCAGCTCGGCGAGATCGCCCCCGGTGGTACCGGCTCCGGCCTCTACGGCATGCTGATCATGGCGATCATCGCGGTGTTCATCGCGGGTCTGATGGTCGGCCGCACCCCTGAGTACCTCGGCAAGAAGATCGGCACCCGTGAGATCAAGCTCGCGGCCTGCTACATCCTCATCACCCCGGCACTGGTGCTCTGCTTCACCGCCGCGGCGATGGCCCTGCCCACCCCGGTCCATTCGATGACCAATTCCGGCGCGCACGGCTTCTCCGAGATCCTGTACGCCTACACCTCCGGCGCCAACAACAACGGTTCGGCATTCGCCGGGCTGGGCGCGGACACCCAGTGGTTCAACACCACGATCGGGCTCGCGATGCTGCTGGGCCGGTTCCTGCCCATGGTCTTCGTCCTGGCTCTGGCCGGCTCGCTCGCCGAGCAGCGGCCCGTACCGGCGACCGTCGGCACACTCGGCACCCACAAGCCGCTCTTCAGCGGACTGCTGGTCGGCACGATCGTGATCGTCGCCGGGCTGACCTACTTCCCGGCCCTGGCGCTGGGGCCGCTGGCCGAGGGGCTGGCGTCATGACCACCACTCGTACGCAACACGACGAATCGATGCATGAGGACGCGATGTCCACTGTCACCAAGGACCTGGCACCGCACCAGGACGCGCCCACCGGTCACCGGACCGAAGGACGCGTCGGCACGGGGCTGTTCGACCCCAAGCAGCTGCTCAAGTCCTTCCCCGACGCGGTCCGCAAGCTCGACCCGCGGGTGATGGTCAAGTCGCCGGTGATGTTCGTGGTCCTGGCCGGTTCGGTGCTCACCACCGCCCTCGCCGCCCTGGACCCGACCGACTGGTTCGGCTGGGCGATCGCCGCGTGGCTCTGGCTCACCACGATCTTCGCCAACCTGGCGGAGGCGGTCGCCGAGGGCCGCGGCAAGGCGCAGGCCGACACGCTGCGCAAGGCCAAGACCGACACGGTCGCACGTCGGCTCGTCGGGAAGAACGAGGAGCGCGTACCCGGCACCGATCTGCGCATCGGCGACCTGGTGGTCTGCGAGGCCGGTGACATCGTCCCCGGCGACGGGGACGTCGTCGAGGGTGTCGCCAGCGTCGACGAGTCCGCCATCACGGGAGAGTCGGCGCCGGTCATCCGGGAGTCGGGCGGCGACCGCTCGGCCGTCACCGGTGGCACCAAGGTGCTCTCCGACCGCATCGTCATCAAGATCACCACCAAGCCCGGTGAGACCTTCATCGACCGGATGATCAGCCTCGTCGAGGGCGCCGCCCGGCAGAAGACGCCCAACGAGATCGCGCTGAACATCCTGCTCGCGTCCCTCACCATCGTCTTCCTGCTGGCCGTCGTCACCCTGCAGCCGTTCGCCATCTACGCGGGTCAGCGGCAGTCGATGATCGTGCTGACCGCACTGCTGGTCTGTCTCATCCCGACCACCATCGGCGCGCTGCTCTCCGCGATCGGCATCGCCGGCATGGACCGCCTCGTCCAGCGCAATGTGCTCGCCATGTCCGGACGCGCCGTCGAGGCCGCCGGCGACGTGTCGACCCTGCTGCTCGACAAGACCGGCACCATCACGCTCGGCAACCGGCAGGCCGCCGAGTTCGTCCCGGTCAAGGGGGTGACGGAGGCCGAACTGGCGGACGCCGCCCAGCTCTCCTCGCTGGCCGACGAGACGCCCGAGGGCCGCTCCGTCGTCGTCCTGGCGAAGGAGACGTACGGGCTGCGCGAGCGCCACCAGGGTCAGCTCGTCGGGGCCGAGTGGGTGGGATTCACCGCCCAGACCCGGATGTCCGGTGTCGACGTCGAAGGACGCATGATCCGCAAGGGCGCGTCGGGCTCGGTCGTCACCTGGGTCACGGAGCGCGGCGGCGACGTCTCGAAAGACGCCCAGACGCTCACCGACCGGATCTCGCAGGCGGGCGGCACACCACTGCTCGTCGCCGTCGACGACGGGCGGGGTGCCCGGGTCCTCGGCGTCATCCACCTCAAGGACGTCGTCAAGGAGGGCATGCGGGAGAGGTTCGACGAGCTGCGCCGGATGGGCATCCGCACGGTGATGATCACCGGCGACAACCCGCTGACCGCGAAGGCGATCGCCGAGGAGGCGGGGGTCGACGACTTCCTCGCCGAGGCCACGCCCGAGGACAAGATGGCCCTCATCAAGCGTGAGCAGGCCGGTGGCAAGCTCGTCGCGATGACCGGTGACGGTACGAACGACGCCCCGGCGCTCGCCCAGGCCGACGTCGGCGTGGCCATGAACACCGGTACCTCGGCCGCCAAGGAGGCCGGGAACATGGTGGACCTGGACTCCAACCCGACCAAGCTCATCGAGATCGTCGAGATCGGCAAGCAGTTGCTGATCACCCGCGGCGCCCTGACCACCTTCTCGATCGCCAACGACGTCGCGAAGTACTTCGCGATCATCCCGGCGATGTTCGCGGTGGTCTACCCGGGCCTGGACAAGCTGAACATCATGCAGCTGTCCTCGCCGGAGTCCGCGATCCTGTCCGCCGTCGTCTTCAACGCGCTGATCATCATCGCGCTGGTGCCGCTCGCCCTGAAGGGTGTGCGCTACCGGCCGAGCAGCGCCGACTCGATGCTCCGGCGCAACCTCGGGATCTACGGACTCGGCGGCCTGGTCGCCCCGTTCATCGGCATCAAGATCATCGACCTGACCCTCTCCCTCATTCCCGGAATCGGCTGATCGCGCCATGACCTCCATGAACAATTCCGCGGGAAACACCGTTCGGCTGCTCTGGGCCGGGCTGCGCGCCCTGCTCGTCCTCACGATCGTCTGCGGCGTGATCTACCCGCTCGCCGTCACCGGTGTTGCCCAGGGCGTCTTCCCGGACAAGGCCAACGGTTCCGAGACCACGGCGAACGGCAAGGTCGTCGGCTCCGAGATCATCGGCCAGCGCTACGACCTGCCGCTGAAGAAGGGCCAGGAGACCGCGGCCCCGGACCTCAAGTGGTTCCAGCCACGCCCGTCCAACGGCCTCGGCACCAACAGCGTCAACACCCAGTACAGCCTGGTCCTGTCCGGCGCGACGAACCGGTCCGGCGACAACAAGGATCTGATCGACTGGGTAACGGACGCCAAGGCCGCCGTCGTCAAGGACAACTCCGTGCCCGGACACCCGGTCAGCCCCTCGGACGTGCCGGCCGACGCCGTCACCTCCTCCGGGTCCGGTCTCGACCCGGACATCTCCCCGGCGTACGCACAGCTCCAGGTGCGCCGCGTCGCCGAGCGGAACCACCTCGGAGTCGACCAGGTGGAGAAGCTCGTCGAGCAGCACACCGACGGCCGGATCCTCGGCTTCGTGGGTGAGCCGCGGGTCAACGTCCTGCAGCTCAACATCGCGCTCAAGGAGCTGGTGAACGGAGGCTGATCCTTCGGCGGTGGGTGCGCCGGGCCGCCGTGGTCATGCTGCACGGACCACTGCGGCCCGGCGCCGTGCCCGCCCGAGGGCCTCAGCCATTGCCCGGCCGTGACCCTCATGCACATACTGGCGGCCGACGGGGACCGACCACGACGGGGGAGCACATGACCGACAGCACCGGCGGAAAGAACACCGGCAGGCAGGGCGGCGCGGACGTCGCCGAGGACCCGGCCCGCGGGCCGATGGTCCGCGTCGAGGACCTGCACCGCTCGTACGGAACCGGCGCGGGCGCCGTCCACGCCTTGCGCGGGGTCTCCTTCGACGTGCCGCGCGGTGAACTCGTCGCACTCAAGGGGCGCTCGGGCTCCGGCAAGACAACCCTGCTGAACCTGGTCGGCGGCCTCGACAGCCCCGACCGCGGCCGGATCACCGTCGACGGCACGGACCTCTCCGAGCTCGGCGAGAACGGGCTGCTGGAGCTGCGTCGGGACCGGATCGGCTTCATCTTCCAGTCGTTCGGCCTGATCCCGATCCTGACCGCCGCGGAGAACGTCGGCGTGCCGATGCGCCTGCGCAAGGCGGATCCGCGCGAGCGGGAGGACCGGGTGGCGTTGCTGCTCTCCCTGGTCGGGCTCGGCGACCACGGTGCGCAGCGGCCCGGGGAGCTCTCGGGCGGCCAGCAGCAGCGCGTCGCCATCGCCCGCGCGCTCGCCAACCGGCCCGCACTGCTGATCGCGGACGAGCCGACGGGGCAGCTCGACGCGGAGACGGGGCTCGCCGTGATGGAGCTGTTGCGGGCGGTCGTACGGGGCGAGGGGGTGACCGCGGTGGTGGCGACGCACGATGCGCAGTTGCTGGGGCTGGCGGACCGGGTGCTGGAGCTGAGCGACGGGCATATCGTCGAGCACGCGTAGGGGGCGGGGGAGAGGGGGTGCCCGGGATCCCCCGGGCACCTTTTGTTGCTGATTTTTCTCCTATGCGCAATCTGTAGGGTTCGACGCATCAGAATTCTGTCAATTCGGTCTTCTGTCCGGCCCTCTGTCTCCTTTGTCGTAAATTCTCGGGGTACTTTCGAGTTCGGCTGCCGCATCGGCCGCAGTCGTACTGAAAGACAATGGGGCCATGGCACGCGGCAAGCTTCGGATCTACCTGGGTGCGGCACCGGGCGTCGGCAAGACGTACGCGATGCTCTCCGAGGCCCATCGCAGGGTGGAGCGGGGCACCGACTGCGTCGTGGCGTTCGTGGAGCACCACGACCGGCCGCGCACCGAGGTCATGCTGCACGGCCTGGAACAGATCCGGCGCCGCGAGATCGAGTACCGGTCCGCCGTCTTCACCGAGATGGACGTCGACGCGGTCCTGGAACGCGCCCCGGCCGTAGCCCTGGTGGACGAACTGGCCCACACCAATGTGCCGGGCTCCCGCAACGCCAAGCGCTGGCAGGACGTCGAGGAACTCCTCCAGGCCGGCATCGACGTCATCTCCACCGTCAACATCCAGCACCTGGAGTCGCTCGGCGACGTCGTCGAGTCGATAACGGGCGTACGGCAGCGCGAGACCGTCCCCGACGAGGTCGTCCGCCGCGCCGACCAGCTCGAACTGGTCGACATGTCGCCCCAGGCGCTGCGCCGCCGCATGGCCCACGGCAACATCTACAAGCCGGACCGGATCGACGCGTCCCTGTCCAACTACTTCCGCCCGGGCAACCTCACCGCCCTGCGCGAGCTCGCCCTCCTCTGGGTCGCCGACCGGGTCGACGAGTACCTCCAGGCGTACCGCGGCGAACACAACATCCGCTCCACGTGGCAGGCCCGCGAACGCATCGTCGTCGGACTCACCGGCGGCCCCGAGGGCCGTACGCTCATTCGCCGCGCGTCCCGCATGGCCGCCAAGGGCTCCGGCAGCGAGATCCTCGCCGTCTACATCGCCCGCAGCGACGGACTGACCTCCGCGTCGCCCAAGGAACTCACGGTCCAGCGCACCCTCGTCGAGGACCTCGGCGGTACGTTCCACCACGTCATCGGCGACGACATACCCTCGGCGCTCCTCGAATTCGCCCGCGGTGTCAACGCCACCCAGATCGTGCTCGGCTCCAGCCGCCGCAAGGCCTGGCAGTACATCTACGGACCCGGCGTCGGAGCCACCGTCGCCCGTGAGTCCGGCCCCGACCTCGATGTCCACATCGTCACCCACGAGGAGGTCGCCAAGGGCCGCGGACTGCCGATCGCCCGCGGCGCCCGGCTGGGCCGGGCCCGGATCGTCTGGGGCTGGCTGGTCGGGGTCGGCGGCCCGGCCCTCCTCACGGTGCTGCTCACCGGCCTGCACGACGGCCCGGGGCTCGCCAACGACGTCCTGCTCTTCCTCTTCCTGACCGTTGCCGCAGCCCTGATCGGCGGGCTGCTGCCCGCCCTCGCCTCGGCGGCCGTCGGCTCCCTGCTGCTGAACTACTGGTTCACCCCACCGACCCACACCCTGACGGTTCAGGATCCGAGGAACTTCGTCGCCATCGTGATCTTCTTCGCGGTCGCGGTGGCGGTGGCCTCCGTCGTCGATCTGGCGGCCCGCCGTACCCATCAGGCGGCCCGGCTGCGCGCCGAGTCCGAGATCCTCTCGTTCCTCGCGGGCAGCGTCCTGCGCGGCGAGACGACGCTGGACGCCCTGCTGGAACGGGTCCGCGAGACCTTCGCGATGGAGTCCGTGGCATTGCTGGAGCGGAAGAGCGACGTCGACCCGTGGACCTGCGCGGGCAGCGTCGGCCCCGGGCCGGTCGCCCGCCCCGAGGACGCCGATGTGGACATGCCCGTCGGTGACCATATGGCGCTCGCGCTCTCCGGCCGGGTGCTGCCCGCCGAGGACCGTCGCGTGCTCGGCGCGTTCGCCGCCCAGGCCGCCGTCGTACTCGACCGGCAGCGCCTGGTGGGGGAGGCGGAGGAGGCCCGTCGGCTCGCCGAGGGCAACCGGATACGGACCGCGCTGCTGGCCGCCGTCAGCCATGACCTGCGGACCCCACTGGCCGCCATCAAGGCCGCCGTCAGCTCACTGCGCTCCGACGACGTCGCCTGGTCCGACGAGGACGAGGCGGAGCTCCTGGCAGGCATCGAGGCCGGCGCCGACCGCCTCGACCACCTGGTCGGCAACCTCCTCGACATGTCCCGGCTGCAGACCGGCACCGTCACCCCGCTGATTCGCGAGATCGACCTCGACGAGGTGGTCCCGATGGCGCTCGGAGGCGTACCGGAGGGCAGCGTCGACCTGGACATTCCGGAGTCGCTGCCGATGGTGGCCGTCGACCCGGGCCTGCTGGAGCGGGCTGTTGCCAACATCGTCGAGAACGCCGTCAAGTACAGCCCCGACGGGGAACGCGTCACGGTGGCCGCCAGCGCGCTGGGCGCCCGGGTCGAGCTACGGGTGGCCGACCGCGGGCCCGGCGTCCCCGACGAGGGCAAGGAGCGGATCTTCGAGCCGTTCCAGCGGTACGGCGACGCCCCGCGCGGTGCCGGAGTGGGACTCGGACTCGCCGTCGCCCGCGGCTTCGCGGAGTCCATGGGTGGCACCCTCGACGCGGAGGACACCCCCGGTGGTGGCATGACCATGGTCCTGACTCTCAAGGCGGTGTCGGGATACGTTCCGGTCGGCCCCGACCTGCCGGCGCGGGTCAGCTCATGATCTTCGCTCCGCTTCAGTCAGCAGTTCCGTACATCAGTCAGCAGTTCCGTACAGCAGAAAGGCAGGTCCGCGATGACCCGGGTGCTTGTGGTCGACGACGAGCCGCAGATCGTACGCGCCCTCGTGATCAACCTGAAGGCGCGCAAGTACGAGGTGGACGCCGCGCCCGACGGCGCGACCGCCCTGCAGCTCGCCGCCGCGCGCCACCCCGATGTCGTCGTCCTCGACCTCGGACTGCCGGACATGGACGGCGTCGAGGTGATCAGGGGGCTGCGCGGCTGGACCCGGGTGCCGATCCTGGTGCTCTCCGCCCGCCACACGTCCGACGAGAAGGTCGAGGCCTTGGACGCCGGGGCCGACGACTACGTCACCAAGCCGTTCGGCATGGACGAGCTGCTGGCCCGGCTGCGTGCCTCGGTACGGCGGGCCGAGCCGGTCGGCCAGGACGGGGCCGACGACGTCGTGATGGTCGAGACCGAGGGGTTCACCGTCGACCTGGCGGCGAAGAAGGTCCACCGCGAGGGACGCGACGTACGGCTCACCCCGACCGAGTGGCATCTGCTGGAGGTCCTGGTCCGCAACGGCGGCCGGCTGGTCAGCCAGAAGCAGCTGCTGCAGGAGGTGTGGGGGCCCTCGTACGGCACCGAGACCAACTATCTGCGGGTCTACATGGCGCAGCTCCGGCGCAAGCTGGAGGCGGATCCCTCGCACCCCCGGCATTTCGTCACCGAGCCGGGCATGGGCTACCGCTTCGAACGCGGCTGACGGCCGAGCGCACCGGATCGACAGCCGTCCGGCGCCCCCCGCACGCACCGGATGGGCGTCATACCCGGCCGTACCGGGTCCCCCGTTCGAGTGGGAGAACGGGCATCCGCCCGGAGCGTCGTGGCCCGGTACCCTTCGGGTATGAGCGCTGATCCACGTCCCGAGAAGGCGGAGCGGCCGGCCGGCCGCTTCCGCCGGATGCTCGGCCGGCTGTCCAGCTCCCAGCAGGACCTGGAGTCGGAGGAGCTGCAGGAGGACTCGCAGGCATCGGGTTGCACGCGGATCTCAGACTGCACCGACCGTCAGATCGTCAAGGTGACTGGTACGTTGCGGACCGTCACCCTGCGGCCGCGCGCCGGAGTGCCCGCCCTTGAGGCGGAACTCTTCGACGGCACCGCTCCGCTCGACGTGGTCTGGCTGGGCCGGCGCTCCATCGCGGGCATCGAGCCGGGCCGCAAGCTCATCGCCTCGGGCCGCATCGCCATGAGTCACGGGCGCCGGGTGCTGTTCAACCCCACATACGAACTCCGACCACTCGGCAAGGAGTAGCCGGTGACGTCTCTCGACAAGCCGACGTCCGACACGGACCGCACCAACCCGACCGCCCAGCAGGAGGCCGACGCCAAGGCGGTCACCGAAGCAGCGCTCTTCGAGGCGTTCGGCGGCATCCGGGGGATGGTGGAGACAGTCCTTCCCGGGCTGCTCTTCGTCACGATCTTCACCATCGACAAGAACCTGCACGTCTCGGCCATCGCGGCGCTGGTCGTCTCCCTGGTCCTCGTCGTCGTACGGCTGATCCGCAGGGACACCGTCAAGCACGCCTTCAGCGGGGTCTTCGGCGTCGCCTTCGGCGTGGTGTTCGCGATGATGACGGGCAACGCCAAGGACTTCTACCTGCCCGGGATGCTCTACACGCTGGGCCTGGCCCTCGCGTACCTCGTCACGACCCTCGCAGGGGTGCCGCTGATCGGCCTGATACTGGGCCCGGTCTTCAAGGAGAACCTCTCCTGGCGCACCAGGAACCCCGGCCGCAAGAAGGCGTACGCCAAGGCCAGCTGGGCCTGGGGGCTGATCCTGCTCGCCAAGTGCGCGATCCTCTTCCCGCTCTACTGGTGGGCCGACACCGCTCAGCTCGGCTGGGTCCTGGTCGCCCTGAAGATCCCGCCTTTCCTGCTCGCGGTGTATCTGACCTGGGTCTTCCTCGCGAAGGCGCCGCCGCCGATCGACGTCTTCGCCGAGATGGAGGCGGAGGAGGAGGCCGAGAAGGCCCGCAAGGCGGAAGCCGCCGCGGCCGTCCGTCACCCCGAGGCCTGACCCGGCCGACGACAGCCGAAGGGGCCTGGAACCGTTCCGTACGGTTCCAGGCCCCTCCGGCGTACAGGGACGCGGGACGACGGCCGTCAGCCTCCGCTGATCTCGCGACGGACCGAGAGCAGGTCCTCCAACTGCTCCTCGCGCGCCTGGGCGGCCACGAACAGCAGTTCGTCACCGGCCTCCAGCGTCTCCTCGGAGCTCGGCGTCAGCACCCGCGTACCGCGGATGATGGTGACCAGCGAGGTGTCCTCCGGCCACGCCACATCGCCGACCTGGGTACCGGCCAGCGCCGACTCCGGGGGCAGCGTCAGTTCGACCAGGTTGGCGTCGCCGTGGCTGAAGCGCAGCAGCCGCACCAGATCGCCGACGCTCACCGCCTCCTCGACCAGCGCGGACATCAGACGCGGGGTGGAGACCGCGACATCGACGCCCCATGACTCGTTGAACAGCCACTCGTTCTTCGGGTTGTTGACCCGGGCGACGACCCGCGGCACGCCGTACTCCGTCTTGGCCAGCAGCGAGACGACCAGGTTCACCTTGTCGTCGCCGGTCGCGGCGATCACGACATTGCACCGTTGGAGCGCCGCCTCGTCCAGCGAGGTGATCTCGCAGGCGTCCGCGAGCAGCCACTCGGCCATCGGCACCCGCTCCACCGAGATGGCGGTCGGCGCCTTGTCCACGAGCAGTACCTCGTGGCCGTTCTCCAGCAGCTCGCCCGCGATGGAACGGCCCACCGCGCCGGCCCCGGCAATCGCTACACGCATCAGTGACCGCCCTCCTCAGGACCCTCGGCGAAGGCCGCCTCGACCTTCGCGATCTCGTCCGTACGCATCATCACGTGGACGAGATCGCCCTCCTGCAGCACCGTCTGCGACGAAGGCAGTATGGCTTCGCCCAGTCGGGTGAGGAACGCCACGCGGACGCCCGTCTCCTCCTGCAGCGTGCTGATCTTGTGCCCGATCCACGACGGCGTGGTGTGCACCTCGGCGAGCTGAACACCACCGCTCGGGTCGCGCCACAGGGGCTCGGCACCCGACGGCAGCAGCCGCCGCAGCATCTGGTCCGCGGTCCAGCGCACAGTGGCGACCGTGGGGATGCCGAGGCGCTGGTAGACCTCGGCGCGCCGCGGGTCGTAGATCCGCGCCGCGACGTTCTCGATGCCGAACATCTCGCGGGCCACCCGGGCGGCGATGATGTTCGAGTTGTCGCCGCTGCTCACCGCGGCGAACGCACCGGCTTCCTCGATCCCCGCCTCACGGAGGGTGTCCTGGTCGAAACCGACGCCGGTGACCCGCCGTCCGCCGAATCCGGACCCGAGGCGTCGGAACGACGTGGGGTCCTGGTCGATCACGGCGACTGTGTGCCCCTGCTGCTCCAGGGTCTGCGCGAGAGCGGCTCCTACTCGCCCGCAGCCCATGATGACGATGTGCACCTTGCGCCTACCTCGCAGTCCTGGTCGTCCGGCTGACCTGCGAAAACACCCTGCTCACACTCTTTCCTCAGCTTGCCGGGCAAACAACGGGGCAACGTTTCTCGGCGTTGCCCGGGATGAGCTTATGCGGCCACGGACGCGGCGCCCCATTCGAGTGTGCTTTCACCGTGGCGGTGCCTGCAAAGGGGTGGCAAAGCGGAACGCCGGGTGCGCGGCGCCCGTCGCCGGGCACCGGCCGTTGTGCACAGCACATGACATCGGGCCCGGCGTCCGCACCCTTGAGTCCCGCGGGCAAAGACATCTAACATGTCACTTCATGGAAACTCTCCGGCCCGTCCAACGGACTCTGCTGCGGGATACCGCGTACGGGGTCATCCGCGACGCCATCGTCCGTGGCGAGATCCCGCCCGGCGCGTCCGTGCGCGACGCGGACCTCGCCGAACGGCTCGGACTCTCCCGCGCCCCGGTCCGCGACGCGCTGTCCCGGCTCACCGGCGAAGGCCTCGTCGAGAGCAAGCCGCAGAGCTATACGCGGGTGACGCAGCTCGTTCCGCGCGACGTACGCGACGCTGCCGCCGTCGTGCGCGCCATGCAGGAACTGGCCGCCCGTACCGCTGTGCCCCTGCTCACCGACGTGGACATCACCGCGATGCGCGCGGCGAACGACCGCTTCCGGGCCGCGACCCGGGGCGGTGACGTCGCGGGCGCGCTGCGCGCCGACGACGAGCTGCACGACGTCCTCGTCACCGCCTGCGGCAACCGCGCGGTCGCCGCCACCGTCGAGCGTTACACGCCGCTGATCCGGCGCCTGGAATGGCGGCAGTTCGGCACGGAGAGTGCTGCGCACGGTTCGGCCGGACTGCACGACCGGCTGATCGAGGCGTGCGCGGAGCGCGATGCGGAAGCCGCCGTCCGGATCACCGCGGAGATCTGGCGCGCCCTCGAAGAACTGGCTGACGAACGCGCCGACGACGAACCAGCCGACGCGACCTCGGCCGACGAGACCTCGGCCGACGCGACCTGACCGGCTGACCGCAGGAACCGCAGGAACCGCAGGAACCGCAGGAACCGCAGGAACCGCAGAAGCCCGCCGAACCCGCCACCCATGACGTCAGGAGCCCCATGACCACCTCCGCCGCCTCCCTCTCCTCGTACGCCCGCTATCCGCTCCTCTTCGGCCCCTCGCCCGTGCACCGCCTCGACCGCCTCACTGCCCACCTCGGCGGCGCGGCGGTCTGGGCCAAACGTGAGGACTGCAACTCCGGCATCGCATACGGCGGCAACAAGACCCGCAAGCTCGAATACCTCGTCGCCGACGCCTTGGCGAAGGGCTGCGACACACTCGTCTCGATCGGCGGCGTGCAGTCCAACCACACCCGTCAGGTGGCGGCGGTCGCGGCGCGCGCGGGCCTGAAGTGCGTACTCATCCAGGAGAGCTGGGTGGAGTGGCCCGACGCCGTCTACGACAAGGTCGGCAATATCCTGATCAGCCGCCTCGCGGGCGCCGATGTCCGCCTGGTGCGCGCCGGGTTCGGCATCGGCGTCAAGGACAGCTGGGAGCAGGCGCTGCGCCAGGTCGAGGAGGGCGGGGGGCGTCCGTACGCCATCCCGGCCGGTGCCTCCGACCATCCGCTCGGCGGACTCGGCTTCGCGGGCTGGGCGTACGAGGTGGCCGAGCAGGAACGCGAGCTCGGCGTCTTCTTCGACACGGTCGTCGTCTGCTCGGTGACCGGATCCACCCAGGCCGGCATGGTCGCGGGCTTCGCCGCCATCGAGGAGGCGGGAGGCCGCCCCCGCCGCGTCCTGGGCGTCGACGCCTCCGCCGAGCCCGCCCGTACCCGTGACCAGATCGCCAGGATCGCCGCCGACACCGCGCAGCTCATCGGCGTACGGCGGGAACTCACCGTCGACGACATCGAACTGGACGAGCGGTACCACGCGGGGACGTACGGCATACCCGACGACACCACCCTCGACGCCATGCGGCTGGCCGCCCGCACCGAGGGCATGATCACCGACCCCGTCTACGAGGGGAAGTCGATGGCTGCCACCGTCGACCTCGTGGCGCGCGGCGAGATCGACCGGAACGCCACCGTCCTCTACGCCCATCTCGGTGGCCAACCGGCACTGAACGGTTACAGTGCGTTGTTCTCGTAGGCCGCGAGTGCAAGGATTCCGTTAAGGATTTCGTGGCGTTCTCGGCTATGTGCAGGAGATTGCGGGGCCACGGGGGTGGTGCGTGGGCGGCCTTCTTACGGAGCGCTTACGATCCTCTGCGTGTCCAAACTGACCGACGTGCCCAAACGGATCCTGATCGGCCGGGCGCTGCGCAGCGACAAGCTGGGGGAAACACTCCTCCCCAAGCGCATCGCCCTCCCTGTCTTCGCATCCGACCCGCTGTCCTCGGTGGCGTACGCACCGGGAGAAGTTCTCCTGGTGCTGTCCATCGCGGGCGTGTCGGCGTACCGCTTCAGCCCATGGATCGCGGCCGCTGTCGTGGTCCTGATGTTCACGGTCGTCGCCTCGTACCGGCAGAACGTGCACGCCTACCCGAGCGGTGGCGGCGACTACGAGGTCGCCACCACCAACCTCGGCCCCAAGGCAGGTCTGACCGTCGCCAGCGCCCTGCTGGTCGACTACGTCCTGACCGTCGCGGTGTCGATCGCCTCCGGTGTGGAGAACCTCGGCTCCGCGATCCCGTTCGTCGTCGAGCACAAGACGCTCTGCGCCATCGGGGCCATCGTGCTGCTGACGCTGATGAACCTGCGGGGCGTCAAGGAGTCCGGCAAGCTCTTCGCCATTCCCACCTACCTCTTCGTGGCGGGCGTCTTCGTCATGATCGCCTGGGGTGCGTTCCGCGGTCTGGTCCTCGGCGAGACCATGCACGCCCCGACCTCGGACTACGAGATCAGGCCCGAGCACCAGGGCCTGGCCGGCTTCGCCCTCGTCTTCCTGCTGCTGCGGGCGTTCTCCTCCGGCTGTGCGGCGCTGACCGGCGTCGAGGCGATCAGCAACGGCGTCCCCGCCTTCCGCAAGCCGAAGAGCAAGAACGCCGCGACCACCCTCGCGATGATGGGCCTGCTGGCCGTCACCATGTTCTGCGGCATCATCGCCCTGGCCATGGCCACCGATGTGAAGATGGCGGAGAACCCGGCGACGGACCTGATCCACAACGGCGTCGCCGTCGGTTCGAGTTTCGTCCAGGACCCGGTGATCTCCCAGGTGGCGGCCGCCGTCTTCGGCGACGGATCGTTCTTCTTCATCATCCTCGCCGGAGCCACCGCGCTCGTGCTCTTCCTGGCCGCCAACACCGCGTACAACGGCTTCCCGCTCCTCGGCTCGATCCTCGCCCAGGACCGCTACCTGCCGCGCCAGCTCCACACCCGCGGCGACCGGCTCGCCTTCTCCAACGGCATCGTGCTGCTGGCCGGCGCGGCCATCCTGCTCACCTGGGTCTACGGAGCCGACTCCACCCGGTTGATCCAGCTCTACATCGTCGGTGTGTTCGTCTCCTTCACCCTCAGCCAGACCGGCATGGTGCGGCACTGGAACCGCCATCTGCGCACCGAGAAGGACCCGGCCAAGCGCCGCCACATGATCCGCTCCCGGGCGATCAACACCTTCGGCGCCTTCTTCACCGGCCTGGTGCTCGTCGTCGTCCTCGCCACGAAGTTCACCCACGGCGCCTGGGTGGCGCTGCTCGGCATGGTGATCTTCTACGGGACGATGACCGCGATCCGCAGGCACTACGACCGCGTCGCCGAGGAGATCTCCGCCGACGAGGCCCCGTCCGACGACAGCATGAAGCCCTCCCGGGTCCACTCCATCGTCCTGGTCTCCAAGCTGCACCGGCCCACGCTGCGCGCGCTCGCGTACGCCAAGCTGATCCGCTCCGACCAGCTGGAGGCGCTCTCCATCAGCGTCGACCCGGCCGAGACGAAGGCGCTCAAGGATGACTGGGAGCGGCGCGGCATCAACATCCCGCTGAAGATCCTCGACTCCCCGTACCGCGAGGTGACCCGCCCGGTCATCGACTACGTGAAGAGCCTGCGCCGGGAGAGCCCGCGCGATGTGATCAGCGTCTACATCCCGGAGTACGTGGTCGGCCACTGGTACGAGCATCTGCTGCACAACCAGAGCGCCCTGCGCCTCAAGGGGCGGCTGCTGTTCACGCCCGGTGTCATGGTGACGTCCGTCCCGTACCAGCTGGAGTCTTCCGAGGCCGCGAAGAAGCGCGCCAGGAAGCGCGCGGACTGGAACGCTCCGGGTTCGGTGCGCCGGGGTCCTGTGGAACGAAGGGCCAAGGAGCCCAGCAACAAGAGTTGACGCTCCGTGCCCGCCGTGTGGTAAGCGGTCGGACGCCACCCACGTAGACTCGTGGGTTGTTGTCCGGCCGTTTTCCTTTGATCTCTGGAGCCACCCCCTCATGCAGAACGAATCCACCTCGTCGCCGGCCGAGGACTCGCAGACCGGGGACTCCCTGATCGGCACGGAGTACGAGGTCGAGGTGGGCCCCGTCGCGCACGGCGGCCACTGCATCGCCCGTACCTCGGAGGGTCGGGTCCTCTTCGTACGGCATACCCTCCCCGGCGAGAAGGTCGTCGCACGGGTCACCGACGGCGAGAAGGACTCCCGCTTCCTGCGGGCCGACGCCGTCACGATCATCGAACCGTCCAAGGACCGCGTCGACGCCCCCTGCCCGTACGCCGGCCCCGGCAAGTGCGGCGGCTGCGACTGGCAGCACGCCAAGCCGGGCGCCCAGCGGCGGCTCAAGGGCGAGGTCATCGCCGAACAGCTTCAGCGCCTCGCGGGTCTCACCCCCGAGGAGGCGGGCTGGGACGGCACCGTCATGCCGGCCGAGGGCGACAAGCTTCCCAAGGGCGAGGTGCCCGCGTGGCGCACCCGCGTCCAGTACGCCATCGACGAGAACGGCCGGGCCGGACTGCGCAAGCACCGCTCGCACGACGTCGAGCCGATCGAGCACTGCATGATCGCGACGCCCGGAGTCTCCGAACTCGGCATCGAGAAGCGCGACTGGACGGGCATGGCCTCGGTGGAAGCCATCACCGCCACCGGCTCCCACGACCGCCAGGTGATCCTCACCCCGAAGCCCGGCGCCCGGCTGCCCCTCGTCGAGCTCGACAAGCCGGTCTCGGTCCTGCGCGTCGACGAACGCGATGGCGGCATCCACCGGGTCCACGGCCGAGGCTTCGTCCGCGAACGTGCCGACGACCGCACGTACCGCGTCGGCTCCGGCGGCTTCTGGCAGGTCCACCCGCAGGCCGCCAACACCCTGGTCCGCGCTGTCATGCAGGGCCTGCTGCCCCGCAAGGGCGACACCGCCCTCGACCTGTACTGCGGTGTCGGCCTGTTCGCCGGCGCCCTCGGCCAGCGCATCGGCGAGAAGGGCGCGGTGCTCGGCATCGAGTCCGGCAAGCGCGCTGTGGAGGACGCCCGCCACAACCTCCAGGACCTCGACCGGGTCCGCATCGAGCACGGCAAGGTCGAACAGATCCTGCCCCGCACCGGCATCACCGAGTGCGACCTGATCGTCCTCGACCCGCCGCGCGCGGGCGCGGGCAAGCAGACGGTGAAGCACCTCGTGGGCCTCGGCGCCCGCCGCATCGCCTACGTCGCCTGCGACCCGGCGGCACTCGCACGCGACCTGGCGTACTTCCGGGAGGGCGGCTACAAGGTGCGGACGCTGCGGGCGTTCGATCTGTTCCCGATGACGCATCACGTGGAGTGCGTGGCGATTCTGGAGCCTGCGGAGAAGGGTGCCTGACCTGCGGTTTTGTGGGTGCGCATTATGTGCGGTGTGTGCGTTACAGGCGATATCTTGACGCTGAAACGACGCTCGTGACGCTCGGTCTGATGGGTCGTCATATGCGATTAGCTGCCGGTCAGGCAGGTCTGGAGGCCGCTGCTCCGCGGGTTGTCGATCAGTAAAGCGCTCGTCTACTGTCCGGGTTGTGGCGATATCGGCGAGCGCGATATGCGCGCCCCGGGCTTCGTCCGTAGAGGGGTGCCGCCTACGCCTTCAGGCTGCCCATTCAGGGCAAACCGACCCTCTCGTAGCCCCCAAGACCGTCGCGCGGCCGGTGGGCACTGCGGCCGTCCTATTCGCAGACACCGCTGGTGATGTCCCCAGAGCGCAGCTCCACCGGCCTCGTCGCGGTTCGCGTCGCAGGGTCTCACCGTCCCCTGCAGCTCCTGGCCGCCGTCCTCGGCCCTTCAGGCTCTGGCAAGACCACCCTGTCGCGCAGCATCGCCGACTTACTGCGCGCTGGCGCGGGCAGCGTATGGCAGGAGCGCCATCTCCCGGGCGTTCTTGATTGCTGCGGCGATCTGCCGCTGCTGCTGGGCGGTGACGTGGGTGACGCGGCGGCTGCGGATCTTGCCGCGGTCGGAGATGAACCTCCTCAGCAGGTCGGTGTCCTTGTAGTCGATGTACGTGATCCTGGCCGTGTCCAGGGGGTTGGGGCGGGGCTTTTGCGGCTTGCGGGGGTCGTTGCGGCGGGCCATGGGTGTGCTCCTGTTTCGGTGCTGACTTCGGACGGGTGTGTGGTGCCGGGGTTATGGGACGGGATCGAGGAGGGAGTCGAACGCGGCCGGCAGGTGCTTCCACGCCTCGGGGCCGGCGGCGTACTCGTCGTCGGTGAGCAGGCAGGACTCGAGAAGCTGCGCCAGGCCGTCGCGGTCAAGGCCGGGTGAGGTGAAGACGAGGTGCTGGCAGCAGTCGCCGTGCTCGGGGTGCCAGTCCAGTGCGGCGGCGGCTCGGCGGATGGGGGGCACCATGTCCCATGCAGCGTCCGGCAGGGAGGCCAGCCAGGGCCCGGCGTTCTCCACGCACAGCGCGCCGCCTGCGGCGTCCCAGGCGAGCAGGGTGTCGGGGCGGTCGGCGAGCCAGAACCGGCCGCGGCTGCGGGCGGCACTGCAGCAGAGGTCTTCCAGTGCCTGGTAGAGGCGTTCGGGGTGGAAGGGGCGGCGGCGGTGCCAGACCAGGGTGGCGACTCCCGCTTCGTCCGCCTCCTGGGGGAGCAGGGCGCAGGCCGGGTGCTGGGCGGCGGCCGCCGCTTCCACGTCGAAACCGGCGAAGGCCAGTTGGGCGAGTTCACCTGATCCGGCGGGCACCCGGCGGGCGGTCGGGTGGAGCTGGGCAAGGAGTGCGCGGTCCTCGTCGTCGGCGTCTTCGCTGTCGACGAGAGCGAGCACGGGCGCGTACTCCAACTGCCGGGCCCAGGTGTCGCCGACCGTGCGCTGGTCGGTGGCGGCAGCGGCGAGACCGGCCTCGGCCAGGTCGTCGCCGTTGGCGAGGTAGGGCAGCACGAGCGCGGGGTCGACGGCGGTCATCACATTGGTGAGATCGAGGGCGTCTCCGCCGTGCGCGACGACGACCTCTGCCATCGCCTTGGGTTCGACGGAGTCCCACAGTTCGACGATCGCGAGCCGGGTCAGACCGTCGGCGGCCAGGCGCTCCAACTCGGGGACCAGGTCTTCGCGCAGCGCGCAGCAGGCGCAGTCGTTGACGAGCGGGGCATCGCCGTGCGACAGCTGGCCCGAGGAGTCGCGCACCAGGCGCCGCAGGGTGCCTTCGGCCGCTGTGGCCAGGTCGTGGTGGAGGGCGACGCTGCCGGGGACGGTGCCCAGGAGGCGGTCGACGACTTCCTTGCGGGCGTCGGAGTGGAGCCCGCCGACGATCACGACGGGCAGTCGGGGCTTGCTCTGCATCACTTCGCCTCGCGCCGGCCGTAACGGCGCTCGAATCGCTCGACGCGGCCGGCGGTGTCCAGGACGCGGGCGGTGCCGGTGTAGAAGGGGTGGCTCGCGTTCGAGATCTCGACGTCGATGACGGGGTAGGCGTTGCCGTCCTCCCACTCGATGGTCTTGTCGCTGGTGGCGGTGGAGCGGGTGAGGAAGGCGGAGTTGGCGGCCTTGTCGCGGAAGACGACGGGGCGGTACGGGGGGTGGATTCCGGGCTTCATGGTGTGGTCCTTCAGTGCGGGGGTGGTGGGGTCAGCGTTCTTCGCGGAAGTCGACGTGCTTGCGGGCGATCGGGTCGAACTTGCGCAGGACCATGCGGTCCGGATCGTTCCGCCGGTTCTTGCGGGTGACGTAGGTGTAGCCGGTCCCTGCGGTGGAGCGGAGCTTGATGATCGGGCGTACTTCGTTGCGGGCCATGGGGGCTAGTATATGACAATGGTTTCCATGTTCAAAAGGAAGCCGTCTGAAGAGAGGCAGGTAACACCTTGTCCGCCCACTGCCAACTGACCGACGCCCAGCCGGGCTTCGGCAACAACATCTCCCACTCGCACCGGCGTACGTCCCGGCGCTTCGACCCCAACATCCAGCGCAAGCGGTACTGGCTGCCGAGCGAGGGCAGGCATGTACGCCTGACGCTCAGCGCCAAGGCGATCAAGACGATCGACAGCATCGGTATCGAGGCGGCCGTGGCTCGTATCCGCGCCCGCGGGGTGAAGGTCTGATGGCCAAGCAGAGCAAGATCGCGAAGAACGAGAAGCGCAAGGCAATCGTCGAGCGGTACGCGGCCCGGCGGGCCGAACTGAAGGAGATCATCCGCTGCCCGGGCACCCCGGAGTCGGAGCGGGCTGCTGCTCTGGCGGAGCTTCGGCGGCAGCCACGCGATGCCAGCGCGACCCGGGTACGAAACCGGGACAGCGTGGACGGGCGGCCCCGGGGACACCTGCGGCAGTTCGGGCTGTCCCGCGTCCGTATGCGCGAGCAGGCCCACGCCGGATTCCTCCCCGGAGTCACCAAGTCGTCCTGGTGACCTCCCGCCCTCGCGGCGGATGAACTGCCGGCCGTGACTCGGCGGAGTCACGGCCGGCAGCCCGTCGGCTCGCACGTGGATGAGGGCGTGTCCGGCCACGGTTCAGATCTCGCGGCAGGTGGCCGCCGCAGGTCGCTTGTCCGTGTGGGCGGGCGTCAACGCACCCGACGGTCTTCCAGAGGAGCCCCCCTCAGCCCTTCGTCGGTCGTGCGGGGCAGATGCGGGGTGTGGTTGACCAGCCGGGCCGAGTTGCCGACGACAGCGATGCTGCTGGTGTTGTGGAGCAGCGAGGACGGGGGTTCATGGATCCCCCGGCGCTGGCGAGCAGGCCGACGGGTCGTCCACCGCACGGAAGGCCGTCGCCTTGCGGTATCGAGCTTTCAGTCGACGGGTGGGGCCCCGTCGATGTACGGGATGGGCGGCTCAGGGATTCTCTGGATGGTTGCGATGTCCAGTGCCAGGGCTGCGGAGGTGGTGCCCAGGGCGCCGCGTGGGTGCCAGGTACCCGTAACTTTCACCCAGGTGTCGGCACGTGATGCTTTCACACCGTGCATCGTTACGGTCAACGACTGCGAGTCGGCCGCACAGCAGGACACAAGGAGCCGGGTGGGCATCCGCAACCACTCCGAACGCCCGAGCCTCAGCCACAGCCAGCCCATCGCGGCGGAGACGACAAGTGAGGCGATGAGCCGGGCAGCCACCATCTCCGGCTTGCCCGGGAAGGCAACGGCGATCGCGGTTAGCACGATCGGGTTCACGGCCGGAGCGGACAGGAGGAACGCGAAAGCGGCAGCCGGTGTCACCCCCTGCCGGATCAGGCTCCCGGCCGCGGGCACCGAGGCGCACTCACAGCCCGGCAGAACGATCCCGGCCGCGCTCGCCACCGGCACCGCGAGGACGGGGTTGCGTGGGAGCGCCTTACTGAACGCATGCGCCCGTACGAAGGCGTTGACCGCTCCGGAGATCAGTGTGCCCAGGATGAGGAACGGAAGGGCCTGAACGGTGATGGCCACACAGACGGTCTGCCACGCACGGAAGCCGGGGTGAGACAGTCAATCCGCCGCTCCCGCGACCCAGGCGAGCCCGCCGATGACCAGTGCCGAGGCAGCGCCTGCGGCAAGGATGGACGTCGGCGCGGGGCGATCCGGGCTGGTGCCTGTCCCGGGCTGTCTGCTGGTGTTGACCCGCAGGTCTTTCACCAATCCATCCGCCTCGTTCACGTCTGCTCCGGTTGTGCGCGTGAGGCATCACGATAACCGGGGGATCCGCTCATCCCGGAGGTTGGTTGATGCTTGCCATCGTCGGACACATGGTCGAGTCGGCATGGCAGTTCACCGCCCTCGTGTGCCGTGAGTCCGGCGATGACGGGCATACCGGGTTGGGCAGTGCCGTGGCTGCGACCACTGCCCAACCCGGAGTCCTCATATCTGCGGTACGAGTTCGGGGTGCTCGTGCTCGCAGGCGTCGTCGACGCCGTAGGTGTCCCACGCGGGGAACGGATCGACGGCCGGGAAGCTTTCGCCATCGTTCATGAGGCAGTCGGCCACGGCGGCCTGAAGCGCCTCGGTGCGCAGGCTGGTGCCGATGAAGACCAGTTCCTGGCCCTGTGCGCTGTCCGTGTCCCTGGCACCGGAGGGTTCGAAGCGGGCGACGGAGCCGGCCTGTGACCACAGGCCGGTCACGTTGGGGCGGCCGGCGAGCCAGAAGAACCCCTTGGAGCGCAGGATCTGTCCGAAGCGGCCGCTGTCGAGTCCCTCCGTGACGAACGTCCACAGGCGGCCCGGGTGGAACGGCGCCTCGGAGCGGAAGACCGTGCTGGAGATGCCGTACTCCTCGGTCTCCGGCACGTGATCGCCGTTGAGTTCCATGACCCAGCCGGGGGCCTGCTGTGCACGCTCCAGGTCGAACAGCCCGGTACCGAGAACATCGCCGAGTTCCACGCGCCCGCGGGTGGCGGCCACGATCCGGGCCGCCGGGTTGAGACGAGTGAGGGCTGCGCGCAGCCGTTCGCCGCTCGTCGCATCAACGAGGTCAAGCTTGTTGACGACGATGACGTCGGCGAACTCGATCTGGTCCATCAGCAGATCGCTGACGGTGCGCTCGTCGTCCTGGTATTGGTCAAGTCCGCGTTCTTCGAGTCCGTCGCCGCCCTCCAGTTCCGGCAGGAAGTTCGCGGCGTCGACGACCGTGACCATGGTGTCCAGCCGGGCCAGATCGCCGAGCGTGGCGCCGTCATCGCGGGGGAAGGCGAAGGTCGCTGCGACGGGCATCGGTTCGGAGATCCCGCTGGACTCGATGAGGAGGTAGTCGAAGCGGCCCTCGCGGGCGAGACGGTCGACCTCCTCGAGCAGGTCGTCGCGCAGGGTGCAGCAGATGCACCCGTTGGTCATCTCGACCAGGCGTTCCTCGGTCCGCGACAGGGCGGCCTCGCCGCCGCGCACCAGTGCGGCGTCGATGTTGATCTCGCTCATGTCATTGACGATGACCGCGACGCGCAGGCCCTCGCGGTTGCTCAGAACATGGTTGAGCAGAGCGGTCTTGCCCGCTCCGAGGAAGCCGGACAGGACGGTGACGGGCAGTCGTTCGGCCATGCCCGTCAGCCTTCGGGGCGCAGCAGACCGCGCTCGTACGCTTTGGCCAGCCGCTGCGGCGCCAGATGGGCGACGCCGTCGACCGTGATCGGCACGAGCTGCGGCGTGATCGCCTTCCACTGAGCGCGGCGGTGACGGGTGTTGCTGCGGGACATCTTCCGCTTGGGTACAGCCATGGTGGTTCAGGTCCTCTCTGGGCGGCGCGACGCAGACGCTACATGAAAATGGATTCCATTTCTAATGCAGGCCAGGCCCGACGCAGTGCACATCCGTCACCGGGGCGTTCCCGTCGACCAGATACGCGGCGGCTGCGCTGTCCACGCACGCGTTGCCCCGGCTGGCGAAGACGCCGTGCGAGTAGTCGTCGTGGAGCGTGACCAGGCGCGAGCCGGGCAGCTGCTGCCGAGCTGCCGGGCCTCGACGAGTGTGACGGGGTCGTGTTCGGAGGTGATCAGCAGCACCGGGGGTGCAGTGTCTCCAGGCTCAGCTCGTCGGGTGGAGCGTCAGCTCCGGCCTGCAGCTGCGCAATCAGCTGGCGCGTGAAGACCTAAAGGCCGTGGCTGTTGGCCGCAAATCCGGGCGGAGTGGTGCCCATGGACGACAGCACGGCTACTCCGTTGCGCGACAGCCGCTCGACCGCGCGCCGGATCAGTCCGTCGTAGTGTCCCGAGACGATTTCCGTGGAGGAGGAAAAGCAGGCGTCCACGATCAACAGCCGGTCTGCCGCACCGCCGCGGCCGGCTGTCATCGCGTGGGTCACCTGACGTGCCGGCACCCATGTGTGCAGGTCTCCGGAGCGTGAGCTGGGAAGAGCTAAGTAGAGTGAGCCGTCGGCAGCGAGGGTGGCATGCCCCGTCCAGTAGACGATCAGACCATCGTCACCTGCGGACGGTTCCATCATGTGGCGCAGCACGCTGCTGTCTGCTGCGGGCCGGACGGTGCGGCACAGATCCGGCGAGAGCCCGCCGATCAGCGGGTCGGTCAGGGCCTCCTGTAACGCGCTGACATTGCGTTCAGCCCCGGGCGGCAGACCAGAGCGGGCTGAGAGTAGGAGCCGACCTCGATTAAGAGAGCACGCGTCGCGCCTGTCATCATGTCACCCTGTATACCGTCCCCCACCCAGGGTAGCGCCACCCTCCAGAGCACAGACAGAAGTTGGCATATCTCAACGGCGTTCAGGCGCAGGATCCTGTGCTCTGAGCGGAGCGCGGCGGGAGCGTTCGAAACGCGGGCGGCGTGCACGGTCGATGTCCTGCTCCGCCGGCCGTGCACGCCACCACAGCGCCAACCCGACCTGACGAACATCCTCGTGCCAGGGCGCTGCCATCAGGGTGAGCGATTGTCGGGAATCAGCCGGGCGCTACCCGGCCGCGCTCATGCTGCCGTGCGCGTCCTGCGTCGGTGCAGGGCGAACGCGGTGGTTGCCGCGCCGGCGGTGAGGATGCCGACGGCGATGGCGATCGGCAGGCTCGTGGAGCTGGAACCGGTGTAGGCGACGTTCTGCGCGGCGAGGTCCTGGGTGTACGCGGCCAGGTCGGACGCGGACGTGGCCGTGCGGGCGTAATGCGGGATCTTCTTGACCGACTCGACCGAGCCGTCCGAATTCAGCAGTACCTGCTTGTTGTTGGGGTGCCGGAAGTCGAACATGTTGGTCAGCGTGCCGGAGCGCTGGTCGAAGGAGGCGTCGCCGATGCGGCCGGTGTGCCAGTTGTTCTCGATGAACTGGGTGATGGACGCCTGCTCGGTGGCGGTGTGGTCGACCTTGTTGACCTTGCTGTAGGGGGAGATGACCAGCAGCGGCTGCCGGGTGCCGGGGCCGCAGCGGTCCGCGTAGCCGCCCGCGGCGGCCGGGCCGGACTGGCAGGCGGCGCTGTCGAGGGCCTTGCCGTTGGAGCCGAGGGTGGAGTCCGTGGAGCCGTTCAGCACCTTCGAGGTGGCGTGGTCGTACCAGCCGTCGGAGTCGTCGTAGGCGACCACGACCGCGGTGGACTTCCACTGCGGGGACTGCTGCAGCGCGTTGATCTCCTTGACCAGGAAGTGCTGCTCGTCGGTCGGGTCGGAGTAGCCGGCGTGGCCGTCCTGGTACTCGGCGGCCTTCAGGAAGCTCACGGCCGGGAGGTTTCCGGTCTTGAGGGCGGCGTCGAAGTCGGTGAGGTCGTAGTTGTGGTTGGCCTGCCCGTTGTGGCCGATCTCGCTGATGCTCTTCGGGGCCAGGTGGTGCGGGTTGGACGTCGACTTGTAGTACTCGAACGGCGAGTGGTGCGGGCTGTAGTCCTCCACCGCCGCGCCGCCGACGTTGGTGTGGGTGGTGCCGCCGCATTTGGCGTAGTCGCCGCTCTTGCCCGTCCAGGCGGTGCTGGGGCGGAAGCCGCCCTGGAACCAGCCCCAGCTCACGTCCTTGGCGTTGAGCAGGTCACCGATGTTCTTGCCGTGCATGGCCGCGAGCGCGCTGGTGCTGGTGTGGTCCTTGTCCGAGCAGTCGTCGTAGGCCGGGTCCGGGTCGTTGATCACCGTGCCCACGCCTTTGGCGTCGGGGGAGAGCACGGTGGACGAGTCCGGGGTCGTCGTCTGCTTCGGGTTCTCGGTGCCGGAGGCCGGGTCGACGGAGATGACGCCGTGGGTCTGGCCGGAGATGAGGTTGAGCGCGCCGGGCGTGGAGGGGCCGAAGACCGAGCTGTACGACCTGTCGTTGAGCGCGTACTGCTGGGCGTAGTTCCACAGGCCGGTGACGGTGTTGCCGTCGTAGTAGTCCATCACCAGGCCGGGCTCGCCGAAGAGCCCGCTGCACTTGTTGACTTCGGTGTTCTCGACGTATTTGTCGGCCTTGCCGCCGTTCGCCGCGTACTGCTCGGCGCCGTAGGAGTGGTTCTGGTCGCAGGTCATGGCCTGCGAACTGGCCAGCCGCTTGGGCGCGTACAGGTTCGGGTTCTTCGCCAGCAGCCCGGCGTTGAGCAGGTTGTCGGCCTTCGGGGTGTCCTTGGCGGCCTTGAAAGTGGTGCCGTCGGTGTTGGAGGCCTGGGGGTAGGTGGCGAAGTAGTGGTCGAACGAGACGTTCTCGTCGTAGATCACCACCACGTGCTTGATCGGCGTCGCGGTGTCGGTGCTGCGGTGCGCGGAGGACGCCACCGCGGGGACGGCGCCGATCGCCGTTGCTAGGGCGGCGGCGCCGAGCAGGGCGCCCACGCGGGTCAACCGGCGCCGCGCGCCTGGGGTACTTTCTGTGCCGATCATGCTGTCATGCCTTCCGGGAGCACTGAGTTCCGCTGCCACGACATCGGTGGTCATGGCATCTACGGCTGGATCCTGGGCCATGGTGTCGGCGGGGCGGGGGAGCGGCAATGACGGGCGAGCGAATGTTCGGTCAGGAGATTCTCATGGTCTTTTGGCCTGCTCTTGACCGGTTTCGGCGGGCGGGATCAGGTCAGCAGGCCGCGTCCCAGCCAGTCGGATGTCTCCCCTACGCCGGGCAGGGCGAAGAAGTAGCCGCCGCCGAACGGGGTGATGTAGTCGACCAGCGGTTCGCCGGCCAGCCGTTTCTGCACGGTCTCGAACTGCCGTGCCACGTCCTGCTGGTAGCTGCAGAACAGCAGGCCCATGTCGAGGTTGCCGTTGCTGTCCATGCCCCGGTCGTAGTTGTAGCCGCGGCGCAGGATGCGTTGCTCGTCGGTGGCGGTGGTGCGCGGGTTGGCGAGGCGGATGTGGCTGTCCAGCGGGATGACGTCGCCCTTGGGGTCCTGAGGGTAGTTGGGGGTGTCGGTCTCGTGGCGTCCGTCCAGGGGTGCGCCGGTGTCGCGGGCGCGGCCGAACATCCGTTCCTGCTCGGTGATGGAGACCCGGTCCCAGAACTCCACCAGCATCCGGATGAGGCGTACGACCTGGTAGCTGCCGCCGGTCGCCCAGTCGGGCTCGCCACCGCCCTTGCCCACCCACACCAGACGGTCCATCGCTCGGGTGTCGCGGACGTCGGGGTTGGCGATGCCGTCCTTGAAGCCCATGTGGTTGCGCGGGGTGCCGGAGGGGCGGGGCGGGCTGACGAAGCCGTCCATCCGCCAGCGCACCTGCATGCCGCCGCGGGTGTGCCGGGTGACATCCCGCAGAGCGTGCAGCACGGTGTCCGGGCTGTCGGCGCAGAACTGCACGCTCACGTCGCCGTGGCACCAGGCGGCGTCGAGGTCGTCGTCGGGGAAGGACGGCATGGCGGTGAGCCGACGGGGTCTGCGGCTGGCGAGGCCGTAGCGGTCGTCGAAGAGGGAGGCGCCGACGCCGACCGTGACGGTCAGCGCGTCGGCGGGGACGGTGGGGCCGAGGGTGCCGGAGTCGGTGGGCGGGGCGGTGATGCCCAGCTCGTCCGGGCTGCCGCCGTCGGTGAGGAAGCGGGCCCGGTCGGTGAGCGTGCGCAGCAGGTCGGCGAGTTCGCTGCGGTTCTCGGCGGTGGCGTCGAAGGACACGAACGCCGTGGCGCGCTGCGCCGTAGTGGTGATGCCGGCCTGGTGGCGGCCCTGGAAGCGCACGCGCGCGTCCTCGCGGGTCGGTGCAGCGGAGGCGGCACCGCGGTGGGCGGCCACGAGTCCCGCGCCGGCCACGGCCGCGGCGCTCGCCAGGAAGCCCCGGCGCCCGACCTCGTTCACGCGCTTCACGCCGTCCTCCGTACGTCCGTGAGGGCGGCCACGTCGGCGAGCCGCTCGACCAGATCGCCCAGGTCGGCGTCGACCTTCTCCCGCTGGGCGCGGGGCAGTTGATCCGGTGGCGTCCAGCGGCCGTCGTGGTCGAAACGGTCGAGGGTGTGCTGTGTGCGGTCCAGCCACGAGCCGAGGTCGGCAAGCTCCGTCTCGCGGGTTTTCAGCAGCGGACGCAGATACCCGAGCAGCACCCGGGTGCCGTCGAGGTTGGCGCGGGCGGTGGCCAGGTTGGTGCCGCTGCCGTAGTCGGTACGGCCGGTCAGCTCGAACTGCACGGTGTTCTCCAGGATTTCGTGCGCCCGCAGACCGACGTCGGCCGGATCCATCCGCTGGGTGGGCCAGCTGTCGCGCAGCGTGTGTACGGCCTTGGCGAGCCGGTCGGCCGGGCCACGCAGACTGCTCGCCGACTCGCCGTGCCACAGCCCGTACTCGACCCGGTGGAAACCGGCAAAGTCCGCATCGTGCACGCCGCTGGACAGCCCGGCAATGGTGCCGTTGATCACCTTGTCGGCGTCGCCGAAGGTGCCGTAGGCGGCGCCCATCCGCTCGTACACCAGGTGTGCGGGCAGCCAGGCGGCGCGGGCGGCTGCGAGGTCGCCGCGGTCGACGGCGTCACGCAGTACGTCGGTCTTCTTGACCAGTTCGACGGTGCCGGCCTGGATCCACTTCTGGTAGGCGAGCGTGGGAGGGATGAGGTCCTGCTCGGTCACCGGGACGGCGGCCGGGCCGCTGTGCATGGTCCCGCCGGTGATCCGGACGGTGGGGCCGGTGACGGCGTCCGCGTCGTCGGGCAGGCACTTGAAGGCGTACGTGCCGTTGCCGAGGCTCACCCGGAGCGGGCGGACGGTGCCCGGGGCGAGTCCTTCGACCTCACCGTAGACCGCGCCCGTCTTCGGACTGGTCAAGTACACCTCGGCCGGTGTGCTGGAGGTGTTGCGCAGGTCGAAGACCTGGCGGCCGGGTTCGGGGCGGGTCCAGCCGCGGCCGCAGCCGGCGGGCGTGACCTCGACGGTGGTGTGCCGCAGGCCGTCGGCCGTACTCGCCTGAGGTCGGCCCCCGCCGGAGTCACCGGCGGCCAGCACCCCCGCTGTCACCGCTGCCGCGGCGGCCAGGGCGCCGGCTGCGAGCAGCGCGGTGCGCCGCCGGGCGGGACCGGGCGAGGGCGGGGGCAGTATGGGACCGGATTCGGTGCCGACTGCGGCTTCGGGCACGCCGGGCCTCCTGGGAGTCGTACGAATGAGGCGGCGCAGATGATCCTAGGCAGGCCGCAGGGCCGCAGCCGCGTTCCTGACCGACTCCTGACCAGAGGAAAAGCCAGAATTCGTCCGTAGTTCACCCGCACGCCCAGCCGTGCCACGACCGCCTCGGTCAATCGGCGGCGGTGAGTGCCGCTGCGTGAGAACAGGCCGGTGATGCAGTGGTCGCACGGCTTCGATTTCGCGGGACCGCCTGGACCCCCGGTGGCGCGCGTCAGGCGGCCCGTCATTTCGCCACCCGTTATCCGCACCTGTTTTGCGGGTTCACTTGGTCCCCATATGGTCACTGCGTTCTCAGGGGCACACAAAACATCAAGGGTGGACATGAAGAACACGATGATGGGCCGTATTACTGCCACTGCAGCGCTGTCCGCATTGCTCGCCGCCGGGGGCGTGGCAGTCGCGGCCAACGCGACCCACAACACCACCTCGCCCGCGACGCGCGCAGTCGCGGCTGCGGGTGCGCAGGACAGCGCCCTGGTACGTGCCTTCGACGCGGTCGATCGCAACACCAACTGGCAGCTCACCGGCAAGCTGAAGATCGACTTCCCGACATACCACACCGAGGGGATGGTTCAGGCGGGAGGCCACATCTTCCTGTCCGCGGTCCAGATCATCGAGCCCACGCAGAAGTACCCCACCCCGCAGGGTGGGTACGACCGCACTCCCGGTCGCGGGATCGGCCACGTGTTCGTGATGGACCGCGAGGGACACCTGCAGCGGGACATCATCCTGGGCGAGGGGGACATGTACCACCCCGGTGGCATCGACTCCGACGGGAGCTCGGTGTGGGTGCCCGTGGCCCAGTACCGTCCCAACAGCAGCTCCATCATCTACCGCATCGATCTCAAGACCCTCGATGTCCACAAGGAGTTCGAGGTGAAGGACCACATCGGCGGCATTGTCCGCGACGAGGTCACCGGTCACCTCATCGGCAACAACTGGGGCTCGCGCCGCTTCTACGAGTGGAACGGGCAGGGGCGGCAGATCGCCGGTTGGGACAACCCCCAGCACTTCGTCGACTACCAGGACTGCCAGTACGTCCCGGACCGCAAGATGCTCTGCGGCGGCGTCACGAACCTGCCCCAGACGCCGGCCGCGGGCGGAGCCGGCGCCGTCTACGAACTCGGTGGCATGGCACTGATCGACCTGCGCAGCCACGAAGTTCTGCACGAGGTGCCCTTCCAGCGGTGGTCGACCGCCGGCCACGTGGCCACCCGCAACCCCCTCAAGCTGGCAGCCGACGGTGACAAGATCACGATGTGGGCTGCCCCCGACAACGGCGAGGAGGGCAACGGCACCGAGATCTTGACGTACGAGGCGAGCGTGACCCCGGCCGGCTGACTTGCCAGAGCCCGGGAACAGCGAGCGGTTGCCGAGCTTCTCGACTCTCGCTGTTTCCCAGGTCCGCGGCAGGCTGCAGGCGGGACGTGGGTTGGTCAAGTCGGCTGCGGTGGCAGGGAGACGGGAGAAGCATCGGCGGTGCTTGACGTCGCCTTGCTGGGGGGCCCGCCGATGCATTCGCCTCCGATCTGGTCGCTCCGCCGCGGCCGCCCTGGACACACCAGCCCGGGACTGGGGCGGAGGTGGCCGCAGGGTGCCGGCACAGCCCCCGGCAGCGGCGTACGGTTCGGCGGCGCCTGCGGCCACGGGCAACCGACGTCTTCCGCTTACGCATTTGTTCACCGGACGCTGACGGGTTGACGCGCGTAGGTACGACTTCCGCTGCCAAAGTTCCCCGCGTCGGTATCGCCTGCAGCTGGGGAGGAATCCAATGCAGCCAGGGAGAAGAACGTTGCGCCGTTGCACGGCGGTTGCGGGTACCGCAGCCGTCGTCGGTGGTCTGCCGGCACCGTCCGGCAGCGCCGCCTACGCGGCCTCGCCGGACATCGCGATCAGCCAGGTCTATGGCGGCGGAGGCAACTCGGGAGCCCCGTATACCAATCCTGACCTGCGGAAAGGGCATCGGCTTCCGCGTACCCGATGGCGTTCGGGGCGAGCCCGACACAAAGGACCTCTGACGCGTAAATAGCAGCAGGTCAGGGCGGGTGGGGGCAGGGCTGGGTGCCCGGTGGCCGTTGAGGGCTGCCGGGTGTCTTGGTCTGCCGGTCAGGCCGCGGTCTCCCTGGGGTTGAGGGTGACGGTGTAGCCGAGTTGGTTGAGCTGATTGATTGCCCGGCGGGTGGCACGTTCCGGGTCGCGTTGGGTGAAGTAGGTGCCGCCGAGTTCCTGGTAGGCGACGTTGTCGGTGAGCATGTGCCAGATCGCAGTGATGATCGAGTGTTCGACGGCGACCAGTGCTCTGAGCGGGCCGCGGCGGGCGGTCAGC
>NZ_JBFAJH010000021.1:0-106087 GCF_040655115.1 Streptomyces atratus | reverse complement strand
CCGGACAGAACAACCGGAGGACAGCCCAGCAGGGCGTCAGTCAGTGGTGGAGCCACGACCACCGGAACCCACTTACGAGTATCAATGTCAGTGGTGGGTTCTACGGTTTTTGCATGACCCGATCCGTACAGGCCTTGGCCTACTCCCGCCCTTCCGTTCTGAAGTCCTCCCAGGCCGGACAGTTGCTCGGCCTGGAGACCGCGGGCGGTCTGACGCCCCGGGGCGCAGAGCCCCATCCTCGGTTCTTCGCCGGCTTTCTCGCCTCGCCGAGGATCGCCGCCCGCGGGCTGCTGGCCGTGGCGGACGTGGCGTCCGCCCGTTACTACCAGCGGACGCTGCCCTCCTCCCTCGACCCGGTGGTGACGGGGAACGGCGACCGGCTGCGCTTCGAGTCGTTCTCCGGCTGCTGCGGGGTCTATGCGCGCCTCGATGTGCTGCAGGACGGTCTGGACGGCGCGGAAACGGGTCACGGCACGACGAACGTAGATGTCAACAACCCCCTGCGGGAGGCGCTTTCGCGGATGGCTGGGGACGATCCGCTGCATCTCCGGGTCGGCCCGGAGGAGATGGCGGTCACCACACTGGACGGTCCGGTCGTGGAGAAGAAGGTGCCGCTGCCCGACCGTTGGCTGCGCGGGTTCGCCGAGGCGCAGGTGGTCTCCGCCGGTTTCGATCTGCGGGCGGAGCTGTCCGCGACGGAGACGGTCCGGTTCCTGCGCGCGCTGCCGCGCTCGTCGGGGAACGCGTCGCGCGGGGCGCAGTGGGTCGTCCCCGCCGGAAAGACGCTGCGGCCGACCACCCGGCCGGTGGCCGGCGCGGTGTGCCTGCCCGGGCCCGAGCGACTGGTGACGCTTCAGCGCGTACTGCGTCACGCGACGGCGTTGCGGGTGTACGGGCCGGTGGCGGACGGCGCCGCGGCCGCGAGTGCCTGGGAGTTGGTGCTTCCGGGAATGCGTCTCACGCTGACGCTGTCGCCCGACGTCTCGCGCGGCTTCTCCGGTGAGGGCGGCGTGCTCGACGCACTGGCCACCGACGATGCGGCGGCCGACGCCGAGCTGGTGTCCGTACTGCTCGCCTGGGAGCCGCGGATCGAACCGGGTGACCTCGCCGAGCAGTCCGGGCTGTCGGTGGAGCGGGTACGCTCCGCCCTTACCCGACTGGGCACAGCGGGCCGGGTCGGTTACGACCTCGCGGACGCCGCGTACTTCCACCGCGAGCTGCCGTACGACGCCGACCGGGCCGAGCGGCACAACCCGCGTCTGGTCGCCGCCCGGCAGCTGGCCGGCTCGGGCGCGGTCGCGCTGGACGGGCAGCTGGCCGCCGTCGCCTCGGGGGAACACCGCTACCAGGTGAGGGAGAAGGACGGAGTGCTGAGCTGTACCTGCCAGTGGTGGGCGGACTACCGGGGGCGGCGGGGCCCGTGCAAGCACGCTCTCGCCGTCCGGATGGTCCGCCGCGGAGCACCGGTTGCCGGGGGTGTGCGATGAAGGAACTGCTCAGCGCCGTGCGTGCAGGGCGCAAGGAAGACGTACCCGGACTGCTCCTGCCGCTGGACCGGGCCGAACGCCGATCGGCGCTGGTGGAGTTGACCGCACTGCGCAAGGAGGCGCGGAGCTGGGAATGGCGCGAACGGGACAAGATCCAGAAGGCCCTGCTGATCGCCGGAGCGGGCTGTCAGTCCGGGGCCGCCGGCTGCGCCACCTGGATCGGTGGCCGGGAACTGCGCGACTGGACCCGCTCCCCCTACCCGCTGGTCCTCGACGTGCTCGCGGACCGTGACCCTGCCTGGCTCGCCGACCTCGCCCATCGGCTGGCCGCGCGGCCCACCGCCACCCGGATCGACCACGAGTTCGTCTCCGAGCTGGTGAAGAGGGCACAGTGCCCCGTGCCCACCACGGAGGGTTTCGTCATCGGTTGGGCGGAGAACGTCTCCACCACGCAGTGGTGGCGGAACGACGCGCGGCCGCTGGTCGACGTACTTCGTGCGGATCCGCATCTCACGGTGATGGTGCCACGGCTCTTCGAGACGACCGAGCTTCCCCCTCAGGTCGTCTGGTACGGCGATCAGGACGCCGAATCCGCCGACAACTGGCCCTCGGTGCTGACCACTCTGGTGGAGGAGGGGCTGCTGCAGCGGTCCGTGCTCGTCAATTGCTGCGTGACCCGGTTGCTCCGCGGCGGAAAGCCCGGCGATCTGCGGTTCTTCCTGGTCGTGCTGCGCCGGCTGGCGCTGACGGAGCAGGAGGAGGCCGAGCGGGTCGCCGACTGGATCGGGATGGCTGCGGACGGCATCTCGACCGTCGCGGGCCATGCGCAGGAGGCGCTGGCCCGGCTGGACGAGCGCGGCAGGCTGACCACGCGTGAGCTCGCCGAGGTCTCGGGTGCGCTGCTGTTCCGGACCGAGAAGAAGCTCGTCAGGGCGCAGCTCGTGCTGCTCGGCAAGGCACTGCGTCGCGACGTGTCGGCGGCCGAGGACCTGCTGCCGGTCGTCGCCGAGGCATTCGGTCACGAGGACATCGGTATCCAGGAGCGGGCGCTGAAGCTGGTGGCGCGATACCTGCCCCCTGTCGGCGACCCCCTGCGCGAGGAACTCGCCATGTCCGCTGAGCTGTTGGGGCCGGCACACCGGGAGGCGGCGGCCGAGGTGTTCGGAGATCTGCTGGACGTCCGGCCACCGGGGGAGCCGTACGAGGAAATGCTGCCGCCGGTTCCCGCTCCACGTCGGGTCGAACCTGCGCCGGAGACGATCGCCGAGCTCGTCGAGGAGGTGGTGGCACTGGTGCGATCCGGATCGAAGGAGCTCACCGCCTTCGAGCGGGCCCTGGACGGCCTGGTCCGCCACGCTCATACGGACCGCTCCGCGCTGGCGGATGCGCTGCGCGACGCGCTGGCGGGTCAGTGGTGGCTCGACGACACGTCGTCCCGTGTCGGGGAAATACTCGGCTCGGACGCGGGCATCGAACTCGTCGTGGCCGTCCTGCTCGAACGGGTGTCGGTGCGGGCCGTTCACGACGGGCGTGCCGGCTGGACCGGGACCGGCACCTGCGTCCATGCCGCGCTCGACGGAGTGCTCCGGGCACGACTGTGGGAGGCCGCCTACTCGGTACTGATCGGCAGGTCGCCGTTCCTTCTGGCCACTCCGACGTGGCACACCGGCTCGCTTGACCCGGCGGCGCTGGTCGACCGGCTGCGTACGTATCGGCGGCTCGGAGTCGAACCCGGGGAGGCCGATTTCGCCCAGGCGCTGCTGCGGGTGCGACGCAGCGGTCGGCGCGAGGCGACGGAGGCGGCGGAGGCGGCCGTCCGGCTCGGCACCGAGCAGGGTGACCGGCTGGCCGCGTGGCTGAAAGCGGACGCACCGGTCGCACCTGTGCGGCAGCACCATCTGGAGAACGAACAGCCGCCTGCGCGCGGCTGGTTGCAGCGATCGACTGCCGGGACGCGACGCGTCCTGTTGGCCACCGCGGAAAACCCGGCCATCCAGCAGGAGTTCCCGCGATCCTTCCACTGGCTGGGCCGCCCGCACTTCCCGGACGGGCGCCTGTGCTACCACTGGGGCGAGGAGCCCGGGTCCTGGCTCGCCACCCTGCCCGAGGACAGCGAGACACTGGCCGCCTGGATGCTGCCCGCCGTCGCCACGTGCACGACAGAGGAGCTACGGGGTGCGGCCTGGCCGCTGCCCCGGCTCGTCGAGCTCGGCGGCCCGGCCGCCGGGGCCATCCATCTGGCCGTGGCGTACGGGCTGGGAGCCCGCCATCCGGAGGACCGGTTGTCGGCGGTCGACGCCCTGCTGGTGCTAGCGGCCCAGGGCAGGCTCGACGCGGCGCGGCTCGGCCGGGAGCTGGCGAATCTCGTCGACCGCGACCTGGTGAAACCCAACCGCGTCGCGGAGTCCGCCCGTACGGCCGCCGCCACAGGCGCATACCGGACGGTGCTCACCGTGCTGGCCGCCGCCCTCCCCCCGCTGCTGGCGTACGAGCAGGCCCCGCGCGGGCTGAGCGACCTGCTGTCCGTGGCCGCCGAATGCGCGGAACGCTGCGGTGCGGTGGCGGCCGAGCCGATACCCGGGCTGGCGGCTCTGGCTGCGCGCGGCGGCTCGTCACAGGTGGTACGTCATGCGGCACGGCTGCAGGCGGCCTGGAGAAAGGGGGCGGAGAGGATGGCCGACGACACCGCGCCGTAACCCACAGCGACGGGTCACGCCCCACCGTGACTCGTCCCGCCCCGCCTTCGAAACGCGCCCGCGCCCGCCGCAGCGACCGCAATCGTCCAAGGCAGCAACCGGCAAACCGGTTGATAAAGGACTAGATCCACACTTAACCGTTCGGTCACAAGGCGTTCGTGATCAGGCAACACCACTCCGTCACAGTGAGCTCATGGCTGATATGACATCCGCGAAGAGTGCCCGCCGCCCGCACCACTGGCGGCGGGACCTGATCGAGCTGGCCGCCCTGTTCACCGCCGTCGCGGTGGCCGACGCGATCGCCAACATGATCGGGCACCAGCCCGACGGACCGTATCTGCTGATCGCCTCGGCCCTGGCCCTCGTGGCGACAGCCGCGTTCCACACCTGGTGGGCACGGCGGCACAGTCACGCCCCGCCACCGACCACCGGCGACCACAGCGTGGACCCGTCCCACCACACGGTCACCGACAACGCGGCGGCCACCGCTGCCGCCGCACTCGTGACCACGCCGACCGCCGCGGGTCCGCCCCTGTCCGACGAGGACACGGTGCTGTGGCGGATGCGTACCACGGTCCGGGACACCCCCGGAAGCCTCGCCGCGCTCTGCATCGCGCTCGCCCGGCACCGGATCGACATCCTCACCCTGCAGACGCACCCGCTGGCACAGGGCACGGTCGACGAGTTCCTGCTGCGCGCCCCCGCCTCGCTCCAGGTCCGGCAGCTGAGCCGGGCGATCTCCGCCGCGGGCGGCAGCTCCACCTGGATCGAGCGGGCCGACGCGCACGACCTGGTGGACGCCCCGACGCGGATCCTGGGCCTCGCCACCCGCACCGCCCTGGACGCCGCTGAACTCCCGCTCGCCCTGCGCCAGTTGCTCGGACGCTGCACCATCCACTCGCTGCCCGCCGTCTCGATCACCAGCCGTGCGACCGGCGACAGCGCACCGGTCGAAGGGATGCTCGAGGAGACAGTGATGCGACTGCGCGACCCATCCGGCGGCGCGATCACCATCGAGCGGCCCTATCTGCCCTTCACCCCGACCGAATTCGCCCGGGCCCGCGCCCTGGTCGAGCTCGACGCCCGGCTGGGCCCCCGCGTCCCGCACAGCGAGCACGTGCTCACGCTCCCCGAGGGCAACGAGATCACCGTCCGCCGCGCGGACCGGAGGGACCTGGCCGCCGCCCGCGCCATGCACGATCGCTGCTCCGAGCAGACACTGCGGCTGCGCTACCACGGTCCGGTCCGCGACGCCGACCGCTACCTGGACCACCTGCTGAGCCCCAGGTTCGGCCGCACCCTGGCCGTCCAGACGGCCTCCGGCCGCCTGGTCGCCCTGGGACACCTCCTCTGGGACGGCGACGAGACCGAGGTGGCCCTTCTCGTCGAGGACGACTGGCAGCGCCGAGGCATCGGCTCGGAGCTCCTCGGCCGTCTGGTGACGCTCGCCATCGAGGCAGGCTGCGAGAGCGTCTACGCCGTCACCCAGGCGTCCAACACCGGCATGGTCGCCGCCATGCGAGCCCTGGAACTCCCCCTCGACTACCAGATCGAGGAGGGCACGCTCGTCATCACCGCCCGGCTGGACGCGACTCCGGTACGTTCCCTGCCGCCGTACGAGCAGGCGGGTCGCTGAGCGCCTGACAGAGGTCGGTCCACAGGTCCTCGACGTCCTCCAGGCCGACCGACATACGCAGCAGCCGGTCCCCGACACCGGAGGCCTGCCGGTCTTCCTCATCCACGATGCGGTGGCTGATGGAGGCCGGATGCTGGATCAGGCTGTCCACACTGCCGAGACTCACCGCGGGAGTGATGAGGCGCACGGCGGAAATCACCCGGTGCGGATCCCCGTACACCTCGAAGGAGACCATCGCTCCGCCCACCGCCGGGTAGTGGACCCTGGCGACGCGCGGGTCGGAGGTCAGCCGACGGGACAGCTCGGCGGCGCTCGCAGAAGCGGCACGCACCCGCACCGGCAGGGTGGACAGACCCCGCAGCAGCAGGTATCCGGCCATCGGATGCAGTACCCCGCCGGTGGCGAAGCGCACCTGCCGCAGCCGGGCCGCGAACTCCTCGTCGCAGGCCACGACCCCGCCCATCACATCGCCATGCCCGCCCAGGTACTTGGTGGCGCTGTGCAGGACGATCCGGGCGCCGTGCTCGGCGGGCCGCTGGAGGACCGGGGTGGCAAAGGTGTTGTCGACGAGCAGCGGCACCGAGCCGCAGGAGTGCGCGAGCGCCCGGATGTCGACCTCGGCGAGCGTCGGATTGGCCGGCGTCTCGACCATCACCAGACCCGTGTCCGGACGGATCGCCTCCGCGATGCCCGCCGGATCGGTCCAGGTGACTTCGGTGCCCAGCAGCCCGGCGCCGAGAAGGTGGTCGCTGCAGCCGTAGAGCGGTCGGACAGCGACCACATGGCGCAGCCCCATGCTCGCGCGAGCCAGCAGAACCGCGGTGAGCGCCGCCATTCCGCTGGCGAACGACACAGCGCTGTCGGTCCCTTCGAGCCGGGCCAGAGCCGTCTCGAACCGGGCCGTGGTCGGGTTGTCGAGCCGGGCGTAGACGGGTGGCCCGTCGAGCCTGGCGCCGGTGGTGGCGAAGGTGTCGATCCGTTCCGCCTCTGCCCTGGAGTCGTACGAGGGGTAGGTGGTGGACAGATCGATCGGCGGGGCGTGCAGACCGAGGGCAGCGAGGTCGTCGCGTCCGGCGTGCACGGCTTCGGTGGCCAGCGCCCTGGACCGGGGTGTCGTCGAGGGCCGCATCATGGCTTCGGTGTCCATGACACCACTCTGAACAGGTGCCGGGCCGTGGCGTCGAAGCACCGTGCTACGTTCGGCGAATGGCCGATTCTGTCGTTCTGGACCCGGTGGACCTGCACATTCTGCGGCTGTTGCAGAACGATGCCCGGACCACGTACCGCGAGCTCGCCGCCGAGGTCGGGGTCGCACCGTCGACCTGTCTGGACCGGGTGACCCGGCTGCGCCGCTCGGGCGTGATTCTCGGCCACCGGCTGCGTCTCGACCCGGCCAGGATCGGCCGCGGCCTGGAGGCGCTGCTCTCGGTGCAGGTCCGACCGCATCGCAGGGAGCTCATCGGCCCGTTCGTCGAACGGATCAGGGTGTTGCCGGAGTCCCGTGCGCTCTTCCATCTGACCGGCCCCGACGACTACCTGGTCCACGTGGCCGTTGCCGACACCGCGGATCTGCAGCGGCTGGTGCTCGACGAGTTCACCTCGCGGCGCGAAGTGGCCCGGGTGGAGACGCGGCTGATATTCCAGCAGTGGGAGTGCGGGCCGCTCCTGCCGCCGGCCACCTCCGTGCCCGGAAGGAGCACGGAGACCGTATGACCCTTTCCAGCCCCGAGCTCGGTGATCTGCGCCCCACCGCGTCGAACCGGAATGGACTGTGTCAGGTCCCTGGGACCTATTGATGGTGACGGGGACCCCCTGGCCGTACGAAGATGTCCGCATGTCAGACACTTCGAGCAGCGCGCTGCCCCGTCAGGTCGCCGACGCCTACGTCGACGCATTCATCGAACTCGACCCCATCTCAGGCACCTACCTCGGTGTCGCGGAAAGCTCGCGGCGACTTCCCGACTTCTCCCCCGCCGGGCAGGACGCTCTTGCCGAGCTCGCCCGCGCCACCCTGGTGAAGCTCGACGCCGCCGAGCAGCTCCCGGGCGCGGACAGCGACGCAGAGCGCCGCTGCGGCCGCCTGCTGCGCGAGCGGCTGAACGCGGAAATCGCTGTCCATGAGGCCGATGAGAGCCTGCGGGCCGTCTCCAACCTGCACTCGCCGGCACACAGCGTCCGTGAGGTGCTGACGGTGACCCCGACCGAGACCGATGAGGACTGGTCGGCGATCGTGGCGCGGCTGGTCGAGGTCCCCGCAGCTCTGGAGGGGTACCGCGCCTCGCTCGCGCTCGGCCTGGAACGGAAGCTCTACGGGGGTCCGCGCGCGACCGCCACCTTCATCGGTCAGCTGACCGAATGGGTCGGACAGGACGGGACAGGGTTCTACCAGGACTTCGTCGCCGCGGGCCCGGACGCGCTGCGCGCGGATCTGGACGACGCGGCCCGGCAGGCCACGGACGCCACGGAGGCGCTGCGCGACTGGATGCGTGATGTGTACGCCCCCGCGGTCGAGGGTGCACCCGACACGGTGGGCCGCGAGCGGTACGCCCGCTGGTCACGCTACTTCAACGGCACCGACCTGGATCTCGACGAGGCGTACGCGTACGGCTGGTCCGAGTATCACCGGCTGCTCGGCGAGATGAAGACCGAGGCCGAGAAGGTGCTGCCCGGGGCCGGCCCCTGGGAGGCGCTGGCCCATCTCGATGTACACGGCAAGCACATCGAGGGTGTCGACGAGGTCCAGGCCTGGCTGCAGGGCCTGATGGACGAGGCGATAGAAGCCCTCGACGGCACACACTTCGAACTCGCCGAGCGCGTACGGAAGGTGGAGTCCCGGATCGCACCGCCCGGCGGCGCCGCGGCCCCGTACTACACGGGTCCGTCCGAGGACTTCTCGCGCCCCGGCCGCACCTGGCTGCCCACCATGGGCGAGACCCGCTTCCCGGTGTACGACCTGGTCTCCACCTGGTACCACGAGGGTGTCCCGGGCCACCACCTGCAGATCGCCCAGTGGGCCCATGTCGCCGACAGCCTCTCCCGCTACCAGGCGACGATCGGCATCGTCAGCGCCAATGCCGAGGGCTGGGCGCTGTACGCGGAGCGGCTCATGGACGAACTGGGCTTCCTGCCCGACGCGGAGCGCCGCCTCGGCTACCTGGACGCGCAGATGATGCGTGCCTGCAGGGTGATCGTGGACATCGGCATGCACGCGGAGATGGAGATCCCGACGGACTCCCCCTTCCACCCCGGTGAGCGGTGGACGCCCGAGCTGGCGCAGGAGTTCTTCGGCAACCACAGCGGCCGGCCCGCGGACTTCGTGGAGAGCGAGCTGACCCGCTACCTGTCCATGCCGGGGCAGGCCATCGGTTACAAGCTGGGCGAGCGTGCCTGGCTGCTGGGCCGGGAGAACGCGCGCAAGGCGCACGGCGACGCCTTCGATGCGAAGGCCTGGCACATGGCCGCCCTGTCGCAGGGGCCGCTGGGCCTGGACGATCTGGTCGACGAGCTGTCGAAGCTCTGACCGGGACGGTTCTCAACACGACGGCGGTCGGGCCCGGTTCGGCACGGTGGGCCCGGCCGCTCCCCCCGCCGCCGGGAGAGAACGGCGCAATGATCACGACAACCAGGTTCCTGTTCTGCTCCGACCCGGTGCGTTCCACGCGCCCCGACACACAGTTCGCCGGGGAAGCGGCAGCGGTACGGGAGTGCGGCGGCCCAGTCGCGCTGCTGGACCATGACGCGCTGCTCGCCGGGGACATCGGGGCGGCCCTCGCCCGGGTGGAACGCGGTTCCGGACCGTACTGCTACCGGGGCTGGATGATTCCGGCGAGCGGTTCGAGGAGCTGGAGCGGGCGCGCCGCCCGGGGTTGCTCGCACGCGGTGACAGTTCCGCGAACAACTCGTACCAGCTCGGCAGTTCATACGCGCGGCGGAAGCATCCGTGACCGAGCGTCTGGCGCCCCGTCGCGGTGAACGGCAGCGCGCCCCGGCGACGTGGCGCTGCCGGCGCTCACGGCGCCGGTGGCCTTGACCGCGTCGGCACCATACTCGTGCCTCACCGCCCGGTATGAACGGCTCGTACGGGCGGAGAACCCCTCGCGGGCACGATGGCCCGCCGCGCTCGCCGGTCAGCAGCCGCAGTCGTCGGAGTCGACCGGCGCGGTGAGCGCGTCCGCGGTGCGCCGCACGCGTCCCTCCCAGGTCTCGAACTCGAAGCCCTCACGGGCCCAGTACTCGAACCCGCCGAGCATCTCCTTGACCCGGTAGCCGAGTCCGGCGAGTGCCAGCGCGGCGCGGGTGGCGCCGTTGCAGCCGGGGCCCCAGCAGTACGTGACCACGGGGACGGCCGGGTCGAGGAGGTCCCGGGCCTGCGCGGCGATGAGCGCGGTGGGCAGGTGAATCGCACCGGGGACGTGCCCCTGCTCCCAGGAGGCAGTGGACCGGGAGTCGAGGACGACGAAGCCGGGGTCTTCGTCGGCCGCGAGCGCGGCGGCGACATCGGAGACGTCGGCATGGAAGGCGAGCGAGGCGCCGAAGTACGCGGCGGCCGCGGCCGGTGAGGCCGGCGGGACGCGGAGGACGGGGTTGGCTGCCGGGGCGGTGAGCTCTGAGGTCATGACCAAAAATCTACGACCAGTGATCCTTTACCGGAAGAAGAGATCCCCGGCACAACTCTTGATCTGCCGGGGATTTCCCTGTTGTCTGCGAGACATGACCGACTATTCCCCGGACGCCATCGACTGGCGCATCCTCGATGTCCTGCAGCGCGAGGGACGGGCGACCTTCGCCGAGCTGGCCCGAGCCGTCGCGATGTCCCCCAGCGCGGTGACGGAGCGGGTTCGCCGCCTCGAGGAGGCGGGAATCATCAGTGGTTACGCCGCCGTGGTGGACCCGGAGGCGCTCGGACTGCCGATTCTCGCCCTCGTGCGGCTGCGTTATCCGAACGGCAACTACAAGCCGTTCCACGATCTTCTCGACGCGACGCCCGAAATCGTGGAAGCCCACCACGTCACCGGCGACGACTGCTTCGTACTGAAGGTCACCACTCGCTCGATGGGCCACCTGGAGGAGGTCGCGGGGAAGATCGGCACGCTCGGGTCCGTCACCACCAGCGTCGTCTACTCCTCACCCCTCCCCCGGCGGCCGATCAGCCGCTGACCCCGCCGGCCGCGCGGTGGAACACCGCCGAACCGTGCCGCTCCTTCACCACTTCGAGCTGGGCGGGAATCCGGCGGCGCAGATCGCCGACGTGACTGACGATGCCGACGCTGCGGTCCCTCTCACGCAGCGAGTCCAGGACATCGAGGACCTCGTCCAGCGTCTGGTCGTCGAGGCTGCCGAACCCCTCGTCGATGAAAAGTGTGTCCAGCCGGACACCTCCCGCCTCGTCGGTGACGACGTCGGCGAGACCCAGGGCCAGAGCGAGGGAGGCAAAGAACGTCTCGCCGCCGGAAAGTGTCGCCGTATCGCGCTCACGCCCGGTCCAGGAGTCGACGACATGCAACCCGAGGCCGGACCGGCGGCCCCCGGTGCGGGCGTCGGAGTGGACGAGCGTGTAGCGGCCCGACGACATCCGCTGCAGCCGTGCGGTGGCGGCGACGGCGACCTGTTCGAGCCGGGCGGCGAGGACGTACGACTCCAGCCGCATCTTCCGCTCGTTGTCCGCGGAGGTGCCTGCGGTGAGCCCGGCCAGCCGGGCCACCCGGTCGTACTCGTCGCGCAGCGGCCCCAAAGTGCGCACGTCCTCCGCCGCGCGGCGGGACAGCCGGCCGAGTTCGGCGCAGCGCTCCCGGGCGGCGGCGAGGGTGGCGGCGGCGTTGCGCAGTCGTCGCTCTGCCGCGTCGTACGCGGCCTGCGCGGCGTCGGGGTCCGCCTCCGGGCGCTCGGCGGCGGCGCGGGTCTCGGACTCGGCGAGCCGTTCGGCGACGGCTGCGGCCTCGGCCTGCCAGACATCGATCCGGTGCTGGATGTCGCGGTGCTCGGCGTCCGTGAGCAGGGTGGCCGCGGCGGCCTCAGGGGTGTCGAACCCGGCCCGGAACGCGGCGTCCGCGAGCCGGCCGTCGGCCGCCTTGCTGCGCTGCGCCGCAAGCTCCTCGGCGCGCACCGCCTCGGCGGCGTCGGCGAGCAGAGCCACCCGGCGCTCCAACAGGGCGGCGTGCGCGGCGACACTGCCGGATTCGCCGCGAGCGTTCGCCAACTCGGCTTGCAGACCTACCTGTTCCCGATCGAGCCCTTCCCGCCGGGAGATCCGGGCGGCGGAGCGACGCTCGGCCTGCTGCCGCGCTTCGAGCCGCCCGGCCTGCTCCCGTTCGGCGGCCGCGAGTGCCTCGCGCGCGGCGTGCATTCCGGAGGCGGTACGGTGCGCAAGGGCATGCCCGGCCGCCAACTCGGCGACGAGCGACTCGAGTTCGACAACGGCGGGATCAGCGGAATGGGGCCCGTCATCGGCGGTCCCGGCGGCTCCACCGTCCGAGGCATCATCGGCAGCGGTCCCCACCACGGGCAGCGCCGCGGCACGCGCCGCCGCGTGCTTCTCCCGTACGACTCCGAGCTCTCGATCCGCCTCCGTACGCGCCTGCTCGGCCCGCCGGTACAGGGCGAGGGCCGTCTCCTCGGTGGCCCGGTCGACATGCCCGTCCGCTGCCCGCGCGGGCTCCGGGTGATCCTCCGACCCGCAGACCGTGCAGGCCTCGCCGTCGACGAGTTCCGCCGCGAGCTCGGCGGCGATGTCGCGCAGCCGCTGCTCGCGCAGCTCGAGCCACCTTTCGTGTGCACCCAGGGCGCACTCGCGGGCCACGGCCAGCCGATCGGCCGCAGCCGTCGCCTCGGCCGCGAGCGCGTCGCGGCGGCGGGCCGCGTCCAGCCGGCGGCGGGCAGGCTCCAGCCGCCCCGCGAGGTGTTCCGCGCGGGTCGCGGACGCCTGTGCCGCCTCGATGCGTTCCCGCAGGTCGCGGCGGGTGGACTCCCAGACCCCCAGCCAGGCTTCCGTTTCCTGGATCAGCTCGTCGTCGGCGCGGGCCTGGCGTTCCAGTTCGGCCCGCTCCATGTCGATCTCTGCGCTGCGTCGCTCGGCGCGACGCGCGGCGTCGAGACCGCCGAGTTCCTGCCGGAGCTTGCGTTCCAGCGTCGCCAACTGCTCGGCACCCGCGTCGACAAGGGTGTCGGGCAGCTGGGCACGGGCGCGCTCACGGGCCAGGTCGGCAGTCCGGTGGGCCCGCTCGGCGTCGTCGCGCACCTCCAGTGCGGGGGCGACGAGTTCAGCCTTGCGCGCCCGTTCGAGCCGCTCGCGCTGCCGGTCGTGGTCGGGGCGGCGGGCTTCGAGTCCGGTGGCGCGGCGGCGCGTCTCCTCGTACCGCTGCTGAAGTCTCGCGAGTTCGCGTGCGGTGTCGAGGTCGCGGCGGGCGAAGGCCTGCCCACTCTCGGCAGCGGAGAGTACGGACCCGGCGATGTCGAGCCGTTCCCGGGCGTTGCTGCGGGCCACCGCAGCCCACTCCAGTACGCCGTCCGCGAGTCCCGGATCACCGGGCCGGGCGTCCGGCAGGGGCAGTTCGCCGGCAGCAGGTCCGGCGGCCTGGGCGATCCGCTGGGCGATCCCGAGGATCTGCTCGTCCCCGGCCTTGACCTGCGTCTCGGTGGTACGGCGCAGTTCGGTGAGCCGTTCCTCGACGGCCGCGAAGCGGCGGGTGTCGAAGAGTCTGCCGAGCAGTTTGCCGCGGGCTTCGGCATCGGCGCGCAGGAAGCGTGCGAAGTCGCCCTGCGGCAGCAGCACCACCTGGCAGAACTGGTCCCGGCTCATCCCGATGAGCTGGGTGATCTCCTCGCCGATCTCCTGGTGCGAGCGGCTGAGCGCCCGCCAGCCGTGCGCGGGATCGTACTCGCGCAGCCAGCTCTGCGCCTTCTCGGTGGTGAAGCCCTCGCCCTTCTTCTTGGGGCGGGGCTGGGCCGGGCGCCGGGTGATCTCCAGGTGTCGTCCGCCGACGGTCAGTTCCAGCCGGACCTCGGTGGGGAGGCCGGCCGGGGCGTGATCGCTGCGCAGTGAGGTGCCGGGGCTCTGGCGGGCTCCGGGCACCGCGCCGTACAGCCCGTAGCAGACGGCGTCGAGGACGGAGGTCTTCCCCGCTCCGGTGGGTCCGTGGAGCAGAAAGAGTCCGGCGGCGGAGAGGGCGTCGAAGTCGACTTCCTGGGTGGCGCCGAACGGGCCGAAGGCGGTGAGGGTGAGCCGGTGGAGTCTCAACGGTTCACCTCGCGCACGCCGTCGTCCACCCGTACGTGGTCGAAGGCGCCGCGCAGCACCGTGCGCTCCTGGTCGTCCGCCCCGTTCCCGCCCCGGACATGCGCCACGAAGTCCTCGGCGATCTGCTGGTCGTCGCGCCCCCGGAGGCGCTGCGCGTACGAGGCGAGCGGGTCCTCAGGGGCTCGCTCGGGTTCGAAGACGAGGCTCAGGGTGTGCGGAAACCTGTCCAGGAGCCGGGCCATCGGCTCGTCCGGACGGACCGGGTCGGTGAGGGTCGCCTCCACCCATGCCTCCTCGTGCCGGGTCAGCGCGGGATCTACGAGCAGGGTGTCGAGGCGGCCGCGGAGGCGGGCGAGCGGGCGGGGCACCGGGCAGTCGATCCGCTCGGCGGTGATCGTCCCGGTGGCTCCGAGATCGATCAGCCACATGGTCTTGCGGTGGGCGACCTCGGAGAAGGAGTACGCGAGGGGTGAGCCGGAGTAGCGCACCCGGTCGGTGACGGCCTGGGAGCCGTGCAGATGGCCGAGCGCCGTGTAGTCGACGCCGTCGAAGACGCCGGCGGGGACGGCGGCCACACCGCCGATGGTGATGTCTCGCTCGCTGTCGCTGGGTTCGCCGCCCGCGACGAAGGCATGGGCGAGCACCACGGAGCGGGTGGATTCCGGCCGGGTGGCGAGGTCGGTGCGGACCCGGTCCATGGCGGCGGTCAGCACCGCTTCGTGTCCGGCCCGCTCCGCCTTGAACACATCCTTGACGAGGGCCGGTTCCAGGTAGGGCAGTCCGTAGAACGCCACATCGCCGTGCTCGTCGCGCAGGACGACGGGGGTGGCGCACTCCGCCGGGTCGGTACGCAGGTGGATGCCGGCCCGTCCGATCAGTCCCGCGCCGACGCCGAGCCGGCGGGCCGAGTCATGGTTCCCGGAGATCATCACCGTGGGTACGCCCGCGGCGGCGAGCCGGTGCAGGGCCCGGTCGAAGAGCTCGACGGCGGAGAGCGGGGGCACGGCTCTGTCGTAGACATCACCCGCGACGACGACGGCATCGACCTCACGCTCACGGACGGTCGCCACCAGATGATCGAGGTAGGCGGCCTGTGCCTCCAGCAGCGAGACCCGGTGGAACGACCGCCCCAGGTGCCAGTCCGATGTGTGCAGAATCCTCAAGACCTGGCTCCGACCTGCATGTATCTCTTCCTTCGCACCCAGCGTCCGCGCCTGCCGTGCCCGGGAGCCGCACCGGACCGGCGCGGGACCGCTCGGTCGGCACCGACCACGCTAACGCCGCTGCGCCCCTGAGCCCTCACGAACCGGCTTCCTCACAGCTCACAGTCTCCCATCGTCGCGCCCCGCCTCCGACGTGTTCAGCGAAGAAGATCGATCCGCGTTCCGACGCCGAGCCGTTCCGCCTGCCGGTACGCGGCCCAGGCGACGGCGAGATCCTGCCGGGGAAGCCCGACGGGGGCGTACACGGATCGCTCCGAGTCAGTGGTACGCCCGGGACGTTCGCCGCGCAGCACCTCCCCGAGGGTGGCATCGGCGGCGTCGGCCGGACGTACTCCGAGAGGCTGAGGGGCGTGGCTCGTTCTCCCCCACCGGATTCCGACGGCGCAGCCCGGCCGTCCCACCTCGCCGAGCGCGTTCAGGCGTCCCCGTACGCCTCGCCGCCCAGCTCCAGCAGCGCCTCGCCCGCCGTCGTATCGGCCAGCCAGCTCCGGAAGTCCTCGACGTCCGCGTCGGGCAGTCCGATCTCGATGATCACCGATTCCTCGTACCGGACCTTCCGCACGGCCCGTCCGGTGGCGCGCAGGTCGTTCTGGAGCTTGCCCGCCCGCTGATGGTCGACAGTGACCGTGGCCAGCCGGAACCGCTGCCGGGTGATCGTGCCGAGTTCGTCGAGCGCCTCGCCGACCGCTCCTCCGTACGCCCGGATGAGCCCTCCGGCGCCGAGCTTCACCCCGCCGTAGTAGCGGGTGACGACGGCGGCGACGTACCGCATCTCCCGGCGCATCAGCATCTGCAGCATGGGGACGCCCGCGGTGCCGCCGGGCTCCCCGTCGTCGCTGGCCTTCTGCACGGAGGCGTCGGCGCCGATCACGTACGCGAAGCAGTTGTGGGTGGCGGTCGGGTGTTCCCTGCGGACGCGTGCGACGAAGTCCTGCGCCTCCTGCTCGGTGGCGGCGGGGGCGAGCGCGCAGATGAAGCGCGATCGGTTGATCTCGGTCTCGTGCACGCCCGCTCGGGCGACTGTCCGGTACTGCTCCTGCATCCGGCCACCCTATGCGCAGGAGCGGGAATGGTCCGCGGTCGCAGTCCGTTGTCCGGATCATGTACGCAGACGCAGCAGAGGCCGAGGCAGAGACGACCCGCAGGATTCTCCGGGACAGGGGTGACACGTGGGCCGTGGTCGGACTGTCCAACAACGAGTCGCGCGCGGCCTATCGCGTCGCCGCGGTCCTCCAGCAATTCGGCAAGCGCGTGGTCCCGGTGCACCCCAAGGCGGAACGGGTGCACGGCGAGAAGGGCTACGCGTCGCTGGCCGACATTCCTTTCCCGGTCGATGTCGTGGACGTCTTCGTCAACGGCGGAGTGGCGGGCGCCGTCGCGGACGAGGCCGTCACGATCGGCGCGAAGGCGGTCTGGTTCCAGCTCGGCGTGATCGACGACGATGCGTACGAACGCACCCGGGCGGCCGGACTCGACATGGTGATGGACCACTGCCCGGCGATTGAAATACCCCTCCTGGACCGATAAGCGGCATATCACTCCTCGGCCGAATGTGCGGGGTATCACACATACCGCTCCACTGGGAGAATGCCCCCTTGTGACTGTCATCAGTGCGCCGAGTGCCGTGAACGTCTCCCACCGCCGAAGCCGGCTGGCCGATCAGCTGTCCCGGCTCGGCGTGGAGCGGAGCGGCGTTCTCCTGGTACATGCGTCGATGCGTGCGGTGGGGGCGGTCAGCGGTGGGGCCGGCGCCGTGATCGGCGCGCTGCGGGACGCGCTCGGCGACGACGGCACCCTGGTCGTCCCGTCGTTCACACCGGAGAACTCCGACACCTCCCCGCAGTACCGCAATCGGGTCCGCGGCCTCACCGGCCACGCCCGGGAGGCGGTCCGCGCGAGCATGCCGCCTTTCGACCCAGCCACCACGGCCGCGCCGTCGATGGGCCGTCTCGCGGAGACCGTACGACTGGCCCCGGGTGCGGCACGCAGCTGCCACCCCCAGACCTCCTTCGCCGCCCTCGGCCCCCTCGCCGGCAAGCTGGTCGCACACCACCGCCCCGACTGCCACCTCGGGGAGGACTCGCCGCTGGCCTGCCTCTACGACGTACGGGCTCAAGTGCTGCTGCTGGGCACCGGTTTCGACTCCTGCACCGCGTTCCACCTCGGCGAGTACCGCGTCCCCACCCCGCCGCGCCGCACCTACCGCTGCGTGGTGACGACCCGGGGCAGACGCCACTGGTGGGAGTACGAGGACGTGGCACTGGACGACAGCGACTTCGCCGCGCTGGGGGCGGAGTTCGAGGGCACGGACAACGGCGCGGCGGTACGCACCGGCCCGGTGGGATCGGCGACCGCCCACCTCTTCCGCTTCGCCGACGCCGCCGATTTCGCGGCCTGCCGGCTTCCGTCGCTGCGGGGGGCGCGGGCGTAGCGGCGCGTCGGCACGGCCGCCAATGGGCAGAAGGACTATGCGCGTATATACCAACGCGCCAGCCTGCGCTCATGCTTGCCGCGTATCGGCCTTACGGGGGCACCGGATGGAGCAACTGATCCACACCGAGGACGGTCGCGCTTTGGCCGTGGAGCACTACGGAAATCCGCACGGCAGGCCGGTCTTCCTGCTCCACGGCACGCCGGGCAGCAGACTCGGTCCGGCCCCGCGCGGCTCCGTGCTGTACCGGCTGGGCATCCATCTCATCACCTACGACCGTCCCGGGTACGGTGCCTCGCACCGATTACCGAGCCGGTCGGTGGCCCATGTTGCCGCAGATGTCACCGCAATCGCGGACGCCCTCGGCATCGGCCGGTTCGCGGTGGTCGGCCGATCCGGTGGGGCACCGCACGCGCTCGCCTGTGCCGCGCTGTTGCCGGAGCGCACGGCGCGCACCGCAGCGCTGGTGGGCCTGGCGCCGCGTGACGCCCAGGGCCTCGACTGGTTCGACGGAATGACCGAATCCAACGTGCGTGAATACATCAACGCCGCAGCGGGCCACCACCAGCTGACAGCCGCCCTGGAGCACCGTTCCGCGTCGATCCGGGCGGACCCGATGGGTTCGGTCGCCGATATGCACCGCGGGCTGCCCGATTCGGACCGCGGGATCGTGTCGGACACCGGGATCAGAGCCATGCTGGTCCGTAACTTCGCCGAGGGTCTGAGAAACTCCGCCGACGGCTGGGTCGACGATGTCATGTCGTTCAGCAAGGACTGGGAGTTCCGTCCTGAGGACATCACTTCACCCGTGCTGCTCTGGCACGGCGAGGACGATGTCTTCGCCCCGGTGCAGCACACCCGGTGGCTGGCGGAGCGCATCCCGGGTGCGGAGCTGGTGGTGGAGCGCGGTGCGGCGCACTTCGGCGCGTTGCGGGTGCTGACGCGCGTGCTCAGCTGGGCCACCGGGTGACCTCGACGGCCGCACCGGCTCCCGGGACGAGCCGGTCCGTACCGTACGGACCGGTCGTCCTCGCGGCTCCTGCCTCCCGCCCCACGCTCACACCGGCTGCGGTTCCAGATCCCGGTTGATGCGCCGCCAGGTGCGGGCTGCCACCGCGATGGGATGGTCCACGCCCAGGTGTTCGACGGCCAGGGACACAACTGCGGCGCGCAACTGCTCGGCCTCGCTCTCCCTGTCCAGCGCGCGCAGAGTGTTCGCCAGGTTGGAGCGGCAGGCCAGCACGTCCGGGTGGTTCGGCCCGTAACGGTCCGACAGCCCTTCGAGGGCCGCCCGTTCCCACCTCTCGGCCAGTTCGGGCCGGTTCAGGTCGCCATAGGCGTTGGCCAGGTTGATCGCGGCGCAGAGGGTGAACGGATGCTGCGCGCCCAAGCTCTCCTCCAGAGCGGCCCGGACCTCCTCGCCCCATTCCGCAGCCTCCCCGGCCGCGCCCATGCCGCGCAGGTAGATGGCGACGTTATTGCGGCAGGCCAGAGTGAACGGGTGCTCGTCCCCGAGCGTGTTGCGGTAACCGTCGAGCGCCTGATGGGCGAGATCGAGCGCCGCCTGCTTGTCACCGAGGGCGGAGAAGTCGGCCGCAAGATTCAGCCCGCAGGCCAGAGCGTCCGGAACCTTCGTTCCGTACCGCTCGCGATAGCGGTTGTACGTCTCCTCCGTCAGCCGCTTCGCCTCGTGCGGCTGGCCGGCCTTGCGGAGCGAGACGGCAAGGCTCTTCGCGGTACGCAGCGCCTCCGGCACATCCGCGTTGATGACCCGCTCGAATGCGGCTTTGACCTCACGCAGGATCTGTACCGAGGACATGTACTCCCCGGTCTCCCGCAGGTCCCGGCCCAGGTGTCCCTTGGTGGTCAGGGTGTAGGGATGGTCCACCCCGAGCAGCGTGCTGCGGCGCTCGACCGTGAGTTCGTCCAGCCTGCGCGCCGCTTCGCTGTCGCCGGTCAGGCGGTAGTCGATGGCCAGGTTGTGGGCGGCGACGAGGGTACGCGGGTGAATGTCCCCGAACGTCTCGCCCATGACGTGATGGATCTTCCGGTCCCGGGCCAGTGCCTCGTCGAACCGGCCGAGTGCCCGGAGGTCGGCGGCCAGGCTGCCGGTGGTGATCAGCAGGCTGGGGTGGTCCTCGCGCAGCAGCCGGGTCTGCCGGGCGAGGGTGTCCTCGTCCATCGTCCGCGCTTCCTGGTAGCGGCCCTGGGCACGGAGGGCGTTGGCCAGTTCGAAGCGGAGATTCAGGGTCTGCAGGTCGTCCTCGCCCAGCTCCTGGGTCCAGGCGGTGTTGAGCTGGGTGCCCAGCACCCGGGCGCTCTCCAGATCCCCTCGCTTGAGGAGGTAGCGGATCCGGTCGACCATGAGCTGCCGGGCCTCCGCCTCGTCACAGTCGGCGATCCCCGACGGGCCGAGGTGCGGCCAGATCAGCTCGAAGGCCGGCCAGCTCTGCGGATCGTTGACCGGGTTGTCCTGGTCCGCTCCCTGCGCGGGGCGGGCCTCCGCCAGGATGCGGTGCACCTCGTGCGCGGCCGTGTCGCGCTCCTCGGCGCTCAGCCCGGCCCGGACGGCGGCCTGGACGAGGCGGTGGATCTGAATGCTGCTGTCCGCCGGGTCGACCTTGGCCAGGGCGAAGCGGTTGAGCGCCTGGATGACCCTGCCCAGCATGTACCGCTCCCGGAGGTCGGGGTCGTACGGCAGCAGGGACCGGAACATCGAGTCGCTGCCGATGAGCGTCATCGAGATCGGCTCGGCGGAGAAGAACGAGCACAGTTCAAGCAGGCGCGCCGCCGCTCGGGACTCCTTGCGCAGCCGGGCGATCGAGATGTTCCAGGTCGCGCCGATCTTCTGCGCGTAGTCCTCGGGCCTGCCGAGCGAGAGCACTTTGGTGCTCTGCTCCTTGAGCTGTTCGACGTAGGCGTCGACCGGGGTCGCTGTCTCGGCGAGCCAGGCTGCAGCCACCTCCACCGCCAGGGGCAGGTCGCCGACTGCTTCGGCCACCCGGTCCGCGTCGCGGGCGGGCAGCTTGCGGACCCTTCGGCAGAGGTGTTCCACGGACTCGGCGCGGGTGAAGACCTCGACCTCCACCGCCTCCACCCGGCTGGATATCGGCTTGTTGCGGCAGGTGGCGAGAATATGACCGTAGAGACCCGAGGAGAGCGGACCGGTCTCGTCCGGAAAGAGTGCGAGCGCCTGATCGAGATCCTCGACATTGTCGAAGACCAGCAGCCAGCGGGCGTACGGCGCTCCACTGCGCAGGGCGTTCAGCGCCGCCCTGGCCGCTTCGGCGACCACTTCACCGGCCCGCAGGTCCATCCGCTCGGCCAGTTCCGCCAGTGACGACACCACCCGGTCGGGCTGCTCGGCCTCGACCCACCACACCAGGTCGTAGTCGGCCCGGAAACGGTGCGCGTACTCCCGCGCCACCTGCGTCTTGCCGACGCCGCCGAGCCCGTACAGGACCTGCGGCAGATGCTGGTTCGAGCGGCCGCCGCCGCGTAATTGGTCGCGCAGCCGTTCCAGGACCGAGCCGCGTCCGGTGAACCAGGCGTGCCGGGGCCGCACGTTCCACACCCCGGGGACGGCTCCGGGAAACCGTGGCCCGCCGGGCGCGACCGGGAGGCCGTCGGCGGATTCGGCCCGGTCCAGGGCGGTGAGCACCGCAGTGGCCGCTTCGCGTTCGTCCAGCCGGGCCACATCGACGATGCCCCGGCTGTTGAGCGGAAGCGTCAGCCGTACGTCACTGATCCGGACCGGGACGAGCTGGCGTCGGCTGTCCGAGGGGTCGAAGCCCAGGACCGACTCCCACAGGCTCCGGGCAAGGCTCGAACTCTGGTACGCCTGGGAGACGACCGGGACGATCCGGTAGGCGCCGGCCGACGCCCACTCCGCTTCGGTCCACGCCGTATGGGGGGTACGGACGTCGACGGGCATGACATTGAACCCGGCGCGGAGCAGGACGGCTTCCAGCCAGTCCGCCCACATCTGGTCCTCCGCCGCATAGGTGAGGACGATGTTCGACGGCGGCACCGGCCTGCGGCGGGTGTAGGCCGACACATAGGCCAGCCGTTCCGCCTCGTCGATGGGCGGCAATGTGTTCACCCGCCCCTCGGTGAGCACCGAGGTGAGCCGCTCGCAGGCGGTGAGCATGGAGCTGGTGACGTTGGGGGCGTCCCCGAAGGTGGCCAGGATCTCCTCGTACGCGTAGAAGGGCCGGTAGGGGATCTCCACCGTTCCCCAGTAGTTGGCGAGTTCCTCTTTGCCGAGTCCGCTGGGGAAGCCGGGAAAACTGTCCTTCGCCAGTGCCCGTCCGGCGTCGGCCTTCTCCTTCTCCCCGTCGTCGATCCGCATCGGCACGGGAAGGATGCGGATGTGCTTGTCGTGGAATCGTTCCTCGATGTCGCGGGCCACGGCGGACGCGCCCTCGATGCTCTGGTCGCTCAGGGTGAAACAGACCACGAGCACCCGAGGCATCTGAACGGTGCAGATGTCGGCGATATCACTGAGGCCGGTCCGACTGTCGATCAAGGTGAAGTCGTAGTGCTTCTGCATGTCGGCGCGCATGGCATCGAAGAACTGGCCACCACCGTAACGCTCGTAGAAATCATCCCAGTCCATCCTGCCGACGGTCGACGAATAGTCCCGGTTGCGACGGCCGGCGGAAAGGAAGTCAAGACTTCCACCGTGCTGGAATGCCCAGTTGAGCGAGGTCGCGTGCGGTCTGACCCGGGCGTATTCACGGTGCCAGTCCGGATCACGCGGCGCGGGCCTGCGGGCCTCCTCCTGGTATTCGGTGATCAGATTGATCAGCCCGGGCGTGGCGGCCAGCTCGGAAAGATCGAGAAAGGGGTGGAAGAACCGGTGCAGCCCGGGCGCTTCGAGATCCCAGTCGACAGCCAGGACACGACAGCCGTTCGCCGCGAGGATCCAGGCGGTATTGGCAAGTGCCATGGTGCGGCCGGTACCGCCCTTGTACGAGTAGAAGGTGACGACGGTCCCTTCACGGTTCTCGGTCATTCGATGGTTTCCTCCCCCTCGGAGGCTTCGCCGTCGTCGGCGCCGCCCTTGTCATGGACCTTGCCGTGAACAGGTGGAACGGAATCACTCGAGCCATAACCGACGCCCTCCACCAGGAGCCTGGGGATCCGGCCGCCCTCACCCGGCGGAGGGAAGGTCTCCGCGTGGGCCGCGTAATGCCGTTCGGCGGCCTTCACCGCGCCGGGCAGTTCCTGGCTGAACGCCTCAAGCGTGGGAACACCTCCGCTGTGGGAGCGGTGGCCGCTCTCCTGTTCGGAACGCGGTTCAAGCACCTCTTCGGTCACGGCACGCAGTGCGGATTCGCGACGGCCGGAGTCGGGATCGTCACGGTTCCAGGGCACCATGACGCTGATCCAGGGGCGCCCGGCCTCACCCAACCGCCGCACCAGCTCCCTGCGGCGGGGCGCGTCGAGGGCCCAGCGATCCAGGAGGAGCAGCCCGGGAGCCGTCGGGCGGTCGCTCCCCAGCAGCCGTTCCGCCTCGGTCTCGAAGTCCCCCACCCTTACCTGGTAGTCGAGATTGCGAACGAGGTCGACGACGTGGTCGGCCAGCGGCCTCGACGACTTGGGATGGTAGGGGTTCCAGTCACGCTGGGCCGACCCGTAGCAGTCGGGGGCGCGGTCCGCCGGCAGATCGGAATGGGAGCAGGCAAGGACCGAGATCTCCATCTGCCGTGCCCGCCCCGGTGGCCCGAATGCACTGGGCACGGAGGCGTAGTCCTGGTGGGGATCACCCTCGGGCATCCGGGTCTGTTCCGCCACCTTGACTATGCGTTTGGCCAGGAGATAGACGGCGCGTTCGTACTGGTCGCGCAGATAGCGCAGCTTGATCAGTCCGTAGAACCCCTCGTCGGCGTAATCGTCACCGAAGGTCGCATGGTTGAACTGGAGCCGCTCGGCAGGTTGCGGCAGTTGGCGCGGCGGTACGGGGACCCAGAGCGCCGGTACGATTCCGGACATCTGACTGCCATTGCTCCGCGCCGCCTGGTTATGGACCGCACGGCTGGAGAATGCGTACCACTCACGTCCGCACTGTTCACTCAGGAAATAGCGTGGCGAGTAGAGCGGCACGAAGACCCTGCAGTACGCAAGGGATTCGGAGAGCCGCTCCTGCCATCCTTCGCCCGGCTGCATCTGTTGATCCAGAAAACCTGCGGGCACCCCGGCGGGCAGCGACGTCAGTTGCAGAACATGGGCGCACAGGTCCCGGTAGAACCGCTCGACCCAGAGATTCGGGTCCTTGTCCTTTGGATCGTTCCTGGGCGTATGGGCGTAACTGAGAAAGAAGTACGGTCTTGGCTCAGCTCCCCTCACCCCCGCTCCCTCAAGATCCAACGTCTCCCCCGGTCCGCTTGTAGGACCTCAGTCTAGGAAGTATCGAATCATCGGCGGAACAGCACTGACCCTGGATATTCAGCGGGAATTGGATGATCTGACGCCCCGATAGCAAAAAGGTGCCGTTGACCTGCAAGGATGCGGCCGTCCAGGACGTATCCGCTGCGGAAGTCAATGCGCCTTTCTGGTGGTTGCGCGTACAGGGTGGGACCGTCGGCTGTCGGTGGCGACTGATGGGAAGAGGCTGATCGGGCATGCCGGGGGGTGCTGCTGCGCCGGTGCGCGGATCGTACGGGGCTCACGCAGGCGCTGGCGGAGTGTTCCCGTCCAGCGGCAGTTCGCCCAGGAGCTGAACAACAGCAGCGAGGTCACAAACCCCGACCCCAGAAAGACTATCCACCCGATCAACCAGGCACCAGCGCTGTACTGCTCCCTCTTGTCTACTGGGGAAGGTCGCACTTCTTCTGTCTCCACGGATTCACCTTCCGCCGAGAACGGCGCGTCACAGGGGCGGCCGGCCGCCCCTGTGACGCATGACGTTGCGTCGGACTCATTGCTCGTCGACCAGGCCTGCTGGCCTTGCAGGGAGCCGAAGTCGCCGCCTGGTGCTGTCCAGTTGGTCGTGGCGTTCGCCTTCGTCCAGGTGGCGGTCGCCTCGTCGAAGTCCTTGTTCAGACCGTGGATGTCGAAGGCGGCACCGTTTCGTGGCGCTGGTCGTGGTGGCACTCCAGAGCCTGACGTCCGCGCCCAGCAGCCGGGCGCTCGACGGCAGGGCCGGGACCGGGAACTTCAGCAGCGCACGCGTGACGCCGGGTGCGGTCAGGGGTGCGTGGCATGCGCCGGATTGCGCGCCTCCCAGTCGGCGCGGTGTCGTGCGGCGGAAAGTCTCGCCTCCGCCGAAGCGGCGGGCGAGACGTACTCCGCCGACCACTTCTCGACCGTGCGGGCCATCCCGGCGACGAAGCGGTCGCCGAGCGGTGTCAGGAGGCCGGACCCGGCAAGCACCTCGACGGCGCCGACGGTCTGCTCCCGCCACCGGGCGAACCGGGCGTCGGCCGTGCGCGCCGCCTGTCCCTGCGTGGTCAGTCTCCTTACGCGCCAGAAGTCCGTCACCGCAATATGCGCGTACGCCCCCTGGAGCAGACCGTCCAGCGGTCGAGGATCGTCGCGCCAGGGGGCGTAGAACAACCGACGGTCGCCAACGGGCTCATACAGGTCGAAGCTGTCCAGGACCGCTCCCAGCTTGACGTGCTGGAACTCGTGGACGATCAGCAGGGCCAGCAGATCGGGCGTACCGGGCCGCGCCGCCGCAACCGCTCCGAACGCCTCCTTGGAGGCGGCACTGACATCGCTGCCGTCCGGCGCGTGCAGAGGGGTGAGGACCCGGAGTCCTGCGGACACGCCTGGTGCGTAACCAGGCAGTTCGCGCTGGATCAGTGACCAGGCCTCGGCCAGGTCCTCCGCCCACATCTTCGCCTCGCCCACGGAGAGCCGATCGGAGACCGGCCATTGGTGGCTGTCGCGCAAGGGGTCCGTGTCCTCCAGAGCGACGGACCAGCCGGGCCGTTCCACGATCCGGACGGGCTGCCAGTGCGGGGTGAGGCCGTCCATGCCTTCGTCCCAGCCGACGCGCATCTCGCGGCCGACCGCCCGGACCGTGAAGCCCTCCGGGTCCGCCGTCACCTCGGCGACGGATGCCTCGTGGGGGAGGATCACCGAACCGAGGCTCGGAAGCCGAAGCAGCCCGCCCCGTACGGGCACCGCGACCGTGTCGCCCTGGCGCGCCCGCATCGCACCGACCGCTGCGATCTCCGCGAGGCCGGACGCGACGGTCTGCGGAGCCCGGCCCTCCAGAATGCGCAGGGCCCAGGGCCGCGTGTACGGGTGAGCCACCACCGCGTCCAGCGCCTCGGGCGCTCTGACGTCCAGGTCGACCATCAGCTGCCATGCTGCCCTGGCTGTCCGGTCGGTCCGCGGGGCGCGCTCGCTCACCGCGGCCAGCAGGTCCCAGTTGAGCTCCAACTGGGCGGCGGCCAGCCGACTCACCGTCTCCGCGCTACCGAAACCAGAGGCCAGTTCGTCCAGTTGGACGGAATCGAGGGGCTCGGCACGACTCCCCGACGAGGTGGAAGCCGAGGCCTCCCGGTCGCGGATGTTCGTGATCAGTTCCATCAGATCGGGGCAGAACACGGATGGGTTGTCGAAGCCGCTGCCGGTCCGGTAGCGGTGGGCATAGAGGCCGCCGCCACAGGAGTTGACGACCGGACAGGCGCGGCACTCCTTGCTCAGCTGCTGGAGGCCTTGTTGCCTGGCGAGCATGCCGGGATGGCGGAGCACGTCGTCGAGCGTGTTGGCGACGACATCCATGCCTGTGGCGGGCGCGGTGTCGTAGGCCGTCTTCAGGCTGTCCGCCTGCTCGAACGTGCCGTCGGTCTCGATGACGACGAGATCAGCCGGTGCCAGGCCGAGGGACTCGGTGAGGCTGCTCTCGCCCCGCAGGGTGCGCAGAACGGAGTCGAAGATCCGTACAGGGACCGGCCGGCCTGCTGCGTCCCAGCGTCGGTGGACGGCGAGCAGCCAGTCCGCGTAGGGCGTTGCCGAGTCCCCGGGGCGGAGCGGTGGCACGTCCCACGTCGCGTGTGGCAGAAGGAAGTCGATCCGTGGCGGGCCGAGGGCGACCAGTGCGTCGTAGACGGCGATCGGGTCGTTGCGCACATCGATGGTGCAGAGCAGGCCGGCGAATAACCGCCGGTAGGCGGGCCGGTTGAGCAGTTCGACGGCACGCAGCACCTGGGGGTGACTGCTGCGACCGTCGGCGTAGCGGCGGTGGCGGTCGTTGGAGGCCTTGTCGCCGTCCAGCGACACACCGACCTTGATGCCGAGCTCGGCGAACAGCTCGCAGAAGTTCTCGTCGAGCAACACACCGTTGGTGTGGATGCGCAGATCGAGTGCGCTGACGCCGTCCAGTGCGCGGGAGAGCTCGTCGGCCGCGCGGCGCAGTCGGTCCGGGCCGGCCAGCAGCGGCTCCCCGCCGTGCAGTACCACGTGGACGGTCGGCAGTCGGTGGGCCCGGGCGTGCTCGGCGATCCGGTCCGCCACCCTGACCAAGGTGTCCTCGGACACCACCTTGGGCCGGCCGCGCCAACTCGTGTCCGCATGTTCGTACACATAGCAGTGGTCGCACGCGAGATCACAGCGACTGTGCATCTTGAGTACGAATTGGCTCAGTGAGGGCGACGGCCGGTCCATGGCGAAATTCTGTCCCGGCTACTCAGACCGACGACTGAAAGGCCGCGATCACCAATGGGCTCGCCCCGGCGTCGGTCGACAGCAGCCGACTGAGCGATGCGGGCAGGGTCCCGCCGCTCTGGACGGCCGCCCGCTTGGCGAGCGGCACCCGAGGCACGGCCGGAAGCCGCGGGGTGAGTCCCGGCCTGACGGCCGCCGAGACGAGTGTAGTGTTCATTTAAACCTCTCATGTCGATGGAGACCCATCGGCGACACGCATGTCACTGATGGGTGCAGATCTCCATTCCCCACTGCCGGGGTAAATATGATTAAACATGGGCAAATGGCGCATTGATATGCGTGCACGCATGTCTCCGGCACTCAAACTCCCCGCTGGACTCCCGGGTTTCGGCCGAGAACGCATCGCACCCTTTCGAGCTAGCGGTCGGCCACCGTTCAGCCCACAAGGACCCGGACATGGCACACGACTCGACCAAGCCTCCCGCAGAGCGCGGGCCGGGTCAGCCGGTTGGGGCCAAAACATTGAACCAAATCACCGAAGGTCTTCGGGCCCGGTCACCCGGACGCCGAGCCCCTCGACGAGTACCGCGTTCGGCAGCGACGCCAGGGCCTTGCCCGGGACGATCAGCTTGCCGCGGCGGCTGCCGCTGCCGATCAGGACCCATTCCTGGTCGACCACCGCGGGATCGAGCAGCAGGGGCCATTCGTCCGGGAGCCCGATCGGAGTGATGCCCCCGTACTCCATACCGGTCTCTCCGACTGCCGTGTCCATGGGGGCGAAGGAGGCCTTGCGGGCGCCGAGGTGCTTGCGGACCGCCCCGTTCACGTCGACGCGGGTGCGCGAGAGGACGACGCAGGCAGCCAGGGTGACGTCGCCACCGCGCTTGCCCGCCACCACGACACAGTTGGCCGAGCTGTCGAGCAGCTCGGCTCCGTGGTGTTCGACGAAGGCGGCCGTGTCCGCGATCGCCGGGTCCGTGTCGACGTGGAGGATCCGGTCGGCGGGGACGTCACCCCATCCCTCGCTCACCGCCTTGGCGACCGGCGGGGTGAGGAGGCCGAGGCGGTCGACGGCGGGGCCTGCGTTCTCGAAGGAGCCGATGGGTGCGCGCATGGACGCAATTTAACAAGGCCTGCGCGAGGTCCGGTTGGCCGTCTCAGCCGGTGAACTCAGCGCGCCGGAGGGATGGAGACCGCCATGGTGAGCTCGGTGGGCTCGGCGCCGTCGTTGCGGTAGGCGTGCGGGTGATGCGCCTCGAAGGTGGCGGAGGTGCCTGCGGGTACGGAGTGTGCCTCGCCGTCGACGACCAGGGTGAGTACGCCCGTGGTGACATGCAGGAGTTCGACGGTGCCTTCGGGATGCGGGTCGGAGGCGCTGCCCTCGCCGGGCATCAGCCGCCAGGACCAGAGTTCGAGGGGACCCCTGGCCTCCGTACCGACGAGGAGAGTCGTGGAGCTGCCCGCATCGGTGGACCACATGCGCACCGCCTGGCTCTCGGGCACCAGCCGCACATGGGAGCCCTGCTCGTAGTCGAGCAGGGTGGTGATGCTGACGCCCAGCGCGTCGGCAAGCTTGACTGTGGTGCCGACGCTCGGGTTGGTGCGCGCCTGCTCAATCTGGATGATCATGCCTCGGCTGACGCCCGCCCGGGCGGCGAGGGCGTCCAGGGTGAAACCGCGTTCGCCGCGCCAGCGCTTGAGGTTGCGCGCGAGCGACTGCGTGAGCTGGTCGAGGTCAGACACGTTCCGTCCAATATTCTGGATGTCAGAGTCGAAAATACTGCACTACGGTGTGGTGCACCCACTCGTTCATCGCACTGTACTGCGAGGCATGCCATGACAGCACTGTTCGCCCTGGCCACCAGCCTGCTGTGGGGACTGGCCGGGCGGACTCGCACCAGGCGCGTCCGGCGGATCAGGCCGGACCCCACTCGCTGATTCCAAACGAAAGGCCCTAGCTGTCTCCCAGTTCCGCGACGGCCAGCAGCTGCTCGGGCGTCACGCCCGCCGGGATCGGCACCGGGGCGGGTGTGCGCAGGGGTGGCTGCCAGCCCTTCTCCGGGTCCCAGCTGCGTACGACGCGTGCGGGCGCACCGGCCACGACCGCGTGGTCGGGCACCTCGCCACGTACCACCGCGCCCGCCGCGACCACCACGTTGCGCCCGAGCCTGGCTCCCGGCAGGACCACCGCACCCGTGCCTATCCAGCAGCCGGGTCCAACGGTGACCGGCTCCATGCGCGGCCACTGCCGGCCGACCGGCTCGTGCGGATCGTCGTAGCTGTGGTTCGTCGACGTGATGTAGACGTACGGTCCGCAGTACGTGTTCGACCCGATGGCCACCGTGGTGTCGGCCACGACGTGGCTGCCGCGGCCGAGCACCACCCCGTCCCCCAGGATCAGGATGGGTTCGGAGCCGAGATCCAGGTCCGGCATGAGTCCGGCGGTCAGGGTGACCTGTTCACCGATGATGCAGTGGTCGCCGAGCTCGATCCACGGCTCCCCGAAGACCGTGCCCTGAGGAAACGCCAGCCGGGTCCCCTCGCCGATACGGCCGAACCGCAGCCCGCCCGGGTGTTCCGCGGTGATCGCGCCGGCCTCCTGTACCGCACGCCAGCCGCGGTGGACGGCTCGGGACAGGAGGCGCCGTCGCCAGGCGGTGAGGGAGGAGAACGTGTTGCTGTTCTTGGGCACTCGCTCACCGTAGTCGGCGCGCCCGGGCCGGTCACCGCGGCTCCTTGTGATGTTCACCCCACTCACCGGCGGCCGGACGGCCGTCGCATACGGTTCCCCTGGCGCGAACGGACAACCGCGAACGGGCAACCGCGACCGGACACACGGAGGAACAGGCGATGGCAGAGCAGGCGTTGATCACGGGCATGGGCGGGCGGGAGCCGGACATCGACGCGGACGCGTTCACCGCGCCGACGTCGGTCGTGATCGGCGAGGTGACCCTGGCCGCGGGCTCCAGCGTCTGGTACCAGGCGGTGCTGCGGGCCGACTGCGCTCCCATCGCCATCGGCGCCGGCAGCAACATCCAGGACAACTGCAGTGTCCACGCCGACCCCGGGTTCCCCGTCACGGTCGGCGAGCGCGTCTCGGTCGGACACAACGCCGTACTGCACGGCTGTACCGTCGAGGACGACGTCCTCGTGGGCATGGGGGCCACGGTCCTCAACGGTGCGCACATCGGTGCGGGTTCACTGATCGCGGCCCAGGCGCTGGTTCCGCAGGGGATGCGGGTGCCGCCGGGCTCGCTCGTCGCCGGAGTGCCCGCCAAGGTCAAGCGGGAGCTGACGGAGGAGGAACTCGAGGGCATCACGTTCAATGCCGTCGGATACGTGGAGCTGGCCAAGGCGCACCGTAAGGCGCACGAGGGCTGAGTGACGGCCGAGCGGTCGGCCCGGTGAGCCGGGCCGAGGGGGCTCAGTCCGCTGCCGGTACGGTCCCCGCCTCGGCCACGGCACGTTCGGCGGACTGTGCCGCCGCCTTCTTGGCCCGGCTCTTGAGGACCAGCATCGAGGTCATTCCGATCAGCACGGCGACCACCAGGCCGAGCCAGGAGAAGCGCTTGAGCCAGGCCTCGGCGACGACTCCGACCGAGTAGACGACGGCCGTGGTGCCGCCCGCCCAGACGATGCCGCCGAGCACATTGGCGATCAGGAACTTCCAGTACGGCATGCGCAGGACGCCGGCCAGCGGTCCGGCGAAGATACGCAGCAGCGCGACGAAGCGGCCGAAGAACACCGCCCACATGCCCCACTTCTGGAACGACCGCTCCGCCATGGCGATCTGGTCCTCGCCGAAGTGCTTGGGGAACTTCCCGCCGAGCCGGGCGAGGAGCGGCCGGCCGCCCTTGTGGCCGATGGCGTATCCGATCGAGTCCCCGATGATCGCCCCGGCGGAGGCGCAGGCGCCGAGGATCACCGGGTTGATGCCGCTGTGTCCGGCGGCCAGCAGCGCCGCGCTGACGAGGACGATCTCGCCCGGCAGCGGAATGCCCAGGCTCTCCAGACCGATGACGACGCCCACCAGGACGTACACGCTGACCGCGGGGACTGTCTCCAGCCACTCCTGGATGTGCAACGCCGGTTCCTCCCGTGCTGATGTGCCGTCGTCCGCCGGGCAACTCCTCGGCGCACGGCGGGCAGCCTACCTGTCCTGCCATCTGCCCGGACAGCACGATGGGCCGCCCCGCACCCTCGATGGGGTGGGACGGCTCGACTGGGGCGGGAGACCCCTCAGGCGTTCGGGCGGAGCGTCCACACGACGGTCATCTCACCGGTGACAGCGCCGTCCGCACGCCGGATCTCGATGGCGACGGGGAATTCGGGCCGCTTGCCCGCGTCGAGTTCGGCGACGACCTCCGCCACCGGTCGGCCGAGGGTCGCGGTCGCGGTGACGACGCCCATCGCGAGCTTCTTGTAGCCGATCTCCGCCTTCACGGCGAGCGGGACGGCGCGGGACATCTGGTCGCCGAAGGCGGCGATGACGATCGCGCCGCTGGCCGACTCCGCGAGCGTGAACATCGCTCCGGCGTGCGGTCCGCCGACGTGGTTGTGGTAGTCGGCCTGGTCCGGCATCCGGACGACCGCGCGCTCCGAAGTCGCTTCGAGGAACTCGAGGTTGAGGCTCCTGGCCATCGGAACCGTCGCGAGGAGCATGTCTCCGACTGTCATCTGTTCAGTGCTCATGGAGCGAAGGTTACTCATGGGTAGGGGTGTTTGGCCATCCCCGGATCGCGCCTGCGCGATCCCCCTCGGCATCCGCGTGACCACCGCCTTGACCGGTCCTTCGCGGGGGCGGGCGTAGTCGACGGGCCACCGTCCCTCTATGGTTACTCGCCATGTGGCCAGGACAGCAGCCGCCCGGGGGCGAGCAGAACCCGCAGGACCAGAATCAGAACCCGTATCAGCAGCCGGGGTACCAGCAGCCGAATCCCTATCAGCAGCCGGGATATCAACAGCATGGCCAGCCGGGGCAGCAGCCCGGATACCCGCAGCCGAACCCGTACCAGCAGCCCACAGTGCCGCAGTACGCGGTCTCGGGCCCGCCCGGTGCACCGCAGCCCGGGGGCGACGACAAGAAGAAGACGACCGTCGTCGCGATCGTCGCAGCCACCGCCGTGGTCGTGGCCGCCGTGGTCACCGGCGTCGTGGTGATGAACAAGGACGACAAGGGCGGCAGCGACGTCGCCGGCGGCGGGCCGTCGTCGCCCGCGAAGCCGTCCGCCGACACGTCCTCCGCGGTGCCGAACCCGCGGACCACCGACGGAGACGCCAAGCCTCTCGTCGCCGGCTGGAAGGTCGTCACCAACCCCAAGTGGGGCACCCAGTTCGACGTACCCGGTGACTGGGAGGTCGGGTCGCCCGGGACGTTCTCGTACTTCGAGGACGACAAGAAGGGCGACGGCTCGCCACTCATCGGCTTCTCCGCGCCGGCGTACTTCCAGAAGAAGTGGTGCGTCGACGACGACGACAAGAACGGCACCAAGGAGGAGTACAGCCTGGCCAGTGCGGGCACCCGCGGCGCCGAGGGCGCCACGGACGCCGACGCCAACGCCCACAGCGAGGCCGGGACCTGGGCATGGGCCGCCTACGCGCAGCACATGCCGCAGAAGACCATCAAGTTCACCAAGGCGAGGAAGTACACCACCCAGTCGGGTCTGACCGGCAGCCTCGTGACGGCCACCGCCCCGAACGTCACCAAGAAGAAGAAGTGCGACTCCGACGGCAAGACATTCGCCTTCACCTTCAAGAACAAGAACGGTGACTTCTCCTCCTGGGTCCTCTACGGTGCCGACTCCGTCAAGGACGAGCTCCCGGACGCCACGATCATGAAGATCCTCAGCACGGTGCGGCTGACCGATGTCACCGGCTCCTGACATGTTCCACCTGCTCCGGTAAAGCATTTGGCAGGGCGGGGGCCCGGCAGCGATAGTTCCTCGGTGACTCCTGTCGGCATCCCCCGTCCCCGTATACGCCGCCCTGCCTGGGCCGGCCGCAACTACAGTCTGCTGACCGCCGCCGCGATCATCACCGGCCTGGGTACCCACGGTGCGTTGATCGCGGCGGCGTTCGCCGTTCTGCAGTCCGGTGGCGACGGCGGCGATGTCGGCCTGGTGGCAGCCGCCCGTACCGCGCCGCTGGTGCTGTTCCTGCTCATCGGCGGCGCCATCGCGGACCGGGTGCCGCGCCACCGGGTGATGGTGGCGGCGAACGCGCTCAACTGTGTCTCGCAGGCCGCGTTCGCCTGGCTGGTCCTGGCCGGCGACCCGAAGCTGTGGCAGATGATGGTGCTCACCGCGTTGTGCGGCACCGGGCAGGCGTTCTTCAACCCGGCGGCCGAGGGCATGCTGATGTCCAGTGTCAGCGGCGAGCAGGCCGGCCGCGCCTTCGCACTCTTCCGGATGTCGATGCACGGGGCCGCCATCGGTGGTGCGGCGCTCGGCGGCGCCATGATCGCGGCAATGAACCCGGGCTGGGTGCTGGCCGTCGACGCGGCGGCCTTCGCGGTGGCCGGTGCGCTGCGCGCCTTCCTGGATGTCGCCCACATCCCGGCGCGGGAGCCGGGCGGCGGGCTCCTGTCCGATCTGCGCGAGGGCTGGCAGGAGTTCATCGGCCGTCCCTGGCTGTGGTCGATCGTGGTGCAGTTCTCGGTGGTGGTCGCCGTGGTCGGTGCCACCGAGTCGGTGTACGGGCCACTGGTCGCCCGGGACGAGTTCGGCGGCGCCCGTCCCTGGGGATTCGCGCTCGCCGCGTTCGGGGTCGGCACGCTGTGCGGGGCGCTGCTGATGATGCGCTGGAAACCCCGGCGGCTCCTGCTCGCCGGGACGCTCTGCGTCTTCCCGCTGGCCCTGCCGTCGGCGGCGCTGGCGGTGCCGGTGCCGGTGGCCGGGCTCAGCGCGGTGATGTTCGTCAGCGGCGTGACCATCGAGGTGTTCGGCGTCTCCTGGATGACGGCCCTGCATCAGGAGATCCCGGAGGAGAAGTTGTCGCGGGTATCGGCGTACGACTGGTTCGGATCGGTGGCGATGCTGCCACTGGCCACCGCGGTCGCCGGTCCGGTGGAGGACCTGGTCGGGCGTGGTCAGGCCTTGTGGGGCTGCGCGGCGCTGGTCGTGCTCTGCACGGGGGCCGTGCTGTTCGTACCCGACGTACGCAACCTCACCCGCCGGGCCGCGACCGTCGAAGTCGTGTCCGGGAAGACGCCGTCAGCCGATACCGAAGGCACCCTCGGGCGGCTCGGGTGAGGCGACGGCGTCGGCGTCCCGGACCGGCCGCGCCGCGCCGATGAGCCGGGCCAGCGCGTCGCCGTGCTCGACCCGGGCGGGGAAGACGTCGGCGGCGCAGCGACGGGCCAGGGCCGCGGTGTCGAGGGGGCTGCGGGAGGCGACCAGGACGTGGTTCCCGAAGCGCCGGCCGCGCAGCACCGCCGGTTCTGCGATCAGTGCGAGCTCCTCGAAGACGGCGGCGCAGTTGGCCAGTTGCGAGCGGAGGAATGCGAAAGGTGCGCCGTCGGCGAGGTTGGCGGCATAGATGCCGTCGTCCCGCAGCGCCCTCCCGGCCGCCTGCGCGTACTCGACGGAGGTGAGGTGCGCGGGCACGCGCGATCCGCCGAACACGTCCGCGATCAGGACGTCTACGGTGCCGGGCGGCGTCTGTTCCAGCAGCCTGCGGGCGTCGGTGCCGTGCACGGTGATACCGCTGTCGTCGGGGAGTGGCAACTGCTCGGCGACCAGGGCGAGCAGGCCCAGGTCGGCCTCGGCGACGACCTGCCGGGACCCCGGCCGGGTCGCGGTGACATAGCGGGGCAGGGTGAGGGCGCCGCCGCCGAGGTGGAGTACGTCGAGGGGGGCGTCCGGTTCCGCGGCACAGTCCAGGACATGGGCGAGCCGTCGGGCGTACTCGAACTCCAGGTGGACCGGATCATCGAGGTCGACATACGACTGGGGTGCGCCGTCGACCGTGAGCAGCCAGGCCCGGTCCCGGTCCACGTCGGGGAGGAGTCTGGCGGTGCCCTGGTCCACGTCTCGGATCACGGGTATCGGCTCGTTCACTCCCCCATTGTGGGGTGCCGGTTCAGCTGCCGACGACCGCGGCGACCGCTTCGGCGTGCGCCGCGGACTGTGCGAGTCCGGCGCGGGCGGCGGCCGCCCGGCGGCTCGGGTCGAGGGGGTTGCGGCCGAATGCCTTCTTGGCGGCCGCGTCCGGGGTGATGACCGCGACCCGGGCACCCTTCGCTTCGAGGTCGGTGGCCTGGGACCGGGGGGAGATGATCACCTTGTTGCCACTGGCCGTCGGCGCGATGACGACGACGCGCTCATACCCTGCGGCCAGATGGGCGTTGGCCGGGGAGTACACCCCGCCGTCGATCCAGCCCTGTCCGTCGATGGTGGCGACCGGCCAGACCGCGGGGACGGCGCAGCTGGCGGTGACGGCGTCGGCGAGCGGGATACCGCTGTCCTTGTCGAAGACGTGGAGTTCACCCGTGTCCGCGCGGACGGCGGTGATCCGCAGCTGCCGCTCGGGCCAGTCGGGCGACAGAAGCCGGCCCGCGATCAGCTCCTGCCGTTCGGCCGCGGTGATTGCGGTCCGGGTCTCCTTCGCCATCCGGGCCAGCTTCTGCCCGTACGCCTCCGGGGTACGGGAGGTCAGCACCGCCCGGGCGTAGCGCATGAGGGTGGCGGTGCCGAGCTTCCCGCCGAGCTCGCCCTGCGGATCGGCCAGCTGACGTGCGTACAGTTCCGGGAGGCCGAGCAGTCCGGAAGCGAGCTGAGCGCCGACGAGGGCCCCGGCGGAGCTTCCGATGACGAGATCCGCGGTGGACAGGTCCACGCCCGCCTCGGCGAGCCCGTGCAGGATTCCGGTCTCCCAGGCGCCGCCGGTGCCGCCGCCTGCTCCGAGTACCAGTGCAATGTCTGCCATGCCGTCAGTCTCGCGCATGACGCCGGGTCCGCTTCCCGTGGGGTCGGGAGGCGGACCCGGCGCCCGGATCAGAGCAGGCCGGTGACGGTGCCCGCGCCGACCGTGCGGCCGCCCTCGCGGATCGCGAAGCCGAGCCCGGCCTCCAGCGGGGTGTCGCGGCCCAGTTCGACGGTCATGGTGACCGTGTCGCCGGGGCGCGCCACCGCCGCTTCGCCGAGGTCGATGTCCCCGACGACGTCCGCGGTACGGATGTAGAACTGCGGCCGGTAGCCGGTGGTGACCGGCGTGGTCCGGCCGCCTTCCCGCGCCGACAGGACGTACACCTGCGCGGTGAAACGGCGGCTCGGCGTCACGCTGCCGGGCGCCGCCACCACGTGGCCGCGGCGGACCCGGTCGCGCTCCACCCCGCGTACGAGCAGCGCCACGTTGTCACCGGCCTGCGCGGACTCCATCGGCTTGCCGAAGGTCTCCAGGCCGGTGACGACCGTCTCGATGTCCGCGCCGAGCACGGAGACCCGGTCGCCGACACGGACGGTGCCGCGCTCGACGGCTCCGGTGACGACCGTGCCCCGGCCGGTGATGGTCAGGACGTTCTCCACCGGCAACAGGAACGGCGCGTCGGTGTAGCGCACCGGCATCGGTACGTACGTGTCGACGGCGTCCAGCAACGCCTCGACGGACGCGGTCCAGCGCGGGTCGCCGGCCAGCGCCTTCAGGCCCGAGACGCGGACGACGGGGACGGTGTCGCCGCCGTAGCCGTGTGCGGAGAGCAGCTCGCGGACCTCCAGCTCGACCAGGTCGGTCAGCTCCGGGTCGCCCGCGTCGGCCTTGTTGAGGGCGACGACGATGTGGTCGACGCCGACCTGACGGGCGAGCAGGACGTGCTCGGCGGTCTGCGGCATGATCCCGTCGAGCGCGGACACGACGAGGATCGCGCCATCGAGCTGCGCTGCGCCGGTGACCATGTTCTTGACGTAGTCGGCGTGGCCGGGCATGTCGACATGCGCGTAGTGCCGGGTGTCGGTCTCGTATTCGACGTGCGCGATGTTGATGGTGATGCCGCGCTGCGCCTCCTCCGGCGCCCGGTCGATGCGGTCGAACGGGACGAACGTGCCGGTGCCGCGGTCGCTGAGGACCTTGGTGATGGCGGCGGTCAGGGTGGTCTTGCCGTGGTCGACGTGGCCCATGGTGCCGATGTTGAGGTGCGGCTTGGTGCGCACGTATGCCGTCTTGGGCATGGCTCATTCCTTGGAAACTCGAAGCTGAGAGAGAAGACCCCAGGGCCCCGCCGACCCTCCCCTTACGGGGTCCGCCGGACTGTCGGGGGAGGGTCAGCTTCGGGCGCCGCCGATGGGCGCCGCGGCAGCGGTGAACGCTGCTGCGTCGACTGCGGCTGCTGCCGCGGTGATCGCGGTGACAGCAAGGAAGGAAGGGATGACGGCAGCCTTCGGCGCGTCCGCGACTGCGGACTGCGCTGCGAGGAAGGCGTACCGGAACATGGGTCCGATCATGGCCCACGGCCGCGGCCCCGTCGAATGGTTTTCCGCCGGGCCCGGGAAGGGGGTTCGGCGCCGACCGTGCCTCAGAGGTGCTTCATGGCCTCGCGTACGGACAGCGGCGAGAGCCGGTCCCGGGCGCTGTCGACGAAGTCCCGTACGGCACGCGGATCGGTCTTGGCGTACTCGCGCAGACACCAGCCGATCGCCTTGCGGACGAAGGAGTCGGGGTGGTCCGCCCGGCGCAGGCAGTAGCCGAAGAGCCGTTCGGTGTCGGTGGCGTCCAGGACCGTGCGTGACAGGGCCCGGCGCTGCGGGGTGGGGATGCCGAGGAACGGGGCGACGTGCTTCATGTGCGCGGCGGCGGAGGCGTCCCGCCCGGGATCGGCGGCCGTGGGGTGGAGGATCGTCAGACGCGCCGGCACGGTGTCGGTGAGCTCGCTGGACGGCACGCCGGGAGCGGCTTCGGCTGCGGGGCTCATACGGTGCACATTACGGCGATCACCAGCAGATGTCGGTTACTCTCCCCGAATGCTCGACCCCGTCCCCACCGCTCCGCCCGCCCCCGGCCTCGCCGTGCGCTGTACGAGGGCCCTGCTCTCGCCCTGGTCCCGGTTCTCGCTGCTCGTGACCGTGCTGCTGGCCGCCGCGGCGACCATGCTGCTCCTCGATCCCCAACGCCTCCTGGCCCATGGCCGGCCGGCGGAGCTGAGCGGCGGCGGCGCAGCGGTCCTGCTGTTCGGCCTCGCGTACGGCGTGTCCACCGTGGCGTTCGTGCCGCGGCCGCTCCTCAACGTCGCCGCGGGTGCGCTGTTCGGGTCGCAGGCCGGTCTGGCCGCCGCCCTGGCGGGCACGGTGCTCGGCGCGGGCATCTCGTTCGGGCTGGGCAGGGTGCTGGGGCAGGACGCGCTCCGGACGCTGGTCCGCGGGCGCTGGCTGAAGGCGGCGGACGGACAGCTGAGCCGGCACGGCTTCCGTTCGATGCTGGCGCTGCGGCTCTTCCCGGGGGTGCCGTTCGCCGCCGCCAACTACTGCGCCGCGGTCTCACGGATGGGGTATCCGCCGTTCCTGGTGGCCACCGGTCTCGGCTCGATCCCGAACACCGCGGCGTACGTCGTCGCGGGCAGCGAGGCCTCGTCCCCGACGTCGCCCGCGTTCCTGGCGGCGATGGGGTTCATCGTGCTGACGGGCGTCGGCGCGACCGTCGTCGCCTGGCGCAAGCGGCACCGCCTCGCCTCGGACTGAGCCCGTCCGCGGTCCGGTGCCCCTCTGACACCGCTGGGGGTCGGCGATGGGTGCGGGGGCAGTCGTACCCCTGTTCACCCAAGGGCGATACGCTGCCCGCGCACCACAGACGATCACCGGGCCCGAGGTGGCCCGTCGCCCATATGACCGCAATCCGCACACTGTCGACGGCCCTGGAGGCCGTCGTCCGATGCACGATCACTTCCGGGATGGCCAAAGCCCCATGAGCTGGTTCGAATCGTTCGTCCTGGGCCTCGTTCAGGGACTGACCGAGTTCCTGCCGATCTCCTCCAGCGCGCATCTGCGGCTCACCGCGGCGTTCGCCGGCTGGCACGACCCGGGTGCGGCGTTCACCGCCATCACCCAGATCGGCACGGAGGCCGCGGTCCTCATCTACTTCCGGAAGGACATCGTCCGGATCATCTCGGCCTGGTTCCGCTCGCTGACCAACCGGTCGATGCGCAGCGACCACGACGCGCAGATGGGCTGGCTCGTCATCGTCGGCTCCATCCCGATCGGCGTCCTCGGCGTGACTTTCAAGGACCAGATCGAGGGCCCGTTCCGCGACCTGCGGCTCATCGCCACCACCCTGATCGTGATGGGCATCGTCCTCGGCATCGCCGACCGCCTCGCCGCCCGCGACGAGGTCGGCGGCAAGCACCGGGCGATCAGGGAGCGCAAGTCCCTCAAGGAACTCGGTGTCAAGGACGGACTGATCTTCGGCTTCTGCCAGGCAATGGCCCTGATTCCCGGTGTCTCCCGCTCGGGCGCCACGATCAGCGGTGGTCTGCTGATGGGCTACACCCGCGAGGCCGCGGCCCGCTACTCGTTCCTGCTGGCGATCCCGGCAGTGCTCGCCTCGGGTGTCTTCGAACTGAAGGACGCGGGCGAGGGGCACATATCCTGGGGGCCGACGATCTTCGCGACGTTCATCGCCTTCGGTGTCGGATACGCGGTCATCGCCTGGTTCATGAAGTTCATCACGACCAAGAGCTTCATGCCGTTCGTCATCTACCGCGTGCTGCTGGGCCTGGTGCTGTTCGCCCTGGTGGCAGCCGGTGTGCTGAGCCCGCACGCGGGTGAGTCGGCGGGCTAAGGGCTGTCGCATCGGCACTCCGGTCGGCGGGGGCCAGCAGCGAGGCGGCCTCCGGCCGCTCGGCTCCGGTGCTGGACCGCAGGGCGCGGGCCGGCTCGCCGATGAGGTCGGGGGCGGCGCGGGCGAGCCTGTTCGGTTGCATCATTCGTTGATGATGCCGGTCAGCTCGGTGAGCGAGTTGATGGACCAGTCCGCCATAGTGCGGACGTCGGGGTCGTCGGCCCACCAATTCCCCCACGGCCCGCGGCGAAGGTGAGCGGGCCGCAGCCCGGCGGACTTGGCGGGGAACACGTCGTTGGCCGGGTGGTCGCCTACATACACCGTCTCCTGAGCGGCGGCCCCGGACTCCTGGAGCACCTGCTGGAAGAAGGCCTCTTCCGGTTTCGCGACACCCCACTCCGCCGAGGTGACCACCAGGTCTGCGGGCAGGTCGAGGGCCCGCAGCAAGGCGCCGGCCTTCTCCGACTGGTTCCCCGCGACGATGACGCGGACCCCGAGCCTGCGGAGTCCCGCCAGGGTCGGCCGAACATCCGGGTAGAGGTCCGTCTCGTCGAGGTGCTCGCCCCGGCCGGCGGCTTCGCGCGCGCGGTACTCGGCGGCGATGTCGATGCCGGGGCGGAGGATCCTCAACGCGTCGGCGTTGTCGCGGCCTTGGGTGACGACGGCCCCGACGAGGGCACTGACGGTATGCCGTGGGACGTCGAGCCAGTCCGCCCAGGACGCCCAGTAGCGGTCGTCCCGGGTGAGCGTTTCTCCGATGTCGAAGACAATGGTCTCAATCACCGTGCCGAGCCTACGCGGGGTCGTTCGTCAAACCGGCCTCATGGCCTGTTCGCATGTCCCCACCCCCCATCGGGCCCTCCTCCGTGCACTCCATCGCGGCTGCGAATGTGGCGATCCGCCTTGTGGGAACGCCCGGGTGGACGTCTGTTGCCGGAGGGTGCCGCGGAGCATGAGCGGCAGCCGGAGGAGTGGGCGGCCACTGTTCGGACCGATCTGGTTCTGGCGGCGTGAGCTGCAGCTGACGGTCAGCGCCGCCCGTTCACGATCCGGCTCGTGGCGTGGGTGAGGAGACAGGGCGAGGGTAGTAGCCGCTGGAGATGGCGGCAGAAAGCGGCCGTGCTGCCCCTGTGGCCGGGTGCAGGCCCTTCGACCAGAAACTGGGAGTCGTGCACCAAGTCCCCTGGCCCCGGCGCGGCGTTGAAGGGCCGGCCGGTCGAGTTCACCGCAGTGACGTACGAGGAGTCATGCCCGTGGACATGAAGGTGCCCCTCTCCCGCTCAAGGGGGAAAGGGGCATTTTTCATTCGGTTTCGGCGGGAGGCAGGTCGGGGGGCGCTACGAACAGACCCGCGTATTGAGGCCGCGGCGGCTCGACGCGGCCGAGTGTGCCCCCATCCGCAGCACTGTCGTCCACGCGCCGCTGTACCTGGCGCGGCGGGTTTTCAGCCATCAAGTCTCCTGTACATGGATGTTGCAGTGAGGGCGCCGAGGCCGAGGAGGCCGTTGCCGGTGCGCGGGGCCGGTGCATCCGCACCATCCTGGCGGCACACCAGCGCATCCGGATCATCCGGCGGGGCCTGCAGAGAGTATCCCTCAGGACAGGTCCGGCCATCGGTGCCGCCCCCTCGACTGCCCCGCGGCCGATGGGGTGGTCCAGGGGTCAGTGTTCCTGGGCCGTCGGGCGCACCATGATCTCGTTGACCGCCGCGTGCGGCGGCTGAGTGACCATGAAGGCGATGGCCCGGGCGATGTCCTCGGCGTCGAGCCAGGTGCTCTGCGGCAGATCACGCGCGGCCGCGAACCCGGCGCCGGTCGACATCTCCGTCGTGGTCATCCCCGGCTCGACGAGACCTACCCGGACACCGCGCCCCGTGACCTCCTGGCGCAGGGCCTCGCTGAATGCTCCGACCGCGTGTTTCGTCGCCGAATAGACGCTGTTGTTCTTACGGGCCACCCGGCCCGCGACCGAGCTGACGTTCACCAGGTCGGCGACCCGGCGCGGGCCGTCAGCGGCCGCGCGCAGCAGGTGCGGCAGCGCTGCCTGCGACATGTGCAGGACGGCCTTGAGATTGAGGTCGACCATCCGATCCCATTCCTCGGGGTCGCCTTCCTCCACGGCGCCGATTGCCACGTATCCGGCGTTGTTCACCAGCACGTCCAGCCGTGCGAACCGGTCCGCGGCGTCCTCCACGGCGCGACGGGCCTGTGTCGCCCCGCGGAGGTCGGCTGTGAGGGCGACGCACGAGCCGCCCCGGTCCCGGATCGCGGTGGCCAGTTCCTCCAGCCGGTCGGCTCGACGGGCGACCAGCGCGAGGGCCGCGCCACGCCGGGCCAGTGCCAGGGCGGTGGCCGCCCCGATGCCGCTGGAGGCGCCGGTCACCAGCGCCACGCAACCGGACAGCGCTGCGTCGGCCGGTTCGGCCGCGCCGGTGACCACCGCTCCGCCGGCCGCGGCCCCGGCATTCCCACCGTTCGCATCCGTCGCGCTCATGATCACCTCTCGCGGTCAGCCCGGGCCCGTTGCCCTTTCCGCAGCTTGCATCACGGGCTGCGGATCCGCCTCCTCACCGCCCGGCTGCCGGCACCGCCGTCGTCAGTAGGCGATGACCGCCCACACCAGTGCCCCGCCCACGGCGGCCGCATAACACCCCACGGCGGCGCGGACGACGGTACGACGGGTGCGGGCGCTCCACGAGGTTCTGTCCAGCGCTCCGGCCAGCAGGGGCAGCACCAGGATCGCGTGCAGACTCACTCCGTGCAGTGGCTTCACCGATGCCGTGGAGTCGTAACCGGCCAGCTGATGGCCGGTGCGTGTCAGATAGACGCCACGGGCGATCATTGCCGCTCCGGACAGCAGCCCGACGACCAGGATCGCGAAACCGGCCCGAAGGGCGAGCGCCATGCCCGTCGGTCCGTCCGGGCGCCGGAGGAACGAGGCAACCGCGAGGGTGGTGAGGATGACGACCAGCGCTCCCCCGCCGACGGCCAGCGTCATGGAGACCGCTGTGTCGAAGGGGGTCTCCATGTTGAAGTGGGACGGTACGCCGCGCCACGCCTGGAGCGTGATGCCGCCGACCTCCAGCACGCAGTCGACGGCGAACAGCGCGAGCAGCACGGTACGCGTACGGGGGCGTACGCGCAGGTAGGACGCCACCCAGCAGAGCGCGATGAGCGTCAGTCCGAACGAGACCCCGAAGGTGACGGGCTTGCGCCAGGACACCGAGCCGTCCCAGGAGCCGCCGTCGACGGCGAAGACGATCAGATGCAGCAGCCCGGATACGACGAGGAGCGCGCCGGTCGCATAGCAGAGGCGCTCCACCGGGCGCCCGTTCCGCCGCACGGGCGCGGTCGGCAATGAGCCGGCTGCGCCACTGCGCACCGGCTCTGTCGTGGTGGCCACTGCGGGCTGGTTCTCCATGACCGGAGCATCCCCCGGGGGGCGCCCGGCGTCGTCGTCCATCCGGAGGCACCTGTTGTACGCCCCGCGAAGTACCGGTCGTCGTGCAGCGGTTGACGGTCGAGGAGGACCACGAGTACGGCAGCGTCCCGCACCCCGACCCGTGCCTCGCCGAGCAGACCGAGGGGCTCGCCGCGGCCCTGTGAGGCCGCCGGGCCCGCGGGCCGGACGCGCAACCGGCCGCGCGTCGTGCCGGTGCCCGCCCCGGCCGCCGCGGAGCAAGCCCGGCCGGCGACCGGAACCGCCACGCGGGCTCCTGCCGCAGCGCCGGAGAGCGACCGGGCCGTAGCGTACGGAACAGGTCCCGGCGTGGTGCGGGACCGGCCGCCCACCCGGCACCGGGAAGCTGCCGGTCCCCAACCCGCCGGGCCCACACCGGGCAAAAAAGGGCCGAAAGTCCCTGCCGGATGCTGCGTTGGCGTACCAGCCTGGGACATGCACCGCCGGACTCTGGAGGACTCCATGACCACCACCGAGCTTCCCGTGATCGCCGCCGTCGACGGCTCGTCGCACAGCTACGAGGCCCTCGACTGGGCCGCTCGCGAAGCCGTCCGGCGAGGACTTCCGCTGACGATCGTGCATGCCCGGATCCCCACCCGGCGTACCGTCCAGGAGGCGCAGCAGCGCACGGCCGAGGAGCTGCTCACCGAGTCCGTACGACGGGTGTCGGTGATCGCTCCGGACCTGCACCCGTCGATCCTCACCCCGCTCGACTTCCCCGTGGCCACGCTGACCGCGCTCAGCGGGAACGCGTCGCTGCTGGTGCTGGGCTCCCGCGGTCTGGGCGGATTCCGGTCCCTGCTGATCGGCTCGAACAGTCTGGCGACGGCCTCGATGGCCACGTGCCCGGTCGTCGTCATCCACGGCGCTCGGGGGGACGAGGACGCGGTGGACCCGGCGGAGACGTTCCCGGACGTCGTTGCGGGAGTGGCTGCCGACGAGAGCAGCGAGGCGGTGCTGGACTTCGCGTTCGAGGCGGCAGCCACCCGGCCCGGCGCGCGGCTGCGGATCGTGCACGGCTGGACGATGGTCTCGTCGATGCTCTCCGGCGGGCCCGTCTTCGACCGGGACGCCGCGGCGGGCGCCGCCGAGCGGACCCTCGCGGAGCTCACCGCAGGCCGCCGCGAGAAGTACCCGCAGGTCGAACTCGTGCAGGAGCCGGTGCACGGCTCCGCGTCACGCACCCTGGTCACGGCGTCGGCGACCGCCGCGCTCACCGTGATCGGGCGGCGCAAGGGTGGCGAGGCGCTCGGGTTCGGGCTGTCCCCGGTCGCGCAGACGACTCTCACGCACGCACTCGGGCCGGTGGCCGTGGTCCCCTGCTGAGGCACGCACAGGGCCGGGCTCCGGGTGTCCGGATCAGGACCTGACCGCCGCCGCGCGCGCACGGCCCTTGGCCTCGGCGGTCGGCGGGCACACACTGACCGGATGACGCAGCGCGTGGCTCTCGCGACCGTGATGGACCAGCTGTCCATCGATGCAGTGATCACCGGCTATGCGGTGGCAGTGGACGACAGCGCCTGGCACGACTACGGGGAGCTGTTCACCCCGGACGGCCGCGCGGACTACCGCAGCGCGGGCGGCATCGAGGGGACCGCCGCCGAGGTCGCGCAGTGGCTCGCGGAAACCATGCGCCTCTTCCCCGTACGACAGCATCTGGTCGTCAACCGCCGGCTCGACCTCCAGGACCTGGGCGGCTACCCCGGCGACCGGGCCGAGGTGCAGGCCGACTATCTGAACCCGATGCGGCTGCGGAGCGCTCCGGACGACGGTGCCACCGGGGCCGCGGACGCCACCACCGCACCGAACTTCGTCTCAGGTGGCCGGTACGCGTTCGGGCTGGTGCGTACGGAGATCGGCTGGCGGATCCGCAGCGTCGTCGTCCATGAGAAGTGGCGCAGCCTCACCGGGGAGCTCGCCCCGGGCTGATCCGCGCCTCGGGCTCCGTTCCCCCTCTGGCCGCGGCTGTTCCGCTCCCCCCACACTGGGAAAGAAGGAGGGTGACACTGCTCACCGGGCAGGACGAGGAGGCGCGGTATGCGGATTCCGGCCGTTCGGCGTGAGCAGGGGGAGCGGTTGCTCCGGTCGCCCTGGTGGCGCGGTGGTGCTGCGCTGCTCGCGGGGGCACTGCCCGCGCTCGCCTTTCCCGCCCCGGCTCTGTGGTGGTTCGCGTATGTCGCGCTGGTGCCGTGGCTGCTGCTGATCCGGTCGGCCGGTACGGGCCGGCGGGCCGCGCTCGACGGCTGGCTCGGCGGTACGGGCTACCTGCTCGCGGTGCACAACTGGCTGCTGCCGAGCCTGCACGTGTTCCTCGTGGTCCTGGCGGCGCTCCTCGGTCTGCTCTGGGCGCCGTGGGGACTGCTGGTCTCCCGGCTGCTGGGCGGATCCCCGTCCGCAGCGCGAGTCGCCGCGGCCCTGATCGTGGTCCCGTCCGGCTGGCTGATGATCGAACTGGCCCGCTCCTGGGATGCGCTCGGCGGCCCCTGGGGGCTGCTCGGCGCAAGCCAGTGGCAGGTACCCGTGGCACTCCGGGTGGCATCGGTCGGAGGGGTGTGGCTGGTGAGCCTCCTGGTGGTGGCGGTGAACACCGCGGTCACCCTGCTGCTCGTGACGTCCGCCGCCCGGACGGCCGCGGCGGTCGGCATCGTGGTGGGCGCGCTGGCAGTGGGCGCGATATGGAGGTGGGCGCCGCAGCCGGAGCCCGCGGGAGCGGCCCGGATCGCCGTCGTACAACCGGGTGTCGTCGAAGGGCCGAACAGCGTGGAGCTGCGTTTCGCACGCAGCGAGCAGCTGACCCGCACGCTGGTGGGCCGGCAGCTCGAACTGGTCGTCTGGGGCGAGAGCAGCGTCGGCGAGGATCTGTCGCGGCGCCCGGATCTCGCAGCCAGGATCGCGAAGCTGTCACGCGAGGTCGGCGCGGATGTGCTGGTCAATATGGATGCCCGGCAGACCGGCGCCTCGGGCCGGACGGGGATCTTCAAGAGTGCGGTGCTGGTGGGGCCGGACGGCCCGACCGGGGATCGCTACGACAAGATGCGTCTGGTGCCGTTCGGAGAGTACATTCCGGCTCGTTCGATGCTCGGCTGGGTGACGTCGCTGGGCAAGGCGGCGGGCGAGGACCGGCTGCGCGGGACCCGGCAGGTGGTGATGTCCGTTCCCGAGCCAACGTCCCCGGTGTATTCCTCCCGATCCCGGGCCGGAGCGGAGCAGCTGCGCATAGGTCCGCTGATCTGCTTCGAGTCGGCGTTCCCCGACATGAGCAGGCGGCTTGCCAGGGACGGGGCGCAGGTGCTGATCGCCCAGTCGTCGACGTCCACGTTCCAGCACAGCTGGGCACCGGCCCAGCATGCCTCGCTGGGCGCCCTTCGGGCGGCGGAGAGCGGCCGCCCGATGGTGCACGCCACGCTCACCGGCATCAGTACGGTGTACGACGCGCAGGGGCGTCGCATCGGCACCTCTCTCGGTACGGACACCAGCGCGGCCGCCGTGTTCGACGTACCGCTGGCCACCGGCACCACGCTCTATGTCCGGCTGGGCAACTGGCCGGCGCAGGGTGCGCTCGGGGTGCTGGCGGCGTTCTGCGCCTATGAGGGTGCGCGGTCCCTCCGGCGGCGGACCTCGGCGGAGCCGGTCGGTGCGGCCGCTCCGGCGGGCCGGCTATGACGGGGCGTTGACGGAGACGATGTGCCCCTGTGCGTCGACGGTGAGGGCAACCCGCTCGACCTTGTTCGTCACGGCCAGCGCCACCCACACGGCGCCCCACAGAAAGCAGCTGAACACCATGAGCAGAGCGTGCAGCACGTGGTTCAGCGGCTGCCCGCGGACCATGACGACCTGCGTCTCGGCGCGAGACTCCACCCGCCAGCCGCTCGCGATCCGCTGATTGACCGCCCAGTCCAGGATCAGGGCGCGCTGAGCCGTATCGGGTGGCCGTCCGTCCGCCGAGTAGTAGCCGGGCGGCGGCTGGAGAGCACCCCACCCCCGTGGCTCGTCGTGGGGCTTCACCAGGTCACCTCCACGGGCCGGCGGTCCATCCCCCCCAGCCTGCATCCGGCCCGTGCGGGACGCATCCGGACCCGCCCTGACCAGCGGTTTCCGCTACGCGCAGTCCAGGTCCCGCAAAATGCGCTCGCACAGCTCGTGCGTCTCCAGCGCGTCCCGTGCGCTCAGCGGCTTCCCTGCGCGCACGGCGTCCAGGAAGGAAAGCACGCACTGCTCGATGCCGCGCTGGCGGGCCACCGGCACCCAGTCACCACGCCGCCGCAGACTCGGCTGTCCCCTGTGGTCGATCACCTCGGCGAGGTTGACGACCTCACGCTTGGAGTCCTGCCCGGAGACCTCGAGCCGCTCCTCCGTCGAGCCGCTGAGCCGGTTCATCGCGCCGATGGCGGTGAATCCGTCGCCGGACAGTTGCAGCACGACGTGGTGCATCAGGCCTTCGCGGATCCGCGCTGTGACGACGGTGTGCTCGACCGGCCCCGGCACCAGGAAGCGCAAGGTGTCGACGACATGGATGAAGTCGTCGAGCACCATGGCGCGCGGTTCCTCGGGCAGGCCCACCCGGTTCTTCTGCATGAGGATCAGCTCGCGCGGGTGCTCGATGCACTGCGCATAGCCCGGGGCGAACCGCCGGTTGAAGCCGACGGCCAGGCTGACGCCGCGTTCTTCGGCACGGTTGACCAGCCGCTCGGAATCGGCGAGTTCGTAGGCGAGCGGCTTGTCCACGTACGTGGCCACACCGGCCCGGAGCAGGCGGTCGGTGATCTCCGGGTGCACGGAGGTCGGGGCGTGGACGAAGGCGGCGTCCAGGCCCTGGGCGATCAGCGAGTCGAGCTCGGTGTGGCACTGCTCCGGCGGGATCCGGTGGGACGCGGCGACCGCGGCGAGGGTGGCGGAAGTACGGGTCTGCAGATGCAGTTCGACCCCGGGCAGGGAGGTGAGGACCGGCAGATACGCCTTCTGCGCGATGTCGCCGAGCCCGATGCAGCCGACCTTCACTGGGGTCTCCCTCTGACTAGTGCCGTGACCGGCAATGTTTGCCCGGAAGGAGCGTCGTCCGGTGCGTGCGATCGCAAGGCGGCCGGAAGTCCTTGTAGCGGAGCTACCAGGGCTTTTGGCCAACGCGGCGAGCGTGCGTGCTGGGCGGCGCGACGGGGCAAAGCTTGCCGGGAGGGGCACTAGCGCTGTGTCATATGCATGCCCTTCGCCCGGGCAGCATACGTGTGCTGCGGCGGCTGCCAGTCCGCGATGCCGTCGAAGGTACGCAGCACCAGGGCAGGTCCGAGCCGGGACACGGCGGACATCAGCGTGTCACGCACCGCGACGGCCGGGGTGCTGGTCAGGCGCATCAGGCGGGCCACCTGGGCGGCCTTGCGGACAATGGCGCCCGTCCGGGGGACCCGGTCCGCGCTGTACGCGGCGAGCGCCGTCCCGAGGTCGGCGTCGGGCGCCGCGTGGTGGGAAAGCACGATTCCGTCCTCGATGGCCTGATTGCCGCCCTGCCCGAGACTGGGTGTCATGGCGTGGGCGCAGTCGCCGACCAGGACGGTCCGGCCCCGGTGGAACGCGGGCAGCGGGTCGATCAGATGGTGCACATCGTTGCGGAGCACCTGGTCGGGTTCGACGGCGGCGATGATCCCGGGGATCGGGTCGTGCCACGCGCCGAAGCGACGCAGCAGCTCGGCCTTCTCGCCGTCGGCGGCCCGGGCTCCGGCAGGGGCGACCGCGGCCGCGTACGCGTAGATCCGGCCGTCCTTGAGCGGTTGGGTGCCCCAGAGGGCGCCGCGGCCCCAGGTCTCGTGCGGGGCGAAGGGCTGCTCGGGCGTGGGGACGACGACGCGCCACGTGGTGAAGCCGGCGTACGACGGCCCGGGGTGATCAGGGAAGAGCTGTGTGCGTACGGCCGAGTTGATGCCGTCGGCTGCGATGACGAGGTCGGCCTCGAGGTCCGCGGTGGGCGTCCTGACCACGGCGCGGGCGCCGCCCGCAGTGCCCGGGTTCACGAGTTCCGCCGTCGTTCCGGTACGGATCACGGATGCGGGCAGCTCGGCCGCGAAGGCGTCGATCAGGGTCGCGCGGTGCAGCAGGACGATCGCTCCGCCGAACCGCTCGGTCGCCGCCGCGCTGTCCGTCCGGGAGATCCAGCGGCCGCTCGGACTGCGCATACCGCCGTCGCCCTGCCAGGCGGCCAGGGACCTCATCCGGTCGCCGAGGCCGAGGACGTCCAGGGCGCGCTGCGCGTTGGGGGCCAGGCTGATGCCTGCGCCGACGGGCTCCAGCGAAGCGGCCCGCTCCAGGACGGTGACCTGCCAGCCGCGCCGACAGAGGGCCACGGCAGCGGTGAGGCCGCCGACTCCGCCGCCGATGACGACCGCACGGGGCTTGTCCATGACTCCTCCTCGGAACTACACCTGTAGTAACGGAACCAACGTACTACAGGTGTAGTCGCAGCGGTAGGTTGATCCCATGGCCACCAGCACCACACACACCGGCGGCGCCTCCCGGGCGGATCTGATCGCCGATGCCGCCCTGGCGCTTCTCGCCGAGCGCGGGATGCGAGGGCTCACCCACCGGGCGGTCGACGAACGCGCCGGACTCCCCCAGGGCTCGACGTCCAATTACGCGCGCACCCGGCAGGCTCTCCTGGAGGCGACGGTGCGGCGCCTGGCGGAGCGTGAGGCGCGGGTCCTGGCTCCGGGCGAAATCCCGATGCCCGCGGCCGGGGGCGGGGGCGGACCGGAAGACGAACAGGACGCCGGGGCCGGGCCGCCCCACGACGTCACCGCGCTCGTCGGCAGCCTCGCGACGGCCCTGCACCGATACCTGACCCGCCACCCCCACCTGCTCATCTGCCGCTACGAACTCGCCCTGGAGGCCACCCGGCGGCCGGAGCTCCGGACGTTCTACGACGCGACGGGCGGACAGTTCCGCGAACCCCTGGTGGCGCTGATGACGGCAGCCGGTTCGGCCGAGCCCGAGCGGCACGCCCTCTCCCTGGTGGCCTGGTGCGAAGGGCTGATGTTCTCGTGCGCCGCAGGGTCGTACCACCGGTCTGTGCCGACCGAGGAAGAGCTGCGTACCGGCTTCGCCGAACTGCTGCGCGGCATGCTGACACCCCCCGGCGAACAAACATCTGGTCAGGTCGTGATCACTGGGAAAGAATGAGCGGCATGACCGCAGACGAACGTTCCGAACCCGCCATCACCGCCGCCGAACGCCCGATGCTCGAGGGCTGGCTCGACTATCACCGTGACACGCTCGCGCTGAAATGTGGGGGGCTCGCCGACGCCCGGCTGCGGGAGGAGTCCGTACCGCCGTCGCGGCTCAGCCTGCTCGGGCTGGTACGGCACATGGCGGAGGTGGAGCGCCATTGGTTCCGCAACGTCATGGCCGGCGAGGACACGAAGTCGCTGTACTGCACCGACGAGGACCAGGACGGCGACTTCCATCCCACCGAGGCGGACACCTGGGAGGAGGCCGGGGTCACCTGGCGGGCGGAGATCGAAGCGGCCCGGGAGATCGCCGCGAAACACGGGCTCGACGATCTGTCCGTCGGCCGCAGCCGCAAGGGCGAGCAGTTCAACCTGCGATGGATCTACACCCACATGATCGAGGAGTACGCGCGGCACAACGGCCACGCCGATCTGGTCCGGGAGCGGATCGACGGCGCGACCGGCGACTGACCCACATTCCACGCCGCCCGGCGGGCAGACGCCGCCGGCTGGGGCGTTGCGCTGACCGGGGTCACTCGTGAGGGCCAATCATCACCGGCCCACTCCCCGGCGCCCTGCCCGCACGTCAGAGTTGGCCAGGTGCAGCGAACCAGTATCACCGTGAAGCTCCTCGTCGGCGTGGCAGTCACTGCCGTCACCGGCTGTGTGTCCGTGGAGCCCCGGCCGGGCATTGCCCCCCGGCCCGAGACCAGCAGGCCCGTCCAGGACCTGGCGCCCCAGATCGTCGGGCCCCCGGTCCGGGACACCCTGGAGACTGTCCCCGGCCCGAAACCGTCCCGGAAGACGCCCGACCGGCCGCCGAAGGCGCCGTCGGACACCCGACGCACTGCGCCACACCCCCCTCAGCAGCGGGGGCACGCCGGCGTGCCCCGGCCACGTCATGCTCCGCCCGCGGTCGTGCGGGTGCCGAAGCCGCCGGCCGCCCCCGTCACCGGGGCGAACGTCTGCGCGCTCGGCCGGGACTACGGGGGATGGTCCGCGGGCAGCCCCGAGTCCCGGATCTGCGAGGACACCTACGGCCACTGAATGCCCTGGGGGTCACGGGATCCCACCGGGATCCGTGACCGACGCGGATCGTTGCGGCCCGCCGCCGGCGGACAGGCCGCAACGATCCGCGACAGACCCCGGCTCACAGCTCCCGAAGCCGCCGCTCCAACCGGCCGATCGCCGCGCGCACCCCTCCCCCGTACCCGTCGTCCACCCCGTCGACCGCGAGAACCTCGGACGCCTTGCGGGCCCGGTCCAGATGGACCCGGGCCGCGTCGGGGCGCTGGAGCTTCACATAGTCCGCCGCGAGGTTGATGTGGAGCGAGGGGTAGAAGGCCCGTACCACGAGCGAGTCCCGGTGTTCCGCCACGCGCCCGCCGGAGAGCCCCTCGGCGGCGTTCAACGCCCGCAGGTCCCACGCCAGTTCGTCGCCGGGATCGTCCTGCGTGTCGGCCATGTAGTGCGCGAGGGTACAGCGGTGCAGGGCGTCACCGTCCTCACCGATCTCCGCCCAGATCACCCCGAAGCGGTTACGGGCCTCTTCCCGGTCGCCGCCGTGAAGCAGCATGATCGCCTGGCCGATCCTGGTCATGACGGCATCCGTCGACGCCTCCTGCTGCTCCATCACCGCGGTCTCCCTCGCATATGTCCAGCCGTTCCCGGTTCACCCCGGCCGACGTCGATCGGGCCCGGTGGAGCCCGTTCCATTCCGGTCACGGCGACGCTAGCGGCTGGCACCGGCAATCCCGCTCAGGCTCGGGCTAGGACCTCTTTTTCGGGTCGGGCGCGGCCAGGACGTGATCCGACGGAGACCCTGGAAGCCCCGGCCTGTCGGGCGGCTCCGGGCGGATCAGCCCAGGTCGGGGATGCGCCAGTCGATGGCCTGGTGTCCCTGCGCCGCGACCGCCTCGTTGATCTGTGTGAACGGACGGGAGCCGAAGAACTTCTTCGCCGACAGCGGTGACGGGTGTGCGCCCTTCACCACCACATGGCGCTCCTCGTCGATCAGCGGGAGCTTCTTCTGGGCGTAGTTGCCCCAGAGCACGAAGACCGCCGGATCGGGCCGTGTGGACACCGCGTGGATCACCGCGTCCGTGAACTTCTCCCAGCCCTTGCCCTTGTGCGAGTTGGCCTCGCCGGCGCGGACCGTCAGCACCGCGTTGAGCAGCAGGACGCCCTGCTCGGCCCACGGCATCAGATACCCGTTGTCCGGGACCGGCAGGCCGAGCTCCTCCTTCATCTCCTTGTAGATGTTCCGCAAGGAGGGCGGTGTCCTGACGCCGGGCCGCACGGAGAAGCACAGCCCGTGCCCCTGCCCTTCGCCGTGGTACGGGTCCTGGCCGAGGACCAGGACCTTCACCTTGTCGTACGGAGTGGCTTCCAGGGCCGCGAAGACCTGCTCGCGGGGCGGGTAGACCGGCCCCTTGGCCCGCTCCTCCTCGACGAACTCGGTGAGCTCCTTGAAGTACGGCTTCTGCAGCTCTTCGCCGAGGACGCCGCGCCAGGACTCGGGCAGCAAGTCGGTGTCGGTCACTTCAACAACCTCCGGTACGCGATTGGTTCTTGACCACAGAACCTACCGGGGGCCACTGACAACCGGCCCGGCGAGCCCTACCAACTGGCCTTGCGGTACAGCTCCCACATCTGCATGACCGTCTGCGGGTCCAGGGCACGCTCACCGCCACCGATGTCCTCGCCCGCCGCGACATAGAGCTTGCCCTGCCACAGAGGCAGCAGCCGGACGTCGCCGACCAGGATGTTCTGAGCCTGCTCGAACTGCTTGCTGACCGCGCCCCGGTCGCTCTCCTGACGGGTCTGCGGCAGCAGGTGATCGGTGATCTCGGTCTTGTTGTACGGCATCCCGGTGACACTCTCCTTGCCCACGAAGGGGGCGATGAAGTTGTCCGGGTCCGGGAAGTCCGGGAACCAGCCACGGCCGAAGACCGGGTACTGACCCTTGGTGAAGCCCTCCTGGAACTTCTTCCACGGCAGGCCCTTCAGCGTGATCTTGAACAGACCGGACGCCTCCAGCTGACGCTTCAGCTCACCGAACTCGGTTTCCGTCGACGAGCCGTACCGGTCGGTGGTGTACCAGAACGTCATCGCGACGGGCTCGGTGATGCCCGCCTTGACCAGGATCCGCTTCGCCTTGTCCCTGCTCGGGTCGCCGAAGCTGTCGAAGAAACTGGTGGTGTGACCGGCGATGCCCTTGGGGACCATGGAGTACAGCGGCTCGGCGGTGCCCTGGTAGACCTTGGCGACGAGCGCGTCCCGGTCGACGAGCTGCGCGATGGCCCGGCGGACGGCCGGGTTCCCGGCAGCCGGGTCCTTGGGGTTGAAGACCAGGAAGCGGATGTCGGCGCCGACGGTCTCGATCAGCTCCAGCTTGTTGTCCTCGTCCCTGTTGCCCTCGAGGTTCACCACCTCCTCGGCGGTGAGGCCGCGGTAGGTGGCGTCGATCTCGTTCCTCTTCAGCGCGTCGACCATGGGGGCGGACCCCTCGAAGTACCGGATGGTCACGGCATTGTTCTTGCGGTTGGCGAAGCCCTTGTAGCCCTGGTTCTTCACCAGCTCGGCCCGGTCCCCCGGCTTGTAGCTGTCCAGGAGGTAGGGGCCCGATCCGGTGACCTTGCCGTCCTCGCGGATCTTGTCCTTCGGGTAGTCGCTGGGCGCCACGAGGGACATCGCGGGGGTGGCAAGAATGAACGGGAACGTGGCGTCCGGTCTGTTCAGGTGGAAGACGACGGTGTCGTCACCCTTGGTCTCGACCCGGTCGAGCGAGCCGAGCATGCCCAGGGGGCCGCCCTTGAACTTGATGGTCGTGATCCGGTCGATGGAGTACTTCACAGCCTCGGCGTCGAGCTTGTCCCCGTTGGAGAACGTCAGGCCCTTCTTGAGCCTGCAGCGGTAGGCCGTGCTGGTCCGGTCCGTGAACGCGCAGGAGTCCGCGGCGTCGGGCTCCGGGCTCGTACTGCCGGTGGGGAAGCTCACCAGGGTCTGGAAGACGTTACGCATCAGTTCCCACGAGTTGTCCCATGCCGCCGCCGGATCGAGAGTGGAGGGCTCACTCGTGGTACCGACGACTATCTTCTGCTCCGTCTCCGAACCATCGTCGGAAAGCAGACCGCAGCCGGCCAGCAGAGAAAGGGAAGCAAGGGCTGCAGCGGCCTGCAGCCTGGCCCGGTAGAACACGTGCACGCTCCTCGATCGGCCATGGGTCGGCAGACCATACCGCAGCGCCCCGTCGGGTCAATCCACCGGTCCGACGGGGCACTTGAGTCAATCGGGGCCAAACCAGTGCAGGCTGTGCTCAGCCCACACCCGCATTCAGGAAGATGCCTCCGTCGACCACCAGCGTCTGTCCGGTGATCCAGTCGGACTGGCTCGACGTGAGGAACGCGGCGGCTCCGCCGATGTCCTCGGGGACACCGAGCCGGCCGAGCGGATAGGCGGCTGCCGCCTCCGCCTCGCGCCCCTCGTACAGCGCCTCGGCGAACTTGGTCCTGACCACGGCCGGAGCGATCGAGTTGACCCGGACGACCGGGGCGAACTCGTGCGCCAACTGCAGGGTCAGATTGACCATGGCGGCCTTACTCATGCCGTACGCGCCGACGAAGGGCGAGGCGGAGATACCGGCGACCGAAGCGATGTTGACGATCGCCCCGCCGTTCTCCTTCTGCCAGGCCTTCCAGGTCTGCTGGGCGAAGCCGAGCGCCGAGATCACATTGGTCTCGTAGACTTTGCGCGCGACATTGAGGTCGAGCTCCGCGATCGGGCCGAACACCGGGTTCGTACCGGCGTTGTTGACCAGGAAGTCCACTCGGCCGAACGCCTCCATGGTGCGCTCGACCGCCGCCGCCCGGTGCGCCTCGTCGTGCGCCTTGCCTGCGACGGCGATGACCCGGTCGGAGCCCAGCTTCTCGACAGCCTCCTTGAGGGCTTCCTCGCCTCGCCCGGTGATGCACACCCGGTCGCCGCGGGCGACGAGCGCCTCCGCGATTCCGTAACCGATCCCCCGGCTCGCGCCCGTGATGAGCGCGACCTTTCCGCTGTCCTGCACAGTCATGATGTCCGTTGCCCTTCGGGTCAGTTGAGCGGTCCGCCGGCGACGTACATGACCTGGCCGGAAACGAAGCCCGCGTCGTCGCCGGTGAAGAAGGCGATGGCGTTGGCGATGTCCTCCGGGCGGCCGACGCGCTGCACGGGGATCTGGGCGGCGGCGGCGGCCTGGAACTCCTCGAAGCCCATGCCGACCCGGGCCGCGGTCTGCGCGGTCATCTCCGTGACGACGAAGCCGGGGGCGACGGCGTTGGCGGTGATGCCGAACTTGCCGAGCTCCTTGGCGAGGGTCTTGGTGAAGCCCTGCAGGCCGGCCTTGACGGCGGAGTAGTTCGCCTGACCGCGGTTGCCGAGCGCCGAGGACGACGACAGCGAGACGATACGTCCGAACCTGGCGTCCACCATGTGCTTCTGGACGGCCTTGGCCATCAGGAACGCGCCCTTGAGGTGCACGTTCATCACGGTGTCCCAGTCGGACTCGCTCATCTTGAAGAGCAGGTTGTCGCGGAGCACGCCCGCGTTGTTGACGAGAATCGTCGGCGCACCGAGCTCGGCGGCGACCCGCGCCACGGCGGCCTCCACCTGGGCGCCGTCCGACACGTCGCAGCCGACGGCGAGGGCGGTGCCCCCGGCGGCGGTGATCTTCTCGACGGTGTCCTTGCAGGCCGCCTCGTCGAGGTCGAGTACGGCGACGGCGCGGCCCTCGGCCGCAAGGCGTACCGCGGTGGCGGCGCCAATGCCTCGCGCCGCTCCCGTCACGATGGCGACACGCTGCTCGGTGGTGGACATGCTTGGTTCTCCTCGCCCTTGGATCGCGGCTCAGCGGACGTCAGGAATTCCCGATAACTGAGCAACCGCTTAGTACCTTCAGCAGACGAGACGCTAGAAGCCCTGGCACTCGGTGTCAACGGCCCACGGGCGCAGCTGTGCATGTCACACCGGACGGCGCCGCGACCGCGGGGTCCGCACGCGCCGCCGCCGGTGGCCGGATCAGCGCACCAGCAGGTCGAGCAGCCGCTCGATCTCGGCCTCCGGATCGGCGGTGAGGCCGCTGTGCACAGCGCTTGGCTGGACCACCGTGGAGCGTGGGGCGATCAGCCAGCGAAAGCGCCGCCCGGCGTCGTCGCCGGCGGCCTGGCCGGCCGCGTCGCCGCCGCAGCAGACGCCCTCGACGGCCCGCAGCGCCGCCCGGACCCCGACCACGTCGGCGTTCGGGTCGAGCGCCTTCAGCTTGTTCTCGTCGAGATGGGTGCGGGCCGCCACGAAGGACTTGGCGCGGCAGTACACCAGCACGCCCGCGTTGAAGCACTCACCGCGCTCGACGCGGGGCACGACGCGCAGCAGCGCGTACTCGAAGACATCGCGCTTGCTCACTGGCTGTCGTCCTTGCTGCTCTGCGCCTCGTCGGCCCGCTCCGCCGCCGCCTTCCCGGCACGGTTCTTCGTGGGGTGCGGCCACGGAGTGAGGTGCTCGGTAAGCCACCCCGGTGCCCGGGACGGCGTCGTCCTCGTGGGCGCGTCCATCGAGATCCGTTCATGAATGGTGGTGGCGCGCGCCAGCAGCGGCTCCACGTAGGCGCGGCGCAGCGCGTCCGTCGTGTCGAAACCGGGCTCGTCGACCAGCCACTCGTCGGGCACCTCGGCGGTCACCTCGGTCAGCAACTGCTCGGTGACGAGCGGCGCCAGCTCGGCGGCCGCCGCGGCGATGTCCGGGCCGAAGGGCGCGAGCACATGGTCGGAGGCGTTGTACGGCTTGGCCGCGGACGCCTGCGCACCCGGCCAGTTGTGGTGCCAGATCATCGTGGCACCGTGGTCGATGAGCCAGGCGTCCCCGTGCCAGACCAGCATGTTGGGATTCCGCCACGACCGGTCGACATTGTTGATCAACGCATCGAACCACACGATCTTCCCGGCCTCTGCCGGGTCCACCTGGTAGGCGAGCGGATCGAACCCGATCGAACCGGGCAGATAGTCCATGCCGAGATTCAGCCCGCCGCTCGCCTTGAGCAGTTCCTGCACCTCTTGATCCGGCTCTGCGAGCCCGATGACCGGATCGAGCTGGATGGTGACGAGTTCCGGGACCCGCAGCCCCAGCCGTCGGCCGAGTTGCCCGCAAATGACCTCCGCGACCAGGGTCTTGCGGCCCTGCCCGGCGCCGGTGAACTTCATGACATACGTCCCGAGATCGTCGGCCTCGACGATGCCCGGGAGCGAGCCGCCCTCACGCAGCGGCGTGACGTAGCGGGTCGCTGTGACTTCGGTGAGCATTTTCCCAGGCTATACGGCTCAGATCCCTGGAGTTCAACGGACCGAGGTCAGGGCCGTACAGCCTGCGGAATCACCTGATCCCTCGTCCCCTGACGTTGAGCAGGACCGATGAGGTTCAGTGGCTGTCATACGGTGGTGGTCAGCGCCGTGTGACGCCGCCGCGCCGCCTTGCCGGGGTCGGAATCGGAACCGGTAGCGGAGGAAGGGATGGGGTACCCGTTACCCGACGCTGATCGGGCTGCTGCCCAACAGGCCGGCCGCCGTCGGCTGCCTCGGAGGGATTATTCGATGACCGATACTCCCGCGCACGTCCCGGCCGGTCCGATCGTGGTCGGTACGGACGGCTCCCCACACGCCCGGCAGGCCGTCCTCTTCGCGCTCCGCGAAGCACAGTTGCGCGACACCAGCCTGCGCGCGGTCTGCGTCTACGGCTACGCCCCGGCTCGCTACACGGCTATGGACGGATGGCCGTGCCGGAGGGCGACGGCAGCCTGTACGAAGAAATCCACGATGTGGCCCGGCAGGCGGTGACCGACACGGTCAGCGAACTGCGGGAGCAGCTCGGCGGCGCCAGCGTGGAGGTGGAGATCGTCACGGAGGCGGGACACCCGGCGCAGGTTCTGTTGGACGCGAGCGAGGATGCCTGCCCGCTGGTGGCCGGCAGCCGCGGTTCGGGCACCTGGGGGCGCCTCGCGCTCGGGTCGACCAGCACCGAGGTCGTGCACCACGCTCACCTGCCCGTCGTCGTGCCGGCCGGCTCCAGCGGCGGAGTCTCCTGACGCGTGCGGGAAACCGCGGCGGACCGGGCATGCCGCCTGTTCATTCGCTGTGGCCCCGCGCCGATCCTCGCGTATGCTCGCCCGACTGCGCCGTGGCGTCGGTCTGGCACCGGTGATCAACTGCGGTCTTCATTGCTGCTGTCGGTGATCGCTCGGAACAGCTCGCGAGCCCGCTCGCAGAACTGCTCGACATCCGTGATGTCCGGCTCGTCACCGTCCGCCAGCATCCGGGCCTGGAGCTGCTCAGAGCGCAGCCCGGCGTAGTGGGCCCGCACCTCCGCAGTCACCGGCTGGACCGCAATGTGCAGGTGCTTGCGCGCGTCAGGGCCATGCGACCACATGCAGACGTAGGTCTGCTCAGGTCGGCACAACGTCTCCACGACACGAGCGGTATCGCGCAGCAAGGGGTCGAGTTCCGCCGCTGCCGTGTCGTCGAGCTCCGCGACGGCCACGACATGGTCCCGCGGGCCGACGATCAAGGTGCCAAGATTCATAGGCCCGACGACGTGGTTCACCACCCAAGCAGCGGTTTCGTGCAAGACGCCCCCGGGCAACTCCCGGCGTCCGGTCAGAAGGTCACACCCAAGACACCCCGTCACATCCACGCGCACCAGCCTATGCAGAGCACGCCGCAGCGATGATGTCGTCGACGGCCAACTTGGTTGATGAGTCTGCTTGTTGGCCTGCGCACGTGATGAAGCTCCTGGTAGACGGGTTCACGACCAAGATCGCCCGTGTTGGCGGGAGCTTCGTATGCCCCCGCTCGTGGTCGGCACCCGCGGTTCGGGCGTGTGGGGACGCCTCGCGCTCGGATCGACCAGCACCGAGGTCGTGCACCACGCTCACCTGCCCGTCGTCGTGCCGGCCGCCTCCCCCAGCGCCCCCTCCTGATGCGATGATGCCGCCCGGCCGGCACGCCCCGGCCGGTCCGATCGTGGTCGGCACGGACGGCTCGCCGCCCGCCAAGCAGGCCGTGATCTTCGCTCTGCGCGAGGCACAACTGCGCGGCACCGCTGTGCGGGCGATGACGCTGGTGTGTGAGCAGCGCGGTCGTGAGCAGGGTGCCGCGCTGGTTCCGCAGGATCTGGTAGCGGCGGCTTTTTCTGGGGGATGAGGACGGCGACCTGCCGGCCGCGGCTGCGGCCCGCTGGACGTAGTCGACGACGGGGTGCACCAAGGAGCGGTGGGGGCTGTCGACGATGTCCAGGCCGCTCGCACAGTGCTTCATCCACCTGGCCTCCCAAGGTGCCCGCGAAGTGATAAGTCGACGACGCCCCACCTGGTGCCGTCGGACGCGACTGCACCGCAGTCGCCGGATGCGCCCGCGCCGATATCCCTGCGCTGTCCCGCGCGATGGGCGGTCGCCCATTTTTCTTGCCGACAGGCGGGTTGGGGCGGGGCGCACGACAATCAGGGCAGGTACGAGGTGATCCGCCACGCTGCGGATTGCCTTCTTCCCGGATGAGGAGGCGGGGCATGACGGACGCGGTTCAGTCGTGACCGGGCAGCAGCGTACGGCGGACGTACTGGTGGTCTTCGGGATCACCGGGGATCTGGCGCGGAAGATGACGTTCCGGGCGCTGTACCGGTTGGAACGGCGCGGCTTGCTGGACTGTCCGATCGTCGCGGTAGCCGCCGACGAGCTGTCTGCTGACCAGTTGGTCCAGCGCGCCCGGAAGGCGATCAGCGGCGCCGGGGAGCAGCTTGAGGACGCCGTGTTCGATCGGCTGGCCGGTCGGCTGTCGTACCTGGCGGGCGATGTCACCGACGGCGCGCTGTACGAGCGGCTCGGCGAGCGGCTGTCCGATCACCGGCGCCCGTTGTACTACCTAGAGGTGCCGCCCTCGCTGTTCGGGCCGATCGTCGAGCGGCTTGCGTCCGCCGGGTTGACCGAGGGCGCGCGGGTGGCGGTGGAGAAGCCTTTCGGGCACGACCTGGCCTCCGCCCGGCAGCTCAACGCCCTGCTGCGCGAGGTGCTGGCCGAGGATCAGATCCTGCGGGTGGATCATTTCCTGGGCAAGGAACCGGTCATCGAGCTGGAATATCTGCGGTTCGCCAACCTGGCGCTGGCGAACCTGTGGGACCGGGGCAGCATCTGCTGCGCGCAGATCACGATGGCCGAGAATTTCGGGGTGGAGGACCGGGGCAGTTTCTACGACCCGGTCGGGGCGCTGCGCGATGTGGTGCAGAACCATCTGCTGCAGGTGCTCGCCCTGGTCGCGATGGACCCCCCGGTCGGGACGGGCGCGGATGACCTGCGGGACAAGAAGGCCGAGGTGTTCCGCGCGATGCCGGCCGCCGACCCGCACCACTACGTGCGTGGCCAGTACGCGGGCTACCAGGATGTGCCGGGGGTGGCGCAAGGATCGGTGACGGAGACGTTCGCCGCGCTGCGCCTGGAGATCGACAACTGGCGGTGGGCGGGTGTGCCGGTCTTCCTGCGCGCCGGGAAGGAACTCCCCGAACAGGTCACCGAGGTGCGGCTGTTCCTGCATCGCACGCCCCGGTTGGCGTTCTTGCCGGACCCGAGGCAGGTCGAGCCCAATCAGATCGTGCTGCGCATCGATCCCGACCCGGGACTGCGGCTGCAACTGGCAGCGCTGGACGGCCACTCATGGCGCATGGTGCCGTTGGACACCTCGTTCGCCCGGGAGCTGGGCGAGCCGCCAGACCCCTACGAGCGGCTGCTCCACGCCGCCCTCACAGGCGACCATCAGTTGTTCGCCCGCGAGGACAGCGTGGAGGAAACGTGGCGGATCGTGCAGCCGCTGCTGGACGCACCACCGGAGGTGCTGCCGTACCGGAAGGGGTCGTGGGGGCCGGCCGAGGCCGATGCGCTGGTGCGCGGCCACCCGCGCTGGCAGCAGCCCTGGCTGGCGCAACGCGGCTGACCGAAGGGTCCATCCCCGCCGCACCGCAAGGTGTGGCGGCGGGGCAGCGTCGTCCGGTCCTGGCTGCTGGATCTCGCCGCGGCCGCACTGCGCCAGTCGCCGGACCTGGAGGACTTCGCCGGGCGCGTCTCGGACTCCGGGGAGGGCCGGTGGACCACCATCGCGGCGATCGACGAGGGCGTCCCGGCTCCGGTGGCGACCGCGGCCCTGTACTCCCGGTTCGCCTCACGCCACCTCGATGAGTTCACCGACAAGACGCTGTCCGCGATGCGCAAGCAGTTCGGCGGGCACGACGAGAAAACGTCCATCTGACCGTGGCGGCACCTGTGAGGAACGGGCGAGGAGGACCAGCGGCATGGCACGACCGATCACGGTGCTGTTCGACATCGACGAGACGCTGGTGCACACCGGCGGATCCGGGGCCCGCAGCTGGGCGTGGGCCTTCGACCAACTCCACGCAGTCTCCGCCGACATCGGCGAACACAGCTCCGCCGGGGAGACCGACCCGCAGGTCGGCACCGCGACCTTCAAGGCGGTGCTGGGCCGCGACCCCGGCCCCGACGAGATGACCCGGCTCTACGGCCAATACCTGTGGCACCTGTCCGAGGACATCTGGACCTCGCCCGGCTACCGGGTACTCGACGGCGTCGAAGAGACCCTGCGGCGGCTGATGGCGGCGGGGGTGATCCTCGGCGTGGTGTCCGGGGCGATGGAAGGCGCCGCCCGCACCAAGATGGAGCCGGGCAAGCTGGGCCGCTACTTCGTCTTCGGCGCCTACGGCTCCGACTCCCCGGACCGCACCGAGGTCACCCGCCTCGCGATCGCCAAGGCCGCCCGCCTGCACAACCGGGACCTGGGCAAGCAGGACGTCTACGTCGTCGGCGACACCCCACACGACATCGAAGCCGCCCACGCAGCCGGTGCCACCGCGATCGGAGTCGCCAGCGGCCACTACCACGCCGACGAACTGCGGGCAGCCGCGCCCGACCATGTGCTGCACTCCCTGGCCGGCCCCTTCCCCGGCCTGAGCTGACCGCCCACGGCACGGCCCGTTCTCACGCAGGAACTACAGCCCGGCCGTCTCGGCGGCTGCGCCGAGTGCCGCACGCAGCATCACCGGGGTGAGACGGCCGGTGAAGACGTTGTGCTGGCTGACGTGGTAGCAGCCGAACCGGTTCACCGGCGGCCCCGCGTCAGCGGCTCGCCGGACGGCCCGCGCGCCATGGCCGAATAGGGGGCGGGGCCGGGTCACCCAGCCGGCGGCCTCCACGGCAGGCAGCACGGCCCGCCGGCACGGCGTTCGCGAACCGCCACGACTCACCCGGGCCGCGACCGGCACGCCCTAACATGGCTGCCATGCGAGACTCGTCACAGCTGCGGGTCTCTGCCGCACATTCTCCTGCCGGAATCGGGCGTGGTGGTCCGGATCCGGCAGATGGACCGGCTGGCATGCGATGCAGACCGGCGTAGCGCTCGTCGCACACCTCGGCAGGTCGCCGGAGCGCAGCGCACACAAGGAGGCCCCCTTTGGGGATCCACGCCTGACCCAGCACCGTCCGGCGACCAACCCCTGGGTCAGGACGCTGACAGCGGCACTGCGGCCGCCTCGGCGTACCGCCTCGCGTCACTCGTGTTGAACGTGTTCGACCTTGAAAGATCATGGCCGCACGACCGGATCGTCGCTGCGGACTTCCCGGCCACCAGCAGATCCTTGGACGCGACCGGCGGTGCCTGGGATCCGTACCGCTTGATGGATGCCTCGGGCTCGGTCGTGGAACCGGTGAGCGTGTACTTCACAGGACGGCGACACACGTATGTCGTGGGGAGCCGGTGTGCTGTGTGTTGCGCGTGCGGGCGTCTGCCGGAGGTGGTCAGATGGATCGGTCCGCCCATATTCCGGTGGGCTCGGTCACTGCAGCCTCCCGACCGGTCCAAAGCCATGGGGTTTGGCAGTCCTTGCAGCGTAACGGGAGGTGGACGGCATACCGGATGACGAGCACGTGACGGGTGACGGTGCGCTGCCGCACGCGTCGGGTGCCTCCTCCCAGATCCCCGGAGGTTTCCGCGCGAACCTGACACGAGGTGACGACGTCGTCGACGCGGCGACCTGGGCGGGCTCTATTCCGGCGGCCGGCGGGGTCGCTCCGCGGGTGCGCTTGGGCAGCAGGTGGTTCAACCTGCTGTGGCTGCTCCCGATCGGCTTCGTGGGGTTGCTGGGGTGCGTCGCCGCGGCGAAGGGACTGCGGGGCATGCCGTCGGTGCAGCGGTTCATCGCCGAGTATCCCGGCACCGATCCGCGCGCTGATCGCGACGGCGCCTACCTGGGCGTTCCGTCATGGGCACGGTGGTCGCACTTCTTCAACCTGTTCTTCATGCTGTTCACCCTGCGATCGGGCCTGCAGATCCTGGCCGATCATCCGCGCCTGTACTGGACCCGGCACAGCACCCCGGGGCGGGAATGGTTCCGGATGCAAAAGCCCGTCTCCGCTGACCCGCTGTGGACCGCGAAGCAGGACTCGATCGGCCTGCCCCGCGGGGTCGGCCTCCCCGGGATCCGGCACTCGATCGGTCTGGCCCGGTGGTGGCACCTGGGGGTGAACACGCTGTGGCTGCTCAATGGTCTCGTCTTCTACGTGCTGCTGTTCGTCACCGCGCAGTGGAAACGCCTGGTCCCCACCACCTGGAGCGTCTTCCCCAACGCCGCTTCTGTGGCCATCCAGTACTTGTCGCTGGACTGGCCGCGGGAGAGCGGCTGGGTGGTGTACAACGGGCTGCAACTGCTGGCCTACTTCGTCACGGTCTTCGTCGCGGCCCCCCTGGCGTTGATCACCGGGCTGGGTATGTCACCGGCGCTGTCGACCCGCTTCAAGCGCATCAGCCGGGTGCTGAGCATCCAGACCGCCCGGTCTGTGCACTTCCTGGTCTTCACCTGGTTCGTGCTGTTCATCGTGGTCCACGTGAGTCTGGTCTTCACGACTGGGCTCCTGGTCAACCTCAACCACATCGACAGCGGCCGCAACGACAGCAGCCGGCTCGGCTTGTGGATCTTCCTCGGCTGGATGGCGGTGGTCGTCGCCGCCTGGGTCGCGGCCACACCGCTGACCCTGCGCCATCCCCGGGTCGTGCAGCGCCTCGGGTATGCCCTCATCGGTCCGGCTCAGCGCCTGTTCGAACACGTCGATGTCTCCCCCGGCGAGTACACCGAGAAAGACATCTCCCCCTATTTCTGGCACAACGGCCGCTACCCAGACTCTGCCGAGTACAAGGCCCTGCAGGCAGGCGGTTTCGCCGACTACCGGCTGCGCATCGGCGGCCTGGTCGCCCACCCGGCCGAGCTGTCCCTCGACGACCTGAGGAAACTGCCCGCGCACGAGCAGATCACCCAGCACTTCTGCATCCAGGGCTGGTCCGGTGTCGCCGAATGGGGCGGCGTGTCCATGGCCACGATCCTCGACCTGGTCACGCCCGACCCGCACGCCAGGTGGGTGGTGTTCTACTCCCTGGGAGAAGGCTCCGACGGTGGCACCTACTACGACGCCCACCCCATCGAACACATGCGCAGCAAGCTCGCCATGCTCGCCTACGACATGAACGACCAACCTCTGTCATTCGGCCACGGCGCGCCGCTACGGCTGCGCAACGAGCTCGAACTCGGCTTCAAACAAGTCAAATGGATCAAGGAGATCGAGTTCGTCGCCGACTTCTCCGACATCGGCAGCGGCTTTGGCGGATACAACCAGGACCACGAATTCTTCGGCTACCGGCAGTCCCTGTAACGTCCGGACACACGGTCGGCACGTGAGACTGTCGGCGGTGACGAGCAGCTCGTCGGCGAGCCGCGGTAGTCTGCTGCGGCCCGCAGGCGCCGAGCAGGCCCGGACCGGCCTACGCGGGAGCCTCCCGCCCCCGGGGAGACACGGGACCAAACCGGTGAGGCCCGTTGCCACGTGGCCCGCCCGGGCCACCCCGAGTTGCCCTGGCTCATCGAAGCGGGAGACTGGTGGGATGCAGAAAACCTCCCTGGAAGCGCTGGCCCGTCAACAGCTGGAGTTGGCAGCCGCCGCGGGTGGTGGTCACACCGCGGACACCGTCTATGGCGGCCACGAGAAGGTTCTGCGTCAGACGGTCATCGGCATGACCGAAGGCGCCAGTCTCGCCGAGCACGAGAACCCGGGCGAGGCGACGGTGCAGGTCTTGCACGGGCGCGTGCGACTGTCGGCAGGCGAGCTGTCATGGGAGGGCCGCACGGGAGACCTGCTCATCGTTCCTGACTCCCGCCACAGCCTCGAGGCGCTCGAGGACTCCGCCGTCCTGCTGACGGTAGCCAAGCTGCCCTGACCTGCATCCCGCGCCACGGCCACGTCGCCGGCGTGCATCCACCGCACGGCGTGGATCGCCCAGATGGCTCGTGTGTCCGAGCCCTGTGAGCAGCGTCGCCTGAAACCATGTGCGGGTGACGACGGCCCATCCCCCTGACGACGGCTCGCCACCGCGTGCCGGCTTCGCGCTCGACCGTGGCGCTCAAGGCGGCCATGGCGATCTCCGGCTTGATCATGGTGCTGTTTCTCCTGGTCCACATGTACGGCGACCTCAAGGTCTTCTCCGGCCGTGCTGCCTTTGACGACTACGCCCGCTACCTGCGGACGATGGGTGAACCGTTCCTCCCCTACTCCGGCGCCCTGTGGATCATCCGGGTGGTGCTGCTCGCGAGCGTGTTGGTTCACATCTATGCGGCGATGACGCTGTGGAGACGCGCCCGCAGGGCGACCGCGGGCCGCGGTGGCTGGCGTTACCAGAGCACCCGGGGCCGTGGCGGTGTCCAGCGCACCTACGCGTCGTTCACTATGCGCTGGGGCGGGGTGACCGTGGCGCTGTTCGTCATCTATCACCTGCTGCAGCTGACCACGAACACGATCCATCCCGGAGGGGCCTCACCGAGCCCGTTTGAGCGGACCGTCAACGGTTTCGGGATCTGGTGGGTGGTCCTCAGGTACGCGATCGCGCTGACCGCACTCGGGTTCCACCTGCGGCACGGCTTCTGGAGCGCCTTTGCCACCTTGGGCGCCAACACCAGTGTCCGGCGACGCCTGCATCTCAACGTCGCGGCCACCGCGGTCGCACTCGTGATCACGATCGGGTTCCTGGTCGTGCCGTTCTCGGTCCTGTTCGGATGGGTTGGCTAGCGTGAACACCGGAGAAACCGTCCCGCCCGCGGACTACTACACCGTTGGGGATCCGGTCGCGGACGAGAAGGCGCCGTCGGGCCCGATCGAGGAGCGCTGGGACGCCCGCAGGTTCAACGCCAAGCTGGTCAACCCGGCGAACCGCCGCAAGCTCTCGGTCATCATCATCGGCACCGGCCTCGCCGGAAGCTCGGCCGCTGCCACGCTCGGCGAGGCCGGCTACCAGGTCACGACCTTCTGCTACCAGGACAGCCCCCGCCGCGCGCACAGTATCGCGGCGCAGGGCGGCATTAACGCGGCGAAGAACTACCGCAATGACGGTGACAGCATCCACCGGTTGTTCTACGACACCGTCAAGGGCGGGGACTTCCGCTCGCGCGAGTCCAACGTCTACCGCCTCGCCCAGCTCAGCGTCGACATCATCGACCAATGCGTCGCCCAGGGCATTCCGTTCGCCCGCGAGTACGGCGGGCTGCTGGACAACCGCTCGTTCGGAGGCGTGCAGGTCTCGCGTACCTTCTACGCCCGCGGCCAGACGGGTCAGCAACTACTGCTCGGCGCGTACCAGGCACTCGAGCGGCAGGTCACAGCCGGCACCGTGCAGGTGTACTCGCGCCACGAGATGCTCGACGTGATCACCGTCGACGGCAGGGCGCGCGGCGTGGTCGTGCGCGATATGACAACGGGACAGATCGAGACCCATTTCGCCGACGCGGTCGTGCTCGCGTCCGGCGGCTACAGCAACGTCTTCTTCCTGTCCACCAACGCGATGGGCTGCAACGTCACCGCGACATGGCGCGCCCACCGCAAGGGCGCCCTGTTCGCCAACCCGTGCTTCACACAGATCCACCCGACCTGCATCCCGGCCAGCGGCGGACACCAGTCCAAGCTGACGCTGATGAGCGAGTCGCTGCGCAACGACGGCCGGATCTGGGTACCGAAGAAGCGCGGCGAGGACCGCGACCCGCGCGACATCCCGGAGCAGGACCGCGACTACTACCTCGAGCGGAGGTATCCCGCGTTCGGCAACCTCGTACCGCGTGACGTCGCCTCCCGCGCGGCCAAGATCGTATGCGACCAAAGCCACGGCGTTGGTCCCGGCGGGTTCGGCGTCTACCTCGACCTCACCGACGCGATCGAACGGACGGGCCGCCCCGCCGTCGAGGCGAAGTACGGCAACCTGTTCGACATCTACCAGCAGATCACCGACGAGGACCCGTACCGGGTGCCGATGCGGATCTACCCGGCCATGCACTACACGATGGGCGGCCTGTGGGTCGACTACGACCTGCAGAGCACGATTGCGGGCCTGTTCGTCATCGGCGAGGCCAACTTCTCCGACCACGGCGCCAACCGGCTCGGCGCGAGCGCGCTGATGCAGGGACTCGCGGACGGCTACTTCGTCCTTCCCAACACGATCAGCGACTACCTGGCCGCGGGGCCCTTCGAGAAGCTCGACGCATCGCACCCCGCCGCACAGGACGCGGTCCAGGCCGTACGCGACCGGATCGACACCCTGCTGTCGATCAACGGCGAGCGCACGGTGGACTCCTTCCACAAGGAGCTCGGCAGCATCCTGTGGGACCACTGCGGCATGGAGCGTACGAAGGAGGGCCTGACCCATGCCCTCCACAGGGTGCGCGCCCTCAAGTCGGAGTTCTGGCAGGGCGTCAAGGTCACCGGCACGAACGAGGAACTGAACCAGACGTTGGAGTGTGCCGGGCGAGTGGCGGACTTCTTCGAGCTGGGCGAGCTGATGTGCATCGACGCTTTGCACCGGGAGGAGTCATGCGGAGCCCACTTCCGGGCCGAGAGCCAGACCGCCGAGGGCGAGGCACTGCGCGACGATGACCGCTTCGCGTATGTCGCCGCCTGGGAATTCTGCGGCGACGCCGGCACCCCCGTGCTTCGCAAGGAACACCTCGAGTACGACTACGTCGAGATGAAGCAGCGGAGCTACACGTGAACATCACGGTGCGGGTGTGGCGCCAAAAGGGCACGCACCACAAGGGAAGCATGGTCACGTACGACGTCGAGGACGTCTCGCCGGACATGTCGTTCCTGGAGATGCTCGATGCGCTGAACGAAAGGCTCACGCTGGAGGGCGCAGACCCGATCGCGTTCGACAGCGACTGCCGCGAGGGCATCTGCGGCACGTGCGGTCTGGTCATCAACGGCATCGCGCACGGACCCAAAGCACTCATCACGACCTGCCAACTGCACATGCGCAGCTTCAACGACGGTGACGTGATCGACGTCGAGCCCTGGCGCGCCGAGCCGTTCACGGTGGTCAAGGACCTCGTCGTCGACCGTGGCGCGTTCGACCGGATCATCCAGGCGGGCGGCTTCATCAGCGCCCCGACCGGCGCCGCACCCGACGCGCACGCCGTGCCCGTGCCGAAGGCCCACGCCGACGCGGCGTTCGACGCGGCGACCTGCATCGGCTGCGGAGCGTGCGTCGCGGCCTGTCCCAACGGCTCGGCGGCGCTGTTCCTCGGCGCGAAGATCACCCACTTGGGTCTGCTCCCGCAGGGCCAGCCCGAGCGGGACTCGCGCGCGCTCGCCATGATCGACCAGCACGACGCGGAAGGGTTCGGCGGCTGCACGCAGATCGGCGAATGCACCGCGGTGTGCCCCAAAGACATCCACTTGGACGTGATCTCGCGGTACCACCGGGACGTCCTCGCCGCGCTGGTCCACCGTGACACTTGACCGACCGATTGTCGGCGGTTCCGCCACGGTGATCATGCGTCACGCAGGCGCTCGGCGGCTGCCGGTGACCGGCGTCCTTCAGCTCGGACAGGTAGCGGCGGCGGAACTCGGCGAAGCGGCTGGGCTCGTGGCCGTACCAGCGGCGCAGTTCGGTCGAGGGGGCGACATCGCGCAAACACTCGTCCAGGTGCACCTCGTCCTTGCGCACGCCCCGTGGCCAGACACGGTCGACAAGGGCCCGCGTGCCGTCTTTGGGCGAGGTCTCCTCGTAGACTCGGCACCAGGTGATCTGCTCGGCCATGACGGGCACCTTCCAGATCGATCGGTCAGCCCGGCCCGCAACCGTGGGCGGCCGGCGCCTGCCCCACGCAGGGGTTTTTCCGACTTACTCACTTTATCGGGGGCGCCCTTCACGATGGATCGTCCGGGGCGAGCCGGCCGGGGCCGTCACGCGACCGTTCAACAGACGGTGCGAGGAGGAGCATGAGCATGCACGGCAGCCGCCCAACGCCGCAGACCCGCAGCTTCCCGTTGGTGACGGCTCCCCGACTGGATTCAATGCGCGAACTGGACCAGACGGTGAGCACCTGCCGTGCCTGCCCGCGGTTGGTGGCCTGGAGGGAGGAGGCCGCACGCGTCAAGCGCAGGGCCTTCCGGGACTGGGAGTACTGGGCCAGGCCCGTGCCCGGCTTCGGCCCACCGGACGCACCGCTGGCGATCATCGGACTGGCTCCGGCCGCGCACGGCGGCAATCGCACCGGACGCATCTTCACCGGTGACCCGTCCGGCGATGCACTCTATGCCGCCCTGTACGACCTCGGTCTCGCCTCCCAGCCAGTGGCCACGCACCGCGACGACGGGATGGAGCTGTACGGCGTACGGATCACGCTTCCGGTGCACTGCGCGCCGCCCGCCAACCGCCCCAGCACCGCTGAGCGCGAGACCTGCCGGCCATGGCTCGCCCGGGAGCTCGAACTCCTGCGCCCGACCTTGCGCGCGATCGTGGTGCTCGGCGGCTTCGCCTGGCAGGCGCTGCTCCCGGTACTCACCGACACCGGGTGGCAGGTGCCCCGTCCGCGCTCGGCCTTCGGACACGGCGCACACGCGCAGCTCACCGATACCCGAAGTGAACGGGTGTTGCACCTGATCGGGGGCTACCACCCGAGCCAGCGCAACATGTCCACCCGCACATTGACCCCCGCCATGCTCCGCGACGTGCTGCATCGCGGTGCGGACATCGCCGACGTGCCGGTCCACCGTTCTCGTGCGTGAACAGCCAATCCTCGTTCCGCAGGCAGGACCCGCAGCGCCCCAAGTCACGCTCGGGGCAGCTGATCGCGCAGACGACTTGCCACCTTGGGGCATAACTCGTTTATGTAGGCTGCGCGTTGACATTGAAGTGAGCTTGACTCCAAGAGGAGACCCCGTGGCCGAGCAGTCGACGTCTTCCGATGTGTCCCAGCAGCGTGACAGGATCAACACCAGGCAGCCGCATACGGCTCGGATCTGGAACTACTGGCTGGGCGGCAAGGATCACTACCCGGTGGACCAAGAGGCCGGCGACCAGATCCGCGAGCTGCACCCGGGCATCGGCGACTACGCCCAGGCGGATCGGCTGTTCCTCGGGCGCGCGGTGCGGTACCTGGTCGCCGAATGCGGGATCCGGCAGTTCCTCGACATAGGTACCGGCCTGCCGACGGCCGACAACACCCACGAGGTCGCCCAACGGCTGGCCCCGGAATCCCGCATCGTCTACGTCGACAACGACCCGCTGGTGCTCGCCCACGCGCGTGCCCTGCTCACCAGCACACCCGAGGGGAAGACCGACTACCTCGACGAGGACCTGCGCAACGTCGACGTCATCTTGGAACACGCGGCGAAGACCCTGGATTTCAGTGAGCCTGTCGCACTCATCCTCCTCGGCGTGGTCATTTTCCTTGAGGACGACGCGGAGGCGTACGGCATCGTCAGCCGCCTGATGGATGCACTGCCGTCCGGGAGCCACCTGGTCCTCTCCCACACCATCACGGATCCGGCGATGCCCGATGTGGACGCGGCAGTGGCGTTCTGGAACGAGCACGGCACCCCTAAGCTCACCCAGCGCACTCCTGGCCAGGTCACTCGGTTCTTCGAAGGCCTGGAGCTCCTCGACCCCGGAGTGGTGTCCTGCAGCCGCTGGCGCCCTGAGACGGATACCACAGGCATGCCGGACGAGGTAGCGATGTTCAGCGGAGTCGCACGCAAGCCTTGACCTCGCCGTTTCGGTTCGGGCTGGTCCGCATGCTGACCGAAACGCGCAAGTGCCTTCCTGAGCTGGGACGGTGAACCTTGTCCAGGGGTTTGATCGTCGCCAGCGGAAGGCACTGCACTTTCCACGTGCAGGTGCGACACGAGGTCGCGTGTGTTGAGTGGGTGCTCTTGGAGAGGGGGCGGCGATGTCGCCGACGACAGGGCAGCCTCGGGTCCGTGTCCGATGGCCCATCCCCGCCCGGACGTGCGTCGCTGGTAACGGCGGCGTGCGAGGCTCCGGGGAGAAGCCCAAGTGCCGCTGTTCCACCCGGTGGCAACAGGCAAGGGGAAGACCGGGCGGGCGAACACCCGTGAATCCTCGATGCCGTCTCGTGAAGGAAAGCCCTGCCGGTGGGATGCGGCAACAGGGTGCAAGGCGGGCCGCTGAGATGCGGCAGGCGCCGGCTGAAAGACCCTCAAAGATTCATCCGCGCTGGTCAGAGGCGACTGAAGCTGCATCGCTGCAGGTCAGCGCGACATGGTAGACAACTTCATCACGTAGGTACCGAGATCGTCGGCCTCGACGATGCTGGTTCAGGCGGCGCGGCCGGTCTTGAGGGAGGCCGCAGTGTCGACGACGCGGCGGGCCTGGTGGCGGGCCGCCTGCAGGGCCACCTCACCGGGCGGGCCGTCGGCGGCCACGTGGGAAGTGCCGTAGGGGTTGCCTGACTGGAACTGGATGGGGTCGGTGTAGCCGGGGGGCACGATGATGCCGCCCCAGTGGCAAAACGTGTTCGCCAGCGCCAGGAGGGTGGATTCCTGCCCGCCGTGGGCGGTGTTGGAGGCGGTGAAGGCCGAGTACACCTTGTCCGCGAGCTTGCCGTGGAACCACAGGGGGCCCGTGGTGTCGATGAACGCCCTGAGCTGGCTGGCCGGGTTGCCGAAGCGGGTGGGGGTGCCGAACAGCACCGCGTCGGCCCATTCCAGGTCGTCGTGGCCGGCTTCGGGAACGTCGGTGGTGTCCTTCAGGTGGCGGGCCCACTCCGGCCTGGCGCTGACCGCCTCCGGGGGAGCCGTTTCAGCAACCTTGCGCAGCCGCACGTGGGCGCCGGCCTCCTCCGCGCCCTCGACGGCTGCTTGCGCCAAGGTATGTATGGTGCCGGTGGAGCTGTAGTAGATGATCGCGACGTTCACGGGTTCCATGATCGGTTTCCTTCCTGTACGGGCCTGATCGGTACGACGGGACAGCCCTGCGAGATGTGAGGCGACGTGCCACCTCACAATTCGATGTCACGGTTCGTCGTCAAGGGTGAGGCAGAGCGTCCGAGGGAGCCGGTGACACCATGACCAACCCATCCGAGCCGCGACACGACCGGCCCGATCCGGGCCTGAGCGCGATCGTGAGCGAACGGCGTCAGCTGACCAACCTGGCGTACCGGCTGCTGGGCTCCCTGGCCGATGCCGAGGATGTCGTACAGGAGACCTACGCCCGCTGGTACGCCATGTCCCCACAGCAGCAGGAAGCCATCGGCTCCCCGGCGCCTGGCTGACGACCGTCGCCAGCCGTATCTGCCTCGATCTGCTCGGCTCGGCACGGGCCAGGCGCGAGCGTTACGTGGGCGAATGGATCCCGGAGCCGCTGCCCGACCGTACGGAGTGGATCGGCGGGCGGCCGGGCGCCGGCATCGTCGACCCGGCCGACCGGGTCACCCTCGACGAGTCGGTCACCATGGCCTTCCTCGTCGTGCTCGAGGCGATGACCCCGGCCGAACGCGTCGCGTTCATCCTGCACGACGTCTTCCGCTACCCCTTCGCCGAAGTGGCCGAGATCGTCGGCCGGACACCGGCGGCGTGCCGCCAGCTGGCCTCTTCGGCCCGCCGACGCATTCGCGCGTCGCAGCCTGACGCGGCCCCGGCAGCCCAGCGCGCCGGCACCGTCAGAGCCTTCAAGCAGGCTTGGGAGGCCAAGGACATCGACGCCCTCATCAGCTTGCTGGCCCCCGACGCCACGGCCACCGGCGACGGCGGCGGACTCGTCACAGCCGCGCTCCACCCGGTCGAAGGCGCCGAGCAGATCGCACGCTTCTTCGCTGACCGGCCCGTTTCGGCGCTCGGCGTGACACTCGTGGAGTGCACGGTCAACGGTCAGCCGGGTCTGGTGGCTCAACTGGACGGCGTCACCGTATCGGTGATGGGGTTCGACGTCACGGGCAACCGAATCAATCGCATCTGGGCCGTACTCAACCCCGACAAGCTCCGCTCCTGGACGACGGACCGACTGCCCGCGAAGATGGCGCGAAGGCTGTCCCGCAGTTGCTCCGAGGAGACGGAGCAAGTCGCCCTCCGTCGGCGCACGGACGACGTCCCGGGCCTGTCCGTCCTCAAGGAACATCGGCCGAAGGGCACGTCGCAGACGCAGCTGACCTGGGCGTTCACCGCGGTGACGCCATCCGATGAGACCAGTCCCACGAAGCTGAAGGCAACGATCCGCGTCATGCCAACCGGGCGGCCGGCTGGGATGCCACCGATACCGAGACGCAGAGCGCGGTCCGGAGGCGGACCCGGAAAACGTACGAGCGCAATTCGCTGCTGGCCGAGGCGCACCGGCTGACGTGGCCGCTCATGCTGGTGCACGGACTCGCCGACGGCAATGTGGCCGTCGCCCACATGCTGCGGTTCTCCGCCGCGCTGCTGGCGACGGGACGACCGCACACGGTGCTGCCGCTCTTCCAGGTCGAGCCACCTGGTCACCCAGGAGGAGACGGCCGTCCATCTGTTGCTCCTGGAGCGGGTCTTTCTGAGGAAAACCCTCGGTCGTTGAACACGGGACATCGATCGCGCGTATCCCCGGTCGAAGCCATGAACACCGCGGAAGGGAATGCCAGCATGAGCACATCGCAGGAGCACGAGGTCCGTCCCGGACGTCGCACCGTCGTCGCAGCCGCCGGTGCCGTCGGAGTGGCCGCCGTACTCACCGCGTGCGGCGCCTCGAAGGACTCGGGCGGTTCGGCCGCCGTCGAACAGGCCGGTGCCGACGGTGCTGCGGGCGTCCTGGCGAAGACCGCCGACATCCCGGAGGGCGGCGGGAAGGTCTTCGCCGACAAGGGTGTCGTCGTCACGCAGCCGAAGGCCGGGGAGTTCAAGGCGTTCTCGTCGAAGTGCACGCATCAGGGGTGCGCGGTGTCGAGCGTCTCGGGCGGCACCATCAACTGCCCGTGTCACGGCAGCAAGTTCGACGCCGTGACGGGCAGTGTGTCGGCGGGGCCTGCCACCGAACCGCTGCCCGCCGCGTCGATCAAGGTCGAGGGCGACTCGATCACGCTCTCCTCGTAGGTCAGGACCTGGCTCCCCGGGGGTTCTGCCAGCAGCCCCGCACGTCCTGCGTGACGGTGACGGTGGCGACGAGGGCGAGCGTGTGACGGATCATCGCGGGGGTGCAGTCGGCGGGCACCCCCGCGATGGCGTCGGACGGCACGACCGCCATGTACCCGAGATTCACCGCGTCGAAGACGGCGTTGGGGATGGCGACATCGACTGAGACGCCGGTGACGACGAAGGTGCGGCAGCGCGTCCACATCGGTGCCGGCAATGGGCGAGAGGCCGTGCAGCCTGCGTACGACGATGTCCTCGTCGGCCACCTCGATGGGCGCGGCGATCCGGACCGCCGTGGTGCCGGAGTGCTGCTGCACGGGCAGGCGCCCGGCGGCCCGGAAGAGGCGGACGTTGTGGTTGGCACCGCGCCCGTCGGGGCGCCGTTCGGCGACCGCGTGCAGCACCTGGACACCGGCCTCGTGGGCGGTGGCGACCAGCCGGGCGACATGGTGGAGAGCGCCGGATCCGCGTGCCTCCTCGGCGAGTTCGGGCAGTGCGCTGTCGGGGCCCACGACGCCCTGCCGGAACTCGACCGTCAGGAGAACGGTGGTGGCCGGATCGAGCTGCTCGGCGAGCTGCTCCCTGGACGGCACGGCGGCCCCTCTCGGTGGCTCCTGGTGTCTGCAGGCGGTCTCTCTGCTGACGGCTGGGCGCGCGAGGCTGACGGCCATTACGCCAGGAGGGAAGAGGAGATCCATGCTTTCTGACACCTAGTCAGCCATCTGGAAGGGGCACTCCATGGTCGTCGTTCAGCGACTGGGCCGTCGGATCATGATGACGGACACGGAACGCAGCACCTACCTCACAGAGCAGCGCACCTGCCGGGTCGCCACCGTCTCCGCCGACGGTCGCCCGCACATCGGCGCTCTCTGGTTCACCTGGGACGGCGCCTCTCTCCGGCTGCACTCGATCACCCGGTCCCTGCGCTGGTCCCAGCTGCGCCACGACCCGAGGATCGCGGTGGTCGTCGACGGCGGGGCGGAGTACGGAGAACTGCGTGGCGTGGAGCTCTCGGGCGAGGCGGTCTTCGTCGGCAAGGCCCCTCGCGCCGGCGAGGCGTGCCCCGAACTGAAGGTCCCGGAACGGCTGTTCGCGGCGAAGTACTTCGGGATGGACGTGATGCCGCAGGACGGGCGGCACGCGTGGCTGCGGCTCGCCCCGGAGGCGATCACTTCCTGGGACTTCCGGAAGCTGGCGGACCCGGCTTGATTCCCGCCGCCGATGCCCTCGTCGGCACCGCCCCGCCGCCACGAGGTCAGGCCGCACCCGGCCCGTTCAACGGAGCGTCGAACTCCCGGCCCGCCGCACGCAGGGCCGCAACCGCCGCCCTGATCGACGGGCGGCGGTCCGCGTCCGCCCGCCACGCCGCGTGGACGTGCCGTCTCATCCTCTGCCGAACGGGCACGAGCCGCACCCCGTCCGGCACCGCCCCCCGCCCCAGCCGGGGTGCCACGCAGACCCCCACCCCAACAGCGATCAGCGCGAGCTGGGTGTGGTGTTCGCCCGCGAGATGAGCGATGCGCGGCTCGATGCCCTTGGAGCGCAGCGTGAACATCAGCCAGTCGTGACAGAACTCCCCCTCCGGCCAGGAGATCCAGTCGTCGTCGGCGAAGTCCTCCAGATCCACTTCCGTCCGGTCCGCGAGCGGGTGACCGGCCGGCATCGCGATGTCCGGTGCGTCGTCGAGCAGTTCGGCCATGGCCAGACCGCCGGGGACCGGCAGCCGCTTGTTGCTCCAGTCGAGCACCACCGCCAGATCGATGTCGCCGCGCATCACGGCACGGATGCCGGCTTCCGGCTCCAACTCGGTGGTGCGTACCTTCAGTTCGGGGTGGTCCGCGCGCAGCGCGGCAAGCGTCGCCGGGAACAGTCCGCGCGCCGCGGTCGGAAAGGCGCCGATCCGGACCTCGCCGACCACCTCTCCGCGCTGGGCCTCGATATCGGACTGGGCCAGCTCGACCTGGGTCAGGATCCGCGCGGCGTGGTCGGCGAGCAACCGCCCCGCGTCGGTGAGCCGGACCCCGCGGCCGTTCCTGGCGAGGAGTTGCTGCCCCACTTCGCGCTCCAGTTTGGCCAGCTGCTGGGAGACGGCCGATGTGGTGACATGCAGGCCCGCCGCCGCGCCGCTCACCGAACCGAAGCGGGCGAGGGCGTCCAGGGTACGCAGACGCTCCAGGTTCAACATGTAAGCAATGCTACGCGAAGACTGACACAAAGACTCACTTGTCCTACGGGGTTGAATTCGTCATCGTTGTCCTCATGACCGCCCCCACCGCGACCGCCGCCCCCGCCCGGGCGACCGGTGTTCCCGTCCCCTCCTCCGCCCGCCGCCCCGCACTTGACTGGCGGATTCGCTTCGCGGCGCTCTCACTCATCTGGGGATTCAGCTTTCTCCTGATCAAGGTCGGCACCGAGGCGTACGCCCCGTTCCAGGTCACGCTCGGCCGGCTGCTGTCGGGGACGGCGGTGCTGGCCGTCGCCATGGTGGTGCGCCGTGAGCGGCTGCCGCGCACCGCCCGCACCTGGGGTCATCTCGCCGTCGCCGCGTTCTTCCTCAACGCGCTGCCTTTCTCGCTCTTCGCCTACTCCGAACTGACCATCCCGTCGACGCTGGCCGGCATCTGCAACGCCACGTCGCCACTGTGGGGCATGGCGCTGTCCCTCGTCGCACTCTCCGAGGACCGGCCGACCCGCCGCCGCGTAGCGGGACTCGGCCTCGGCTTCCTCGGTGTGCTGACGGTGCTGGGCGCCTGGCAGGGCTTCTCCGGGCTGGACTTCAGCGGCACAGCGATGGCGCTCCTCGCCTCCCTCAGCTACCCGATCGGCTGGATCTACGTCCGCAGGACCCTGGCCGGCAGCGGATCGTCCGCCCTCGCCCTGACCGGCAGCCAGCTCTTCCTCGGTACCGTGCAGATCGCACTGGTCACCCCGCTGTTCACGTCGGTCCCGGACGGCTTCCCCCTGCTGCCGACACTCGCCGTCGTCTCGCTGGGGGCGCTCGGAACGGGCCTCGCGGTGCTGATGCAGTACAGCCTGGTCGAAGAGGTCGGACCGACGACCGCGCAGATGGTCACGTACTTCATTCCGGTCATCGCCACCGCGGCCGGGGTCGCCCTGCTCGGCGAACAGCTGACCTGGAACACCCCGGTCGGCGCCCTCATCGTCCTGGCGGGCGCCGCCCTCACCCAGAGCAGAGCCCGTAAGCCCAACCCCCGGCCGCTCTCCCCGACTCATCGGACCACCGCACCCGAGCCCGAGCCGCTCGCCCCGTCGGACCACTGATCACCACGCGGCTCAGCCGTAATTCAGCGGGCGGAGCGGCCCCGCCGCTGCCGCCACCGCGTCCGCCAGCGGCTCGATGTCGGCCGCGGTGATCGGTGACACGGTGAGCCGGATCCCCTGAGGTGCCGAAACCCGGAACCGCGCCCCGGGTGCCACCACCCAGCCCGCGCCCAGCAGCCGGGCGACGGTCCCGGTCTCGTCGCTCACCGGCACCCACACATTCATGCCGCTGCGGCCGTGCGCGTCGACACCGCGCTCTCCCAGCGCCCGAACGAGCGCATCCCGCCGCTCCCCGTACGACCGGGCGACCGCGCCGGTGTCCACGGCACCCGAGGTCAGCAGGTGCGCCACCGCCCGCTGCAGGAGCCTGCTGACCCAGCCGGGCCCCAGCCCCTGCCGCCCCAGGACCCGGTCGACCGTGACCGGGTCCCCGGTCAGCACGGCAACCCGCAGATCGGGCCCGTACGCCTTGGCGACCGACCGCACGAATGCCCACCGGTCCGTGACACCCGCCAGCGGATGCAGCGGCAGATCGACGATGGCATGCCCGTGATCGTCCTCGATCAGCAGCACCCCGCGGTGACCGGCGAGAACGCGGCGCAGTTCCTCGGCGCGCGCCGCCCCGACAGCGGCACCTGTCGGGTTCTGCGCGCGGTCGGTCACCACGAGCGCACGGGCACCTGCGCTCAGCGCCCCTTCGACGGCGTCGGGCAGGGGTCCCTCGTCGTCCACGGGGATCGGCACGGGGCGCAGACCCAGCGCCGGTACGAGATCGAGCAGGGAGCCCCAGCCGGGGTCCTCGACAGCGACCGCGTCACCGGGCTTGAGGTGGGCGACCAGCACCCGCTCGATCGCGTCCAGGGAACCGGAAGTGACCGCCACGGGCCCGGCCGGCACCCCGTCGGCGTCGAGGGCGGCCCGTGCCAGAGCGGCGAACTCCGGGTCCACCGGAACCTCTCCGTACATCCCCGGCCGCTCCGCATACGCCCGCGTGGCCGCCGCGAACGCCTCGTCCAGCGGGGGCAGCAACGCCGGATCAGGGTTCCCCTCCCCCAGATCGCGCGCCCCGGGCGGCGCCTCGACCCGGAGCGAGCCACGCGCCGTACTGGCGGGGCGCGGACGCACCCGACTCCCCCGGCGGCCGGCCGTCTCGATCACCCCACGCTCGCGAAGGGTGCGGTAGGCAGCCGCCACCGTATTCGGATTGACCTCCAGCCGGGCAGCCAACTCCCGCATGGGCGGCAGCACTTGCCCGGGCGCGAGCTCGCCCGATCCGACTGCCCGCTCGACACTCGCGGCAATCTCCGACGCACGCCGTCCGACGATCCGATATTCTTCTAGCACAAACATGATTATGCACTAGTGCAATGGAGTTGGCCATGTCGGACAGCGCACCGCAGCAGAACACGGGCCCGGAGGCGGCGGCCCCGTACGAACCGACCGAGCGGACCGTCCCGACCCGTTCCCCGAAGCGGGCCTCGTACGACCGGGCGCTGGTCCACTCGATACTCGACGAGGCCTACCTCTGTCATCTCGGCTTCGTCCGCGACGGCGCACCGGTCGTCCTGCCCACGCTCTTCGGCCGGATCGGCGAACGGCTGTACGTACACGGCTCGACCGGCTCGCGGCCGCTTCGGCAGGCGAGCGAGACCGACCCCGGCCTGCCCGTCTGCCTCACGGTGACGCATGTCGACGGGCTGGTGCTGGCCCGCTCCGCCTTCCACCACTCGATCAACTACCGCTCCGTGGTGGTCCACGGCATCGCCCGTACGGTGACCGACCCGGATGAGCGGCGTACCGCGCTCGACGCGATCGTCGACCACGTCGTCCCGGGCCGGACCGCGGACTCCCGCCCGGCGAACGCCAAGGAGCTCGCCGCGACGGCCGTGATCCGGCTGGACCTCGACGAGGTGTCCGCGAAGGTGCGCACCGGCGGCCCGAACGACGAGCCGGACGATCTCGCACTGCCGCACTGGGCGGGTGTCGTGCCGCTGGCCCGCGGCTACCGCGCACCGCAGCCGTCGGACGACCTCGATCCGGCCATCGCGGTGCCCGACTATCTGACCGTTCTCTGATGCCCCCCGGAGGGTGGGCCCGTCACCGGTGGCGGGCCCACCCTCCGGCGCAGTCAGGCGGGAACGGCCGCCCGGCGGCGGGCGCTCGCCGCACTGCGCGTCTCGGCGACGGCGAGCCCCGCCACCGCCGTGAGCAGCAGCAGCGTGCCGACGACCGTGGCCGCGGTGAGCTGCTCCCGCAGCACGACAACGGCGATGACCGCGGCGCTCACCGGTTCGAGCAGCATGATCACGGACACCGTCGCCGCCCGCACCACCGCAGCGCCCGCGAAGTAGAGCGCATAGGCGAGCGCGGTCGGGACGGCCGCCACGTAGACGAGCAGCCAGACCACTTGGGTGGCGTCCGCCGTGTGGGGCACAAGCCCTTCGGCAGCCGCCATCGGCAGCAGCCCGAGCGCCCCGATCCCGAAGGCCCACGCACTGGTGGCGAGCGGGTCGGAGCCACCGCCGTCGCGGCCGAGCCACCGGGTCAGCAAGGTGATCGCGGCGTATCCGGAGGCAGAGAGCAGCGCCAGTGCGACGCCGGCAGGGCGCACCGTACCGCCCTCGCCGCCGAGCACCAGCACGGTGAGCCCGGCGAGCGCGCCCAGCACTGCGGCGAGCCCTCCGCCGCCGAGCCGCTCCCCCATGGTCAGCCGCGCGCCGACGGCGATGAGTACCGGCCCGGCCCCGAGAGTGACGACGGTCCCGACCGCGAGACCGGTCGCCTCGACGGCCGCGAAGTACGCGCTCTGGAACAGGGTGAGGCCGACGCCGGTCCCGACGATGCGCAACAGACGGCGCCGCCGTGACTCGGCCGGGACGGCTGCGCGTCGCGGCCGCAGAACGAGCGCGGCAAGCAGCAGCACGAGACCGCCGAGGCAGCGCCAGAACGAGAGGGCGAGAGGACCGAGATCGCTGACCCGGAAGATCAGCGAGGCGGCAGCCCCCGCGGTCCCCCAGGCCACCCCGGCGACGATCAGATAGAACAGGCTCCGCCCGACGGGCAGGCCGGAAGCAGGATTCGGCACGTGCACTTCTCCTGAAGAAGACAGCTGGTGGTCGCGCTCGGCTCGGCACGCGGGCAGCGACGATCCGCCCGGGGACTTCCCGAGCCCGGTCTTCGTCAGGAGTGGCGGCCCGCGCTAGGCGGCGGGCGGCGGAAGCACGGTGAGATGCATGATCGGCACCTTACGTGGCGGCACGGCCGGCGGACAACTCACCCTCGACGGCATCCCGGTCCACGGCCCCGCCGGAACCCGACGCGACGGGTCCGGCAGGCGCCTTAGGGGTCGACGACTGGGCGATGAACGCACCGATCAGCACCATGGCACCGCCGATGAGCTGCGGCGCGGCGAGGTGTTCCCCGAGCAGCACCCAGGCGAGCACGGTGGCGATGACCGCCTCCAGACAGGCCACGACACCCGCCACCGCAGGAGACAGCAGCCGCACCGAGATCACGCCGGTGACATAGGCGATCACGGTGGCGAGCAGCACGATCCAGACGAGCAGCAGCCAGGCGGGAACCTCCGTGCCGCTCATGCCGGTGCTGCCGCCGAGGACCGACCAGTCCATGCTCCAGGGCCGCGCCACCACCGTGAGGACGGCCGCACCGATCAGCAGTCCGTACGCGATGACGCCGACCGGATGCGGAGGCTCCGCGCCCGCCGCCCTGCCCCCGCTCCCCGGGTCGGAGAGGACGAAATAGCCGACCTGGCAGCAGGCGGCACCGAGGGCGAGCAGCAGCCCGATGGCATCGAAGCTCAGCCCGGACCACACCTCGACCACGCAGGCGAGACCGCCGACCGCGAGAACGACGCCGACCGCGGCGGCCCGGGTGACGGGACGGCGCTGCACGAACCGGACCCAGCCGAGGACGAGCGCGGGCGCCAGATATTCGACGAGCAGCGCGACACCGACGGGGATACGGGAGATCGCGGCGAAGTAGCAGGCCTGGACGCCCGCGACGGCAAGCAACCCGAAGCCCAGGAGCAGCACGGGACGGCTGCGTACAAGATCCCGGTGGCGCCACGCCACAGGCAGCATGACGAGGGCGGCGCCCGCCACTCGCAGCCACACCACATGGAGCGGGTCGAGCCCTGCCTCGATCAGCGGCTTGGCCGCCACCCCGGAACCACCGAATGCGAACGCCGAGGCCAGGGCTAGTCCCAGGCCGGCGCTTCTCCCCTGAGACGCGTGCATCGGCACATCATGGCAGCTGCCGTCATGAGCGTCACCCCCGGTGACCACTGTCACGCGTAACACTCCGATACCGCTGCGGCCCATGACCGGCGCACGCCCGCATCAGCTGTCCGATCCGGGCGCCCTGGCGGCGAGAAGCCGTCAGTCCCTGCCGGGCACCTCGACGATCCGGCCGGCGAGCCGCACCGCATCGACACCCGCCCGCTCCAGCACCTCGACGGCCCGGCACTCCGGGTCGGCAGCGAGCGCCGCGAGCAGATCGAGCCCGCCGGCCCGCGCGTTCCCTCGCAGCTTCGCGCGCTCCCTCGCGCCGGCCATCGCCGACAGAGCCGAGGGCGACCAGCCCTCCACTCCCGCATCCCTTACCTCGGCAGCCACCTCCGTGACGACCGGAATCGCGCCGGAGTCCTCCACGGTGCCCTGCCAGCGAAGTCCGTAACCGATGGAGCGCTGCACGAGGTAGCCGAGCACCTTCGCGAGCTGCGGTCCGCCCTCGAAGGCGGTGCGGACCTCGGGATCCGACTCGATGAGGGAATGCAGCAGATGAGCCGTGTCGATCTGCCGGTCTCCGTCACGCAGGGCGCGCCTGCGCGCACCCGTCACCACCGAGGCCAGCTCCACGGTGAGTCCGGCTCCGAGATCAGCACGGTTCGGTGCGGGCTGCTGAGGAATCCGCGGCATCCGATTTTGCACACCTCTCACCCCATCAGTCCCGGGACGCTCGAGCATCCCCGGAGGGGCCCATTTACGCATCCCACCGAAGTTGGGGACACCAGAGCGGCTCCTCCTCCTTACGGATGAGATCGCGCCATTCGTTGATCCGGTTGCCGGAAACGGCGCGCGCCGCCTTGCCCTGCGCTCGTCGATCAACCGCGGCCTGCCCGTACACGTCCCTCTCGCCGCACCATGTGTACGGCGGCCGGCAGGGAGCCTCAGAAGTGAGCCGGCTGGTCATCCCGTCTGCGATCGACGGACGGGAGTACGTCCACCCGGTCCACACGCCCTGTGACGCTCTGCCTGCCGACCTGTTCCGGGCGGCGTCCCGCTGCCACGACGACGGCCCGCGCCCGTGCGCCTCCGACCGGTCGACGCGACGCTGATCCGGCGGACGAAGCAGCAACACACCTGACAGTTCATCAGTATTGAATGTTCCCGCCACTGTCGCTACGTTCCGCGACACCGCAACCCGACGAGAAGGGGTGGTCGCATGGCCGAAGTCAGTGCCGAAGCACGTATCGAAGTGCCGGCCGAGAAGGTCTGGGCCCAACTGACGGACTTCACCGCGTACGGCCGGTGGAACGCCACTCACACCAGCTTCCCCATGGGCGGCCCGGCCACACTCGAACTCGCGACCACCTACGAGGAGAACATGAAGCTCACGGGCTTCCCCGCCGAGGTGACCTGGACCGTGGCGGAACTGGAGACCGCCCGGCTGCTGACCACCAAGGGCAAGGGGCCGATGGGCGCAATCTCGCGATGCGCTACTCACTGACACCCGACGGCGATGCCACCACGGTCCGGATCGACGGAGAGTTCACCGGAGCCGCGGCCTCCCTGATGGCGCGCGAGCTCAAGGACTCGGCGACAGCCGCACTCGTGGAGTCGCTGCGCAAGGTGGGCGGCCTGGTCGCCGCCTGACCACCACCGGACGGACGAAGGGCCCCACGGCTCAGCCACAGGGCCCTCGCACCACACCCGCCGGAACCATCCCTCGGGTCAGTGCTCGTCGGCAAGGATCAGATAGAGCTTCTTCCGGGCGTCGTTGATCACCGACAGCGCCTTCTGGCGCTGGTCGGCCGAGCCGGTCTTCCAGACCTGACCGAACGCCTCCATCAGGCCGAAGCCGGCCTGTCGGATCTCATTGACGCTCTCCCAGTCGACCCCGCGCCCGGCCTCTTCCCAGGGCGCCTCGGGCCCGGATTCCGCCTCGGTGCGGCCGGTGTCGGTGAGCGTGAACAACTTCTTGCCACCCTCACTCTCGCTGACGATCAGCCCCTCGTCCTCCAGCAGCTGGAGGGTCGGGTAGACCGAGCCGGGGCTCGGCCGCCAGGCTCCGCCGGTGCGCTCGCCGATCTCCTGGATCATCTCGTACCCGTGCATCGGCCGGCCCTTCAGCAACGCCAGGATCGAGGCACGTACGTCACCACGCCGCGCCCTTCCCCGGCCGGCACCGCGACCGCGCCCCCCACCGAAGGGGCCGCCACCGAAAGGACCGCCGCCGAACGGCGGGCCGAACTGCCCGAAGGCGGCACGGCGCCCCTCAAAGTCGCCCCCACCGTGATGACCGGGCCCGCAGTGCCCATGTCCGTGCCCATGCTCATGCTCATGTCCATGTGAACGCATCGCTACGCTCCTTCCATCGTTGATCCGTCGCGATGCGTCAACGATATATCGGAACCTGTCGTACGACAATCCCTTCGTCAGGACCTTGCATACTTGCCCCGAGACGGCACAGGACGAAGGCGATGCGACGTGACTGCACCTGGCTCCGAGCAGGGGCATGGCCTGGACCACGGCTATCTGCTCGACAACCGGCAATCCGAGGCGGGCATCCGCTTCAGCGCTCTCGCCGAACTCTTCGACCCGGTGACCTTCCGGCATGTCGACCGGCTCGGGATCACCGCGGGCATGCGGTGCTGGGAGGTCGGAGCCGGTGGCCCCTCCGTTCCCGCAGGACTGGCCGCACGGGTCGGTCCGACCGGAGTGGTGGTCGCTACAGACGTCGACGTGTCGTGGGCGCAGGGCGCCGCGGACGATGTCGTCGAGGTGCTGCGCCACGATGTCGCCGCCGATCCCCCGCCTCCCGGCGGCTTCGACCTGGTGCATGCCCGGCTGGTCCTGGTGCACGTCACCGACCGCGCCGAGGCGCTGCGCCGCATGATCCAGGCGCTGCACCCCGGTGGTGTGCTCCTCCTGGAGGACGCCGACCCCGGGTTGCAGCCGCTGCTGTGCCCCGACGAGTCGGGCCCTGAACAGCGCCTCGCCAACCGCCTGCGGTCAGGCTTCCGCGAACTCATGGCAACCCGCGGTGCAGACCTCGCCTACGGCCGGACCCTGCCCCGACTGCTGCGCGAAGCGGGACTGGACGATGTGCAGGCCGACGCGTACTTCCCGATCACCTCACCGGCCTGCACCGTCCTTGAGGCCGCCACCGTGCGGCAGATCCGCGACCGACTCGTGGCGTCGGGTCTCGCCACAGACGAGGAGATCGACCGGCACCTGACGAACGTCGCCACCGGACGCCTCGATCTGGCCACCGCTCCGCTCGTCTCCGCGTGGGGACGCCGACCGTAACGCCCTGGGGAGAGTCACTCGGTATCGCGGGCCGGCAACCTGCGATTGGCCTTGGCCCGCCACGTACCCCGACCTCTACGGTCGTCCCATGAGGATTCGCATCGTCGACGCGTTCACCGACCGCCCCTTCACCGGCAACCCCGCAGCCGTCCTGCTCCTGGACTCCGAGGCATTCCCCGAAGCCGACCGCCTCCAGGAGATCGCCCTGGAGATGAACCTTTCCGAGACCGCCTTCGCTCATCCCCTGCCGCCGGGTGGTCCGGCCGACTGGGCACTGCGCTGGTTCACCCCGGCCACCGAGGTCGACATGTGCGGGCACGCCACGCTCGCCACCGCCCACATCCTGCACACCACCGGAACGGCGAGCGGCACGGTGCGCTTCGCGGCGCGGTGCGGGATCCTCACCGCCACCGCGCACCCGGACGGTTCGCTCACGCTCGACTTCCCCACGGCCCCGCTGACCCCCGCCACCGCCCCGTCCGGGCTGGCCGCCGCCCTGGGCGCCGAGCCCCTGTCCGTGCTGGACACCGGCGAACACACCGGCGACCTCCTCGTGGAACTGGCCGACGAAACCTCCGTGCGCGAACTGACGCCGGATTTCGCCGCGCTGGCCTCATGCTCCCGGCGCGGCATCATCGCCACGGCCCCCGCCGAGGACGCGGCCCGCGGTTACGACTTCGTGTCCCGGGGCTTCTTCCCCCGGGTCGGCATCGACGAGGACCCGGTCACCGGCAGCGCCCACACCGCACTGGCCCCCTTCTGGTCCGCCCGGCTCGGCCGTGACGAACTGACCGGTCTGCAGGCTTCCGCGCGGACGGGCCTCGTCCACACCGCACTGCGCGGCGACCGCACCCTGCTGACGGGCAACGCGGTGACGGTCCTCGACGGCGAACTGTTGACGACGTTCTGACAGACGGGAAGGGCGTACGGGCTGCTGCGCACGGGTGCGATCCCGTGCGTCCTCTCCCGCGCCCCTCACGGAGTGGGCAGCCACGCCACCTGTCCGGCCAGAAGCGCGTACCCGACGAACGCCCCGATGTCGAGCAACGCATGCGCCACGACCAGGGGCCCGACGCGCCCCCAACGCCGGTACAGCAGCACGAAGACGACACCCATCACCATGTTGCCGATGAACCCGCCGATCCCCTGATAGAGGTGGTACGAGCCGCGCAGCACCGAACTCGCCACCAGGGCGGCCATCGGCGTCCACTCCAACTGCCCCAGTCTGCGCAGCAGATACCCGACGACGATCACTTCCTCCAGCACGGCGTTCTGGAGTGCGGAGAGGATCAGTACCGGGAACTTCCACCACACGTCGGGCAGCGACTCCGGAACCACCGTGAGGTTGAAACCGGCGGCTCGCGCCACCAGATAGAAGGCCAGCCCGGCACTGCCGATTCCCGCCGCGATCACTGTGCCGCGCCCCAGGTCCGACCCCGGTCTGGTCCGGTCGAAGCCGATGACCCGCAGGCCCGTGCCCTCCCTGATCAACAGATGCGCCACCAGCGCCACGGGAACCAGGGCCGTGGCGATATCGAAGAGCTGCCAGGCGAGATCGAGCCATGGCCGCCCCGGGGCGTATGAACTGTTGAGCGTCGCGGCCTGGTCCTTCAAACCACCCGGTTTCGTCAGCGATCCGACAAAGCTGATCAGGGCAGACACGCCGCTGGCACCCAGCGAGAGAGCCAGCACCAGCACCGTTTCGGACCGCAGGATCCGCCGTGACACGGCCTCTTGGGGACAAGAATCAGCCACGCACCCCTCCGTCACCTGTACACCTGCCTTCAGTTGTGCATTCGCATCTCATCCCGCTCCCCGTCCCGCTGGGGTGTCGAATGCGGGTACGAAGATCATGCGCGACCGGCTGCGGGACGACCACCATTGGTGAGGGTGTGGTCCCCCTTTTCCTTGCTCATCCTCAAGGAGGGGCACCACCGACATGGGACGTCACAGCTTGCCCGACGACTACGCGCCGGATCGCAGCGGGGACGGCCCTCCGCCGCGCCGTCGCCGTGCCGTCGTCATCGCCACCATGCTCGTCCTCGCCGTGGCTGCGGGTACGGCAGTCGCGGTGCAGGGTGGCGTGCTGTCGTTCTCGAAGTCGTGCGAGGACTCCGCGATACGGCTCTCCGTGATGGCCTCGCCCGACATCGCCCCCGCCGTACGTACCGTCGCCGACAAGGCACGCACGGACGAAACAAAGTCCGACGGGCACTGCCTCCACATCCAGGTCGTCGCCCGTGATTCCTGCAAGTTCGCCGACGCGCTCTCCGCCGGCACCCGCACCTCGGACTATCAGAACTGGCTGCCCGACTCCGACCTCCGGCTGGACCGCGCCCAGGGCTCCGGCGACGGCGTCCCGATCACCCCTGGCGACTCCATCGCCTCCTCCCCGGTGCCCCTCGCCCTGGTCCCGTCCGCGGGAAAGACCCTCGGCTGGTCGAAAAAGAAGTATTCCTGGGCGGAATTGATGACCGCGGCCATGGAGTCGGACAAGGTACGCCTCGGCGCCGCCAATCCAGAACGACGAGATCGGTCTCTGGGAGTTCGCCACCACACTCGACGGCACCAAGGACTACCGCCGGCTGGTGCCGACCGCCCGGCTCGGTGACCCGGCGAAGGGCGGCGGCACACATCGCGAGAAGCTCGCTGCCGCGTTCGCCGCGCTTCAGCCGGTGCCGGACGGTGCGACAGGTCTGTACGACACCACGCCGGCCGCCTACGAGGAGGCGCAGTCGACGTATGTGAAGGGCGATTTCAACGCCGTCGTGATCCTCACCGACGGTTCGAACCAGGACGACAACCCCATCTCCCGCAGCGGACCGATCACGGAGCTCAAGCGGATCGCCGACCCTGAGCGCCCGGTACCGCTCCTCGCCATCGCGGTCGGCCCCGAGGCCGACCGCGATGAGGTGGACGAGATAGCCGGGGTGACCGGTGGCGGCGGGTATCAGGTCAACGACCCTGCCGAGATCCGGGCGGTGATTCTGCAGGCAGTGATGACGGCCGGGCAGGCCGGCCGCGCCGCCCAGGAATGAGCCGTACCCGGGCGGGCACCGGCCGGGAACGGCAGACACCGGGCGCGCTGCGGCCCACCACCCACCGGACTACGCGGCGGGAAGTCCCACCGGCCAGCTGTGCACCGGTTCGCCGGTGTGCATCAACTCGGCGTACCGGCGGGTGGTGGCCGCGAGCGCCGTGTCCCGGCCGAGCCCTGCGTCCAGCCCCCGGTGATACGTGTCCGCCTGCCAGGACGCTCCGTTCACCCGCCGTTTGCAGCGCTCCTCGATGACCCCGAGGTAGTGGTCGCGGTCCGCGGGCTCGATGTTCCAGGCATCGAGCCCCGCCGCGGCGAGCGGCAGCAGTTCGTCCCGTACGAGCTTGACGGCCGCCACCCGCGTCAGCCCGCCCGACCGCCCCGGCCGGGGCCAGACCAGCTCGGCGTCGATGCCTCGGCGGCAGGCGGTGTCGAAGTTCTCGGCCGCCGCGGCGAACGGCATCCTGGTCCACACCGGACGGGACCCCTCGGCGAGCGCCCGCACCAGGCCGTAGTAGAACGCGGCGTTGGCGATCACGTCGGTGACGGTCGGACCGGCGGGCAGGACACGGTTCTCGACCCGGAGATGGGGGACGCCGTCGGTCAGCCCGTACACCGGCCGGTTCCAGCGGTAGACCGTACCATTGTGCAGCACGAGCTCCTGGAGCCCTGGCACCTCGCCTTCGTCGAGCACCCGCAGCGGATCCTCCTCGTCGCAGATCGGGAGCAGCGGCGGGAAGTAGCGCAGGTTCTCCTCGAAGAGCTCGTACCCCGAGCTGATCCACCGCTCGCCGAACCATGTCCTCGGGCGCACCCCCTGGTTCTGCAGTTCGGGCGGCCTGGTGTCGGTGGCCTGCTGGAAGAGGGGTGGCCGCGACTCCCGCCACAGCTCCCTGCCGAACAGAAAGGGCGAGTTGGCGCCGAGAGCGATCTGGACGGCGGCGACGGCCTGAGCGGCGTTCCACACGTCCGCGAATCGCGCCGGGGTCACCTGCAGATGCAGCTGGACCGATGTACAAGCCGCTTCCGGTGTGATCGAGGTGGAGGTGCAGACCAATCGCTCCACGCCTTCGATATCGAGAGCGAAATCCTCACCGCGCGCCGCCACTATCTGATCATTGAGCAGCGTGTAGCGGTCCACGTCCGAGAGGTTCGCCGCGACCAGGTCCGCGCGGCCGAGGGTCGGCAGCATTCCGATCATCATGATCCCGGCAGCGACCTCGCCGGCCTTCCGGTGCGCATATCCGAGACCGGTCCTGAGCTCCTCGGCCAGCTGATCGAAAACGCGCCCGTCCAGGTGATGCGGAACTATGTTCACTTCCAGATTGAACATCCCGAGTTCGGTCTGGAAATCACGGCTCGCGATCCGCCCGAGCACCTCGGCATTCATCATCCGGGGCAGGCCGTCCGAACCCGCCAGATTGAGCTCGATCTCCATGCCCATGAGGTTGCGGGGGCGGTCGAACCTCTGCTCCGCCAGGAGCCTCCCCAGTCCCTCCAGACACAGGTGGAGTTTCCTCCGGTACCTCTGCCGATCGGACAGGTCAAAGGCGCCCGCCACGACCTTCTCCCCCATCGAAGAGTCCCTCCGCAAGTGGGCAGCCCGCGGCCCAGGCCGCTCGCGTCACGATCGATAATGCCCAGGGGAAGTGATCCATAACGCCCCCATGGACAGCGCGGACCCACTAATCTGATGGAGGCCGTCCCGGCACATTCCGACGGCATGGAGCACGGTGCAGTTTCCGTCGGTCGGCGGGTGGTGAAAACGCCGATGTGATTCGGCCTACCACGGCCGCGGAAAAACACCAGGCGGTAGCTGCGCGGCTCGCCCCGAATCAGCAGAATCTCCGCATAATAAAGTCTCGATACCGCCTTGCCGGCAATACCTGCGACGGCTAGTGGAAACACCGCGTGAACACGTGTCGTATAAACTCCGCGGACGAGGCAGAGAGTTGACGCACCGGCCCAGTCACCGGCCTCCTCTGGCCCCGCACGCCGACAGCGCCGTCTGCACCCGCCCACGCACCACCGTGTCTCCGAAGTGAGAGGCGACCCACTATGCCGCTGCATGTTCCCCCGGCTCCCGTGCCTGCCCTGCGCAGCGTCCTCACGGCACTCGGTTCACCCACCGCAGTCCTCGAGGCCCGCACCCCGGCTCTCCGGTCCGTCCAGGGACCTCTGAGCCCCGAACTCCCGCTCCCCGTCCATGTGCTGGACCGGATCGGCCCGAGCGGGCTCGCGCCACGCACCCGGCTGACCGGGTGGCGATTCCTGATCCGCAGCTCGGAGCGGGCCGTCGCCGCGGCCGACACCATGCTCACCCCGGACGGCTGGGCCTTCTCGCACTTCTTCGAGGGCCCCTACATCGCCTCGACCGAACTCGCCGTGCGTCAGATGGAGGCGGTGACACCGCACTACCAGCCCCGCCTGCTGTCGATCCCGGAGCTCTACATGCTGACGCTCTGGCTGCACGAGGACATCGAGACCGACCCGTCCGGTGGCGACCTCGCCCCCACCGATCTTCTCGTACCGCTGGCTCCCGCCCCACCGGGCATCGTGGCACACCGCCCGCACCGGGTCGCCGATCTGCTCCCCGTGATGACCCTGCGCATCACTCCCGGCCCCGGCCCCCTGCTCGGTTCACCGGCCTGACCCCGTCCCGCCTCCGGCACGCCGTACTGTGCCCCGTCGCCGTTTCCGGTGGCGGGGCACAGTGCTGCGGGACACGCCGGACACGGGACCGCACGGGCGTCCCTGGTCCCATCCGGACTAGTCCGGTCCGGCCACCCCGAACCACCCGAAGGGGCAGTGCAGTTGTGGTGAACCGTCCGGCCGGGTGATGCGTCATGAGAGTAGGAGCAGCGCTGCCGCGAAATCCCTGCGGATTGGCGCCCGTAGGGCAACACTGGAACCGGACCGATTGATACGGGGGGCGGCCATGAACACCTCATCAAGCCGCAGGACACTCACTACAACGCAGCGAAAGAACCCAGCCATGTGCCAGCACAAGCCACCCTGCCCGACCGCCGAATCAGCCGACCGGGAAGCCGCACGCCTGATGGCACACCACCCGGAACAGGGCTGGAGCCTGCTGTGCAACGGCGTCCTGCTCTTCGAGGACACCGGTGAACTGCTCCCGGACGGGCAGATCATCGCTCCGCACCGGCCGCTGGACGCCGGCCGGGTGATGAAGGCCGCCTGACCGCGGCCTGTAAGAAACGGGGGCCGGCCCGGAGAAGATCTCCGAACCGGCCCCGACGCATGTCCGCGTCACACCCGAACAGGTGAGTCAGTTGTCGTACTCGTCCAGCGGCGGGCAGGAGCAGACGAGGTTACGGTCGCCGAACGCACCGTCGATCCGGCGCACCGGCGGCCAGTACTTGTCGGCGGCCGAGACTCCGGCCGGGAAAACGGCCGTCTCACGGCTGTACGCGTGCGTCCACTCCCCGCCGAGCATGGCAGCGGTGTGCGGGGCGTTGGTCAGCGGGTTGTCGTCCGTGCTCCACTCGCCGGAGGCCACCTTCTCGACCTCGCCGCGGATGGCAATCATCGTGTCGCAGAACCGGTCGAGCTCGGCGAGGTTCTCGCTCTCGGTCGGCTCGATCATCAGCGTGCCCGCCACCGGGAACGACATGGTCGGCGAGTGGAAGCCGTAGTCGATCAGACGCTTGGCGATGTCGTCGACACTGACCCCGGTCGCCTTGGAGATCGGCCGCAGATCGACGATGCACTCGTGCGCGACCAGACCGGCCGGGCCGGTGTACAGGATCGGGTAGTGCGGTTCCAGACGCTTGGCGATGTAGTTGGCCGCGAGTACGGCGACCTGCGTCGCGCGCTTGAGGCCCTCCCCGCCCATCAGGCGTACGTACGCCCAGGAGATCGGGAGAATGCCGGCCGAGCCCCACGGCGCGGCCGAGATCGGTCCGACACCGGTCTCGGGGCCTGCGGAGGGCTGCAGCGGATGGTTCGGGAGGTACGGCGCCAGGTGGGCGCGCACGCCGACCGGGCCGACACCGGGGCCACCGCCGCCATGCGGGATGCAGAAGGTCTTGTGCAGGTTCAGGTGCGAGACGTCGCCACCGAACCGGCCGGGCCTGGCGAGGCCGACGAGTGCGTTGAGGTTGGCGCCGTCGACGTACACCTGACCGCCCGCGTCGTGCACCTCGGCGCAGATGCCGGCGACGTGCTCCTCGAACACACCGTGCGTCGACGGGTACGTGATCATGAGCACGGCGAGCTCGTCACGGTGCTTCTCGATCTTGGCGCGGAGGTCCTCGACGTCGACCTCGCCGTCGTCAGCGGTCTTCACCACGACGACCTTCATGCCCGCCATCACGGCGCTCGCGGCGTTGGTGCCGTGCGCGGAGGACGGAATGAGGCAGACGGTCCGCTGCTCGTCGCCGTTGGCCCGGTGGTACGCCCGCACGGCCAGCAGACCCGCGAACTCGCCCTGCGAGCCGGCGTTCGGCTGGATGGAGACCGCGTCGTACCCGGTGACCTCGGCGAGGCGCTCCTCCAGCTCACGGATCAGCGTGAGGTAGCCCGCCGCCTGCTCGGCCGGCGCGAACGGGTGCAGCGCGCCGAACTCGGGCCAGGTGATCGACTCCATCTCGGTGGTCGCGTTCAGCTTCATGGTGCAGGAGCCGAGCGGGATCATGCCGCGGTCCAGCGCGTAGTCACGGTCGGCGAGCTTGCGCAGGTAGCGCAGCATCGCGGTCTCGGAGCGGTGCTGGTGGAAGACCGGGTGGGTGAGGATCTCGTCGGTGCGCAGCAGGGACTCGGGCAGCGCGTCGGCGGCAGCGGCGTCCAGCGCCTCGATATCACCGTCGGCGCCGAAGGCGGCCCAGACGGCGGCGAGCTGCGCACGGGTGGTGGTCTCGTCACAGGCGAGGGAGACCCGGTCGGCATCGACAAGACGCAGGTTGACCCCGCGGTCGCGGGCATCGGCCACGACATCCGCCGCCTTGCCGGGGACACGCACGGTGAGCGTGTCGAAGTAGGCGCCGGTCTCCACGGCGACCCCGGCCGCGCGCAGGCCATCGGCCAGGATCGTGGCGTAGCGGTGGGTGCGCTGCGCGATCGTCCGCAACCCGTCGGGGCCGTGGTAGACCGCGTACATCCCGGCCATCACGGCGAGCAGCACCTGCGCGGTGCAGATGTTGCTGGTGGCCTTCTCACGACGGATGTGCTGCTCGCGGGTCTGCAGCGCGAGGCGGTAGGCCTTGTTGCCGTCCGCATCGACGGAGACACCGACGAGGCGGCCGGGCAGGCTGCGGGCGAACTTCTCGCGTACGGCCATGAAGCCGGCGTGCGGTCCGCCGAAGCCCATCGGAACACCGAAGCGCTGCGTGGTGCCGACGGCGATGTCCGCGCCGAGGTCGCCGGGCGAGGTCAGCAGGGTCAGGGCGAGCAGATCGGCGGCGACGGTGACGATCGCGCCGAGCTCGTGGGCCTGCTCGATGACGGGCTTGATGTCGCGGACAGCACCGGAGGCACCCGGGTACTGCAGCAGCACACCGAAGACACCGCGCTCGGCGATCTCGGCGGGGATGCCCGCGGCGAGATCGGCGACGACGACCTCGACACCGGTCGGCTCGGCGCGGGTCTCGATCACGGCGATGGTCTGGGGCAGGGTGTCGGAGTCGACCAGGAAGACACCGTTCCTGACCTTGCCGACGCGTCGGGCGAGCGCCATGGCCTCGGCGGCGGCGGTGCCCTCGTCGAGCAGCGAGGCACCGGAGGTGGGCAGCCCGGTCAGCTCGGCGACCATCGTCTGGAAGTTGAGGAGCGCCTCCAGGCGGCCCTGCGAGATCTCCGGCTGGTAGGGCGTGTAGGCCGTGTACCAGGCGGGGTTCTCCATGACGTTGCGGAGGATCACCGGCGGGGTGAACGTGCCGTAGTAGCCGAGCCCGATCATCGGCGCGAGCACCTGGTTGCGGTCGGCCAGGGTACGCAGCTCCGCGAGGACCTCGGCCTCCGTACGGGCCGACGGCAGCTGCAGCGCCTCAGTGCTCTTGATCACATCGGGCACTGCGGCCGCGGTGAGGTCGTCGAGGGAGCCGTAACCGACCTGGGCGAGCATCTTCGCCTGCGCCTCGGCATCGGGGCCGATGTGGCGCTGCTCGAAGGGGATGCCCTGCTCCAGCTGGGAGAGCGGAGTGCGACGGGGGGTCATGGTGGAGGCCTCCTGGTCTGTCACGACCTGCGAGGGGCACCACGGCGCGGGTGCCCGGACGGCCTCCCCCTCTGTCATCTCAACCTGAGAGCTTCACCGGTGCACCCTCAGGCGTACCGGCTTTCACCGTCGGTGAGGGAGGGATCCGTTCCGGCTGCTGCCGTCACGAAACCCGCCCTGCTTTCCAGAGTGACCTCGTCCGTGCGGTACGGGGGCCTGAGAGATTCCGGGGAGGATTTGCTCCTTCGGCGCCTGCCGGATGTGCTCCGGAAGACTCTCCCGCACGGGGTCAGCAGCCATCACCAGCCTACCAGCGGGGCTCGCGCCGGAATTCTCAAGTGGCCGAGAGCCCGAATCTGCACTTTCGTAGTGCCTGTGGAGTAGCCGCGACCAATGGGAGGGACCGTGCAGACCGACATCGATCCGCGCAACCTGATCGGGCGCAAGGCATTCGACCGCAAGGGCACCAAGATCGGGACTGTGGACGAGGTGTACCTCGACGACGCGACCGGCATACCCGAGTGGGCAGCCGTGCGTACCGGACTGTTCAGCAGGGACGCCTTCGTGCCGCTGGAACCGAGCGAATTCGTCGACGACGTGCTCCGGGTCCCCTTCGACCGTGCGCTGATCAAGGACGCGCCCGACTTCGGCGTCGGCCGCCATCTCTCGCCGGAACAGGAGCTTCAGCTCTACCGGCACTACGGTCTGGACTCACCGCCCGACGAGCCGGGCCCGGACCGGGACTTCGGCAGGCTGGCCGGCCAGGACGAGTAGTCCACCGGATCACGCACCAACGGGAGCGGATCGGCCGGCTGCAGCTCCGGGTCGTCGACACGGAACGTCCGCACCCGGCCGGGCGTTGATTCGGGTTCCTCGAACCGCACGGTCACCCGGCCCACCCCGCTGCCCTGCACCCAGCCGTGGCCGTAGGTGTGATGGCATACGTCCTGCCCGGCGGGCCAGCGCCGGGCCGCGAGCTGTTCGGCGGTCTCCTGCTCCTGTGCCCCGCCCGTCGACTCGTCCCCGTGCTCGCCCTCGCCCGGTTCCTCACCGGGGCCCTCGGGCGCGGTCCGCTCACCTGCCGCCTGGGCGAAGAGGTCCTCCTGCGTGTAGTCGGCGAGCCCTGTGACGCCCACCCCGAGCAGCCGCACCCCTCCGGTGGTGTCCACAGCCTCCAGGAGCCGCGCAGCGGCCTCTCTGACCACTGTGGGGTCGTCCGTCGGCCCTCGAAGCGTCTCGGAGCGCGTGAGCGTCGAGAAGTCGTATCTGCGCACCTTCAGCACCACGGTGCGTCCCGAGCGCTCCGCGGCCCGCAGCCGCTGGACACAGCGGTCCGCCAGGCGCTCGACTTCCGTCCTGACCCGGACCCGGTCGTGCAGATCCATGTCGAAGGTGTCCTCGACCGACACCGACTTGGCGTCGCGCTCGGCCACGACGGGGCGGTCGTCGTACCCGAGTGCCATGCGATGCAGCGCGACGCCGTGCGCCTTCCCCAACAGCCGTACAAGCTCCGCCTCGCCCGCCGTGGCCAGATCGTCCACCGTGGTCATCCCGGCCCGGCGCAGATGGTCCCCGGTGGCGGGTCCCACGCCGGGTAGGATCCGTACGGACATGGGCGCGAGCAGTTCCCGTTCGGTGCCCGGCTCGATGACCAGCAGCCCGTTCGGTTTCGCCTCCTCGGAAGCGATCTTGGCCAGCATTTTGGAGCCCGCGAGGCCGACCGAGCCGGTGAGTCCGGTGACGGCTCTGATGGCTCCCCGCAGCTGCTCACCGACGGCCCGCGCCGACGCGGTGTCGTCGGCCGTCCCACCGGCCTCCAGATCGACGAACGCCTCGTCCAGGCTGAGCGGCTCCACCAGCGGCGAGAGCTGCCCCAGCAGCCCCATCACCTGGTCGCTCACCGTCCGGTACAAGGTGAAGCGGGGCACCAGATAGGCGGCATTGGGCGCCAGCCGCCGGGCCTGCGCGGTCGGCATCGCGGAGTGCACCCCGAAGCGCCGCGCCTCGTAGGAGGCGGTGGCGACGACCCCGCGCGGTCCCAGCCCGCCGACCACGACCGGTTTGCCGCGCAGGCTCGGTTTCGCCGCCTGCTCGGCAGAGGCGTAGAAGGCATCCATGTCGAGATGCAGGATGGTGGGCGCGGCTCTCACATCAACCGATGCTGCCCTACGGCACTGACAATCGCCGCGCCCCCGCTCCGCGGCCCGTCAGACGGCGCGGTTGCGCCGCCGTGCGAGCTCGTCAGTGGGGTTGTTGCCGATCAGCGTCTCCCCCGTGTCCACCCGCTCACCATGCAGCTGAGACAGCGCGACGTCGACATCCCGCCACACCACGCCGACGGCGATGCCGAAGACCCCCTGGCCCCCCTGGAGCAGATCCACGACCTCGTCGGGCGAGGAGCACTCGTAGACGGTCGCGCCGTCGCTCATGAGCGTCATCCGCTCAAGATCCTGGAACCCCCGGGCCCGCAGATGCTGGACCGTGGTGCGGATGTTCTGCAGAGCGACGCCCGTGTCGAGGAAGCGCTTCACGATCTTCAGCAGGACGACGTCCCTGAAGCTGTAGAGGCGCTGCGTGCCCGATCCGTAGGCCGGCCGCACGCTGGGCTCGACGAGCCCCGTGCGCGCCCAGTAGTCGAGCTGTCGATAGGTGATCCCCGCTGCCGCGCACGCCGTCGGCCCGCGATAGCCGATGTCGCCGACCGCAACCGCCCCGCCCCCCGCCGCCGGTTGAACCGGTTGCCTGATGGTGTGGCCGGCTGTACTTCCGTGCTGCCGGTACGGCCCACCCGCCCCCGTACCGTCGCCGCTGTTTCTCACGCCGACCTCCGTCCTTGACCTGCCATCTCGAAGGTAGGCAGTCGCTCGGGGCGCGTCAACGATCGCCACACTCGGCACGCCGAGTGATAATCACCCTGAGGGTGGTTTGCCGTGTCCCGTTCCCGGGAAAGGCTTGTCGAATGCGCTGACGGCGACCCTGCTGGACGGTCACTGGCTGTTCGTACCGAAGTCCTCCGGCGAGATCTGGTCGAGGAACTCCCGGAACTTCTCGACCTCGTCCTCCTGCTCGTCAGGGATGGAGATCCCCGCGTCGTCGAGCACCCCGTCACTGCCATAGATCGGCGTGCCGGTGCGCAGGGCAAGCGCTATGGCGTCGGACGGCCGCGCGCTCACCTCGACCCCGTCGGCGAAGACCAGCTCCGCGTAGAAGACCCCTTCCCTGAGGTCCGTGATGCGGACCTCGGTGAGCTCCTGGCCGAGGGCCTCGAGCACATCCTTGAAGAGATCATGGGTCAGCGGCCTGGCCGGAGCCATGCCCTGCTGGGCAAAGGCGATCGCGGTCGCCTCACCAGGACCGATCCAAATGGGGAGATACCGGTCGCCTCCCACTTCACGCAGGAGCACGATCGGTTGGTTGGAGGGCATTTCCACCCGGACACCCACAACGTCGAGCTCGTTCACACAGCAACCCTAGGACGTGCTCGGCAGGTTTGGGTAGTCGGGCTCCCCCGTGATCATTGGAGCCGGATCCGCAGAGCGGCCTGCACAAGGGCCGAATGAAGCCGTACGGAGAGCTCCGCAAGCTCCTTCGTTTTGGCCTCCGCATGGGCTCTGGTCTGCGGATTCCGGTGCCGGCGCAAGGGCGAGACCACCTGCTCGATCAGCCCGGCCTCGCGTTCCGCAGCCCCGCGCATCGCTCGCAGATGACGCGGCTCCAGACCGAATCGACCCAGATCCGCCACAAGTTTGGCGATGGTCACCGTTTCGGCGTCGTAGCCGCCCTCCGCCGTCGGAGCGATGAGGCCGTACGACTCCCACTCCTCGAGCTCGCTCTCGGTGACCTCGGCGGCAACCAGGAGCTCCATGCGGCCGATCCGGGCCGCGGCGGCCCGCCAGGACTCGCCGTCCCAGGAACCGTCGGTCAGGTCCCGCGGGCCACCCGCGGCCGGCAGGGACGCCTGCTCGCCGCGCGCGAGGGCGTCCAGGTGCTCGCGGATGACCTTGAGCGGGAGGTAGTGGTCCCGCTGCATCCGCAGCACCTGCGCCAGCCGCTCGACGTCGCCGGGGCGGAATTTGCGGTAACCGGAGGGAGTCCGCTGCGGCTCGACAAGCCCCTCGGCCTCCAGGAAGCGGATCTTGGAGATGGTGACTTCGGGAAATTCGTCCCGCAGTTGCAGAAGCACCGTGCCGATGCTCATGGCCCGGTCGTCCGCGGCGGCGGTGCCGTGACCGGCACCGCCCGTCGGTGTTCTCAGCATGGACCTTCCCTGACGGGTCAGATGCCCCGCTGGCTTGCGTAGAAGACCAGCCGGTACTTCCCGATCTGCACTTCGTCGCCGTTGGACAGCGCGACGGAGTCGATGCGCTCACGATTGACGTACGTGCCGTTGAGGCTGCCGACATCCCCGACCGTGAAGCTGCCGTCGGGGCTCCGGCGGAACTCCACATGACGGCGTGAGACCGTCACGTCATCGAGGAAGATGTCGCTCTGCGGGTGGCGGCCGGCCGTGGTCAGCTCGCTGTCCAGCAGGAAACGGCTGCCGGAGTTCGGACCGCGGCGCACCACCAGGAGCGCCGAGCCGAGCGGCAGGGCGTCGACGGCGGCCTGGGCCTCCGGCGAGAGGGAGGGCACGGGCGTCTGGCCCGTCGCCTCCGCCTCGTACGCCTCAAGACCGGAGATGGAGATGGTCGACGTCGTCTCCGAAGGGCGCTCCGCAGACGCGCCTCCCCTCAGCGGCGCACCACAGTTGGAACAGAAACGACTGGCCTCGGCGTTGCGATGGCCGCACCTCGTACAGACTGGCATGGACCCAAACCCTCCACCCGTACTTGAGGTTGATGGTTCTCCGAAACCTATGCGGCCCGGACCGGCAGGGTCAACAGACGACGCGCCGGTTCCACCCGAAATGTCACCACCCGGACCCGACACCTCGTCACGGAAGAGCGGGCGATCGGTGCCCTGCTCCTCGGCCTGGCCATGGCGCGGTGCGCGATGACGGGCCGCGTCATCGCGGGCGCTCTTGCCGAACAACTTCGCAAACAACTTCACGGGCGATTCCCCTTGACCGAAACAGACCCGCCCGTGGGGCAGGACGAACCCTGAATGAACACACCTGCCGACCCGGACATCTTCACAACGTCCGTATCCACTCGACAGTTTCCACCACGCGCCACCATTACGATGCGGCGACCCCCCGCAACCTCTTGCCCGTGTCCTTCGAGCCCCGTGTCCGGCGCCCTCACTGGGATGACGACCGAGCGTAGTCAGGCTGCTCCGCAGGTCGCAAGGCGTCCACGACGATGTCGTCCGCCTGCGCCACATGCACGGTCGCCTGCTCCTTCTCCAGCGTCTGCACGACACCACCGGGGATGTTCAGCGCCGGTTCCAGATCCTGCGGTTTACCGATCACCTTGAAGACGTACGGCGCGGAGATTGGCCGGTCGTCGACCTTGATGGCGCCGCCGTCGCCGGAGAAGTATGTATTGGCCACCACCCTCACCCCGTTGACCTCGATCGCCTCCGCTCCGGCTGCACGCAGCTCCTGGAGGGCGTCGAGCAGCATGTCCGCCTGCACGGCGTCCCCCGGATCGTTGATCGTGAGTGTGATCCCGGGCCCGTGTGCCGCCACGGTGCCCGCGAGGACACCGAGTTGCCGTTCTTTCTCCACTGTCTGCTTACGGGCCTCCTCGGCCTGGTCCGAGCTGTTCTCCAGCTCCGTACGCTGACCGTCCAGACGCTGCTTCTCATCCTCAAGACGCTGCGTACGGTCATCGAGTTCATCGAGAATGCGGACCAGATCCTCCTGGCGGGCACCGCGCAGTGCGCTGTTGTCACTGTTCGACCGCACCTGGATCGCCAGACCCAGCCCCAGGACGAACAGCAGCAGCGCCACGATGAGTTGCGCCCGGGTGACCCGCGGCGGCCACAGCCCCGCGATCAGCCGCTGGCGCCCGGTTTGCTGCTCGGGCACGTCGACCTGCTGCTCGCCGGTGCGCTCCTGGTCACGGGGAAGCTCTTCGTTGCTCATCGGCGTCAGGCCCGGAAGACGTGCCGGCGGATCGCCGCGGCGTTGGAGAAGATGCGGATACCGAAGACGACGACGACACCGGTGGAGAGCTGCGCTCCGACACCGAGCTTGTCACCCAGGAACACGATCAGTGCGGCTACGACGACGTTCGAGAGGAACGACACCACGAAGACCTTGTCGACGAAGATGCCGTCGAGCATGGCCCTCAGACCACCGAAGACTGCATCGAGAGCAGCCACGACAGCAATCGGGAGATAGGGCTCGACCACCGCCGGCACCTCGGGACGGACCAACAGTCCGACCACGACTCCCACGACGAGGCCCAGTACGGCGATCACGATGTGCCCTTCCCTGTGTCTGCCGCACCACTGCCGGTGTCTGCGGCCTTCGGCTCTGCTGTTCGTACGATGAGGCTGGGCGCAGCCGGGAGGCGCACCTCGTCCTCGACGGACATGCTGGTCCGGATGTCGAAGGTGTCCTTCAGCGCCCGCAGGTACTGGCCGTCGGCACTGTCCTCGAACGCGGTGCTGAGCCGCTTCCCGTCCCCCACCGCAAGCACCGTGTACGGCGGCACGAGCGGTCTGTTGTCGACCAGTATGGCGTCGCCCGCGGCGCGGATCGCCGACAGGGCCGTCAGCCGCTGCCCGTTGATGGCGATGGCCTCCGCACCGGACTGCCAGAGGCCGTTGACGACCCGTTGCATGTCCCGGTCGCGCACCCGCCCCGTGTCGGCGAAACCGCTGGTCTCACGCGGTCCGCCACCGCCCTGATCGGTGCCCTTGGCATCGTCGACGACGAGCTTCACACCGGGTCCCTTGACGGCGGTCGCCCCGGAGAGCAGCGCCACGAGCTGTCCCTGGTCCCCGCCATGCTTTTCCAACGCTTTACGTTGCCGCTCGCCGACGTCGTCACGGGCTTTGTCGACCTGGGACTCCAGCTTGTCGGCCGCCGAAGTCTCCGTGTCGATACGTTCGATGAGTTCCTCGCGCTCCTTGGCGAGGACCGGCGCCGATAGGCGCGCCTCCGCAGCACCCAGGGTGACGACGAGAGCGGCCAGCACAAGCCCCGCGGCGAGGCCCAGCTTCGCCTTCAACGTCCGGGGCATGGCCGCACTCCCGTCGGCCTTGCGCTCGGCCGTGGCCTCGGCGTAGCCGTCGTCGAGGCTGTGGTCCATCACATTGGTCAGCAGCGACATGGACGCGTCAGGGCGCGCGGGCGGCGAGGCGGTACTCCGATCGGGGGGCTGCTGCGACATGCCGCACATCGTCGCACGTCGCAGCAGCTACCGCCGAATGGCCCCACCCGTGCGCCGGGAGGCGTCCGCACGACACCTCCCGGTGCCCCGGCGGCAGGTCACTGACCTGCGCTGTCCACGACCGCGGACCATTCGTCGAGCAGCGCCTGCGCCGAGGCGTCGTCAGGGCCCTCCGCCCACAAATGGGTGACGGCCTCGGCCGGGGCGGGAAGCACCATCACCCAGCGCCCGTCCGCCTCGACGACCCGCACGCCATCAGTGGTGTCGACGTCACGGTCCCCGGCGGCTTCCACCACGCGACGCATGACCAGTCCCTTGACGGCCCAGGGCGTTGCCAGATCGCGGCGCAGCACGTGAGCGAGGGGAATCCGGGCATCGATCTGGCTGAGCGTGAGCTGCGTCCGCGCGACGAGCCCGAGAAGCCGTACGAAGGCTGCCGAACCGTCGAAGACGCTGCTGAATTCGGGGACGATGAAACCGCCCCGCCCATCTCCTCCGAAGATGGTGCCCTCCTCACGTCCCACGCGCGTCAGGTCGTCCGGCGACGTCGTCGTCCATTCCACCTGTGTGCCGTGGTACGCGGCGACCTGCTCGGCGACCCGTGTCGTGGTCACCGGCAACGCCACCCGGCCGCTGCGCCGCTCGGCGGCCACCAGGTCGAGCAGGACCAGAAGTGCCCGATCGTCCTCGACGATGCGGCCCCGCTCGTCGACCAGGGAGAGCCGCTCCCCGACCGGGTCGAACCGCACCCCGAACGCGGCCCGTGCGGAGGACACGATCTCCCCGAGCCGCACGAGGCCGGAGCGCCGGGCGTCGGCGGACTCGGTGGGCCGCGATTCGTCGAGCCCGGGATTGATGGTCAGCGCGTCCACACCGAGGCGCCCGAGCAGACTGGGCAGAACAAGTCCGGCACTGCCGTTGGATGCATCGACGACGACCTTGAGACCGGCGGCGGAGATCCCTGTGGTGTCCACATTGCGCAGCAGTGCACCGGTGTAGGAGTCGAAGACGCTGGACGGAAAGTGCAGATCACCGATCTCCCCCGGGAAGGCCCGGCGGTACTCCTGGCGGGCGTATACCCGGTCCAGCTTCCGCTGACCCGCCTGGGAGAGGTCCGCTCCTCGCTCGTCGATGAACATGATGTCCACCGAGTCCGGCACGCCGGGCGACGTACGGATCATGATCCCGCCCGCACTGCCCCGAGCGGTCTGCTGACGCGCGACCGGAAGCGGCACGTTCTCCAGGTCCCGTACGTCGATGGCGCTGGCCTGCAACGCCGAGATCACGGCCCTCTTCAGCGCACGGGCGCCACGGGAGTGGTCACGGGCGGTGGTGACGGTCGAACCCTTCTTCAGGGTGGTGGCGTACGCGCCGGCGAGCCTGACGGCGAGCTCCGGCGTGATCTCCACGTTCAGGATTCCTGAGACACCTCTGGCGCCGAAGAGGTGTGCCTGCCCCCGCGACTCCCAGATCACCGAGGTGTTGACGAAGGCGCCGGCCTCGATGGTCTTGAAGGGGTAGACCCGGACATTGCCCTGAATGATCGATTCCTCACCGACCAGACACTCGTCCCCGATGACCGCACCGTCCTCGATGCGGGCCGCCCGCATGATGTCGGTGTTCTTGCCGATCACGCAGCCGCGCAAATTGCAGTGCTGTCCGATGTAGACGTTGTCGTGGATCACCGCCCGGTGCAGGAACGCCCCGGTCTTGACGACGACGTTCGAACCGACGACCGTGTGCTCGCGGATCTCGACACCGGCCTCGATCTTCGCGTAGTCCCCGATATACACGGGTCCGCGGAGCACCGCGTCAGGATGTACCTCGGCGCCTTCCGCGACCCACACACCGGGCGAGATCTCGAAGCCGTCGATCTCCACGTCGACCTTGCGCTCCAGAACGTCGGCCTGGGCCTTCACATAGCTCTCGTGCGTGCCCACGTCCTCCCAGTAGCCCTCGGCGACATAGCCGTAGATGGGCTTGCCTTCCTTCATGAGCTGCGGAAAGACATCTCCGGACCAGTCCACCGAGACGTCGGCCTGGACGTAGTCGAAGACCTCGGGTTCCATGACATAGATGCCCGTGTTGACGGTGTCCGAGAAGACCTGGCCCCAGGTGGGCTTCTCCAGGAATCGCTCGACCTGGCCCGACTCGTCGACAATCGTGATGCCGAATTCCAATGGGTTCGGAACCCGGGTCAGGCACACCGTGACGAGCCCGCCCTTTTCCTTGTGGAAGGCGATGAGGTCGGTGAGGTCGAAGTCCGTGAGCGCATCGCCGGAAATGACGAGAAAGGTGTCGTCCTTGAGCGCTTCCTCGGCGTTCTTTACGCTGCCGGCTGTCCCGAGAGGTTTCTCCTCGTTGGCATAGGTGAGCTCCATCCCGAGCTCTTCGCCGTCGCCGAAGTAATTCTTGACGAGAGAGGCGAGAAACTGGACCGTCACGACGGTCTCATTGAGCCCATGCCGTTTCAGCAGCCGCAGCACATGCTCCATGATCGGCCGATTGGCGACGGGCAGGAGCGGCTTGGGCATGCTGGAAGTCATGGGGCGAAGGCGTGTGCCTTCGCCGCCAGCCATCACGACGGCCTTCATGTCGGAAACGTCCTCCTCGAAGAGACGACGGTCTAGCCGACTTCGCCCGTCAGGGCAACATCTCAGAGTTCAGCCGCGGGCCGGCCACACTGCGCGGCACCGCATCAAACGAGCTCAATCGGCTACTGCATCCGCCTTGACGAGCCGGCGGACCTGAACCACGTAGAGGATCCCTGCCCACCAATAGAGCGTTGTACCCCATCCTGCGAACGCCCATCCGAAAACAGCGGCCAGCGATCCCAGCCAACCACTTGCGTCGCTGAGCAGCAACAAGGGGAAGGCGTACATCAGGTTGAACGTAGCCGCCTTCCCCAGGAAGTTCACCTGGGGCGGCGGATAGCCGTGGCGCCGGAGGATTCCGACCATCACGAGAAGCATCAGTTCACGGGCCAGGAGTGCCGCCGTGAGCCAGAGCGGAAGGATCTCCCGCCAGGTCAGTCCGACGAGGGTCGAAAGGATGTAGAGGCGATCAGCAGCCGGGTCCAGGAACCGCCCGAGGTTACTGATCTGGTTCCATCGGCGGGCGAGTTTACCGTCGAGGTAGTCGCTGATGCCGCTGAGCATCAGCACGAGCAGCGCCCAGCCATCGCTCTTGGGCCCGCCGAACTCCGGGCGAAGAATCAGCCACAGGAAGAGCGGTACCCCGACGAGGCGCGCCATGCTGAGGATGTTGGGGATGGTGAGGACCCGGTCCGTCTGAACCCGAGTCTCCTGGACCTCCACCCGGGAGCCTCCTGTGAATGTGCCAATGATGCCCCCTGACCTTACCCTCAGCCCTCACTGGCACATGCACGGGGGTGACAAGGAGCCCCGTGAACGCAGAAAAGCCCCGCACCAGAGGTGCGGGGCTTTCCCGGAATAATTGTTCGGCGGCGTCCTACTCTCCCACAGGGTCCCCCCTGCAGTA
>NZ_JBFAJH010000020.1:0-119283 GCF_040655115.1 Streptomyces atratus | reverse complement strand
CGCCCATTCCGTCAGGTTCATACACCAGATCATACGACACTCGTGACACCTGAAGGACACTCATGGACACTTAGTCGAGAGCAGTTCCTGACCCCGCCCCTGCGACGATCGAACCGTCGACGATCCAACCGCCGCGGCGTGCGAGGAGCGTGGGTCCGGGGGTCGGGCCCCGGTTCGGGTGGAGGCGGGCGGGGAACGGGCGCACCGCGAGCGCACCCGCACCCCGCCTCTGCTCCGGCGTCTACTCCGGCATCGCGGGCGCCCCCTTGGCCGGCGTCCTCGCCAGCCCCTCCATCCCGATCCGGATCGCCGCGTCCACCTGCGGATCCCGCCCCGCCGCATGATCCTGTGGCGCCGTCACGACTTCCACATCCGGGTCCACCCCGTGGTTCTCCACACCCCAGCCGTACCCTTCAAGCCAGAACGCGTACTTGGGCTGGGTGACCAGCGTGCCGTCGACCAGCCGGTACCGGCTGTCTATGCCGACCACGCCGCCCCACGTCCGCGTACCGACGACCGGTCCGATCCCCAGCGCCTTGATCGCCGCGTTCACGATGTCGCCGTCCGAACCGGAGAACTCGTTCGCCACCGCCACCACCGGTCCGCGCGGCGCGTCCCCGGGGTAGCTGTACGGCTGCATGCCGCGCGGGCGGACCCAGCCGACGATCCGGCGGGCCAGCTTCTCCACCACCAGCTGCGACGTGTGGCCGCCGCGGTTCTCGCGCAGGTCGACCACCAGCCCCTCGCGGGCCATTTCGATCCGCAGGTCGCGGTGGAGCTGCGCCCAGCCGGAACCGACCATGTCGGGGACATGGAGGTAGCCGAGACGGCCGCCGGACTGCTCGTGCACGTACGCCCGCCGGTCCGCGACCCACGCGTGGTACCGCAACGGCTCCTCGTCCGCGGTCGGTACGACGACGACATGGCGCGAGTCGCCCCCGTCCACCGGCGCGACGGTCAGTTCGACCGGCTTGCCCGCAGAGCCGGTGAGCAGCGGCCCGGGACCGGTCAGCGGGTCGACCTCCTGACCGTCGACGGCGAGAATCGCGTCCCCCGCCCGCACCGCGACCCCGGGAGCGGCGAGCGGCGAGCGGGCCGCCGGGTCGGAGGTCTCGGACGGCAGGATCCGGTCGATGCACCAACGGCCGTCGTCCGCGCGGGAGATGTCCGCCCCGAGCAGCCCCTGCCGGGTCGCGTCGTCGCGCCAGCCACCGGACGGGGTCACATACGCGTGCGAGGTGCCGAGCTCCCCCTGCACCTCCCACAGCAGGTCGACGAGGTCGTCGTGGGTGGCGACGCGGGCCAGCACCGGCCGGTAACGGTCGAGGACCCCCTCCCAGTCGGTGCCGCCCATGTCGGACCGCCAGTAGTTGTCGCGCATGACGCGCCCCGCCTCGTCGTACATCTGGCGCCACTCGGCGGCCGGGTCGAGGGTCCGGCGGATCCGGGACAGGTCGACGGTGACGCTGCTGTCGCTCCCTCCGTCGTGGTCGTCGCCGGAGCCCGCCGGGACGCGGCTGTCGGACGGTACGACCCGCAGCTTGCCCCCGGTGTGCAGGACGAGCCGCTTGCCGTCGCCGCTGACGGCGAACCGGCTGACGTCGGAGGCGAGTTCGTCGCTCTGCAGCTTCTCCAGGTCATACCGCTCCAGCACGGTCTCCGGCCCCCGGGCGTCCGGTGTCGCCGCTGCCGTACCGAGCACCCCGGTCACCGGGTGACGGAGCCACAGCAGCCCGTCCTTCGCCGCGCGCAGCGAGGAGTAGCGGGCGGCCTCGACGGGCAGCGGCACGATCCGGTCGGCGAGCCCGTCCAGGTCGATCCGGGTGACGGGCAGCGCGGTCGGGTTGTCGTGGTCACCGTCGCCCGAGCCCTTCTCCTTCTCGGTGGGGCGGCCGTGCCGCTGCGGGCCGAAGGGGGACGGCGTGGTGGCGGCGAGCGTCAGCAGGTGCGGGCGGCAGGCGCCGACGAAGGACAGGTCGAAGACGTGCGTGTCGTAGACCGGGTCGAAGGCGCGCTCGGAGAGGAAGGCGAGGTGTTTGCCGTCGACGGTGAACGCCGGCGAGTAGTCCCGGAAGCGCAGCGGGGTGGCCTCGGCGACCGACAGGTCGGCGAGGTGGGCGAGCTTGAGCTGGCTCAGTGGTACGGGTCCGGGGTGCGACCAGGCGAGCCAGGAGGAGTCCGGCGAGAAGACGAGGCCGGAGGCGTCGCCGTTCTCGCATCGGTCGACCTCGTGGATCTCGCCGCTCTCCCGCTCGACGATCACGATCCGGCCGTCGTGCGAGGCGACGGCGAACCGGCTGCCGTCGGGTGCCGCCGCGAGGTCGAGGACCCTGCCGAGCCGGCCCGCGGCAAGCCTGCGCGGGACGGTGCCGGGCGCGGTCCCCCCGGCGGGTGCGCACTCCAGGGCGTCGTCGCCCTCGGCATCGGTGACCCAGACGACGTGCTGATCGCCGTCGGCCTGGAAGGTACGGGGCAGCCTGGCCCGTACACCGGGTTCGGCGGCGAGCGCGCGGGCCGGGCCCTCGCGGTGGGTGACCCAGTGGACGGCTCCGCGCGTTCCGACGGCGCTGCCGCGTCCGGTGCGGTCCGGGGACGCCGAGTCGAGGTGACTCCCGGCGTGCACGGGATGCGGCTGCAGGTCCGCGCGCTGGCCTCCGAGGCGGATGTCGAGCCGGCGGGGCTCGGCACCGTCCAGGTCGTCGAGCAGCCAGATTTCACCGGCCGAGGCGTAGCTGACCCTGGTGCCGTCGGTGGTGGCGTGCCGGGCGTAGAAGCCGTCGATCCCCGTGTGCCGCCGCAGGTCGGAGCCGTCGGCGAACGAGGAGTAGAGCGCACCCGTGCCTTCGTGATCCGAGAGGAACGCGAGACGGTCACCCACCCACAGCGGGCATTCGATGTTCCCGTCGAGGTCCGCGTGGATCCGTACGAACTCCGCCGCGGACTCGCCCCCGGTCGCTTCCTCGATCCACAGCTTGCCCGCCGTACCGCCCCGGTAGCGCTTCCAGGTCGCGGCCTCGCGCCCCATGGTGGCGGAGAGCAGCAGGACCCGCCCGCCGGGTCCGTACGCGAGGGAGCCGACCGGCCCGTAGGGCAGGGTCCGCGCGGGACCGCCGTCGACCGGGACGGCCCGGGCCCAACTGCGGCGCAGGGACACCTGTCCCTGGGTGCTCGTGACCAGGACGTCGCCGTCGGGGGTCCAGCCGCGTACGGCGGTCCGCGCGTCGCCCCAGTAGGTCAGCCGCTTCGAAGGGCCTCCGTCGACGGGAGCGAGGTGCACCTCGGGGGCACCGTCGCGGGTGGATGTCCACGCGACGTGGGTGCCGTCGGGCGAGATCCTCGGCTGGCTGACGGGCCGGTTGTCGGCGCTGACCCGCCAGGCCCTGCCGCCGTCGAGCGGCGCCAGCCAGACATCGTCCTCGGCGGTGAAGGCGATCAATTCGCCCTGGGCATGGGGATACCGGAGATAGGCAGGCTGTGTCACACCGATCACCCTAGGCCGCGGTCGCGTTCCGAGGAACGGGGTTGGCCGGAGTCCGTCCCCGCCTTTGTGTCGGACGCACTCACTTGCCCTGGGGATACCCGGTGACGGTCACGGTCACGGTCACGGTCGGCCGGGCACCGCCACCGCCACTGCCTTTTCCACCACCGGCACCGCCCGTCGGCGATGTCACGCGGCCGGTCGAGGAGGCGGTGTCGCAGTTGCCGAGCACATGGGCGCGCAGGACCACCCTGTCGCCGACCTTCCCGGTCAAGTCACCCCGTACACAAAGTCCGTTGACTTCCTTCGTGACCTTGCCGGCGAGCGTGATGTCCTTGCCGTCCACGGTCCGTCCGCGGCAGTCGACCTGCGCCACCTGCCGCACGGACGCGGACGGTGAGGTCGAGGACTGCGTCGTACCGCCGCCCTCGACCTCGGCCGTGCAGTTCAGCCACTGCACATCGACCCCTTTGCGCTCCAGCGCCCCGGTGCCGGTCCGGTCGGTGGTCAGGGCGACGGACGCGGAGTTCAGCCCGTCCATCGGCTCACAGGCGACGGCCCCCGCGACCGCCGCACCGACGAGGCACAGTACGGCCGGAATGCGATGGGTCCGGCCGCGACCCCATGAACTCGATGCGTTTAATGTCCCCATAAATGGCAGCGTCCCACCATTCTCCCTCCGTGCGGTAGACCGCTTGCAGCCACACCGGACATGTTGTACGGGGTTACGCCCAGCGGCCGGTGCGCCCCAGCAGCAGCGCCGCCGCCGCCGTGCCCGCCGTCGAGGTGCGCAGGACGCTCCGGCCGAGCCGGCAGGTCCGGGCGCCCGCCTCGGCGAAGGCGGCCAGTTCCTCGGGTGAGACACCGCCCTCGGGGCCCACGACCAGCACGATCTCGCCCCCTGCGGGCAGTCCGACGGTGGCCAGCGGCTCGCTGTCGTATCCCCGGTCCTCGTGCAGGACGGCTGCGAAGTCGGCTGTGGCCAGAAATGCGGCAACCTGTTTGGTCGTCAGTGCGTCCGTCACCTCAGGGAACCGCACCCGGCGCGACTGCTTGCCCGCCTCGCGGGCCGTGTTCCGCCACTTCGCCAGGGCTTTGAGGCCGCGTTCGCCCTTCCACTGGGTGATGCAGCGCGAGGCCTGCCACGGCACGATCGCGTCGACGCCGGTCTCCGTCATCGTCTCGACGGCGACCTCGCCGCGGTCGCCCTTGGGGAGCGCCTGGACCACGGTGATACGGGGCGTGGGCCGGGGCTCCTCGTGGACCGTGCAGAGGTCCGTCAGGACGAGCCGGTCCTTGCCCTCGGCGGCCCGCACGACCCCTTCCGTCCACCGGCCGTGACCGTCCGTCAGGACGACGTCCTCACCGGCCTGCAGCCGCTTGACCGAAACGGCGTGCCGCCCCTCGGGACCGTCCAGGACGAACTCGGGCCCGGCGGGGACCTGTTCGACGACGAAGACCGGTGCGGTCACTGCGTGCTCCTTGTGCTCAGTGCCGCGCGTGCGGCGTCCAGTTCTTCGGCGAGCAGCTCGACCAGCCGGCCGGCCGGCAGCTCGCGTGCCATGCGGTGGCCCTGGCCCGCCCACAGGGCCATGCCCTGTGCGTCCCCGGCCTTGGCCGCGGCCTTGCGCAGCCCGCTGGTGACATGGTGCACCTGCGGGTACGCGGCGGGGGCGTACGGTCCGTGCTCGCGCACGAAACGGTTGACGAGGCCGCGGGCTGGACGCCCGGAGAACGCCCGGGTCATGGCCGTCCGTACGAACAGCGGGTTGGTCAGCGCCTGCTTGTGCAGCAGATGGGCGCCGGACTCGGGGCAGATCAGGAATGCCGTGCCGAGCTGCGCCGCCTCCGCGCCCGCCGCGATGACCGCCGCGATCTGCGAGCCGCGCATGATGCCGCCGGACGCGATGAGCGGCAGCTGGACGGTCTCACGGACCTGGGCCACCAGGGTGAGCAGCCCGATGCCGATGCCGTCGTTCTGCGGGTCGTCGCGGTGGGTGGACCGATGGCCGCCCGCCTCGACACCCTGGACACAGATCGCGTCGGCGCCCGCCCACTGGGCGGCTTGCGCCTCCTCGGGCGAGGTGACCGTCACGACGGTGTACGTGCCGGCTCGGGCGAGCGCGTCGAGGGCGTCGCGGGTGGGGCAGCCGAATGTGAAGGAGACCACCGGAACGGGGTCCTCCAGGAGGATCGCGAGCTTGGCCTCGTAGCCGTCGTCACCACTGGAGTCCGGGTCACCGAGCGGGGTCTCGTACCAGGCGGCCTCACCGGCGAGCTGGTGCCGGTACACCTCGACCGCGCTCGGGTCGGCAAGGTTCGGCTGCGGCATGAAGAGGTTGACGCCGAACGGCTGACCGGTCATTCCGCGCAGCTGTTTGATCTCGTTGTACATGCCGTCCGCCGTTTTGTACCCGGCGGCCAGGAAGCCGAGCCCCCCGGCTTCGGCGACAGCCGACACGAGCTGCGGACAGGACACACCGCCCGCCATCGGGGCCTGCACGACCGGATACCGACAGAGATCGGTCAACGCGGATGACATGACCGCATCGTGTCACGTCCGGTGCACCCTGCCGAATCAGCCACGGCATGGCCGGAGCGGTATACGCGGTACGCAGCAACGCCCGCCGACCCGAGGACGGGCGGGCGCTGCGACACAAGGGAACAGAGGGGTCGGGCGGCCCTCAGCGGCCGTTGAACGCATCCTTCAGGCGGGAGAAGAGTCCCTGCTGCCCTGGCTGGAACTGACCGGTGGGCCGCTCCTCGCCGCGCAGCTTCGCCAGCTCCCGCAGCAGTCGTTCCTGCTCCGGGTCCAGCTTCGACGGGGTCGTCACCTCGACGTGCACGATCAGGTCACCGCGCCCGCCGCCCCGCAGATGCGTGATGCCGCGGCCGTGCAGCGGAACCGACTGGCCCGACTGGGTGCCCGGCCGGATGTCGACCTCCTCCAGGCCGTCGAGCGTCTCCAGCGGCACCTTGGTGCCGAGCGCGCCCGCCGTCATGGGGATGGTGACCGTGCAGTGCAGATCGTCGCCGCGGCGCTGGAACACCGGGTGCGGCAGCTCATGGATCTCGACGTACAGGTCGCCGGCCGGGCCGCCGCCGGGGCCGACCTCGCCCTCGCCCGCGAGCTGGATGCGGGTGCCGTTGTCGACACCGGCGGGAATCTTCACGGTGAGCGTGCGCCGTGAACGGATGCGGCCGTCGCCGGCGCACTCCGGGCACGGGGTCGGCACGACCGTGCCGAAACCCTGGCACTGCGGGCAGGGCCGCGAGGTCATGACCTGGCCGAGGAACGACCGGGTGACCTGGGAGACCTCACCGCGGCCGCGGCACATGTCACAGGTCTGGGCGGAGGTGCCGGGCGCGGCACCCTCACCGTTGCAGGTCGTACAGACGACGGCCGTGTCGACCTGGATGTCCTTGGTGGTGCCGAACGCCGCCTCGGCGAGATCGATCTCCAGCCGGATCATCGCGTCCTGGCCGCGCCGGGTGCGCGACCGCGGTCCGCGCTGCGACGCCGTGCCGAAGAACGCGTCCATGATGTCGGAGAAGTTGCCGAAGCCACCCTGCCCGAATCCACCCGCGCCACCGCCGCCGGAGGCGGACAGCGGGTCGCCGCCGAGGTCGTAGACCTGCTTCTTCTGCGGGTCCGACAACACCTCGTAGGCGGCGTTGATCTCCTTGAACCGCTCCTGGGTCTTCGGATCGGGGTTGACATCCGGATGCAGCTCGCGTGCGAGCCGCCGGAAGGCCTTCTTGATCTCGTCCTGAGACGCGTCGCGGCGCACGCCGAGAACGGCGTAGTAGTCCGTGGCCACTTACGACTCCGCCAGGATCTGTCCGACGTAACGTGCCACTGCGCGTACCGCTCCCATCGTTCCGGGGTAGTCCATGCGGGTCGGTCCGACCACGCCGAGTTTGGCGACTGCCTCGTCGCCCGAACCGTAGCCGACCGCGACGACGGACGTGGAGTTGAGCCCCTCGTGGGCGTTCTCGTGCCCGATACGTACGGTCATGCCCGAGTCCTTGGCCTCGCCGAGCAGCTTCAGCAGCACGACATGCTCCTCGAGTGCCTCCAGCACCGGCCGGATCATCACAGGGAAGTCGTGCCCGAAGCGGGTGAGGTTGGAGGTGCCGCCGATCATCAGCCGCTCCTCCGTCTCCTCGACAAGGGTTTCGAGCAGGGTGGAGAGCACGGTGGACACGGTTCCCCGGTCCTCGCTCTCAAAGGATTCCGGCAGGTCCTGCACCAGCTGCGGGACGTCCGAGAACCGGCGTCCCACGACCCGGCTGTTGAGCCGGGCCCGCAGATCGGCGAGAGAGGTCTCACCGAACGGCGCGGGACAGTCGATCATGCGCTGTTCGACCCGGCCGGTGTCCGTGATCAGCACGAGCATCAGCCGGGCGGGCGCCAGCGACAGCAGTTCCACATGCCGCACCGTGGACCGGGTCAGCGAGGGGTACTGCACGACGGCGACCTGCCGGGTCAGCTGCGCGAGCAGCCGTACGGTGCGGCCCACGACGTCGTCGAGGTCGACCGCGCCGTCGAGGAAGTTCTGGATGGCCCTGCGCTCCGGCGACGACAGGGGCTTGACCCCTGCGAGCTTGTCGACGAAGAGCCGGTAGCCCTTGTCCGTCGGGATGCGACCCGCGCTGGTGTGGGGCTGGGCGATGAAGCCCTCGTCCTCCAGCACAGCCATGTCGTTGCGGACGGTGGCCGGGGAGACCCCCAGCTTGTGCCGCTCGGTGAGCGCCTTGGAGCCGACGGGCTCCTCGGTGCCGACATAGTCCTGGACGATGGCGCGCAGCACTTCGAGTCTGCGTTCGCTGAGCATGGCGCACACCTCCAGCTGTGTTTCCTCGGTGGTTCTGGTCGATCTCCGGTGATTCCTGGCACTCGATGCGTACGAGTGCCAGCAATCCCCCGCCAGTGTACGGCGGTCGGGTGGGGCCCGAGCAAGGGCGACCGGCCACGCTACCGCGAGACCGCGCAGGTCGTTGCCTATAGCGTGTCCGCATGAACGCGTCTTGGGAAGAGTTCGGCTGGGAGCGACTGGGCAACGGTGTGGGCCGCCGGAGGCTCCCCGGATGGGATGCCACGGTCGCACTGGTGCTCGGAGCCGAGGGCACGTTGCTCTTCGATACGGGATCCACGCTGCGTGAGGGTGTGGAGATACGGACCCAGGCGCAGGCCCTGACCGGCCGGAGGGTGACGCATATCGCACTCAGCCACCCTCATTTCGACCATGTGCTCGGCACCGCGGCATTCGCCGGGGCGGAGGTGTACGGCGCGGCCGGTACGGCCGCTCTCCTGGCCGGCGGCGCGGACGAGCTGCACGCCGACGCGGTACGCCAGGGGGTGCCCGAGGAGGACGCGACACAGGCGGTGGACGTCCTGGTGGCGCCGCACCACCAGGTGTGCGACGAATGGACGCTCGACCTGGGTGGTGGCCGCCAGGTGCTGCTGGCGAACGTGGGCCCCGCCCACAGCGGCCACGACCTCGTCGCCCTCGTGCCCGGCTCCCCGGCCGTGGTCCTCTGCGGCGACCTGGTCGAGGAATCGGGCGAACCTCAGGCGGGCCCGGACGCGATCCCGGCGCGCTGGCCGGCCGCGCTGGACCGGCTGCTGGCGCTGGGCGGCGAGGACGCGGTGTACGTACCGGGGCACGGGGCCGTCGTGGACGCGGCGTTCGTGCGGGCACAACGTGACCGGCTGTCCGCCGCCTTCGGCGTGTCGTGACCGTTCCCGTCCTATCGTCGTCCGATGCGCAGCTACCACCCGGACCTGACCCCGCCCTGGAAGAAGTCCGCTCCCGTCCCTGAGGTCCCCGCCGAGCTCGATCTGGTCGTGGAGGAGGTCTCCACCGGCTTCTGCGGTGCGGTGATCCGCTGCGAGAAGACGGCGCAGGGCCCGACGGTGACCCTGGAGGACCGTTTCGGCAAGCACCGGGTGTTCCCGATGGAACCGCGCGGCTTCCTCCTGGAGGGCCGCGTCATCACCCTCGTTCGCCCGTCGGCGACCGGCCCGGCCCGGCCCGCCCGCACGGCCTCCGGTTCCGTGGCGGTCCCTGGGGCGCGGGCCCGGGTGGCGCGGGCGGGCCGGATCTACGTGGAGGGCCGGCACGACGCGGAGCTGGTCGAACGTGTCTGGGGCGACGACCTGCGCATCGAGGGCGTGGTGGTGGAGTACCTGGAGGGCATCGACGACCTCCCGTCCATCGTCCGCGCGTTCGCCCCCGGCCCGGATGCGCGACTGGGCGTCCTGGTCGACCACCTGGTCCCCGGCTCCAAGGAGTCGAGGATCGCGGCCGAGGTCACCGACGCGAACGTGCTGGTGGTGGGCCACCCGTACATCGACGTCTGGGAGGCGGTGAAGCCGGCTTCGGTGGGCATCGGCTCCTGGCCGGTGGTGCCCCGCGGCCTGGACTGGAAGACGGGCGTGTGCCGGTCATTGGGATGGCCGGAGAACACGGGCGCGGCATGGCAGCGCATCCTGTCGACGGTCCGCTCGTACAAGGACCTGGAGCCCGCCCTGCTGGGCCCGGTGGAACACCTGATCGACTTCGTGACGGCGTCGGCGGCATAGAGCCTGTCGGGTGACCTTCGATCGGACAGCGGACGCGGTCTGGTGCGTGCGATTCCAAGGCGGCGGGATGTCCTCGGATGGGGTCTCCCCTGCTCGAACGAAGCTGAGAGCTTGGGGAAGGAGCTACTGGGATATTTCGGCAACGCGGGAAGCGTGCGTGCCAGGGCGTGGCCGCCCGATCAGAGGTCACCCGACAGGCTCATAGGCCGTCGTCGAGCCCGTGCGGCGACTGAGGACCGGGGGGCCGGGGCCGATCCCCCGGTCACGGGAAGGAGCGGGCCAGGGAGAAGTCCCGCCGCAGGCGCACCCGCTTCCTCAGTCCACCAGGTCCCTGACCACCGCATCCGCGAGCAACCGCCCCCGCAGAGTCAGCACCGCCCGCCCCTGCGCATAAGGCGCCGCCTCCAGCAGTCCGTCCGCCGCCGCGCGCCCCGCCGCAGCCAGCCCGGCGGGCGCCAGCAGCGACAGCGGACACCCGTCGACCAGCCGCAGCTCCAGCAGAATCCGCTCGACCCGCCGGTCCTCCGCCGTCAGGATCTCCCGCCCCGCGCCCGGCGACCGCCCCTCCGCGAGCGCCTGCGCGTACGCGCCGGGATGCTTCACGTTCCACCAGCGCACCCCGCCCACATGACTGTGCGCCCCCGGCCCGGCCCCCCACCAGTCGGCGCCCCGCCAGTACAGCTCGTTGTGCAGGCACCGTCCGTCCACCGTCCGGGCCCAGTTCGACACCTCGTACCAGGAGAAGCCCGCCGCGGCCATGGCCTCGTCGGCGATCAGATACCGGTCGGCGTGGACGTCGTCGTCCGTCATCGGAACCTCGCCGCGCCGGATCCGCCGCGCCAGCTGCGTGCCCTCCTCGACGATCAGCGCGTACGCGGACACATGGTCCGGCCCCGCTCCGATCGCCGCGTCCAGCGAGGCCCGCCAGTCGTCGTCGGACTCCCCTGGGGTGCCGTAGATCAGGTCGAGATTGACGTGGTCGAAGCCCGCCTCCCGGGCCTCGGCGACACACGCCTCGGGCCGCCCCGGCGTATGCGTGCGGTCGAGGATCTTCAGCACGTGCTGCCGGGCGCTCTGCATCCCGAACGAGATCCGGTTGAAGCCGCCTTCCCGCAGTTCCGCCAGATACGCCGGGTCGACCGACTCCGGATTGGCCTCGGTGGTGATCTCCGCGTCGTCGGCGAGCCCGAACTCGTCACGGATCGCCGCCAGCATCCGTACGAGATCCCCGGCGGCCAGCAGCGTGGGCGTACCGCCGCCGACGAACACCGTACGGACCGGCCGCGGGTCGTCGCCGAGCACCCTGCGGGCCTGGCGGACCTCGCCGATCAGATGGGCGGCGTAGTTGTCACGGGAGGCCAGCGCACCGCCCGACCCCCGCAGCTCGGTCGCCGTGTACGTGTTGAAGTCGCAGTACCCGCAGCGCGTGGCGCAGTACGGCACGTGCAGGTAGAAACCGAGCGGCCGGTCGGCGGCGCCTTCCAGGGCATGGCGGGGCAGCGCCCCGTCGTCGGGCACGGGCTCACCATCGGGCAGTACGGAAGGCATACCGTCCATTGTCACTCGCCGCCGGCCGTGCCCCGCCCACGCTCACTGGGCCTGCAGGACCACCAGCGCCAGATCGTCGTCCGGCGGGCGCTCGGCGAACTCGTGCACGGCGCGTTTGATCCGGTCCGCGATCCCTTCCGCGGTCAGCCCGGCGCACCCGGCCAGCGCCCGGGCGAGACCGTCCCCGTCGTCGAACATCGCCGGCCCGGAGCGCCGCTCCGTGACCCCGTCCGTGACGCAGAGCAGACTGTCCCCCGGCGCCAGGTCGAAGCTCTGGCTCTCGTACGCGACGTCCTCCACGATCCCGAGCAGTACCTGCGACTCGGCGGCGGCCCGCACGGTGCCGTCGGGCCGCAGCAGCAGCGGCAGCGGATGGCCCGCGCTGGCGAGGGTGCAGCGCACTCCGCCACCGGGCAGCGGCACCATCTCCCCGTACAGCAGGGAGAGGAACCGGGGCTGCCCGCCGTCCGGCAGCTGCGGACCGTGCTCGCGCAGATGCTGGCCGCCCTGCGCCAAGTGCTGCCCGCCCGCAGCCGCGACCATGAGCGCGGCGGCCTCGGCGGTCTCCATCGCGTCGTCGAGGAGCAGCCGGTTGAGCCGGTCCAGCACCTCGCCGACGCGGAACCCCTCCCGGGCCAGCAGCCGCAGCCAGGGTCGGGCGAGACCGGTCACGACGGCTGCCTCGGGTCCGCTGCCCTGCACATCGCCGAGGATGAAGCACCAGCGGTCGCCGGGGCACGCGAAAATGTCGTAGAAGTCACCTCCGACGACACCGTCGTCGCTGGGCTCGTACACCAGTGAGCTGGTGACGCCGGGTATCTCCGCGACCTTGCTGGGGAGCAGACCGCGCTGCAGGACGCGGCTGATGGTGGCCTGCCGGGTGTACGCGCGAGCGGCGCCGACGGCGAGGCCGACGCGGCGTACGAAATCCTCGACCAGGGCGGTCACCCCGTCGGGAACACGCGCGATGCCCTCCCGCCCGAGGAGAACGGCGCCGAGCGTACGGCCGCCCGCGGCGATCCGGTAGGCCGTCGCCGCCCCCTCGCGGCTGCCCGCACCCCCACCGGGGACCTCGCGGATCCCCTTGTCGGCCTCATCCTCGTCCGCCCCGGGCCATGGCATGGAGACGGGTCCGGTGCCCACGCGCTCCGGCAGCCGGATCGGCTCGCGCTCCAACGCCGCACGCAGCTGTCCCGTCTCGGCTTCGTCGCGGTGCCAGACGCTGGCGAGCCGGGGGACTGCCGCGGGTCCGCCGTTCTCCGGCTCCAGCCAAATGGCGCACCAGTCGGCGAGCCGGGGCACCAGGAGCTGTCCGGCGAGCGCCGCCACGATGTCCTCGTCGAGCTGGCCGGTGAGCAGATCGGAGGCTTCGGCGAGGAAGGAGAGGGCGCCGCGGCCCACCCAGTCCGCGTTGTCGCGCAGGGCGCGCCGGGCGGTGGGGGCGAGCAGTTCGGCGGTGCGGAGCCCGCTGCGGAGATCGGGCTCGGCGGTCGTGCCGGGCGGCGCGGTCCAGTCGTCGACGGGCAGCCGGGCCCAGACGGTCTTGACGCCGGTGCGGTACGTGATGCCCCAGCGCTCGGCGAGAGCGGCGACGACCTGGAGCCCCCGACCGCACTCGGCCGGGCCGTCCTGCTCCGCCGCGGGTAACGAGCCGGGGCGTTCGCTGCGCAGCGGACGGGCGGGGTGGTGGTCGGCGACCTCCAGGACCAGTGCGGCGGACTCCTCGTCGGTTGCCTCCTCCAGCCGGAAGAGCAGTTCGACGGTGGTCCCGGCGTGCACGACGGCGTTGGTGACGAGCTCGCTGACCACGATCACCGCGTCGTCGCCCAGCCGGTCGCTGAAGCCGACGGCCGCGGGCAGCCCGAGTCCGGTCCACTCGGCCAGTGCGGCCCGGACGAACCGGCGGGCGGCGGCCGGCGCGAGCGGGTTGCCTGGCAGGCTCGTCCGGGCGACCGGGTGCGGGTCCACCTGTCCGACGTGTGTACCGGGACGCTGAACGGTGTCCCGCTGCACGGGAATGGGCCCCATGGCGCAGCTCCTGACCTGTTCTCGCACGGCCTGTTCTCGCCGTGTGCCGCTGACGACACCGACAGAGTGACAGACCGACCCGTCCCCTAAGCACGGAGTTACCGAAGTGGGCGGAGAAGACGCAGGAACGGCGACGCGAAACGACGGTGCGGACGGGGCAGCTCACCCCGTCCGCACCGCGCGCGCTTCGCGACGCCTCGCCCTACGCCTCGCGGGCCCCCGCGTACATCTCGTCAATGAGGCTCTTGTACGCGCGCTCGACGACCGGCCGCTTGAGCTTGAGGCTCGGCGTCAGCTCGCCGTGCTCGACGTCGAGGTCGCGCGGCAGCAGCCGGAACTGCTTGATGGTCTGCCAGCGCTGCAGCCGCCCGTTGAGCCGCTTCACATAGCCGTCGATGAGCTCCACGGTCTGCGGGGACGCGACCACGTCGGCGTACGACGTGCCCGCCAGGCCGTTCTCGGCGGCCCAGCCGAGGATGGTCGGCTCGTCGAGGGCGATCAGGGCGGTGCAGAAGTTACGGTCCGCGCCGTGCACCAGGATGTTGGAGACGAACGGGCACACCGCCTTGAACTGTCCCTCGACCTCCGCCGGGGCGACGTATTTGCCGCCCGACGTCTTGATCAGGTCCTTCTTGCGGTCGGTGATCCGCAGGTAGCCGTCCACCGAGAGCTCGCCGATGTCACCGCTGTGCAGCCAGCCGTCGGCCTCCAGCACCTCGGCGGTCTTCTCCGGCTGGCGGTGGTAGCCCTGCATGATGCCGGGGCCGCGCAGCATGATCTCGCCGTCGTCCGCGATCCGTACCTCGGTGCCGGGGAGCGGCTTGCCGACCGTACCCGTGCGGTAGGCCTCGCCCGGGTTGACGAAGGAGGCGGCGCTGGACTCGGTGAGCCCGTAGCCCTCCAGGATGTGAATGCCGGCGCCGGCGAAGAAGTAGCCGATCTCGGGGGCGAGCGCCGCGGAGCCGGAGACACAGGCGCGGAGCCGGCCGCCGAAGGCCTCGCGGATCTTGGCGAAGACGAGCGCGTCGGCGACCTTGTGCTTGGCGCCGAGTGCGAACGGTACGGAGGCCGTGCCGGTGCGCCGGAAATTGTCCTGGGACACCTTCGCGTACTCGCGTGCGACCCCGGCCGCCCACTGGAAGATCTTGTACTTGGCGCCGCCGCCCGCCCGCGCCTTGGACGCGACCCCGTTGTAGACCTTCTCGAAGATCCGGGGCACGGAGGCCATGTACGTCGGCTGGACGACCGGCAGGTTCTCGATGATCTTGTCGATCCGTCCGTCGACGGCGGTCACGTGGCCGACCTCGATCTGGCCGGAGGTGAGGACCTTGCCGAAGACGTGCGCGAGCGGCAGCCAGAGGTACTGGACGTCGTCCTCGGTGATCAGGCCGGTCGCCACGGTGGCCTTGGCCATGTACGACCAGTTGTCGTGCGGCAGGCGCACACCCTTGGGGCGGCCGGTGGTGCCCGAGGTGTAGATCAGGGTGGCCAGCTGGCCGGCGGTGATCGCGCCCGCCCGCTCCTGAACCACGGACGGGTTCTTCGTCAGGAGTTCGGCGCCGCGGGCCTCCAGGTCGGCCAGCGAGAGCACCCAGCCCTCGGGGTCGGCCGCGTCGGGCTCGACGCCCTGCGGGTCGATGACGACGACATGGGCGAGCTCCGGCAGCTCGGCGCGGCGCTCACGGGCCTTGGCCAGCTGGCCGGCGTCCTCCGCGATCAGCACCCGGCTCTCGGAGTCGGCGAGGATGAACGCCGACTCCTCGGCGTTCGTCGACGGGTAGATCGTGGTCGTCGCGGCGCCCGCGCACATCACACCGAGGTCGGCGAAGATCCACTCGACGCGGGTGGACGAGGACAGCGCGATCCGCTGCTCGGGCTCCACACCCAGACCGATGAGCCCGGCGGCGATCGCGTACACGCGTTCCGCGGCCTGTGCCCAGCTCACCGACTTCCACTCATCGGGGCCCTGGCCGGTGGCCGACGGGACCGGGAAGCGGTAGGCCTCCCCGTCCGGAGTGGCCGCAACGCGGTCGATGAAGAGGGTCGCCACGGAGGGCGGTCGGTTATCGATCAGGGTCTGTGTGTCGCTCACGACATCCTCCGGGCCTGCGGCAGTGCTTCACGACCGATTGGTGGTTGCTGCGTGCTGCTGCTTGTTCCTGCTTAGGTACGTCCGTCTGCGTGCTTGTCCTGCGTGCTTGTCCGCGCGGGTGATTCCGCTTGCTTAACTGGCGAGTAACTACGAAGTCGTGATCAGGGTAGAGCGCCCACGTCCGCCGCGTAAGAGGCAGTCGGACGCCGCTTCGTAACGAACGGGCCCCTGTACCGCAGCGTGCTGCGGTACAGGGGCCCGTTGGGCTACCACCCAGTAGCGGGTACGGAAGCCGGACGCCGCCCGGAAGCGGGAATCCGCCGAGAACTACTTCTTGCCCTTGCCCTCGCCGCCCGACTCGTCCGTCGACAGCACGGCGATGAAGGCCTCCTGAGGCACCTCCACATTGCCGACCATCTTCATGCGCTTCTTGCCTTCCTTCTGCTTCTCCAGCAGCTTCCGCTTACGGGAGATGTCGCCGCCGTAGCACTTGGCGAGGACGTCCTTGCGGATGGCGCGGACGGTCTCACGGGCGATGACCCGGGAGCCGATGGCCGCCTGGATCGGCACCTCGAAGTTCTGCCGCGGGATGAGCTCGCGCAGCTTGGCGACGAGCCGCACGCCGTACGCGTACGCCTTGTCCTTGTGCGTGACCGCGGAGAACGCGTCGACCTTGTCGCCGTGCAGCAGGATGTCGACCTTGACGAGCTGGGCGGACTGCTCGCCGGTGGGCTCGTAGTCGAGCGAGGCGTACCCGCGGGTCTTGGACTTCAGCTGGTCGAAGAAGTCGAAGACGATCTCCGCGAGTGGCAGGGTGTAACGGATCTCGACCCGGTCCTCGGAGAGGTAGTCCATGCCGAGCAGGGTGCCGCGCCGGTTCTGGCAGAGCTCCATGATCGCGCCGATGAACTCGCTGGGGGCGAGGACGGTGGCACGCACGACCGGCTCGTGCACCTTGTCGATCTTGCCCTCGGGGAACTCGCTCGGGTTGGTGACGATGTGCTCGCTGCCGTCCTCCATGTCCACGCGGTAGACCACGTTGGGGGCGGTGGCGATGAGCTCCAGACCGAACTCGCGCTCCAGGCGTTCGCGGATCACGTCGAGGTGCAGCAGGCCGAGGAAGCCGACACGGAAGCCGAAGCCGAGGGCCGCGGAGGTCTCCGGCTCGTACACCAGGGCGGCGTCGTTGAGCTGGAGCTTGTCGAGGGCCTCGCGCAGGTCGGGGTAGTCCGAGCCGTCCAGCGGGTACAGACCCGAGAACACCATCGGCTTGGGGTCCTTGTAGCCGCCCAGCGCCTCGGTCGCACCCTTGTTCAGGGAGGTGATCGTGTCACCGACCTTGGACTGCCGGACGTCCTTCACACCGGTGATGATGTAGCCCACTTCGCCCACACCGAGACCGTCGGCCGGGGTCATCTCCGGGGAGGAGACACCGATCTCCAGCAGCTCGTGGGTGGCGCCGGTGGACATCATCCTGATGCGCTCGCGCTTGTTGAGCTGGCCGTCGACGACACGGACGTACGTGACGACGCCGCGATACGAGTCGTAGACCGAGTCGAAGATCATCGCGCGGGCCGGGGCGTCGGCCTTGCCGACAGGCGCCGGAACGTCCCTGACCACCCGGTTCAGCAGGGCGTCCACACCGACACCGGTCTTCGCGGAGACCTTGAGGACGTCCTCGGGCTGGCAGCCGATGAGGTTGGCCAGCTCCTCGGAGAACTTCTCCGGCTGCGCGGCCGGCAGGTCGATCTTGTTGAGCACCGGAACGATGGTGAGGTCGTTCTCCATCGCCAGGTAGAGGTTGGCCAGCGTCTGGGCCTCGATGCCCTGCGCGGCGTCGACCAGCAGGACCGTGCCCTCGCAGGCGGCGAGCGAGCGGGAGACCTCGTACGTGAAGTCCACGTGGCCCGGCGTGTCGATCATGTTGAGGACATGGGTGCTGCCCTGGCCCTCGCCCGTGGTGGGCGCCCAGGGCAGACGTACCGCCTGGGACTTGATGGTGATGCCGCGCTCGCGCTCGATGTCCATCCGGTCGAGGTACTGAGCGCGCATCTGCCGCTGGTCGACCACACCCGTCAGCTGAAGCATCCGGTCGGCAAGGGTCGACTTGCCGTGGTCGATGTGCGCGATGATGCAGAAGTTGCGGATCAGCGCCGGGTCGGTACGGCTCGGCTCGGGCACGTGGATAGGAGTCGCGGGCACGCAGGGTCCTGATTCTTGAGACGCCGAACGCCGTGTCTCGGGTCGATGTCGGGTCGGTCGGATCGATACGTAGCCTCTATCGTCCCACGCCCGCGGGGCATGGACCGGTTTGGGCCGGTCGGAGCACGGCTGGTAACGTTGACAGCTGTGCTTCGTGGCCCTTTCGGGCGGCGGGGCGCACATCGAAGATCCAACGAACCTGAAAAGGCTCTTTCGTGGCGAACATCAAGTCCCAGATCAAGCGGAACAAGACGAACGAGAAGGCGCGCCTGCGTAACAAGGCCGTCAAGTCCTCGCTCAAGACCGCGATCCGCAAGGCCCGTGAGGCTGCCGCTGCGGGCGACGTCGAGAAGGCCACCACGGCCGTTCGCGACGCTTCGCGCGCACTCGACAAGGCTGTCTCGAAGGGCGTCATCCACAAGAACGCCGCCGCCAACAAGAAGTCGGCGCTGGCCTCCAAGGTTGCCGCCCTCCAGGGCTGAGCTTTCTGATGTAACCGCCGGAACGGACCAGCGGGCCCTCTCTCCCGCCCCTGCCCGGCCCCCGCGCCGCACACCGAACCTGCGTTCGCCACGCGGGTGCGGCGCACCACGCATGAATCCGAGGCCCCGGCCATCGCCCTCCCCAGAGCGACAGCCGGGGCCTTCGGTATGCCCACACATGCCGACCCAGCGAGCCGCGCCTTCCAGCGTTCGCAGGAGGCGTACGACGTCGTGGGGTTCAAGCGCACCGTAGAACCCGGAGTCGAGGACATCGGTGTCAGTACGGAGAACACGTTCAGCTCCGGCTTCTGCTACGACGGGGGTCTGCTGGGGCTGGAGGACAAGACCGTCGACGGCGCCTACCGGATGAGCCACAGCTGGGCGCTGGACCACGTGCCCGCGAGCCGGGCCGTCGCCGGCCTCCGCCGACTGCACCAGCACCTCAAGGACAACGGCTGGGAGGTCACGTCCTGCCGTGAGGGTGCGAAGGGCAAGATGTGGGACCTGTTCGTCCAGCGGAACGACGGGGCCGAGGGGATGTCCTTCACCTGGTCCCGGACCGGGAGTACGTCACCGGCGGCGCCACCGTGCCCTGCGCCTACGACCCCGAGTGGGAGAACGGCGACGTCGGCCCCTCCGGGGACCACCAGAGGCCACCCGCCCTCGGGTCCGCACAGCGGGACTGGTGCCGTGACCGGCAATGTTTGCCCGGAAGGAGCGTCGTCCGGTGCGTGCGGTCGCAAGGCGGCCGGAAGTCCTTGGATGGGGTCTCCCCTGCTCGAACGGAGTTGAGAGCTTGGGGAAGGAGCTACCAGGGCTTTTGGCCAACGCGGCGAGCGCGCATGCTGGGCGGCGCGACGGGGCAAAGCTTGCCGGGAGGGGCACTAGCGCCGCCCGGCCCGCGCCGCCCGCGCAACAGCGACCACGGCCTTCTCCAGGGCGTACTCGGGGTCGTCCCCACCGCCCTTGACGCCCGCATCCGCATCCGCGACCGCCCGCAGAGCCGCCGCCACCCCGTCCGGCGTCCACCCCCGCATCTGCTGCCGCACCCGGTCGATCTTCCACGGCGGCATGCCCAGTTCGCGTGCAAGATCCGCGGGCCTGCCCCCGCGCGCCGAGGACAGCTTGCCGATCGCCCGTACGCCCTGCGCCAGGGCACTGGTGATCAGCACCGGCGCCACGCCGGTCGACAGCGACCAGCGCAATGCCTCCAGCGCCTCCGCCGCCCGCCCCTCCACCGCCCGGTCGGCAACCGTGAAGCTGGACGCCTCCGCACGACCGGTGTAGTAGCGGCCGACGACTGCCTCGTCGATCGTGCCCTCGACATCCGCGACCAGCTGGGACACCGCGCTCGCCAGCTCCCGCAGGTCGCTGCCGATGGAGTCGACGAGAGCCTGGCACGCCTCGGGGCTCGCGGAGCGCCCCAGCGCCCGGAACTCCGACCGTACGAACGAGAGCCGCTCGGCAGGCTTCGTCGTCTTCGGACAGGCGACCTCCCGCGCGCCCGCCTTGCGCGCCGCGTCCAGCAGCCCCTTGCCCTTCGCGCCGCCCGCGTGCAGCAGTACGAGCGTGATCTCCTCGGCCGGTGTGTCGAGGTACGCCTTGACGTCCTTGATCGTGTCGGCGGAGAGATCCTGCGCATTGCGCACGATCACCACCTTGCGCTCGGCGAAGAGCGACGGGCTCGTGAGCTCGGCAAGGGTGCCCGGCTGGAGCTGGTCGGAGGTGAGGTCGCGGACATCCGTGTCGGCGTCGGACGCGCGGGCCGCCGCCACCACCTGCTGCACCGCACGGTCGAGGAGGAGGTCCTCCTGGCCCACGGCGAGCGTGAGGGGGGCGAGCGGATCGTCGGTGGAATTCCTTCTGGTGGCCATCGCCGTCCAGCATCCCACGCCCCACTGACAGCCCGGCTTCGACGCCTGTCACCGTCCCGTCGCCGTACCGGAGAATGGGCAGGTGACCGATGTGAGACATGTGCTGGTGCTGCCCGACCGCGATACCGCGGAGGAGGTGGCCGGAGAGCTCGCCGACCGTTTCGGGGTCGCCGAGGAACCTCAACTCGTACGCGACGCACTGGCCGGCGAGGACGACGCGGAGGACGCCCAGTGGCTGGTGGTCGTGGAGGACGCGGACGGCCGGCTCGACGCGTCGGCACTCGACGCGCTGGCAGCCGAGTTCGAGGGCTGGCTGGAGGCACCCTAGGGTTGTCCGACCCGGATCCACCGGACACCACCCAGCCGCCGCGTCCCGGCGACAGCGGCGGCTGGACGCGGCCCTTGGGACTCAGCCCTTGGGGACGATCTGGATGTCCATGTCGATGGCGATGCTGGAGCCGACGGCGGCAATACCGCGGGCCAGCATGGTCTGCCAAGTGAGAGTGAAGTCCTCACGGTGCAGCTCGGTGGTGGCCCGGCACGCAGCCCTGGTCTCCCCCTCAAGACCGTTGCCGAGGCCGAGGTACTGAGTGTCCAGCGTCACCGTACGGCTGACGCCGTGCAGGGTGAGCGCGCCGCTCACGCCCCAGCGGCTACCGCCCCGGTGAACGAAGCGGTCGCTGTAGAACTCCATCGTCGGGTAACGCCCGACGTCGAGGAAGTCGCTGGACCGCAGATGGTCGTCGCGCATCTGCACGTTGGTGTCGATCGACGAGGCGTCGATGATCACGTGCATGGCGGAGGCCTCCATGCGATCGGCGATCCGTATCGCACCTGCGAATGTGTTGAATCGGCCATGGATGCGGGCCAGCCCGATGTGGCGGGCCGTGAAGCCGATCTGCGAGTGGTTCGGCTCGATCTCCCACTCACCGGGGTCGGGCAACTGTGGGGGCGCGGCCACCTGGAGCATGACGTCCCCGAGTCCCGCGTGGCCACTCTGGGAGACCGTGGCCGAACCGTGGAACGGGGTGAAGCCCTCGGCCGTGACAGCGAGCCGGTAGTCACCCGCCGGGACGGTGGCCAGGACGTTCCCGAAGGGGTCCGTCTCACCGCCGACGACCTTGCGGCCCGCACTGTCCGTGACGACGAACTCCGCCTGCTGAACAACCTCGTTGACCGGATCGAGGACACGGCAGCTCAGGACTCCCGCGGTGCGCGGTACCGCGAGTCCCGCGAGCGGGTTGCCCTGCGCCGCACCCGTTGCCTTCTTGCTTCCCAGCCAACGGCCGAACATCTTCACGTACCCCCGGGGGAGATTCACCTTGGGGCCGGACGGCTGTACGTCGTTGTCGGAGCAGCGGCCCGCCGACGAGCATGCATTCGATCACTCTTGGGGTGTTCGTGGCAAACGGAGGGACTGGCAGGGGCTTGGGCTGAGGTGTTACCGAAGGTCCGGATTGAACCTTCCGCTTGTGCGCATCAGCCGTTGCGTCCGGAAATCTCAACCTGGTGGACCGTGGGCAGCCGATGGAGACGCAGCCCGAAGTGTTCGCGGTAGGCCTCGAAGACCTCGGCGTCCGTGGCGAGCGGCACCTCGCGGCGTTCGCCCGCCGCGCCGGCCACCCACCACCTTGCCGAGAAGAGCCTGTTCGTCGAGCACGATGTCTTCGCCCAGATGGATCGACAGGTTCTCGAAGGGCACGGCGGTGAGGTGTCGCAGCTGCAGCTCGCGCAGCGCGGCGGCGTCGGGACGTGCGGGACGGCGGGCGCCGATGCGGTCAAGGTACGCGTCGACGGTCTGCGGCGATTTGCGGGTCCATGGCCGAAGTCTGTCCCGGAGCCCCGCGGTATGCCATGAGCCGGTGGCCCCAGGTCCGCCGACCCAGGTGCGGCGCTGCGCGCTCTCGCCGACGTGCGGAGTATGACGAATCCGGAGCTGGCGCGCAGCCGGGAGCAGCGCGAGCGTGATGTGCTCGACCACTTCGAGAAGGACGAGGACGCCTGGGTGGCCACCGTTTCGGCAGACGGCGTGCCGACGCTGGTACCACTGTGGTTCGTGTGGGACAACGGGACTCTGCTGATGGCCACGCGGCGCACCAACCCGACCGCGCGCACTGTGACGCCGACCGGGCAGGCCAGGATCAGTCTGGAACGTGGTCGGCCGGGACGCCGTCTGCCGGGCGGTGGTCATGAGCGCCCGACCGCCCGCAGCCGCGACCCCGCACCCGTCACCGCGATCGCGCCGTCCAGGTCCGTGCGCAGCACCACCGCTCCCCCGGTCCTCAGCGCCTCGACGGTCCGGGCCGCCGGGTGCCCGTACGGGTTGTCCCTGCCCACACTCACCAGGGCAAGCCGGGGACGCGCGCTGCGCAGCAACGCGGGGTCCTGGTGGGCGGATCCATGATGGGCGACCTTGAGAACGTCCACCCGCGCAAGCGCCGGGTACTGACGCAACAGCCTTTGCTGTGCCGGGGGTTCGAGGTCTCCGAGGAGCAACAGGCTCAGCCCGCCGGTCCGGACGAACAGCGTGACACTGGCATCGTTCGGTTCCTCCGGTACGGGGCCTGCCGACGCGCCTCCCGCCGGCCACAGGACTCGCCAGTCGAGTGTGCCGATGCGACGGCGCTCCCCTACGACCGCCCTCACCAGGGGGACCCGCGCCTGGGCGGCTGTTCTGCGTACGAACGCCGCCTGGTCCGGCGGTTCGTCCAGACTCGTCGTCTGGATCTCGCCGACCGCTCTGCCCCGCAACACGCCGGGCAGACCCCGGACATGATCGGCGTGAAAGTGCGTGAGCAGCAGGAGCGGAATCCGAGTGATGCCCAGGTCACGCAGACAACGGTCGGCCGGTCGCGGATCGGGCCCGGTGTCGATGACCACGCCGTCGCCGTCCCCCGCCGCAAGCACCATGGCGTCGCCCTGCCCCACATCGCACATCACGAACGCCCAGTCCGGCGGCGGCCATCCCGTCAGCACCCGGGTGAGCGGCACCGGGCGCAGCACCGCGAGCACCAGCAGCAGCGCGGCAGCCGAACAGACCCAAGGGCGGCGCGCGATACGGCGGGCGGACAGCGCCACCAGGGCCGTGAGGACGGTCAGCAGGAGCGCTCCGCGCCAGCCGTCGGGCCAGTCGATCTCCGCCCCGGGAAGAGCCGCTCCGGTGCGGGCCACAGAGGCGATCCACCCGGCCGGCCAGCCCGCGACCCGGGCGAGCAGCTCGGCCACGGGCATGGCCACCGGCGCCACGGCGAGGGCGGCGAACCCGAGGACGGTGGCGGGCGCCACCGCGAACTCGGCCAGCAGGTTGCACGGAATCGCCACCAGGCTGACCCGCGAGGCGAGCACCACGACGACGGGCGCGCACACGGCCTGCGCCGCGGCGGCCGCACCCAGCGCCTCCGCGAGCCGGGGCGGCACCCGCCTCCGTTGCAACGCGGCACTCCATCGCGGGGCGACCGTGAGCAGGGCGCCGGTCGCCAGGACGGAGAGGACGAAGCCATAGCTGCGCGCCAGCCACGGGTCGTACAGCACGAGCAGCAGAACGGCGGCGGCCAGAGCGGGAATCAGCGAGCGGCGGCGGCCCGTACCGATCGCGAGCAGTGTGATCAGTCCGCACACCGCGGCGCGCAGCACGCTCGGCTCCGGTCGGCACACGAGGACGAACCCGAGCGTGAGCCCGCCACCGAGCAGCGCGGTCATCCGCAGCGGGATGCCCAACCGGGCCGCCAGACCGCGGCGTTCGACCCGGAGTGCGGCGCCGGGCGGCCCGATGAGCAATACGAGCAGGATCGCCAGGTTGGCACCGGAGACGGCCATCAGGTGCGTGAGGTCGGCTGCTTGGAATGCCTCGTGCAGTTCGGGGGTGACCCGGGAGGTGTCGCCGACGACCAGTCCCGGGAGCAGCGCCCGCGCATCGGGATCCAGCCCGTCCGTCGCGCGTCGCAGACCCGCGCGCAGTTCGCCCGCCGTGCGCTGGAGAAGGGTCGGCGGCCCGGTGACGCGAGGCGGACCCTTGCCCTCGGGACGCAGGACAGCGGCGTTGCGTTGCCCGCTGTGCAGCGGTGGCGCGAGCCGGCCGCTCACGTGCAGCTTCGTGGACGGCAGCAGCCGCTCCCATCGCGCCGTCGAACCGGAGGCGGACACGATCACCAGCACCGGGGTACGAAGACGGGTGGTGGCACCGTCCGGTGCCGTGAGCCCGGTGATCTCGGCGTCCAGGAGGAGAGCGACCGGGGAGCTGTGGTCACCTTGGACCCGGGGGCGGGTCCGGCGTGCGTCGGACGTGACCGTCACTTCCGCCTCGACCCTCGCGAAACGGTCGGCCAGACCGGGAACGGGCCCCTGCCGCGCGTCCGCGCCGCGCAGTCCCGCCGCCGTCGCTCCGGCCGCCGCACAGAGCAGGACCGCGGCCGCCGCAGTGGCATGGAGCCTGCGCCGGTTCCGTACAGCGCTGCCCTCACCGCCCTCGCACTCCCGGTGGTCGGCGGCCCGAGCATGCGCTGCGCGGGTCGCCGAGGCCCTGGAGACGCCGAGGAGCACCAGGGCGGCAACGAGACAGAGCGCCGTCCCCACGACCGTCCAGCGCCACGGCGCAGATACGGCGAGCGCCGCGGCGGCCCAGGCCGCGAGGGCCGGCGGGACCAGCCGCAGATCGACTGGGCCCTCCTGTCGTGGGTCGGAGGCACCGAGCCGTCGGCCCGACGCCGCATGGACGTCCGGTGGGACGTGCGGACGGGTCATGGCCGTACCAATGGTTGGAGATCGGCGAACCGGCGGTCGCCGATTCCGTTGACTTCACGGAGTTCGTCGACGGAACGGAAGCCGCCGTGCTGCGTGCGGTAGTCGAGGATGTGCTGGGCAAGGACCGGACCGACGCCGGGCAGGGTGTCCAGCTGTTCCACGGTCGCGCTGTTGAGGCTGACCGGCCCGGTCGCCGGGCCACCACGGCCGCCTGTGCCGGCGCCGCCCGTGGCACCGGAGACGAGTGGGCCGGGTGGCGCGCCGACCACGACCTGTTCCCCGTCCAGCAGCACCCGGGCCCGGTTGAGCCCGGTGATGTCCACGCCGGGCCGGGCCCCGCCCGCCGCCAGTAGCGCGTCGGCCACCCGCGCTCCGGACGGCAAGGGGTAGATACCCGGCCGCCGCACCTTGCCGCTGACGTCGACGACGATCCGACCGTCAGGTCCTGGGGTGGCCGGTGGTCCGGGTGACGGTTCGGGGGTACGGACGGGATCCGTCATCGGGTCCGATGCCGGGGCGTGCGCACGCTCGTCGACCGGATCGGGCGCGCGTACGGACTGGGGCCGTACGGACCAGAAGTGGACCCCGGCGAAGACCGCGGCAGCGACCAGGACGACGGTGAGCGCGGCAAGGGTTCTCGGCTCCAGACCGCACCTGAGCCGCAGCCACATCGGAAGCCGCTCCCGCACCGCGGGCACCATCCGCTCCCACCGCCCCGGCGCGGCCGAAACCGGCTCCGGAACCGGCTCCACCACCCGCGCCGGCTCGTCGGACGGCGCGGCGCTCCCCGGACGGGGAACTGCCGGAGCCGAGGCGGGGGCCGTGTCCAGGGTCGGGGCCGGCCGCGTCACCGGCCGGGCCGCATGTGCTCCGTTCGCCCCCGCCATGAGTGCGTCCGCACGCCGCCGCGAAGCGGCAGCGACCACGGCCGCGCGTCCACGCGAAAGCCGTCGCCGCCCGGGGCCAGGCCCCGGATCAACACCTCGGCCCGCACCGGGCCTGCGTCGGGCCCGCACGTCCGAGGACGCAGCGCGGCCGGGTCCACTTCCGCTGCTTGCACGATGTGATTGGGGAGCCATGCCTCACGACGCTAGGCACATGTGCCCGAACCCGCTGAGCAGGCCCACATCCGGTGGACAACCCACCAGTTGTGGATATCCCACTCACCCCCAGGAGTGAGATCAGCGCGGCGAAACCACTGCTCCCAGCAGACCCGGACCGGTGTGCGCACCGATCACGGCACCCACCTCGCTGACATGCAGATCGGCCAGTCCCGGGACCCGCACGCGCAGCCTCTCCGCCAGTCGCTCGGCGCGCTCGGGCGCTGCCAAGTGGTGCACGGCGATGTCCACCCGGCCGGTGCCCGCCCGCTCGACGACGATCTCCTCCAGTCGTGCGATCGCCTTCGAGGCCGTCCGCACCTTCTCCAGCAGCTCGATCCGGCCGCCGTCCAGCTGCAGCAGCGGCTTCACCGCGAGTGCGGACCCCAGCAGGGCCTGGGCAGCGCCGATGCGTCCACCGCGGCGGAGATAGTCCAGCGTATCGACGTAGAAGTACGCGGAGGTGCCCGCGGCCCGCTTCTCGGCGGCCGCGACCGCCTCGTCCAGGCTGCCGCCCCCCTCCGCCGTCTCCGCCGCCGCCAGGGCGCAGAACCCCAGGGCCATGGCCACCATCCCGGTGTCCACCACCCGCACGGGCACCGGAGCGTCCTTCGCGGCGAGCAGAGCGGCGTCGTACGTACCCGAGAGCTCGGCCGAGAGGTGCAGCGAGACGATGCCGGCTGCGCCCGCCTCGGCCGCCGCCCGGTACGCCGCGGCGAAGACCTCCGGGCTGGGCCGGGATGTCGTCACGGGTCGTCGCTTCTGGAGCGCCAGCGCGAGGGAGCGGGCCGAGATCTCGGTGCCCTCCTCCAGCGCCTGATCGCCGAGGACGACGGTCAGGGGCACTGCGGTGATGCCATGCCGCTCCATCGTCTGGGGCGGCAGGTGGGCCGTGGAATCGGTGACGATCGCGACATGGCGGGACATGAGCGGGAGGTTACCTGCCGGGGCGGTGGCTCGGCAGTCCGCCCCCGGCCGAGTGATCACATCCGATCGCTTCGGGGCGCATCCTGCCACCACCAGTCACTTCGGTTCGAGCCGGACCCGATGGCCACACGCATGTGCGCGCCCGGACCCGACGACCCACACGCGTGCGTCCCGCGCCCGAACCGCTCGCCCGCAGTCGCCCGTGCGCACGACCGGAGTCCCACAGTCGCGTCCGACCCGCCGCCTCAGTTCGTCGTCTCGGGCCGCGCGTCCTTCTGCCACGGATAGCCCGTCTGCCCCCGAGGGTCCCGAGCCGTGAGCGCCCCCGGCCCCTCCTCGCCGACCGGCGCCCTCCAGGCCGGCCCGTCCCCACCCGGGCCTGCCCCCGCACCGGCGCCACCCCGCCGGTCCGCCCCCGCCGAAGGCTCCGCAGGCTCCTCCACCGTCCAGTGCCGCAGGGCCCCCGCCTCCACGTCGATCTGCGCGTTCAGCGCCGCCAGATCGTCGTCGGCGAACTGCCGTGCCCGGTCGCGTGCGGCCCACCGCAGCGACTCCGCGGAGTGCGTGATCCGCTCCGTGCGCTGCTTCAGCCCGGGCAGCAGCGAGGCGACCGTCACGCGGTCGGGCTCGCGCTCGAGCCTCTTCAGCTCCTCGTCGAGCTCCCGCCCGTGCACGCTCAGCCGCTGGAACAGCCCCAGTGACTCCGACAGCGACGCATCCTCGGCCACCCCTGTCTGCAGCGCCTCCTGCGTGGCCCTCATCGACGTACGCAGCGCGAGCCGGAGCCGCGCCAGCTCCCCTGCCACGCCCGCCTGGCCATAGCTCTTCGCCCGCAGCGTGGTGTCCTCGACGGTGCGGCGCGCCTGCGTGATGCTGCGGTCCACGCCGCGCTTCGCCGCGCCGATGACCTTGACGCTCACGTAGACGCCCAGAGCCATGAACGCGACAAAGAGCAGCCCCAGGATCAGGATCACGGCTTCCATGACGCCCCTTGGATGTCGATTCGGCTGCCGAATACCGGCCCCTCAACCGTAAACGGAACGGGCAGGCCGCGGGTTCCATCGGAACCCCCAACCTGCCCGTAGGGGAAAGCCCTCACACCGCCGTACGACAACCGGCGGTCAGCCGCAGACCGGGACGGTCACGCGGGGACGATGTTGACCAGCTTCGGCGCCCGCACGATCACCTTGCGGATCCCGGCCCCGTCCAGCGCCGCGACCACCGCGGGGTCGGCCAGAGCCAGCGCCTCCAGATCCTCGTCCGAGATCGACGGGGAGATCTCCAGCCGCGCCTTGACCTTGCCCTTGACCTGCACCACGCAGGTCACGGTCTCGTCCACGACGTACGCCGGATCGGCGACCGGGAAATCCTGGTGCACGACCGACTCGGTGTGGCCCAGCCGACGCCACAGCTCCTCGGCGATGTGCGGCGCCAGTGGCGCGATCAGCAGCACCAGCCGCTCGGCGACGGACCGCGGCAGCGGGCCGCCCGCCTTGGTCAGGTGGTTGTTCAGCTCGGTGACCTTGGCAATGGCGGTGTTGAAGCGCATCCCGGCCATGTCCTGGCCGACGCCGTCGATGGCCTTGTGCAGCGCGCGCAGCATGTCCTCGCCGGGCTCGGTGTCCACGACGGTGACCTCACCGGTCTCCTCGTCGACGATGTTGCGCCACAGCCGCTGCAGCAGCCGGTACTGGCCGACGACGGCGCGCGTGTCCCACGGACGCGACACGTCCAGCGGACCCATCGCCATCTCGTACAGGCGCAGCGTGTCCGCCCCGTACTCGGCGCAGATCTCGTCGGGCGTGACGGCGTTCTTCAGGGACTTGCCCATCTTGCCCAGGACGCGGCCGACCTTCTCGCCCTGGTAGTAGAACGCGCCGTCGCGCTCCTCGACCTCGGCCGCCGGGACGGCGATGCCGCGGCTGTCCCGGTAGACGAAGGCCTGGATCATGCCCTGGTTGTACAGCTTGTGGAACGGCTCCGCCGACGAGATGTGCCCCAGGTCGTGCAGGACCTTGGACCAGAAGCGGGCGTACAGCAGGTGCAGTACGGCGTGCTCGGCGCCGCCCACGTACAGGTCGACGCCACCGGTCGGCTGACCCTCGCGCGGCCCCATCCAGTACTGCTCGATCGCCGGGTCGACCAGCTTCCGGTCGTTGCTCGGGTCCAGGTAGCGCAGCTCGTACCAGCAGGAACCGGCCCAGTTGGGCATGGTGTTGGTCTCGCGGCGGTACTTCCTCGGGCCGTTGCCGTCGCCCAGGTCCAGCGTGACGTTGACCCAGTCCGCGTTCCGGGACAGCGGGGTCTCGGGCTGGGTGTCGGCGTCCTCCGGGTCGAAGGTGCGCGGCGAGTAGTCGTCGACCTCCGGCAGCTCCAGCGGCAGCATCGACTCGGGCAGCGGGTGGGCGACGCCGTCCTCGTCGTAGACGATCGGGAAGGGCTCGCCCCAGTAGCGCTGACGGCTGAACAGCCAGTCGCGCAGCCGGAAGTTGACGGTCCCCTCGCCCAGGCCCTTCGCCTTCAGCCACTCGGTGATCTTCGCCTTGGCGTCGACGACACCCAGGCCGTCCAGCGAGATCTCGTCGCCTGCGGAGTTGACCAGCTTCGCCTCGTACGAGGCGAACGCGTCGTCCCACGTGGAGGTGTCCGTACCGCGGCCGTCCGACGGCTCGACGACACAGCGCATCGGCAGCTCGAAGGCGCGCGCGAAAGCGAAGTCGCGCGCGTCGTGCGCCGGTACGGCCATGATCGCGCCGGTGCCGTAGCCCATCAGGACGTAGTCGGCGATGAAGACGGGCACCTTCTCACCGCTGACCGGGTTGGTCGCGTACGCACCGGTGAAGACACCGGTCTTGTCCTTGGCCTCGGCCTGCCGCTCCACGTCGGACTTGGCGGCGGCCTGCTTGCGGTACGCGGTGACGGCTTCTGCCGGGGTCGCGTGTCCGCCGGTCCACACCGGGTGGGTGCCCTCGGGCCAGGCGGCCGGAATGATCCGCTCCACCAGCTCGTGCTCGGGCGCCAGGACCATGTACGTGGCGCCGAACAGGGTGTCCTGGCGGGTGGTGAAGACGGTGATGTCACCGGCGCCGTCGACGGGGAAGTCGACGCGCGCGCCTTCGGAACGCCCGATCCAGTTGCGCTGCTGCAGCTTGATCGCCTCGGGCCAGTCCAGCCCGTCCAGGTCGTTCAGCAGCCGGTCGGCGTAGGCGGTGATGCGCATGTTCCACTGGCGCAGCTTGGCCTTGAAGACGGGGAAGTTTCCGCGCTCGGAACGGCCGTCGGCCGTCACCTCTTCATTGGCCAGTACGGTGCCCAGCCCCGGCGACCAGTTGACGGGAGCGTCCGAGGCGTACGCCAGGCGGTACTCGCCCAGGACATCGGCGCGCTCGGCGGCGCCCAGCGCGCTCCAGTCGCGGCCGTCCGGGGTCGGTCGCTCACCGTTCTCGAACTGCGCGACCAGGTCGGCGATCGGCCGGGCCCGGTCCGTCTCGGTGTCGTACCAGGAGTTGAAGATCTGCAGGAAGATCCACTGGGTCCACTTGTAGTACTCCGCTTCGATCGTCGCGAACGAGCGGCGCTTGTCGTGACCCAGGCCCAGCCGGCGCAGCTGAGACTTCATGTTGACCATGTTGGCCTCGGTGGAGGCGCGCGGATGCGTACCGGTCTGTACGGCGTACTGCTCCGCCGGCAGGCCGAAGGCGTCGAAGCCCAGGGTGTGCAGCACGTTGTGCCCGGTCATGCGCTGGTGGCGGGCGAACACGTCGGTGGCGATGTAGCCCAGCGGGTGACCTACGTGCAGACCCGCACCCGAGGGGTACGGGAACATGTCCATGATGAACTTCTTCGGCTTGGCGGCCAGCTCCGGATCGCCCGCCAGATCGCCCGTCGGGTTCGGCGCCTCGTACGTGCCGTGGGCATCCCAGAAGTCCTGCCAGCGTGCCTCGATGTCGGCGGCCATCGCCGCCGTATAGCGGTGCGGCGCAGTCACGTCGACTGCGGAATTCGTCTCGCTCATGATCCTCAAAGCTCCATCGATCGTCATCTGCCAGCGCTTACGGAAACGAAAAAGCCCCTCGCACAGGAGGGGACGCCGCGCCGATTCCAACCAGGCATTCACACCGGTCGGGACTGATCAGCGCGGCTCGCTAAGCAGAAGGCGTACGGCACGCATGGCGTCAGGGTACCGCACGGGCCCGGAGCGCAGCCGGGCGATTCCGCTCCGTGGACGACGGCGGACTGCCGGAGCACCCGCGAGGCGGCGCCGGAGCACGCACCGGGCCACGGCGGAACGTCCGGGAAGCGTGGGCTACTCCGCGTAACGCCCCCTATCGGGACAGCCGCTCGAACCCCGTACTGGCCGGTATGGAGCGACTTGGCATACGGCAACGGGACCGCTTTGCCGAACCATTCGGAGTCGGAGTCGGGAGTCGCCGGCGCCCCGACGCTGCTGTCGAACGCGGAGACGTACGCCCAGCTCGCCGTCGCAGCCCGGATCGGTGCCCGCCGCTACGGGCACACCGGCCTGCCCGACGAGCCCGGCGCGATGCTGCTCACCCTCTCCGGCTCCCGCCGAGAGAGCGGGCCAGTGCGGTCCTTGCAAGCTGGGTCCGCCGGCCGCTGCGGGCGGACTCTCCGACGTACTGAACGGGGGCGGTCCCGCGGCCCTGGAGGCACTGCGCGAGGTGACCCAGGCGGCCAAGGGCCGAGGTCCCTGCAAGCATCCGGACGGCTCGGCCCGCTTCCCGGCCTCGAACCTGTCCGCGTTCACGGACGATCCGGCCGCCCATGTCCTGGACCTGCCGGCCGTAATTGACCTGCACAGACAGGAAGCGGGCCATCCGATTCGGATGACCCGCTTCCCGTTACTTCCCTGTGGAGCTAAGGAGAATTGAACTCCTGACCTCCTGCATGCCATGCAGGCGCTCTACCAACTGAGCTATAGCCCCGTACTGTGCTCCGCCCGGTCTCCCTGGCGACATCGAGAACATTACACGGTCACCCCGGCCCACCACCAAATCGATTCCCACGGGAACCGATTTGCGCCATTCGGGAAGATTGTGCAACCGGATGTTCAGGCGGTCGCAAAGGAGTAGAAGCGCTTCAGGGTGCAGTGCTCCTCCAACAGCCGTCCGTAGATCGGCTCCCCCTCCAGCTCCCGGTACGTCTCGATCGGGTCGCCTTTTATGATCAGCGCCCGCGCACACTCCTCGCACCAGTACTGGTACTCGGCATTGATCGGATCCATGTCCCGGACAATGGGCGTCCCGCTGTCGCACCAGTCGCACTTCCGCCTGTGTGCACCCATGGGTCAGCTCCGGCCGTGGCCGCGGGCCGTGCACATGCGGGAGGTTCCGCCGTTCTCTTCGGGGACTCCGGGAACGTCAGGAACTCCGGGAACAAGGGGCAGGTCCGCGACCTCGTGGCGGCTCGCAGGCATCGCGCGCTCCCTCCCGTTCGGTCCGTCGCCCCCTCCGGCGGTCCGATTCTGCCATGACCCCGCAAGGGGGTCAGCCCTGCTGAGAATCGCCCCGCTGCCGACGCCCTACGAGACCGACCGACACGCCCACGATCGCGGCCGCCGACAGCACGAGGGCGCACACCCACAGCGCATGGCCGGACCCGTACGCCCCTGGCGTATCAAGGCGGTTGAGGTACAGCGTGCCGAACGTCGCGACACCGATGGGCTGACCCAGCTGGGTGACGGTCACCAGCACACCAAGCGCGTCGGCGGCGTCCTCGGGCCGTACGTTGGCCAGTGCACGGGTGAGGAGAGGTGCGCGGGTGAGGAGAGGACTGAATCCCAGCGACATGCCCGCCCCCATGACGACCAAAGCCGCATACAGCATGAATCCGCCGTCCCCGCCATCGCGCATCACCAGCCCGACCCTTTACTGGGTACGGAACGTGGAGTTGCCTCGGCTGTTCGCCCTGGTCCTGGCCGCCCAGTTCATGGCCCTGCTCGACACCTTCATCGTCAATGTTGCCGTCCCGACGATCCATACCGAACTCGGCGCCTCCGGTGCCGGATTGCAGCTCGTCGTAGTCGGCTGCACCATGACGTACTCCGTTCTGCTGATCACCGGCGTCAGGCTCGGGGGTCTGCTCGGCCACGGCCGTGCCCATCTGGCCGGACTCACGGTCTTCACCACCGCCTCGCTCGCCTGCGGACCGGCCGCGGACAGCGGACAGCGGATCGCCTTCCGGCTGATCCAGGGGTGGGCGCGGTCCTCGGGCAGGAGTTGGACTGGCCGGCCTGGTCCTGGGTCCGGCCCGGTGGCCCGCGGAGCTCCAAAGGGTCCTGGTTCCGGGCGGGTTCGTCCTGGTGGCCGTTGTCTCGGTGGGGGTACGGAACGTGCTGCGGGGGCTGTTCACGGTGGCGACGCTGCGCGGGGCCTACGGGCGCCATACCGGCGAGCCGGCCTGGGAGTCATTGGTGGAGCGACTCTCCGCGGCCAGCCCGTACCTCGCCGAGCTCTGGCGGAGCGGGGATGTCGCCCCGCCGGGTCCGCGGGTGAAGACGTTCCGTCACCGGGCAGCCGAGCGCGAGATACGGATGACGTCGGTGTCACTGTCCATCAACGGGCCTCCGGAGTGCCGGATCGTGGCGTACAAACCCGCCGACGAGGAGCGCGCGGAGCAGGTCGCGGCGCTGCGCCACCGCCGCCAAGGGTGAGTGGCCGCACGCGTGCAGGAACACAGCCGGATCCAGGAACACCTGGGGGAACGCAAAGATCCCGCCCCCTGCCGGGAACGGGATCCTGATTGTGGAGCTAAGGAGAATTGAACTCCTGACCTCCTGCATGCCATGCAGGCGCTCTACCAACTGAGCTATAGCCCCGCTGCTCGCTGTGTTTCCCTGCGTTTCCGCGCTGCGAACAAGAAGAACTTTAGCCTGTGACCAGCCAGAAAGTGAAATCCGGCCGCCGCCGTCCGGAGTGGCCCTCCGGGCACCGCCGTGGGGCAGGGCTAGGTGCGGGCTAGGTGTCGTCACCGAGCACAAGTTCGGGCAGGGTGCCCGCGTTGTGCTCCAGCAGGCGCCAGCCCCGCGCGCCCTCGCCCAGCACCGACCAGCAGCAGTTGGAGAGGCCGCCCAGCCCTTCCCAATGGCGCGCTTCCAGGCCGAGCAGCCGCCCGATGGTGGTGCGGATGGTGCCGCCGTGGCTGACCACGACGAGCGTGCCGCCGTCGGGCAGCTTGTCGGCGTGATCGAGCACGACAGGGGCGGCTCGGTCGGCGACCTCGGTCTCCAGTTCGCCTCCGCCACGCCGCACGGGCTCACCCCGCTTCCACGCGGCGTACTGCTCGCCGTACCGCTCGACGATCTCTTCGTGGGTGAGGCCCTGCCAGGCACCCGCGTAGGTCTCGCGCAGTCCCGCTTCATGGGTGACGTCGAGCCCGGTGATCGCGGCGAGCTCGGCGCCCGTGGCCGCCGCCCGCCGCAGATCGGAGGCGACGATGGCGTCCGGCTTCAGCGAGGCGAGCAGCCGGGCGGCCCGGTGGGCCTGCCCGACGCCGTTCTCGGTGAGCTCGATGTCCGTGGAGCCCTGGAATCGCCGCTCCAGGTTCCACGCCGTCTGGCCGTGCCGCCAGAGGACGATCCTGCGGCCCCTGCCGCTGCTGCTGCCGTTCAGCTCTGGTCACCTTCCATGCCGCCGGTGAGCTGGGCGTGCTCCTCGGCCCTCCCCCGGGTCTTGACGGCGTCCTCGGGCAGCGCGATCTCGGGGCAGTCCTTCCACAGGCGCTCCAGCGCGTAGAAGACGCGCTCCTCGCTGTGCTGGACGTGGATCACGATGTCGACGTAGTCGAGGAGGATCCAGCGGGCGTCGCGGTCGCCCTCGCGGCGCACCGGCTTGACCCCGAGCTCCTTCTGAAGCCGCTCCTCGATCTCGTCGACGATCGACTTGACCTGGCGGTCGTTGGGGGCCGAGGCCAGCAGGAAGGCGTCCGTGATCGACAGCACGTCGCTGACGTCGTACGCAATGATGTCGTGCGCGAGCCGGTCGGCGGCCGCCTGAGCGGCGGCGTTGATGAGCTCGATGGAGCGGTCCGTGGCGGTCACAAGCAGGCTTTCGTCGGCGGTCAGATCAACCTCTAGGGTCTCACGGACCGCCGACAGCCCACGCAGCGATCTTCCGCGATCGCTCCTGGAGATCGTCCAGGAGGTGGCGCTCGACTATTTGATCTTGTAGTCCTGGCCGAGAACGACGGACACATCCGCGTTCGCGGCAGGCTTGCCCCGCTTCACGGCGCTCACCGGCAGACCCAGGGTCTGGGCGACCTGGGTCGCCTTCTCCTTGTCGGCCGCATCGCGGTAGAGGACCTCGGACGACACCTCGGTGCCGGTGTTCCCACCGCCGACGAAGGCGTAGCCACCGTTGACCAGCTCGACCCGGGCGGACTCCGTACCGCCCGTGTTCCCGGTGCCGTTCTTGACACCGACCCGCACGGCCGCGTCCCGGTCCGGTGTCTTCACCGTGCCGCCGAGAATGTCCTTGACGACGCTCTCGGTGGCCGCGTCGGTCAGGGTTCCGTCGGCCTGCACCGGCAGCAGCGCCGTCTTGTAGTCGCCGATCTTGGCGTGTTCGGCGAGCTTCGCCAGGGACGCGCCGAGGTCCTTCTCCAGCAGCGACGGGTCGAGGATCTGCGCCAGCGTCTGCACAGTGACGGTGGCGGCCTTCGGATCGTCCGAGATCTTCCGCAGCACGCCGCGCACGACCTGCCCGAACCGCATGAGCTGCTTCGCCTCGGCCTCACCGGAGCCCTGGTAGGTGGCGTACGCGACGGCCATCTGCCCGCTCAGGGTCTGCGCCTCGCCCTTCTTCACGAGGGGGGACGCACCCTTCTTGGTGTCGGGTACATCGGTGTCGGTGTCGACCTCGATGTCGCCGACCAGGTCGACGAGGTTCTCCAGGTACGGGGTGTCCAGCCGCCACGTACCGGAGATCTTGGTGCCGAGCAGCGTGTCGATGGACTCGCGGGTGCCGGTCGAACCGTCGTCGTCGACGGACTTGCCGAGAGTGGTCGTGTTGCCCTCGTCGTCGGAGACGGCGAGCGAGTTGGGGAGCAGAACCGTGGTCCCCTGCTTGGTGGTGACGTTGTCGACGAGCAGCGCCGTGGAGGTGCCGCCCTTCTTGGTGTTGTGCAGATGGATCACGATGACGTCGCGCTTCTGCGGACCCGTCGTCGCGGTGTTCTTCTTCTCCGAGCCACCGAGGCCCGGGAGTTTGCCCGCGGACCAGAGGTAGCCGACACCGCCGACGACGACGAGGGCCACCGCGACGACGAGCGCGACCATCCGGTTGCGGCCGCGTCGCCGCGCCTCCTCGCGTCGCTCGCTGCGGCTCTCGGTGAACTTCAGCCAGTCGATGACGTCTTCGGAGTCCTCGTCGGGCTCCTCGATGAAGGAGAACTGCCCGGTGCCGCGGTCAGGATCCGCGCGGCGCTGCTCCGGAACGGCCGGCTCGGGATCCGCGTCGAACCCGGGCCGCGGTTCGGGCTGCTGAGGGACCGATACGGGTGCGGGGGCCGGCGCGGGGGCCTGTTGCGGGATGTTCCACTGTGCCGTGGTGTCGACCCCGGCCGACTGCTGGCCGGTGTCGTAGCCGTATCCGTCGTAGCCGTAGCCCTGCTGCTGGGAGGCGTACGGGTCGTAACTCTGCGGCTGCTGCTGCGACTGCTGCGACTGCTGTCCACCGTACGGGTCGTATCCGTACCCCTGCTGCCCCTGCTGCGCGTACGGGTCGTACGGCTGCGGCTGCTGCTGTTCCTGCTGCTGCCCGGGCTGCTGATACACCGGCTGCCCGTACTCGTCGTAGCCCACGATGTGCGGCTGCTGGTAGTACGGGTCGTACGGGTTCTGTCTGTCGTTCACCGGTCCCCCTCTCCGTGGCTCATTCGCCGCGGTACAGCTGGCGCTTGTCGATGTATCGGACCACGCCGTCCGGCACCAGGTACCAGACGGGATCCCCGTGCGCGACCCGTTCACGGCAGTCCGTGGACGAGATCGCGAGCGCGGGGACCTCCACGAGGGAGACGCCGCCCTCCGGCAGGCCGGCGTCCGTGAGCACATGCCCCGGCCGCGTCACACCGATGAAGTGGGACAGCGAGAACAGCTCCTCGGCGTCCCGCCAGGTGAGGATCTGGGAGAGCGCGTCGGCGCCGGTGATGAAGAAGAGGTCCGCGTCGCCATGGACGGCGCGCAGGTCCCGCAGCGTATCGATCGTGTACGTCGGCCCGCCGCGGTCGATGTCGCTGCGGCTGACCGAGAACTGCGGGTTGGACGCCGTCGCGATGACCGTCATGAGATAGCGGTCCTCGGCCGGGGACACCGTCTTGTGGCTCTTCTGCCACGGCTGCCCGGTCGGCACGAAGATCACCTCGTCGAGGTGGAACCGGGCGGCCACTTCGCTGGCCGCCACCAGGTGTCCATGATGAATCGGGTCAAACGTCCCGCCCATCACGCCGAGTCGGCGTTTTGCGGCACCGGTAGGCACCTGCTGCTCTCCCATGCGTGCAGAGCCTACTGGCACAGCTGTACGCCTCGGCCTCAGCGGTCGCGGTTGAAGCGGGTGGTGATCCACAGCAGGAGCAGCAGCACGACGAACGCACCGCCACCGGTCAGGTACGGGTTGAGGCTTTCGTGGTTACCACCGTTCTCGCCGCCCTCGGAGGCGAGAGTGACCAGCTGGTGCGCGGTGCTTGTGAGGCTCATCTTCTGCAGGACCTATCGATCGGAAGTCGGAAGGGAAGACGTCGCGGACATCGTATGCGGGTGCCCCGGGCACGCTCACGCCGACTCAGTCGTTGTTGTCGTCGTTGCGGTATCCGCGGAGCAGGAACCACGCGAGCAGCGCCGCACCGATGAGCGAGGCGAGCAGCACGATCCGGATGGTGTTGCCCGGGCCCTGGTCCTCGGACGCGGCGGCGAGCAGAGCAACGGTGTGCGGCATGTTGGGCGTCTCCTCAGGTATCCACAGCCCCCCGCACACCGTAGCCCCAGCACCTAGGCTGGGATTTGTCAGGGGGCGAGCGACGTCTCGTACGAACAGGGGGCCCAACCATGACCGACAGCAGCCACACGAGTCACGAGAACGTGCCGAGCAGGCAGCGCAGGCGCTTCGCCGGCATCTCGTCCCGGGCGTACGAACACCCGGCGGACCGCTCGGCCCTGGTGGCCCTGCGCAAGCTGAGCGGGTTCGACACCGTGTTCAAGGCTCTCAGCGGCCTGCTTCCCGAGCGCAGTCTGCGGCTGCTCTTCCTCTCCGACTCCGTCCGGGTGAGCGACGCCCAGTTCGTCCATCTCAACGACATGCTGCGCGACGCCTGTTACATCCTGGACCTGGAGAAGGTCCCGCCGATGTACGTCACCCAGGACCCGAAGCCCAATGCCATGTGTATCGGTCTCGACGAGCCGATCATCGTGGTGACGACGGGGCTGGTGGAGCTGCTCGACGAGGAGGAGATGCGGGCGGTCGTCGGCCACGAGGTGGGACACGCCCTCTCCGGCCACGCCGTGTACCGCACGATTCTGCTCTTCCTCACCAATCTTGCGCTGAAGGTCGCCTGGATCCCGCTCGGCAGTGTCGCGATCATGGCGATCGTGACGGCGCTGCGCGAGTGGTTCCGCAAGTCGGAGCTGTCCGCGGACCGGGCGGGGCTGCTGGTCGGCCAGGATCTGCAGGCGTCGATGCGCGGCCTGATGAAGATCGCCGGTGGCAACCATCTGCACGAGATGAACGTGGACGCCTTCCTCGCCCAGGCGGACGAGTACGAGAAGGGCGGTGACCTGCGCGATTCCGTGCTCAAGATCCTCAATGTGCTGCCCCGCTCCCACCCGTTCACCACGGTGCGCGCGGCTGAGCTGAAGAAGTGGTCCGAGTCCCGCGACTACCAGCGGATCATGGACGGTCACTATCCGCGGCGTGACGAGGACAAGGACGCCTCGGTGACGGACTCGTTCCGGGAATCCGCCTCGCACTACGCCGATTCGGTGCGTACCAGCAAGGATCCGCTGATGAAGCTCGTCGGCGACATAGCGGGCGGCGCCGGGGACCTGGGCGGCAAGCTCCGCGACAAGTTCACCGGCGGCGGCGCGGCCGGCAAGGGCGGCGCTACGGGTGGCTCCGAAGGGACCCGGCAGTCGGGGCCGGAAGACCCGGAGAGCTCACAGGGGCCCGGGACGGACGGGCGCTGAGCTGCAGCGTGCCGCAGAGCGCCACAGTGGGCCGGCCCGTCGCATACGGGTCGGTGCCCGCCGGTCCGCGGGAAACCGCCCGCTGGCCGGCGAGCAGCGGACGCAGTGCGCCGGTCGTGTCGGCCGGGCAGGCCTGCGGTCCGGCCTGGACGTAGCTGGTCCGCAGCTCCAGCCGGTGCAGCCGCAGATCCTCCCGGTCGAACCGGAAGTGCAGCTCGCGCCGAACGGTGAACAGCGAGACGCTGCCTGCCTGTTGGGGGCCGGAGACGGCCGGGCGCAGGGCGTACGTGAAGGTGTGGTCCGACACCACCTCCAGGGTGTCGGACCCCTCCTCCGAGTAGGCCAGGGTGCCCTGGACCCGGATGCCCGGGTCTGCGAGTGCCACCTTCGCCGGGTCGAACCGCACCAGCCAGCCGGTCGCGGCATGCTGCCCGTCGTCGTCCGGTCGGCTCATGCTCCGGTCGAACTGGCTCATCTGGGCCGGGTCGAGCAGGAGCTCCACCGGCCGTATCGCGCCGCCGGTGAGGACGTCGGGGTCGAGGGAGGACGCGACCAGGTAGTCCTTGACCGTGGTCAGGGCGGTGATCACTTGACTGTCCGAGAAGTTGTCCGTCCGCCGGACCATCGGAAAGTTGATGCCTGCGGCACCGATCGGGAACTCTGCGGCGGGGCTGGTGGCGAAGAGACCGGCGGCGGTGCCGCCGGGAACGGCGCCGCGGGGTGCCAGGGGTATGACGGTCGAGCGGAGCGCCTCGGCCCGTCGGCCGACGGGCGCCTGGTACGGATGCCGGAAGCCCATGTAGACAGCACCGGCGAAGGCCAGGGCTATCAGGAGCACGAGGGTCAGGACGGCCCGGGAGCCGGTGCGCAGGTGCCGGGCGGGGAGGCTGCGTACGGCGCGGGCGTGCTCGCCCATGCGTTCCTGGGCGGAGAATTCCTGGAGCCGGGCAGCACGCACGAACGACTCGTCGAAGACGACGGATCGGTACTCGTCCTCACCGCCACCGGCTGCGTTCCCGGACGCCCCTTCCGGCGGTTCTTCACGGCCTGCCATGACTTCTCCCGACTCCACGTCACCGGCCGAGGCCGACACGCTACGCTCTGCCGCGGCCGATAGGCCTCGGGCAGGGCCTGTCCGTCACGAGTTCGCCTGTGCGGACGGGTGAGAAGCCCCCTCCGGGGGAGGGGTCACACCTTCAGAGTAGGTCGATTGCCAAGAAGATAAACGCCCTGGCGGGTGAGAACTCGGGCCGGGTTCTCATGCGCCGGGGCGACTTCGCTTCAGGGCGTGCGCGGCACCGCGGAGACCGCAGGCCGGGGATAGCCGGAAGGGGCGGACGGGGTGGCATCGACACCCGGTGCGCTGTCCACGCCGGTCGAGGCGGGCGGCGGTACCTGGTCCTGCCGGTTGGCGGAGGCGCCCCGGTAGACCGCGCTGAAGGCCAGCGCGACCATGCCGATGCCCATCAGCAGCGCGAGCAGCCAGGCCACCGGCCGGTGCCAGCGTGCGGCACCCCGGTAGGGACGCAGGGCGCCGCCGTGGCGCCCGTAAGGGCCGTTGTCGTAGTCGTCGCCCAGCCCGTCGGGGTCCATCGGGTCGCCGTAGGGGCTTCCGCGGCCGTAGCCGCCGCCCGGGCCGTACCCGTCGTCGAAGAACTCGTCGTCGCCGGGGCCCCCGCCCGCGCGGGCGCGGGCCGCCTCGGCCTCGGCACGCGCCTCGGCAGCGGCCAACAGTCGCTCCACCGCGGTGGGTTCATGGAATTCGGCGGCCCGGACGAAGTCCTCGTCGAACACCACGGAGGCGAAGTCCTCGTCCGCGCCCCCGCGGTCGTCGTCGGGCTCCCAGCCGTCCGGGAACGGCCTGCCCCCCACGTCGTCCGGCACGGCTTCAGCGTAGCCCCGGCGGGTCGATTTGGGCAGGGAGAGCGCAAAATAGCCGGGGCCGGTGATCACCGAACGTGACCGTCACCGGTCACGATGTACTTCGTCGAGGTCAGCTCCGGCAGCCCCATCGGACCCCTGGCATGCAGCTTCTGCGTGGAGATCCCGATTTCCGCGCCGAACCCGAACTGCCCGCCGTCGGTGAACCGGGTGGACGCATTTACGGCGACCGTCGTGGAGTCCACCAATTGGGTGAACCGGCGGGCGGCCGCCTGCGAGGTGGTCACGATCGCCTCGGTGTGGCCCGAGGACCAGAGCCGGATGTGCGCCACCGCCGCGTCCAGCGATTCGACGACGGCTGCCGCGATGTCGTACGAGAGGTACTCCGTCTCCCAGTCCTCGGGCGTCGCCGCCACGACGGTGGCCTTGGACCCGTCGGCGTACTCCAGCACCCGCTCGTCACCGTGCACCGTCACCCCGGCGTCGGCCAGCGCGTCCAGGGCCCGGGGCAGGAACTCCGCGGCGATGTCCTTGTGGACCAGCAGCGTCTCGGCGGAGTTGCACACGCTCGGACGCTGGGCCTTGGAATTGATCAGGATGTCGACAGCCATGTCGAGGTCGGTCTGCGCGTCCACGTACACGTGGCAGTTGCCGGTTCCGGTCTCGATGACCGGCACCGTCGACTCCTCCACGACCGTACGGATCAGCGAGGCGCCGCCACGCGGGATCAGTACGTCGACGAGACCGCGGGCCCGCATCAGTTCACGTACCGATTCGCGGCTCTCGCCCGGCACCAGCTGCACCGCGTCGGCCGGCAGCCCGGAGCCTCCGACCGCGTCGCGCAGCACCCTGACGAGTGCGGTGTTGGAGGCGTACGCGGACGACGAGCCGCGCAGCAGGACGGCGTTGCCGGACTTCAGGCAGAGTGCCGCGGCGTCCACGGTCACATTGGGCCGGGCCTCGTAGATGATCCCGACGACGCCGAGCGGCACTCGGACCTGGCGCAGGTCGATGCCGTTGGGCAGGGTCGAGCCGCGCACCACTTCGCCGACCGGGTCGGGCAGAGCCGCCACGTGCCGCACATCGGCGGCGACGGCCCGGATCCGCTCGGGGGTGAGGGTGAGCCGGTCGACGATCGACTCACTGGTGCCGGCCTCGCGGGCGCGGGCGACGTCCTCCGCGTTGGCCTCGACGATCTCGCTCGTCCGCACTTCCAGCGCGTCCGCGATCGCCAGCAGCGCGTCGTCCTTGGCCGCGCGCGGCAGTGGCGCGATGTCGGCGGCGGCAGAGCGTGCCCGGTAGGCGGCCTGGGCGACCGGGGACATGTTGTCGTACGGCGAAAGCGTGGTCATGCCCGCAGAGTAGTGCGCACACTGCGGGCATCCCTCACGTATCCCGTGATGCGAGACAACCGTCCCAGGGCGGGCCGGTTCAGTACGGGTGGACGCCGACCGGTGCAGCCGGCGGCGGCCCGTATCCTTCGGCGATCCGCTGGTGGTACGTCTCCCGGTCGATGACCTCCAGGCCGACAATCTCCCAGGGCGGCAGTTTGGCGCTGGAGCGGTGCTCGCCCCACAGTCGCAGCGCGACCGCCGCCGCGTCGTGCAGATCGCGGGCCTCTTCCCAGTAGCGGATCTCCGCGTGGTCGTTGGCGTATCGGCTGGTCAGCAGGAAGGGGTGGTCGTGCGCGAGCTGCTCCAGACCGCGCCTGACCTCTTTCAGCGGAGTCTCGGTGCCCGAGACGCTGAGCGTGATGTGCCACAGCTTCGACTGGGTGTGTTCCTCCTCCACCGCCATCGGCTCGGGGCCGGTGGTTCTGTCGGTGGCCCCGTCGACGGTCCTGTCCGCGGGCCTGTTCCCGTCGAAGCCGACACCTGCTCCGACACTGGTCAGGGTGCGACCACCCGTTCCTCGGGGCGGCGTCCCCGGGCGCGCTCGTCTCACCGGCGGCCTCCTGTGAATGCGTTGCTGTGCTGTACCCCGCTGTGTCCCCGTTACAAAGTTGACCAGTCCCGGGGGGGATGTGGGGCGGTTTTCATGAAGGTCTCCGCCGGAAGTCCGGACTTTCAGCCGATTCAGGGGGCGGTCAGGGGTGCAGGAGGACCAGATCGTCCCTGTGTACGACCTCGCGCTCGTACGCCGGCCCGAGCTCGCGTGCCAGGTCACGGGTGGAGCGACCGAGCAGCTGCGGGATCTCCTTGGCGTCGAAGTTGACGAGCCCGCGGGCCACGGGACGGCCGCGAAGGTCGCGCAGTTCCACCGGGTCCCCCGCGCTGAACTCGCCCTCGACCGCGGCGATCCCGGCCGGCAGGAGCGAGCTGTGGCGCTCGACGACAGCCCGTACGGCCCCGTCGTCCAGGGTCAGCGATCCCTGCGGGGTGGAGGCGTGGGCCAGCCAGAGCAGCCGGTCCGCCGAGCGGCGTCCGGTGCGGTGGAAGTACGTACCCGTGTCGCGGCCCGCGAGGGCGTCGGCGGCGCGGCTGGTGGAGGTCAGCACGACCGGCACCCCGGCGGCCGTGGCGATCCGGGCGGCTTCGACCTTGGTGACCATGCCGCCGGTGCCGACGCCCGCCTTCCCGGCGCTGCCGATGGTGACGCCCTCCAGGTCGGCCGGGCCGGTCACTTCGGCGATGCGTGTGGTACCGGGGGTGCTCGGGTCGCCGTCGTAGAGACCGTCGACGTCGGACAGGAGGACCAGGAGGTCGGCGCGGACGAGGTGGGCGACGAGCGCGGCGAGCCGGTCGTTGTCGCCGAACCGGATCTCGTCGGTGGCGACGGTGTCGTTCTCGTTGACGACCGGGAGCGCGCCCATGTCCAGGAGCTGGTCCAGGGTGCGGTAGGCGTTGCGGTAGTGGGCGCGGCGGCTGGTGTCGTTGCTGGTGAGCAGCACCTGGCCGACACGTACGCCGTACCGTGCGAAGGAGGCGGTGTAGCGGGCGACGAGCAGCCCCTGGCCGATGCTGGCCGCGGCCTGCTGCCTGGCCAGGTCCTTGGGCCGGCGCACCAGGCCGAGCGGGGCGAGTCCGGCCGCGATGGCGCCGGAGGAGACGAGGACGATCTCCTTCTCCCCGCCGCTCCTGACCTTGGCGAGCACATCGACGAGTGCGTCGACCCGGTCGGCGTCGAGGCCCCCTGCCGCGGTGGTGAGGGACGAGGACCCGACCTTGACCACGATTCTGCGCGCCTCGGTCACGCTCTGCCTTGCCCCTGCCACCTGCACTGTTCCCGTCCTCGCCGTCGGCTGCGCCTCCTGGCCGTCAGGGTACGCGAGCGGTGTGGGACGCCGGACCGAACGGGCGTTCCCGATATTCGGACCCCGCTCTCCCTCTTTCGGTCATTGAGCCGAGGCCGGCTGCCCTGAGGACACCTCGACGGAAGCGGCCACATCCAATGATTCGCACATTCTTGCGGTACCTTTCGGCAGCCCAATCGTGGGCCACCGCCCTCGGCAACCATTCGGACGCGTCATCCATCTAACAGTCGATAGGGTGCACAGCAGGCGGTGCAGTATCGCCGTCCTCCGCAGCGCGGACCCGCACCCGCCGCCGGCTCAGAGGCCCTCTATCAGCCATGGGACAGTAGCGATGCCAATCAAAGTAAGTGTCGTCATTCCGGTATACAACCCGGGCAGGTTCATCGAACCCTGCATCGAATCGCTCCTGCGGCAGACGCTTTCGGCACAGGAGTTCGAAGTCCTCTTCGTCAACGACGGGTCAACGGACGACACCCCTGACCGCCTCAAGCAGCTGGCCGCGGAGCATCGGCATTTCCGGGTGATCACCATCCCGAATTCCGGCTGGCCGGGAAAGCCCCGCAACATCGGGGTGGCCGAGGCAAAGGGTGAATACGTCCAGTTCCTGGACCAGGACGACCATCTTGCCTCCGGCGCCCTGGAACGGTTGTACGACATGGGCAGGCGCAACGGCTCGGACATTGTCATCGGCAAGGTGGCCAGCAACTTCCGCGGCGTCCCGCACGGCGTGTTCAGGACGAACCGCGAGAAGTGCACCCTGCGCGATGCCCCGCTGTACGACAGCCTCACGCCGCACAAAATGTTTCGTACAGAATTCCTCCGTGAGAACGGCATCGCCTACCCCGAGGGAAAGCGCCGCCTGGAGGACCAGCTCTACATGATGCAGGCGTACTTCCCGGCCGAGGTCGTCTCCATCCTCGGCACGTACACCTGCTACTACTACTCGAAGCGGGACGACGGCAAGAACGCCGGATCGACGAGGATCGTGCCGTCCGGCTACTACGGGAATCTCCGCGAGGTCCTCGACGTCGTCGTGGCCCATACGGAACCGGGAGAATTCCGGGACCGGCTGCTGCGCCGCTTCTACCGCGTCGAGATGCTCAGCCGGCTCAGCGAACCGTCGGTGCTGCGCTACCAGCCGGAGTTCTACGACGAGATGTGCGACGCCATCCGGCCGCTGGGCACGGACTTCATGGGCGACGGGGTGCACGACGGGCTCGGTCCGGTCCTGCGGGCGCGGTCCACACTGCTGCGGGAGAACGACCGGCAAGGTCTCCTCCGCATCGCGCGATTCGCTTCCTCCGTCACGGCGGCGGCAAGGCTGGAGACGTTCGCCTGGCAGCCGGACGGCAGGATCGCGATCACCGTCAGCGCCCGGCTGGTCCACGGCGAGGACCGGGCCCCGGTGCGGCTGCTGCGCCGCGAGGGCCGCTACTACCTGCACCCCGAGCTCGCCGACGGGCTCCAGGCCGACGGCGGGCTGCTGGACATCACCGACGACCTCGACGGCTACTCCGCCGAACTCTCGCTCCGCAACCGCGAGACGGCCGTCGAGTGGCCCTGCCCCGCGACGTTCACCACGGAGATGGAAGACCTCGGCGACGACGTCTGCGAAGTCGTCCTGCGCGGCAGCGGCCATCTGTCCGCCGAGGCGGTCAAGGGCCGCGGACGGGTGTCGCGCGGCTTCTGGGACGTGTGGGTACCGCTGCGCGGACTGGGTCTGGTCCGCAAGGCCCGGCTCGGCGCCGACCGCGCCGAGGAGGTGGACGCCGCCTGTCTGCCCGCCTCTCTCGGGTCCCCGGCGCGCGCTGTCATCCCGTACTTCACCGATCCGCACGGCAACCTCACGCTCGATGTCGCCCGACGCAGCAAGAAGCTGGCCGCCCATCTCGCGGGCCGCCCGGTGATGCGGACGTCGGGCAGCCGTCCGGAGCTGCGGCTGGACCTCTTCACCACCGCCGCCACCGCGGTCTCCGGTGCCCAGCTGGTCCTGAGCCCGGCCGACGGGACAACCGGCGCCGTCCACACGGTACGGACCTTGCTGCACCCCACCGAGGGCCGCGCCCACCTGACGGTGCCCGGACGCGCACGGGGCGTCGCGGCGGGCAACTGGAAGCTCTCCGTCCGGCTCGACGGCGAGGGCGGTCCCGCGCTCCCTCTCTGCGACGTCACCGTCGGCGGCCGCGGCCGGATCCACCTCGACCCGGCCCTGCCCGAGGTCGAGGCCGCGATCATGACGGAGGTCGGTACGAAGCGCCGGAAGGCGGCGCTGCGGCGGGCGCTGCGCGCGGTCGGCGGCCCGCTCGTCCGCAGGCTCCCGCCCGGCGGCCGCAAGCGGGCTCGTCGCCTGGCCGCCCGATTCACCGGCTGATCCGGGATCCCGGACCGCCCCCTCACCCAGCATGGAACAAGGACGTGATCGGATGCGGCAGCTCTCTCTCGAAGGTGCTTGGGTGCATGAGCCCAAGGTCTTCCCGGACAGTCGCGGCAGCTTCCACGAGTGGTTCAAGGCCTCCGAGCTCATCGAGGCCGCCGGCCACGGTCTGCAGCTCGCCCAGGCCAACTTCTCGGTCTCCCGCCGCGGCACGCTGCGCGGTATCCACTTCGCCGATGTGCCGCCGAGCCAGGCGAAATACGTGAAGTGCGTGCGCGGCGAGGTGCTCGACGTCATCGTGGACATCCGGGTCGGCTCCCCCACGTACAAGCAGTGGGAGGCCGTACGCCTCGACGACATCGACCATCACGCGGTCTACCTCGCCGAGGGGCTCGGCCACTCGTTCATGGCGCTGTCGGACGACGCGACGGTCGTCTATCTGTGTTCCGAGGGGTACGCGCCGGGTCGTGAGCACGGCATCGACCCGCTCGACCCGGAGCTGTCGATCGAGTGGCCCGAGGGCATCACCCCGCTGCTCTCGGAGAAGGACGCCGCCGCCCCCTCGCTGGCCGAGGCGGAGAAGCAGGGCCTGCTCCCTTCGCACGAGGCGTGTCGGGCGTACTACGCACGGCTGCGCGCCCGGGGCTGAACCGGCGGCAGCGCAGCAGAAGCCCCCGTGGTCCGGGAAGGATCACGGGGGCTTCTCCGTCCGCGCAGGCTCGGGGGAGCCCGTCAGTCCGTGAGTGCCCCGATACGCCCGCGCAGCGACGTGAACGCCGAACGGGGGCGGCGCAGGTTGCGGGCCCGGATCAGCGCGGGCCAGAAGTCTGCGCCGAGCAGCGTCTCGGGCTGGACCGCGGTCTTGCGCACCAGCACCTCTTCGGGCACGTCCTGCGGATCGGGCACGACGTATTCCTCGATGATCTTGTCGTACGCGCTCTTCAGAATGTCGCTCTCCGGATCGGCACCGAATACGGCGACCACTCCCGTCGGCGCCGTATCGATCTCGACGACCACCAGGTCGGGGCGGTAGCGGCGCAGCACCTGCACCACCTTGTAGACATCGCCGGTCCAGAATTTGGTGTGCCGGTCCCGGGCCGCCTCGTCGACATTGCGCGGCAGCATGTCGTCAAGAACGATCACGCTCGACCAGCGGGAGTGCCGTTCGACGTTCATGAAGTCACGCAGCGCGTACTCGAAGAGGTGCATGCCGTCGATGAATGAGAGTTCCAGTTTCGGGTCCCCACCGAGCACATTGAGCGGGTCCCGGCGGGCGAGTGCGCGGAACGGGTTGCGGCCGTTGCGGAGGTGGAGCAGCGGGTCCTTGCGGGCGAAGAAGTCGTCGCTCGTCGCCTTGACCAGGTGGACGTCGCAGCTGATGTCCGTCACCACGCGGAAGGCCGGGTCGACGGCGACGGAGGGCACCCGCGAAAGGGCCAGGCTTCTGCCGTCGTTGACCCCGATCTCCAGATAGTTCCGGGGCCGGTAGATGCGGTGCATGTGACGCAGGAACTCATGGCGGTTCACGTGGAGCGGCCCTTCGACAGAAATCAACTGGTCCGATTCCCGGCGAATTTACCCTATGAATGTATGGCGGCGTAAGCGTTCTTCCAGTGTTAACACCTGTGGTCTCCCACAGGTGGAATGCAGGAGACCAGATGTCGATACGATCATTGGATGATCAAGGGCGTTCCGCGCGGAGCAGCGCCGGAAATGCCTCCGCCAGTGCCTCCCGCCAGTCGCGGACCGGTTCCATTCCGGCTGCCGCCCAGCGGTCGTGCCCGAGCACGCTGAACGCGGGCCGGGGCGCCGGCCGGACGAAGGCGTCACTGGTGGTGGGGCGGACACGCGCCGGGTCGGCGCCCAGCAGCCGGAAGATCTCCCGGGTGAAGCCGAACCAAGTCGTCTCGCCGCCGCTGGTGCCGTGGTAGACGCCCGCGGGGGCGGTCCCTGCCAGGGCTGCCCGTCCGAGCCGGACGAGCAAACCGGCCAGGTCGGCGGTCCAGGTGGGCTGTCCGCGCTGGTCGTCGACCACGTCGAGGGTGTCCTTGACGCCCTCCAGTTTGATCATCGTACGGACGAAATTGGGGCCGCCCGCGCCGTACAGCCAGGCGGTCCGGACGACGTAACCGGTGTCAGGAAGGTTCTCCAGGACCGCGTGCTCCCCCGCCAGTTTGGTCCGGCCGTAGGCGCTGCGCGGGCCGGTCACGGCGCCCTCCGGGTACGGCTTCTCGGCGTTCCCGGCGAAGACGTAGTCGGTGGAGACCTGGAGGAGGAACGTGTCGAACTCGCGGCAGGCGGCGGCAAGGACCTCCGGGCCCGTGCCGTTGACCCGCAGCGCCGCGTCCTCCTGGGACTCGGCGTCGTCGACGGCGGTCCAGGCGGCGCAGTTCACGACAACGGCGGGGCGGTGCCGCTCGAAGCCCGCCCGCACCGCAGCAGGGTCGGTGATGTCCATGGCGGCGCGGTCGGCCGCGACCGCGGTGATGCCCTCGCCGTCGAGCCGGGCCAGGACGTCCTGACCGAGCATCCCGGCGGCTCCGGTCACCAGCCAGGCGGCGCTCACAGGGCGGCCCGGCTCTTCAGCGGCTCCCACCAGGCACGGTTGTCGCGATACCACCGCACGGTCTCCGCGAGTCCGGTACGGAAGTCCTTGCGGGGCTCGTAGCCGAGCTCCTCGCGGATCTTCGTGCAGTCGACGGAGTAGCGGCGGTCGTGGCCCTTGCGGTCCTCGACGTAGGTGACGCTGGTGTCCCAGTCGGCGCCGCAGGCGTCCAGCAGTATGCCGGTGAGTTCCTTGTTGGAGAGCTCCGTGCCGCCGCCGATGTTGTAGACCTCGCCGGCCCGGCCCTTCGTACGGACCAGCTCGATGCCCTGCACATGGTCGTCGATGTGCAGCCAGTCGCGGACGTTGGCGCCGTCTCCGTACAGCGGGACCGTCTTGCCGTCCAGCAGGTTCGTGACGAACAGCGGGATGACCTTCTCAGGGAAATGGTGGTGCCCGTAGTTGTTGGAGCAACGGGTCACCCGCACATCGAGGCCGTGGGTGCGGTGGTACGAGAGGGCGATCAGGTCGCTGGACGCCTTGGCCGCGGAGTACGGCGAGTTGGGCGCCAGCGGGTCGGTCTCGGGCCAGGAGCCCTCGTCGATCGAACCGTAGACCTCGTCGGTGGAGATGTGCACGAAGGTCCTGATGCCCGCCAGGTGTGCGGCATGGATCAGGGTGTGGGTGCCCACCACATTCGTACGGACGAACTCGGCACCGCCGTCGATGGACCGGTCCACATGCGACTCGGCGGCGAAGTGCACCACCTCGTCGTGCTCGGCCATCAGCTCGGAGACCAGCTCCGGGTCGCAGATGTCGCCCTGCACGAAGGCGAAGCCGGGGTGGTCGCGGATCTCGTCGAGATTGGCCGGGTTGCCCGCGTAGGTGAGCTTGTCGAGCACGGTGACGGCGACATCGCCGGGCCCCTGCGGGCCGAGCACCGTACGGACGTAGTGCGAACCGATGAAGCCGGCCCCACCGGTCACCAGGATGGTGGTCGTCATGAAGAGATCTGCACCTTGCTGTGGTCGCCGAGCACGAGTCGGTGGGCGGACGGGGACCGGGGCGCGGGGGTCACTTCGACGTCATGGCCGATGAGCGACGCCTCGACGCGGCGGACACCGGCGATGGAGGCTCCCTGCAGAACGATGGAGTACTCGATCTCGCTGTCCTCGATCCGGCAGTTCTGCGCGATCGAGGTGAACGGGCCGACGTACGCGCCGCTGATCACCGATCCGGCGCCGATGATCACGGGACCGACGATCCGGCTGCCGGTGACCTTGGCGCCCGCCTCGATCCGGACCCGGCCGATGATCTCGCTGTCGTCGTCGACGTCGGCGCCCTCGACGGACGGCTCGACCGTCTCCAGCACGGTCCGGTTGACCTCCAGCATGTCGGTGACATTGCCGGTGTCCTTCCAGTAGCCGCGGATGGTGGCGGAGCGGACGTCGCGCCGCTGGTCGATCAGCCACTGGATGGCGTGCGTGATCTCCAACTCGCCACGCCAGGAAGGCTGGATCGAGCGCACCGCCTCGTGGACGGCGGGTGTGAAGAGATAGACGCCGACCAGCGCAAGATCGCTCTTGGGCCTCTTCGGCTTCTCCTCCAGGGCCACCACCCGGCCGTCGCCGTCGAGTTCGGCGACACCGAACGCGGTGGGATTGGGAACCCTGGTCAGCAGGATCTGGGCCTCGGGCCGGTCCGCGCGGAACTCCTCGACCAGGCCGGCGATCCCGCCGACGATGAAGTTGTCACCGAGGTACATCACGAAGTCGTCGTCGCCCAGGAAGTCACGGGCGATCAGCACCGCGTGCGCGAGCCCGAGCGGCTCGGCCTGTGGGATGTAGGTGACATCGAGGCCGAACCGGGAACCGTCGCCGACCGCCTCGCGGATCTCCTCGGCCGTGTCGCCCACGATGATGCCGACGTCGGTGATGCCGGCCTCCGCGATCGCTTCCAGGCCGTAGAACAGCACCGGCTTGTTCGCCACGGGGACCAGTTGTTTGGCCGAGGTGTGCGTGATGGGACGGAGGCGGGTGCCCGCCCCTCCGGACAGTACGAGAGCCTTCACGTGACCAGTCCTCATGGTGAGATGTCGGTCCTGTCGCACGGTGCGACCTTCGAGGCGATTTTACCGAGAATCCCCCTGCGATTCGGGGGAAATCCGCGGGTCGAGCGGCCGTTCAGCCCGCGCTCAGGCGCGACTTCAAGCGCCGGACGTCCCTGCGCATACGGCGCGCCACCCGCCGGGAGAGCGACGCCCGGCGAGCCGCGGCCGCGGGCCGTTCGATGCGCTTGTCGCCGTGCCAGTCGGGCACGGTGACCTCGAAAACGGAGTCGGGGAGCCCGGCCGACCGGTCACGGAAGTGCGGGTACGCGAGATAGAGCTTGTCGCCCCTGCGCGAACGGACCACGTCAGGAAGGGTCTTCGCCCGGACGAACTCCAGGTGGTCGGCGAGCAGATCGGTACGCCCCTTGGCGACGCAGGCGAGCCGCAGTCGCTCGGCCACCTTGATCAGCCGGGCCACGCCCTCGTTCCAGTACGCGTCCATGAGCGGCGCCGCGAGCTCCATCTTGTGGCGGCGCACCTCCGGTGACTCCTTGAGTACGCCGGGACCGAACTGCTGCAGCATGCCGACCGTGAAGGGCCGGATCATCAGAAAATCACGCTTCGGACCTGCGGGTTCGAGCCGGTGAATGAGCTCCATCATCGCCCGCATGGAATCGAAGCGCCATTCATAGGTGCCGCTCTTGGTGACGTGCTTTCCGTCGTCGCGGCCGACCAGGTAATAGCAGACGTAGTCGGAGATCACGGAGACCCCGGCGCCTCGCAGATAGGCCTCCAGGGTGAAGAGGGCGTCCTCGCCGGTCCGGAGATCTTCGTCGAATCGCAGCGCGAGCCGTTCCAGCAATTCCCGCCGGAAGAGCTTCTGCGCGCTCAGCGTGTATATGACCTTGGAGTTGTATACGTCGACCCGGTCCTTGGTGGCGCTCCACATCGACTGGGGCGCTCCCCGGTTGACGCCGACCACCTTTCCGAGCACGACATCGGTGCCGGCCCCGTCGGCCGTGGCGACCATCCGCTCCAGGGCCTCGTCACCGAAGTAGTCGTCGGCGTCGAGGAAGAAGACATAGCGGCCGCGCGCCATGCCGAGACCCACGTTGCGCGGGCCGCTCGGGCCGCCGGAGTTCGCCTGACGCACGACTCTCATCGGCACCGCGGAGCGGGCGGCGAATTCCTCCAGGTATTCGCCGGTGCCATCGGTCGAGCCGTCATCGACCGCGACGATTTCGATCCGGTCGGCGCCGATGGTCTGGGACTCCACGGATTCGAGACAGCGCACGAGGTACGGCATGGCCTCATACGCTCCGACGATCACCGTCACGTCAGGGATTTGCATCTCGTTCACACCCACAGAAGACAGCCGACGCCACCCGTTGGTTGTCCGACACTCGATGTGTGAATGGTGACGCTCATCACAAAGGCCCGGCAAATCCCCTCAGGGTCTTTACCGGGCCTTGGTGAACCTGTATAGGTTGCGGCGCTTTTCAGCCGTTCACGGGCTCGCCCAGGCTGATCGCCACACCGCTGTTCCGCGCCTCCGACTTGGCGGCGAGCGCCGTCACGGCCGCGTCGAACTGCACGATGGACGTGGGCTCGTCCGGGCCGAGCAGATACCGCTTCAGCTCACGCCGGGCGTCCGCCAGCGTGTCCGCGCTCTCGTCGACCACCGCGCCGAGCAGGGCATCCAGCTCGGTCGCCGCGTTGGAGAGGATCACCGCGGCACGCACCGCGGTGTTCTGCCGACGGAACTCGTCCTCGCCCAGCTCGGCGGAGTCCGTGACCGCGTACGGCTTGCCGCTCGCGATGAAGTCGGACACCACACTGGAGATGTCCGAGACCATGCCGTCCGACTCGTTGAAGCAGTCGTACAGACGCATCTGGGAGCCGGAGATGACCTTGTGCTCCCACCAGCCCAGCGAACGCCAGAACGCGGCGTTCCACTCGTCCTTCAGCTTCGCGGTCTCGGCCTCGCGCGCCGGGTCCGCGAGCGAGTCCCGGGAGAGCTCCGCCTCGTCCCGGGCCACACGGCCGCCGCTCGACTCCGCGGCCAGCTGTGCCTCGATGCGGGCCAGCTCGGACTGCGCCGCGGCCCGCTCGCCCTGCAGGGCGGCCGATTCCGTCGCCCAGCGGGGGTCGGTGGCACGCTTGACGGCGGCCTCCTCGATCATCGCGGTGATGCGCAGATGCACGGCCTTGGCCGCGCGGCTGCGGGTACCGGTGAAGGGGTGCGGCTTGTACAGCAGCCGGACCGGCGGCTCGGCCTCCAGCAGCCGCCGCACGATGTTCTCGCCGGCCAGCAGCAGCGAGGTGTTCCCCGGGTTGTCGTCCCAGCCCTCCCAGGTGGGCGCGTACAGCACGGTCGGGATCGGGTTCTTCGGCGCGCCGGTCCACGGCTTGATGGTGGCCAGCTGGGGGCGGCCCACCTCGACGATGTCCTCGTCCCGAACGCCGACGTCGGCCAGCGCGTAGCGGTCGCGGCCGGCCCGGCCCGCGGTCCACACCTCGTCGTAGACCTTGCTGTACGGGTTGACGCTGGCGAGCTTGTCACTGTCGCCGTGGCCGATGAAGACGTGCTTCATGGTCGGCACCCGCAGCAGGTGGATGTTCTTGCCGACGTTGGCGGCGTAGAGCGCGACCCGCACCGACGACAGGTTCAGATTCATCAGGTGCACGCCACCGGGTACACAGAGCACCGGCACCGAGGTCGTGCTCAGCTGCGGGACCATGATGCGCTCCCGCAGCAGGACGAGCGGCCGGCCACCGAGCTGCGCCATCGTCTCCAGCCACATGTTGACCTGGTAAGCCGATTCCTTCGAGCCGGAGAAGTACAGCATCACCGTCGGCTGGTACTCACCGAGCCAGTCGCCCACGGCCTTGAGCACCTTGGCGTCCGGCGGCGCGAGGCGGCTCGGCCGGACATGCGGAAGAAGTGCTCCCAGATAGCCGACCGCGGGGACGAGCATGAGAGCGAGTCCCACGTAGGCCAGCCCGTGCTTGCCGGTCTCGATCGCGGCCAGGACACCGACCATCGCGAAGATGTCCAGGTGCAGCATCTTCTCCGCGGGACGGTTCATCAGCAGCTGCGGCGGGGCGTCCGGAATCCGCGCGGCTTCGAGGTCGACGTTGCGGGTGACCACCGGAAGCCTGCGGCGCAGGCGGATGAGGGTGACTATCGCGCCCTGCGGCGCCTGGAGGCCGTAGAAGGCCAGCAGGCAGGCGATCGTCACGTAGAAGAGCGTCATCTCGCCGTATCCCATGCGGGAGAGCAGCAGGATCAACAGCAGCTGGCGCACCAGGAAGCGGATCGAGAGTCCGGCTCGGACGGCGGCCAGGCGGTTGATCAGGTAGCTGTCGCAGTGGTGCAGATACCGGTCGGCCAGGTACGTCACCGCTGCTGCCGCGATGAAGAACCACAGATCGGGGATTATCGCCGCGAGCATTATGCACGGGAACCCCAGAGCCATGAAGAGCGCGGCAGTCAGCTCCGAACCGCTGCCCACACGAGCCAAGCGAATGGCTTTCGAAATCACGAAGTACCGCTTCCGAAAAGGGTGCCGACTTTTTTACCTTACGAGGGAAATGTGAAGAAGACCTTCACGAATTCGGACCCCTGCGGTTCGCGCGGAGCGACAGCAGGGGTCCGAATAGTCGATTGTCAAGCAGTATTACACATCCGCCTGTCGATCCAGGACAGCGGCAAGCGCCTGTTCGAAGCCGGATGCCTCGGATGCACCACGGGTCGGGTCCTGCTGACGTACGTCGATCACGTGGCCGGTCATCTCGGAGAGCAGGACGTCGAGCGAGGTGCGGGCGACCGCCTCGGAGGAGAGCAGCGTACCCGCGGGCTCGTCGCCGAACGCCTTGGTGCGCATCGGCGTCGCCGTGCGCTCGGGGTTCACGCAGTTCACCCGCACTCCGTCGCCGGCCCACTCGTCCGAGAGCGCCTGGGTCAGGTTGACCATGGCGGCCTTGGTCGACGAATAGAGGCTGTACTCCGCGCGTCCGCGGGTGTAGCTGCTGGAGGTGTAGAGCAGCAGTTGGCCCTTGGTCTCCACGAGGTACTTGTACGAGGCGCGAGCGATCTGGACGGGCGCCAGGTAGTTGACGTTCAGCGCTTCCTGGATGGTCGTGTTGTCCGTCTCGGCCAGCTTGCCGATGCGCAGCACACCCGCGGTGTTGATCACGTAGTCGATGCGGCCGGTTTCCGCGTACGCCTTGGAGAGAGCGTCGTCGATGTGCTCCGGGTTCTCCACGTGCGTACCGGTGGTGGAGCGGCCCAGGGCGTAGACGTTGGCGCCGAAGGACTCGGCGAGGGTCGCGATGTCCGCGCCGATCCCGTACGAGCCGCCGAAGACGACCAGGGTCTTGCCGGTGAGCAGGTCGCGGTAGGCGGCTTCGTCGGCCGGCTGCGGGACGGCCGTGGAGGCCAACTGGAAGAGCTTGTCCGCGATGAAGACGTCGACCGGCTGGGTCACCTTCATGTTGTACTCGTCGCCCGCCACGACGTAGATCGGCACGTCGGGGAGGTACTTCAGCACGACCGAGCAGTCGTCGGTGGCCTGGAAGTTCGGGTCGCCCGCGGCGACCTCGTAGGCGCGCCGGATCGTGGAGAGCTTGAAGGCCTGTGGCGTCTGACCGCGGCGCAGCCGTGACCGGTCGGGCACGTCGGTGATGAACTCGCCGTCGCCGCCGTGGGTGCGGGTCACGATGATCGTGTCCGCGGACGGGATGGCGACATCGACGGCCTGGTAGCGGTCCAAGGCGTCCACACAGTCCTGGATGACGCGCTGCGACAGCAGGGGGCGCACGGCGTCGTGGAAGAGGACGTTGCGGTCCTCGCCCTCGGCCAGGCCCTCACCGAGGGCCGCGATGGCGCGCTCGGTGGTCTCGTTGCGCGTGGTGCCGCCCTCGATCACCTGGGTGACCTTGGTCAGACCGGCCTTGGCGATGATCTTCTCGACGTCGGACACATAGCCCGGCGCCATCAGAACGATGATGTCGTCGATGGAGTCGGCCTGCTGGAAGATCGACAACGTGTGCTCGATGACAGCCTTGCCTGCGATCTTCAGCAGCTGCTTCGGGATCGACAGCCCCACGCGCTGGCCGGTACCGCCGGCGAGCACGACTGCTGTGGTTCGGGCTTTGGCTATGTGCTGAGCAGACACAGACGACCTACCTTGCGAGGGCTGGGAGACACAGCGATGGTTGCACTCTCCGTTACCGTCTCGCAAGGTGGACGTCGGCTCCCGCATGCCCTGCGGACACCTGCCGTTGCCTTGCGATCAGGGCGAATCCCGGAATCGGCGCTTCCCCGCCGGGTGACCGACACCACACGGTTTCGCGGTATGAACCACCCGTATGCGGGATTCCTGACCACGGGCCGCGACGGACGGCGACGCCGGGTGCGGCGTCACCGCAGGGGCGGGCCGTCGGCACAGATCCGCCACCACGACCCGCCACGCCCTGCGTGACCCGTCCGGAACGGGTGAACCCGTCGAACCTTCTGGAGTCGGACTCTTCTAGAACGGGTTGAACTCGTCGAACTCGCGCTGCACCTCGTCACGTTCCACCTCGCGGTCGCGACGGCGCTGGGCCGCCGGGCGGGGGGCTTCGAGACGGTGGTCCTCGCCGCGCCGGCCGAGCATCTCGGCGCCCGCCGCCATGGTCGGCTCCCAGTCGAAGACGACCGCGTTGTCCTCGGCGCCGATGGCCACGCCGTCGCCCGCCCGGGCACCGGCCTTCATCAGCTCGTCCTCGACCCCGAGGCGGTTGAGCCGGTCGGCGAGATAGCCGACGGCCTCGTCGTTGTTGAAGTCGGTCTGACGGACCCAGCGCTCCGGCTTCTCGCCGCGCACCCGGTAGATGCCGTCCTCCTCCAGCGTGACGGTGAAGCCCGCGTCGTCCACGGCCTTCGGGCGGATGACGATGCGGGTCGCCTCCTCCACCGGCTTGGCGGCGCGTGCCTCGGCGATCACACCCGCGAGCGCGAAGGAGAGCTCCCTCAGGCCGATATGTGCGACGGCGGACACCTCGAAGACGCGGTAGCCGCGCTCCTCGAGCTCCGGGCGGATCATGTCGGCGAGGTCCTGGCCGTCCGGGATGTCGATCTTGTTGAGGACGACGATGCGGGGCCGGTCGTCCAGTCCGCCGTACTGCCTCAGCTCCTCCTCGATGATGTCGAGGTCGGAGACCGGGTCGCGGTCGGACTCCAGCGTCGCGGTGTCCAGTACGTGCACGAGGACGGAGCAGCGCTCGACGTGCCGCAGGAACTCCAGGCCGAGGCCCTTGCCCTGGCTGGCGCCCGGGATCAGCCCGGGGACGTCGGCGATGGTGTAGACGGTGCCGCCCGCGGTGACCACGCCCAGGTTCGGGACGAGCGTGGTGAACGGGTAGTCGGCGATCTTCGGCTTGGCCGCGGACAGGACGGAGATGAGCGAGGACTTGCCCGCGCTCGGGTATCCCACCAGTGCCACGTCGGCGACGGTCTTGAGCTCCAGGACGATGTCCCGGGACTCGCCCGGCTCGCCGAGCAGCGCGAAGCCGGGGGCCTTGCGGCGGGCGGAGGCGAGTGCGGCGTTGCCGAGGCCGCCACGGCCGCCCTGTCCGGCCACGAACGTGGTGCCCTGGCCGACCAGGTCGGCGAGCACATTGCCGTCCTTGTCGAGGACGACCGTGCCGTCGGGAACGGGCAGGATCAGGTCCTGGCCGTCCTTGCCGGAACGGTTGTCGCCCGCGCCGGGCTGCCCGTTGGTGGCCTTGCGGTGGGGACTGTGGTGGTAGTCGAGAAGCGTGGTGACGTCCTGGTCGACGACCAGGGTCACATCGCCGCCACGGCCGCCGTTGCCGCCGTCAGGACCGCCGAGCGGCTTGAACTTCTCACGGTGAACGGAGGCACAGCCGTGGCCTCCGTTACCCGCGGCGGCATGCAGCTCGACGCGGTCCACGAAGGTGGTCATGGTGGAAACCTCCAGTTACGTACATGCAGAAATGACTCAAAGCTCATGGTGTCCCGCTGGGGACAGAAGCTGTCTCTCACAGGAGAAACACGCGAAAGGCGGACCCGCTTCCCGTACGGGAAGTGAGGTCCGCCTCCGCAGAAACCGCTCGACGAGCGCCGAAAATCAGCCGGCGATCGGAACGATGTTCACGACCTTGCGGCCACGGTGCGTGCCGAACTCGACCGCACCGGCGGCGAGTGCGAACAGCGTGTCGTCGCCACCACGGCCGACGCCCGTGCCCGGGTGGAAGTGGGTGCCGCGCTGGCGGACCAGGATCTCACCGGCGTTGACGGCCTGACCGCCGAAGCGCTTCACGCCGAGCCGCTGAGCATTGGAATCGCGCCCGTTCCGGGTGGACGATGCGCCCTTCTTGTGTGCCATGTCTCCTCAGTCCCTTACTTCGCAGCCGCGGGGATACCGGTGACCTTGATCGCCGTGTACTGCTGACGGTGACCCTGGCGACGGCGGTAGCCGGTCTTGTTCTTGTAGCGAAGGATGTCGATCTTCGCGCCCTTGTGGTGGTCCACGACCTCGGCCTGGACCTTGATCCCGGCAAGCACCCACGGGTCGCTGGTCACGGCGTCGCCGTCGACCACGAGCAGGGTCGAGAGCTCGACCGTGTCGCCAACCTGGGCAGTGGAAATCTTGTCAACCTCAACGATGTCACCGACAGCAACCTTGTGCTGGCGGCCACCGCTGCGCACGATGGCGTACACGCGGATCTCTCTCTCACTCGGAACGGGTCCCCTGATGCCAGCCGCTCGCGCAGGCGAAACCTGCGACGATCCGGAAGGATGAGCGGCCTCTCGTGACGGACGGGTCCGTCACGAGGGATGTGCTCAGGGGTGGGCGCGCATGGAAACACGCCGAGGTGCAAGGCTACGGGGCCGCACACGGGCGGGTCAAACCGGGCCCCTCGGACCTGTCGAACGCCTTCCGCCGGGCCGTCGCGAGGCTCCGCGGACCGGCCCGGGGAGCCTCGCACCGGCCGGAAGGCCGGGTCGACGCCATGCTAGTTTGTCAGTTTTGATCACTATCCGTATTCCTGAGGCCGTAGATGCTGCGATCCGCCCTGCTCGGCCGCACCTGGCTGTTGCCCCTCCTGGTCTGTGCCGTCTATGCGCTGGCGCAGCTGACCGCCGGTTCCTCCTGGACCCTTTTTCCGGACTCGTACCGTTACGCACGCGCCGCGGAGCAGCAGCTCGGCGCCACGCGCGAAGAGGCGCACCACACCGCGCTCACCGCGTTCTGCACGAGTCGCGCCGATGCGGCCGCGGAGTCCAGGTCCCTGGATCCGCTGGCCGGTTCCGCCGACGTGACCGCCGCCAAGGCATCGAGCTCCGCCGCCTGCCTGACCCGGTGGTCCGACGCCACCGATATCACCACGGCGGACGACCGCTACCAGGCGATCTTCTCTACCCGTCCCGGGTATCCGCTGCTCGCCGCCCCCTTCATCGGCGCTCTCGGCGTGCTGGACGGGATGCGCGTCCTGGGCCTCGTACTGGCCCTGGCCGGTTCCCTGATGGTCTGCGGACTGCTGCGGAGCGCCGGTCTCGGCCGCGTACCGGCCGTCGTCGGGCAGGTCGCATTTCTTGTCTCGCCACTCGGCTGGTGGAGCCTGCAGGCGCTGAGCGAGGGTCTGGTCACGATCTGTGCGCTCGGGACGGTGTGGGGTGGTGTCCTGATGGCGCGTGGCAGGCGGCCGTCCGGCGCGGCGCTGTTCACCGGCGCCCTTGCCGTGTGCGCGGTGACGCGCTACTCGACGGCTCTGCTGCTGGCCGCCCTGATCGCGGTCGCGGCGCTCGCCTCCTGGCTCCTCCGCCGCTCCCGGCACGATCTCCTCCTCGCCGGTGCGGCCACCGGATGCGCAGCCGCCGTGGCGCTGGCCATGAAGCTGCTCGGCCTGCCGTCCTCCGAGGTCACACTGCAGGACACCTTCACGCACCATTTCCGCTCGCCGGACGTGCCCGACCCGTGGGCCCGGCTGACCGACCTCAATCTGCAGTACTGGAGCCACTGGTTCGAAGAGCAGGCCGCGATGCCGTTCTTCCTGGTGGCCGTGGTGGTCTCGCTCTGGGTACTGATCCGTCGCGGCGGCGTCCTCGGCCCGCTCGCGTGCGCGGTGGCGCTGACCGGCGTCGCCCAGGTCGCGGCTCATCCGCTGGCCCAGGAGGCGGATCGGCTCGGAGTGCTCATGTGGGTTCCGGTGACGCTGGGAATTACCCTGATCGCAGAGAGCGCTCAGGTCTTTCGCCGGTCCCCGATTGGCCGTACGGTCCGAGTTCCTTACTCAACCGTGGAGCCACAACGTGTCGACACCACAGATCCCCGATGAATTCCTGGCCAAGGTTGCCCGCAGGGCGACCGCGCGCATGGCCCGCACGGACCGGCCGTTCCTGGCCGAGCGCGTCCTGGGCGTCACCGCCCACCGCGTCCGTGACCGCAGGCTCAAGGCGGACCTGCTCGGCGCGGCGGCCGAGGCGCAGCTGTCCCGGGGTCTGGTCCCACGCCATCTCGTCCAGGCGTACGGAGCCAAGCTGGCCTGTGCGGACGCGCACCTGAAGGCGGGCCGGAAGAAGGAGGCCGCCGCGGCTCTCACCCGGGCCCTGCTGCTGGCTTTTCACCGGGTTCCACACGTCGACCGGCTCCACTCGCCCCTGTCGGACGATCCGGCCGGATTCACCGCCCGGCTGCGCACCAGCACCACCGCCCGCGCGGTGACGGCACCCCGCGGCCGGAAGACACCCCCCGCTGTACCCCCGACCGGCCGACCGCTGCGGCTGCTCGTGGTAAACCAGGCCAACGCCAACTTCCTGGGCCTGCTCACCCAGCGTTACGCGGACCATCCCGGTGTCGAGCTCCGCACGCTGGACCTGGCGGCCGATCCGGTACTCGCGCCGCTGGCCAAGGGCCTGCGGCGGATGATCGAGCTGCCGCTCGGGACCCAGGCCGCGTACGCAGCCGAGGTCGAAGCGGCGCTGCGCCCCCATCTGGACTGGGCGGACACCGTCTTCGTCGAGTGGTGCTCCACGGCCGCCGCGTTCATGACCTTGGTCGATCCGGGGAGCACCCGGATCGTCGTCCGGCTTCACAAGTACGAGTCGTTCACGTACTGGCCGCACATCATGGACTTCTCCCGGGTCGACGATGTCGTGTTCATCGCGGAACACATGCGGGAGTTGACCACCGCCGCCGTTCCCCGGCTGCTCGCTACCGACGCGCCGCGCCTCCACTTCCTGCACAACGCACTGGACCTGCGGCGGTTCGACCGTCCCAAGCGCGACGACGCGCGGTTCACCGTGGGCCTGATAGGCATCGGCCAGATCGCCAAGGACCCGCGCTGGGCGCTGGAGGTGCTCAGGCTCCTTCGGGCCCGGGACGAGCGCTACCGCCTGCTGATGGTCGGCGACGGAATCGATCCGGCACCCAGCGCGGCGGCCGCCGCCTATTACGAGGCCCTGAAGAAGGATCTCGCCGAGCTGGAGCCCACGGGTGCCGTGCGCAGACTCGGGCCGACCGACGACGTACCCGGCGTGCTCACCGGAGTGGGCGTGATCCTCAGCAGCTCCGTCCGTGAGGGCTGTCACGTCGGCCTGATGGAGGGAGCGGCGGCCGGTGCCGTGCCGGTCGTCCGGGACTGGCCGTTCGTGGCCGGCCGTCCGCACGGCACGCGGACCCTCTTCCCCGAGGACTGGATCGTCACCACCCCGCAGCAGGCCGCCGAGCGCATCCTCGCCGTCACCGCGTCCGAGGAGATCCAGGCCGAGGCCGGGCGCGAGGCGTCCCGGTACGCCCTCTCGACCTGGGACTGGGAGACCGTGCGGAGCGACTACGACCGCCTGCTGCTGGGCACGGACCGCGACGTAAGCTCGCCGGTCGAGGCCCCACTCCGAAAGGCAGACGCGCAGTGAACTACAGAGTCCAGCCCACCGCCCAGGTCGACGAGACCGCCGAGATCGGGGCAGGCAGCAGTGTCTGGGAACTCGCCCAGATCCGCGAGCAGGCCCGGCTCGGCGAGGGCTGCGTGGTCGGCCGCGGCGCGTACGTCGGTACGGGCGTGCGGATCGGCGACAACGTCAAGATCCAGAATTATGCGCTGGTGTACGAACCGGCCGAACTCGCCGACGGCGTCTTCATCGGCCCGGCTGTGGTACTCACCAACGACCACAACCCGCGTTCGGTCGACCCGGACGGCAAGCAGAAGCGCGGCGGTGACTGGGAGGCCGTCGGCGTGAAGATCGCCGAGGGCGCGTCACTGGGCGCGCGTTCCGTCGCGGTCGCCCCGGTCCGGATCGGCCGCTGGGCCATGGTGGCGGCCGGCGCCGTGGTGACCAAGGACGTGCCCGACTTCGCCCTGGTCGTCGGCGTTCCGGCCCGGCAGGCCGGCTGGGTCGGCCGCGCCGGTGTGAAGCTGGTCGAGCGCGAAGGTTCGGCGGGTATCTGGGAGTGCCCGCAGACGGGGGCGGTATACGAGGAGAAGGCCGGGGTTCTGACCGAGCGCGCCGCGTAGGCCCAGGACCGGTCCAAGGAAAGCGCCGCGGGTATCGGCCCCGTTCAAGGGCAGATACCGCGCGGCGCTTCCGTCCTGTGGCACGGCCCCGGCTTCGCAAGGTCGCCTGTTCACGCGGCTGGGGCCGACACCGGCCGCCTGCTCGAATGGGAACGACTTCCTCGCCCCGCTCCTCAAACACTCCGTGCACGACCCCGATGTGGAGCTGCGCCTGCTCACACCGCGTCCGCCCGGGTGCTCGGCCCACCGGCCAAAGGCATGGGCATGGGCATGAACAGAATGTTCCAGCAGGCGGTCGGCAGATCCCGCGAACACGGGCGTGAAGCCGAGGGGGCGCTCCGTCCGCAAGAAGTGAAGTGAAACGTAACGGATCAACTCCTTACCGTGCGGGAACGGGCGAGATTTCCCCGCCTTGTTCGGCACATGCAACCGGGCGCATAAGATGCCCGGGTTTACCGGCGCCCTACACGTGAGGCCAACATGTCCCAGACCGACGTCCAGGTCCCCGGCCAACTGGACGCACTCGGCGCGAGCGGAACGCAGTCCCCCAAGAAGGGGGCCGTACCTCGGCTCTACGCACTGGATGCCCTGCGTGTCCTGGCGGCGCTGTCCGTCCTGTTCTTCCACTTCACCGGCGTCGACGCGGCGACCAGGGCCAACTGGGGCGTGAACCCCAAGGAGCTGTTCCCCTGGCTCTTCCCGGTCACGTCGTACGGTTCGTACGGCGTCCAGCTCTTCTTCATCATCAGTGGCTTCGTCATCTGCCTCTCGGCCTGGAACCGCACACCCGGGCAGTTCGTACGCGCCCGCTTCCTGCGGCTTTTCCCCGCCTACTGGTTCTCGATCGTCGTCGCTTTCCTGGTCTGGCGCGTGCTGCCGGACGGCCGGCGCACCGCGCCCAGTATCAGTGAGTCGCTGACCAACCTCACGATGTTCCAGGTGCCGCTCTCCGCGCAGCACCTGGTGGGTGCCTACTGGACGCTCTGGGTCGAGCTCACCTTCTACCTGATCTTCCTGGTGGTGCTCTGGAAGGGCGTCGACTACCAGCGCCTCTCGGTCTTCTGCTGGGTGTGGCTGCTGGCGAGCGTCCTCGTCCAGCAGGACAAGGACGTGCCGCTGCTCGGGATCTTCGCCCAGCCACTGAACACCGCGCTGTTCGTGGCCGGCATCGCGATGTATCTGATGTACCGCTTCGGACCCGATCTGAAGCTGTGGGGACTGCTGGGCGCGAGCTGGCTGGTCATGCAGAGCGACCTGGTCGAACACGCCGACAACCTGCGCCACAACAAGGGCATGGACCGGGACCCGTACCTCGCACTGGCCCTGGTCACCGTCTTCTACCTGCTGGTGCTGGCCGTGGCACTGCGCAAGGTGAACTGGATCAACTGGAAGTGGCTGTCCACCGCGGGCGCCCTGGTCTACCCGCTCTACCTCCTCCACGAGGAGCTGGGCTGGGCCATGATCCGCAAGCTGTACGGGCACCTGGGCGCCTGGCCCACGCTGGGAGTCACCACGGCCGCGCTGATCGCGCTGGCCTGGCTGGTGCACCGGTTCGTGGAGCGGCCCTCGCAGAACTGGCTGCGCGCTGCCCTGGCCCGGGAATCCAGCAATCCGCCGGAGCTGACCCATAGTTGATCGCGCGCCCGGCGTCCCTGCGGGCTGGAGTTCTCGCAGACGACGAAGAAGGGGCCCCGCCGTGCGGCGGGGCCCCTTCGCGCTGCGAACAGCGGATGCGTACGGAGATCAGCCGCCGATGACGACGCGGCGGACGCCCTCCCAGCGGGCCGGGTCCGTCGTGCGGCGGCCGTCGACCAGGACGCGCACGTCCGGCAGGTCGGCGGCGGCCAGTTCGCGGTACTCGGCGTGGTCGGCCTGGAGGATCGCGGCGGTGACGCTCTGGCCCTCGTGCGGGACGAGACCGTGCGCGGTCAGCTCCTCGGCCGTGTACATCGGGTCCGATACGAACGGCACCGCACCGCGCGCCTTCAGCGCCTCGACCGTCCCGTAGACGCCGGAGAAGGCCGTCTCCTTGACGCCGCCGCGGTAGGCCGCGCCCAGGACGAGCACCTTCACACCGTCCAGGTCACCGTAGGCCGCTGCGAGGAGATCCACGGCGTACGACGGCATAGCGGCGTTGGCCTCGCGCGCCGAGCGCACGACGGTCGCCTCCGGGTCGTTCCACAGGTACATCCGCGGATAGATCGGAATGCAGTGGCCGCCGACAGCGATGCCGGGCTGGTGGATGTGGCTGTACGGCTGCGAGTTGCAGGCCTCGATGACCTTCTTGACGTCGATTCCGGTCTTGTCGGCGAAGCGGGCGAACTGGTTCGCCAGGCCGATGTTGACATCGCGGTACGTCGTCTCGGCGAGCTTGGCCATCTCGGAGGCCTCCGAAGTGCCCAGGTCCCATACGCCGTTGGGCCGCGGCAAGTCCTCGCGTGCGTCGAAGTCGAGCACCTGCTCGTAGAACTCCACGCCCCGCCGTGTGGACGCCTCGTCGATGCCGCCGACCAGCTTCGGGTAGCGGCGCAGGTCGGCGAAGACGCGGCCGGTGAGTACCCGCTCCGGGGAGAACACCAGGTGGAAGTCCTCGCCGGCCTTGAGGCCGGAGCCCTCTTCGAGCATCGGCGCCCAGCGGGTGCGGGTGGTGCCGACCGGTAGCGTGGTCTCGTAGCTGACCAGGGTGCCGGGCTTCAGTCCGGCGGCGATCGCCTTCGTCGCGGAGTCCATCCAGCCGAAGTCCGGGGTGCCTTCGGCGTCCACGAAGAGCGGCACGACGACCACGACGGCGTCGGACTCCGCGACCGCGGAAGTGGTGTCCGTCGTCGCGGTCAACAGGCCTGCCGCAACGGTCTCCTTGAGCTTGACGTCGAGGTCGTGCTCACCGGGGAACGGCTCGACCGCGGCGTTGACCAGCTCGACGACCTTCTCGTTGACGTCGGCGCCGATCACCCGGTGGCCCTTGGCAGCGAACTGCACGGCCAGGGGAAGGCCGATCTTGCCGAGGGCTACTACACAGATGTTCATGGGGTTACTTCCTCTTGGAGAACTTTGCGCCGGCCAGCCGGGATCGCAGCCGCGAGCCCAGTGATGCCTTGGGCGGGTTGAGCGGGCGGGTGCCGACCACCACGCGCCCCTTGCTGTTGGGACGTACCGCGGCCCGGTACGGCTCATCCCCGCTGCGCCACTGCCGCGCCAGCGGCATCGGACGGCCGTCGGCCCGCACCGGGATCTCGTACGTCGATCCGGCCACGTCTATGTAGACACGCACCCCGCGCTTGGAGCTGCGCGGCTCCAGCGGGATCCGGGCATAGAGCAGCGTGGCGTTGCCGTCGGCCGCGACCTCCCGGAAGAACTCACCGGGCGCCGGGGGCAGTTGCTTGTCATCGGGCAGCCGCTGGGCGCGCGCCTTGTCGGCGCTGCCGGGCATGGCGCCTTCGGCGAGGCGTACGACGGCGGAGCCGGTGTCGCCGACGACGCCGATCCGTATCGTGGCGGTGAAGGACAGTTCGTCGCCCTCCTGCGCCCAGCCGGACTCGATCAGCTCGGTCTTGTTCGCGAGCCGTCCCGGGACGCGTTCGCCCACCAGCTCGAAACAGCGGTCCGGAAGCTCCGTACCTGCGTCGCGGAAGCCCGGGTACCGCGCGAAGGCGCGGCCGTCCTCCAGGTGGAACGGCGGCGCGCCGTGCTCGGTCTCTTCGGTGATGGCACGGCAGAGTGTGTCCGTGGCGCCGCTCTGGGCCAGCCGCAGCCTGGCCCGCAGCTTGACGGGCAGCGAGTCGCTCAGCTCGTCCGTCAGGTAGCTGTCCGCCAGCCGCGCGATGCCCGCGCAGACCTCGCGCCGGGTCTCCTCGTCGAGCGCCGGGAAGTCGCCCTGGATGAGCTTGGACAGCTCCCAGGTGAAGTGGCGTGTGAGGAGGGCGTCCCGATTCGGACCGGCCTCGATCAGCCCGGCCGCGTGGTCCATGATCGCCGCGGTGCAGCGCAGCCGCGCCAGGTGATCGGCGCGGTAGGTGATGTTGCTGGCGTCGCCGCGCTTCACCGCGTAGTAGCAGGTGTAGTCGGCGACCACCGATATCTTGCGGGCGCGGTAGCAGGCCTCGATGGTGAACGGCTGGTCACTGCCGACCGGCAGATCCTCCGGGAAGCGCAGCTGGTACTTCTCCACCAGCTCGCGGCGGAAGAGCTTGGTGTTGGCCAGCGCGAACGGCAGCTCCCGCCCGTAGAGGCTGACGTCCGGGTCGTTGGCCTTGTAGAGCGACTGGCGCACGTACCGGCCGTTGGTACCGACCATCTTGCCGACCACGACGTCCGACTCGTTCCGGTCGGCGCAGGCGACCATCCGCTCCAGCGCTTCCTCGCCGAGGTAGTCGTCGGAGCCGATGAAGTAGACGTACCGGCCGGTGGCCAGCTCCAGCGCGCGGTTGCTCGGCGCTGCCGGGCCACCGGAGTTGGGCTGGTGGACCACCTTGACGACGTTCGGGTAGCGCTCGGCGAACCGGTCGAGTTCGGCGCCGCTGTCGTCCGTCGAACCGTCGTCGACCGCCACGACCTCAAGGCGGTCCGTACCGATGGACTGCCCGATGAGCGAATTGAGGCACTCGGTGAGGTAGGGCATGGTGTTGTAGACGGCGACGACGACGCTGACGTCGGGGGTGATCGTCACGCTGTGGTCCCTGGGGTGAGGTCGGGGTGCAGGTCGGTGTAGAGCTTGTCGAGTACCTCGGCCTGTGCCTCCCAGGTCCAGGTGTCGAGAAGACCCGGCTTGTCGTACGCGGCCTTGTAGCGGTCGGGGTCGGCGAGCACAGCCTTGACCGCGGCGACGAATCCGTCGATGTCCTCGGCCGGGAAGACCTCGCCCTGGCCGGTGGCCCGGGCAGCCTCGGACATCGTCTTCACGTCGCTGACGACCAGCGGCAGCCGGGCGTGCGAGTACTCGAAGAACTTCGTGATCAGTGCGATCTCGTGGTTCGGCCAGTGGTGGATCGGGATGCAGCCGACATCGGCGGCCGACAGGAAGCGGACCACCTGCCAGTGCGGCACGTACGGGACGGCGTGCAGCCGGTCGCCCGCGCCCAATTCCTCGGCGCGCTTCATCAGACCCTGAATGTACGCGGCGGCGGGGTTCGGCACCACGAAGGCGATGTGCACCCCGTCGAGATTCGGCAGCGCCTCCACCATGTCGCCGAGGCCACGCTGCGGTCCGGGCGAACCGCTGTAGACGATCAGCGGAACATCGGGGCCGATGCCGCACAGCTCGCGCAGGTCGGGCACCTCGGCGTCGTCCTCGGCCGTGGTCTCGACCGGCCGGTCGGGGGCGTTGAGGACGACGGTCGGCTGCGCCTTGAGCCCGTGCCGTTCGCGCAGCAGGTCGGCGAGGCCCTCGGAGACCGTGACGACGGCGTCGGCGTACGGGGCGAACTCGCTCTCGTGCGCGGTGTTGCCCGGAATCCAGTGGGCGTTGTCCTCCCAGGGGCGCACCCCGGGCAGGAACTCATGTGCGTCCCAGACCAGTTTGACGTCACGGCCGGCGGCCCTTGCGCGCACCGTGGCGCGAGCGCCAACGCCGAGCATCCGGAAGTCGTTGGCGTGGATCAGATCGGGCTTGAGGGCGTCGATCTCCTTGCCATAGGTCAACTCGTAGTCCCACAGTGCCGGTTCGAGGCGACGCCAGGCGCGCCTGCCCTTCGCCGCCTTCCAGGACGCGGTGAACGCCTGGTCCAGCGGGCCCTTGAGCCTGCGGCCCGCCTTCTGCGCCTCGGTGCTCTGGCGGGACCTGAAGGAGATCCAGCGCTGCATGACCTTGGAGGCGGGGCCCGCCGCGGCGAGCCTGACCTTCTCGGTCTTGCGGAAGAGAGGTGAACCCACGGCATGCGGGGCCACCTTGAGCGCCGCGCGCCGGGTGGCCACATCGGCGCGCCAGGCCTTGGCCCACTGGCGACGGTACGCGGCGAGCGGGCCCGGCGGATAGGCGAGGGGGCGGCGCAGCAGCGAGCGGTGACGCTCGGCGTGCCGCTTGGCCAGCGGCGTCTTCAGGGGCAGGAGCCGCACCTCCGCCTCGCCCAGCTTCCAGCTACGGCCCTGGCCAGACCGGACCAGACCGAGCAGAACCACGTCCCAGCCGGCCTCGGCGGCGGACTCGGCCGCCTTCTGCACCCGGGAGTCGCCCTCGACCTTGTTGTCGACCAACATGACGACGCGCCCCTTGGTGGTGCGGGTGGCATCGGCACTCTGCACTTCCATCAACAGCCTTTCTGGACAGGACAGGTCACTTGAGGCACATGCATCACTTGAGGAAGCCGCTCAGGACCTGGGCGGTCCAGCTTCCGTCGTGGTATGCGTGGGCGAACTTCACGGCCTCTCGGCCGATCTCGGCCGTCTTCTCGCGGTCCTCGACCAGGGACTCCAGCACCTCGCGGAGATCGCGGGGGGTGGCGCTGACGATGGGCAGGGCCCCACCGGTGGCGGCCTTCACCTCGTCACTGATGTAGCCCACGACGGGCTTGCCCGCTGCCATCGACTCGACGGCGAAGGTTCCGTAACTGCCGGTGGTGAACTGGTCCAGGACCAGGTCGCACTCCTTGACCAGCTCCCGCATCTCGGCCCAGGGAATGCCCTCGGCGAGCCGGAAGTCGATGAGGCCCTTGTCGTGCAGCTCGGTGAGGACCGGCATGATCCGGTCGGTGCCCTTGGTCCAGCGCTTGGACGGGGCGTGCATGACGATGGGCCGCTTGCGCTCCATGACGGGGCGGTCGGTGGCCCAGCCCGCGACGTCCACGACCAGCGGCGCCCAGGTGGCGGCCGGCAGATCGTCGAGCAGGTCGGGGGTGGTGACGTACACCGGCAGTCCGGCCTCGTCGGCTATGCGGCGGTTCCGCTCGGCCTTGTCCCGGAGCTTCTCCAGGACACCCTCGGGGGCGTCGTGGAAGAGCGAGAACTCGTGCCGCTCCATGTGTCGGGCCGGTTGCCGGATGTCACTGCCATGCGAAAGCAGCGCCACCTTGATCCTGGCCTGCTTGAGCGCCGGGAGGTCACCCAGGATCGAGTCGCCGTTGAGGTGGCCAAAGACCGGCATGAAGGCGTCGACGAGCACATGCGTGTAGCGGCCGACGACCCGCCGAACCTGCTGGAACTCGACGTCGAGCTCCCTGAGCCGGCTGGCGTCGACGTACACGTCGGCCGGGTAGTCGATGGACTCGGGCCGCCTGTTCATCACCACTTCCACCGACACGTCTTGGTCGAGACGGGTGATGGCCTGGGCGTACGCGGCTCCCTGGCCGGCGTAGTTGGCGGGCCCCACACCGAGCCTGACGCGGGTGCCTCCGAGCTTGCGCCAGTCCGGGTCACCGCCCACCTCACCGTCGGCCGCGGGGCGCACGCGCGCCGTGGCGGGCGTCTCCTGGACCGTCCACGACAGCTCGGGACGCGGCCCGGGCGGGGTCCTCTTGGACAGCTCGCGGTACAGCTTCAGCAGTCCGGCGCTCTGGTACTCCCAGGAGAGCTCCTCGCGCACGGCCTCCGTGATCTGTCCGGCGAGCTTCTCCCTGCCCTCAAGAGCGCGGTTCACGGCCCCCGCAAAAGTGGTCGGGTCGTCCCAGGTGAAGACCTCACCGAGGCCGTGCTGCTCGACGTACGCCTTGATCACCTTGACGTCACTGGTGACCAACGGCAGACCGGCCTGGAGGTACTCCGAGACCTTGGTCGGCAGCGAGACCTCACAGTTGGGGACCTTGCGGAAAGGCGTCAGCCCCAGGTCGGCAGAGGAGAGATAGTCGGCGACCTCGTGCTGCGGCACGTAGGGCACCAGGTGGATCCGGTCCCGTACCCCCAGCGTCTCCGCCTCCGCCAGGATCCCCTCGAGCAGCGGTGTCGTCCGGCCGACCACCAGCGCGAGATGCACACCGGGCAGCTCGGCGAGCCCCTGGACGACCACGTCCACACCGCGCTCGGGGCCGATCCAGCCCGAGTACACCAGCAGCGGGACCTCGGGCCCCACACCGGCCGACTCGCGCACCGATGCGCGAGACCTGCCGGAACCGATCACCTCGCGCACCGGTGAATTGCCCACCACCAGCGGCAGGTCGGCGAGCTTGTGGTCGTCTTTCAGCATCCCGGCCAGCTGCGGGGAGACCGTGACGACCGCGTCGGCGCGGCCGATGAACTCGGCCTCCATCGCGGGCAGCGCGTACGCCTGGCGCGGGTTGGGCCACTCCACGCCCTTGACATACTCATGGGCGTCGTACAGCCAGGCACAACGGTGGCCGGTCGGACGCAGTCGGGCGGCGCTGCGTGCAGCCGTGACGATCATCGTGGAGTCATTGGCGTGGATGACGTCGGGCTTGAGATCCTCGATCACCGGGCCGAAGGCGAGGTCGAGGTCGACCACCTGGGGCCAGTCGCGCTGCCAGTCGCCGACCGCCTGCGGGGGCTCGGACGTGCGACGCTGCTCCCACTTGAAGGCACGGACCCGCAACTTGTGCACAGCACGCCCGGCACGCAGCAGGGCCTTCAGCGAGGCCCGGCGCGGGGCGCCCGACCAGTTGCTCTCAGCGGACTTCTGCCGCACCCAGGCGCGGTAGGAGGCCTGGTACCGGTTCAGGGCGGCCTTGTCCTGGAGGTGGAACTGGGTCAGCGAACCGCGCAACGGGTGCGACCTGCGCGCGTTGACGGATCGCAGGTAATCGGTCTGGACCGGGACCCGGACCACGTCGATCGGACCCATCTTCGAGCGCTGGACCCGCTTGGTGTCACTTCGGCCGATCAGAGTGACGTCCCAGCCGTCCCTGGCCGCAGCGATAGCGGTCTTCTGGACTCGCGAGTCACCGGTGATGCCATTGGCGACGATTACCGCGAGCCGCGGTCGACGGGTGGGGGATTCCATGCGTGCTTCCTCCGGAGGAAGAGACAGAGTTCGGTGCCCGGCCCCACGCATTCGCGACGGGGCCGGGGACAAGCGGGATGTGGTCCTCGCCCAGCCACCGAGTCGGGGTCGAACCACTCGCTGTTACGCGCTGCTGTTGCTGTCGAGACGGACGGTGGTACCTGCGACGGCCGAATCGAGCACCGCGACCGCGACCTCGACCGTCCGCAATCCCTCCCGCAGCGTGCAGATGTCCTGTGAGACGCCGAGCACCGCGTCGCGGAAGAGCTCGTGCTCGACCAGCAGCGGCTCCCGCTTGGGTATGGCGTAGCGGATCATGTCGCCTTCGGACACGCCACGGAACGCCTGAAGCGCCTCCCACTCGGTGGCCACCGCGGCGTTCGAGTGGAAGGTCAGGTCGGCGGTGAGGGTGTCGGCGATGAAGGTACCTCGCTCGCCGGTGACGGAGGTGAAGCGTTCCTTGAGCGGGCTCAGCCAGTTGACGAGGTGGTTGGCCATGCTGCCGTCGCTGAGCAGACCGGCGACGGAGACCATGTCCTCGTGCGGCCGACCGCTCTTGTGGACGGTGTGGGCCGCGACCGAGACATAGCTCTGGCCCGTCACCCAGCCGGTCAGGTCGATGTCGTGCGTGGCGAGGTCCTTGACGACGCCCACGTCGGCTATGCGGTGCGGGAACGGGCCCTGCCGGCGGGTGACCACCTGGAAGAGCTCGCCCAGCTCGCCCGCCTCCAGGCGGGTGCGCAGGGAGCGCAGCGCCGGGTTGCAGCGCTCGATGTGACCGACGCCCGCGACCAGACCACGGGATTCGAAGGCCTCGACCAGACGGCGGGCCCCTTCGACCGTGTCGGCGACCGGCTTCTCGATCAGGGCGCAGACGCCGGCCTCGGCGAGCTGCAGGCCGACTTCCTCGTGGAGTGCGGTGGGGCAGGCCACCACCGCGTAGTCGATGCCGAGCCCGATCAGTTCCTCGACGGTGGACAGCACCGGAGCGCCCTGGGCCCATCCGTTCTTGTCGCCCATCGGGTCGACGACGCCGACCAGCGTCACGTTCTCCAGGCCGGCCAGCACGCGGGCGTGGTGGCGGCCCATCGAGCCGAGACCGATCAGCCCGGCCCTCAGTCCTGCGGTCACTGCATGTCTCCCAGCGAGTTCACAGCCACGACGATACGGTCCAGGTCGTCCGGCGAGAGCGAAGGATGCACGGGCAGCGAGACGACCTCGGCGGCGGCGCGCTCGGTCTCCGGAAGATCCCAGTTGCGGCCGGCCTTCTGGTCGGGCTCCCAGTACGGCTTCAGCCGGTGGATCGGGGTCGGGTAGTACACGGCGTTGCCGATACCCGCCTCGTTCAACCTGGCCATGGCGGCGTCCCGGTCACCTTGCACCCGGACGGTGTACTGGTGGTAAACATGGCGTGCGCCTTCGGCAACGGGCGGGACCGTCACATTGGCCGCGGTGATGTGCCGGTCGAGGTAGGCGGCGTTGGCGCGGCGCTGCTCGGTCCAGCCGAGGACCTTTCCGAGCTGTACGCGGCCGACGGCGGCCGAGACGTCCGTCATACGCATGTTGGCGCCGACGATCTCGTTGGCGTACCTCTGCTCCATGCCCTGATTGCGCAGCAGCCGGAGGGTCCGCGCAACCTCGGCGTCGGCCGTGGTGATCATGCCGCCTTCGAGCGCGTGCATGTTCTTGGTCGGGTAGAAGCTGAACGTGCCGCCGGATCCGAAAGCGCCGACGGGCGTGCCGTTCAGGGCCGCGGCGTGTGCCTGGCAGGCGTCCTCGACGACGGCGAGGCCGTGCTTCGTCGCGATTGCCATCAGCGCGTCCATCGCCGCCGGGTGTCCATAGAGATGAACGGGCATGATCGCGGCGGTGCGGGGGGTGAGGGCGGCCTCGACGGCGGCCGGGTCCAGACCGAAGCTCCCGGGCTCGATGTCGGCGAAGACGACGTCGGCCCCGGTCAGACGAACCGCGTTGGCCGAGGCCGCGAAGGAGAACGACGGGACGATGACCTCGTCGCCGGGGCCGATGCCCAGCGCCAGCAGCAGAAGGTGCAGCGCGGAGGTGCCGGAGTTGACGGCGACACAGTGACGTCCGTCGACCAGCTCCGAGAAGCCCTCCTCGAAGGCGGCCACCTCCGGACCCTGGACCACGCGACCGCTGCGCAGTACGCGCACCACCGCTTCGATCTCTTCCTCACCGATCACCGGCCGGGCAGCGGGGACAGGTCCCCGGGTGTCGCTCGACATGGGCATCCTCCTTGAACAGCGCAAGAGCTTGATCGGCGAGGGCTTTGAGGCGTGTGGATGTCCGGGGGGACCCCTACGCCCGGCACATAACCGATGGTGTACCAGTACATTACGGACAAAATCTGCCATTCCCTACGGAATTGGTTCACGCAGGGAATGAACGGCTGTTTCGCTCCGGCTGAGCCAAGGCACCGCCAGGAGCAGCCCTTTCCCGGGAAGACCTCCCCCGGCACGGCCGCGTCACATTATCAGGCTTTTCACAGCGAGTTTCGTCGAGGTTAAGGTCAAAGAAAAGGGCCACCCCGACGGCTACGACGAGGTGCGGCCCTCCCGTGGGAGGACCGCACCTCGTCGTTCACCCTCCGACCGCCGGTCAGCCTTCGGTGTCCGCCGAGACGGCCGCCGGCGACGACTGCTCCGCGGCGACCGTCTTCTTCGCCGCCTTCTTGGCCGTCGTCTTCTTCGCGGCGGTCTTCTTGGCAGTCGTCTTCTTGGCGACCGCCTTCTTGGTGACCGCCTTCTTGGCCGTCGCCTTCTTGGCGGCCTTGCGCGCCGTCTTCTTCGCCGGGGCCTCGATCTCCGCGGCTTCCGCGGACTCCGTGGCCTCGACCGCAACAACGACCGGCTCGGCGTCGGGCTTCGGCTCGACGGAGCCGGTCACCACGACGACCTCGGCGCCGTCCGCACCCGCGGGCGATCCCGCGGGGGCGGTGACCTTGCGGGTCACCCGGCGCCGGGCACGCGGCGGGGCGGCCTCCGGTGCGGCCGCCGGCTGCGGAACCTCGGCCACCGGGGCCTCTGCCACCACATCCGCGACGGACAGCGGCGCTTCGACCGGAGCAACCTGCTCGACCGGGGCCGGCGATCCCGCCGGAGCAGTCGCCTTACGGGTCGCCCGACGGCGCGTACGGCCCTGCGGTGCCTCGGTCACGGGGACCTCGACGGCCACCGGGACCTCGACAACCGGCTCCGGCTCGACGAGCGGCTGAGCCTCGGCGACCGGCTCCGGCTCCACGACCGGAGCGGGCGCGGGCACGGACTTCGGGGCACCGGCCGGTGCCGATGCCTTACGGGTCGCCCGCCGGCGGCCACGGCCACGCGAGGCAGCCGCCTCGGCCTCGGCCGGGCTGCTGTACAGCTCCTCGTCCGGTACGAACTCCGGCTCGGGGAGCGCAAGCGGGGCAGCGACCTCCGCAGTCACCTCGGCCTCGGTCTCCACCTCCGCCTCGACATGCTCGTGGTCGACGAGGATCTCGTGCTCGAGCTGCTCACCGGCACCGCCGCGGCCGCGCTTCTTGGCCCGCTTGCCGTTGCCGCCGCCACCGATCGAGCTCGGCTGCTCCATGTGCACGATCACGCCGCGCCCGTTGCAGTGGACGCAGGTCTCGGAGAACGACTCCAGCAGCCCCTGGCCCACCCGCTTACGGGTCATCTGGACCAGGCCCAGCGAGGTGACCTCGGCGACCTGGTGCTTCGTACGGTCGCGGCCCAGGCACTCCAGCAGGCGCCGCAGCACCAGGTCCCGATTGGACTCCAGGACCATGTCGATGAAGTCGATGACGACGATGCCACCGAGGTCGCGCAGCCGCAGCTGACGCACGATCTCCTCGGCCGCCTCCAGGTTGTTCCTGGTGACGGTCTCCTCGAGGTTGCCGCCCTGACCGGTGAACTTGCCGGTGTTGACGTCGACGACGACCATCGCCTCGGTCTTGTCGATCACCAGCGAACCGCCGCTGGGCAGCCAGACCTTCCGGTCCAGCGCCTTCATCAGCTGCTCGTCGATCCGGTACGTCGCGAAGATGTCGACCTCGGAGGTCCACTTCGACAGCCGGTCCGTCAGGTCGGGAGCGACATGCCCGACGTAACCGTGGATGGTCTGCCACGCGTCGTCACCACTGACGATGACCTTCGAGAAGTCCTCGTTGAAGATGTCGCGGACGACCCTGACGGTCATGTCCGGCTCACCGTAGAGCAGCGTCGGCGCGTTGGCGCTGCCGTTGCTCTTCGAATTCTTCTGGATGTCCTCCCACTGCTGCTGCAGCCGCTCGACATCACGGCGCAGCTCGTCCTCGCTCGCGCCCTCGGCCGCGGTACGGACGATGACACCCGCGTCCTCGGGGACGATCTTCTTGAGGATGGTCTTCAGCCGGGCACGCTCGGTGTCGGGCAGCTTGCGGCTGATGCCGGTCATGGAGCCCTCGGGCACGTAGACCAGGTAGCGGCCGGGCAGCGAGACCTGACTGGTCAGGCGGGCACCCTTGTGGCCGATCGGGTCCTTCGTCACCTGGACGAGGACGGACTGGCCGGACTTCAGCGCGGTCTCGATCCGGCGCGGCCCGTGGGCCATGCCGAGTGCCTCGAAGTTGACCTCACCGGCGTACAGGACGGCGTTGCGTCCCTTGCCGATGTCGACGAAGGCGGCCTCCATGGACGGCAGTACGTTCTGCACCTTGCCCAGGTAGACGTTGCCGACGTAGCTGGTGGCCTGCTCCTTGTTGACGTAGTGCTCGACGAGCACGTTGTCCTCGAGGACGCCGATCTGGGTGCGGTCGCCGTTCTGGCGGACGACCATCACGCGCTCGACTGCCTCTCGGCGGGCCAGGAACTCCGCCTCGGTGATGATCGGGACACGGCGGCGGCCCTGCTCGCGGCCCTCGCGGCGGCGCTGCTTCTTCGCCTCCATACGGGTCGAGCCCTTGATGGACTGGACCTCGTCGAAGCCGGTACCGGGCTCGCGCTCGGCCGCTTCCTTCCCACGCCGTTCCCGCGGCTCGCGGACCTTCACGACCGTACGCTCCGGGTCGTCCGTGCCGGACTCGGCCTCGGGCGACACGTCACCACTGCGACGGCGACGGCGACGACGGCGACGGCTGCTGCTGGAACCGGAGGCGGCCGCCTCGTGGTCCTCTTCCTCCTCCTCGTCGGCCTCGTGACCGCGCTCGTGCTCGTCCTCGGACGTTTCGGCGTGCTCGTCGGCGTGCTGCTCCGCGGCTTCGTCCGCCTCGCTGGGCTCACCGCGGCGACGGCGACGGCCACCGCGACGGCGACGGCGCGACGGCCGGTCCCCGTACTCGTCCGCCTCCTCGCCCTCGTGCTCGGCTTCGCCCTCGGCCTCCGCCTCGAACTCGTCCTCGGCGTGCTCCTCCACCGGGGCGGCGGGAGCGAGCGCCCGGTCGGCGACCGGCTCGGTCTCGACGGCCTCGCCGCGACGGCGACGACGGCGCCGGGAACCGGCCTGCGGTGCGGCCTCGGCGGCGGGAGCCACCTCTTCGGCCGACGGGGTCTCCTCAGCCGTCTCGATCTCTTCCTCGGCCTCGTCGTAGTGCGAGGCGGGACCGGCTGCCGCCGCGGCGGCAGCGGCGGTCTCCGGGGTCTGGAACATCGGCTCGGCGAAGACCGGCGCCTGGAAGACGGCCACGGCGGGACGCGTCGCCCGACGGCCCTTGCCTGCGGGCTCCTCGACCTTGCCGGTGAACTCCGGCCGACCTGCGGCGGCGGTGGCCCGGCGGCGCTGACGGCCACGCGGCGCGGCGGCCTCGGTCTCCTCCTCCGGCTCGGCGACGGGCTCCTCGGCGGCAGCGGTCTCGACCACGGCCTCCACCGGCGCGACAGGCTCGACGATCTCGGCGACCTGCGGGGCACCCGCGGGCGAGGCGGCCTTGCGGGACGCCCGACGGCGGCCGCGCGGAGCAGCCGGCTCGGCAATCTCTGCCGTTTCCGGGACCTGCACGGCCTCCGCGGCCGCCACGGGCTCGACGATCTCGGCGCTCGTGGTGTCGCCCGACACGGGCTGCGGGGCACCCGCCGGAGCGGACGCACGGCGGCGCGTACGGCCACGCGGGGCGGCGGCCTCGACGGGCTCGGCGACGGGCGCCTCGATGGGAGCGGCGGTCTCGACGACCGGCGCGGCCTCGACGACCTCAGCGGCTTCGGCAGCCTGCGGCGCACCTGCCGGAGCCGTGGCCTTGCGCGTCGCGCGGCGACGCGCACGTGGCGCCGGAGCGGCCTCAGTGAGCTCTGCAGCCTCGGCGGGCACAGCAGCCTCGGGGGCCTCCTCGGTCTTCGGCGCACCCGCGGGAGCGGTCGCCTTGCGCGTCGCCCGACGACGCGCACGCGGCGCCTCGGCGGTCTCGGCGGGAGCAACGGCTTCCGCGGGCTCCTTCACCTCGACGACCGCGACGGCCTCGACGACCTCGGCGGCCTGCGGGGCGCCTGCGGGGGCGGTCGCCTTGCGGACCGCGCGGCGGCGGGTACGCGCCGGCGGCGCGGCCTCCGCCTCGGCGGCAGCGGCAATGTCGGGCGCTTCGGCGTCAACGGCCGGTATGGCCGGCGCGACGTCCTCGGCGGCTTCCGCGCCCTTGGCGCCCGCCGACGGCGGGCCTGCCGGGCGGGACGCCGCACGGCGCCTGCGGCGCGGCGGCAGCTTGTCGCCGGGGGTGTTGTTCTCTTCGGCGTTCCCGGTCGTACCGGGTTCGATCGGTTCGAGCATGCGGGCAGTTCTCCCGTCACGCTCCCGGGCGCCGCGCCTGATTCCGGTCCGGCACGGTCCGCATGAGAAACGCGGTACCGCCGTCCGGGGCGCGGGCGCCGCACAGGAGCTGAATGTCTGGCTCGCCGGTTCCGTACGCGATGTACGTACGGCCTGGCGAAAGTCTTATGGGTCAGCGCGCGGCCCGGCCCAGGTGGCTCCCGAGCCCGAGGGCTGCGCTACAACGACCGCCTTACGCGGAACCTGCACCTTCCGGCGCCGTCGCGACGGCGGTCCCGGTGGCCGTGGGTTGCGCGGCCGGGGCTGCCTCGCGGTCGGGCGCGAGCGGGTCGGTCACCGTGCCGGACTCCTCGTCGAAGAGCCCCTGCGCCAGCCTGGTCACCGCTGCGGGGACCGGCGGCGCCAGGTCGGCCACAACGCGGAGACCGGACAGGACGTCGTCAGGTCGCACGGCAGGTGTCACGTGCCGAACAACCAGCCGCAGTATCGCACAGGGCTTGTCCCCGGGCCTATCAGCGCCGGGATCGACGGCCTCCAGGCCGGCGACGGCAGCGCGGGCGTCGAAGGTCCGCATGCCGTTCTTCGTACGGCGCTGGACCTCGACGGTCTCGGCGCCGAGGAATCCGGCGACGGCCTTCTCGGCGTCCTCGAAGGGGACCCCTTCGAGCCGCATCTCCCACACCGAGGCGGTCAGCCGGTCGGCGAGACCCGAGGTGCGGGCCTCCACCGCGTCGGTGATGTCGAGGCCGTCCGGGAGCGACGCGTCGAGCAGTGCGCGCAACGTGTCGGGGTCCCGCGGCTCGGTGAGGGCGATCTCCAGGAATTCGGCCTCGCTGCCCGTGCCGGTGGGTGCGGCATTGGCGTACGAAACCTTGGGGTGCGGGGTGAAGCCCGCCGAGTAGGCCATGGGCACCTCGGCACGGCGCAGCGCCCGCTCGAACGCGCGCTGGAAGTCGCGGTGGCTGGTGAACCGGAGGCGGCCGCGCTTGGTGTAGCGCAGTCGGATGCGCTGCACTGCCGGTGCGGGCGGCGGGCCTTCGGGCTGTCGCTTGCCCAGTGGTTCTTCTCCTCGGTGCGGAGCGGACGCGGTGGCACGCCGCTCTCGAAATACGGGTGGCCCGGGGGTGTCCGGTCCGGCTCACCCCTGCTTACGCAGGGAGATCTCGGGTTCGGGCGCCGCGCTGGGCACAGTCGTTGTACTACCCAGAGTACGCGCAAGGGGGCGCACCGGTTCCCGGGGCTCGGGGACCGGGCCCCCGCCGACCAGTGCGCGCCATGCGTCGCGGCGGGCCTGCCGCACGGTCTCGCGTGCGGTGCGCAGCACACTGCGGGCCGCACGTCCCGCCTCGACCGCGGCGCGCTTGGCGGGGGCCCAGACCGCGTCGCGCACGACATGGCCGACCGGGGTGCACACCGTGCGGTACACCCAGGCCACCGGGGCGCCGATGAGATGCCACGCCAGCCGGGCAAGGCCGCGGCCGACGGCCCGCGAGATGTGTCCGGCGATACGCCAGGCGACGCCGATCGCGGCGGCGATCTCGCGGCCGACCGGGGCGAGGACCCGCCGGTACAGCCAGGCGACGGGGGCGACGAGCAGCATCCCGACCAGCCGGCCGACGACCGCCCCCAGCCCCCGCGCGGCTGCGACGACACCGCTCGCCACCACGTCGGCCAGCCAGGCGATGCCGCGGCCGAGCGGGGTGAGCAGCGCCCGGTACGTCCAGGCCAGCGGGGCCACGACGAGGTGCTCCACCAGCCAGCTGACGGCGAGCGCGAGCGGCACCAGAACGTACCGCCACACCCCGACCACCGGCCACACGAAGACAGCGGTGAGCACCCAGCCGATGCCGGTGGCGAGGCCCCGTCCGGCGGGGGTGAGCAGCTTGCGGTACACCCACCGCAGCCCGAGCCCGAACGGGGTGAGCACCCACCTGTACAACCAGACCACCGGCGCCACGACCCCGTACCGGACCACGGGCACGACCACATACCGCCACAGCGCCACCCACGGCCACACGAAGACGGCCGCGCCCAGCCACCGCAGCCCCTGCCCGACCACGGCACCCAGCCACCGCAGCCCGTGCCCCAGCGGGGTGAGGACCGACTCGTACAGCCGGACCAGCGGGACGACCACGAGCACCCTGCCCAGCCAGGACAGGGCCCGTCCCAGGGGGCGCAGCAGGACCCGGTCGGCGGCGCGTGCGGTGGCGACGAGTACGTCCCAGACCATCCGTACGGGCAGGACGACGACCAGCACCACGACCCGTACCGGAATCCTGATGAGCGTGGTCAGGCAGCCGTCGCCGTTTTCGTAGTGCGCGGGTGCCTGATGCCTGCCGTACACGTGAGGCTGCTTCTCCTGGTCCATGGGAGACAGGACGCGAAAGGCCCGGCCCAGGGTTTCCCGGGCCGGGCCTTCGTCATCGAGCTGTCACCCGAACGGTGACGCGCCCTGTGTGACGCGATGTCCGGTGTTACTTGACGACCGTCAGCGGGAGCAGCTTCTTGCCCGTGGGGCCGATCTGGATGTCGAGACCGAGCTGCGGGCACACGCCACAGTCGAAGCACGGGGTCCAGCGGCAGTCCTCGACCTCGGTCTCGTCGAGCGCGTCCTGCCAGTCCTCCCAGAGCCAGTCCTTGTCCAGACCGGAGTCCAGGTGGTCCCAGGGCAGGACCTCCTCGTACGTCCGCTCGCGGGTGGTGTACCAGTCGACGTCCACGCCGAACTCGGGGAGCGTCTTCTCGGCGCACGCCATCCAGCGGTCGTACGAGAAGTGCTCGCGCCAGCCGTCGAAGCGGCCGCCGGACTCGTAGACGGCGCGGATGACGGAGCCGACACGGCGGTCGCCGCGCGAGAGCAGGCCCTCGACGATGCCGGGCTTGCCGTCGTGGTAGCGGAAGCCGATCGAGCGGCCGTACTTCTTGTCGCCGCGGATCTTGTCGCGCAGCTTCTCCAGCCGGGCGTCGGTCTCCTCGGCGCTCAGCTGCGGGGCCCACTGGAACGGGGTGTGCGGCTTGGGCACGAAGCCGCCGATGGAGACGGTGCAGCGGATGTCGTTCTGACCGGAGACCTCGCGGCCCTTGGCGATGACGTTGACCGCCATGTCGCCGATCTGGAGGACGTCCTCGTCGGTCTCGGTGGGCAGGCCGCACATGAAGTACAGCTTCACCTGGCGCCAGCCGTTGCCGTACGCGGTGGCGACCGTCCGGATGAGGTCCTCTTCCGAGACCATCTTGTTGATGACCTTGCGCATGCGCTCGGAGCCGCCCTCGGGGGCGAAGGTGAGACCGGAACGGCGTCCGTTGCGGGTCAGCTCGTTGGCCAGGTCGACGTTGAACGCGTCGACGCGGGTGGAGGGCAGCGAGAGACCGATCTTGTCCTCGGTGTACCGGTCCGCGAGCCCCTTGGCGATGTCGCCGATCTCACTGTGGTCCGCGGAGGAGAGCGAGAGCAGGCCGACCTCTTCGAAGCCGGTCGCCTTGAGACCCTTCTCGACCATGTCGCCGATGCCGGTGATGCTCCGCTCCCGCACGGGGCGCGTGATCATGCCGGCCTGGCAGAAACGGCAACCGCGGGTGCAGCCGCGGAAGATCTCGACGGACATCCGCTCGTGGACGGTCTCGGCGAGGGGGACAAGGGGCTGCTTCGGGTACGGCCACTCGTCGAGGTCCATGACGGTGTGCTTGGACACGCGCCACGGCACGCCCGACTTGTTCGGGACGACGCGACCGATGCGGCCGTCCGGGAGGTATTCGACGTCGTAGAACCGCGGTACGTAGACGCCACCGGTCCTCGCGAGGCGGAACAGCACCTCCTCGCGCCCGCCGGGCCGGCCCTCGGCCTTCCAGGCGCGGACGATCTCGGTGATCTCCAGGACCGCCTGCTCGCCGTCGCCGATGACCGCGCAGTCGACGAACTCCGCGATCGGCTCCGGATTGAACGCGGCGTGGCCGCCGGCCAGGACGATCGGGTCGTCGAGACCGCGGTCCTTGGCGTCCAGCGGGATGCCGGCGAGGTCGAGCGCGGTGAGCATGTTGGTGTAGCCGAGCTCGGTGGAGAAGCTCAGCCCGAAGACGTCGAACGCCTTCACCGGGCGGTGGCTGTCCACGGTGAACTGGGGCACCTTGTGCTCGCGCATCAGCTCTTCGAGGTCCGGCCACACGCTGTACGTGCGCTCGGCCATGACGCCCTGGCGCTCGTTGAGCACCTCGTACAGGATCATGACGCCCTGGTTGGGCAGCCCGACCTCGTACGCGTCCGGGTACATGAGCGCCCAGCGGACGTCGCATTCGTCCCACGGCTTGACGGTGGAGTTGAGCTCACCGCCGACGTACTGGATGGGCTTCTGCACATGCGGGAGCAGAGCTTCGAGCTGTGGGAAGACCGAATCGACAGACATCGCGAACTTTCGAGAGCCGACAGAGGGGACCATCCAGCGTACCCCGGCACTCAGCCTGTCAGCGCCGACCGCAATTTCGGCCGGGAGGCCCGCTCCCACACTCCGGGCAGTTCCCGTTCGCGGGCGGCCGCGGCCGCCTCCTCATGCCCGTACAGCAGACCCCAGGTGAAGGCGGACTCCCCTGCCGCGTGCGCCTGGGCGGCCAGGGCGCGCAGGGCTTCACGGGCGACGACGCTGTCCTGGTGGTCGCCGAGCACGGTCTGCACGGCCTTCATCCGCTTGGCGAACTTCTTGGCGGGCTTGCCCAGCGCGGGGGTGGCCGCCTCCCCCGCGTACCTGGCCCGCTTGGCGGCCTTGCGGGCCCCGTGCATCGCCACGTCCCGGCCCTGGCCCGCGGGAAGGTCCAGGGCGTGGTCGATCCGGGTGGCCAGACGCGCGTAGTCCTTCAGGACGGCGGGCGGCAGAGCGTCCTGCGGGCTGCGGTCCGCGGCGGGCAGGAGCGGCGGGTCGGCAAGCAACGCGTCGAGGGTGTCGAGGAGCGTCAGATACCGCTTCCCGTCGAGTACGCCGACGGTCCGGGGCCGGGTATCCGAACGGCGGGCGCCGGACCAGATGCGCAGGCGGCTGCTGACGGGCCCGAGGACGAGGGTGCGGGACAGTTCCGCGATCCGGGTGCCCAGCCGTTCGTCGAGGACCTCCTGGTCCCGGTCGATGCCGAGCTCGGCGGCCAGCCACTTCAGCTCGTCACCGACCGGATCGGTGACCGTCCGGTCCAGGATCTTCCCGTACGTCCTGAAGACGCTGCGCAGCCTGCGCGTGGCGACCCGCATCTGGTGCACGGAGTCCGGCAGGTCGCGGCGTACGGCGGGGTCGAGGGCGACGATCGCCGTGATCTGGTCTCGTGCATACGCCATGATGTGGTCGCCCGCGGTCCGGGGCCGCGACGTGCCGTTCCCCTTCGGGTGCTGCTCCCTCTTCGGGGCAGTCTCGTCGAGAGCCCTGGCCAGTTTGGACGGCGATGCGGACGGGCGTACGCCGCCCTTGCGCAGTCGGCGTTCGACAGCGTCGAGGAAGGCGGGGTCGCCGTCGTCTGCGAGTTCGACCTCGATCTCGGTCCAGGCGGCGGTGCCGCTACCGCCCGTGAGCCGCTCGGCCCGGACCTCGTCGACGCTGAGTTCGGCGAGCAGCGCGCCGTCGGCGTCGAGCAGGTGGTGGACGTCCCGGGCGGAGAGCAGCCGCACGACGGGGACGAGCTCCGTCTCGCGGACCCGGGAGCGCAGCAGCCCTGCGAGGCTGTTCGGGAGGGTGTCGGAGAGCGGGGCCCGGATCTCGTCGCGGATCCCGGAGGCGACCGGGAATTTGAGGTGCCAGCCGGCGTCGGCGCCGCCGGTGCGGCGGCGCAGGGTGAGTGCGTCGGCCGCGAGCCGGTGGTCCTCGGTGTCGTAGTAGACGGCGTCCAGCTCCGTGAGGCCGCGGTGGTCCACGGCCGCGACCCCGGTCACCCGGGTCAGATCGGGGAGCCTGGTGTCGACGGTGGCTTCGTACTTCCGCTCGATCTCACGCTTCGAGTCCGCCATGACCCGACCCTAGACGCGTTTGCGCCCGTCCGGCAGGGGGCCGGGCGGATCCTCGCCTGCTCAGGCCGACATCGGCCGCTGCACACGGATCGACTGAAGCAGTCCGATGGCCACCCAGACGGCGAACATCGACGACCCTCCGTACGACACGAACGGCAGCGGGAGTCCGGCGACCGGCATGATGCCGAGCGTCATCCCGATGTTCTCGAACGCCTGGAAGGCGAACCAGGCGATGATTCCGGCGGCCACGATCGTGCCGTAGAGCTCGGTGGTCTCGCGGGCGATCCGGCAGGCGCGCCACAGGACGACGCCGAGGAGGACGAGGATGAGTCCGGCGCCGAGGAAGCCGAGTTCCTCGCCCGCGACGGTGAAGACGAAGTCGGTCTGCTGCTCGGGAACGAACTGGCCGGTGGTCTGGGTGCCGTGGAAGAGGCCGGTACCGGTGAGTCCGCCGGAGCCGATGGCGATGCGGGCCTGGTTGGTGTTGTAGCCGACACCCGCCGGGTCGAGCGCCGGGTTGGCGAAGGCGGCGAAGCGAGCGATCTGGTAGTCGTCGAGCAGGCCGAGCTGCCAGACAGCGACGGCTCCGGCGACGCCCGCGCCGAGGAGGCCGAAGATCCAGCGGTTCGACGCCCCGGAGGCCAGGAGCACGCCGAGCACGATGACAGCCATGACCATCACGGAGCCGAGGTCCGGCATCCCCATGACGATCACCATCGGGAGGAGCGCGAGACCGAGTGCCTTGGCGACGGTCCGATGGTCGGGGTGCAGCTGGTCGCCCGCGTCGACACGGGCGGCGAGGATCATCGCCATGCCCAGAATGATGGTGATCTTGGTGAACTCGGAGGGCTGGAGCGAGAAGCCGCCGCCGATGATGATCCAGGCGTGGGCGCCGTTGACAGTGGCACCGAGCGGGGTGAGGACCGTGAGGACCAGGAGCACCGAGAGGCCGTAGAGGATCGGGACGGCGCCCCGCAGGGTGCGGTGGCCGAGCCAGATCGTGCCGACCATCAGGGCGAAGCCGATGCCGGTGTTGAGGGCGTGCCGCAGGAGGAAGTAGTACGGGTCGCCGTGGTTGAGCAGGACCCGGCCGCGGGTCGCCGAGTAGACGAGGACGGAGCCGATGAGGGAGAGCACGATCGCGGAGCCGAGCATCGGCCAGTCGAGCCGTCGTACGAGGGAGTCGCGGGCGGTGAGTCTGCCCCAGACGCCGCGGTCGGGGGCGTACCGGGAGATGGAGAAGCCGGCCATCAGTCGCGCCTCCCGAGCACCGCGGCGAGTGTCTGCTCCTCCGGGACCTTCTGCGAGTTCGGGTCGTACGGCTTGACCGTCGGGGCGTCGATCGTGCCGTCGTGCTGGATCCTGGGCAGGGACTTCTGCGGGGTGGGCAGCAGCGCCTTCTTGAGGTCCTGCTTGCCGGAGTCGTCGAGTCCGTAGAGCGCGTCGTAGATGTTGCGGACGGCGGGCCCGGAGGCGCCGGAGCCCGTACCACCCTGGGAGATCGTCATGACGATCGAGTAGTCCTTGGTGTACGTGGCGAACCAGGAGGTCGTCTGCTTGCCGTAGACCTCGGCCGTGCCCGTCTTGGCGTGCATCGGGATCTTGTCCTGCGGCCAGCCGCCGAATCGCCAGGCGGCGGTACCGCGGGTCGCGACGCCCGCCAGCGCCCCCTCCATCTGCTTCAGGGTCTTGGCGCTGGCCGGCAGCTTGCCGTGCGCACGGGGCTCGACCATGCGGACGTGCTTGCCGTCGGGGCTGACGATCGCCTTGCCGACGGTCGGGTCGTAGAGCGTGCCGCCGTTGCTGATCGCGGCGTAGATGGTTGCCATCTGGATCGGGGTGACGAGGGTGTCGCCCTGGCCGATCGAGTAGTTGATCGCGTCATAGGCGTGCAGCTTCATGCCCTCGAGGCAGTTCTCGTGGGCGAGCACGGTGACGAAGTCCTTCTTCTTGGGCCATTTCTTGGCCTGTTCGCACCAGACGCCCTTGTTGGCCTTCCAGAAGTCCTTCTTCCACTGGCGGTCGGGGACGCGGCCGGTGACCTCGTTGGGGAGGTCGATGCCGGTCTCCTTGCCGAGGCCGAACTGGTGGGCGGTCTTGAAAAACCAGTCCTTGGCGTTCTTCTTGGGCTTCAGCCCGCCGTCCTTCTGCCACTGCTGGTGGCCGAGGGCGTAGAAGACGGTGTCGCAGGAAACCTCGAGCGCCTGGCCCAGGGTGATCGCGCCGTGGCTCGCCGATTCGAAGTTCTTGTAGACATTGCCGTCGGCGGTGTACGAGCTGCCGCAGGTGTAGTGACCGTCGAACGGGTAGCCCGCATTGACGGAGGCGGCGGTCGAGACGACCTTGAAGATCGAGCCCGGTGCGGCCTGGCCCTGGATGGCCCGGTTGAGCAGCGGATAGTCGGACTTCTTGCTGGTCATCCGGGCGTAGTCCTTGCCCGAGATGCCGCCGACCCAGGCGTTGGGGTCGTAGTCGGGGTTGGACGCCATCGCGACGACTCGGCCGGTCTTGGCCTCCATGACGACGACGGCGCCGGAGTCGGCCTTGTAGTTCTGGTTGGTGTTCTTGTCGAAGGACTTGCGGGCCGTCTTCATGGCCTCGTTCAGCTCGTACTCCGCGACCGCCTGGACCCGGGCGTCGATGGAGGTGACGACGCTCGATCCGGGCTCGGCCTTGTCGTCCTTCGCCTGGCCGATGACCCGGCCGAGGTTGTCGACCTCGTAGCGGGTGACGCCGGCCTTGCCGCGCAGTTCCTTGTCGTACGTACGCTCCAGGCCGGAGCGGCCGACCTGGTCGGAGCGGAGGTACGGCGAGTCGGTGTCCTTGGCCTTGGTGATCTCTTCGTCGGTGACGGGCGAGAGGTAGCCGAGGACCTGGGCGGTGTTGGCCTTGCCGGGTGCGGCGTAGCGGCGTACGGCGGTGGGTTCGGCGGTGATGCCGGGGAAGTCCTCGGCGCGTTCGCGGATCTGCAGCGCCTGCTGGGTGGTGGCCTCGTCGGTGACCGGGATCGGCTGGTACGGCGAGCCGTTCCAGCAGGGCTGCGGCGTCTTCGCGTCGCAGAGCCGGATCTTGTCGAAGACGTCCTTCGGCTTCATGCCGAGCACATCGGCGAGCCGGGTCAGAACGCCCTTGCCGTCGTCGTCCATCTTCAGCAGCTCGGTGCGGCTGGCGGAGACGACGAGGCGGGTCTCGTTGTCGGCGAGGGGCACGCCGCGGGCGTCGAGGATGGAGCCGCGGACGGCGGGCTGGACGACCTGCTGGACGTGGTTGCTCTTCGCCTCGTCGGTGTATTCCTGGCCGTTGCGGATCTGGAGGTACCAGAGGCGGCCACCGAGTGTCAGCAGCAGGGAGAAGACGAGGACTTGGATGACGATGAGCCTGATCTGGACCCGCTGGGTCCGGCCCGTCTCCGGAATGTTGCTCACAGGGCGCCCCCGGTGGTCGGGCCGGGTGTCCGGGGGGTGCCCCCCGGGAGATACAGCCTCACAGTCGCTTGACTCCCTTGATCCGTCCGGCCCGTGCCGCCCGGTTGCGGGCGACCTTCACACGCAGTCCGCCGCGCTGGCTGCCGATCCTGAGTCCGGTGCCGGAGGAGAGCCAGCCCGAGGCCACGTCGCCGCCGGAGGATTCGGAGAGCGGGTCGTTCTCGGTGCGTCTGGCGAGCGCCATGATCAGTGGAACGGTGAACGGCGCGAGCAGCAGATCGTAGACGGTGGCGGTGAACAGCAGGCTGCCCAGGCCGACATGACGGGCTGCGGTGTCCCCGACGAGGGCGCCGACGCCCGCGTACAGCAGCGTGGATCCGATCGCGGCGGCCACGACCACGGCCATCGGGACGAACGCGGACGTGAGCCGGCCGTTCTCCGGCCGGGCGAGTCCGGCGAGGTAGCCGATGATGCACAGGACCATGGCATAGCGCCCGGCGGCGTGGTCGGCGGGCGGCGCCAGGTCGGTGAGGAGCCCCGCGCCGAAGCCGATCAGGGCGCCGGCCACATGCCCGTACACCAGGGAGAGGCCGACGACGACGAGGAGCAGCAAGTCGGGGACGGCGCCGGGGAGTTGGAGGCGCGCGAGTACGGAGATCTGGACGACCAGGGCGATCACGACCAGAGCGGTGGAGAGCAGAGTCCGGTTGAAGCGCATGGGGATCAGCTCTACCTCTGCTCGTTGACCGCGTTGCCGGTGGGGCCGGGACTCCCACTGGGGCTGCCGCTCGGGGTCCCGTTGACGTTCCCCACGACCTTGCCGTTGGTGTCGACGATGTCACCGTTGGGCGAGATGGTGACGGTGACCGTCGGGGTCGGGGTGGGTTTCGGTTTGGCGGGCTGTTTCGGCAGGACCATGTCGCGCGGGTCCTCGCGCGGTGCCTGGACGACTACGCCGACGATGTCGAGGCGGGTGAAGCCGACGTACGGGCGGACATAGACGGTACGGGTGAGGTCGCCGCCGGACGGGTCGACGCGGACCACCTCGCCGACCGGGACTCCGGGCACGAACGGCTTGTTCCTGCTGGAGCCGAAGGTGACCAGCCGGTCGCCCTTCTTCACCTTGGCCCTGCCGTTGAGGAACTGGACGGAGAGCGGGCGGTCGCCCTGGCCGGTGGCGAAGCCGAGTTCGTCGGTCTTCTCCATCCGGGTGCCGACGGTGAAGTCGGGATCGTTGGCGAGGAGCACCGTCGCGGTGTCCGGGCCGACGGTGGTGACGCGGCCGACGAGTCCGTCGCCGTTGATGACGGTCATGTCGCGCCCCAGGCCGTCGTTGGAGCCCGCGTCGATGGTGACGGTCCAGGAGAAGCCCTGGGCCGCTCCTATGGCGATGACCTCGGCGGCCTTGATGCCGTACTGCCCAACGGCGGACTTCTTCAGCAACTTGTCGAGTTCGCGGACCCGGCTGCGGTTGCGGTCGTCGCTGCCCAGCCTCGTCTTCAGCGCGGCGTTCTGCTGTTCCAGGGCGGCGATCCGGTTGTGCCGTTCACCGGAGTCGCGGATCGCCCCTATGGCGTTGCCCACCGGGTCGACGGCTGCCGCAACGCCGCTCTCGACCGGCCCGAAGGCCGTTGCGGCGGCCCGCCGGGCGCCGTCCACCGGTGACTCCTCGCCGCCGCGGATGTCCACCGTGATCAGTGCGAATGCGATGGCGATCAGCAGCACCAGGAGCAGCCGGCTCTCTCGTGTGTCCCTCACGTGCGGCGGCCGTGCCTTCCTCGTCGGAATGTTCGTGCCTGTATATCAACGATCCGCCGTACGGGGCGGCAGCGCCCGTACGGCGGACCGCTGTGTTGTCGTTCCCTGTGCTATCGGCGGGGCTGGGCGTCCAGCACCTGCTGGAGCGCCTCGAACTCCTCGACACACTTGCCGGATCCGAGCGCCACCGAGTCCAGCGGATCCTCGGCGATGTGGATCGGCATGCCGGTCTCGCGACGCAGCCGCTCGTCCAGTCCGCGCAGGAGCGCGCCGCCGCCGGTGAGGACGATGCCGCGGTCCATGACGTCACCGGAGAGTTCCGGCGGGCACTTGTCGAGCGTGGTCTTCACCGCGTCGACGATCGCGTTGACCGGTTCCTCGATGGCCTTGCGGACCTCCGCGGCGGAGACGACGACCGTCTTGGGCAGTCCGGAGACCAGGTCGCGACCGCGGATCTCGGTGTGCTCGTCCTTGTCCATGTCGTACGCCGAGCCGATCGTGATCTTGATCTGTTCAGCGGTGCGCTCACCGAGGAGGAGGGAGTACTCCTTCTTGATGTGCTGAATGATCGCGTTGTCCAGCTCGTCACCGGCGACCCGGATCGACTGGGCAGTGACGATTCCGCCGAGCGAGATCACGGCGACCTCGGTGGTGCCGCCGCCGATGTCGACGACCATGTTGCCGGTGGCCTCGTGGACCGGAAGCCCGGAGCCGATGGCCGCGGCCATGGGCTCCTCGATGATGTGCACCTGACGCGCGCCGGCCTGCGTCGACGCCTCGATGACGGCGCGTCGCTCCACCCCGGTGATGCCCGACGGCACGCAGACGACGACTCGCGGGCGGGCCAGGTAGCGGCGCTTGTGAATCTTCAGGATGAAGTAGCGGAGCATCCGCTCCGTGATCTCGAAGTCGGCGATCACGCCGTCCTTCAGGGGGCGTACGGCAACGATGTTGCCCGGTGTACGCCCGATCATCTTCTTGGCCTCGGAACCGACTGCCAGGATGCCCCCGGTATTGGTGTTGATGGCCACGACGGACGGCTCGTTCAGAACGATGCCGCGCCCCCTGACGTACACCAGCGTGTTGGCAGTCCCGAGGTCGATAGCCATGTCACGGCCGATGAACGACATTGAGTTCCCCTTGTTCCCCATGAGGATGCGTCGGGCCTTCCCAAGAAGCAGATATGGCTTGTTCTGGTAGGCGAGGTGAGCGCTGCGGGCGTGGAAGATTCCATCGTAGTGCCGTATGCACGGACACCGCGCGAGGGTCCTTCGCCATTGTGGGCGGAACGGGTGGCCGTTCCACTCATGGTGACGTTACGTCGGAGGGATGCGTTCCCGCGATCGGGGACCGTATGCCGAAGGGCGACCGAATTACTTCGGTCGCCCCGGCTCATGAGCGCTGTTTGGCTGATCCGAGGTCAGGAAAGTCCCGGAAAGAACAGCTTCAGCTCTCGCTCAGCGGACTCCTCGGAGTCCGAGGCGTGGATGAGGTTCTCACGGGTGATCGTGCCGAAGTCGCCACGGATCGAGCCGGGCGCGGCGGCGATCGGGTCGGTCGGGCCGGCCAGGGAGCGGACGCCCTCGATGACCCGCTCGCCCTCGGCGACCAGGACGACGACGGGGCCGGACTGCATGAACTCGACGAGCGGCTCGTAGAACGGGCGGCCGACGTGCTCGGCGTAGTGCTGCTCCAGGGTCGCACGGTCGAGCGTGCGCAGCTCCAGCGCGGTGACCTGCCAGCCGGCCTTGCGCTCGATCCGGCCGACGATCTCGCCGATCAGCCCACGCCTGACGGCGTCGGGCTTGAGAAGGACGAGGGTGCGCTGAGTCATGTGCGGCTCCTTGAGGCATACGGGTGCGGTGAGGCGAGGTTACAGGGGTACGGAGACGGGCCGACGGCCGGGTTTGCCCGCCGTGCCCGGCCTCGGGCTTCAGCCACCGGACGGGGCTTCGGTCGCCGCCTGAGCCGCCCAGCGGGCCTTCGCCTCGTCAATCTTGCGACCGTAGTGCACCGAGGCCCACCACAGTCCGCCGAAGACCAGCCCCAGGATGAACATCATCGGGACGACGAACCCGCTGGCGACCAGTGCGACCTGCAGCGCCCAGCCGAGCGCCGTGCCGCCGGGGCGGGTGATCATGCCGCAGAGCAGGACGGAGAGCAGCATGCCGATGCCGCAGACCGTCCAGACAGTGGTGTTCGACAGGTCGTCGGACTTCATCGCGACGAGTCCGGCGAAACCGATGACGAAGAGTTCGCCGATCAGCGTCGACGCGCAGAGCGTACGCACAGGGTCAGTGCCTTCCCAGAAGCAGCCGGGCCTCGCCGACCGTGATCACGGAGCCGGTCACCAGGACGCCGGCGCCCGCGTACTCGTCCTCCTCCTCGGCGAGGGTGATCGCCGCCTCCAGTGCGTCGTCGAGGCGCGGCTCGACCTGGACGCGGTCGCCGCCGAAGACCTCGACCGCGACGGCGGCCAGCTCGTCGGCGTCCATCGCGCGCCCGCTGGAGTTCTGGGTGACGACGACCTCGGCGAAGATCGGCTCGAAGGCTTCGAGGAGCCCCCGGACATCCTTGTCGTCGCTGGCGCCGACCACGCCGATCAGCCGCGAGAAGCCAAACGCCTCGGACAGCCCGTCGGCAGTGGCGAGGGCGCCCGCCGGGTTGTGGGCCGCGTCCAGGACGACGGTCGGGCTGCTCCGGACGACTTCGAGGCGGCCCGGCGAGCGGACCGAGGCGAAGGCCCGGCGGATCGTGTCGATGTCGAGCGAGCCGGGCCGCTCGGCACCGATACCGAAGAACGCCTCGACCGCGGCGAGCGCCACCGCCGCGTTGTGCGCCTGGTGGGCGCCGTACAGCGGGAGGAAGACCTCTGTGTACTCGGTGGCCGCACCCCCGAGGCCGCGCAGCGTCAGAAGCTGGCCGCCGACCGCGATCTCACGGGAGACGACGCCGAACTCCATGCCCTCGCGGGCGACCGTGGCGTCGACCTCGACGGCCTTCTTCAGCATGACCTGCGCAGCCTCGATCGGCTGCTGGGCCAGGATGACGGTGGCGTCCTGCTTGATGACCCCGGACTTCTCACCGGCGATCTCGGCGGGTGTGGAGCCGAGCCGGTCGGTGTGGTCCAGCGAGATGGGGGTGACGACGGCGACCGAGGAGTCGATCACGTTCGTCGCGTCCCAGCTGCCGCCCATGCCGACCTCGACGACCGCGACATCGACCGGAGCGTCGGCGAAGGCCGCGTACGCCATGCCGGTCAGCACCTCGAAGAAGGAGAGCCGGTAGGGCTGCCGGGCGTCGACCATCTCGACGTACGGCTTGATGTCGTTGTACGTCTCGATGAACCGCTCCGGGTCCATCGGCGAACCGTCCAGGCTGATCCGCTCCGTGATCGACTGGACGTGCGGCGAGGTGTAGCGGCCGGTGCGCAGGTCGAAGGCGCCGAGCAGGGCCTCGATCATGCGGGCGGTGCTGGTCTTGCCATTGGTGCCGGTGATGTGGATCGACGGGTACGCGCGCTGCGGCTCGCCGAGCACGTCCATCAGCGCGGCGATCCGCGACACGGACGGTTCGAGCTTCGTCTCGCCCCAGCGGCCGGCGAGCTCCTGCTCCACCGCGCGCAGCGCCTTGTCCACCTCCGGGTCGGCGGGTCGGGCGGGGACCTCGTCACCCGGGACCGGTCCCGAGGCCGTGCGCAGGGTGCGGCTGCCGGCCTCGATCACCGCCAGGTCGGGGTCGCGTTGGGTCGCTTCGTCGACGATCTCCGCGAAGGTGTCGTCGGACTCGGACGCGTCGTGCCGGTCTGAAGGGCGGGGCTCACTCACGGGTCCCAGTCTACGGATCGGGACGGACATCCGGCGCGGGGCCCGGCGACGGTCACGAATCGCCCGCCCGGGCGGCTGTCGGCACAACGCGCCCATGGGGCGCATGGTGGTCCAGGTGCCCCACGGTCCCGATCGAACGGTGCGCGCGCCGGGTGCCGGGGCGGACCGACTGCCTGACACCGACACCTGGCACGCCGTACAAGCTGTACGAGCCGCTGCCGCGGACCCGGCGGCGACGCGGGTGCCGGAACGGGTACGGCGAAGCCCCCGTGTCCCTGGTCGGTCAGGGGCACGGGGGCTTCGCGCTCAGATCATCAGCTCTGCGGCAGATTCGCCAGCTGAGCGGTGATCCGCGCGATGTCCGCGTCGGCCTTGGCGAGCCGGGTACGGATCTTGTCGACCACGTTGTCCGGCGCCTTGGCCAGGAAAGCCTCGTTGCCGAGCTTGGCGCCCGCCTGGGCCTTCTCCTTCTCGGCGGCGCCCAGGTCCTTCGTCAGGCGCTTGCGCTCGGCCTCCACGTCGATGGTGCCGGACAGGTCGAGGGCGACGGTGGCGCCCGCGACCGGCAGCGACGCGGTGGCGTGGAAGCCGTCACCGGCGGGCTGCAGGCGCAGCAGCTGGCGGATGGCCGCCTCGTGCGGGGCGAGCGCCGTGCCGGTCAGGGTGAGCTCGGCCGGGACCTTCTGGCCGGGCTGGAGACCCTGGTCGGAGCGGAACCGGCGAACCTCGGTGACGACCTGCTGGACGAGCTCGATCTCCTGCTCGGCGGCCGCGTCGCGGAAGCCGGAGTCCTTCGGCCATTCGGCGATGACGACGGACTCGCGGCCGGTCAGCGTGGTCCAGAGCGTCTCGGTGACGAACGGAACGACCGGGTGCAGGAGCCGCAGCATGACGTCGAGGACCTCGCCGAGGACCCGGCCGGAGACCTTCGCCTGCTCGCCGCCCGCGAAGAAGGTGGTCTTCGACAGCTCGACGTACCAGTCGAAGACCTCGTCCCACGCGAAGTGGAAGAGCGCCTCACTGAGCTTGGAGAACTGGAAGTCGTCGTAGAACGCGTCCACTTCGGCGACGGTCTTGTTGAGCTTCGACAGGATCCAGCGGTCCGTCGCGGACATCTGCGACGGGTCGGGCAGCTCGCCCTCGATCGTGGCGCCGTTCATCAGCGCGAAGCGCGTGGCGTTCCAGATCTTGTTGGCGAAGTTGCGGGAGCCCTGGACCCAGTCCTCGCCGATCGGGACGTCGGTGCCCGGGTTGGCACCGCGCGCCAGGGTGAACCGCAGGGCGTCCGAGCCGTACTTGTCCATCCAGTCGAGCGGGTTGACGACGTTGCCGAACGACTTCGACATCTTCTTGCCGTTCTCGTCGCGGACCATGCCGTGCAGGACGATGGTCTCGAACGGCGGGGTGCCGTCGTTGACGTACAGACCGAACATCATCATCCGGGCGACCCAGAAGAAGAGAATGTCGTAGCCGGTGACGAGGACGGAGTTCGGATAGAACTTCGCAAGGCTGTCGGTCTGCTCCGGCCAGCCGAGCGTGGAGAACGGCCAGAGGCCGGAGGAGAACCAGGTGTCCAGGACGTCGTTGTCCTGCGTCCAGCCCTCGCCCGTGGGGGCCTCGTCGTCCGGTCCGACGCAGACGACCTCGCCATTCGGGCCGTACCAGACGGGGATGCGGTGACCCCACCAGAGCTGGCGCGAGATCGTCCAGTCGTGGAGGTTGTCGACCCAGTCGAAGTACCGCTTCTCCATCTCCTGCGGGTGGATCTTGACCTTGCCGTCGCGGACGGCGTCACCGGCCGCCTTGGCGAGCGGGGCGACCTTGACCCACCACTGGAGCGAAAGCCGGGGCTCGATGGTGGTCTTGCAGCGCGAGCAGTGGCCGACGGAGTGGAGGTACGGACGCTTCTCGGTGACGATCCGGCCCTCGGCGCGCAGCGCGGCGACGATGGCGGAGCGGGCCTCGAGGCGGTCGAGTCCCTCGAAGGGGCCGGGGACCGTGATGACGGCGCGCTCGTCCATGACCGTGAGGAACGGCAGGTCGTGGCGCTTGCCGATCTCGAAGTCGTTCGGGTCGTGCGCGGGCGTCACCTTGACGGCGCCCGTGCCGAACTCCGGGTCGACATGGTGGTCGGCGACGACGGGGATCGTACGTTCGGTGAGCGGCAGCCTGATGTGCGTGCCGACGAGGTGCTTGTAGCGCTCGTCGTCGGGGTGGACGGCGACGGCGGTGTCACCGAGCATCGTCTCGGCGCGGGTGGTGGCGACGACGATGGTCGCGTCACCGTCGCCGTACTTCATGGAGACGAGCTCGCCGTCGTCGTCCTGGTACTCGACCTCGATGTCGGAGATCGCGGTCAGACACCGGGGGCACCAGTTGATGATGCGTTCGGCGCGATAGATCAGCCCGTCGTCGTACATCTTCTTGAAGACGGTCTGGACGGCGGTGGAGAGACCCTCGTCCATGGTGAAGCGCTCACGGGACCAGGCGACGCCCTCGCCGAGGCGGCGCATCTGTCCGGAGATCTGGCCGCCGGACTCGTTCTTCCACTGCCAGACGCGCTCGACGAAGGCCTCACGGCCCAGGTCGTGGCGGGACTTGCCCTCCTTGCCGAGCTCGCGCTCGACGACGTTCTGGGTGGCGATGCCGGCGTGGTCCATGCCCGGCTGGTACAGCGCCTCGTAACCCTGCATGCGCTTGCGGCGGACGAGGGCGTCGATCAGCGTGTGCTCGAAGGCGTGCCCGAGGTGCAGGGACCCGGTGACGTTCGGCGGCGGGATGACGATGCTGTACGGGGGCTTGTCGCTGTGCTCGTCCGCTTCGAAGTACCCGCGTTCTACCCAGCGCTCATACAGCTTCCCCTCTACTTCGGCCGGCGCGTACTGGGTCGGCAGTTCGGGGTTGCTGGCTGTCTGCTGCTGAGGGTTCTCGGTCACGGGGGACAGTTTAGGGCCGTCACAGTCCTGCACTGAAACCGGTTTGTTCAGTAACACTGTGGCTCTCGGTACCCCATGTCAGCGGGGCTTCCGCCAGGATGTTCGGAACGCATAAGCATTCTGGAGGGGACAGCGCAGATGAGCTACAACCAGCCGGGCCCGTACGGTGGCCAGCCGCCGCAGGGCCAGCCCGGACCCTACGGCCAGCAGCCGGGCCCGTACGGCGCCCAGCCGCCGCAGGGCGGTCAGCCGGGTCACGGATATCCGCAGCAGGCCCCCCAGGGTGTTCCGCAGCAGCCCCAGCCGGGCTACGGCTACCCGCAGGCCCAGCAGCCGGGCCCGTACGGCCAGCAGCCCCAGGCCCCTTACGGTCAGGCGCCGTACGGCCAGGCTCCCTACGGCGGCCAGGTGCCGATGCCTCCGGCCCCTCCGAAGAAGAAGACCGGGCTGATCATCGGCGGCGCCGTCGTGGCGCTGGCGGTCATCGCGGGCGGGGCGTACTTCCTGACGTCGGGCGGGGCCAGCAACAGCGACGTCGCAGACAGCACGAAGGGCTACAAGCTGACGCCGGCCGCCACGCTGGACGGCTACAAGAAGAAGGACACCGGTGCTTCCCAGTCACCGGGTCCGTTGACCGGCACCGAGAAGGCCAAGGCCGAGGGCCTGGGGATCAAGAATCCCCAGCAGGCGGGCGCGGTGTACCAGACCGGCTCCGAGGACAATCCGCTCGCCGTCAAGTCCGTGACCCTTTCGGGTATCTGGGGCGATGTCACCGACCCGGCGAAGGTCATCGACAACTCCTTCAACAACGCGGAGTCGGACTTCAAGAAGGGCGACGAGGGCATGGGCGCCGAGCTCGTCGGCAGCCCCAACGCCGTCACACCTGCCGGGTTCGATGGCGCGCTGATGAAGTGCCAGAACATGAAGGTGATCAACAAGAACGGCGACGGCACGCCCGCGAAGGGCCCCAAGGAGTTCGAGTTCCCCATCTGCGTCTGGGCCGACTACAGCACGGTCGGCGTCGTCCAGGGCGTCGACGTGGCGCTCTCCATGGCGGGCAAGGGCATGTCCCAGGAAGACGTGGCCGCCCTGGCCGCCAAGCTCTACAACACGTCCCGCACCAAGATCTGAGCACTCGGTACAGCGGAAGGGGCGCCCGGCCAGTTACTGGCCGGGCGCCCCTTCGTGTACGTCGTGCTACCGCGACCGCTACGCGGACTTCTCGTGGCGGCCACCGTCGTTCTTGCCGATCGTGCGCGGCTCGCGCGGGACCAGCGTCGGGTTGACGTTGTTGCGGACCACGTCCGCCGTGATGACGACGCGGGCGACGTCCTTGCGGGACGGCACCTCGTACATCACGGACTGGAGGACCTCTTCCATGATGGCGCGCAGACCGCGCGCGCCGGTGCCGCGCAGGATCGCCTGGTCGGCGATGGCCTCCAGCGCCGGGCGGTCGAAGTCCAGTTCCACACCGTCGAGTTCGAAGAGACGCTGGTACTGCTTCACCAGTGCGTTGCGCGGTTCGACGAGGATCTGCAGCAGCGCCTCGCGGTCCAGGTTGTGGACCGAGGTCAGTACGGGGAGGCGGCCGATGAACTCGGGGATCATCCCGAACTTCACCAGGTCCTCCGGCATGACCTCCTGGAACTGGTCGCTCGCCTCGATCTCGCGCTTGGAACGGATCGTCGCACCGAAGCCGATGCCCTTGGCACCCGCCCGGGACTCGATGATCCGCTCCAGACCGGCGAACGCACCGCCCACGATGAACAGCACGTTCGTCGTGTCGATCTGGATGAACTCCTGGTGCGGGTGCTTCCGGCCGCCCTGCGGCGGTACGGAGGCGGTGGTGCCCTCCAGGATCTTCAGCAGCGCCTGCTGGACGCCCTCGCCTGAGACATCGCGGGTGATCGACGGGTTCTCGCTCTTGCGGGCGACCTTGTCGATCTCGTCGATGTAGATGATCCCGGTCTCGGCCTTCTTGACGTCGTAGTCCGCGGCCTGGATCAGCTTCAGCAGGATGTTCTCGACGTCCTCGCCGACATAGCCGGCCTCCGTCAGCGCCGTCGCGTCGGCGATGGCGAACGGGACGTTGAGCATGCGGGCCAGCGTCTGCGCGAGCAGCGTCTTGCCGGAACCCGTGGGGCCCAGCAGCAGGATGTTGGACTTCGCCAGCTCGATGGCGTCGTCCCGGCCCTGCGCGCCGCCGTTCTCGCCCGCCTGGACCCGCTTGTAGTGGTTGTACACAGCGACCGAGAGGGCCTTCTTCGCGGGCTCCTGACCGACGACGTACCCCTCGAGGAACTCGTAGATCTCGCGCGGCTTGGGGAGTTCCTCCCACCGCACCTCGGAGGTCTCCGCGAGCTCCTCCTCGATGATCTCGTTGCAGAGATCGATGCACTCGTCGCAGATGTACACACCGGGTCCCGCGATGAGCTTCTTCACCTGCTTCTGGCTCTTTCCGCAGAACGAGCACTTGAGCAGGTCGCCGCCATCACCGATGCGTGCCACGAGGTGCTTCCCCTTCGCCTGGGAGCAGCTTGGTTCAGCGGCTCCTGGTGCCTCTATCCGACGGTACCTTGCCCGGCCCCCCGTTCGGGCCCCCCTTGGCACGGTTCACACGGTCGCGACCGTCTGAAACCACCGCACCAAGGGGCAAAGGGCGACGTCAGGCCATCGCTCCGGCCGCACTCTTGCGGGTGGAGACGATCTGGTCGACGAGACCGTAGGCGAGGGCGTCCTCGGCGGTCAGGATCTTGTCGCGCTCGATGTCGTCGCGGATCTTCTCCAGCGGCGTGGTGGAGTGCTTGGCCAGCATCTCCTCCAGCTGGGTGCGCATCCGCAGGATCTCCTTGGCGGCGATCTCCAGGTCGGAGAGCTGCTCGCGGCCGGTCTGCGAGGACGGCTGGTGGATCAGCACACGGGCGTTGGGGAGCGCCATGCGCTTGCCGGGCGTGCCGGCGGCGAGCAGGACCGCGGCGGCGGAGGCCGCCTGGCCCATGCAGACCGTCTGGATGTCCGGCTTCACGAACTGCATGGTGTCGTAGATCGCGGTGAGTGCGGTGAACGAGCCACCGGGGCTGTTGATGTAGATCGAGATGTCACGGTCCGGGTCCATCGACTCAAGGCACAGCAGCTGCGCCATGACGTCGTTGGCGGACGCGTCGTCGATCTGCACGCCGAGGAAGATCACGCGCTCCTCGAAGAGCTTCGCGTACGGGTCGTACTCGCGCACACCCTGCGAGGTGCGCTCCACGAAGCGCGGAACGATGTAGCGGTTGTCCACCTGCGGGCCGGTGTAGAGGCCGCTGGCGGAGGCGCCGGGGAGGCCGGGGTAGTTGCTCATGTCGGTGTTCACCATCCTGGTGGCGTTCTGAGGGCTGTGGGCTGTGGGCTGGGCGGGCAGAGGGGCTCAGGCCCCGGTGCCGCCGCCGCCCGGAACGCCCGATGCGGCGGAGATGATCTCGTCGATCAGCCCGTACTCCACGGCCTCCTCCGCCGTGTACCAGCGGTCGCGGTCGCCGTCGCGGATGATCGTCTCCACGGTCTGGCCGGAGTGACGGGCGGTGATCTCCGCCATCCGCTGCTTCGTACGGAGCAGGTACTGCGCCTGGATCTTGATGTCCGAGGCGGTACCGCCGATGCCGGCCGAACCCTGGTGCATGAGGATGTCGGTGTTCGGGAGCGCGAAGCGCTTGCCCGCAGTGCCACCGGTCAGCAGGAACTGGCCCATCGAGGCCGCCATGCCCATACCGATGGTGACCACGTCGTTCGGGATGTACTGCATGGTGTCGTAGACCGCCATGCCTGCGGTCACCGAGCCGCCGGGGCTGTTGATGTAGAGGTAGATGTCCTTGTCGGGTTCGGCGGCAAGGAGAAGCAGCTGCGCCGTGATCTTGTTGGCGATGTCATCGTCGACCTGCTGACCGAGGAAGATGATGCGCTCGCCGAGCAGTCGGCTGTAGACCTGGTCGCCGAGGCCACCACCGAGGGACGGCTCTCCGGCGGCGTAAGGCATCAGATTCGTCACGTATCCACCTGCTCGTCTCTGACGGCTCCGGCCGTCTCAGCGTCTTCGTACCGGGCGGGCGGGGACTCCCCACCCTTCCTATTCATGGACCCTAACGCGCAGGTAGGACAACGCCATCCCGCTTCCGCAACTGTTCGCTGGGAGCGCAAGCTGGGCAGTGCGCACAAGGGTTCCGCGGCGCCGGGCGGGGAGCTCGGGGCCGGCTGCGCGGGACTCCGCGGCGAGACGACGACGGGCTCCGGACGCTGAGCGTCCGGAGCCCGTCGCACGGGTTCAGCGCGAGGCTCAGGCCTCGGTCTTCTCCTCGTCAGCGGCCTCGGTGGTGCCCTCGGCGGCCTCGACCGTCTCGATGGCCTCCTCGAGCTCCTCCTCGTCCTCCAGCTCGACGACCTCACCGTTGGTGTCGACGACCTTGGCGGCCTCGACGACCACGGCCAGCGCCTTGCCGCGGGCGACCTCGCCGACGAGCATCGGCACCTGGCCGCCCTCGACGACGGCCTGGGCGAACTGGTCGGGGCTCATGCCGGAGGAAGCAGCGCGCCGCATGAGGTGCTCGGTGAGCTCCTCCTGGTTGACGTTCAGCTTCTCCTTGTTGACGAGCTCGTCCAGGATGAACTGGGTCTTGATGCCCTTGATGGCCTGCTCGGAGGTCTCGGCGTCGAACTCCTCGACCGTCTTGCCCTGGATCTCCAGGTACTTCTCCAGGGTCAGACCCATCTGACCGAGCTGGTGGTGCTCCAGGTTGTGCTTGCGGGTCTGGACCTCGTCCGCGAGCAGCTTCTCGGGGATCGGGACCTCGGCGAGCTTCAGCAGCTCCTCGAGGACGCGCTCCTGGGCCTGGGTGGCCTGGTCGTACTGCTTGGTGTTCTCCAGGCGCGTACGGCTGTCCGCCCTGAGCTCGTCAAGCGTGTCGAACTCGCTCGCCATCTGGGCGAACTCGTCGTCCAGCTCCGGGAGTTCACGGGCGGCGACCGCGGTGACCTTGACGGTGACCTCGGCCTCCTTGCCCTCGGCCGAGCCACCCTTCAGCTCGGAGGTGAAGGTGACCTCGCCACCCGCCTCCAGGCCGGTGACAGCGGCGTCGATGCCGTCGAGGAGCTCACCGGAACCGATGGTGTACGAGACACCCTCGGCCACGCCGTCCTCCAGGACCTCGCCGTCGACCTTGGCCTGCAGGTCGATCGTGACGACGTCGCCCTCGGCGGCGGCGCGCTCGACCGGGTTGGTGGAGGCGAAGCGCTCGCGGAGCTGCTCCACGGCCTTCTCGACCTCTTCGTCGGTGACCTCGAGGGCGTCCACGGTGACCTCGATGCCGGAGTAGTCCGGGATCTCGATCGCCGGGCGCACGTCGACCTCGGCGGTGAAGGCCAGCAGCTCGCCGTCCTTCAGCTCGGTGATGTCGACCTCGGGCTGGCCCAGGACGTTGAGCTCACCCTCGTTGACAGCCTCGGTGTAGAACTTCGGGAGGGCGTCGTTGACGGCCTCCTCCAGCACAGCACCACGGCCGAACCGCTGGTCGATGACCCGGTTGGGGATCTTGCCCTTACGGAAGCCCTTCACCGTGACCTGCTGGTTGATCTTCTTGTACGCCGCGTCGAGGCTGTCCTTGAGCTCCTCGAAGGGCACCTCGATGCTGAGCCGAACCCGAGTCGGGTTCAGGGTCTCCACGGCGCTCTTCACGGTTCGGTCTCCTTGGTGGCTGACTTCTTGGGGTTCTGCTCGGCCACCGGACAGCGGCTCCGCGGATCGAGCCCGGTAGATCAGACACACGGGCACGCATTTTGCATAGTAACGGCAAGGGGGATGACTCCCACAATGCGATCTTGCTGGTGGTCGGGGTGGCCGGATTCGAACCGACGACCTTCCGCTCCCAAAGCGGACGCGCTACCAAGCTGCGCCACACCCCGTCGGTGCGACACGTAGGGTACATGCAGACAGGCGGTGCACAGGCCGCTTTTCAGGGGCGGCGCGGAACGCGGCACCCCGTGCCGCGATCAGGTGTGCGCAGACCGTCCGCGACCCGCTACGATGCTCTTCGTGCCGCGGTCCTCGTGACCTGCGGTGCGACGCTTGCGGGCGTAGCTCAATGGTAGAGCCCTAGTCTTCCAAACTAGCTACGCGGGTTCGATTCCCGTCGCCCGCTCCATGCCACTCAGGGCCAGGTCGGAGGTTCATCCTCCGACCTGGCCCTGACGCGTTCGGCGGCCCGTCTCCACGGGGTCGGCCGACGGTGCGTCAGAAGGAGATGTTGCTGATCGTCTCCGCTATCGAGTTCATGAACCTGTTGATCGACGGCGCCATGCCGGTCGATGCCAGGAAGAAACCGAAGAGCACCGCGACGACCGCGGGTCCGGCCTTGATGGAGCCGCCGCGGATCAGGACCACCAGGATGATCGCCAACATCAGCACCACAGACAGTGAAATGGCCACGACTGATCACACCCTTGGTCGGTCCGCCTTGCCGGCCCGGAGGCACGCATCCCCGGCGCTCCTCCGTCACGTCCATCGTGCCACCAACTCCCGTGTGGTTGCTGCGAGGTGACGCATCGCACTGTCGGGATCACGCCATCCTCGCGCCCGGCGTGCGCGAGGGGCGTGCAGCGCTTCCGGCACGCCTGCCGGCGCTCCACAGCAACCCTCCGGGGGCAGCACAGGGGCCGTTCGGGGCCCGGACCAAATGGCGTGCGGCTGTGATGGTTTCCATATCCACACACATTGTTCACATGAATTTCGTCGACCTTGATGCGATGAAATTCACTCCCTCCAACCGCGCGCCGATATGCACCGTTCAAGGCGGATCAATCAGGTCATAGCGGGCGGTTTTCGGTGGTTTCACTTTCGAATGGCCGGGAAGACGCGATATCCGATGGCCGTTTTACGAATTGCATTCAAGACGTCTAAGGTGCTTGAGATGTTCCACGCTCCGAACGTATTTCAGAGGGACCCGATCTCCCCGGCGACCCGGGAATCGGAGCCCAGACCGGACGGAGGCAGGACCACCACCGCGACAGTCCCCGCACCGGTGGAGAACAAGCCTCCTGCGGCCGAGCCCGCCAAGCGGCGTGACGCCTACTTCGACAACGTCAAATATCTGGCGATCGTGCTGGTTGCCATGGCGCACTCATGGGAACCCGTGATGGACGGGAGCCGGACCACCCGTGCGCTGTACATGGTTGCGTACACCTTTCACATGCCGGCCTTCATCATCGTCTCCGGCTATTTCTCCCGCTCGTTCGACATGAGCGCCAAGAAGGTAAAACGCCTGGTCACCGGAGTCGCCGTGCCCTACGTGGTGTTCGAGACGGCGTACTCGCTCTTCAAGCGGTACGCGGACAACACGCCGGACCATCCGATCAGCCTGCTCGACCCCTGGTATCTGACCTGGTTCCTGTGCGCGTTGTTCATCTGGCGGATCACCACGCCCCTGTGGCAGGCGCTGCGCCATCCGCTGCCCGTCGCGCTCGTCATCGCCGTACTCGCCTCGTTCTCCCCCACGATCGGCGACGATCTCGATCTCCAGCGTGTCCTGCAGTTCCTGCCGTTCTTCGTGCTCGGTCTCCAACTGAAACCCGAACACTTCCAGTTGGTTCGCCGACGTGAGGTGCGGCTACTGGCTCTGCCGCTGTTCGCAGGGGCCGTCGTGTTCGCGTACTGGGCGGCGCCGCGGATGCGGCTGGGCTGGTTCTACCGCAGCAACAGCGCGCCCGAAATGGGCGCTCCGTGGTGGTCGGGTGCGGTGCTGACGCTGGCGATGTTCGGCTGTGCGCTGCTGCTCACCGCCGGGTTCCTGGCCTGGGTGCCGCGCCGCCCCATGTGGTTCACGGTGCTGGGCTCCGGAACGATCTGCGGCTATCTGCTGCACGGGTTCCTGATCAAGGGTGTTGGCTACGCCGGGGTGTTCGACCGGTACACGTGGCTCGCCGAGCCGGGCGGCCTGGTCCTCGTCTCACTGCTCGCGGCCGCCGCGGTGACGCTGATGTGTACGCCACCCGTACGGCGGGTGCTGCGTTTCGCGACCGAACCGGACATGCGCTGGGCATTTCGGCGGGACGCCGCCAGGCTCTGAGTGGATCAGCCGCCCGTGGTGTTGGCCGGATCCGGCCGGTCGGCGGGCGGTTCGCCGGGAGCGAGCCCGAGCAGCGCGCGTACCTGCGCATATTTCGCGGTCAGCCGGGTACGCGTCGCCGGGTCCAGGACCGCGAGGCGGTCCGGATCGGCGTTGTGCGCGAGGTCGGACTCCTTGATCAGCAGGGCGCCCGGGGTGGCGAGGATGCGCCGGGTGTACGAGGCGAGGCCCTCGCCGTCCCGTTTGGTGACGGCGAGGACCATGTCCTTGACCGGTTGCGGCAGGGCCGCGCGGGCCAGCCACTCCTCGGAGAGCGCCTCGTCCTCGACGGCGTCGTGCAGCCAGGCCGCCGCGATCTGTTCGTCGCTGCCGCCCCTGGCCCGTACGCCTTCCGCGACGGCGGCGAGGTGTTCGGCGTACGGGCGTCCGGCCTTGTCCTTCTGGTCCGCGTGGGCCGTACGGGCGATCGCCTCGACTTCGGCCGCGGTCAGATCGCTGCGGGGTGTGGGCATGGGGGCGACTCTACGGGCGTGCGGCCGTCCGGCGCAGGACGGCGCGGGCCGGGACCGTGGCGGCGGCGAGGCCGAGGCCGACGGTCGCGGCGACGAACGCCCCGTACAGCGCCGGTGGGATGTACGGGGCTTCGCCCGTCAGGCCCTTCATCATCGGGTGGAGCGTGGCCGGCGCGATGCCCGTACCGAGCGCCACTCCGGCCACCGTGACGAGAAGCGCCTCCCCAGGCGTCGAGCGCGCGGTCCTGGCTCCGGGGCAGGCGAAGGGCCGCGCGGGCGAGACCGTTCGGGATGCGCGGAGTGACCATCAGGCCGCTGCTCCCGCGTGGGCGGGCGCCGTCAGTGCGGTCATCCGGGCGGCGATCCGCTCGGCGCGGGAACGCGGCAGGCTGTCCGCGATCGCGTCGGCGAGGAACAGCCCTGGTCTCGCCGTCCTCGCACCGCCGGCCGCCGGGCGGTCGCACTGGCCGGCCCGGATCCTGCCGGGGTCCGGAGCGGGAGCGGCGCTCTCCGGGTGCGGGCCACCGCGTCCCGCACCCGGAGAGCGACCGTGCCCCACGTTCCGGTGACGGACCGACGCCCGTTGACGGAGGCCCGGTTCGGGGCGGTTACGTATGGTTCAGGGTTGGCGGGACAGGAGCAGCAGTGCCCGGTCGTCGTTGACGTCCTTCGCGCACGCCTCGATCAGATGCCAGGCCGCGCCCTCGAAGCCGGTGACGACATAGCGGTCCGCCTCTCCGGTCAGCCGGTCGATACCGTCCGCGATGTCCCGGTCGGACGCCTCCACCAGGCCGTCCGTGAACAGCATCAGGACGTCACCAGGGGCCAGCGAGCCCTTCACCGCGTCGAACTGCGCCCCGTCGTACACCCCGAGCAGCGGGCCCTCCGCGACCTTCTCCTCCCAGTGGCCGCTTCCCGCGTGCAGCTGGAGGGCGGGCGGGTGGCCCGCGGAGAGGAGCTCGTAGTCACCCGATTCGAGGTCCAGCACCAGGTGGATCGAGGTGGCGAAGCCTTCGTCCCAGTCCTGGCGGAGCAGATAGCCGTTGGCCGCGGGCAGGAAACCGTGCGGCGGCAGTGAGCCGAGGAGACCGCCGAAGGCACCGGACAGCAGCAGGGCGCGGGACCCCGCGTCCATGCCCTTGCCCGACACATCGGTGAGGACGACCTCCAGGGTGCGGCCGCCGTTGGTGCGGGCCGCGACGACGAAGTCGCCGGAGAACGACTGGCCGCCCGCCGGGCGCAGCGCCATCTCCCGGTGCCAGCCCTGCGGCAGGCGCGGCAGGGCGCTCTGCACCCGGATGCGTTCGCGCAGGTCGAAGAGCATGGTGCCGCCGCGCCGCCACGGCACGCCGACCCTGGCCCGGAACTGGGCGAGGATCAGGCCGAAGAAGCCGCAGGCCGCGACCACCAGGACGGTGCCCGGGGTCACCCGGGCCGGCCCCTGTCCGTACGGGCCGAGCGCGATCGACTCCACGATCAGCGCCGCGGCAGCGGTCGCGTACAACCCCAGCAGACTGGCCGGCCGCAGCAGCAGACCGCCCGCGACGATCGGCAGCACGAGCGCGGCCGGGGCACACCACACCGCGTTCAGCAGCGTGCCGTAGGTGATCGCCGGGATGGTGATCAGCAGGCCGACCAGAGCGATCCAGTCGGAGCCGTCGCCGCGGAAGTAGTCGACCCCGGATTTGCGCAGCGCGATGCGTGCCCGGTGCGCCGATTTCCGCAATCGGGCCGGGTACGAGTCTGCTCCTGCGCGACGGGCCATTGCGGGGACCTTATCCACCCGGGCGCCTCCGGTGCAGGGGGACCCCTGTGACAATGCGTTCGAAATCGGGTCGACCATCTGCCGTACCCCTGGTAGGCATGGCATATGACTACAGAGTTGCGGGTGTTGCGTCCGTCCGAATGGAACCAATGGTTCGGGAGTCTGGAACTCGCCTTCGGCGGAGTCGCCGAGTCCCCGGAGGAACGCGAACTCTGGGACGCGCTGACCGAGCACGAGCGGTCGATCGGCATCTGGGACGGCTCGGACGTGGTCGGTACGGCGGGTGCGTTCAGCTTCCGGCTGGCCGTGCCGGGCGGAGCGCTGGTGCCTGCGGCAGGGGTGACGATGGTGAGCGTCGCGGCCACGCACCGCAGGCGCGGACTGTTGACCTCGATGATGCGGCGCCAGCTCGACGACGTGCGGGCACTGGGTGAACCGCTCGCGGTGCTGACGGCTTCGGAGCCCGCGATCTACGGCCGGTTCGGGTACGGGGCGGCCACGAAGCAGATGTCCCTGGAGATCGACACGGACCGGGTACGACTGACGGTGCCGGACGGCACGGACGGGATCCGCCTGCGGTACGCGAAGCCCGACGAGGCGCTCACCACGATCGAGGGCGTGTACGAGCAGCTGGTGGCCGGGCGGCCGGGTGCCCCGGCGCACGGTCCCGGCTGGGAGCGGAAGGCGGTGCTCGACCCGGAGAGCGCACGGCAGGGGGCGTCGCCACTGCAGTGCGTGCTGGCGGAACGGGACGGTGGGGTGGTCGGCTACGCGACCTTCCGCAACAAGCCGGACTGGGACGCGGCGGGCCCCAAGGGCCGGATCGTGGCGGACGATGTGTCGGCCCTCGACCCGTCGGCGTACGCGGCGCTCTGGCGGTTCCTCTTCGAGATCGACCTGACATCGACGGTCGAGGCGCGGAACCGGCCGGTCGACGATGCCGTACTGCATCTCGTCTCGGACGTGCGGCGGTGCAACATCAAGGTGCGCGACTCGCTGTACGTACGGCTGGTGGACCTGGGCGCGGCGCTGGAGGCGCGGGCGTACCGGGCGCCGGTGGATGTGGTGTTCGACGTGACGGACGCGTTCTGCCCCTGGAACGAGGGGCGTTGGCGGCTGACGGCCGACGCGAAGGGCGGTGCGTCGTGCAAGCGGACGGACGACCCCGCGGATCTGGCGCTCTCGGTGCGAGAGTTGGGGGCGGCCTACCTGGGCGGCACATCGGTGGTCTCGCTGGCACGGGCGGGCCGGGTACAGGAGTTGCGGGCGGGGGCGGTCGACGAGGCCTCGCTGGCGTTCTCGTCGGCGGTGGAACCCTGGCTGCCGCGGGGGTTCTAGCCGGAAGTGTCGCCGGGCACGCCCCGCGACCGCTTCGTCCTCGAACGCCGGACGGGCTCGAAGGAGACGCGCGGCCCCGAAGGGCGCGTGCGATCGGGACAATGAGCACGTCCGGCGACGGAGGGCACAAGGGTGCGCTAGCGGGGCTGGCAGGTGGGACACCAGAAGAGGTTGCGGGCCGCCAGGTCCGCCGTGCGGACCTCCGTGCCGCAGATGTGGCACGGCTGGTGCGTCCGGCGGTACACGTACACCTCGCCCCCGTGGTCGTCCACCCGCGGTGGGCGGCCCATCGCCTCGGGAAGGTGCTCGGGGCGGACCGTGTCGATGCGGTTGTTCCGCACTCCCTCGCGCATCAGCATCACCAGGTCGGCCCACATCGCGTCCCACTGGGCACGGGTGAGGTCCTTGCCCGGCCGGTACGGGTCGATGCCGTGCCGGAAGAGGACCTCGGCGCGGTAGACGTTGCCGACGCCCGCGATGACCTTCTGGTCCATCAGCAGGGCGGCCACGGTCATGCGGCTGCGCGAGATCCGCTGCCAGGCGCGTTCGCCGTCCTCGTCGGTCCGTAGCGGGTCCGGGCCCAGCCGGTCGTGTATCGCGCGCTTCTCGGGTTCCGTGATCAGGGCGCAGGTGGTCGGGCCGCGCAGATCCGCGTGGTGGTCGTCGTTGGCCAGGCGCAGGCGGACCGTGTCGGTGGGCGGAGGCACCGGTGCCGTGCCGAAGTGGAGCTTGCCGAACAGGCCCAGGTGGATGTGGACCCAGCCGGCGTCCTCGAAGCCGAGGAACAGGTGCTTGCCGTGCGCGTCAACACCGGTGAACCCACGGCCGTCGAGGAGCGCCGCGCTCTGCGAGAACCTGCCCTGCGGGCTGGTCACCCGCACCGGCCCGCCCGCGAACCGGTCGCGATGGTCCGCGGCCAGACGGTGGATCGTGTGTCCCTCGGGCACGGCGGTGGCTCTCCTCGGTCGGATGGGGACATGGCTGTGCCGCCGGGCGGGCCGGCGGCACGGGGGATGTGGGGCGGTCAGCCCTGCTGCGGGTGGTGGGCGGGGATCGGGGGAAGCTCGCCCGTCGTCTCGTACGCCGTCAGCATCTCAATGCGACGGGTGTGACGCTCCTCACCGGAGTACGGCGTGGCGAGGAAGATCTCGACGAACTTCGTCGACTCCTCCACCGTGTGCATCCGGCCACCGATGGCCACCACGTTGGCGTTGTTGTGCTCGCGGCCGAGCGCGGCGGTCTGCTCGCTCCAGGCGAGTGCGGCGCGTACGCCCTTCACCTTGTTGGCGGCGATCTGCTCGCCGTTGCCGGAGCCGCCGATCACGATGCCGAGGCTGTCCGCGTCCGCGGCCGTCTTCTCGGCGGCGCGGAGGCAGAACGGCGGGTAGTCGTCCTGGGCGTCGTAGATGTGGGGCCCACAGTCGACGGCTTCGTGGCCTTGGGCCGTGAGCCACTCGACGAGGTGGTTCTTGAGTTCGAAGCCGGCATGGTCTGAGCCGAGGTACACGCGCATGTTCCGAGTGTGGCACGCGCGGCGCGGGGTAGCCGTCATCGGGGTCGGGACCCTCCGGTCCGGCCGGAGCCGCGGAGCCCTTGTGCGGGGCGTGTGGGAAATCCCACTCAACGATCCGGTCAACGATCCGGAAGAGGGGGTTCCGCTTCCGGTGTTCCGCAGGCTTCAATGCTGAGACTCCGCCGCCACACCACCGTGCAGCGGCACAGCCGCGGAACTGAGTGATCCAGAACGTAAGGATTCGATCCATGACGCAGACGACTCTGGCAGGGCCGGGCCACCAGCCCGGCGAGCCGGACCGGGCGGACAAGCCGGGCTCCTCCGACGGGCTCCAGGCCGGTCTCAAGAATCGTCACCTCTCGATGATCGCCATCGGCGGGGTGATCGGCGCCGGCCTCTTCGTGGGCTCCGGCGCCGGTATCGCCGCCGCGGGACCCGCCATCCTGCTGTCGTACGCCCTGGTCGGCCTCATGGTCGTCTTCGTGATGCGGATGCTCGGCGAGATGGCCGCGGCCCGTCCGAGCTCGGGCTCCTTCTCCGCATACGCCGACCGGGCCCTCGGCCGCTGGGCCGGATTCTCGATCGGCTGGCTGTACTGGTTCTTCTGGGTCGTGGTGCTCGCCGTCGAAGCCACGGCGGGTGCCAAGATCCTGGAGGGCTGGGTGCCGGGCGTCCCGCAGTGGGCGTGGGCGCTGATCGTGATGGTCGTGCTCACCGCGACGAACCTGGTCTCGGTCGGTTCGTACGGAGAGTTCGAGTTCTGGTTCGCCGGGATCAAGGTCGTGGCGATCGCCGCGTTCGTCGTCGTCGGGCTGCTCGCCGTCTTCGGGCTGCTGCCCGGCTCGGACAACCCCGGCGCGGGGCTCGCGCATCTCACGGACAGCGGCGGCTTCTTCCCCAAGGGGCCGGGCGCCATCCTCACCGGTGTGCTGATGGTCGTCTTCTCGTTCATGGGCAGCGAGATCGTGACGCTGGCGGCCGGCGAGTCGGAGAACCCGCAGCGCGCCGTCCAGAAGGCCACCAACAGCGTGATCTGGCGGATCGCCGTCTTCTACCTGGGCTCGATCTTCATCGTGCTGACGCTGCTGCCGTGGAACGACGCGTCGATCCTCAAGGACGGCAGCTATGTCGCCGCACTGAACTCGATCGGCATCCCGCACGCCGGCCAGGTGATGGACGTCATCGTGCTGACGGCCGTGCTGTCCTGCCTCAACTCCGGCCTCTACACGGCCTCGCGGATGGCGTTCTCGCTCGGCGGCCGCGGTGACGCGCCGAAGGCGTTCGCCCGGACGAACAAGCGCGGCGTGCCGCAGGCGGCCATCCTGTCCTCCGTCGTCTTCGGCTTCGTCGCCGTGTTCTTCAACTACCAGTGGCCGGACACCGTCTTCCAGTTCCTGCTGAACTCGTCCGGTGCGGTCGCCCTGTTCGTCTGGCTGGTCATCTGCTTCACCCAGCTGCGCATGCGGGGCATCATCCTGCGCGAGTCGCCGGAGAAGCTGGTTGTACGGATGTGGCTCTTCCCGTATCTGACCTGGGCGACCATCGCGATGATCTCGTTCGTGCTGGTCTACATGCTGACCGACGACAGCGGCCGTGAGCAGGTGCTGCTCTCGCTGCTCGTCGCGGCGGTCGTGGTGGCGATCTCGCTGGTACGTGAGGTCCGGCAGCGCAAGCGCGGAGCGGTCACGGCGGACGCGTCCGCCGACGCCTGACCGAGCCCGTCCATACCTGACGGCCGATGTCAGGTATACCGGGGAGGCTCTCTCCTGCCGCAGTTTTCACCGGGCGAACGGAGAGCCTCTCCATGAACGACCAGTTGCCTGCCCAGTTCACCTTCAGCCCCGGCGACCCCGGATACGCGGAGGAACTGGCCGGCTTCCAGACCGGTTTCACGCTCCGGCCCGGACTGATCGTCGGTGCCACCGATGCCGACGAGGTCCGGGCCGCCGTCGTGTTCGCCGGCGCCCGCGGGCTGCCTGTCTCCGTCCAGGCCACCGGGCACGGTCTGGCCGGCGCCGCCGAAGGCGGGGTGCGCCGGGGCCAGGTCGTCGAGGCCGCCGGGGGGGATTCCACGACGAGCGGACGCGGAAGAGGCTCGCCGGTGTGGGTGTCGCAGTACGACCCGGCGAGCCTCTTCGGAGGGGTTTACGAGGGTGAGTAGCCCCCGGTGTCAGCCCCGGCGGCCGACGAACTTCCAGGCGGTGGGCAGCGCACCCATCGCCAGCGCCGCCTTCAGCGCGTCACCGAGCAGGAACGGCACCAGGCCCGCCGCGATCGCGGCGCTCGCCGACATACCCGTGGAAAGCGCCAGGTACGGGACGCCGACCGCGTAGATGATCGCGGAGCCGAGCACCATCGTTCCCGCGGTGCGCAGCACCGAACGGTCGCCGCCGCGACGGGCGAGGCCACCGACCACGGTGGCGGCGAGCAGCATGCCGAGGACGTAACCGAACGAGGCACCACCCGCGCCGGAGCTGCCGCCCGCGAACCACGGCACGCCCGCCATGCCGACGAGCGCGTACACAGCCAGGGAGAGGAAGCCGCGGCGGGCGCCGAGGGCGGTGCCGACGAGGAGCGCGGCGAAGGTCTGTCCGGTGACGGGGACCGGGGAGCCGGGAACCGGGACGGCGATCTGGGCGGCGATGCCGGTGAGCGCGGCGCCGCCGACGACCAGGGCCGTGTCGACGGCGTAGCGGTGCCGGGCTGCGGGCAGCAGGTCGGCGAGAACCGCTCCGGTACGGACGGGGACAGCGGCAGCAGTGCTCATCGGGACTCCGCGATGGTGAGGGCAGGTGGGGACAGACTGAGGCTGACGTTAGCCCACGGGTTAACGCTCGATCACCATCAGCCGCCCACAAAGCGGTGCTCGGCGGCTTGGTGGGGTTCACACAAAGGCCGGTGAGCAATCACGGGACGGCGTGATGCTCGTCACTGAGGTGGGGCCGTGGAGGGGGCTGTCCGCCGGGCGGGGTCTTGCAACGTGAGACTGTAGGTTCCCCATAAGAGGGTCCGTGACGCCCCCCAGTCACCGGACCCGCTGATTGATCCGGGAGTGATCCGCACCCCATGCACGACACCCCTCCCCCCACGGAGCCCGGGCAGCCGGAACCGCTGGCGCACGGGCTGAAACAGCGCCATCTGACGATGCTCGGACTGGGCGGGGTGATCGGCGCCGGTCTCTTCGTGGGTTCGGGCGCCGGGATCGCCGTCGCGGGCCCGGCGATCGTCGTGTCGTATCTGATCGCGGGCACGCTCGCGATGCTGGTGATGCGGATGCTCGGCGAGATGTCGGCAGCGATACCCGCCTCCGGTTCGTTCTCCGTCCATGCGGAGCGGGCGCTCGGCCGGTGGGCCGGATTCAGTGTGGGCTGGCTCTACTGGTTCCTGCTGGTGGTGGTCCTCGCCGTGGAGGCGACCGCCGCCGCGACGATCGCCCATGGCTGGGTGCCGGCGGTGGACCAGTGGGCCTGGGTGCTGGTGTTCATGGTGGTGTTCACCGTCGCCAATCTCACCGCGGTCAAGAACTTCGGCGAGTTCGAGTTCTGGTTCGCCGCGCTCAAGGTCGCCGCGATCGTGGTCTTCCTCGTGCTCGGGCTGCTGGCCATTTTCGGTCTGCTCCCGGACACCGAGCCGGTAGGACTGACCAACCTGACCGGTCAGGGCGGTTTCCTGCCGAACGGCTGGGCCGGGGTCGTGTCCGGTGTGCTGACCGTCGTCTTCGCCTTCGGCGGACTGGAGGTCGTGACCATCGCCGCGGCCGAGACCGACAATCCGGCGCGCGCGGTGGGACGCGCCGTGCGCAGCGCGGTCGTGCGCATCCTCTTCTTCTACGTCGGGTCGATGCTGGTGATCGTGACGGTACTGCCGTGGACCGCGCAGCAGGCCGGGCTGAGCCCGTACGTCAAGGTCCTGGACGCGATCGGTGTGCCGTCGGCCGGACAGATCATGAACATCGTGGTGTTCGTGGCGCTGCTCTCCGCGCTGAACGCCAATCTCTACGGCTCGTCCCGGATGATCTTCTCCCTGGCCGAGCGCGGCGAGGCGCCGCGCGGGCTGCTCAAGGTGTCGGGCGGCGGTGAGGGCGGGGTGCCGCGGCGCGCGGTGCTCGCCTCGGTCGCCTTCGGCTTCGTCTCCGTGCTCCTCAATCTGAAGTGGCCCGACTCCGTCTTCCTCTATCTGCTCAACTCGGTCGGCGCGGTGCTGCTGTTCGTGTGGGGGCTGATCGCAGCGTCCCAACTGCGGCTGCGTCGCCGCATCGAACGTGAGGCGCCCGAGGCCCTGAACCTGCGGATGTGGTTCTTCCCCTGGCTGACCTGGCTGACCCTGTTCGCCCTGGGGGCCGTGCTCGTGCTGATGCTGACCGATGACGTGGCGCGGCCGCAGGTGCTGTGGTCGACGGGGGCGACCGGTCTGGTGCTGCTCGTGGCGCTGGCGCGGGAGGCGCGGGAGCGGCGCCGGGGCTGACGGGGCGGAGCCGTCGCTGGTGCGTACGCGCATGTGCACCATGTGTGAGCCCGGTGCCCGTATAGCGGACGGCTGTTCCCTGTGAGCGGAGGCGTGGAGAGACTGTGGCCTCGTCCACTGTCTCACCTACCGAACAGAGCACGTCCATGTCTCGGACCTCCGCGTCTCCCCCCACCGCCGGCTCGGAAGTCTCCGCAGCCCCGGTCGACTCCGCCCTCACCCATGGACTCAAGCAGCGCCACCTGTCGATGATCGCCCTCGGTGGCGTCATCGGTGCCGGGCTGTTCGTCGGTTCCGGCGCCGGTATCGCCTCCGCCGGGCCCTCGATCGTCCTCGCCTACGCCATCTCCGGACTGCTGGTCATGTTCGTGATGCGCATGCTCGGCGAGATGTCCGCCGCCAATCCGGCATCCGGCTCGTTCTCCTGCTGCTCTGTGTCGCCGTCGGCCTCGAAGGGATCGGCGCCGCGAAGATCGTCACGGGCTGGCTGCCCGGCACCCCGGAGTGGGCCTGGGTCGCGCTGTTCATGGCGGTCTTCCTCGGCACGAACCTGGCCGCCGTGAAGAACTTCGGCGAGTTCGAGTTCTGGTTCGCCGCCCTCAAGGTCGCCGCGATCACGCTCTTCCTGGTGCTGGGTGTGCTGGCGATCCTCGGGGTGCTGCCCGGTACGGATGCCCCCGGCGGCGCCAACCTCACCGGTGACGGCGGGTTCCTGCCGAACGGCTCCAACGGCTTCATCATCGGGCTGCTGGCCTCGGTCTTCGCGTACGGCGGTCTGGAGACGGTCACCATCGCGGCGGCCGAGTCCGAGAACCCGGTGCGGGGTGTGGCGAAAGCGGTGCGGACGGCGATGTGGCGGATCGCGTTGTTCTACGTCGGTTCGATGGCGGTCGTCGTCACGCTCGTTCCGTGGGACGACCCGAAGGTCGCCACGGTCGGCCCGTTCTACGCGACCCTCGACCACCTCGGCATCAGCGGCGCCGCGGAGATCATGAACGTGGTCATCCTGGTCGCGCTGCTCTCCGCGATGAACGCGAACATCTACGGCGCCTCGCGCATGGCCTGCTCGCTGGTCGCCCGCGGCCAGGGCCCGAGGCGGCTCGGCAGGGTCACGTCCGGGGTGCCCCGCAACGCGGTTCTCGTCTCGTCCGTCTTCGGTTTCCTCTGCGTGCTGCTCAGCTACTGGCGGCCGGACGACGTCTTCCCCTGGCTGCTCAACATGATCGGCGCGGTGATCCTGGTCGTCTGGATCTTCATCGCGGCCTCGCAGCTGGTGCTGCGCACCCGGCTGGAGCGCGAGACGCCCGAGAAGCTGGTGGTGCGGATGTGGCTGTTCCCGGTGGGGACGGTGCTGGCGCTGCTGGCCATGGCCGGCATCTTCCTGCTGATGCTGCGCCAGCCCGAAACGCGTGACCAACTGCTGGCGACCGGTCTGCTGACCGCCCTACTCGTCGTGATCGGTGTCGTACGACAGCGACGGGCCGGGTCCGTCACGGACTGACGTCCGGTGTGCACGGCACATTGAAGGAGAGCAGCGCACCGCCCTCCTCCCCCAGCCGCACCTCGCTCACCGCCGCGGGCCGCAGTTGCGGGAAGACGCGGCGGTAGGCGCCGAGCGGGATCGACAGCAGTTCGCACAGCACCAGCCGCAGCAGCGTGCTGTGCGCGACGACGAGGACCCGCTGCCCCGGAAGGCCGTCCGCGATCCGGCGCAGCGCCATCGCCCCCCGGGCCGCCGCCACGCGCGGGTCCTCGGCCCCGGGGAAGGCGTTGATCACCGGGTCGGCCCGGAACGCCTCCGCCCGTTCCGGGTCCTCGGCGGCGAACTCGGCGAGGGTGCGCCCCTCCACCGTCCCGAAGTCGCACTCCCGCAGATCGGGTTCGCGTCCGGGTACGAGGTCAAGCGCCCAGCAGGCGGGTTGGGCGGTCTCGACGGCACGGGTGACGGTCGACGTCCAGATCGCGTCGACGCGGTGTCGCAACGCCCACTGCGCCAACTGTTCGGCCTGGCGGCGCCCCTCGTCGGTGAGGGCTACGTCACTGACCCCGGCGTAGCGGTTCTCGGCCTGCCACGCGGTCTGTCCGTGCCGGGCGAGGAACAAGGTGGTCGGGCTCGTGGTCATCGGCTCTCCGTTCGGGACCGGGCGTGGGTGGCGAGCGCTCCGGACAGCCGGCCCCGCCGTTCCAGTTCGTCCACCACCTTGAGGTACGGCTCCGTGTGGCGGGCGGTGCGCGCCGGGTCGGGGCGCAGGACCTGCCGGATTCCGACCATGTGGCCCGCGGATCAGCCGGGCAGCGGGCCCCCGATGGACGGCATGGGGACGACCTTGCCGGGATCCGGAACGGTCACCCGCACCGGCTTCCCGTGTTCCGCCAGATTCATCGTCGCCTTGACGCCCACCGCTCCCAGGGGCCAGTCGAGCCGGGTACGCACGACCCGGCCGCTCCGGTCGACCCAGGCATCCGCGAACACGGTGAGCCCACCGATCCCCTCCCGCATGGTGTCGACCTTGGCCCGCATGTCCTTCGCCATCCGCAGCGTGACCGTCTCCTGGGTGAGCAGGCCGCGGTAATGGACCGCGGGCGTGCCGTTCACCGTCTCCTCGCCGACCTTCGAGGTCCGGCGCATCTGCGCCACCTGGCGCAAGACGTGCTCGGGGTCGTTCATCGGTGCCCGTAGCGCGTAATGAGCCTCGGCCCTGTCCCGGCGGATCGATCCCCAGGAACCTGCCATCTCGGCGAATCCGCCGAAGTAGACGGTGTCACCGTCGAAGATCTCCTCCATGCGGGGAGACGTCTTCCGAGGAGCCGCCGCGTTGTGGAGCGCGACCCCGAGGCGCCCCTTGGCGCCCGCCCAGTCGAAGTCGCCCTTGATCGAGATGACGTAGGAAGCGGTGCCGTCCCCGATCTCGATCTTCTGATCGATCCGGGCGCTGGTCTTTTTCGTTGCCGTCACCGCCGCCCGCACCGCCGCCCCGTGGTCCGTCTCCGAGCCGGAACCGGAGGCTTTCGCAGCCTTCGCCGCGTCTTGCGCCGTCCCCGGGTCTCCGGAGCATCCCGCGCACAACAGCGCGGCGGCGACAGCAAGAGGGATGAGGGGACGTCGCATGGTCTCTCCACGAGGTGATTGCCGAGTCACCGACATGCCACCGACGCCGGACGGGTGATCGTATCAACGCGGCCCCGGCGTCTGCCCGGTGACGAGCGCCAGCATCAGCCCGTCGTACCCCTTGCTGCCGACGGTCTGCAGAGCGGTCGCACTCAACGTCGGGTCGGCCGCCACGAGTTCGGTGAAGCGGCGTACGCCCTGCACCTTCGGGTCGCCGCTGGCGCCGGCGACCACTTCGCCGTCGCGCACGACGTTGTCGGCGACGATCAGGCTGCCGGGCCGGGTCGGCTTTCCTCATGTGAGGTGAATGCGATGATGGGCGCCATGAGCCCCCTCCCCGCCGACCCCACCGTTCTCCACCCGATGCCGGGCCAGCCCCGGGTCGTGCAGCTGAAGCCCCTGGTGAAGTCCGAACTGATCGTGGTCGGGGACTACTCGTACTACGACGACCCCGACGACGCGACCGCTTTCGAGACTCGCAACGTGCTGTACCACTACGGCCCGGAGAAGCTCGTCATCGGGAAGTTCTGCGCGCTGGGGACCGGAGTGCGGTTCATCATGAACGGCGCCAACCACCGGATGGACGGCCCGTCCACGTTCCCCTTCCCCACCATGGGCGGCTCCTGGGCCGAGCACTTCGACCTGCTGACCGGGCTGCCGGGCCGGGGTGACACGGTCGTCGGCAACGACGTCTGGTTCGGCTACAACTCCATGGTGATGCCGGGGGTACGGATCGGGCACGGCGCGATCATCGGCGCCGGCGCGGTCGTCATCGGTGACGTGCCCGACTACGGCATCGTCGGAGGCAATCCGGCCAAGCTGATCCGTACCCGGTACGACGGCGAGACCATTGCCCGGCTTCTCGCCGTCGCCTGGTGGGACTGGCCCGCCGAGCACCTCACCCGACACATCCGCACCATCATGTCCGGCAGCGTCGACGACCTCGAAGCGGCTGCCCCGAAGGGGACATCGTGACGATCACCGTTCGAGAACTCACCTACTACCCGGTCAAGGGCTGCGCCGGGATCACGGTCGATTCGGCACAGGTCGGCGCGACCGGTCTTGCGCACGACCGGACGTTCATGGTGGTGGACGCGGCGGACGGCGCGTTCCGCAGCCAGCGTACGCAGCCTTCGATGGCCGCGATCAGGGTCGAAGTCCTTGACGACGGAGCGGTGTTGGCCCTGTCCGCCGAAGGCGTCGAGCCGCTGCGTCTGGATGTCGACCGGGACGGCCCGCACCGCGAGGTCAGCATGTTCGACCGTCCACTCGGCACGGCGGCCGACCAGGGGGACGAGGTCGCGGAATGGTTCTCCGACGCGCTCGGAGCGAAGTCCCGCCTGGTACGGGTGGCCCCCGGCTTCGACCGGGACGGCTGGGGCGAGACCCCTGGCAAGGTCAACTTCGCGGACGCCCACGCGGTGCTGGTCGCCTCGACGGCCTCCCTGGACGGCCTCAACACCCGCATCGCCGCCCGGGGCGACGCCGAACCGGTGCCGATGAACCGCTTCCGCGCCAACATCGTGTTGACCGGCAACGACGAGCCGCACTTCGAGGACCGGGTACGCCGGATGACCATCGGCACGGTGGAACTCGCCTACTCGGTACGGGCGATGCGGTGCAACGTCCCGCTCATCGACCAGACAACGGGCCGCCGCGCGGGCCCGGAACCGGTCCGGACTCTCGCGACGTACCGGCGCGAGCCGGAGTACAAGAACAAGGTGAGCTTCGGCGCGAAGAACGCGGTGGTCCGCGAGGGTGTGGTGAGCGTGGGCGACATGGTCGAGGTCACGGACCGGCTCAGCCGCTGAAGACCCCGGCCTTCACCCCGTCGATGAACGCGGCCCATACGGCGGGGGCGTAGAACTGGAGCCCGCCGTCACGGTTCTCGCTGTCCCGGACGACCCGTCCACCGTCGGCGGTGTGGGCGACCTCGACGCATTCGCCGCCTTGTCCTCCGGTGGGGGGGACGACTTTTTGACGCTCTCCCTCCTGAAGGAGGGAGATTCTTACGGCTCGCGCCGTGAGACTTCCTGTTTCATCGCCGACTGCCCGCCCGGAGTTCTCCGTT
>NZ_JBFAJH010000019.1:0-120922 GCF_040655115.1 Streptomyces atratus | reverse complement strand
GCCACACCGGCCTCAAGGTCGGCACTGCTCAGCGTCACGTTCGAAAGATCCTGTTCTCGCCCTGCTAACAACAGAAGACTCGATTGTCCTCATGTCTCACGAGAGTCTGACAGGGAGGGCCGTGCAAGATTCTCTCCGTCCGCGCACGCATGGTACGGAGAATCGGCGGCACGGCCCCTGGGAGCGATCTTGGTCAGCCCAGGAAGCTCAGACGAACCTGACGGTTGTCTTTAGAGATGTTCGTGTCGACCAGGCACACGGACTGCCACGTACCGAGTTCCAGTCGTCCGCCGATCACAGGCAGCGTGGCGTGCGGCGGGACGAGGGCGGGGAGTACGTGGTCGCGGCCATGGCCGGGGCTGCCGTGGCGGTGTTGGTAGCGGTCGTCGACGGGCAGCAGCGTGTGAAGGGTGGCCAGGAGGTCGTCGTCGCTGCCTGCGCCGGTTTCCAGAATGGCGATTCCGGCGGTTGCGTGGGGTACGAAGATGTTGAGGAGTCCGTCCCTGCCGCCGGTGGTTCGGGTGAGGAACTCCTCGCAGTCATGGGTCAGATCGGTGACCGTCTCGGTCGCGCCGGTGGTGATGTACAGAACGGTGGTGCTGAAGGCATCGGACATGCCCTCATCTTCTCGCCCGCGGCGCGAGATGAGGCGTTCACGTGCCGAGACACCATTGACCGGTTCCGGAACGCATCGCTACGTTCGGCGACATGTTCCGTTCGGCCCTGCTCACTTCGCACGGTCACCTCGACCTGCTGCGGGTGACTTCCGCCGCGTGTTGTCACGGCTGCTGACGTTCTCTCAGCACGTTTCCCGCCGGTGACCGGGGGCTCTGCCCGACCGGACCTGGCTTCTTCCTTCCGCCTCACCCCTGCCGCCGATGAGGTCCCGCGCTCGGGCGTCGAGGTGCGTCGCCTCCTGTCCGTGGACTGCTCGTGGAGCTCCCATGCCTCTTGGCCATGCCCTCGCCTCTACGCCTGGCTGACGACAGTGGCGCCGGCGCAGCACACCGAGCGGCTGAAGTTCCTGGTGGCGTTCCGGCCGGGGGTGATCTCGCCGGTACTGGCCGCACAGATGGCCGCGACGTATCAGCGGATCACCCGGGGGCGGCTGCTGCTCAATGTGGTGACGGGCGGCGACTCCACCGAGCAGCAGCGGTTCGGTGACCATCTGGATCACGACCGGCGTTATGCGCGGCAGCCGAGTTCCTTCCAGTGCTGCAGGGCGCCCGGAGCGGGCAGCCGTACGACTTCGACGGTGAGCACTACCGGGTGGAGGGCGGGCTGACGGCGTTGCCACCGGACCCGCTGCCGGAGGTCTTCTTCGGCGGGTCGTCTGCGGCGGCCGGGCCGGCGGCCGCCGCGCATGCCGATGTCTGTCTCACCTGGGGCGAGCCGCCGGCCGCCGTGAAGGAGAAGATCGACTGGATCCGCGGGCTCGCGGAGGAGCGGGGCCGTACGGTCCGGTTCGAGATCCCACTGCACACCGTCTCGCGCGACTCGGCGAAGGAGGCGTGGGCGACCGCGGGCCGGCTGCTGGGCGATCTCGATCCAGGAACGATCGCCGCGGCGCAGCGGTCGCTGAGACGGAGCGAGTCGGTGGGGCAGCAGCGGATGCCGGCCCTGCACGGCGGCCCGCGCGACCGGCTGGAAATCGCGCCGAACCTGTGGGCGGGCGTCGGTCTGACGTGCGGGGCGACGCGGGCACGGCTCTGGTCGGCAGCCATGCGGATGTCGCGGACCGGATCGAGGAGTATCACGCGCTCGGCGCGGACCACTTCGTGCTCTCCGGCTACCCGCATCTGGAGGAGGCGTACTGGTTCGGCGAGGGCGTGACACCGGAGCCGGTGGCGCGCGGTCTGCTGTCGACCGTTCCGGCGTCGCCGCTGCTGGGGGTTCCTGCCGTACGGGCGTCCGCTCCGAACGGGCGTCCGCTACGGGCGGGGCGCCGCTGCTGATCGCCGGGGGCCGCTGACCGGGAAGATCCCCGAGCCCGACGTGGTTGGTAGAAGCGTGAACAACTTTGGGGTCGGGGCAGCACGCGAAGTGGACGTGGTCGTGATAGGCGCCGGACAGGCTGGTCTGTCCGGCGCCTATCATCTGCGCCGCGCAGGTCTGGAGCCCGACCGCGACTTCGTCGTGCTCGACCACGGGCCCCGTCCGGGCGGGGCCTGGCAGTTCCGGTGGCCCTCACTGACGTACGGCAAGGTCCACGGCATGCATGCGCTGCCCGGCATGGAACTGTCCGGCGCCGACGAGAGCCGTCCGTCCTCCGAGGTGATCGGCGAGTACTTCGACGCGTACGAGCGCACCTTCGACCTGCGGATCCACCGGCCCGTGGACGTGAGTGCGGTGCGGGAGGGCGCCGGTGGGCGGTTGCTCGTCGAGTCCACCGAGGGTGCGCATGCCACGCGCGCCCTGATCAACGCCACCGGCACCTGGGACCGGCCGTTCTGGCCGCGTTACCCGGGCCAGGAGACCTTCCGGGGCCGCCAGCTGCACACCGCGAACTATCCGGGGCCCCAGGAGTTCGCCGGGCGTCGGGTGGTCGTGGTCGGTGGTGGCGCCTCGGGCACCCAGCATCTGATGGAGATCGCCGAGGTCGCGGCGGACACCTTCTGGGTGACGCGTCGGCCACCGGTCTTCCGGGAGGGGCCGTTCGGCGAGGACCAGGGCCGGGCCGCCGTCGCCATGGTGGAGGAGCGCGTACGGCGGGGGCTGCCGCCGCAGAGCGTGGTGAGCGTGACCGGGCTGCCGGTCACCGACGCCGTGCGGCGGGCCCGGGAGGAGGGGGTGCTCGACCGGCTGCCGATGTTCGACCGCATCACTCCGACCGGGGTGGCCTGGGACGACGGGCGGACGGTGGACGCCGATGTGATCCTCTGGGCGACCGGGTTCCGCGCGGCCATCGACCATCTCGCGCCGTTGCGGCTGCGCGAGCCCGGCGGCGGCATCCAGGTCGAAGGCACGCAGGCCGTACGGGACGCGCGGATCCATCTGGTCGGTTACGGGCCATCGGCGAGCACCATCGGTGCCAATCGGGCGGGGCGGGCGGCGGCGCGTGCCGTCAGGCAACTGCTGAAGGCCGGCGGGGACGACGCCGTCGGCCGCGGGGGCGAGCACGCCGCCGCTCTGGTGTGACATGCCCTTGGCCAGCCGGTTGTAGACGCCCCGGGCGGCCTTGCCCATGTCGTCCGTGGTGTCCGCCTCGGCCTGCACGATGCCGGCGATGGTCACGCTCCGGTAGACGGAAACGATGTTGCACGTGAAAGGGAACTCGTTCGCCGTGCGGGCACACTGTCCCGGGCCGTCGGCGGCTCGGCCGGACGACACAACACCCCACCGTGAGGACAGAACACGCGAACAGGGGATCGGGTGTTCGCTGGAACGCGTGATCGTATGGCCGATCGTTGCTCAACTCACCTGCGGCGCCTGATGATTACAGGGCGCAAACAACGGGCTGCAGACCGCGACTGCGCTGTCCCAGAGATGCACCACGTACGAGGAGAAAAACCTGATGAACGTCCTGACCAACCTGCTTGCCGGCCTCGTCCACTTCGTGGGTTGGCTCGTCTGACCTCTGCTCCGCCCCGGCGCCGTCGCTCCCCGTCCCACGGGAGCGGCGGCGCCGTCGCGTGTGCGGTCTCAGCCTCGGCTGCCCGGCCCGGTGAACTCGGGCAGGGCGGCGAACTCGGGTACCACGGTGACCGTCTCCGCGAGCGCGCCGAGGGTGCGGCGGACCCGGGTGAGGGGGTGGTCCGGGAACTCGGCGTCCCACCGCTCGTGGTCCGCCGCGTGGAACGGCAGTCCGCCCTGGACGTCAGGAGCGTAGGGGTGGGGCGGGAAGTAATGTTCCGGACCCACCTTCGCCAGCACCACCGCTTCCCGCATCCCCGTCATGCCATGCTCGGCCGCCTGGACCTTCACCACCGTGCTGCACCCGGCGCGCGGCACGGTGAAGCTTCCGATGAACGCCTGCCCGTGCTGCTGTCCCGGCAGAGGCAGCTTGAGTATCTGACGCAGCGCGGGCAGCTCCCCCAGGCGCTTCACCGACGCCTCGATCAGGCCGCCGCCCGCCTGCGCGGTGTAGTGGGTGAGCGAATGCCGCAGCGTGGGGCCGTCGTCGAGACCCGCCGGCAGGTCCGGCGGCAGTCCGAAGAAATGCACCGACAGCACATCGCCGTCGTCGTTCGCCCATGTGTCATGGTCCACGGGCCGGAATCCGGGGAGTTCCACCCCGAGCAGAGCTCTCATGAGCGGCGACCATGCCGTACGGAGAACCGGCCCCGCACCCCCAGTGCTCACTTCCCCGGGTCCCGATCAGCTTGCCACGGGGGCGAGTTGGGTGTCCCGGCGGACAAGCGCGGCATAGCGGCCGTCCTGCTGGAGCAGCTCCTCGTGGCTGCCGCGCTCGGCGGTCCGGCCGCCGTCGAGGACGACGATCTGGTCCGCGTCGCGAACGGTCGAGAGGCGATGAGCGATGGTGATCGTGGTGCGCCCGGCAGACAGTGCGTCGATCGCCTTCTGCACGGCGAATTCGGTACGGGTGTCAAGGGCGCTGGTCGCCTCGTCGAGGATCAGGACGGGCGGGTCGCGCAGGATGGTACGGGCGATGGCCAGTCGCTGTTTCTCGCCGCCGGAGAAGCGGTAGCCGCGCTCGCCGACCAGGGTGTCGTAGCCGTCGGGCAGCGAGGCGATGTGATCGTGGATCTGTGCCGCGCGGGCGGCCGCCTCGATCTCGGCGTCCGTCGCGTCCGGCTTGGCGAAGCGCAGGTTCTCGGCGACGGATGCGTGGAAGAGGTAGGTCTCCTGGGAGACCACGCCGACGGCCCGGGCGAGCGTGTCGAAGTCCAGTTCGCGTACGTCGACGCCGTCGAGCGTGACCCGGCCGCCGGTGACGTCGTACAGCCGTGGCACCAGGTAGCTGAGCGTGGACTTGCCGGAACCGGTGGGTCCGACAACGGCGAGGCTGCCGCCGGCCGGCACGGTGACATCGACGCCGCTGAGGGTCGGGCCGCTCTTCTCGTCGTAGCTGAAGTCCACGGCCTCGAAGCGGATCTCGCCGCGGATCTTCTCCAGTTGGACGGGTTCCTCGGGCTCGGTGATGTCCACCCGGAGGTCGAGGTACTCGAAGATCCGCTGGAAGAGTGCGAGGGACGTCTGCATCTGCACTCCGGTGGAGAGCAGGCTCACGGCGGGCCGGAAGAGGCCCTGCTGGAGCGAGACGAAGGCGACGAGCGTGCCGATGGAGACAGCGGGTCCGCCGGACTGCAGGGCGAGTCCCGCGGCCCAGTAGATGACGGCGGGCATGGCGGCCATGACGATGCCGATCGTCGACATCCGCCACCGTCCGGCCATGCTGGAGCGCACTTCGAGGTCGACCAGGCGCTCGGACTCCTCGGCGAAGCCCTGGGTGAGGGAATCCGCCCGGCCCATCGTCCGGCCGAGCAGGATGCCGCTCACGGAGAGGGACTCGGTGACCGTGGCCGCCATGGCGGCCATCTGCTTCTGGCGCTGGGTGGTGATCTTCTTGCGCTCGCGGCCGACCCGGCGGCTGATCCAGACGAAGACCGGCAGCAGGAGGAGCGAGACGAGAGTGAGCCGCCAGTCGAGCGCCAGCATGGCGACGACGGTGGCGATGACCGCCGTGAGGTTGGAGACCAGCGAGGTGGCGGTGGAGGTGACGGTGGCCTGCATGCCGCCGATGTCGTTGGCGATACGGGACTGCACCTCGCCGGTGCGGGTCTTCGTGAAGAAGGCGAGCGGCATCCGCTGAAGCTGGGCGTAGACCGACGTGCGCAGATCATGCATGACGCGCTGGCCGACGGTGGTGGAGATCAGCGTCTGCAGGACGCCGAAGACGCTGTTCATCACGGCGGTGAGAATCATGCCGAGGGCGAGCAGCGAGAGCAGTCCCGTACGCCCCTGGGGAATGGCCGTGTCGAGGATCTCGCGGAGCAGGAACGGCGAGGCGACCGACACCAGCGACGAGGCGCCGACGAGCAGTCCGACCAACGCGAGCCGACCGCGGTACGGATGGAAGAGGCGGAGGATGCGGCGCAGCTCGGCGGGCGGCCGCGCACCGTCCCTGGGCGGGGGTGTCCACGTGGGTTCGTCGGGTTTCATGGGCTCCTTCGGCAGGCGTGACGGAGAGAGACGGCCGCAGGCGGCAGTCCGACCTTTGGGAGCATAGCTCATTGTTACCTATACTCACAATGAACGTCGTCCTGATATTGTTCCCCCATGGACTCCCCCGACTCCGACGGCCTGCTGGCCGAGCAGCTGCTGCGGCTCACCCGCCGGCTCCAGCGCATCCAGAGCCGCCAGCTGGAGCCGATCGGCATCACGCCGGCCCAGTTCCGGCTGCTGCGCACGGTCGCCCACTACGACGGGCCGCCCCGGATGGCGGATCTCGCGCAGCGCCTGGACGTCGTGCCACGCGCCGTGACCAGCCTGGTCGACGCGTTGGAGGCGAGCGGACGGGTGCGCCGCGCCCCGGACCCGGACAGCCGCCGGGTGGTCCGGATCGAGATCACCGACGAGGGCCGCGCCACGCTGCGCTCGCTGCGCGACGCACGCAGGGCGGCCGCGGAGGAGATCCTGGCCCCGTTGACCGCCGATCAGCGCGGGGTGCTGGGCGGGCTCCTGTCCGCTCTGGTCGCGGGAATGCCGGAGCGTCGCTGCCTCTGAGGCTCCCCCTCCGGATTGTGCCGGGTGCCGGGGCGAGTCGGCGCAGCCCATGCCGGGCCGGTTCGCCGGCCAGGCCTCGAGGCCTGGCACCGATCAGAAGCGGCGTGAATCTTCGCTGGTAGAAAGGTGGGAGTACCGCACCGACCCACCGAGGGGACCATCGCCATGCCGCTGCTGGAGCCGAAGCCGGAAGTCCTCCGCCCGGGTGCGGCACGCACCCCGTCCCCCGACCGGGTCCCCGACGTGCGGGCCACGGGCACGCCCGAGCCGCTGCGCGGCGAACTGACCGCGCTGCTCGGGCCGGAGAAGGTGTTGTGGACCGTCTCCGACCTGGTGAAATACGCCTCCGACGCCAGTCCCTACCGGTTCGTCCCGCAGGTCGTCGTCGTCCCGCAGGACATCGACGACATCTCGGCGATCCTGTCGTACGCGCACGGCAACGGCCGCGAAGTCGTCTTCCGGGCCGCGGGCACCAGTCTGAACGGCCAGGCGCAGGGCGAGGACATTCTCGTCGACGTCCGCCACCACTGGGCGGGCATCGAGGTGCTGGACGACGGTGCGCGGGCCCGGATCCGCCCCGGGACCACCGTCATGCGCGCCAATGCCACCCTCGCCCGGTACGGCAGGCTGCTGGGCCCCGACCCGGCCAGCGCCATCGCGTGCACGATCGGCGGGGTCGTCGCCAACAACGCCTCCGGAATGACCGCGGGCACCACCCGCAATTCGTACCGCACCGTCGCCTCGCTCACCTTCGTGCTGCCGAGCGGCACCGTCGTCGACACGGCCGATCCGGCGGCGGACGAACTGCTCGCCCACGCCGAACCACAGCTGTGCGAGGGGCTGCTGGCCCTGAAGGCGGAGATCGAGGCGGACGCGGCACTGACCGCCCGGATCCGCGCCAAGTACGAGATCAAGAACACCAACGGCTACCGGCTCGACGCGTTCCTGGACGGCTCGACCCCCGTACAGATCCTGCGCGGACTGATGGTCGGCTCGGAGGGCACCCTCGGATTCATCTCCGAGGTCGTCTTCGACACGCTGCCGCTGGACCGGAAGGTCTCCAGCGCCCTGCTCTTCTTCCCCTCGCTGACCGCCGCCGCCGCTGCCGTGCCCCGCTTCAACGAGGCGGGGGCGATCGCCGTCGAGCTGATGGACGGCAACACGCTGCGGGCGTCGGTGAGCGTCCGGGGCGTGCCCGCGGACTGGGCCGGGCTGCCGAAGGAGACGGCGGCGCTGCTGGTGGAGTTCCGGGCTCCGGACGAGCCGGGGCAGGAGGCGTACGAGCGGGCGGCGGCCACGGTCGTCGAGGGGCTGGACCTTGTCGCGCCGGTCGCCTCGGTGACCAATGAGTTCACCGGCGAGGCCAAGGTCATCTCGGGTTACTGGAAGGCCCGGAAGGCGTTCGTCACCGCGGTCGGCGGCGCCCGCCCGTCCGGTACGACACTGATCACGGAGGACTTCGCGGTCCCGCCGTCGCTGCTCGCCGACGCCTGCGAAGCTCTCCTCGGGCTTCAGGCGGCCCACGGTTTCGACGCCGCCGTCGCGGGCCATGCCGCACACGGCAATCTGCACTTCCTGCTCGCGTTCGACGCGGCGAAGCCGTCCGATGTCGACCGCTACGCCGCATTCATGGACGACTTCTGCCGACTGACCGTGGAGCGCTTCGACGGCTCACTCAAGGCGGAACATGCCACCGGCCGCAATATCGCGCCCTTCCTGGAGCTGGAGTGGGGCCCGAAGGCGACCGAGCTGATGTGGCGTACGAAGCAGGTCATCGACCCCGACGGGGTGCTCGCGCCGCGAATCGTCCTCGACCGTGACCCGAAGGCCCATCTGCGCGGGCTGAAGACCATTCCCGAGGTCGAGCTGATCGCCGACCCGTGCATCGAGTGCGGGTTCTGCGAACCGACCTGTCCCAGTCACGACCTCACCACCAGTCCGCGTCAACGGATCGTGCTGCGACGGGAGATGATGCGTCAGCCCGGCGGTTCACCGGTGGAGACCGGGCTCCTCGACGCGTACGGGTACGAGGCCGTTGACACCTGCGCCGGTGACTCCACCTGCAAACTCGCCTGCCCGGTCGGCATCGACACCGGCGCCATGATGAAGGACTTCCGCCACCAACGGCACTCACCGCGTGAGGAACGGATCGCGGCACTCACCGCGAGGAACTTCAGGGCGGTGGAGGCCTCGGCGCGGCTCGCGGTCGCGGCGGCCGACAGGATCGGCGACCGGTTGCTGGAAACCGTCACCGGGCTCGCCCGCAAGGCCGTACGCCCCGATCTGGTGCCCGAGTGGCTGCCCGAGATCCCCGGCGCCGCGCCCCGCAAGCTGCCCCGCACCTCGCGGGTCGGGGCGAGCGCCGTCTACTACCCGGCGTGCGTGAACCGTATCTTCGGCGGCCCGGACGGCCACCGTGGCCCGTCGCTGCCGCAGGCCGTCGTGGCCGTCTCGGCCCGTGCCGGAAAGCCGGTGTGGATCCCGGGGGACGTCGCGGGGACCTGTTGCGCGACGATCTGGCACTCCAAGGGCTACGACGAGGGCAACGCCGTGATGGCCAACCGCATTGTGGAGGCCGCCTGGGGCTGGACAGCGGGCGGAAAGCTGCCCCTGGTCGTCGACGCCTCGTCGTGCGCGCTGGGCATCGCCCATGAGGTGGTGCCCTGTCTCACCGAGGACAACCGGGAGTTGCACCGGGAGCTGACGGTCGTCGACTCCCTCGTCTGGGCGGCCGACGAGCTGCTGCCGGAACTGACGATCCTGCGGAAGACCGGCTCGGCGGTGCTGCACCCGACGTGCTCCATGCAGCATCTCGGCGACGTGGAGCAGTTGCGTACAGTCGCCGAGGCGTGTGCGCAGGAGGTCGTCGTACCGGACGACGCCGGGTGCTGCGCGTTCGCGGGCGACCGCGGGATGCTGCACAAGGAGCTGACCGCGTCGGCCACGGCGAAGGAGGCGGCCGAGGTCAACTCCCGTGAGTACGACGCCTATCTCTCCGCGAACCGGATGTGCGAGATCGGCATGGACCGGGCCACGGGGCGCGCGTACCACTCGGTCCTGATGGAACTGGAGCGGGCGACGCGCCCCTGATACGTCTCTCGCACGACCGCGTACGCAACCGACCACCGGGTCCGGCCCCATCCGCCGGGCCCGGTGGTCGGCGTTCTCCCGGATACCCGGTGAGCCGCGCACAAAAGTCCATGGTTTCGGTTTCGAGAGTCCAAACCCTCCCCTTGCGTATCAGCAGTCTCAACTATCAAGGTCGTGACCGAGGTTCAGAGCAACAGCCGCGCACGTCAGACCCCCCTCCTGGAGGATCGATGAACGACGCAGCACAGCAGAACCACGGTACGGAGGACGGTGACGACGGCTCGATGAGCCGTCGTTCGGTCCTGTGGACGACCGCCGCCGGCGCGGCCGGTGCCGGGCTCGGACTGGGCGGTCTCGGCGGCACCGCATCCGCCGTCACCCCCCTCGGCACCCATTCCGCCGCTGGTGCACAGGCGCAAACGGCCACGCCGCAGCGCCAGGGCGCCACCATGGTGGGAGTGCCGTTCGAAGGGCGTTCCACCGTCCGGGTCGGCCTGGTCGGCCTCGGCAACCGCGGCGGCAGCATGATCGATCTCTATCTCGCCGTCCCCGGAGTGCAGGTCGTCGCCGTGTGCGACCCGGTCAAGGAGAAGGCCCAGCGGGCCGCCGCGAAGGTGACCGCCGCCGGTCAGCCGGCGCCCGCCGTCTACACCAACGGCGAGGACGACTACGAGAATCTCTGCAAGCGCGGGGACATCGACTTCGTCCATGTGGCGACTCCCTGGGACTTCCACTTCGAGATGGCGAAGACCGCCATGCTCCATGGCAAGCATGTCGGGGTGGAGTGTCCGATCGCTCTCCAGCTCGATCAGCTCTGGGAGCTGGTCGATCTCTCCGAGCGCACCAGACGGCACTGCATGCAGTTGGAGAACTGCTGTTACGGGCGGAACGAGATGCGGGTGCTCCGCATGGCGCACGCCGGTCTCTTCGGCGACCTGCTGCACGGCGCGGGCGCGTACAACCACGATCTGCGCGGCCTGATGTTCGACCCGGACTACTACGAGGGTCCCTGGCGCCGGCTGTGGCACACCCGGCTGCGCGGCGACCTCTACCCCAACCACGGGTTCGGTCCGGTCGCCAACTACATGGACCTCAACCGCGGGGACCGTGCGGTGAGCATCACCAGCGTCGGTTCGCCGTCCCTGGGGCTCGCCGAGTACCGGAAGAAGCACATGCCGGCAGGTGACCCGAGCTGGAAGGAGACCTATATCGAGAGCGACCGCACGATCAGTCTCGTCCAGACCGCCAAGGGACGGGTCATCCGGCTGGAGCACGACGTGTCCACGCCGCATCCGTACTCGCGGATCAACAGCCTCGGCGGCACGAAGGGACTCTTCGAGGACTATCCGGCCCGCATCTATATCGAGCCCGACCACACCAACGACAGCTGGGGCGACTTCGGCACGTACGCCGGCTGGGACCACTGGCTGTGGAAGGAACACGCCAACCCGCCCGGCGGGCACGGCGGAATGGACTACATGCTGGTGTTCCGGCTGATGCAGTGCATGCGTCTGGGGCTCGTTCCCGACTTCGATGTGTACGACGCGGCGACCTGGACGTCTCCCGTACCGCTCAGCCACCTCTCCATCAAGGCGAAGGGCGCGCCGCAGCAGATCCCGGACTTCACCCGCGGCGAGTGGAAGAACGTCCGCCCCGGCATGGACTCGGAGAAGCCCGCGGAGGCCTGACGGCCGGCGCGACGCCGCGGGGCCCGGCCGCAAGGGCCGGGCCCCGCAGTGCGACCTCCCACGGCCGGCTCGGTGACCATGGCGCGAAATACGCATTCCGTGGAGAAAACCCTTTGCCTCCACCGGGGACCCCGGGTGAACCTTGCACGGTTTGAGTCAGTCACCGAACAAACCGATCCTCAGAACCATGGGACGTCATGCACATTCGCGATCTTCCGTACTCGGATCCTGGCGATCCCGATGTCCGGTCAGGCCCACGCTTCCTGGTCTGGCTCGGCCGCAACCAGATCCGCGGACAGCTCAAGTCCCTGTCCTGGGGCCTGCTGCACCAGTGCTCCGTCGCCGGGCTGCCGCTGGCCGTCGGCTTCGCCGTGCAGGCCGTCGTCGACCGTTCCGGCAGCCGGCTCGCGCTGGCCGGCGGGCTGATCGCCGTCCTCGGTGTGCTGATCGCGGTCGGCGACACCATGCTCCACCGGACCGCCGTCACCAACTGGATCACCGCCGCCGCCCGCGTCCAGCAGCTCCTGGCCCGCAAGACCGCGGAACTCGGGTCCGCACTGACCCGCCGGGTCGCCGCGGGCGAGGTCGTCGCGGTGTCCACCGGCGACGTCGAGAAGATCGGCTGGTTCGTCGAGGCACTCTCCCGCTTCGCCGCTGCCGCCGTCGCTCTCGTGCTGATCTGTGTCGGACTCGTCCTCTATCTGCCGTCGCTGGGGTTGCTGGTGGCACTCGCGATGCCGTTCCTGGCACTGGCCGTGCTGCCGCTGCTCCCCCGCGCCACCCGACGCGCGGACCTTCAGCGCGAGAAGGCCGGAAAAGCCACCGAACTGGCGTCGGACACCGTGGCCGGGCTGCGGGTGCTGCGCGGGATCGGCGGCGAGGAGCTGTTCCTCGGCCGCTACCGGCGTGCCTCGCAGGAGGTCCGCAGGGCGGCCGTCCGCAGCGCGCAGATGTGGTCGCTGATCTCGGCGATCCAGGTGCTGCTGCCGGGCGTGCTGCTCATCTCGCTGGTCGTGTACGGGGCGACGCTGGCCCGCGAGGGCCGGATCGAGGTCGGCCAACTGGTCACGGTGTACAGCGCGGCGACGCTGATGCTGTTCCCGTTGCGGCACGTCGAGGAGATCGCGATGGCGTACTCCTTCTCGCGGCCGTCCGCCAAGCGGGCCGTGCGGGTGCTGTCGCTGGACCGCACCGTCGAGCCGTCGACCCTCGACGTGGTGCCTTCCGGTGATCTGTACGACCCGGTCAGCGGACTGATGGCCCCCGCGGGCAGGTTCACCGCGGTGGTCTGCGGCGACCCGGACGAGGCCGGCCGATTGGCCGAACGGCTCGGCGGGCACGCCGAGCCGGCCGCGGAGCAGAACCCGACGGACGACGCTCCCGAGGGCTCGCCGTCGCCGGAGAAGGACCCGTCCGTCCTGCTCGGTGGCGTACCGCTGGACGAGCTGTCGCTGACGGCCGCCAGAACCGCGGTGCTGGTCCAGGACAAGGACCCGGTGCTGCTCTCCGGAACGCTCCGGGAGCTCCTGGACGTGCCGTCGTCCGGCCAGGTGACCGCCGAGGAGGCGCTTGCCGCCGCCCAGTGCGACGACGTGCTCGACGCGCTGGCACAGGCCTCGGTGACCGGGGACGGCGATCCGATGACGACCAGGATCACCGAGCGCGGCCGGTCGCTCTCCGGCGGCCAGCGGCAGCGGCTCGCCCTGGCCCGCTCCCTGGTCACCGATCCGGAGGCACTGGTTCTCGACGAGCCGACGTCCGCCGTCGACTCGCACACCGAGGCCCGGGTCGCCGCCGGTATCAAGGCGCTGCGCCAGGGTCGTACGACCGTCGCGTTCGCCTCGTCACCGCTGCTGCTGGACCTCGCGGACCGGGTGGTGCTGGTGCACCGGGGCACCGTGACAGCGGTCGGTACGCACCGCGAACTGCTGCACACCGAACCGCGGTACCGAGCTGTCGTCACCCGGGAGACCGACGACGAGATCGCGGCACTGACCGCACCGGACGAGATCGACGGGATCGACGGGATCGACGGGATCGACGGGATCGACGGGATCAGCGAAGTCAGCGGGACCAAGGCGATCGAAGAGATCGAAGGAATCGAGGAGAGGGCATGATCGGCGTCGCACAACCGACGTACGACCCGGCCGCCCCGGAGTCGGCGACAACGCTGCCGGTCGGCACCCCCACCACCGTACGGAGCTATGTACGGGACCTGATGCGGCGCCACCGCAAGCCGTTCGCCGTGCTCATCTCGGTCAACGCCGTCGCGGTGATCGCCTCGATCGTCGGGCCGTATCTGCTGGGCGGACTGGTCGAGGACCTGTCGAACGGGGTCGCCGACCTCCATCTGGAGCGCACCGCCGCGGTGTTCGGGCTCGCACTGGTCGTACAGACCGTGTTCACCCGGATGATGCGGCTGCGCAGCGCGATGCTCGGCGAGGAGATGCTGGCCGATCTGCGCGAGGACTTCCTTGTACGGTCGGTCGGGCTGCCGCCCGGCGTGCTGGAGCGGGCCGGGACCGGTGACCTGCTTTCCAGGATCACCACCGACATCGACCGGCTGGCCAACGCGATGCGGGAGGCCGTGCCGCAGCTGGCGATCGGTGTGGTGTGGGCGGGGCTGCTGCTCGGTGCGCTCACCGTGACCGCTCCCCCGCTGGCACTCTCCGTACTGATCGCGCTGCCGGTGCTGATCCTCGGCTGCCGCTGGTACTTCCGCCGGGCGCCGTCCGCGTACCGCTCGGAGGCCGCCGGGTACGCGGCGGTCGCCGCGCTGCTGGCGGAGACCGTGGACGCCGGACGGACGGTGGAGGCGCACCGTCTCGGCGCGCGCCGGGTGGCGCTGTCGGACCGGCGGATCAAGGAGTGGACGGCCTGGGAGCGGTACACGTTGTTCCTGCGTTCGGTGCTCTTCCCCGTCATCAATGTCACGTACGTGACGATCCTCGGCGCGGTGCTGATGCTCGGCGGCTGGTTCGTCATCGAGGGATGGCTCACCGTCGGACAGCTGACGACGGGTGCGCTGCTGGCGCAGATGATGGTCGACCCGCTCGGTCTGATCCTGCGCTGGTACGACGAGTTGCAGGTCGCACAGGTGTCGCTGGCCCGGCTGGTCGGCGTGCGGGACATCGAACCGGACGCGGGCGACACGGAAGTCGCCCCGGACGGGCGGGACGTCCGGGCGGACAGTGTGCACTTCGGCTACCGCGCCGGGGTCGACGTGCTGCACAAGGTGTCCCTCGACGTCGCCCCGGGCACCCGCCTCGCGCTGGTCGGCCCGTCCGGTGCGGGCAAGTCCACGCTCGGCCGGCTGCTGGCCGGGATCTATGCCCCGCGCAGCGGTGACGTCACTCTGGGCGGTGCGCAGTTGTCGCAGATGACGGCGGAGCAGGTGCGTACGCATGTGGCGCTGGTCAACCAGGAGCACCATGTGTTCGTCGGTTCGCTCCGCGACAACCTGCTGCTGGCCCGTGACGGCGCGCAGGACGCGGAGCTGTGGGCGTCGCTCGCCGCGGTCGACGCGGACGGCTGGGCGAAGGCGCTGGGCGAGGGTCTGGACACCGAGGTCGGTTCGGGCGGTCTGGCCCTGACCCCGGCGCAGGCGCAGCAGATCGCCCTGGCCCGGCTGGTGCTGGCCGATCCGCACACGCTGGTGCTGGACGAGGCGACCTCGCTGCTGGACCCGCGGGCGGCCCGCCATCTGGAGCGCTCGCTGGCGCGGGTGCTCGACGGCCGTACGGTCGTGGCGATCGCGCACCGGCTGCACACCGCGCATGACGCGGATGTGATCGCGGTGGTCGAGAGCGGCAGGATCAGCGAACTGGGCAGCCATGACGAGCTGGTTGCGGCGGACGGCGCGTATGCGGCGCTGTGGCGGTCCTGGCACGGCTGAGCCAAGGAGACGGAGGTGGCGCGCGGACCGTCACCGGTCCGCGCGCAGCCACGCGTCCAGAACAGCGAGGTCCGCGTCGGTGAGCCCCTGGGCGGGGTCGACGCGATGGAGGAGGGCCGGCACCGGGTGATGTGCGGCCACCCAGGCCCGGTCGGTGCCGGTGATCTCGTCGTCGACCCAGACGAAGGGGCGCCCTGCCGCGCGGTCGGCGAGGGGGCGCGTCTTCCAGTGCAGCCCGTCCCGCCGGTCGAGTTCGTCCTCGTACGCCGGCTCCGGCCAGGCCACCACAGGCAGCTCCGGCAGGCCGAGCCACGGTGCGATGCACTCGTTGGCCTCGTCCATCCAGGTCGTGGCCCAGAGGAGATCGCAGCCCAGCGCCGTCAGCCGGGGCCCGAGTGCGGGATCGATCCTGCTCAGAAGGGGATTCGACCCGGCCCGCCCGGGTGCCGCCCCCGCGCGGTACGTCGGATACCCGTCCGGGCGCTGTTGCGGCGTCGCTCCGAACGGAATGAGCGGCCCGTCGACTTTACCGACCGCAGAAGCTCGTGAACTTCCTCTGAACTGCGACGATTCATAGACTACATGTCTGCGACGTTGGTGTTGGGCCAATGCTGTCGCTCGTCCGAGTGGTCCGGTGCAACAACGCATCCCGCCCAGCGAGGGGGCGGGATGTTCTTTCAGCCCAGCAGTTCCAGCAGACGGTTGGCCTGTCGATCCGCAGTGCCTGGGGGGTTTCTGGGATGGTCCGGATCGTCGAATGAGAGCAGGAACAGCCAGACGAGGGCGAGGAGCCGTCGGCACTCTCGGAACCGGGAGGCTTCAGCGGGGGTCAGGTCGAAGTGTCCCAGGAAGGCCGGGACATCAAGAGGGTGGTCCATCCAGCTCGACACATGTTCGGTGATCTCCGCCAGTTCGAAGGCGCGATCGCTGCGGCCGGAGTCCTCGAAGTCGACGACCCGAACTTTTGAACCGTCCCAAAGGTAGTTGGCGAGGTTGCCGTCGCCAGGGCCGAAGACTGTGGGCACCGATGGCTCGCCCGGAGTGTCGAGGCCCGACTTGGCCAGCCACGCTACGCCCGCAGCCATGGCCTGGGACACAGAGCTGCTGGCGGGAGCCCGGGTGCGCGCGGACCAAGCGTCGATGTGGGGGATGAGTTCGCCTTGGCGTCCAGGTCTGAGGGGGACTTGGTCAAGTGCTGAAGGCGGCACTGCGCTGTGCAGCGCGGCGACGGCTTCCGCCAGGGCTTTGATCTGCCGCTCGTCGATGGGGCGCCCGCGCAGAGGTCTGCCGATCAGCCGGGACATCACCACGGTGGGCACTGCGGCGGCGGGGTCGGCGGGCTTGGGTCGTGGTGCGAGTCCAGGGACGTATGTGTCGAGCAACCTCAGGGCACGCCACTCGCGTTCTCACCGCTCGCGATCCGCGTTCTGGAAGCGCTTGATCCCGCTGTCGGGGCCCATCTCGATCGTGTGGGCGCTCCATCGGTCAGAACTCATGGGAGGCGATCCTGCCAGGCGCGGGGCAGGGCCGCCCTTTCCCTGGAGTATTCGGGGCGCCACCGGACTTCGCCGATGGTGTCACCAGGATGGTTGCCTGGTCATGAGGTGGTCAGAGGGACGGGGTCATGTGCCTGATCCCGGGCTGGCGATCTGTGCTTCGAGGTCGGCGATGCGGCGGTCTTGGAAGCGGAGGTTGGATCGGGCTGCCTTGAGTCGCTCGTCGAGGGTGCGGGTGTCGGTGGTGAGTTGGCGGACGCGCTGCTTGAGCGTGGTGTTCTCGGTGGTGATCCTAGTAGGGCTTTGTTAGGTCCTGTGGTGTGGTTCTGGTGTCGGTGCGGATTGGCCGCATATGGAGCAGGCGCCGGTCCAGGTGGCCAGGAGGGCCTGAAGCGCGCGGAGGACCGCGTAGAGGGTCAGGCCGGCGCAGGCGCTTTTGGGTCGAGCCTGAGCATGGTGCAGAACGCCTGGGCGAGGGAGGTGAGGGTGACGTGGCGGTGCCAGCCGGGGAAGTTGCGGCCCTCTAAGAGGTCCAGGCCGAGACCGTCCTTGAGCTCGCGGTAGTCGTGTTCAACGCGCCAGCGGATCTTGGCGATGCGGACCAGTTCGCCCAGCGGGGTGTCGGCAGGCAGGGTGGAGAGCCAGTAGTCGGTGGGCTCGGCGGCGCCGGGCGGCCATTGGGCCAGCAGCCAGCACTCGGGCAGGGAGCCGTCGGCAGCGCGGCGGATCGTCCGGTTTGCGGGTCTGACCCGCAGCGCCAGGAACCGCGAGCGCATCTCGGCGCGGGGGTTGTGCTTCGTGGTCTTGCTGCCCTGGCGCCAGGTCACGGTTCGTGCCGCCGATTGCCCTGTGTTCAGGGCGAGTTGGCGCAGAGTGCTGTGCTGGACGGGGTAGGCGGGTCCGGGCGGGCGGCCCTGGCCGCTGTAGGGCGGGCGCTCGGGGACGGCGTCGCCCGGGTAGGCGGTGGTGGTGCCCTTGACGGCGACGGCGTAGGTCAGGCCGCGCTCGGTCAGGCCCTCGCGGAAGCCGGTCGCGTCGCCGTATCCGGTGTCGGCGACCACCGGCAGGTCAGGAAGTTCCCAGCCCTCGCGGACCTCGTCGAGCATGTCCAGGGCCAGGCGCCACTTCTCCTTGTGCCGTTCGCTGTCGGGGATGGCCGCCTTGGCGCGTCGGCGCTGGATTGCCCCGGTCAGCAGCGCATCGCCGGTGTTCTTGGTGTCGTCCCAGCTCTCGGGCAGGAACAGGCGCCAGTTGACCGCCGAGGAAGCGTGGTCGCTGACCAGATTGACGCTGACGCCGATCTGGCAGTTGCCGCGCTTTCCCAGCGCGCCGCAGTACATCCGCGCCACACCCGGTGAGTCGTAGCCGTCCTTGGGAAAGCCCACATCGTCGATCGCGTACGCCTCCGGCGAGATGTGAGCGGCAGCCCAACGAGCCAGCCGCTCACGGACCTTGGCCCAGTCCCAGGTCGAGGAGGCCACGAACTGCTGGAGCTGCTGGTGGTCCACGCCCAGGCGCTCGGCCATCGGCTGCATCGACTTGCGCTTGCCGTCCAGCATCAGCCCGCGCAGGTACAGCTCGCCCTTGGCTCGCTGATCCCGCCGGGCCAGAGAACCGAGCATCTCCTCCGCGAACGCCTCCAAGCGTGCGCGGACCGTGTCCATCTCCTCAGGTGTCACACCTGAAAGAACATCACAACCTATCCGGAGATGATCAATCGGCATACCTAACAAAGCCCTACTAGGAGTGCACCATCGCCGGGCTGACTCGCTTGATCAGCCCGCCGGTGACCGTCCCGCGCTCGACCTGCCACGGGTGTTTGGTCTTGGCCTCGGCCCGGTTCGGGTTGCCGGGCCGGTGGCAGACATGCAGATGTGGGGTGCGGCACTCGCCGCAGGCAGCGTTCTCCCGCAGGTGCAAGTCGACCAGGTGCAGCCCGCACAGCTCGCCGATCCGTAGTCCCCCGTCGGCGAGCCAGTCGACGACCAGCCGGTCCCGGGCGGCGTTCACCTTCTCCAGCAGCCTCTCCCTCGCCCCGTCCGGCAGCATCTTCGGGTGCCGGCGGTGCGGCCCCTTCGGCGCCAGCGGGTTCGTGGGCAGCGGCGACTTCACGTGACCGAGGAACGAGCGACGCCGGTCCACCTGCGACGGCAGCCGGGAATTGTCGAGCTTCTTGCCGAGCTCGCCGTTGATGCCGAGGGAGGCTTGGCGCAGGTAGAAGCCTTTCAAGCAGGCCGCCGCGGTGGACAGCGCGGAACGGCCGTAGGGGCGCTTACCTACCCGCCAAGGTTCCCCGAGCGGCATGCGGACCTCGGCGCCGACGATCCCCATGTAGCGTTCAAGGTCGCGCAGTTGGACCGCGTCGAAGGCCAGGCATTCGCGCTCCAGCCACCGCAGGTGATCCACCAGGTAGTACGCGTAGGTCTTCTGCGTGCCCGAGCCCTCGTGCTCACGCAGGAACCGGTCCGCCTCCGTGTGGAGCGTGCCCTCGGGCCAGACGATCGTCCATGACCGGCGCCCGTCCTTCCGCTCGATCCGCTGGACCCTCAAGTCCCCCACCACGACGTGCCGTACCACTTGTCCTCCGTACCGACTCCGGGACATGACAGACGTCCCGGTCTCGGTCGGTAAACGAGCCCATGACGTCCAAGTCACGAGCCCAGGCAGACATCACGGGCAGCACTACCTGCGGTCGGTAAAGTCGACGTCGAGGAAGAGAAGCGGGCGCTGCACGGAACCGGTCACGGCTGCACGGTACCCGCTCTCCGGGCGTACGCGACGAGGGCGCCCGTGGTGGATCGCCTTCCACCACGGGCACCGTCGTGGCCGCAGTCCCGCCAGGTCCACCCCTTCCGTGGGGTACGCGCTCTGCGCATCTGCACCCCGCACGGCGGCAGCGCCGACCCTGACCACGTACCGCACCGCGGTGACCAGGTCGTCGCTCCGGGCCGGGCGATGGGCGAGTGCGCCGGTCATGGCGTCGCCCGCCCCAGTCGTGTCCACCACGTCGACCGCGATGCCCGTCACCCGGAGGACGCTGCCGTCGGCGTCAGGTCGCCGAGCACGGTCTCCCCGGTGGCGGGGCGGCGTGCGACGCGGTCATGAGGTCGGCGTCGGTCCAGCCGCCCACGACGGCATCGGTGGAGGCCGGTCGGGTGGACATGGCGCCCCCTCTCAGAGGCCCTGGGCCCGTACGATCCGGGCGACGATCTGCTCGGCGATCGCCTGCACATCGGCGTCGACGACGAGGTCCACGTTGCCCTCCGGGTCGGCCGTGAACATGGTCAGCCCCTCGTCGGTGACCTCGACCGTGCCGCGTTCGGTCGTGTAGAGGTCGGGGCGGAGCAGGGACAGCGCCGTGATCGGGTCGTGCGGGACGCTCCACGATTCGCCGGTGAAGCCGGTCCAGCCGTCGATCTCGCGGGCGAGCGCCTCCCCGTACGGGCCGGCCGCCCGGATCGTCTCGACACCGTCCCGCTCGATGCGCAGCCGGGTGGTGATGTCCAGCCCGGTGACCACGATGCGCACGGCCGAGCCGAAGACGATGCGGGCAGCGGTGATGTCGCTGACGATGTTGTGCTCGGCCTTGGCGCGCGGGCCGAAGTCTCCGCCCATCAGGTACAGGGTGCGTACCCCCGGGGCGAAGCGGTCGTCGAGACGGATCGCGCGGGCGATGTTGGTGAGCGGGGCGATGGCGATGACATCGCTCGCGCCGGGCTCGGCACACACGATGTCGACCAGGAAGCGGTCGGCGGCGATGTCGTCGCGTACCGGTTCCGTCTCCAGGTCGGGGAAGGCCCGGCCTTCGTGTCCGGCCCACCAGGCGTCCCTGCCCGAGAGGGTTTCGGTGGCTCCGGGCACAACGGTGAGGTCGCGTCCGGCGAGGGCACCGAGCCGGTGGGCGAGGCGGGCCCTGAGCAAGGTGTCGCCGTAGACGGTGGTGATGCCGGCGATGCGTGCCTCGGGCGAGCCGAGCAGCACACCGAGGGCGAGGGCGTCGTCGACGTCGCTGCCGATGTCGGTGTCGAGGAGGACGTCTGCCGTGGGCTGGTTCACTTTGCTCCTGGGGTCGTTGGCGGGTGGATCGATGGTCATTTCAGGCCGCTGCCCGCGATGGACTGCGTGAAGTACCGCTGCAGGCGCAGTAGTACGAGGAGCGGGATGACGGTCAGGACGACGGCGGCGGCGAACAACTGGCCGTAGTCGACGACCATCTGCCCCTGGAGGGTGCCGAGGGCGATCGGGCCGAGCTGCTTGTCCGGTTCGGTGCCGACGAGCAGCGGCCACATGTAGCCCATGTGTAGGACTGCCACTGGAAGTTGACTCCTCCCCCTCGTAAGCGAGGGGGATTCCTAGCTCACTTCGCCTGACACCTAGCAGGTGGCGGGGCTTACAAGATCAGCACCAGCCGGGTTGAGACCAGCCCGGACGAGCATCACGCGGGCGGAGTTCTTGTCCCTGGAGGACACCGCTCCGCACGCGGTGCACGTATACGTTCGTTCCGAGAGGGGGAGTGCGTGCTTGGCTCTCGCTCCGCACTGCGCGCAGTCCATGGTGGTGTGCGCGGGGTGGACAAGGTGCACCGCACGGCCGTGCTTGCGGCCCATCTCGATCAGGGCGCGCTTGGTCGCGCCGATCGCTGCGTCGGCCGCTTTACGGGCCATGGTGGACTTGGCGAGGAACTTCGGCCGGAAGTCCTCCACGGCAAGTGCGTCATGGTCGCGGACCACGGTCTTGGCCCACTTGCGGGCGGTGTCCTGCCGCTGGTTGGCGACCTTCCTGCAGAGCTTGGCCCGCAGCTTCTTCGCATGCCGGTAGCCCTTCGATGCGGCCTGCCCCTTCTTCGGCTTGCGCCGGGCCATCATCCGGTCATAGCGGGTCAGCTTCGCCTGGGCCTTCTTGCCGTGCTGCGCGTGAGGCAAGTCATGGGTGTCGGAGGTGGTGGTCGCGGTCTCCTTCACACCCCAGTCGATGCCTATCACCCTGCCCGTGGCGGGCAGCGGCTCCCTCTCGGTCTCCACGACGAAGCCGGCGTACCAGTGCCCGACGGCATCGCGGTACACGCGCACGCTGGACGGGTCGGCCGGAAGATCCCGCGACCACACCACGGTCAGCACGATCCCGCCGGCCAGGTGCAGGCGGCCGTCCTTGAGGCGGAAGCCGCGCCGTGTGTAGTTCAGGGTCGGCAGCGCCTCACGCTTCTTCTTCGGCCGGGGCATCCCCGCCCGCCGGCGCATCGGCAGCCGGGCCTTGATGTCCTTCTGTGCCTTGGCACGGGACTTCGCGAAGTCCCGGATGACCTGCTGCTGAGGAACGGAAGCCCCGTCGCGCAACCACGCCGTGGCGGTGCGGGCCTCGGTCAGCATCCGGTCGAGCTGCGCCGGGCCGCACGTCGCCTTCCCGCCCGTGGCCTTGTTGTGGGCGTGGACCTTGCGAGACATGGCCACGCACTCGTTCCACACCCACCGACACCGCGCCCACTCGGCACTCAAGGCCGTGCGGGCAGTGGACGACACACGCAGACGGAAGGTGTACCGGGCGTGCCCGGACCCCTCAGCCGTTTCCTGTGCCGTCGCCATGATCGAGACCTTAACCCCGCCCACTGACAATCAACCGAAAGCCCAGGTCAGAGCAGATGTGTAGAGAACTCCGCCGCTTCGCGGCTCCGCTCCAAGGACCCATTCCTCCCCGGGCTGAGGCCCGGGGCATCCTGGGAAAAATCCGGTGAACAGGGTCAGGTCAGGAGCCGCAGTTGCAGGACGTCGCCGAGCTGGTCGGGCGGGACCGGCGTGTAGTCGATCCGTATACCCGGGTTGGCGTGTTCGAAGCCGTGGATGACCGCCCGGAACGTCTCGGGGGTCTCCGGGCCGAGGAACCGCACCGCTGTTCTGCCGTCCGCCGGCCGGCCGCCCGAGCAGCCGGCCAGGGCCGCCGCCGAGGCCACGCCGAGGGCGGCGCCGAGCACGGTTCTGCGGCTGGGAGAGCTCGTCATGCGGCCCTCCTGCCTGCGATGGACATCGCGTTCTCCAAATCGTTTTGCATAACCTGGCTCGGCCTCTGTGCGGCACGATCGGAAGCACCATACAAAACGTTTTGCATGTTGGATAGAGTGACCTCGAACACCAGGACAACAACCCTGGACAACAACGGGAGGCTGATGGTGCACGGCGCCGGCCGGATCAAGATCGTGGATGTGGCGTCCGAAGCGGGCGTCAGCGTCACCACGGTCTCCCATGTGCTGAGCGGCCGCCGCCCGGTCTCGGCCACCACCCGCGCCCGGGTCGAGGACGTCATACAGCGGCTCGGCTACCAGGCGGATCCCTCGGCGCGCGGACTGCGTACGCAGCGCACCCGCACCCTGGGCCTGGTCGTCCCGGACATCACCAACCCGTTCAACACCGCCATCGCCGCGGGCATGCAGGAGATCGCGCTGGCCCACGAGTACCTCACCGTGGTCTGCGAGGCTCCGATGGACGGCCCGCACCTGCCCGCGGTGATCCGGCAGCTGGTGGCGCGCCGTATCGACGGCATCGTGGTCGGCCGGTACGGTGCCACCCGCCAGGACCTGGAAGGGATCGTGGCCTCGGGAGCCAAGCTCGTACGGCTCGGCGGGCCGCTGGCGCCGGGGCTCGGCGATGTGGTGCGGGCCGCCGAGACGGAGGGCATGTACGACCTGGTCAGCCATCTGGTGGGGCGCGGTTACCGGCGGATCGCCTACATCGGGGGCGCGCCGGGGGTGGAGCCGGGCGAGGAGCGATTCGCCGGCTACCGGAAGGCTCTGGAGGCGGCCGGGCTGCCGGTGCACCAGGAGCTGGTCGCCTGGACCAGCTTCACCCGCGAGGGCGGACGGACAGGGGCGACGGCGGTACTGAACGCCACGGAGCCGCCGGACGCCGTGGTGTGCGCCAACGATCTGATCGCGATCGGCGCGCTGGACACCGCGCGGGCGGCAGAGCTGCGGGTGCCGGAGGGGGTGGCGATCACCGGGTACGACGACATCGAGGCGGCGTCGCTGGTCTCGCCCGCGCTGACCACCGTGCTCAACCCGGCCCGGGAGATCGGCCGTTCGGCGGCGCAGCTGCTGCTGGACCGGCTGGAGGGCGAGAGCTCCGGCCCGGCCCGGGAGATCGTTCTCGCGCACCGTCTGGTGCCGCGCGAATCGGCCTGATCCCCCGGCGGCCTGGTGGGGTCGTCAGATGAAGTTGAGGGCGGCCGCCCCGCCCACTCCCCCGAGCACCATGAACGCGGGCATCAGCACCTTCAGCTCGACCCAGCTGCCGGCGCGGAACCGCATGCCCTTGGGCGGCCCGATCGGGTACCAGCGCTTGCGACCGAGCGGGATCGGCCACAGGATCGGGCAGCCGGAGACGGTCAGCGCGTCACCGATGTCATGGACGAGGGCGCCGAGGACGATCGGTAGTCCGAGCCAGAGGTACTCCTGGCCGGGAGCGCTGAAGAGCCAGTCCGAGCCGTTGCCCGGCTTGTCGAGGACGTCGGCCAGTATCCAGGCGCTGGTCGCGCCGAGCAGCCATACCAGGACGTCGCTGGACATCCGGGCGGCCCGCCACAGCAGTCCTTCGACGGCGAGCACGAGGTGGACGAAGAGGATCGCGAGGACCGCCCACCGGCCGCCGGTGATCGCCGCGGCGGAGGCCCCGGCGCCGATCAGCGCCGCCCAGAGCCAGGTGTGCGTCAGCGTCCGGTGGCCGCCGTTGCGGCGCGGGTCGCCGGAGCTCCTGGTCGCCTTGTAGACGGCGTGCGAGAGCTTGTCGACGATCTCGCAGAGTCCGCGGGAGACCGGTCCGAAGGCGCGCGAGATGGTCGCGGACTTGTGATCGAGGTCCGGGGCGAGCGCGGCGCCCGCGGTGATCAGCGCGCCGACCACCAGCACGGGCCACGGCATCGTATGGCCCGCGGCTGCCGCCGCCGCGCCCACCCCCAGCCAGGCCGCCGCCCCGGACAGCGAGTGTGCCGGTCCCATCATGGTTCTTCCGCCCCCAAAGTTTGTCCGGCCGCCATCGCCGTTGCGATGCGGCCGAGTTGAGTGGGCAGCGTACCGTCCGTGATCTTCGTAGGATCGTCCGGTTCCCTCATCCGGGCGGAAGGCAGGCAAGATGGGGGCGTGACCCTTATCGATCAGCTGCCCCCGACCGACGACCCGGACGCCCTCTTCGAGGCCTTCTCGTCATGGACCGAGACCCAGGGCATCACCCTCTACCCTGCTCAGGAGGAGGCGCTGATCGAGGTGGTCTCCGGGGCGAACGTGATCCTTTCCACGCCCACGGGCTCCGGAAAGAGCCTGGTCGCGGCGGGTGCACACTTCACGGCTCTGGCCCAGGACAAGGTCACCTTCTACACCGCCCCGATCAAGGCGCTGGTCTCGGAGAAGTTCTTCGATCTGTGCAAGCTGTTCGGTACGGAGAATGTCGGCATGCTCACGGGCGACGCCTCCGTCAACGCGGACGCCCCGGTGATCTGCTGCACCGCGGAGGTGCTCGCGTCCATCGCACTGCGCGACGGGAAGTACGCCGACATCGGCCAGGTCGTGATGGACGAGTTCCACTTCTATGCGGAAGCGGACCGCGGCTGGGCCTGGCAGATCCCGCTGCTCGAGCTGCCGCAGGCCCAGTTCATTCTGATGTCGGCCACGCTCGGTGACGTCAGGATGTTCGAGCAGGACCTGACCCGGCGCACCGGCCGCCCCACCTCCGTGATCCGCTCGGCGACCCGGCCGGTCCCGCTCAGTTACGAGTACCGGCTGACCCCGATCACCGAGACGCTCACCGAACTCCTGGACACCCGGCAGTCGCCGGTCTACATCGTGCACTTCACGCAGGCCGCGGCCGTCGAGCGGGCGCAGTCGCTGATGAGCATCAACATGTGCACCAAGGAGGAGAAGGAGAAGATCGCCGATCTGATCGGCAACTTCCGCTTCACCACGAAGTTCGGCCAGAACCTCTCCCGCTATGTGCGGCACGGCATCGGGGTGCATCACGCGGGCATGCTCCCGAAGTACCGGCGGCTGGTGGAGAAGCTCGCCCAGGCGGGTCTGCTGAAGGTGATCTGCGGTACGGACACGCTCGGCGTCGGCGTCAACGTCCCGATCCGCACAGTGCTGTTCACGGCGCTCACCAAGTACGACGGCACCCGGGTCCGTACGCTGCGCGCCCGCGAGTTCCACCAGATCGCCGGCCGCGCGGGCCGGGCCGGCTTCGACACGGCGGGCTTCGTCGTCGCGCAGGCGCCCGAGCACGTCATCGAGAACGAGAAGGCCGTCAAGAAGGCGGGCGACGACCCGAAGAAGAAGCGCAAGGTGGTCCGCAAGAAGGCCCCCGAGGGCTTCGTCGCCTGGTCGGAGACCACGTTCGACAAGCTGATTCAGTCCGACCCCGAGCCGCTGACCTCCCGCTTCCGGGTCACGCACACGATGCTGCTGTCCGTGATCGCACGTCCCGGCAACGCGTTCGAGGCGATGCGGCAGCTGCTGGAGGACAACCACGAGCCGCGCCGCGCGCAGCTGCGCCACATCCGCCGGGCCATCGCGATCTATCGCTCCCTGCTGGACGGCGGCGTCGTGGAGCAGCTCGCCGAGCCGGACGCGGAGGGGCGCATCGTGCGGCTCACCGTCGATCTCCAGCAGGACTTCGCGCTCAGCCAGCCGCTGTCCACGTTCGCGCTGGCCGCGTTCGACCTGCTGGACGCCGAATCGCCGTCGTACGCCCTGGACATGGTCTCCGTCGTCGAGTCGACGCTCGACGACCCGCGGCAGATCCTCGCCGCCCAGCAGAACAAGGCGCGCGGCGAAGCGGTCGGCCAGATGAAGGCGGACGGTGTCGAGTACGAGGAACGGATGGAGCGACTCCAGGACGTCACGTACCCGAAGCCGCTGAGCGAGCTGCTGTGGCATGCGTACGACGTGTACCGAAAGAGCCACCCGTGGGTGGGCGACCACCCGGTCTCGCCGAAGTCCGTGATCCGCGACATGTACGAACGCGCCATGACGTTCACGGAGTTCACCTCGAACTACGAGCTGGCCCGCACCGAGGGAATCGTGCTGCGCTACCTGGCGAGCGCGTACAAGGCTCTTGAGCACACCATCCCGGACGATCTGAAGTCCGAGGACCTGGAGGATCTGATCGCCTGGCTCGGCGAGATGGTCCGCCAAGTGGACTCCAGTCTCCTCGACGAGTGGGAGCAGCTCGCCAACCCGGAGGTGGAGACGGCCGAGCAGGCGCAGGAGCGAGCCGATGAGGTCAAACCGGTCACCGCCAACGCCCGCGCCTTCCGGGTGCTGGTCCGCAACGCGATGTTCCGCCGGGTGGAGCTGGCCGCGCTGGACAAGGTGGCCGAGCTCGGCGAGCTGGACGGCGAGGCGGGCTGGGACGAGGACGCGTGGGGCGAGGCGATGGACGCGTACTGGGACGAGTACGAGGATCTGGGCACCGGCCCGGACGCCCGCGGTCCGAAGCTGCTGAAGATCGACGAGGACCCCGCGCACGGCATGTGGCGGGTACGGCAGACGTTCGCCGACCCGAACGGCGACCACGACTGGGGCATCAGCGCGGAGGTCGACCTGGCGGCCTCCGACGAGGAGGGCCGGGCGGTCGTCCGGGTCACCTCGGTCGGCCAGCTGTGAGCGTGACCGCCGCGACGACGGCACCTTTGCGAGAGTGGAGACGAACGGCATGACGAACCCCGCCGAGCGCCTGGTCGACCTGCTCGACCTGGAGCGGATCGAGGTCAACATCTTCCGGGGGCACAGCCCCGAGGAGTCGCTGCAGCGGGTCTTCGGCGGCCAGGTCGCCGGGCAGGCGCTGGTGGCGGCCGGCCGTACCACGGACGGGGACCGGCCGGTCCATTCGCTGCACGCCTACTTCCTGCGGCCGGGCCGACCCGGCGTGCCGATCGTCTACGAGGTCGAGCGGGTGCGGGACGGGCGGTCGTTCACCACGCGCCGGGTCACCGCCGTGCAGGAGGGACGGACGATCTTCAACCTGACGGCGTCCTTCCACCGGCCGGAGGAGGCGGGCTTCGAGCACCAGCTGCCGCCCGCCCGGACCGTTCCGGACCCCGAGCAGCTGCCCACGGTCGCCGAAGAGGTGCGCGAGCACCTCGGAGCGCTGCCGGACGCGCTGGAGCGGATGGCCAGGCGCCAGCCGTTCGACATCCGGTATGTGGACCGGCTGCGCTGGACGCAGGAGGAGATCAAGGACGCGGACCCGCGCAGCGCGGTCTGGATGCGTGCGGTCGGCCCGCTGGGCGACGATCCGCTCGTGCACACCTGCGCGCTCACGTACGCGAGCGACATGACGCTCCTCGACGCGGTCCGTATCCCGGTGGAACCCTTGTGGGGGCCGCGCGGTTTCGACATGGCGTCGCTGGACCACGCGATGTGGTTCCACCGTCCGTTCCGGGCCGACGAATGGTTCCTGTACGACCAGGAGTCGCCCATCGCGACGGGCGGGCGTGGACTGGCGCGCGGCCGGATCTACGACCGGGGCGGCAATCTGCTGGTGTCCGTGGTGCAGGAGGGGCTGTTCCGCCGCCTGGGCACGTAGCCCGGCTCACGTCCCGGGCAGCGGGTCCTGTTCGACCTCGTGGCGGCGGGTGCGGATGTCCGGCGCGGCAGGGTGCAGTTTGGCGTCGCAGGCGGGGCCGAGCCCGGTGCGGCGTGACTCCCTGCCGGTGAGCGGTCGGCCGCACAGGCGGCAGCGGACCGGACGGCGGCCGGTCGCCCGGTCGGGTTCGGCCGGGGCCTCGATGTCGGACCCGGGGAACGGCTCAGGATTCTCCACGAATCGATCTTCTCAAGTCCGCGGTCCACCCTGCGACTTCCGAACGGAGCGCAACGGAGGAGTTCGCGGATGAGCAGCGTGCTGACCATGGAACCGGTCCCCCGGGACAAGAAGAGCGTGGCACCGGGCGACGTCGATCCTGTCGGGCATGTCATCACGTACGCGGACGCACTCGGCGACCCGGCCCGGAACGTCGCCTACATGGAACGCGAACTGTCCCCGGCGGCATACCCGCGTACCTGGCGGCCCGTAAGAACGGGACGCGTTCCTTCGTCCTGTGGGCCGATCCGCAGCGCCGGGCGCGGCTGGCCGCGGTGATCACCACGTCCGCGGGCGACGGCGTGGCGACGTATCAGGTACTCGGGGCCGAGGGCGAGCCCATCGTTACGTTCGTCCGCGAGAAGGCACTCTCCGGCAGCGGGCTGCGGACCCGTTGGACGGTCACGCAGACGGGTTGCGCCGAGGCCGTCGGCTACAAGGGGCGGATCTTCTGGTGGTACGTGTGGTGGCTGCTGTCCCCCGTTCAGGCGGTCATCATCGTGGGCAGCCTCCTCAGCGGCAGCGGTGATGTCGCCCGCGGGCCGCGTCGCATCTTCTCGCGGACCGGCGAGGAGACCCCGCTGGAGTTCCAGGACGATCACGTCTTTCTGCACGCCCAGTGGTGCGACTGGCGGCTGGGCGCGGCGCTGGTGGCGCTTCTGCGCACCTTCGACAGCTGGCTCGGGACCCCCTGGGACGACCGGCGGAAGTGACCGGCGGCGGGTCTCAGGCCTTGCGCTCTCCGCCGCCGGCCGGGGCCGGGGCCGGGCCATCCAGATGATGCCGGAACCGGGACGACCCGCGATGATCGGGGAAGGAAGCAGTCAGGAGGGTCTTCCATGAGCCAGGACAGTGCGTCGACGCTCCGTGCCGCATCGCCCCTGACGCCCGCGGAGCGGGCCGCCCGGGGGAAGGCCGCCCGCCGCCGCACTCCCCGTTCGAGCCACGCCCTGTTCGCACCGCCGGCCGACCGCCCCGACCCGATGGGCGTCCTCGAGGCCCAGTCCGCGACCAGGATTCCGGAGCTCGTCCCGATCCGCACCAGCCGGATGGCCGAGTCGCCGTTCCCCTTCTACCGGGGCGCCGCCGCGATCATGGCAGCCGATCTCGCCTCCACCCCCGATTCCGGGATCAGTGTCCAACTGTGCGGAGACGCACACCTGTTGAACTTCGGACTGCTCGCCTCCCCGGAACGGAATCTGCTGTTCGACATCAACGACTTCGACGAGACACTGCCGGGCCCCTGGGAGTGGGACGTCAAACGGCTGGCGGCCAGCCTTGTCGTCGCGGGGCGGGCGAACGGCTTCACGGAGCGGGAGAGCGCCGACATCGTGCCGGCAGCGGTGCGGTCGTACCGCGAGTCGATGATCCGGTTCGCGGGCATGCGCAACCTCGATGTGTGGTACACGAAGACTGATGTGGAACGCCTCCGGACCGTGGCGTCGCAGCAGTTGGCGAAACGTGGCCGCAAGAACCTGGACCGTGCCATGGCCAGGGCCCGTACCCGGGACAGTCTGCAGGCCTTCGGCAAGCTGACCGAGGTGGTCGACGGCCGGCTCCGGATCGCCGCGGATCCGCCCTTGCTCGTACCGCTCGTCGATCTCCTGTCCGGTGAGGAGCGCGATGTGACGATGGAGTGGTTCCGCGACCTGATCGAGAGCTACGCGCTGACTCTCCCGTCGGACCGGCGGTTCCTGCTCCGGGACTTCCGGGTCGTGGACGCGGCCCGCAAGGTGGTCGGGGTCGGCAGCGTCGGCACGCGGTGCTGGATCATCCTGCTGCTCGGCAGGGACGACCGGGACCCGCTCTTCCTCCAGGCCAAGGAGGCCGGCACCTCGGTGCTCGCCCCGCACGTCGGCTCGAGCGCCTACCGGAACCAGGGCGAGCGGGTGGTCGCCGGGCAGCGGCTGATGCAGGCGGCGAGCGACATCTTCCTCGGCTGGGAACGCGCGGAGGGAACCGACGGGCAGCGCCGCGACTTCTATCTGCGGCAGCTGCGCGACTGGAAGGGCGCCATCGAGCCGGAGTCGATGGCGCCGGTCGGGATGCGGACGTTCGGTGAGGTCTGCGGCAGCACCTTGGCACGCGCCCACGCGAGGTCCGGCGACCGGATCGCCATCGCCGCGTATCTCGGACGCGGCGACTCGTTCGACCGTGCGATCGCGCGGTTCGCGGAGGCGTACGCCGACCTCAACGAGCGGGACCATCAGGCTCTGGTCGACGCGGTCCGGGCGGGGCGGCTTCCCGCGTCCGAGCCGAACGGAGCCCCGCTCGCAGCCGGGCATGCACCTGGGGCTCAGACGACGAGGCGACCATGACCCTGCCGGCCGAACCCGCCGGACCATCCGCCACGGCGCGGCCCGATCCCCTCGCCCTCATCCGTTCCCGCCGATACGTGGGACTGCTGCTGATGGCGGCACTGCTCGGAGTCCCGATCTCGGCGATGGCCTTCGGCTTCCTGGCACTCACGCACGAACTCCAGCATCTGACCTACTCCGAGCTGCCGAAGGCACTGGGTTTCCGCTCCACACCGTCATGGTGGCCGGTGCCGCTGCTGGTCGTCGCCGGTCTGCTGGTCGGTCTGACGATCCGCTTCCTTCCGGGCACGGGCGGTCACAAACCGGCCGAGGGCATGGCACTCTCCGGGGCCCCGTCGGCGGTGGAGCTGCCCGGTATCGCGATTGCGGCCCTGGCCTCCCTCGGTGTCGGTGCCGTTCTCGGGCCCGAGGCCCCGCTCATCGCCCTCGGTGGCGGTCTGGCCGTGTGGACCGCGCGGCTGCTGAGGCGGGGCATCGCGCCGAGCGCGGGTGCACTCGTGGGGGCTGCCGGCAGTTTCGCCGCTGTCAGCGCGCTGCTGGGGTCGCCACTTCTGGGTGCGTTTCTCCTGATGGAAGCGTCGGGCCTGGCCGGGGCGACGCTCGGGATGGTCCTCGTGCCGGGACTGCTCGCCTCCGGTATCGGATCGCTCATCTTCATCGGTCTCGGCTCGTGGACCGGTCTGGGGACGTACTCGCTGGCGCTGCACCATGTGCCGCGGGCGGTAGAGCCCGACGTCGCGCAGTTCGGCTGGGCCCTTGTCGTCGGGCTGGCGGCTGCCGTCGTCGGCGAAGGGATCCGGCGGCTCGCCGTCCATCTGCAGGGGCGGGTCGAGCGGCGGAAGGTGGTGGGCACCGTGCTGATGGGCCTGCTGGTCGGTCTCCTGGCGCTGGCGTATGCCGAGGGTTCCGGCAAGGATGCGTCCCAGGTGCTGTACTCGGGGCAGGACGCGCTGGACCCCCTTCTTGCCGCCGGCGCCGGATACTCGGTGGGCGCGCTGCTCCTGCTCATCGTCTGCAAGGGGCTGGCGTACTGCGTGTCGCTGAGCAGTTTCCGGGGTGGTCCCGTCTTTCCCGCGATGTTCGTGGGAGCGGCGGGCGGAATCGCGCTCTCCCATCTCCCCGGGCTGAATGTGACGGCCGGGTTCGCCATGGGCATCGGGGCGATGTGCGCGGCGATGCTGAAGCTCCCGATGACCTCGGTGCTGCTGGCCACCCTGCTGCTGGGATCGCCGGGGCTCACCGTCATGCCGCTGGTGATCCTCTCGGTGGTGGTCGCGTACGTCGTCTCGCTCCGGCTCGCCGCGGAGCCGGCCACCGTCCCGCACGGACCGACCGCCGCTCCGCTGCCGTGAACGTGCCCTTCGGAGACCGTGGGGTGTCCTTCACGGGCGTGTGCGGCCGGACGGGCGTGGCTCCGGCGGGGTGCCGTCGCCGAACGGGCGGCCCCCGAGCTGCTCGCGGTGGTGCGGTGTCCCCCAGCCGGAGAGATCGGGGCCCAGGGGCACGATGCCGGTGGGGTTGATCCCCGTGTGCACCCGGTAGTAGTGCTGCTTGATGTGGTCGAAGTCGACCGTGTCGCCGAATCCGGGGGTCTGGAACAGGTCCCTGGCGTAGGCCCACAGCACCGGGGCCTCGGTCAGTTTCGAGCGGTTGCACTTGAAGTGCCCGTGGTACACGGCATCGAAGCGCACCAGTGTGGTGAACAGCCGGATGTCGGCCTCGGTGAGCGTGTCCCCCACCAGGTAGCGCTGGTCCTTGAGGCGTTCGGCGACCAGGTCGAGTCTGCGGAACACATCGTGGTACGCGGCTTCGTACTCCTCCTGGCCACTGGCGAATCCGGCCCGGTAGACGCCGTTGTTCACATCGCGGTAGATACCGTCCATGACCTCGTCGATCTCGTCCCGCAGCCGTTCGGGGTAGAGATCGGGGGCCCCGGGCCGGTGCAGCGCGGTCCACTCGGTCGCGAAGTCCAGGGTGATCCGCTGGAAGTCGTTGGTGACGAGCTTCCCGCTGGGTACGTCCACGATCGCGGGCACGCTGACGCCGCCGGGGTAGCCGCGTTCGCGCGCCTCGTACGCCTCGCTCAGGTAGGCGATGCCGAGCACCGGGTCCCTGCCGCCCTCGTCCAGGGTGAAGCGCCAGCTGCGGTCGTCCTGGATCGGGTCGGCGACGGCGAGCGACAGGGCGTCTTCCAGGCCCAGGAGCCGCCGGGAGACGAGTGACCGGCTCGCCCAGGGGCAGGCGCGGCTGACGACCAGCCGGTAGCGGCCCGCCTCGACCGGCCAGCCGTCCCTCCCGTCGGCCGTGATCCGGTCGGCGAAGTGACTCCCGGACCGTTTGAAGGGCCGGTGTCCGTACGCTGCGTTGCCGTCCGGCTCACTGCCGGTCGGGTTGCTCATCACGGTCTCGCTCTCGGTCGGACGGCGAGCGCATGTCTCCCGCCCCGTCGGGAGGCCACCACTTCGGCCAGTGCCACCACGAGTGCCCCCATGACAAAGGCGACGGAGACGACGAGCCCGAGGTCGAACGCGGTGGTCCAGCCCTCGGAGGCCAGCTGGGCGAAGAAGACCGAGCCGACCGCGGCGATCCCGATCGCGGAGCCGACGCGCTGGCCGGTCTGGAGCGTGCCCGCGGCGCTCCCGCCGCCGACCACCGGCACCTGGGACAGAGTCAGAGTCAGGTTCGGCGCGATGACAAGGCCGCTGCCCACACCCGCCAGGAGCAACGGGGCCGCCATCGCCCAGGCGATGCCGCGGCCCGGGACGACGTGCACAGCGATCACGGTGGCCCCGAGTCCGACGACCACCATGGACAGCCCCACAACGACCAGCGGTCGGCCGTAACGGCCGACCATCCGGCCACCTGGTCCCGCGGCGGCCGCCGCCCCCAGAGCGAACGGTGTGATGGCCAGTCCGGCCTGGAGGGCGGTGCAGTGCAGGCCGGCCTGCAGATAGAGCGTGCTGATGAAGAAGATCGAGGTGAATCCGGCGAAGTACAGCAGGCTCAACAGACAGCCCAGCCAGTAGGAGTGCAGCCGGAACAGCGACAGGTCGAGGACCGGCGCGGTGCCGCGTCTGCCGCACCGGGACTCCCAGCCGACGAAGGCGGCGAGCAGAACCGCGGCCACGACCAGCAGCAGCCACTTCTCGTTGCCGGGCCACTGCTGTTCCTGGACGAGGGGCAGCAGCAGGGCCAGCACGCCCGCGCCGAGAAGGAGGACGCCGACGGGGTCCAGGTCGCGCGGCCGTACGCGCCCGGCCGACGGGGTGTCCGGCAGGAGGCGCCGGGCGAGCAGGAAGCAGACGATGCCGAGCGGCAGGTTGACGTAGAACACCCAGCGCCAGCCCTCGGCGGGTCCGGCCGCCTGGATCAGCAGCCCACCCAGGAGGGGGCCGACGGCGGTCGAGATACCGACCACCGTGCTGAACATGCCGAAGGCGCGCCCCCGCTCCCGGCCGGCGAACATCTGCTGGATCAACGCGGAGATCTGCGGCGAGATCAAGGCTCCACCGAAGCCCTGAATCACTCGGGCGACCACCAGCCAGGAACTGGACTGGGCGACTCCACAGGCTGCCGACGCCAACGTGAACACGGCCAGTCCCGCCAGGAACACCTCACGGCGCCCGCGGGCGTCGCCGAGCCGTCCGGCAGGGATGAGGAGGAGCCCGAAGGCGAGGGAGTAGCCGGAGAGAATCCATTGCAGATCGGATTCCGGGCTCCGCAGACCGTTCCGGATGGACGGCAGGGCGACGTTGACGATGGACACGTCCAACAGCGTCATGAAGCCCGCCACCAGGCACACTCCAAGTGCCTGCCAGCGGCGGGGGTCGGGCGCCGGGGCCGCCCCGCTCCCCGCCGCACCTCCGATGGACGTTGCGCTCTCCGGCATGATTCGCACCTTAGGCGGCGTGTCCGGGTTCCTCATGCCCGACAGGCCCGACTGCCGTAAACGTCGCCGTCCCGGAGAAGGTGCCGGCCGGGCACGCCCGCGTCAGGCTTTCAGGCCCTCGTCCACTTCTCGGTGCATACCCGTGCACAGCGCCCAGATGATGAAGATGTTGACGGCGACCAGCACCAGGGCCCACAAGGGGTAGTACGGCACCCACAGGAAGTTGGCGATCGCGCCGAGGCCGGCGACGGCGACACCGAAGTAGCGCGCCCACAGAGCTCCGCCGAGCACGGCGCAGCCGGCGAGGACGAGGACGATGCCCAGAATGAGGTGGACCCAGCCCCAGCCCGCCAGGCTGAACTCGAACACGTAGTGGCGTGTCGCGATGAACAGATCGTTCTTGGCGATGGCCGCGATCCCCTCGAAGATCGCCATCGCTCCGCCGAAGATCATCAGGGATGCCGCCAGGATGGTGACACCGGATGTGGGTGCGTGCGTGGGACTCGGGTAGGCGTGGCCCGGTTTGGATCCTGCGGTGTCGCTGGCCATGTCGGCCTCCTTGGTGGCAGTGCCATCGGTCCGGCCGCGCGGGCAGGACCGGCGCGATCCCCCGTCCCAGCGTGACATGGCGGCTCTCCGTCGGCACTCCGGCCGACGAGGCCCAGCTCTCTCATATCAGGGATATCATCTCGGATGTGAGAGCATCTGAAGAGGTGGAGCCGACGTCCGTCGATGCCCGGCTCGCTGCCCGGCTGGGCGAGCTCCGCACCGGGCGCGGCTGGTCGCTGGACGAACTGTCCCGGCGCAGCGGCGTCAGCCGCTCTACGCTGTCGCGCCTGGAGCGCGGCGAACTGAGCCCGACCGCCGCCCAGCTGGGGCGGCTGTGCACGGTGTACGGGCGGACGATGTCGAGGCTGCTGACGGAGGTGGAGGCGGAACCACCACAGCTCGTGCCCGCCGAGCGGCAGCCTGTGTGGCGGGACGAGGCGTCCGGATTCGTCCGCCGCTCGGTCTCCCCGCCGCACACGGGACTGCGCGCCGAGATCATCGAGGGGACGCTCGACGCGGGCGCCGCCATCGCCTACGACAACGCTCCCGTGCCCGGTCTGGAGCAGCACGTCTGGGTACTGCAGGGGACGGTCGAGATCACCGTCGAGAACACCGTGCACACCCTGCGCCAGGGCGACTGTCTGCGGTTCCGGCTGCGCGGACCCTCACATTTCCACTGCCCGGGCCCGGACCCGGTCCGTTATGCCCTGATGGTCGTTCTGCCGTGAGAGGACCCCGCCATGACCGAGATCGTCCCCGTGTCCGGCCCCGAGCTGGTCACGTACGCCGATGAGCTCGCCGCTCTCCTTGTGGAGACCGTGGACGACGGGGCGTCGGTGGGGTTCCTCGCGCCCCTGGAGCGCGATGCGGCGGCCGCCTGGTGGCGGGGGCGCGCCGCGGCCGTCGATGCGGGACATCAGCGCGTCTGGCTCGCTCGTGACGGCGAGCGGGTCGCCGGAACCATCGGTCTGAACCTGGCTCCGCTGCCGAACGCCCGCCATCGCGCCGAGGTGACGAAGGTGATGGTGCGTCCGTCGGTGCGCGGCCGTGGGCTCGGCCGGGCGCTGCTGGGCGTCGCCGAGCGGGCGACGGCCGGGGCCGGTCTGAAGCTGCTCGTCCTGGACACCGAGACCGGCAGCCCCGCCGAGCGGCTCTACCGCTCGGCGGGCTGGACGGAGTGCGGATCCGTTCCGGACTACGCCGGGGACCCGGCCGGGGTTCTGAAGCCGACCAGCTTCTACTACAAGCTGATCGGCGAGATGGACACCGGTAGGGACGGCCGGGCGGCGAGCCCGTCGAGGTCCTTGTAGGTGGCGCCGTCCTTCATGACGGGCAGGATGTTCGCCGGGTCGCCGAGTGCGTGGATGTCGGTGAGCGGGTTGCCGCGCGCGATGACGACATCGGCGCGCTTGCCGGCCTCAAGGATGCCGGTCTCCTGCCCCGGTACCCTGCGGCGACTCGTCGCCGGGCGCCGCCTCCCGGCTGTACGGACGGGCGGGCGCGGGCCGCGCGCCTCCCCCATCTGCGCATCGCCGACCGGGCGGTCGCACTGCGGGCGGTGAAGCTCATGGGCCGGCTGCTGGATCCGGCCGGGCGGGCGGGCGGCTTCGTGCCGATGAACCTGTGGGCGTAAGAATGGCGTCGGAAGCGACTGACAAGGAGACCCTCGTGACGCTGTACGACATTCCGCTCCACACGCTCACCGGCGAGCCGACCACCCTCGGCGCCTACCGCGGCCAGGCGGTCCTGCTGGTGAACGTCGCCTCCAAGTGCGGGCTCACCCCGCAGTACGCGGGCCTGGAGCGGCTGCAGAAGGAGTACGGGGACCGGGGCTTCACCGTGCTCGGTGTTCCGTGCAACCAGTTCGCGGGCCAGGAGCCGGGCAGCGCGGAGGAGATCCAGACGTTCTGCTCGACGACGTACGGAGTCAGCTTCCCCCTCCTGGAGAAGGTCGACGTCAACGGTGACGGACGGCACCCGCTGTATGCGGAGCTGACGCAGCTCGCGGACGCGGACGGCGAGGCGGGTGACGTGCAGTGGAACTTCGAGAAGTTCCTGATCTCCCCGTCCGGCGAGCCGGTGGCCCGCATCCGCCCCCGCACGGAACCGGAGGATCCGGAGCTCGTGGCGGCGATCGAGGCCCTGCTGCCCGCCTGACGGGCGGCGTTGTGCCGGGCGGCCTGATGGCCGGCCCGCCCGGCACGACCTCACCCCCGCCGGGCACACGATCAAGCCCGTCCGGCGATTGAGGACAAAGCGGCGCCGGAGGCACCGCAACCGCTCCGGCGCCCCCCGCACACCCACCCCTGCGGCACAGCGCTAGCGAATCGACATGCCCGACAGCGTGCGCGCAATCACCAGCCGCTGAATCTCACTCGTACCCTCGAAGATCGTGTAGATGGCCGCGTCCCGGTGCATCCGCTCCACCGGGTACTCACGGGTGAAGCCGTTGCCGCCGAGGATCTGGATCGCCTGCGCGGTGACCTTCTTCGCCGTTTCGCTCGCGTACAGCTTGGACATGGAGCCCTCGGCCGACTCGAACGGCTTCCCGGTGGTCGCCATCCAGGACGCCCGCCAGACCAGCAGCCTGGCCGCGTCGATCTGCGTCCGCATGTCCGCGAGCTGGAACGCGACGCCCTGGTTGTCGATGATCGGACGGCCGAACTGGCTCCGGGTCTTCGCGTAGTCCAGCGCGACCTCGTACGCGGCGCGCGCGGTACCGACCGCCATCGCGCCGACCGCCGGGCGGGACGCCTCGAACGTGGCCATCGCCGCGTTCTTCACGCGCTCGCCACCGGACTGGGCTCGCTCGCGGGCCCGCGCCAGGCGCTGGTCCAGCTTCTCCTTGCCGCCGAGCAGGCAGTGGCCCGGGACGCGGACGTCCTCCAGAACGACCTCCGCCGTGTGCGAGGCCCGGATGCCGTGCTTCTTGAACTTCTGGCCCTGCGAGAGCCCGGGGGTGTTCGGCGGGACGATGAAGGAGGCGTGGCCCTTGGAGCCGAGCTCCGAGTCGACCACGGCGACGACGACATGAATATTGGCTATGCCGCCGTTGGTCGCCCAGGTCTTGGTGCCGTTCAGCACCCACTCGTCCTTGGCCCGGTCGTACACCGCGCGGGTCCGCATCGAGGCGACATCGGATCCGGCGTCCGGCTCCGAGGAGCAGAAGGCGGCGACCTTCACATCGTTCGCATCGCCGTACATCTGCGGGATCCAGGTGCCGATCTGCTCCTCGGTGCCGTTGGCGAGAACGCCGACGGCCGCCAGGCCCGTACCCACGATCGACAGGGCGATGCCCGCGTCGCCCCAGAACAGTTCCTCCATCGCCATCGGGATGCCGAGCCCCGTCGGGTCGAAGAACTGCTGGGCGTAGAAGTCGAGGGAGTAGATGCCGACCTTGGCCGCCTCCTGAATGACGGGCCAGGGCGTTTCCTCACGCTCGTCCCACTCCGAAGCAGCCGGACGGATCACATCCGCGGCGAATCCGTGAAGCCAGTCACGGACCTGCTTCTGGTCGTCGTTGAGATCGAGCGTGAACTCGGCCATGTTCCCCTCCATGCGCTACCGTAAAAAAACCATCGTTACTTACGGTAACAGAAGCCTGTTACCGACAAGTAGCCTCTGTCGACCGGTCAGACTCCGATCGGCACCACCGATGGGCAGGGTGTTACGTTGCGCAGGCGTAACGGACTTGCATGGCCAATTGCACGGCCAGGGTGGGGAGAGGCGACATGGACACCACACGACAGGCCGAAAGACAGCGGACCGCGGCCGAACAGCGCCGCCGGGAGCTGCTGGAGGCCGCCGACCGCGTGGTGCTCAGGGACGGGCCCAAAGCCTCGATGAACGCCATCGCGGCGGAGGCCGGGATCACCAAGCCCATCCTGTACCGGCACTTCGGCGACAAGGGCGGTCTCTACCGCGCGCTCGCCAAACGCCACACCGACGCACTGCTGAGCGCGCTGCGGGCCGCACTCGACGCCCCCGCCGAGCGCCGCCAGAGGGTGGAGGCGACGCTCGACACGTATCTCGCGGCGATCGAGGCCCGCCCGCAGGTCTACCGCTTCCTGATGCACCCGTCCGACGACGCCGCCCCCTCCCCCGAGCAGGGCTTCGACGTCGGGCGCCACTCCGCCCCGCTGCTGCGCCGACTCGGCGAAGAGCTCGCCCTGGTCATCGCCGAGCGGGTGGACCTGGGCCCGGACAGCGAGGAGATGGCCCGCATCTGGGGCCATGGCATCGTCGGCATGATGCACGCGGCGGGCGACTGGTGGCTGGGCGAACGCCCTTGCTCACGCGCCCAGTTGGTACGCAGCCTGGCCGATCTGCTGTGGGGCAGGCTGGCCGCCGTGGGCAATCTGCCCGGCGGGCCCGGCTTCTGACGGCGGCAGAGCGCGGTCAGTCGGTACGCCCCCACGGCGCCCGGCGGGCCGCGCGCAACGCCCTCGCCCGGCGCAGCCCGGTCAGCCGGTCCGTGTAGACGGTGCCTTCGAGGTGGTCGCACTCGTGCTGCAGACAGCGCGCGAACCAGCCGGTGCCGTCGACCCGCATCGGCTCCCCGTCGACGGTCACGCCCTCCACCACCGCATGGTCGAAGCGCGGGGTCCCGGCTTCCAGGCCGGGAAGCGAAAGACAGCCCTCCGGCCCGCGTACCGTGACGCCGTCCGCCTCGACCAGCTTCGGATTGACAAGGTGCCCGAGGTGACGGACGTCGTCGTCGTCGGGGCAGTCGTAGACGAACACCCGCAGCGGTATGCCGATCTGGTTGGCAGCGAGACCGACCCCTTGCGCCGCGTACATGGTGGCGAACATGTCCTCGACGAGCCGGGAGAGCGACGGCCCGAAGTCGGTGACGTCCTCGCAGGCGCCGTGGAGCACCGGGTCACCGAGCAGAGTCATGGCGCGGACGAGTCCGGAACTGCCGGGGATCGGGCGGTTTCGCATGGCGGCCATCGTACGTTCCACGTGTCCTCCACCCTCATGGTGGTGCCGTGGTGCTGTCGCCGCGCCGGACATCGATAGGCTGGGCGCGGACCGATGCAAGGAGGATCTAGGACGATGGCAGGCAACACGGAGCCGTTGTCGCCGCGGGCCAAGCTGGCGGTGACGGCGGGCAAGGCCGCAGCGGCGGTGTCGCGCGCTGCGGGGCGCGGCAGCGGATCGGTGATCGGCGGCCGGGTGGCGCTCAAGCTCGACCCCGACCTGCTGGGGCGACTGGCGCAGCACCTGGACGTGATCCTCGTGTCGGCGACGAACGGCAAGACCACGACGACCCGGCTGATCGCCGAGGCACTGCGGGCCGCCGGCCCGGTCGTGTCGAACGCGCTCGGCGCCAACATGCCCGCGGGCATCACCTCGGCCCTGGCCGGTGGCTCGGACGCGAAGTACGGCGTGATCGAGGTCGACGAGAAGTACCTCGCCGGCGTCGCGCGGGACACCACTCCCAAGGTGATCGCGCTGCTCAACCTCTCGCGCGACCAACTGGACCGCGCCGCGGAGACCCGGATGCTGGCCGAGAAGTGGCGTGAGGGACTGTCCGGCTCGAAGGCCGTGATCGTCGCCAACGCCGACGACCCGCTGATCGTCTGGGCTGCATCCTCCTCCCCCAACGTGGTGTGGGTCGCGGCCGGGCAGGCGTGGAAGGACGACGCCTGGTCCTGCCCGTCCTGCGGCGGTGTGATGCAGCGCCCCGGCGACGACTGGTTCTGCGGCGAGTGCGGTTTCCGCCGCCCCGCCCCGAGCTGGGTGCTGCACGGCGACTACGTCCTGGACCCGCACGGTTCGGCGTGGCCGATCCACCTGCAGCTGCCCGGCCGCGCGAACAAGGCGAACGCCACCAGCTCGGCCGCCGTCGCGGCCGTCTTCGGTGTGCCGCCGCAGGTCGCTCTGGAGCGCATGTATCAGGTGCAGGCCGTCGCCGGCCGCTACGACGTGGTCACCTTCCTCGGCCGCGAGCTGCGGCTCCTGCTGGCGAAGAACCCGGCGGGCTGGCTCGAAACGTTTTCCCTGATCGACCCGCCGCCCACGCCGGTCATCCTCTCCGTCAACGCCCGTGGCGCGGACGGCACGGACACCTCCTGGCTGTGGGACGTCGACTACACCCAGCTCGCGGGCCACCCGATCTTCGTGCTCGGCGACCGCAGGCTGGACCTCGCGGTCCGCCTCGAAGTGGCCGGTCTCGACTTCCGGGTCTGCGAGAGCCTCGACGAGGCCGTGCAGCAGGCCCCGCCCGGCCGTATCGAGGTCATCGCCAACTACACCGCCTTCCAGGATCTGCGCCGTCGTGTCGGCAACTGACCCCGGCGCCGGCCGCCACCTCCGGAGAGGACGAAGCATGAGCAACAACGGTCTGCGTCTGGTCTGGGTCTACCCCGACCTGCTGAGCACCTACGGCGACCAGGGCAACGCACTGGTGGTGGAGCGCCGGGCCCGGCAGCGCGGTCTCGACGTGCAGCGCGTCGACGTGCGCAGCGACCAGCCGATCCCGACGTCCGGCGACATCTATCTGATCGGTGGCGGTGAGGACCGGCCGCAGCGCCTCGCCGCGGAGCGACTGCGCCGTGACGGCGGTCTCAGCCGGGCCGCGTCCAACGGCGCCATCATCTTCTCGGTCTGCGCCGGCTACCAGATCCTCGGCCACGAGTTCATCAACGACCTCGGTGAGCGCGAGCCCGGCCTGGGTCTGCTCGACGTCGTTTCCACGCGTGGCGAGGGTGCCCGGTGCGTCGGTGACGTACTGGCCGACATCGACCCGCAGCTGGGCCTGCCGCAGCTGACCGGTTTCGAGAACCACCAGGGCGTCACCCATCTCGGCCCGACGGCGCGTCCGTTCGCCCGGGTGCAGTTCGGCCGGGGCAACGGCACGGGGGACGGCACGGAGGGGGCGTACAACGACACGGTCTTCGGTACGTACATGCACGGGCCCGTGATGGCCCGTAATCCGATGATCGCGGACCTGCTCCTGAAGCTGGCCCTCGACGTCAACGCCCTTCCGCCGACGGACGACCGCTGGTACGAGGCGCTGCGCGCCGAGCGCATCGCGTCGGCGACCCAGCCCGCGTGACCCACATGGCCCGCATGACGCACATTTCGCTCAACTGAGCGGAGTCCAGCAGGCGGACGCCTGGTTCGGTCCCGCCACCCTGCGCCGGTAGGGTGGCAGGGATCCAACCGGACGACGTGGTCCGGTCGTCGGCCCACGTTGCAAAGGTTTCCCGGGCAATGCGTATTGGTGTGCTCACCTCCGGCGGCGACTGCCCCGGCCTCAATGCCGTCATCCGCTCCGTCGTGCACCGCGCGGTGGTCGACCACGGCGACGAGGTCATCGGCTTCCACGACGGGTGGAAGGGCCTCCTTGAGTGCGACTACCGCAAGCTCGACCTCGACGCGGTCGGCGGCATTCTTGCCCGCGGCGGTACGATCCTCGGCTCGTCCCGAGTCCAGCCCGCACATCTGCGGGGCGGCGTCGAGCAGGCCAAGGGCCATGTCGCCGATCTCGGGCTGGACGCGATCATCCCGATCGGCGGCGAGGGCACGCTGAAGGCGGCCCATCTGCTCTCCGAGGCGGGGCTGCCGATCGTCGGCGTGCCGAAGACCATCGACAACGACATCGCGTCGACGGATGTGACCTTCGGTTTCGACACCGCGGTCGGCGTGGCCACCGACGCCCTCGACCGGCTGAAGACCACCGCCGAGTCGCACCAGCGGGTGCTGATCGTCGAGGTGATGGGCCGCCACACCGGCTGGATCGCGCTGCACTCGGGCATGGCGGCCGGTGCGCACGCCATCGTCGTGCCGGAGCGCCCCTTCGACATGGACGAGCTGACCGAGCTGGTCGGCAAGCGTTTCTCGGCGGGCAAGAAGTTCGCGATCGTCGTCGTCGCCGAGGGCGCCAAGCCGCGCGCGGGCTCCATGGAGTTCGAGCAGGGCACCACGGACATCTACGGCCACGAGCGGTTCGCCGGGGTCGCCACACAGCTCTCCATCGAGCTGGAGCAGCGCCTGAGCAAGGAGGCCCGCCCGGTGATACTCGGCCATGTCCAGCGCGGCGGCACCCCGACCGCGTACGACCGGGTCCTGGCGACCCGCTTCGGCTGGCACGCCGTCGAGGCGGCGCACCGTGGCGAGTTCGGCATGATGACGGCGTTGCGTGGCACGGACATCATCATGGTGCCGCTGGCTCAGGCCGTGGAGACCCTGAAGACGGTCCCGGCCGAACGGTACGCCGAGGCCGAGTGCGTGCTCTGAGCAACACCAGCACCTGAGAACTGCCCCCGGTCGCAGCTGCGACCGGGGGCAGTTCTACTCTGGTCGGGACAACCGGCGCGAAACGGGGACGTCCCCATCGGGAGTGAACAGATGGATCACAGCGGGCACGGCATGAACATGGATCTGCCGCCGTTCACGCTGGGACGTGGACTCCAGTTCTCCGCGGACCCCGTATTCCTGATCGGCTGTGTCCTCGCGCTCGGCCTGTACGGATACGCGGTGCTGCGACTGCGCAGACGCGGGGACGGCTGGCCGGTCAACCGGATCATTTTCTTCACAGTCGGCGTGCTGAGCATCGCCCTGGTGATGTGCACGAGGCTCAACGACTACGGCATGGTCATGTTCAGCGTGCACATGGTGCAGCACATGGTGATCAGCATGCTGTCGCCGATCCTGCTGCTGCTGGGCGCTCCCGTGACCCTGGCGCTGCGCGCGCTGCCGGTCGCCGGCCGTAACCGTACGGGCCCGCGCGAACTGCTCCTCATGCTGCTGCACAGCCGGTACATGAAGATCATCACGCATCCGGTCTTCACGATTCCGCTCTTCATCGCCAGCCTGTACGCGCTGTACTTCACCCCGCTCTTCGACTTCCTGATGGGCTCGAGGACCGGCCACCTCGCGATGATGGTGCACTTCCTCGCCGTCGGACTGGTCTTCTTCTGGCCGATCATGGGCGTCGACCCCGGACCGCACCGGCCCGGCTACGTGATGCGGATGCTTGAGCTGTTCGCGGGGATGCCGTTCCACGCCTTCTTCGGTATCGCGCTGATGATGGCGACCTCTCCGATGGTGGATACGTACAAGCATCCGCCGGCCTCGCTCGGCATCGACGCGCTCAGCGACCAGAACTGGGCGGGCGGCATCGCCTGGGCGTTCAGTGAGATCCCTTCGGTGCTGGTGCTGATCGCGCTGGTGTTCCAGTGGTACCGCTCCGAGCAGCGGACTGCGAAGCGTGCGGACCGCGCCGCCGAGCGCGACGGGGACCAGGAGCTGAAGGCGTACAACGCCTATCTCGCCTCGTTGCAGGCGCGCGGACAGTAGCGGTGGAGACACCTTCCGGGTGACGATGGGGTCCACGGCCGCGCGGCCGACGAGGAGGGTGCGCGCATGTCCGGATCCACGAAGACGATGGGGATGCTCACCGTCGGGGCCCTGGTGGCGGTCACCGCCTACACGGTGGCGCTGGGGAGCAACGGCTGGCTCTGGTTCGGCTGGGTGGTGCTCGGGCTGATCACCCTGGGAATGGTCGCCATGCGCGACACCTGAGCGGGACCCTTTCAGGTAGACGGGCGGGCCCGGCCGGTCGCGGGCCCGCCCGTCGGCCGGGTTTCAGCGCCCGATCGGGACTTCGGCCAGCCCGTTCACCCCGTTCACCCAGCGCGTCGTGGCGTTCGCGCAGCGCACCGCGCAGGCCGCCCCCTCGAAGCGGGGGTCGGGCAGAGCGAGCCCGTGCACCGCGCGCCGCGAGGCAGTTCCAGCGCGGCGCGTACGGTCGGTCGTCATGACGGTGATGAACCGCCTCGCCGACAAGCGCGTACTCAATCGCACTCCACAAGGCCACGGCTACCCGTACACATCCTCCGTGCCGGACGAGGCCGCCCTCGCCGTACGCGACGTGCTGCGCACGCACGGAGACGCCGCGGTCGCCCACTTGCCACCGAGGCAGCCCTTGATCCCAGCCTCCGCGCCCGACTGCAGCGCCTGTTGGAGGAATCGCCATGATCGGTGCGGCAGCGTTCGGTCGTGGAAACCGCGCCTTCTGAGCGCTGGTTTCCATATCTGCGGCCATTCGAAGGTGTCAGGCGCCTGATCGGGAGCTCGCCGTTCCGGCCCCCGACGCCGGACAACCACCCCGCCCCGCACCTGCGCCCCAACGGCAGGTAGCCGTTTCGGTAGCAGGGACAGCCGCCCACGCCTGGGCACGCGCAGGTTCCGCGGCACTGATCGCCGCGACCCTGTTGCGCTGCCTGCCCGGCTGACTCCACTATCCACTGCATAGAGACAGCAACTACTACGCATGCGTAGTAACCCAGCTGTGCCACTCAGCAGTAAAAGGAGCTGCCGTCATGCCCGCAGCCACAAACGCGCGACCGAAGGTGAAGCACCCGTTCTTCGCAAGGATCTATCCGAAGATCAACGCCTTGGCGGAATCCCACGGCGGTCTTGAACATCGCAAGGAACTCCTCGCGGAGGCCGAGGGCTTCGTCGTCGAGGTCGGCGCAGGAACCGGCGCGAACTTCCCCCACTACCCGGACGCGGTGGAGAAGGTCATCGCGGTGGAGCCGGAACCACGGCTGCGTACGCTCGCCATGCAGGCGGCAGCCGAGTCGTCCACGCCTGTCGACGTGCTTGAAGGCCGGGCGGAGGAGCTGCCCGTGCCGGACAGCTCCGTCGACGGAGTCGTGGCCTCACTCGTGCTGTGCAGCATCGCCGACGTCCCTGCGGCGCTGGCGGAGGCGGCGCGCGTTCTGCGGCCGGGCGGGCTCCTGTACTTCTACGAACACATCCGCTCGGCCGATCCCCGTTTCGCCAGGAAGCAGCGCAGGATCAATATCGTGTGGCCTCTGCTCGGCGGCGGTTGCAACCTCGACCGGGACACCCAACGAGCCATCGAGGAAGCCGGTTTCACCGTTGAGAAGGCGCGGCACTTCGATTTTGTCGTCAACGGTCGCACCACCCCCAGCTCTCCATGCGTGATCGGCGTCGCGCGCAAGCCGAAGAATTGAAAGCACCTGGACTCGATGCCCGGACGCACCCATCCCCAGCCGATGAGCCCGCCCGGGCGGCCATACTGATCGTTTCGGAATGAGGTTCGGAGGCGTCTCAAGCAGATGATGCTGCGGGCGAGTTCGAGGCGGTGCCCTTGAGGAGGATCGATGTGCCGGCGTCGGACGGGTTCACCGAGTTGCGTGTGATGTCCTCGTTCGGGGCGCCGGTCAGGACGTCCGCGTAACCGTCGGCGTTGTAGTCGCCGACCGAGACGGCGGTGCCCAAGGCGCCCCCGGCACGCCGGAGGGGGCGGTGACGTACACGTTCCCGATTATGTGGAATCAGAACTGTCAAGTTCCCAACGGATGCTGTGCCGTTCGCTCTCAGGGGGTGCGGGCCGACGGCTCGGTCTCGGGCCCGGGTCACACGGCTGTGCGGCCGCCGTCGACGGGCAGCACCACACCCTGCACGAAACTCGCGGCGTCGCCGGCCAGGTACGCGATCGCCTCGGCGATCTCCCTCGGGGTAGCCGGCCGTCCGGCGGGCGCCTGGGATGCGAGGGTGTCGAGGTCCTCTCTCATGCCTGCCGTGCCTTCGGTGTGCGTCGGACCGGGCTGCACGGCGTTGACCCGGACCCCGCGCGGGCCGTATTCGGCAGCCCAGGCTTTGGTCAGCAGGTTCACGGCCGCCTTGCTCGAGCCGTACAGAGCCATTCCCGAGACGCCGAACGCGGCCGCCATGGTGCTGACGTTGACGATCGCCCCGCTGCCCCGCTCGGCCATCGCTGGCGCGAGTTCCGCCACCAGGTAGAAGGGGGCCTTCACATTCAGCGCGTAGACGGCGTCGAACTCGCTCTGCGGCGTCTGCTCGGTGGGCCCGAAGGGGTAGATGCCCGCGCCGTTGACCAAGATGTCCACCCGGCCACCGCCCAGTTCGACGGCTTGCCGAGCCAGTTGTCGCACCGAGTCGGCGTCCAGCAGATCGGCGGCCACGAAATCCGCCGTGCCGCCGCGTTGCCGGATGGCCTCGACGACGGCCCCGCCGCGCCCTCGGTCCCGGCCCGCCACCAGTACGTGCGCGCCGCACTCGGCGAGCGTTTCCGCAGCGGCTGCCCCGATGCCGCTGGTCGCCCCGGTCACCAGCGCGACTTTCCCTGTCATCGACGCGGTAGTCACAGCTGCACCCTTCCTTCCCGATGCCACGCCGACTGATCCAAGAGGAACGGCTGGGGCGTGAGCGGTTTGTGGTCAGTCGGCTCGCACGATGGTGGCGAGTACGTCGTTTGAAGGCTTCGGTGGAAGTGGGGTGCTGGCAGACGGTGCCGCGGAGTTCGGCCGCCTTGACGCCGCACCGCATGGCGAGCGCAGCGGTGTTGATGAGCTCCTGCGCGTCGATGCTGAGCAGGGCGGCGCCGGGCACGCCGCCGCGGCCTGGCGCACGCGGTCGAATTGCTCGGCAGGGGCATCCGGGCGGTACGGCAACGCCTCCTCCCCAGGAATCTCGAACACCTCCGGCGCGAGGAACACACACTGCGCATGCGCCTGGCAACGGGTGGGGTCCACGACGATCCGCATCCCAAGCCACTCCCTCCGTCGCCTCAGCTCCCTGTCTCTTTCTAAGCGCGGGCAGGATCAGGCGCTCACCCGGCTACTCCGGCGGAGCCCCCACGGGGCGCCACAGTCTGGGCCACATGTCGTTCCTGAGCAGTGCCTACGGGTTGCTGCTTGCTGTGTCGATCACGGTGTGCCGTGCGGCAGCGCAGGGGGCTTGTTCGGCTGAACGAGTGAATGTGGGTGCCAGCTGACCGGCCGACATGGCGTTGGGGCACCCGGCGTGGCGCAGGATCGGAGCCCGGACGAGGCCGTCGCCCACTTCTCCAAGCGCTTCCGCAACCGCACCATGCAGGGCTCGCTCTTACGAGTCCAGCTATCAGATCGTGACCTTCCGGCCGGTCCGTGCCGCGTCGCGGACCTGCTCCAGCATGCGGTGCCGCCGGACGGCGTGCAGGAAGTCGGGAACGCCGTCCGTGTCCGGCGCGAGGCGCCCAGTGATCTGCTCGCGCAGAAGCGCGTACTGGTGGGCGACGTTGTAGGCGGGCTCGGCGGTTCGCTCGGTCCACTGCGTCAGCGACCGCTCGTAGTGGAGGGGAACCGGAAGTTCGGTAAGCGTGCCGTCGCTTCCCCGCGCGCCGTACAGCCGCAGACGCCCCGACCACCACTGAACCTGATCGGCCTTGACGACGAGATCGCCCTCCGTGCCGTTGATCTCCCAGTGGAACCGGGTAGCACGGGACGTTCCGCCGCGGAAGTGCATTGCGGCCATGGCACCCGACTTGAGCAGACCGGTGACGGCGATCTGGTCCTCGGCACTCTTGGCCGCGATCGCCCCGCTCGTCACGTGAGTGACCTCGGGACGCAGGTTGTCGATGTGAGCCGACACCTCACGGAACTCCCCGAGCACCATGGTCAGCGCATCGACCGAGTGCCCGAAGGGGATCGACAGCAGCGTGGCACCGTTCGAGACGTCCAGCAGGTACGCATGGCTGTCGTCGTATGTGGCGCCCCAGCCCCCGCCCGACCCGAGCATGCTGGTCGACAGCACCCGCCCCGCGTAGCCCTCGGCGACCAGGTCCCGCAGATACCGAAGCGGCGGAGCCGACCGGGCCTGCAGACCGACGGCCGTCAGCAACCCCCTGCGGTGCGCGCGGGCGGTCAGTTCCTCGGCCTGCCAGAGATCGGCACCCAGTGGCCACTCGCTGAACACCATCTTCCCCGCTTCGATCGCAGGGCGGATGAGCTCCGGATGCTGCGGAACCCTCACCGTCACGACCACGAGATCGACATCCTCACAGCGGGCCAGATCCTCTGCACTGCTGAAGGTCAGCGGCACCGCGTACTTCTCGCCGGCCGCCCGCGCAGACTGGCTGCTGCCGGCGCTCAGGGCCCGCAACTCGTATCCGTCGACCCCGGCCAAGGCAGGCACATGGGCGGTGGCCGCCCACCCGCCGCTCGCGCTCAGACCCACAACACCGACGTGAATCGGCTCCTCACGAGGGGAAGGGGACGTCATGTGTACACCCCCGCTGGTTCCCGGTTCGTCTGGTCTCTGACGTCAAGCCCTACAGCATGCTGGAGGAGTGGGACGACTTCGCCCATCGGTGGTCGGCATCGCGCGCCGACCCTCGCTGCGGCCCAGGAGTGGGTGAATGACCTCCATATCGGGGACGACCCGACCGCGTGATCACCCTTGGTGAAGGTCGCCACGCTTCGTGCTCGCGGAAATGTGCTGGTGGGCGGCCGAGATCTGGCCGACCAGGACGGCGAACGGCATGTCCAGAGCGGCATAGACCGCATCGGCCGCGGGATCCGCGTTGTCGACGAGGGCCTCCACCATGAGTGTGGCGTAGTCGCTGACGATGACTCCGGACTGTTGCATGCGCAACAGGCCCGCCTCCCGCTTGGCCTGGCTGAAGGTGCCCGACGCGTCCACGGCCACATACGCGTCGTACCCGGCGGCCGTGGCCGCGTAAGCGGGCAGGGCCGCGCAGACCTCCAGCGACACTCCCGCGAAGATCAGCTTCTGACGGCCGGTCGCCACGATCGCCTCACGGACCCGGTCGTCATGCCAGGCGTTGACCGTGCTCCTGTCGATGATCTTCTGCCCGGCGGGCAGTGCCTCCACCAGTTCGGGTGCGGTCGGCCCCCACAGGCTGTCGGCGGCCGTGGTGGTGACGACCAGCGGGATGTCCAGCGCGGTCGCAGCCCGTGCAAGGGCCGCCACGTTGTGCTTCAGCTCGCCGACTGGAATGTCGCGCACTCCGGACAGGAGGCCGACCTGGTGGTCGACCAGCACCACGGCTGCGTTCTCCCGGGTGATCGGGTCCAGGAACTTGCTGCGCTCGTTCATCTTTCCGCTCCTTGAGTCCTGTTGCACCCACGTAGCGTAGTCATAAATCTTGATAGTCAAGGTTCGTGACTTCCTCAAGTCTAGGCCGACCTCGTGCCGGAGTGCAAGGGTCGACGGCGGGGCGTGAGCCTCCCGGCCGTTGATGCGGAAGCTGAGGCCGGGCAGAGGTCGACTAAAATCGCCGGTCACAGGGGCGAGCGGCGGGCGACTGCCGGGACGGGAGAAGGCGTTGACCGGGCTGGAAGCCAAAGATCCGGACATCGGCGTGCTCGCCGCACGACTGCTGTTCTCCGTCCAGCGGGAGCTGTACGCCTCACTCGCTGAGCAGGGATTCGACGACATCCAGCCCCGCACCGGAGCCGTACTCGCCCACCTGAGGGCCGACGGCATCCGCGCCAGCGAGCTGTCGCAGCTCTCCGGGCAGCACAAACAGATCATCGGGACACTCATCGACGACCTGGAACGGCTCGGCTACGTCGAACGTCGACCCGACCCCGCCGACCGCCGGGCCAAACTCATCTGCCCCACCGACCGCGGCCTGCTCCAGATGCAAGCCGCCGCATCCATCATGCGCGCCATAGAAGAACGCCACGCGCAAGCACTGGGCGAACCGGAATACACCGCATTCAAAACAGCACTCCGCCAGGTCGCCGACCTCCAGCGCGAAACCCGTTGAAACTGGTCCGGGCATGATCCGGCGGGGCGATGTAAATCAGCGGGATCCGCGTCAACGCATCGGCAGGTGCCCGGGTGCTGGGCGGGGCGCAGCGTCTCACGCACAGTCCGCCGGGACACAGTGTCCGGCCTCATCCTATGCCTTGTTCAGGCCTGATTGCGTGGGCGAACCTCCACGATGGGCAGCATGGTGGCGGTGGCGGGGAGGCCAAGCTCGCGCGGTGTGGGGCCGACGGGCGTGGGGATGTCGGTGAGCCGGGCGAGGAGCGCATCGATGGCGGTTTGCCCGTCATCTACCGCCGCGCGTTCGGCCCCGGTCAGTGGGATGGCGGCGGGCACGCGCTGCAAGTTCTCCTTGGCTTGCAGGAGTTGCGCCTTGCTGGAGCCCTTGGGAGCGTAGAAGTACGCCAATCCGGCCCCCCTCTTCGAGCCCATCGTGACAACTGCCACTGGCAGCGACAGGCGCTGAGCCTGGTCTGCCCATGCGCCGAATTCTCCTGACATTGGTCAGCACATCGAGACATCGACGGACCGACCCCGTCCCGCACCGGATCCGACGCAGCAGCAACGACCTGACGCCAGGTCAGTAAAGTCAGCATTGGGTCAGCATCGACCCGCCCGAAGACGGTTACACGGGACGACAGCTGCACATAGGCTGTCCTCTCCTGAGATGTCCGCTGACCTGGCAGAATGCAGCCCTGGAGCCGACCCGGCAGAGCTAGGAGCCGCCCCGTGTTCTATTACGTGCTCAAGTACGTCATTCTGGGGCCGCTGCTGCGATTGCTGTTCCGGCCCAGGATCGAAGGACTGGAGCACATCCCGGAGGACGGTGCGGCCATCGTCGCCGGCAACCATCTGTCGTTCTCCGACCACTTCCTGATGCCCGCGATCATCAAGCGGCGCATCACCTTCCTCGCCAAGGCGGAGTACTTCACCGGCCCGGGTCTCAAGGGAAGGCTGACTGCCGCGTTCTTCCGCAGCGCCGGGCAGATTCCGGTGGACCGGTCCGGGAAGGACGCGGGGCAGGCCGCGATCCGTGAAGGGCTCGGGGTGCTGAGCAAGGGCGAGCTGCTCGGGATCTACCCGGAGGGCACCCGTTCGCACGACGGCCGGCTCTACAAGGGCAAGGTCGGTGTCGCGGTGATGGCGCTCAAGGCGCAGGTGCCGGTCGTGCCGTGCGCGATGGTCGGTACGTTCGAGATCCAGCCTCCCGGCAGGGTAGTGCCGCGCATCAAACAGGTCACCATCCGCTTCGGTGAGCCGCTGGACTTCTCCCGCTACGCGGGCATGGAGGACCAGAAGGCGGCGATCAGGGCGGTCACCGACGAAATCATGTACGCGATCCTCGGGCTCTCCGGTCAGGAATACGTCGACGAGTACGCGGCCAAGGTGAAGGCCGAACAGGCCGAGCGGGCGAAGAAGTTCCCGAAACGGCGACGCTGACGGCGAATCCGCGAGGGGCGAACTCCCATGGTCCGACGGGCCGGCCGCCGCCTAGCGTGCACCTCATGGGCAAGGGACACGCATGGGTTCTCGGAGCAACGGGACAGATCGGGCGGGTGGCCGTGCGGGCACTCGCCGAGGACGGCTGGAAGGTGACGGCGGCCTCGAGCGCGGGCGGCCGGGACGAGCGATGGGCCGATGAGGTACGGGCAGTCGCCCTCGACCGCGACGAGGAGGGGGCACTCGCCGCAGCGCTGGGCGACAGGTGCGACGTGTTGGTCGACATGGTGGCGTACGGCGAGCAGCACGCCGGGCAGCTGACCGGGCTCGCCGATCGTGTACGACATGACGGCCGCCGAGAAGGAGCTCGGCTACCGGCCGGTCACCGGCTATGCGGAGTCGCTGCCGGAGACCGTGGAGTGGCTCGCCGCGCGGCTGGACGGACGGGACTGGCGGGACGCCTTCCCGGCGATGCTGCGGGCGTACGGCGAGGTCCTCTTCGACTACTCGGCGGAGGACGCCTGGCTGGAGCGGTACGACCGGGGGGTGTGAACGGTCCTCGTACGGCAGGGCGGGCGGCCGGTGGTTGTCCGGCCGCCCGCCCCGTCACTCAGTCGCCTACGGCTTCGGCATGGCGTGCGGGGTGCACGTCACGTCCTGCCCGTCGGTCTGTCCGGTGAGCAGGTAGGTGTCCACCCGCTCGTTGATGCAGGGGTTGACCAGGCCCGTGACGCCGTGCGAACCGGCGTCCTTCTCGGTGATCAGACGCGACCCCTTGAACCGCTTGTGCAGCTCGACGGCGCCCTCGTACGGGGTGGCGGCGTCACGCGTGGACTGCACGATCAGCACCGGCGGCAGGCCCTTGCCGGTCTTGACCTCCAGCGGGGTCTGCTGCTTGGCCGACCAGGTCGCACAGGGCAGGTTCATCCAGGCGTTGGCCCAGGTCATGAACGGGTAGTCCTTGTGCAGCCGGGTGTTGTCGCGGTCCCACTTCTGCCAGTTGGTGGGCCACTTGGCGTCCGCGCACTCGACGGCCGTGTACACGGCGTTGCCGTTCTCGGAGGAGGCGTTACCCGCGAGGTCCGACATGTCGGGGCCCGCGGCGTCGACCAGCGCCTGGGTGTCGCCGGCCCGGTAGTCGCTCCAGGTCCGGGCGATGCGCACCCAGGTGGAGTCGTAGTACGGCGCACTCTGGAAGAACCCGATGAGCTCGGCGGGTCCGACGACGCCACCGATCGGGTTCTTCTTGGCCGAGGCGCGCAGCTTCAGCCACTCCTGCTCGACCTGGGCAGGAGTGGTACCGATGTGGAAGGCTGCGTCGTTCTGGGCGACCCATGCCTTCCAGTCGTCCCAGCGCTTCTGGAAGGCGATGTCCTGGTTGAGGTTGGCCTCGTACCAGATGTTGTCCTTCGCCGGATTGACCACGCTGTCGACGACCATGCGTCGGACGTGATCCGGGAACAGCGTGCCGTAGACCGCCCCGAGGTAGGTGCCGTAGGAGACGCCCAGGAAGTTGAGCTTCTCCTCACCGAGCGCGGCGCGGATGACATCCAGGTCGCGTGCGGTGTTCGGCGTGGTCATGTGCGGCAGCATGTCGCCGCTGCGCTCGGCACAGCCGTCCGCGTACTCGGCGGCGAGCTTGCGCTGGGCGCGCTTGTCGGCCTCGCTGTCGGGTACCGGGTCGGCCTTCGGGGCCTTCACGAACTCCTGCGGGTCGACGCAGGAGATCGGCGCCGAGTGGCCGACACCGCGGGGGTCGAAGCCGACGAAGTCGTACGCCTTCGCGGCCTTCGTCCACAGCGGGTTCTTGTTGATGATCCGGGTCGGAAAACGCAGCCCGGAACCACCGGGGCCGCCCGGGTTGTAGAGCAGCGCGCCCTGCCGCTCGTCCTTCGTACCGGTGCTGACGTGCCGGTCGACCGCGAGCTTGATCTGCTTGCCGTCGGGCTTGGCGTAGTCGAGCGGTACGGTCACCCAGCCACACTGAATGGGTGTGGTCAGGGCCCAGTCGGCCGGGCAGTCCTTCCAGTCGATGCCGGTCCGGGCCGCCCGTGCGGCGGCGATCTGGACGCCGCGCGCCTCCGAACCGCTGTGGTGGCGGCCGTCGGCTGCGGCCGTCGGTGCGACTATCGCGCTGGCTATGAGCGTGCCCGCGATCAGAGTGCCGGCCGAGCCGAGCACTGCTGTACGTCTCAAGTGGAACCTCCCCCATTGTCTGAAGCGCCGCCGGTAGCGGCGCAGTTCACATCGGGTCCTCCCGCGGATCCTGTCGCCTGTGGGGTTCCTGGGAACAGGCTGCACACACACTTCTTTACCGAATCGATAACCGGAGCTCCGTGTCCCGCTGAGCGGTGCTCACCCGCGTCCGCCGTCCAGCAGCTCACCCAGGGCGTCGTCCAGGACGGTACGCAGCAGTCGAGCATCGGGGGCCACGGCGGTCACCAGCACCCCGGGGCCGGCGAGACGGGTGAGCACGGCCGTCGGCCCCAGCAGTCGGGTCTCGGGGCATTTGTCCTCGAATCCCGGGTCCACGACCAGGAGTTGACCGACCGCGCGATGGCCGCCGAGTACGGCCCCGCCGTCCCAGCCGCCGGGCGCCCCGGGACCGTACGCCACCTCCTGGTCGAGTAGCGGACGACCGGCGCGGTGGACGGTGAGGCGGGCACCGAGGGTACCGGTGGACTCGCCGTGCCGACCGAGGATCTGTTCCTCCCGCAGCACCAGCCGTGCCGTGGGGGCGAGTTCGACCCGGGTGGTCATGTGCAGCTCACTGCCGGACGCGGAAATGAGCTGCTCCGGGAGCCAGTTGAGTACGGCCCGCTCCCCCACGGTCAACGCGATGTCGTACGTGGCGGATTGAGGCAACTGCCCTGGTCCGGACAGCGCGACGGTGGCTGCCGCGGAGTCCACCGTGAGCCGGGCGCCCTCCTCGACGCTCGCCGCGATGGAGAGCCGGTCGCCGCCCAACGGTGCGCTCATCGCGCCGACGACGGTGACGCGGGCGTACGGGGCGGTGGTGGCCCTGGTCCGGCGCAGGGCGAGCGGTCCGTCGCTCTCCAGCACGGGAAGGGCCGTGGCGCCGCGGCCGTCGGGGACGGCGGTGATCCGGGCGGCCGCCTGGACGCTCATGCGGTCCAGGCGGCGAGCTGCGCGCGCACCCAGGCCGCCACGGGTTCGACCCCTTCGCCGGAGGTGAGAGAGGTGAAGGCTACGGGGAGTGTGCCGCGCTGCTGTGCGGCATCGGTGGCCATCCGGTCCAGATCGGAGCCGACGTACGGGGCGAGGTCGGTCTTGTTGATCACGAGAAGGTCGGAGGCGGTGACGCCGGGTCCGCCCTTGCGCGGGATGTCGTCGCCGCCCGCCACGTCGATGACGAAGATCTGGGCGTCGACAAGGCCCTTGGAGAAGGTGGCGGTGAGGTTGTCGCCGCCGGATTCGACGAGGATCAGATCGAGCGGTCCGACGCTGTCCTCCAGGTCCTCGACGGCTTCGAGGTTGGCGGAGATGTCGTCGCGAATGGCGGTGTGCGGGCAGGCGCCGGTCTCGACGGCCTGGATGCGCTCGGGCGGGAGCACGGCGTTGCGCAGCAGGAACTCGGCGTCCTCGCGGGTGTAGATGTCGTTGGTGACGACGGCGATGGACAGCTGGTCGCGCAGCGTGCGGCAGAGCGCGGCGACGGTCGCCGTCTTACCGGAGCCGACCGGCCCGCCGAGCCCGATGCGCAGGGCGCGGTGGGTGCCGTCCGGGCGTGCGGCGTCGGCGCTCACCGTGGCCGGGCCGTCGTGGGAGTGGTCGAGATGCATGGCGTGCGACTCCTGAAGGGGTGCGGTGCGGGTGGTCCTACGAGGCGAACAGGCGGACCGGCCAGGCGGCGTGGGCCTCCGCGGTGATGTCGAGCAGCGGCGCCGAGGCGGCGGGCAGCGCGTCGATACCGCTCCGCGCGGCGGCGGCGGCCTGTTCGGCGACCCGGTCGAGTTCGGGCGCCAGGCGGGCGAGGACGGCGGTGGCATCGAAGGGATTCAGGGAGAGCAGCCGGACCACCGCGGTGGCTGGTCCGCTGACCGTCTCGTACGCCACGCAGTGAGCCGCGTCCTCAGGCCCGAGCCCCGCCGCGCGTGCGGTGAGGCCGAGCACGACCGGCTGGTGGGCGCCGCGCGGGCGGGCCTGGGCGAGCGCGGCGAGTTCCGGGCTGGGCCAGGTGGCGCGGGCGGCCCGCATCAGCTGGCGGCCGAGCTTGCGCGCGACCGCCCGCAGGGCGGGTGACGGGGTGCGGGCGTCGGCGGCCTCGTCGAGGGCGAGCGGGTCGAGGCCGTGGGCGGCCGCCGCGGCAAGTGCCGCGGCAGTGAGTCCTGTGGTGTGGAGGCGGCCCCGGCAGAAGGCGGCCAGGTCCTCGGCGTTACGGATACGTCCTGCCTCGACGGCCGGTTCGGCGCCACCCGAGTGGGCGTGGCCACCGGCGGGGAACCGGCCGTCGGCGAGGACGAGCAGAGCTGCGCGACTCATCACATGCCCTGTCTCAGAAGAGGAAATAGCGTTGGGCCATGGGGAGTTCGGCGGCGGGCGCGGGTTCGACCGACTCGCCGTCGATGGTGACGGCAAAGCTGTCCGGGTCGACGTGGACGCGCGGCAGGGCATCGTTCTCCCGCATGTCCGCCTTGGTCACGCCACGGGTACTGGTGATCGATACGAACCTCTTGCCGAGTCCGAGGCGTTCGGGCAGCCCGTCCTCGATGGCCGCGCTCGCGACGAAGTTGAACGAGTTCGCGGCGGGCGCCCGGCCGAGTGCGCCGAACATGGGCCTGGGCATGACCGGCTGCGGGGTGGGGATGGATGCGTTGGCGTCGCCCATCTGCGCGTACGCAATCTGTCCGCCCTTGATGACGGTCTGCGGTTTGACGCCGAAGAACGCCGGCTCCCAGAGCACCAGGTCGGCGAGTTTGCCGGTCTCGACGGAGCCGATCTCCTGGTCGAGGCCTTGGGCGACAGCCGGATTGATGGTGTATTTGGCGACATAACGACGGACCCGGTGGTTGTCGGCCCGACCGTCGCCGCGCAGCGGGCCACGGCGCTTCTTCATCACATGGGCGGTCTGCCAGGTGCGCAGGACGACCTCGCCCACACGGCCCATCGCCTGGGCGTCGGAGGAAATGATCGAGATCGCCCCGAGGTCGTGGAGGATGTCCTCGGCCGCGATGGTGGACGGCCGGATCCGCGATTCGGCGAACGCCAGATCCTCCGGCACGGCGGGGTTGAGATGGTGGCAGACCATCAGCATGTCGAGGTGTTCCTCGATGGTGTTGACGGTGTGCGGCCGGGTCGGATTGGTGGAGCTCGGCAGGACGTACGGCTCGGAGACCACGGTGATGATGTCCGGGGCATGCCCGCCGCCGGCGCCTTCGGTGTGGTAAGCGTGGATGGAGCGCCCGGCGATCGCGGCAAGGGTGTCGGCGACGAATCCGGCCTCATTGAGGGTGTCCGTGTGAATGGCGAGCTGCGCGCCGCTCTCCTCGCACACCTTCAGGCAGGCGTCGATGACGGCCGGGGTGGCCCCCCAGTCCTCATGAATCTTGAATCCGAGTGCGCCGCCACGCAGTTGGGCCCGCATGGCGTCGCCGGACATTGTGTTGCCCTTGCCGAGCAGCCCGATGTTGACCGGGTAGGTCTCCAGCGACTCGAACATCCGGGCCAGGTGCCAGGCGCCCGGAGTGACCGTGGTCGCCTTCGTGCCCTCGGCCGGCCCGGTGCCGCCGCCGACGAGCGTGGTGACACCGGCGGAGAGCGCCTGGTCGACGATGGTCGGCGAGATGAAGTGGACATGGGCGTCAATGGCGCCGGCCGTCACGAATTTGCCGTTGCCGGCGATGATTTCGGTTTCGGGGCCGATGACGAGGTCGGGGTGGACGCCGTCCATCGTGTCCGGGTTGCCGGCCTTGCCGATCCCGGTGATCCGGCCGTCGCGGATGCCGATGTCCGCCTTGACGACGCCCCAGTGGTCGATGATGACGGCGCCGGTGATGACGGTGTCGGGGGCTCCTTCGGCGCGGGTGGTGCGCGCCTGGCCCATGGACTCGCGGATCACCTTGCCGCCCCCGAACACCGCCTCGTCGCCCGCGAGTCCGGGGCCGCCGGAGCGGTCCTCCTCGACCTCGACGAGCAGATCGGTGTCGGCGAGCCGGATGCGGTCGCCGGTGGTGGGCCCGAACAGATCGGCGTACACGGCACGATTGAGCTCAGCCATCGAGGGCACCTCCGGTTTCGCCGCGCAGGCCCGGGACGATGCGCCGTCCGGCGAGGGGCACGAGTTCGATGTCGACGGGGACGCCGGGCTCGAAGCGGACGGCGGTTCCGGCGGCGATGTTCAGCCGCAGGCCGTGAGCGGCCGAACGGTTAAATTCCAGACCGGGGTTGGCCTCGGCGAAGTGGTAGTGCGAGCCGACCTGGACGGGCCGGTCGGCCGCGTTGAGGACGGTGAGGCGGGTGACGGCTCGGCCCGCGTTGAGCGGTACGGGTCCGTCCGCGTACAGGATCTCTCCGGGGATCAACGGCGGCGCCCCGTCAGACGATCGGGTCATGGACGGTGACGAGTTTGGTGCCGTCCGGGAAGGTGGCCTCGACCTGGACGTCGTGGATCATCTCGGGGATCCCGTCCATGACGTCGTCGCGGGTGAGCACCTTCCGCCCGGACGCCATCAGTTCCGAGACGGTACGGCCGTCACGAGCACCCTCCAGCAGGTGCGCGGTGATCAGCGCGACCGCCTCGGGGTGGTTGAGCCGCAGTCCACGCGCCCGGCGCTTCTCCGCCACATCGGCAGCCACATGAATGAGCAGGCGTTCCTGCTCGTGCGGGGTCAGTTGCAACGCGTCCACCTCCCAGTCTTCCGCCCAGTCCGACCGGATTCTGGGCGCAGTGAGACATTAACCGCGTTCAACAGTCTGTTGAACGCGGAACCGCTGTCTCACGGCGAGGTATTGCAGGTTAGGGCGCAAGTTTTTCCGGCGCGTTAACTGATCTTTTGCAGATCCATGGACATCAGCCCCCGCAGGCCGTCCTCCAGCACCTCGGGCGTCGCGTCCCCGAACATCGCCGGCTGCGCGATGAACCCCTGGACGGTGGCGATCAGCGTGCGGGCCACATGGTCGGACGACACGTCGGCGGCGAGCATGCCGGTGTCGCGGAACACCGCTGATCGGCGTGGCGGCGCTCGTCGGGATCGCCACCACAGCCCTCACGGACAGCTGGCTCGGGGTGGTCACGGGCAACTGGTGGGCCGAGGCGGGGGCGCTCGGCCTCACCGTGTCGGCCATCGGCGCGACCGTTGCCGGGTTCGCGGCACTGATCGGCCCACCCGGGATCGGCCTCGGTGCCCTGGTCATGGCGCTGCTGGGCAACCCGTTCTCCGGTGTCACCAGCGCGCCCGAACTGCTGCCCGGCCGATCGGCGCGGGTTGAGCACCACCGTCACGGCCACCGTGCACCCCCGCCGCAGCGGACGGGGGTGCACGGCTTTTGCGTGCGGGGGCGGTCAGTTGCCCGCGTCGCGCTGCCCCCGGTGTTCCGCCGCGATACCGAAGCGTCGCCGTTCGCCCGGAGCGGACACCGCGGAGCCGATCGAGGAGACCGAGCTGATCACCTGCTCCTCCGCAACGGCCGCGTCGTTCTCAAGTCGCTCCAGGTCAGCGGCCGAGACCAGTGCAACGAGCGGCTTTCCGTGCCGCGTCACCACGACTCGCTCGCCGCCGTAGACGACGCGGTTGATCAGTTCGGCGAGTTCAGCTCGCGCTTGCGTCACCGGAATCTCGTAGGCCATAGTCCCCAGCTTAAGCGGCGTGCAGGACGTCCACAGTGTGCGTGCGAGACCAAGAAAGGCCAGCTCCGCGAGGGGCTGGCCTTCTTCGTGCGTGCAGTGTGTGAGACATGTGTGAGACGCGGTGACGCGCCCGGATCATCCTTCGCTGGCGTTCTCGTCCTCGGTTTTCACGATCCTCCGGACCTGCTGACGGGTGTATCCGGTCGCCTCGCAGATCTCCTTCTGCGGCACGCCGTCCGCGTCCGCCTGCCGGATCGCCTCGGCAAGTTCGATGCGCAAGATCCGGGCTCGGGTCTCGGCTTCTCTGAACCGGCCTGCCACGTGCGCCAGTGATCGCTTATCCATGACGTCTAGTCTTCCATTGGCAATCATGGAACCTGATGTTACCCACAGAGATGCTAATTGCCTAGGTAGCTGGCGTTGACAAGGGAACACCGTGTTCCCTAGAGTGGAGGTGTTGGCAGACAAGGCGCCAACAAAACGGCCCCGCCGAGGTGGTTGCACACCAAGGCAGGGCCTAACGGATCTACCTGCTACAACAGGAGCCCGCTGTGCTGAAGTCTCTCATCTCCCGCCGGCTGTTCAGCGTCGTCTCGGACGCGGTCCGCTCGGCTGTCTCCCCCGCCTCCCTGAAGGTCGAGGCGCCCTCCACCGCACCGGAGCCGGACGGGCTGTACGCCGCCGCCGAGCTCCCCCCGGTCGAGGACATCGAGGCCGCCGCAGCCGCGTTCGACCAGGCCGCGCAGCTGGCCCGGGCCGGTGACCGTGGCAAGCGTGCCGCGAAGAAGGTTCTGGACCGTCTGCCCGCCGGCCGTTACGGCTCCTGGCTGGTGTCGCGGGTGACGTCGAACCGGCAGACCGCGGACCTGGACGAGATCCGCCGCATCTTCAAGGCCCACGGGCTCGGCCCGGTCCCGATGAAGTCGGCTGCGCCGTCGCTCAAGGTCGAGCGCCTGGCCGTCGCCGTCGAGGCCGTACCGGTCCTGGTCGCCGCCTGATCTTCCCCTGCTTCGCCTGGCCTGCCCGCAGACGCGGGACGGCCCCGGCAGGTGATCTCACCCACCTGCCGGGGCCTAGGCCGAACCCTCAGTAGAAGGAGTTCGAACCATGGGCAACACCGTATCTGCCACGTTCAAGCCGTCCGGCGGCATCGTCTCCCAGCGGTCCCCCGAGTCGGCCGCCATCGTGGCGCCGGCCGAGGACCGCACCATCACGTACCCGCTCCGCGGCGGCGGCTTCCTCGTCGCCGAGTGCCCCGACTGGTGCTTCAAGGACCACGCCGGAGACATCGAAGGCGGCATCTACGCCGAGGACCTGGTGCACGAGAGTGCGCCCGTCTCGGTCGGCTTCGACGTCCAGGGCGAGCGCGACGTCATCCTCGCCGCGAGCATCCGCCAGTGGCCGTTCGCCACCGACGACAACGGCTCCGATCGGCCGCACATGGCGCTGCTCCCGGTCCAGGCGACCGGCGAGGACCTCGGCTACCAGACGCCGACGGACGTCGACGCCGCGATCTTCAAGGTGCGGAAGCACCTGGTCGACCTGCAGCGTCTGAACGACCAGCTGGCCGCGGCCCGCGCAGTCGACTACTCGGCCCACGGCGGCACCTGGGAGAACCTCTCCGGCGACGACCTGAAGACGATGCCGATCGCGTCGCTGCTGAAGCTGTTCGGTGCCCGTGTCGAGGAGGGCAGCCCGGACGGGTTCGAGACCCTCGACGCCTTCTACATGCGGGGGAAGCCGGGCGACTGGACGATCCTCATCAGCCGTGAGCTGTCGCAGTACCGCCGTGGGCTCAACGTTCGGGCCGCGCTCACCCAGCTGCACGGCCGGTACGCCCGATGAGCGACACGACCCGCGCACACACCCCGCTGTACGACCCGGCCAAGGACGCCCGCGCTTACGTCCCGCCGCTCGACGCGGCGCTTCGGCTCGCTCGGCAGGTCCTCGATGAGAAGGCCACCGCGAACATCCACGACCGTGACGAGATGCTCGCCGCCGCCGTCGGCCTGGAGATGCGTCTCCGGGCCCTGGTCGCCGCCTTCGACAAGGAGGCCGGCCGATGAGCGAGGACCGCCCGATCGTGGCGCCGCAGGTGCCCCGCAACCCGGACGGCACGGTCACGGTCACCACCACGGACGCCGGCGACGTTGTTGTCGCTTGCCCCCCGTGGTGCGTGGCCGGGCACGGCTACCGGCACGCCCCGGCCAAGGCTGAGATCACGCACACCAGCGAGCCGGTGTGGGCGCTGGCCGATACCCCGGAGCACGGGCCGACCAGCCTCGCCGAGGCCGGGCTCGTCCAGTGGCCGTACAGCGACCGCCCGCAGGTGTTCCTGTCCATCGAGACGGACGACGGGCACCTCGAGGTCGGCCCGACCGGCGCCCACCGGATCGCGGCCGCACTCCGGGCCCACGCCGACCACATCGACGCCATGGCCGAGCAGCTGCTTGCGATGCGTGCCGGGGAGGACCAGTGACCAGCAAGTGGCCGATCCCCCGGCCCACCGAGAACGCCGCGTTACGGGCCGTGGACCGCACGGCCCGCCCGCTGCCCGCGTACCCCGCCCTGTTCGCCGGTCTCCTCGTCGCCAACGCGACCGGGGACCGGCGGGGCACCAACCTCCTCGGTCACTTGATCGCCCGAGTCGGCGGGGAGGCGGGCCAGTGAGCACCGACGCCGCGCCGTTCATCTTCACGTGGACCGGTCGCGAGGTCGTCGCCCTGATGGCCGCGCGCCGGATGACGAACGAGGCCTTCGCTGAGCACCTCGGGGTGTCGGTGCGGTCCGTGGCGACATGGCGTGCCAAGCCGTCCGCGGTCCCCCGGCAGGACATGCAGAAGGTGCTGGACGCCTCGTATGAGCTGCTGCGGCCGAACGAGGTGCAGCGGTTCGTGCACGTGCTGAAGACGGCCGACACGGGCCCGGTACGCGACAGCGCGTCGCCGGTCGTGATGGCCGCCGAGATGACCCTCATGCAGGCCCGCATCGAGGAACTCCAGGCAGAACTCGCCCAGAACTACGCCGGATTCGATGATCAGAAAGGGGGCCGACGATGAGCGCCAGCGAACCGCGAGCCCAGCTGACCCGAGGACAGACCATCGTCCTGGCCGCCGCCACTGTCCCGATGATCGGGGCAGGAGTAGCCGGTGGCTGGGGCACGTACACCAACATCGTGACCGAGTTCGGGCGTGCCGCTACTGCGCTCGGTGTCGTCGCGGCCGGCGAGGGCGTGACCCTCGTCCTGGCTCTGGTCATGGTCGGGCTGACGATGCTCGGCCAGGCCGCCCCCGCCCCGGTACGGGCCGGCCTATGGCTGGCCCCGATCGCCGCGGCACTCACCGGAGTGGTCGTCGCCGACGACACGACCGAGGCAGTCGTCTACGCGCTGACCCCGATGGCAATGTCCGCCTCGGCCGAGGGGCTCGGCCTCCTCGCCCGCCGGATCGTCGTCCACCGCACGGGCGTCGACATGGAGGTGCAGCGCCGGAACGCGGCGACGGTGCAGCGGCTTGCCTATCACCGGGCGCGCGCGGCGAACCACCCGGGCAAGGTGACCCGGTGGCGGTCGGAGCGTGCATCGTGGCGGCTGGCCAAGCAGGTCGGTGTCGGCGATACCGAACTGGGCGCGCAGCTGGTCGAGGTACAGCGCGACCGGCTGACTGGGGGCGCTGACGCGGCTCTGCTGGACATGTTCACGGTGGCGTCCGGCGTGGCGCCTGCCGCGGTCGAGGTGACCGTCGAGCGGGTCGACGACGAGCAGCCGCCTCTCTCATCTGAGGCAGAGCCTGCGCCGGTTGAGGCGGTCGCTCCTCCGGCTATCACGGCTCCGCAGTCGGCCACCCAGCCGACGTACCAGCTCGATCACTCTGCACGCCACGGGGTGCCGTCGGAGCCGGCGGACCCTTGGGGTGACGTGCCCTCCGTGTACGACATGCGGGTGCCCGACTGGACGGTGCCCGGCGACTACTGGAAGGGCGACCCGGTCCTCGACCCGAAGCCCGTCAACGTGACCACCCAGGCGGCCCCGCAGGAGCCGCACACGGCGGTCACGGAACCGGAGCCCGAGCACCACGCCCCGGTCACCGAGACGGTCACCCAGCAGTCTGCTGCGGTACCGGCGAAGGAGTCCCGGCAGGTGGTAACCGAGCAGATCGGTCTCAACCCCACCGAGCTGCGGCGACAGGCCCGCCAGCTGCACAACAAGGTGGTCAAGTCGGGGGGCCGCGGGGTGACCATCGATCAGCTGCGCGACGAGTTCGGTCTCTCGCGCCGTGAAGCGACCGAGTTGCGCCGCACAGTGGTCAGCGGTGACCAGTCATGAGCGACCTGGAGAAGGCCGCCAAGGATGCGGTCGACGCCGAAGCGAACACCGATCAGCTGGCGCTCATCGCGGCCTTGCTGAAGGTGCAGCAGCTCACCCAGCAGCCGACCGCCCCGCCGGCGCCTGTCGTCCGGTCGTCCGGGGGTGCGGCGAAGTGGATCGGTATCGGCATGGGCGGGTCCGCGCTGCTGCTGGCGGTCGCCGTGTCCGCGATCGCCGTCGCCATCAGCGCCGTCGCACTGACGATCTGCATCTTGATCCTGCGCTCGGTCTGGCAGGACATCCGAAAAAACGACTGACCCTCCCCGGCTCGTCCCCTCTGGAAGGACCCCACCATGAGCGCCCGTAACCGAGCCGCACGCGAGCGGCAGACGTTCATCGCCCGCATCGCCCGGACCATGCACCGCCAGCACGGCCAGGTCCACCCCGCGGAAGTCGCCCGGATCACCGTGTGCGCCGGCATGAAGACCAGCCATCACGAGGTGCGTTGCGTCCTGAACCGCATCCACCTGCACCGCTGACCTGCCCTTCCGTCCTCCGCAGGCTTTCAATTTTGAAAGCCCGTGGGGGTGCGGTGGGGCCGGACAGCCCGACCCACTACCGAGAGGAACCGCCGTGTACGTCTACACCTCGGCCGAGAAGTGGCAGCGCGCGAAGTTGGTCCGTAAGGGCTTCCACCAGGCCCTTGCCGACTGCGTCGACCCGAAGCTGAACACCCGCATCGACGCCATCGACGCGGTGGCCGCCGAGCGCGGACAGCGGGAGCTCAACGCGTTGCACGCGGTACGGGAGAAGGACCGGCAGGCCGTCGCCACCGCCAAGGCCACGCTGCGTACCGCGCCGTGGGCCGAGCGGTCCGCGGCCAGGCGGCAGGTCCGGGACGCCGAGCAGCAGCTCAGGCGGTCCGAGCGGGCCGTGAACAAGGCCGAGCGCGAGTAGCTACACCACGGGGCGGCCGTCATCCACCAAGACAGCCGGCCGCCCCGTGCCACCCGCACCTCACGAGAGAGCAGGAGACGTACATCATGGCCGACAGCATCGTCCGCCCGGTCAACGGGCACGCCATCGAGAAGCTGCACCCCATCAGCCCGGACGCCTTCGACAAGGCGCCCACCGCCCTGGTCGAACCGGTAAAACCGCCGGTCAAGCAGTCCGGGCCTCGCCTTCACGTCCGCACCGGGCGGGCGGTCAGGCGCGTCGCCACCCATGACCACACCCGCACAGCCGGGCATCTCGTCGTCCGCCACGGCGGTTACCTGGCCGGTGGCACACGGATCGTCATCCGCCGCGCGTGGGACGCACGTAGCGCCGCACGATACGAGCGGATGATCCGCGCCGCCGAAGCCGTCGGGAACCTCGACGAGGCCAAGGAGTGGGAGGAGCGCGGCCAGCAGTTCCGCGCTGCCCGGCACCGCCGCAGGATGGAGCTGCTGACGTCGCCGCAGCAGCTGGCCAAGAGCGCCGTGGCCGGTACCGCCGTCGGCGCCGGCCTGCTGCTCGGCACCGGTATCGCCCTGGCCATCGCCAACGAGGACATCAGCTACGTCCTGGCCCCGACGCTGTTCCTCGTCGATGCCATCCGCTGGGCTGTCGTCATCGGCACGGTCGTCTGGGGTGTCGCCTCGATGGTCCTGCCGTGGGCCATCCTCGCCGGCCTGTGGACCGTCGGACGGAACCAGCACACCGCCCCGGACTGGGCGCTGCCCGCCAACGTGCGCAGCGGCGACGGTGCACCGATCACCCCGTCGATCGTGGTTACCGCCATGCGTGACCTGGGCGTTTCCGCACTGAAGCAGGCCATCAAGGAGATGGGCGACGTCGGGGCGCAGATGCTCAGCCCCATCGTCATCGCCGGGTGCGGCGTCGAGGTCGACGTCCACCTGCCGTCCGGGGTCAGCACCGAGGAGATCCAGAACCGGCGCAGGAAGCTCGCCGAGAACCTGAACCGGCACGAGCACGAGGTGTTCATCACGATCCCGCCGTCGCCGCGGACGGTGCGCCTGTGGATCGCGGACAGCGGCGCCCTCGACGAGCCGATCGGCACGTCCCCGCTGGTCACCGACATGGAGATGACCGCCAACTACAAGACCGGGCGGGCCCCGTGGGGTCAGGATCTTCGCGGCGACGCCGCCCTGATCAGCCTCTTCCAGAAGATGCTGCTCATCACCGGCCTGTCGAACCAGGGGAAGACCGCGAGCCTGCGGGCACTGGCCCTGTGGCTGGCGTTCGACCCCACGGTCGAGTTCCGTATCGGCGACCTCAAGGGCATCGGCGACTGGGCAATGTTCAAGGGCCTGGCCACCGTGCTGATCGAGGGGCCGACCGACGAGCACGTCAAGGCCGTCACCGAGATGGCTGAGGAGGCTGTCCGGGAGATGAACCGGCGCCTGATGTCCCCGGACGGGAAGACGGCCCACCCGATCGTCGTCATCGTCGACGAGGCGCAGGTCGCCTACGGGTCCGGGGCCGTCGACGACTTCAAGATTCCCTATGGCGGGTCGAAGGCGACGAGCCGTTACTTCCGTGCCATAAAGGCGATCCACGACCAGGGGCGCGCGGTGAATATCACCACGTGGGAGGGCACGCAGGACCCGACGAACGAGAACCTGCCGAAGCGTTCCCGCGAGGGCAACCACATCCGCTCGTCGCTGGTCCTCGGCACGGAGTCGCAGGCCCGTATGGCGCTGGGCGATTCCGCGATCGATGGCGGCGCGGCACCGCACAAGCTGCGCCAGGGCCTCGACAAGGGCACGGTCGTCGTCGCAGGTGACGGCATCAAGCTGGCCGCCGGCCAGACGTCCGTCACGGTGCGGACGCACTACATCGACGAGGACCAGGCCAAGGAGATCGCCGACCGGGCCAAGCAGCGGCGATCCGCCGTGGCCACCCGCGACGCTGCGCAGCCGGGCGAGAAGGCAGACCACCTCGCCGACATTGTCGCCGTCCTCGGCGACGCCCCGCGGATGCGCACCCAGGAGGTCATCCAGCTCCTCGCCCAGCGCAACCAGGTCGAATACCGGGCGTGGACGTTCCAGAACCTCAAGGCCGTCCTGCAGCCTCTCGGGGCCGAGCCGTACAAGTCCGACGGAGTCATGACCGTCAGCCGCGACCGCGTCCTTGAGGCCATCGAAGAGCGCGCCCGCCAAGCCGAAATGGACGACAGCGAGTAGAGGGAGACGCCAGGGAGGAAGGGAGTTCTCCCTAACCGCCTCCCTAGCCCCTCACACCGCCCTTGATCAGCTAAAACGACGATTCAGGGAGGCAGGGAGCCCGCATCAGGGGCAGCCGGAAGAGGCCCGAAACGGCCCCTCCCGGCCCCCTGTACGGCCTCCCTGCCTCCAACCCGCACCGACCCGCTCAAGGAGTCTTCTGTGACCGCTATCGCCCCGCCAGAGCCTGACTCGCTAGCCGGGCACGTCGCCCGCCTGGTCGCCATTGAGACGGCGGCCGACGTGATCCAGGCATGGCACCCGACGCTCATGCCCGGGATGCTGCAGAGCGCCGCCTACGCCCGAGCAGCCATCGCCGCCTCGGCCCCGGCGCTGCCGCCGCACGACGTCACGGCCATCGCCGAGGCGCGCCTCACCCGCATCGACACCCTCGGCCAATCCGCCGGCCACCGTGCCCGGTTCGTCATCGCCGAGGAAGTCCTCACCAAGCCCGTGGGCGGCCCGGTCGTCCTCGCCGAGCAGCTCGCCCACCTCTTGGACCTTGTCGCCCTCCGGCCATCCCTGGAGGTGCGGGTCCTCCCCGCAAGCGACGACACGCACGCCGGGCTGGCAGGCGAGTTCACGATGTACACCGCGGCTGGCCGCCGGTCTGTGTTCATCGAGACGCTGATGGGCGGAACGATTCTCGATCGCCCGGAACGCACCCTGGTGTACGCGCACGCTTGCGATCATTTGGAGGAGCGGGCCGCGTCCCCTGCGGCGTCGCTGGAACTGATCGACGCCGCGAGGAGCCGACTTGAAGCAGCATGACGACGGCTTGGTCTGGCAGCTGTCCAGTTACACGAACTCCGGCAGCTGTGTCGAGGTGGCCCGCCCGCCGGGCGCCATCCTGGTCCGCGACTCGAAGCGGCGGGACGGGCCGCGGGTACGGCTGCAGCCGGCCGCGTTCGCCGCCCTGGTCGACTGGGCCAAAACGCACCCCGCGTAATCCCGTTCACCGGCGCCTCCTGTACCGGCCTTCACCGGCTGGGCAGGGGGCGCCTTCGTGCGTTCAGGATCAGGTGACGCAGCCCACAGAAAGGGCCTTGCCCCATACCCTGACAGTGACGAGCTGTTCAGAGAGGGGCAAGGCCATGCCAGTTGATGCTACCCCGGACCCATACGCCGACCCGATGGCATTCGGTCAGCGCATGCAGATCCTCCGCACCAAGCGCGGCATCAGCCGCCCCGTTGCCGCCGGCCTGCTCGGCATGTCGCCGTCCTGGGTGAAGCAAGTTGAGACAGGACAGATCGGTATGCCAAAGCTGCCCATCGTGCTGCGCATCGCCGAGCTCCTGCGCGTCCGCGACCTCTCCGACCTCACCGGCGACCAGTCCGCACCAGTGGACCTGTTCATCGGACCGGGCCACTCCCGGCTGCCCGCGGTGCGGGATGCCGTCAATGCCCTGACGCTGGGCGGGGACCGCGAAGCCCCGTCTGCCGAGCACCTGGCGGCCCGGCTCGCGAAGGCGTGGACGGCCCGGCACCAGGCGCCCAACCACCGGGAGGTCATCGGCGAGCTGCTGCCCGGCCTGATCCGGGATGCACAGCTGGCAGTGCGGCAGGCCGACACCGCGTCGGACCGGCGGGCAGCACAGGCGGTGCTGTCCGAGGTGTACAGCCTCAGCCAGTTCTTCGTGGCGTACCAGCCGGACAGTGCCCTGCTGTGGCGGGTCGCCGAGCGGGGCATGGTCGCGGCGCAGGAGTCCGAGGACCCGCACGCGATCGGCGTAGCCGCATGGCTGGCCGCGCAGGCACACCGCGACAGTGGTCCGTCACACTTCGACGCCGCGGACGCCATGACGACGGAAGCCCTCGGCTACCTCGAACGCTTCCTGCCCGAGGCGGACGACCGCACGGTGGCAATCGCCGGAGCCCTGCAGTTCGAGGCCGGGTACACCGCTGCTCGCCGCGGGGAGAACGGCACGGCGTGGGGGTGGTGGGACAAGGCGCAGGCCACCGCCCGCCGCCTGGGCCCTGGCTACTACCACCCGATCACGTCGTTTTCTCAGGCCATCATGGGCGCGCACGCCGTGACGGTGGCGGTCGAGCTGCGAGCCGGCGGGGAGTCTGTACGCCAGGCCGTTGCCGCGGACTCCGTGGCAATCCCTTCCCGGCCTCGGCTGGCCCGGCACCGCATCGAGGAGGCCCGCGCGTACCAGCTGGACGGGCAGCCGGAGACGGCGCTCGCCACGCTGGAGAAGGCGCACAAGGCCGCGCCGGAAACGATCCGCTATAACGGCTACGCGAGGCGCATCGTGTTGGAGGAGACCGAGTCCCGGTTCCCTGCCCGTCGGCAGCGGGCTGCCGTGCTGGCTGATCAGCTCGGACTGCTCGCCGCCTAATTCGAACGATTGAACGAGGGGCAGGAATCCTGCCCCTCGTTCGCTGTGCCCGCTCCTACGGTCTGATCACCGACTTCGACGACCGGGGGGACGAGCGCCCGTGATGACAATCAAGGTGTACGAGGTAGACCGGAACGGCACAACGCGCGTCTTACGGCCAGAGACTGCGGTCGTGCCCGCGACCACGGTGGATGCGGGGTCTGCGTTCCCCGACTGCCAGTGCCCGCGGTGCCGGAAAGCGGGCACGGCCGATACCTCGTACCGCGTGCTGCTAAGCCACACAACCACCTGCCCCGCGTGTCTCGATGGGTCGCCGTGTGTGACCGCGGGCGCGCTCGGCCGGGCCTGGCGTCGGGGGCGAGCGTGATCTGTGCGCGCTGCGACCAGCCGATGACGCCGGAAGAAGCGAAGCCCTACAACATCCCCGGGGCGACCGGGCCCGGCGTCACGATCCACTTCCACAAGGAGCCCTGCAAAGCCCCACCGGCGAACCAGCCCCGGACGTACCTGCAGGACCCTCACTGATCTCCTGTCCGTTCTGGTGCCGACGGCGGCCCAAGACAGACAGGGTCACCTGCGCCCGCGTACCCCCTGGGCGGGATGCAGATGACACGGAGCTCCGGCCGCACCCGAGCGGTCGGGGCTCCGTCACGCCTACTGCAGGGTCGGTGGCCAGCCGGGAACGGGGGGCGTCGTTCCCACCAAGTTGAGGACCCGCCAGCCCTCCCCTTCCTCGTACCGCATCAGCAGCGCCTGCGTTGCGTAGCGCTCCCCGGGCTGTATCGCCCCGCTGGCCGGCTTCGGCAGCAGGTGAAGCAGCTCGACGTCCAGCGCGATCGGCTCCGGGTTCACCTTCAACCCCCACGTCTCGGTGTCGACTGGCAGGTCGGCGCCCTTGATCTGCGTGCGAGCAAAGACCGGCCACAGCTCATGCCGCGGTTCGTCCTGAACCAGCGCCTCGACGACTTCCTCCGGGTCGTAGCCGTCGGCGCGCAGCTGGTCGAGGAGCGGGTAGAGCCAGGTCTGCACCCAGCAGCGCCGCATCAGCGGGTCGGTACATAGCCACGTCTCGCCCATGTCGTGGTCAACCCAGAACGCCTTAGCGAACGCCCACGCGTTCTGCATGATCGGCGCCTGCGCGGCGTACTGCTCGTCATCCTCTGGGGAAGTCATCCCGCGATTCTGCCCGTTCACCGGGTGCGGCTCCTGTTGTAGTTGCGGAGTTCCTCGTTCATTTCCCGGGCCAGCTGCTGCGCCGCACGCTTCTGGTCAGCCGGCTCGGAGAAGTCGAAGGTGCCGCTGACGGTGACGTTCAGGTTCTGGATCGTGGTGCCGCCACCGGTTGCGGCACTGTCGAGGATGGCGTCGAGCTTCGCGGTGTGGTTGGCGTCGAGGACCCGTTCGGGGCGCTTGGTGCCGTTGAACAGGCCAGGCGGCAGGATCCCGCCCTGGTCGTACTTGGTGGCGGGCTGGAACCCGTACCGGTCGGTGAACAGGGAGTCGTTGTAGCCGCGTGCCCGGGAGCCGACGAGGACGCCGGCCCCGCCACCCCGGCTCTCGACGTTGACTCCGCCGATGGTTCCCGCGGTGTGACCGACCCCGGCGTTCGTGATGCCGATCATGTAGGGGCTGTTGAGACCACGGACCCAGCCGCCTGGGGCGTTGGAGCCGGAGAATGCGCCGGTCGCCCAGCGGCGGTGAGGGGACTCGCCGCGGATGACGGACTCGATCGCGGACACGAAGCCGGAACAGTCCCAGCTGGGGTTTCCGTTGCCGCCCCACTGGTACGCCTTGCCCGCCTGTGTGCGCGCCCAGGACAGGCCTCGCTGGACCGCCGGCCCGCCAACGGCCTTCTTGTCCTCCTTGCCGAGGAAACCAAGCATCTTGTCGAGGACCGAGTTCGGTACACCCTTGGCGAGCTGCCCGTACTGGCTGCCACCGTTCGGGATGGCGTTGATCAGCGGGCGGACGATGCTGCTGATCGCGGACTGGGCGGCGGACTTGAGGCCGCCGATGACGAGGTCTTTTGCCCAGCCGATGCCGTTGCTGATGGCGCCGCCGATGCCGGAGAGGGCGCCGACGATCCCGCCCTTCGCGTAGCGCTGCATGCCCTGCGCTTGCCGGTTGTCGGGGTTGCCGCCGGTACTCCCGGAGGAGCGGTCTTTGCCGAGCATGGCGTCGATGGCGCGGTGGCCGCCGAGCTTGGATACCTGGTCGAGTGAGAGGACGCGCTCGTTGGGGGTGAGCATGGCGGGGACGGTGTCGCCGGTTCCCGTACCGGGGACGACGCCGCCCTTCGCGAACTTCAACCCGATCGAAGGCAGCGTGATCTTCGACGAGATCTTGCCTGCGATGGTGTTCCACATCTTGCGGATGCCGTCGTTGTAGACGTTGCCCACGACCCACTTGATGGGGGTCGACAGCTTCGACTTGATGCCGTCCCAGATCCTGCCGACGCCGTCACGCAGCAGTGTGAAGGCGCTGATGACCCCGGCCTTGAAGTCGCCGATCTTCGTCCGGATCGTGGTGAAGATCCCGACGGCCTTGTCGCGGGCGCCACCCCACAGGGTGTTCCAGGCGTTCGTGACGCTGGTCTTCAGTGAACCGACCTGGTCTTTGATCCACTTCCAGGCGTTGCTGAGAGCCGTCCGGAGGCCGCTGTAGAAGTTGTCCCACTTGGTACGGAGGGACGCCCACAGGTCGTTCCAGACCTTGACGACACCGTTCTTCAGGTCAACAAAGATCTTCTTGGTTCGGTCCCACAGATCCGTGAACCACTTGACGATCGCCTTTACCAGATCCGGAATGATCGAGTGCCCGACCAACACATCGAACAGCCACTGGAACTGCTCGACGATCCACTTCACCCCGGTCGTAACCAGGTCAACGAACTGGGTAATCCAGCCGATGACCGTCGTGAGGACTGGCACGAGGACACCCAGGGCGGCAGCGAACCCGCTAACAAGGACGCCGGCCAGGCTGACGAGCAGCGGCATGAGTGGCGTGATCACTTCCATCGCCAGCTTGATCAGCGACAGGATCAGGTCGCTGATCGGCGGCAGCAGAGGCAGCAGCGCCCCGATCAACATCGGGAAGATGGGCAGGAGCTGATTGAGCGCGCCCATGATCGTCCCGATGACTGGGACAAGCGCCGCCAGGATCGGCGTCAGTGCGGCTGCCAGTGCGTCGACCAGCATCACGACAACCTTCATCGTCATGTCGATCACCGGCTGCAGGGAGGTCATGAACACCTGTGCCAGCTGCAGCACCACGTCAATGATGGGGGTCAGCGACTTCATCAACTGCCCCAGGATCGGCGCCAGCGCCACCACAACACCCAGCACCGGGTTGAACGCGAACAGCAGCGCACCCAGGACTGGCAGCAGGGAGTCCGACCCGGACAGCATTTGCGTGATGACGTCCGCGATGGGGGCAAGGGCTGGGATCAGCGCCTGCAGGGCCGTACCAAGCGCTCCGGCCACTACGCCTGCGATGGCGTTGAGGGCCCGGAAGATGGACGTGAGAGCCGCCTGCATCTCCGGCATCGCGGTGATCCGGCGGAGCTCCTTGAAGACCGCGCCGATCGTCCCCAGCGCGTCCCCACCACCGGCGCTCGCGGCCTTCATGACGTTGCCGACGGTCCCGAAGATGTCGCCCAGCAGCTGCCCGAACTGCTTCGCGATGTCGATGGCGTTGTCGATGAGCTTCTCAAGGTGGCCCGACTCGAACGCCTTGGTCAGCTGCTGACTGATGCGGGTCATCGCCCCGCCAGCCGCGGTGGTAAGGCGTGTGAACGCGGGCCCGGCAGCAACCCCCAGCTGCACAAAGGCCTGGGCAAGCTGGCCCGGCACCTTCTCCAGCGGCTTCATCCCGGCGGTGAAGCCGTCGAACATCCGCTTCAGCGTGCCCTGATTACCGAGGCGGGTGAAAGTGTCCATGAGCCCGGTGCCCATGCGGTTCAGGACCCCGCCCATACCGACCAGACCGCCGCGCACGGCAGGAAGAACCGAGGTCGACATGCGGGTCAACGTTCCGCTAAGCCCACGGAACAGGGCGTCCTGTACATCCATGCGGACCGCGGACCAGGCCGGCGCGATGTCCTTCACCGCGTCCACGAAGCTGCGGGCGTTCGGCGACAGCTTGCTCATCGCGTCGCTGAACTTCGTCGCCTCCGTGCTGCCCTGCGCCATCGCTGCGGCCACGGCCCGGTTCGCATCGGCGAGAACTTCCTGGGCGCTGCGCACCTGCCGGGAAGCGGCGACCTGCGCGTCCGCCACGCCCTGCTGGGCGGCAGCTAGCGCCTCCTGCGCTTCGCGGACCTGGTCGGCGCCGGCCTTGGCTACGGCGGCAGCATTCGCCTGTGCCTCGCCCACGCCGCGGGCCTTGTCGCCCACATTGCGCTGTGCGTCAGCCACCCGCTCCTGCGCCTGCTTGACCGCATCCGAGCCCTCGACCCCGGCCTTTGCCGCCGCGGCGTTGTCCTCCTGCAGGCGCTGCGTTTCGAGCTGCTGTTCCTTCAGCCGCTGTACGGCCTTGTCGTAGGTGAGCTGGGCGCGGGCCAGGTCTTCCGCGTTGGCCGCCGCGCCCTGGGCCTTGAGGGCGTTGAGCGCGGTCTCGGCGTCGGCGACGTCCATGACCGCGTCGCGCTGGTCGAGCTCGGCGGACGCCAGCCGGTTCCCGAGGTCTTCCAGCTGGTCGGCTGCCGTCTTCCGTGCCTCGTTCAGGTCTTCCTGCGCCTGGGTGGCGTCCTTCTGTGCGTCGGCCAGATCCCGTTCGGCGTCCGCCACCCGCTGCAGGGCTGCCTTCCGGTCCGCGGCAGCCTTCACCTCGGCGTCACGAACGTCCTCGGCAGCGCCCTTCACACGCTTCTGGGCATCCACGATCTGCCGGGCCGCGTCCGTCTGCGCCTCGCGCAGCGCCCTCGCGGACCGGGCCACGTTGATCTGTGCCGACTCCACGGCACGGGCCGCAGAGACAGCCGCAGGAGCGGATGAAGCGCCGCTCTCGAAAGCCGACTTGAACGCCTCACCGACACCGTGCAGACCGACGGCCAGGGCGCCACCCATGGTGATGAGGGATCCGAGGGCGGGAACCGCTACAGCGGCAGCAGGGCCCATCTGGATCAGGCTTGACCCAAGGGACGCCACCGCAGGCAGGGCGCTCAGTGCAGCCGCGGCCATCGCGGCAAACCGGCTGCTGAGCATGCCGGCCGATGAGGCTGCCGATCCGAGGCTGCCGCCCAGGTTGCCCAGGCCGCCGCCGCTCATGTTGGTGCGGATGTGGACCGTGCGCGGGCGGGTCAGGATGGCGAGGCGAGCGGCTGCGCCGCCGGTGTCGGCGTCGGCCGTGATCCTGGCTGTGCGGGGGCGGGTCAGGATGGCGAGGTCGTCGGCGGCGCTGCGGGTGTCCGCGTCCGCTGTCAGGTGGACAGTCAGAGGGCGAACGAGGGCGTCCAGTCTGGCCCGTGCCGCCACGTCGTCAAGCTCGACGAGCAGCTTCACCGTGCGGTCCGTCGTGAGCGATGTCAGCGTTCCGCTCGTCGTCCCCTGGTTCAGCTGCAGGTCGATATTGATGCGGCGCCGCCGCGTCAGGTTGTCGATCTCGTCGGCAGCAACCCGGGTGTCGACATCGATACCAACGCTCATGCGCCGGTCCTTGATCAGCTTCGCGATCCGCTGATCAGCCTCAGTGACGTCAAGGTCTGCCTTGACCTTGAGGTCGACCTGCTTCTTTTCGAGCTTCGCGATGTCCGCATCCAGCTTGGTGCGGTCCATCCGAGCTTCCACATACGCGCCTGCCAGCCTGAACTCGCCCATCAGGCAGCCACCTTCGAATCGTCGGCGAGGAGCGCCACAAGGGGCTGGCCCACCGCGTCAGCGAGGGCATCAGCTACGGGGATGGGTGGCTGGGCCGCGCCGCGTTCGTAGGCGTACAGGGACCAGCAGGTGCGCCCGACGCGGGCGGCAACGTCGTGAACGCTCAGGCCGGCAGCGCGGCGGGCTGCGCGGAAGCGGTGACCGGAGAACGTTCGCGGCACGGTGGGGATCCCTTGCGTCGGCGGCGATCGGGCAAGGGCGTGTCCGCGGGCCCGAGTCGGCCCGCACCTCTCGCTGGCATTCGCATCACGCGATGGCACGCAGCCCGGCTCCGCTGCTCGTTCGCCTGCCTCGCCGGCCGCTTCTGGTCCGTGTGGGCATCTCGCCCTTGGCATCTCGCCTACGAATCCATGACTGCCGACTGCGCTCGGTTCGTCCTCATTGGAAGGATACTCCAATGGACCTACGATTCGAAGGTCTAGAGATCGGAATAGCCATGGAATCAAAGGCAGTCATACGGATTCGTCGCACTCCCCCACCCGAACTCGGCCCGATGCTGCGGAAAGCCCGCGAGCGGGCCGGGACTGGGCTTCGAGAACTCGCACGCCAAGCCGGCGTGGACCCGGGCTACCTCGCGCACCTCGAAGCGGGTCGCCGCTGCCCGTCCTGCACAGTGGCCCACCGCTTCGCCGAGCTGCTGCCACTCGGCGAGGACGAGCGGACGCAGCTGCTCGCCGCGTCGGTCGACGACGCTGGCCACGACCACCCCGGCCGCAGGCGGACATAACGAAGGGGTGCACGCCGACGTGCACCCCTTTGCGGACCAGCGAGCCTAGCGAGCAGTCCCCTTGCTGGGGCAGCCCTCGGGCTGGCCCGGAGCGTCGACGTGACGGACACGCGCCGCCTGGCCGTGACGGGCAGGAGAGACGGCGATGGTGCCGCCGCACTTCGAGCAGACGGTGATGGCGTCAGCCTCAGACATGGAACGACCTCTCTGGTTGGGTACTCACGCCCCTTAGCTCACCCAACAGGCACGGGACAGCAGAGCTCTACAAGGATGTTCAGCGTGTCGCGGCAGCGCCCTGCTCATCGCTGGTTGAGTAGCCGGGCGGCACGCTCCCGGCGCTGCTGCTCCTTGCGAGCGAGGCGTGCGGCTGCAGACTGCTGCCGGGCCTTCTCCCTCGCTTCAGGAGAGAGCAGCCGGGCAACCGTGGTCGGGTGCCACTTCCCCCCGCGCTTCGACGGAATCCCCTGCTCGTTCAGTCGGGCGACGATGGCACGGATGCCCAGCCCTTCCTCGTCGCGCCACCGCTCCATCAGCTGGACGTTCTGCTCTTCGGCCTCGTTCGGGGTGAGCGTCTTGTCCACGGACTGCTGCCCGTACCGCGGTGCACCGTAGGCGTAGCCGCCCTTGCTCCCCTTGGCCGTGCGTCCCTCGGTGAGGCGCTTGACGATGAGTCCACGGTCCAGCTGGTGGAAGACGCCGCGCATCTGCCGCATGGCGGTCCGCATCGGGTCGGACGCGTCGTCCTCCAAGTGCTCACCGTGGTCGGCGGTGAAGACACGGCCACCGAGCGCCCACACGTAGGACAACACCGCCTCCTGCACGGTGAGCTCACGAGCGAGCCGGTCAAGGTTCGGGGCAAGGATTCCGTCTGCCCGGCCGTCCGCGATCCACTCGACCGCTTCCATGAGCCCGGGGCGCTCGTCGAGCAGCGTGGTCCCCGACTTGCCGCCCTTCTCGTCTCCGTCGCTGACCATGTGCACGATGCGGACGCGCGGCACGGTCTGCCGCTTCGCCCACTGCCGGCCGTCCGCTTCCTGCGCGGGGAGGCCGTAGCCGTCCACGGCCTGTACGGCGGTCGAGACTCGGCGGACAAGGACCAGGCGCAGCACGGCGGTTCGCGGTGTCGTCATGGATCCAGCGTACACATCTATGTCCATAGATGTGACAGCGCAGGTCAAAGAGTTTTGGGCCTGCGAGCGGGTGTTGCCCTAGGGCAACGGAGCAGAAGCGCCCGAATTGAGCAGTCACCCTGCCAACTTCCGCCGATCTGTACGCTCATGAGATGAATCATGCAGAGATGGTACGAAGAGTCATCGGGGTACTCACCGCCGGCGAAGAGTGGGCGCGCATAGCCGAGGCCGAACCCGACCGTGCGGACGTCCGGACGCCCGACACGATGAACGTCCTCAACGAGATGATCGTCGACACGCTCCCCGCCATGGAGTTCGACGCCGACGCAACAGCCGACGAAATCACCACCCAGCTGAGCGCCGCACTCGGGCCGGCCATCACCCAGATCTGCTCAGCCTTCATGTGCGTCCACAGTGAGCTCGCCCGCGTCTACGACGACACCGACCCGGACCGCTCGTCCGGTGACGTGCTGCGCGAACTGGCCCTGGACGCGGACCGAATCTGGCCGCCCGGCAACTGACGTCGGAATTCACCGTGCGAGGAATTTCTATGCGCGGAGCCTCAACTGATCAGCGACCCCGCCCGACTCCGCTCGGCCTCGAACCAGCGGCCCACATCCTCGACCACGTCCTGCACTGCCTCTCCCTGTATCCGTGCCACGTAGCAGGCCTCACCCTTCTTGTCTTGGTGCCCACGATCGGCCGGCGGCAGGGATGCCGCGTCAACCCAACGGATCACCACCGGGAGCAGAGTGAAGGGGAGAGTGAGAGGCAGCTGGATCCCACCCGTCGCCTGCACCACCAGCGGCAACTGATGGGCGGCCCGGTTGCGGACGAACCGAAGGGCTCGCATCAGCTCGGGCCCGTCCCCGGCAAGTTGCAGGTACGACGGATCGTCGGCGCGCATCCTCAGGTCGAGGGCGTTCGCCCAGTAGGCCGCCTCCATGGCGGATATCAGTGCCAGGCCCGGATCGTGGTGGTCGGCCAGGCCTTGGTGGAGGCGAGACTTCGCGTCATGAAAGGCGGACAGTGCGAGGTGATACAGGGGCGGAGTCGGCATCCCGCGACCTTACGGGGCAACCACGCGCGTAGCGAAGGCAGTTGCGGCCGCACCTGCGCCGTTCCGCACCCGTGGGGGGCGGCAGGGCAAGGACCGAGCGGGCAGCCCCTTACGGGTGACGCGGCACCTTCCAGACCTGCACCGCGACTTCCCGGTGGGCCCGGCAGGCGCTGGGTCCCCCGAAGCTCGTCGCATGCCTCTGCAGAAAGCCCCACGCAAGCTCTGGCACTGGATCATCACCATCAGCTGGCATGACGCCACAGGAGACCGTCTTGAGACCTTCGACGGGACAGTGAACCTTCTCGCTGGAGAGAGCCGGCAGCGCCTCTTCAGCCACCTGCGCTGCACCGCCATACGAAAGGCGGCGGTAAAGGGGGACGACGCTGCTGTCGTGTTCTTCGGCCTCGAACCTGACGAGCTCTAACCGCACATGGCTGCGCCCGGCCGTCTGGTGACTGGCCGGGCGCCGGTACGCCGGGGGTCAGGCAACGTCGGGGCTGTCGCCCTCCTGCTGCTGCCCGCTGCGGGCCCTGTAGCGCTGCAGGTGGAATTCTCCTGTGTCCATGCCCTTCGGCACCCGCCGCTCCGGGGCGCTGATGCCCAGCCGTTCGGCGTGCAGCGCGGCGCTCGACCGGGTGGGCAGGTCGACCTCGGACGGCTCCTCCTTGCCAAGAGCTCGGGCCGCCAGGCGTTCCGCGGCGGTGGCCGGCCGGGTCTTCGGCTTCGGCTGCGGCTGCGGCTTGCTGGTCATACAGTGCCTCCTGCTATCAGTTCGGCTTCGTCGGCCACGACGCGGGCCTTGGCCTCAGTGAGGAGCGCGCTGTATTCGCGCTTCATCTCCTCGCGCTGTTCCGGGGGCGCGGCCTGGTGCTCGTCCAGCGGGGGGCAGTCGATGCCTTGCCGCTGCTTGGCCTCGATGATCATTCGGTAGAGCTCGGACAGGGGTTGGGCGCCCATGTCGCAGGCGTCCCCGTGATGGATGCACCACGTCTTGGGCCCGGCTGTCGGGGCGATGTGGCCAGCGAGCTTGTCGAGACGGACCTTGAGGCCACGGCTCATCCTGCTGTCTCCTTGGATTCGGCGACGGCGGCCTCAAGGGCCGTGATCCGTGCGTTGAGTTCGGCGTGTTCGGCGAAGCTGGGCAGTGCGCTGATGAGGATGCTGGCGGCCCTGATGCGGAGGGCGACGCTGTCGTCGGTGAGTGCGGAGTGCAGTACGGCTACGGCGTCCCGGGTGGCTGCTCCGAGGGCGGCGACGGATTCGCCGAGCAGGGCGGCTCGGGCGGCGGTGACGTCGGCGGTGAAGGCCGGGTCTTCCGTCCATCTGCGGACGGTTCGGCCGGTCACTCCGATGCGCTCTCCGACCTGTTCAGAGGGCATGCCGCGGGCGAGGAGCGGGACGGCTTCCTCTTTCTTTTCCGGGTCAGTTTTGGACATTGGCGGTGGCCCCCTCGTGGGTCGCAGCGGTGCCGGCCGGGCCCCGTGATGGAGCCCGGCCAGGGGCGGTTAGTCGTCGATGTTGGGTACGGCGACGCGGTCGGTGAGCTGCCCGGCGAGGAGCCGCAGCGTTGCGACGGACTTCGCCCGGGTGTCGGGGGCGAGGCCGACGCCGACGGGGTTGACGTACTGGGAGGCGTGGTCGAGGAGGAGCTGTAGGGCAGCGTCAGCCTCTTCAAGTGCCCTGTTGAGCTTGCTGGCCGCGTAGAGGTAGCCCTCTTCGTGATACTGGCGGCGGCTGACGCCGGTAGCCGCAGCCGTGTCGTACAAGTCGTTGAGCGCGGCTCGGGTGGCGTCCACAGCCGCCTGCTTGCCCTTCCGATCGTTCGGCTTTGTGTCCAGCTCGGCCTTGTACGCGGCCTCAAGGGCGTCGAAGGCTGCGCTGATCTTCGGGGGCATGGTGGCCCGGTTGCGAGGGATGGCAAAGACGTGGCCGCGGTCGCCGGGGATGACGACCTGGTAGGGCTGTCCCTTGTGATCCATGATTTCTCCTGTGGTGTTAGGCCGCGGATGCGGCGGGGGTGGCGTTGTCGAGCTGGTCGAGGTAGGCGAGCTTGACCCTGTATCGGTGGGCGAGCCCGCGCTTACGTGCGGCGGCAAGCTCTTCGCGGATTCGCTTGCGGTCGGCTACCTGTCGGCGAGCGGCCTCGATCTTGGCCGCGACGATGTCGTCGACGTTCACGGGTGTTCCTCCTATCCGAACTGCATGGCCGGGTGGCAACGGGCGCAGAGGCTCATCTCCGGGCCGTTGAACCCGTCTCGCATGCGGGTGCGGCTGTATTCGTCGCACTCGGCATCTCCGCAGTGGGGGATCCGATCGGCGCCGTCGGGGCGGGTGCCGTTGGCGACCTGCTGATTGATCGCGTCCCAGCCCGCACCGCTGTACGGCTTGTGGCCGCCCGGGTTGGTTCTGGCGTCGTGCGCGGCCTGCATGCGCCGGCCCGCCTCAATGGACTGGTGCACCCGCTGGTCGGTGAGCGACGGCTTGGGAAGCCAGGCGGTCGGCATGTGCTCGGCCTCCTGCCGCCCCAGGTTCTTGCTGAGCGCCATCCATCCGGCGACCGTGGCGTCTGTGCCCGTGAGACCCATGGCGCGGTCCCACATGCCCTCGTTGCTGCTGTCTTTTGTGCCGACGACGGACGGGTGGCAGTCAGGGCAGGGCTGGCCGTCGCGCATCCGCAGGCGCAGGTTGGTCTGTGCGGCCTCGCGGTACGTCTCGAAGCACTGAGCGCAGGGGGGCGGCAAGGGCCGTCCGCCGGCGATGATCGCAGGAGGATCCGGCAGTTCGTCCTCACCGAGCCTGTGCAGGTATAGGGCTGCAGCGGAGTTCACGGCGGCGCCGCCGAGGTCGAGGTAGTCGCCAAGGGTCTGCTCGGTCCATCCGGCCGTGAAGGCGGCAGCAACGAGAGCGACGAGCTTGAGGCGCTGCTTCTTGCTGGGCACCTTGCCGCGGAAGTCGAGGCTGTCCAGGAACGGCGAGACGCGTTCGCCGTTCTTGTTGATCTCCTGAAAAGAATCAGATCCGCCCCCGCCTCCGCCTTCTTCGATCACCACGCCTTCGAGGGCTTCTGACTCGACCTCAACCAGGGAGGTGGTGGAGGTACTTGATGAATTACTACGTGATGAAAGAACTACGTGATGGGGGAGCGTCTGGGCGCTCCCTTCAAAACTCGGATCGCTCCCTTCAAAAACTGGATCGCTCCCTTCAAAACTTCCGGACGCTCCCTTCATAGACTCGGGAAGGGAGTCCCCAGGCGCTCCCTTCGTAGGGGCGGCTGGACCGTTGAAGGGAGCACTAGGCGCTCCCTTCAAAGAGTCGGCATCCGGAAAGGAGTCCCCAGGCGCTCCCTTCGACTCGTCGGGGGAGCCCTTGGGCGCTCCCTTCAAAGGATCCGAGGCGTCCGCACCGCTCCCTTCAAAGCCCGCAGCGCGGAACGGTGGCGCCCCGAGGATCTCCATACGGCGCTCCCATACCTGCTGCGGCACGGCTGCGGCGTACACCGACGCCCGCTTGACCGTCGTCCCTCCGGGGCCACGCCGCGCGCCTCCCCGCTCGACGAGGACGAGCCATTCCTCCTCGACCGCCCATCGAAGCAACTTCGCCCAGGTCTTCTCGTGGGGTCCGAAAAGGGCCAGGCCGGCGTTGCCGGGGCGAACCCTGCCGCCGTCAGCACTCATGAAGATGCCGATGGGCAGCAACTTGAAGTTCTGCGGGTGGGGAACGCTCAGCATCATGAGCCGCTCCCACTCGAAGCGGCCGACCCGTACCGGATCTCCTGGCGTGCTCATAGGGCAGCGCCTCCGTTTTGTGGTGCGTCCTGTGCAGCGCCGGATGTGGCACGCACCTCACGGCCGTGCTCCGGCTGTGGGATGGTGGGCGCGGACCCGCCCGCCGCGAGGTTCTGGTGGTCCCTGGCAGGTACGAACTGCCAGGGACCATTTGCGTTGGCCGTCATGCCGCCTGGGGCTCCTTCTTGCGGGCCTTGTACCGGGCGACAGCGTCGGAGTTGCAGGCCCGGCACTGCCGCACTCCGTCTGAAGCAGGGGTTCGGAAGTACGTGTTGGCCGGGGTGAACTCGTGGCCGCGAATGCAGTGGGTACGTTTCGCTGGCTCGCTGCGGCGGGTGTTCTCCGCGGGCGTGACCGGCTCCAGGTGGTCCGGGTTGACGCACCCCGGGTTGCGGCACAGGTGGTCGAGGACGAGGCCGGGCGGTATCTGTCCGACGAGCTGGCTGTAGGCGTACCGGTGGGCCATGTAGGTGCGGCCCTGGACGCTGAAGCGCCCGTAGCCGTCACGGTCCCGGTAGCCGGTCCATGTCCAGCAGGGCCCGACCATCGGGGCGAGCGTTCCAACCTTGTTCACGTGCGACCAGAAGCGCCCAGCAGGCGTTGTGGTGCTCTTACGCCTCCGTTGTGCGCGACCCTGAACGTGCACTTCTTCTGCGGTCTGCGGAGCCAGTGGACGCTTGCGCTCATCCCCCTGGAGGGGGGTGTCGATCAGTGCCATGTTGATACCTCGATGGTCGTGCGCCCTGGTACCGGTCGCCGGGAGAGCGCGGTGGTGGTGACCCCGGGGTGCGGCCAGGGGGTGCTGTTCGGGGTGTTAGGCGGCTTCGAGGAGCCGCAAGAGGGATGCGGTGATCACTCGGTGCCTGTTGGGCCCGCAGGGGAGCGTCCGCACGGGGGATTCGCCGTTGCGGATCAACTGGTGCAGGTAGGACTTCGAGATGCCCATGGCCTTGGCGGCGTCGGGGACGCTGATGGTGGCCGGCCAGGCGCGGATGTCTGCGAGCGTCGGCTCGTCAGCGGTGGCCATCAGGCGGCCTCTCCGATCTGCTCGCCGTTCAGCCAGGCCATGACGTCGCCTCGGCGGTAGCGGATGCGACCCCCGCGGCCGGGCGACAGCTTGGTGAACCTCGGTCCGGTGCCACGCCAGCGCTTGTCCTTCAGCGTCGACTCGGTGAGCTTCGTCAGGCGGCCGACCTCAGCCGGGGTCAGGAGTTCGTTCGGGTCATGAGGCATGGAAGATTCCACCCCGGATTCCCTTCTTAGGAAGACTGATTCCCATGTACGGAACTGTACATGGGGGTATGTTGCAGATGCAAGAAGGGATGAGAGACTACGAAGATGGGAACCGAAGAAGGCGCAGAGGCACGCAAGCGACGAGCGAATGAGCTGGGGCCGACAGGCAAGCGAGTCGCCGAGAATCTGGCGGACATCAGGAAGGCCCGCGGGATGACGATGCCGGCGCTTCGAGAAGAGATGGCCAAGCTCGGCCGTCCTTTGCCAGCCACGGCCGTCATCAAGACTGAGCAGAAGGAGCGGCGCGTCGATGTCGATGACCTGGTCGCATTCGCCCTCGCCCTGAACGTCTCGCCCCTCACGCTGCTTCTGCCGCGCGAGTGGGACGACTCCCCCGTGGATCTCGCGCCGGACTTTGCCCTCAAGACCCGCACGGCTTGGCGTTGGGCGGAAGGACGCTCGCCGGCCAACGACTGGGGAACCAGCCCTGACGGCGACGAACTGAACGACGAAGCCGAGCAGGACTATCTCAAGGAGCGCGAGGAGTACGAGCTGCTCACGCATCCTGCGGGACGTCGACGGGCAGCCCAGCGCCCGGCAAACCGTGCGGCGGACACCCTCAGCGCCATGGTTGGCCGGCTCGTCAACGCGGTCGAGGGCGGCAACAAGGCTGCGGCCGAGCGGCAGCTACGCATCACCAAGAACCGTCTGACCCAGTTGCAGACCGAGATCGACCAGATCGAGCTGGAGCTGGGCGACTAACAGTCAGGCACCACGAAGGGGCGGGACCATGGCCGATCCGATCAAGAAGATCACGCTGCAGGACGGGACGGTCAGGTACCGCTTCGTCATCGACGTCGGCCGTGACGCCGACGGCAAGCGCAAGCAGCTGACCGTCACAGAGAACAAGCTGGCGGACGCCCGCAATGAGCTGGCCCGACTGCGCCACGAACGGCGCACGGGCCAGCTCATTCTGCCGAGCAAGATGACCGTGTCGCAGCTCCTCGATGCGTACATGGCGTCGAAGGCCGACGACCTCGAAGAGTCCACGCTCACCGGGTACCGCAACGCCCTGGTGCACGTTCACGAGTACCTCGGCCACCTGCGCCTGCAGGAGCTCACCGAGGAGCACGTCGAGTCGATGGTGGCCTGGCTGCTGGTGTCGGCGAGGCGCCGCGGCGGGACGGCCGGTACGGGCCTGCGGACGACGACCGCTGACGGAGTGTTGGGGCGCCTGCGCGCAGCCCTGCGGCTGGCCGTGAGGCGCCGTCTGGTGGCCCGGAACGTCGCCGAGTACATCACCATCCCCCGGAAGGCGCGGAAGGCCGACAGGCGGGAGAACCGGCGCGAGGAGCCGTGGGTGCTCACCGAGGTTCAGGCGTTCGTCGTCGGGATCCGTGAGGACCGCGGGTTCGCCGCCTTGCTGCTCGGCCTGATGGGGCTGCGGCCGGCCGAGGTGGCGGGCCTGCGCTGGGAGGACATCGACCTTGAAGCCGGGACGCTGGTCGTCGCGAACACCCGGACGATGGTCGGCAACGCCCGGACGCTGGAGAAGGACACCAAGACGGAGGCCGGCGAGAGGACACTGCCCCTCCCCTCCCCCGTGAGCCGCGCCCTGATGTCCGCTCAGCTGACGCAGGAGGTCGAGCAGCTGTCGATGGGCAGCTACTACCAGCGGTCGGGGTACGTGTACGTCGACCACCTAGGCCTGCCCATGGACACCCGCCAGCTGCGCGAGCACGCGTACAGCCTGATGGCGAAGCTCGGCCTGCGGAAAGTCCGGCTCTACGACGCCCGCCACAGCTGCCTGACGTTCCTGGCGATGAACGGGGTGCCGGACACGATTCTCGCCGCGTGGGCGGGGCACACGAATGCCAGCTTCACCAAGCGCGTCTACGTGCACCCGACGGCCGATGACATGCGGTCCGCATCCACGCAGTTGGAGGCCCTGCTGGGCTTCGAAGACGGGCCTTCTCAGACCGCCGTGTGAGAGATTGTGAGATTTCGGCTCTCAAGCTGAGAGCGAAACCACGTCTGACCTGTTGCTTCCTCCGGATCACTAGGCCATAGTCCCCATCATAACCTTCTGTACGTCCTGTACATTTTTTACGGATGTCCGTGCAGGCTCCATGCAGACACCGGAGGAGAGGCTTCGCCATGTTCCGCCCTGCCGCCCGTTACGTACTGCCCGAGTTCACCGAGCGCACGACCGACGGGACCCGCACCCTCGACCCGTACTCCAAGCTGCTCGCCGAGCGCATCGTCTTCCTCGGCACCCCGGTCGACGACACCGCCGCAAACGACCTGATCGCACAGTTCATGTATCTGGAGCACGCCGCACCCGACCGGCCGATCTCCCTCTACATCAACTCCCCCGGCGGCTCGTTCGGCGCCATGTCCGCCATCTACGACACGATGGGGTACCTCACCTGCGAGGTGGAGACGTTCTGTCTCGGCCAGGCCGGTTCCAGCGCGGCGGTTCTGCTCGCCGCGGGCGCCCCCGGCCGGCGGCACGCCCTGCCCGGCGCCAGGGTCGTCGTCCAGCAGCCCGAGCTGCCGGAGCCGGTACAGGGCCAGCCGTCCGACCTGGAGATCGAGGCACGGGAACTTGTCCGCGTCCGTGAGCTGCTCACCCGCATGCTGGCCCGTCACACCGGCCGCAGCGCCGAACGGATCGGCGCCGACTTCGAGCGCGATCTCATCCTCGACGCCACCGGAGCCAAGGCGTACGGGCTGGTGGACCACGTCCTGGAGAGCCGAAGGACGACGCGCCCGCCGAACAGCGCGAGGTGAGCCACCGATGAAGCCACCCCACCTCCCACCGCTGCCCGCACTGACCCGCGCCGAGGGCGAGTTCATCGACTGCTACCTGGAGGTGCTCGACCAGCTGGGCCGGATCAACCCCGCCCACGGCAGCGACACCTACGGTGCACTGCGCGCGGCCCAGGCGCTCGCCTCGCGGGCCGGCGCCCTGCGGGACGCGCTCACGTTGATGCACGAGCGCGGTGAAGCACAGATCCACGCCGCCACGTTGACACGGGCACTGCGCGTGTTGGACGGGGAACGGCGGGCCGGACGGGTCACCGTGCCCCCGGCCCCGATGAGTTGATCATCCTCCCATCAGCGACACGCCCGGCACGCTGATCGAATTATCTCGCTCGTTCGGCGCAAGGAATCCCCCGCGAGAGGGACAACTCGACTTGCGCTGTCGGCGTGGACGGCGAGCTGAATATGTCGCTCCACCGCTGGTACGGGACCAGCCGATGCAGCCTGACGAGTTCCCATATGCACCGCTTCCACCCAAACAGGTCAATAGTGACGACATTCCCATATCGCTGTTTTTCTTCGGAAATCCGGCAGCTGGTGAGTCAAGATCCGTGGGACGACAAGCCCCCGCCACCACGGCGGGGCGGTCCGGACGGACGCCGAGTCCTGCCGCCGCCCGGATGACTGGTCGACAGAAGTGGATCGGCAGGAGTGGAGGACCCGAGCGCAACGGGTCGGCCGGGCAACCGGTCGACCCTCGGGGTGAAGCCGCATCACGCGGCCGGGCAACTTCGCCTGCCCGAACCCGACAGGTCATCCTTCACAGGCGGCTGACGAAGGGTTGCGCATGACTGCGCAGGTTCATGTCCCGTCTCTGCTCACCCGGGCCGGTACGGCCACGGTTCTGACGCTCGCCGCCGTCGGTGGCTCCATGATCGCCCCCGGCGCCGTGACCGACGCCCAGGCCGCGACGCATTCGACGAAGGCCCTCAAGATCGCCGCGTCGAAGAAGGGATCCCCGTACCGGTACGGGGCCACCGGCCCCCACCGCTTCGACTGTTCCGGCCTGATGCTGTACGTGTTCAAGAAAGTGGGCAAGAGGCTCCCCCGCACCGCCCAGCAGCAGTACAACAAGACCCGCCACATCACGGCATCGAAACGCAAACGTGGCGATCTGGTCTTCTTCCACTCGGGGCGCAGCGTCTATCACGTGGGCATCTACGCCGGCAGGGGGAAGATCTGGCACTCCCCGAAGACCGGTTCCGTCGTGCGGCTGGAGAAGATCTGGACGAGGAGCGTCTGGTACGGACGGGTTCGCTGATCCCTCCGATTCGCCTCCGGCTCCCCCTCCATCACCGTGTTTCAGTGCAACAGGGGTCCGGTCACCAGCACCAGCCCCAGCGCGGTGAGCGCCGCGCCGCTGCCCCCCTCGATGGCACGGGCGGTACGCGGCCGGCGAAGCCACCGGCCCAGGCGGTCCACCAGGAGTGCCACGGCCGGGAACCAGATCAGCGCGAGCAGCACCACGACGGTGGCCAGCAGCAGGGTCCTGGGCAGGGGTGGCTGCCCGTCGGGGACGAATTGCGGCAGCAGACTGAGGAAGAGCACGGGCGCCTTGGGGTTCAGAGCGTTGGTCAGAAAGCCCTGGCGCAGGGCGCGTCGCGCGCCGGTCGCCGTCGACCCTCCGTCCGCTCCCGTGTCCGCGCCCGCGTCCTTGGCGCGGCGCCGTGCCGCGTACACTCCACTGATTCCCAGATAGAGGACGTACGCCCCGCCGAGAAGCTGCACAGTGCGGAACAGCACGGGCATCGTGACCAGGAGCGCCGCGAGCCCGGCGACGGCGAGCGCGGTGTGGATGAGCAGTCCCCCGGCAACCCCGAGCGCCGTGGCCACCCCGGCCGCGCGCGAGGCAAGTGCGTTCCGTACGACCACCGTGAAGTCCGCGCCCGGCAAGGCCACCATCCCTGCGGCGACCCCGGTGAAGGCGATCAGTTGTCCGTCCATGCGTCCACCATGGACCGATGTAGCCTTCAACATGTACGTGCAATCTTCTGGGTCCGCCAAAAGGAACGCTTAATGTTCGACCCGACGCGGCTCGCGGCGCTGGTGGCGGTCGCCGAGGCCGGTTCGATCACGCGCGCCGCCGCCCGCCTCGGCTACACCGCGCCCGCACTCTCCCAGCAGTTGGCCAAACTGGAGCGGGAGGCGGGCGCCGCGCTGCTGGTGCGCCACCACCGTGGCGCCCGACTGACGGCCGCGGGCGAGCTGCTGGTCGTACGCGCCCGGCGGGTCCTCGACGAGATGGACCGCGCGCGGCACGAACTGACCCGGCTCGCCGGGCTCTCCGGCGGACGCCTCCGGGTCGGCACGTTCACCACGGCGGGTATCCATCTGCTGCCGCCGGTGCTGAGCGCGTTCCGGCGTGCCCACCCGGATGTGGAACTGTCCGTCACGGACTACGAGCCGCCCGGCGGGATCGCCGCGGTGGCCTCGGGCGAGGTCGATCTGGCGCTGACCCATGCGTACGAGCCGGCGCCCGCGGCGCCGTTGCCGTCCGGGGTCTGCGTGGAGCCGTTGCTGGTCGAGGAGCTGGTGCTGATCACTGCGGTCGGCCAGGTGCTGTCCGAGGGAACGGGACGGCTGCCGGTGACGGAGCTGGCCGGCCGGCCGCTGATCAGCAGCGCACCGGCCCATCCGCCCCGCCGCGGGGTGGAGAACGCCCTGGCCGAGGCAGGGGCAACGCCCGCGGTGGTCTGCGAGTCGCCCGGCTACGCCTTGGTGTGCGCCCTGGTCAGCGCGGGAATCGGGATGGCGGTGGTGCCGGAGATGGTCGCCGCCATGTCGCCGGCTCCGCTGTCCGTGCGGCGACTGGAACCTGCGGCGTTCCGGCGGACGATCTCGGTGGTGCACCACGGCGAGCGCGCGAGCGCAGCGGCGGCGACGCTGTGCGCACTGCTGCGCGGCGGCTTCGGGCGGGCGAGGTCGGCGCGGTGACGTGCGGCGCCCGCCCGGGCAGTCAGGTCTGGACGGTTACGGTCCACGGGAGCGCGATCCAGACGGTCTTGCCTCCCTCAGGGGTGGGCGTGACCGTGAGCCGTCCGCCGCATTCCTCGGCCAGCCAGCGGATGATCACCATGCCGCGTCCGTTGTCCTGTTGCTCGGCTTCGGGCAGGCGCTGGGGCCAGCGGGGGTGGCTGTCCGTCACCCCGAGGTGCAGCTGCTCCTCCCGCTCCAGCCGGAGGTCCACGGTGAAGGTGGGCGACTGGCCGAAGGTGTGCTGGACGGCGTTGGTCGCGAGTTCCGAGACGATGAGCCGGATGGTGTCGGCGGTCTCGGTGTCGTCGGGCAGACCCCAGTCGGCGAGCACCCGGGCCACATGTCTCCGGGCTGCCGGGACCGAGACCGGCTCGCTCGGCAGAGTGACACGTGCTTCTTGATGGTCCGCCATGGCGAGCCGTCCCTTTCCCACCCGAACCGCGACCGGTCCGGGATGTGCTTCGCGCCAGATTGCAGTGATGCTGCCCTCTGTGACGGCGATCCAACGAGATATGCATATATCTGTCGCTCAAAGCAGTGAACTCCGGCCCGGACAGGCGTGGGTGGCGGCACACTGGCCCCTCGGTACGAGAGGGAGGGAGGCCGCCGATGCAGCACGGCCCAGCAGTACGTCACCGCAAGCTCGGGGAGGAACTGCGGAGTCTGCGCCACACGTCCGGACCGACCAGTCGGGACGCCGCACAGATCCTCGGCCGGCACCGGTCGAAGGTGAGCCGGATCGAGACCGGCGCGAGCGGGGTGAAACCGGCCGATGTGCGCCGGCTGCTTGATGCCTACGGCGTGGACGACGCACAGTTACGGGCGCTTCTGGAGCTGCTCGCGGGCTCGGCGGGCGGTGGCGGCACGGCTGGTAGCACGCCTACCGCGCTCTTATCCCGCCCCAGTACCGGGACTTCATCAGTCTGGAGTCCCAAGCTCGGACGGCCCGGACGCTGCAGACCTCGGTGGTGCCGGGCTGCTGCAGACCGCCGACTATGCGCGGGCGGTGACCCGGTCGTCCCTGGACGGGCTGCCCGCCCATCAGTTGGACTCGTTGGTGGAGGTGCGGCTCGCGCGGCAGGGCGGCTGCGGACGGATCCGCCGTTGCGGCTGACCGCGGTACTGGACGAGGCGGTGCTGCGGCGCAAGGTCGGCGGGCGCCGGGTGATGCGGGACCAACTGCGCCTCAGACCGCCCGAGGGGCCCGATGTCCGATTGCCTCGCACAGCACGAGTTACGGTGGCGGCGCAGCAGCCGCAGCACGGGTATGAACAACTGCGTGGAAGCTGCACCGTTCGGTGCGGAGCAGCTGGCCGTGCGGGACTCCAAAGATGTGTCCAGGCCCGCGCTGCGGTTCTCCGCGGCGGCCTGGATTTCGTTCGTCTCCGGTCTGAGCGACGGTCGGGTCTGCTGACTGGCCCGGTCAGGCAGGTGGCGCGGTCCGCAGGACGGTCGCCACCGCGGTCGCGATCTGCGCCTCCGTCAGGTCGGCCCGCGCGGTGAGCCGCAACCGCGAGATGCCGTCCGGGACCGACGGCGGGCGGAAACAGCCCACCGCGATGCCGGCCGCGCGGCAGTCGGCCGCCCAGCGCACCGCCGCGTCCGGCGAAGGTGCCCGCACCGAGACGACTGCGGCGTCGGGGCGTACGGCGGTCAGCCCCGCGGCGGTCAGCCGTTCGTACAGTGCGGTCGCGACCGTACGGGCCCTGCCCGCGCGTGCCGGCTCGCGGCGCAGGAGGCGCAGACTCGCAAGAGCCGCGCCCGTCGTGGCCGGCGCGAGTCCGGTGTCGAAGATGAACGTCCGGGCCGCGTTGACCAGATGGTCGATCACCCGGGCCGGCCCGAGGACCGCTCCGCCCTGGCTGCCCAGGGACTTGGAGAGGGTGAGCGTGGTGACGATCCCGTCGCCGCCCGCGAGACCGGCAGCGGCGAGGGCGCCGCGCCCGCCCTCCCCGAGCACGCCCAGACCATGCGCGTCGTCGACGAGCAGCGCGGCGCCCTCCGTACGGCAGACGTCGGCCAGTTCCGGCAGCGGCGCGGCGTCTCCGTCGACGGAGAAGACCGAGTCGGTGACGGCCAGGGCGCGGCCGCTGTGCGCGCGCAACTCCTTGGCGACGGCCTCGGGATCGGTGTGGGGTACGACGGCGGTCTCCGCCCGGGAGAGGCGGCAGCCGTCCACGATGGAGGCGTGGTTGCCCGCGTCGGAGACGATCAGGGAGCCACGGCCGGTGAGGGCGGTCAGGGCGGCGAGATTGGCCGTGTAGCCGGAGGAGAGGACGAGGGCAGCTTCGAAACCGCAGAATTCGGCGAGTTCGCGTTCGAGGTCGGCGTGCAGCGCGGTGGAACCGGTGACCAGCCGGGAGCCGGTGGCGCCCGCACCCCACCGGTGCGCGGCCTCGGCGGCGGCCGCCGTCACCTCGGGGTGCCGGGTGAGGCCCAGGTAGTCGTTGCTCGCGAGGTCCAGCAGTTCCGGTTCGGCGGGCCGGGGGCGCAGGGTACGGACGAGGCCGGCGTCCGCACGGCGGCGCGCCTCGTCATCGATCCAGTCGAACGGGGCGAAGGACATGTCGGCGGTCCCTTTTGTAGGCAGCTCACAGAGCCTAACCGGGGGCGCAGCCGGGCATGGTGTGGCAATACACACACCCTCTGTGGGGTCTGTTGTCCGGTTCCTCCTTGGCTGCGGGCAGTGGCGTAAGCCAGGATCATGCCCATGGACCTCCTGAACACGTTGGTGGACAAGGGGCTGCGGCGCGAGCTGCCGACCCGCGAAGAAGCGCTCGCCGTGCTGGCGACCTCGGACGACGACCTGCTCGAAGTGGTGGCCGCGGCCGGGAAGGTGCGCCGTCAGTGGTTCGGCCGGCGGGTGAAGCTGAACTATCTGGTCAATCTCAAGTCCGGGCTCTGCCCCGAGGACTGCTCGTACTGCTCGCAGCGGCTCGGCTCGAAGGCCGAGATCCTCAAGTACACCTGGCTGAAACCGGACGAGGCGTCGAAGGCCGCCGCCGCCGGGGTGGCGGGCGGCGCGAAGCGTGTCTGTCTGGTGGCGAGCGGCCGCGGTCCGACGGACCGGGACGTCGACCGGGTGTCGCAGACCATCGAGGCGATCAAGGAGCAGAACGAGGGCGTCGAGGTATGCGCCTGCCTCGGTCTTCTCTCCGCCGGGCAGGCCGACCGGCTGCGGTCGGCGGGCGCCGACGCGTACAACCACAACCTCAACACGTCCGAGGAGACGTACGGGGACATCACGACCACCCACACCTATGCGGACCGGGTGGAGACCGTCCAGCAGGCGCAGGCTGCGGGACTCTCGGCGTGCTCCGGGCTGATCGCCGGGATGGGTGAGAGCGACGCGGATCTGGTCGACGTCGTCTTCTCGCTGCGCGAGCTGGACCCGGACTCGGTTCCGGTGAACTTCCTGATCCCGTTCGAGGGGACCCCGCTCGCCAAGGAGTGGAACCTCACACCGCAGCGCTGTCTGCGCATTCTGGCGATGGTCCGGTTCGTCTGCCCGGATGTCGAGGTCCGGCTCGCGGGCGGCCGTGAGGTGCATCTGCGCTCGATGCAGCCGCTCGCCCTGCACCTGGTCAACTCGATCTTCCTGGGCGACTATCTGACCAGTGAGGGCCAGGCGGGGCAGGCGGATCTGGACATGATCGCGGACGCCGGTTTCGACGTGGAGGGCGCGGGTACGACGACGCTGCCCCGGCACCGTACGGACGCGGCGGCCGAGGCGGAGACCGGTGGCGACTGCGGCTCGCACGCGGGGGGCTGTGCGCCCTGCGGTGACGTGGCCGACGAGCCGGGGGTCGCCGAGGCCGGGGTTCCGGGCGCGCGTACGGATCTGGTGGCGGTCCGACGTCGTGGTGCGGGAACGGATCTCGCACCCAATGCCTGAGCCCCTCTCCCCTGCCGAACTGAGGACCCTGGACCGGGACCACGTCTGGCATCCGTACGGCCCGATGCCCGGCCGGCAGGAGCCGCTGGTCGTGGAGTCCGCGTCCGGGGTACGTCTGCGGCTCGCCGAACCGGCCTACGGGCAGAGCGAGTTGGTCGACGGCATGTCGTCCTGGTGGTCGGCGGTACACGGCTACAACCACCCGGTGCTCAACGAGGCGGCGCGTGGCCAGCTGGACCGGATGAGCCATGTGATGTTCGGCGGGCTCACCCATGAGCCCGCCGTGCGCCTGGCCGCCAGGCTGGTCGAGATCACGCCGGAGCCGCTGCGCCATGTCTTCCTCGCCGACTCGGGTTCGGTGTCGGTCGAGGTCGCGGTGAAGATGTGTCTGCAGTACTGGAACTCGATCGGAAAGCCCGCCAAACAGCGGCTGCTGACCTGGCGCGGCGGCTACCACGGGGACACCTGGCAGCCGATGTCGGTCTGCGACCCCGAGGGCGGCATGCACGAGCTGTGGTCGGGGGTGCTGCCCCGGCAGGTCTTCGCCGACGAGCCGCCGGACGGTTTCGACGAGGAACCGGATGAGTCGTACGTACAGCAGCTGCGCGAGCTGATCGCGCACCATGCCGATGAGCTGGCCGCGGTGATCGTGGAGCCGGTGGTTCAGGGCGCGGGCGGGATGCGGTTCCACTCCCCCGGTTATCTGCGAGTGCTGCGCGAGGCCTGCGACGCCCATGACGTGCTGTTGGTGTTCGACGAGATCGCGACCGGTTTCGGGCGTACGGGGAAGCTGTTCGCCGCCGGGCATGCGGGGGTCTCCCCCGACGTGATGTGCGTCGGCAAGGCGCTGACCGGCGGCTATCTGACGATGGCGGCGACCCTCTGCACCTCCCGGGTGGCGGACGGTATCTCGCGCGGCAAGGTCCCGGTGCTTGCCCACGGGCCGACCTTCATGGGCAACCCGCTGGCCGCGTCGGTGGCCCTCGCCTCGATCGATCTGCTGCTCGGCCAGGACTGGCAGCAGGAGGTCAAGCGCCTGGAGGCGGGGCTGCTGGGGGGCCTTGCGGAGGCCCGTGCGATCGCAGGTGTGCGGGATGTACGCGTTCTGGGCGCCATCGGCGTCGTGCAGCTCGATCACGACGTGAACATGGCGGCGGCCACCGAGGCCGCGGTCCGTGAGGGCGTGTGGCTGCGCCCGTTCCGGGACCTGATCTACACGATGCCGCCGTATGTGACGGGCGACGACGATCTGGCGCGCATCTGCCGTGCGGCGTGCGCGGCGGCGCGAGAGGGCTGAGATGTCGGTACTGATGGTGAGCGGTACGGGTACGGAGATCGGCAAGACGGTCGTCACGGCGGCCGTGGCCGCGGTGGCGGTCGCCGCCGGGCGTTCGGTTGCCGTGCTCAAGCCCGCTCAGACGGGCGTTGCGCCGGGTGAGCCGGGCGACGTCTTCGAGGTGCGCAGGCTTGCGGGCGAGGCGGTGACCGGCCTCGAACTGGCAAGGTTTCCCGAGCCGTTGGCGCCGGACACGGCCGCGCGGCGGGCGGGCCTGGCACCCGTGCGCCCGCAGCAGATCGCGGAGGCGGCCGAGAAGCTCGCCACCGAGCACGATCTGGTGCTGGTCGAGGGCGCGGGAGGACTGCTCGTACGGTTCGACGACGAAGGCGCCACGCTCGCGGACGCGGCGCGGCTGCTCGGTGCTCCGGTCCTGGTCGTGGTACCCGCCGGACTCGGCACGCTCAATTCCACCACACTGACCTCGGAGGCGTTGCGGGCGCGCGGACTGGAATGCCTGGGCGTGGTCGTGGGCAGCATGCCCGCCGAACCGGATCTGGCCGCGCGCTGCAATCTCGACGATCTGCCGGTGGCGGCGGGCGCGCCGCTGCTGGGCGCCGTACCGGCGGGTGCGGGAGCTCTCGCACCCGCCGAATTCCGTGCCCGGGCAGCGAGTTGGCTGACCGCGGAATTGGGCGGGGACCGAACCGCCGGCTGAACGGCTGAGCGGCCCAGTACGGGGAAGAATCAAAGGAGCCGCACTTTACCGGCCGGGTTTCTCGCGTCGGGCAGCTCCGGTCGGGCGGGGCCCGCCCGACCGAGCCGTCCGGTGCAGCCGGTCCTGTCGAGGAGGTCCGTCATGCATCTGCGGAGTACGAAGATCCCGAAGGACGCGGTGCACCACCCGGTCTTCGCCCGGTTCTACGCCCGCATGAGTGTGGCGGCGGAGACCAGGTCCGGGATGGCGGCCATTCGCTCGGAACTGCTCGCCGGCCTGTCCGGACGCATCATCGAGGTCGGTGTGGGCAACGGGCTGAACTTCGCCCACTATCCGCCCGCCGTGTCCGAGGTAGTGGCGATCGAACCCGAGCGCACCCTGCGGCAGTTGGCGGTACGGTCCGCGCTGCGTGCCGGTCTCCCGGTGGATGTCGTACCGGGTACCGCGGAGGCGCTGCCGGTGAAGAGCGAGGCATTCGACGGGGCCGTCGCGTCACTGGTGCTGTGCACCGTCCGGAATGTCGAGCGGTCGCTCGCGGAGATCGAGCGGGTGCTGCGCCCCGGCGGGGAGTTGCGCTTCTTCGAGCATGTGCGGGCCGATGACCGCGCCATGGCGACGGTGCAGCGGGCACTGGACCGCACGGTGTGGCCGCTGCTGGGCGGCGGGTGTCATACGGCGCGGGACACGCTCACCGCGATCGAGGAGGCCGGGTTCGTGGTGGAGACGTACCGCAAGGTGAAGATGCCGGACTGGGGGATCCGGCTCCCCACCTCAGCGTGCGTGCTGGGCCTGGCCCGCCGAACGACCGTGGTGGACGCCTCCTGAGACATGAGGGCCTGGCCCTCGGATCAGACCCTAGTCGTCCTGCTCCAGCCGGTCCGCGAGCGCCCGCAGCGCGTCGGCGAGGTCCTTCTTCGTGGGCAGCTCATCGATCCTCTTGTCGAGCTCGTCGATCCGCTTCTCCAGGTCGTCGAGGCTCGCCGGTTCGCTCGGTCCGGGGCCGTCGGTGGGATCCGGGGCTCCGGTCGGGCTCGGCGCCTCGCTCGGGCTGGGGTCGCCACCGCCCGATCCACTCACGCTGCCGCCGTCGGTGCTGCCTCCGACGCCGCCGGTGCCGGGGTCGGGGTCGGACGTCGCGGTGGCGACAGGGGTCGGGTCGGCCGAGCCGTCGTCCGGCGCGCCGACGGCGATCGCTCCGCCGACACCGAGCACCAGGGCCGCCACAGCGCCCACGCCCGCGACCGTCATCCGTCTCGCACGCGTGTCCCTATGTGTGTCATGCGCCGGATGTTAACGATGATTCACGGCTGAAGGGGGGACTCCAGGAATCTCGCACCAAAGGATTCACAGACTCCACTGACGCAGTTCGTCGGCGACGGCCCGGACGTCGGCCTTGCCCTGCTTGACCAGCCGGGCCAGGTCGCGCACCTGCTCGGGCGAGGTGATGACCTTCAGTCCGGAAGCGACGAGATACCCGTACGCCACGGCCGAGGCGAACATCGCGTTGGAGTGTTCGAGCGCCGGGACATGGAGCAGCAACTGCAGGAGTGCGGCAGCCCTGGAGTGCGGGTCGCTGTAGACGGGGCTGCCGAAGATCTCCGCCTCATGACGGGCGACCGCGGCAACGAGCGCGCCCCAGTCGACGACCTGTGGATCACCAGGCGTCTTGTGCTCGGCGACCATGAGCAGCCAGGAAAGGTCGATCCGGAGGTTCAACGGGTACCTTTGCGCTCCGGGCCGAACTCCTCGGCGAACACCGACTCGTACTGTTTCATGAAGTCGGCAGCGGCTTCGACAAAGGTGTGTCCGACTTCGCCCGCATCCTGTTTGACGAGCTCCTCTATGTAGCGGTTCACGCTCATCCCCCTCTGCAGCGCGCGCTGCCGCGCGGCCTCGGCGGTGGCCTCGTCCACTCGTACGTTCAGCTGTGTCTTGGGCACACCATCAAGCTAGCGCGGGACTGCTAGCACCGGCAAGAGGAGCGGTTCGGCGTACGGGCGCGGCTCGCCGTTGGCAGAGTGGGTGGACCGTCCATCGGATGTCCCGACGCGAGGAGAGTTCATGGCAAGGCCGTTTCGATTCGGAGTGAACATGCTGACGCCGGCCGGTGGGCACGAGTGGCGCGCCCGATGCCGCCGCGCGGAGGACCTCGGCTACGACGTCATCCTGGTCCCCGACTATCTGGGCATGCCGGCCCCCTTCCCCGCACTGGTGGCCGCCGCGGAGGCCACGGAGCGGCCTCGTGTCGGCACCTTCGTACTGAATGCCGCCTTCTGGAATCCGGCGCTGCTGGCCCGCGAGGCGGCCGGTACGGATGCGCTGATCGAGGGGCGCCTGGAGCTGGGGATCGGGACCGGATACGTCCGCGAGGAACACGACCGGGCGGGCATCGAGTTCCTCTCCCCCGGCGGCCGGGTGGATCATCTGCGTCATACGGTCGAGGAGTTGGACCGCCTGCTGCGCGACGACCCCCGGCTGCCGAGGTCCACGCAGAAGCCCCGGCCGCCGCTGCTGATCGGCGGGAACGGGGACCGTGTCCTACGGCTGGCGGCAGAATTCGCGGAGATCGTCGCGTTCACCGGGGCCGTCGGCGACCGGAACGGCACGCTCACACCCCTCACCGCCGAGCAACTGGACGGGCGCGTCGCCGCCTATCGGCGATTCGCCGCGGGACGGGAGAGCCCGGCCGAACTGAATCTGCTGATCCAGCACGTCCGGGCCACCCACGACCGTCGCGCCGCCGTGCGCGAGGTGCTGCCGAAGACACCACACCTCGACGAGGACCAGGCGCTGGCCCTGCCGCTGTGCACGATGGGCACGGTTCGGCAGATGGCCGAACAACTCAGGGAACAGCGGGAGCGCTACGGCTTCTCGTACCTGACGGTGCTGGAGCCGAACATGGAGGCGTTCGCCCCGGTCCTCCAGGAACTCGCGGGGAGCTGACCGCTTGGCGGAATACGTTCGACGGTGCCGCGGGTCCGGTGATGGGGTACGGGCATGAATGATCTCACTGTCCGCGCCGCGGCACCGGCCGACCTCGACGCCGTCCTCGCCTTCTGGAAAGTGGCGGCGGAAGGCACCAGCATCAGCGACGACCGGGACGGCATCGAACGGCTGGTCGCCCGCGACCCCGGAGCCCTCATCCTCGCGGAACGTTCCGGCGAGCTCGCAGGAACGGTGATCGCAGGCTTCGACGGGTGGCGGTGCCATCTCTACCGGCTCGCGGTCCATCCGAACCAGCGGCGGCGGGGCGTCGGCCGCGCGCTGCTGACGGCGGCGGAGGAACGATTCGTACAGCTGGGCGGACGGCGTGGCGATGCGATGGTGCTGAACCGCAACGAGCTCGCGCACCACGCCTGGCACGCGGCGGGGTATGCGCCACAGCCGCAGTGGAGCCGTTGGGTGAAGCACCTCAACGAGTGAGACCGCAGCCTGGGACACTCACGGAGATCACCCGCGCGCAGTACGACTTTGCTCGTCCTTTACCATGGATGTTCATATGACCACCCCCTTCTGAAAGGTGTGAGCGTCCGCCCATGGGCGAGCCTCCCAGTAGCCGATATCGCCGACGCCAGGCGAGCCTCCTTTCCCTGCCCGATCATGGGACGGAGGTGAACCGATGACCGAAGTGCTTCTGCTGCTCGTGGCGGTCCTGCTCTCGCTCGCCTGCGGTGCCTTCGTCGCCGCCGAGTTCTCTCTGACCACGGTCGAGCGCGGCCAGCTCGAACGGGCCGTGGAGCGGGGTGAACGCGGCGCGGCCAGCGCCATGAAGGCGGTGCGCAGCCTCACCTTCCAGCTCTCGGGCGCACAGCTCGGCATCACCGTCACCAATCTGGTCGTCGGCATGCTCTCCGAACCGTCGATCGCGAAGCTGATCCGCGGCCCGGTGGAGGCCGTCGGCCTCTCCCCGAGTGTCTCGTCCTCGCTCGCGCTCGTGATCGGAACGGCGCTGTCCACGGTCTTCCTGATGGTCGTGGGTGAGCTCGTCCCGAAGAACTGGGCGATCTCCTCGCCGCTCGCCGTGGCGAAGGCCGTGGCCACCCCGCAGCGTGCCTTCACCGCAGTCTTCCGGCCCTTCATCAGCCACCTCAACAACACGGCCAACCGGATCGTGCGCCGCTTCGGTCTCGAACCGGCCGAGGAGCTGGCCTCCGCCCGCAGCCCGCAGGAGCTGGTGGCGCTCGCCCGCCACTCGGCCAAGGCGGGCGCACTGGAAGCGGACACCGCGGAGCTGTTCGTCCGCACCCTCAATCTGGCCGAACTGACCGCGGAGAACGTGATGACCCCGCGGGTGCAGGTCACCGCGCTGGAACTGCAGGCGACCGCGGAGGACGTCGCCAATGCCACCCGGGCGACCGGACTGTCCCGCTTCCCCGTCTACCGGGGCAGCCTCGACACCGTCGTCGGTGTCGCACACATCAAGGACGTGCTGGCGATCCCGGCCGAGGAGAGGCACCGCAAGCGCGTGTCGGAGATCATGCGCGAGCCCCTGCTCGTACCGGAGAGCCTCACAGTGGACCGGCTGCTCGACAGGCTGTCCAGCAAGTTCCCGATGGCCGTCGTCATCGACGAGTACGGCGGCACGGCCGGTGTCGTGACGTTGGAGGACATCGTCGAGGAGGTCGTCGGCGAGGTGCGCGACGAGCACGACCCGCACGAGACGCCGGACCTCGCACCGGCCGGTGAGGACGCGGACGGGCGCACCCTGTGGTCGGCCGACGGCGCCGCCCGCATGGACCAGTTGGAGACGATCGGACTACGGGTGCCGGACGGACCGTACGAGACGCTCGCCGGACTGATCGCCACGGAAGTCGGCCGGATCCCTGTCGTCGGTGACTCCATCGAACCGGCCGGCTGGCGAATCGACGTCGTGGACGCCTCCGGGCGCCGCGCCGCGCGGGCGCTGCTGCACGCACCGCTGCCCGGCTCCGACGACGAGACGGAGGATGGGCGATGACGGCCGTCCAGCTCTTCATCGGTCTGTTGACCCTGGTCGTCAACGCATTCTTCGTCGGCGCGGAGTTCGCCCTGATCTCCGTGCGCCGCAGCCAGATCGAGCCCCAGGCGGAGGCCGGGAACCGGCGTGCCCGGAGCGTCATCTGGGGTCTGGAACATGTGTCGGCGCTCCTCGCGGCGGCGCAGCTCGGCATCACGCTCTGCACGCTGGTCCTCGGTATCGTCGCCGAACCGGCCATCGCGCATCTGCTGGAGCCGGTCTTCGACGTGGTGGGTGTACCGCACGGACTGGTCCATCCGATCTCGTTCGTGATCGCACTGTCCTTGGCGACGTATCTGCACATGCTGCTCGGCGAGATGGTGCCGAAGAACGTCGCGCTGGCCGAACCGGTACGGACCGTGCTGCTGCTCGGTCCGCCGCTGGTCACCCTCGCCAGGGCGCTGCGCCCGGTGATCTTCACGGTCAACACCTTCGCCAACACGCTGCTGAAGCTGCTGCGGGTGGAGACGAAGGACGAGGTGTCCTCGACGTTCTCCGACGACGAGCTGGCCCGGCTGGTACAGGACGCCGGGGCCGCCGGGCTGGTCGACGACCGCGCCGCCGAGCGACTGCACCACGCACTGGAGCTGGGCCGTCGCCCGGTACGGGATGTCGCGCTGCCGGTCGAGCAGGTGGTCTACGCCAGGGTCGGGACGACGCCCGAGGAGCTGGAACTGCTCTCGGCCGAGACCGGATTCTCGCGCTTCCCGGTGATGGACAGCGAGCAGCGGATCCTGGGGTACCTCCACGTGAAGGACGCCCTGGACGTCACGCCGCGCGATGTGCCGTTCCCGGTCACGGCGATGCGGCCGATCGCCCGGGTGCGGGCGGCGACACCGCTCGACGACGTACTGACCGCGATGCGCCGGAGCCGTACGCATCTGGCGGCAGTACTCGACGAGGACGACAGGCTCGCCGGAATGGTCACGATGGAGGATGTGCTGCGCGAGCTTGTGGGACGGCCACAGGCACGCTGACGGGCGGACCGGGGGCACACGGCGGGGGTACGGCCCACAGGCGCGGCCCCGCGACGGAGAGCGGGCGGCGGGGCCACGCTCGGCCTCGTCCGGTCGGCCCTGCTGGTCACCTTCGCGCAGGTCCTGCCCGGCCGGCTGCCGCGCCTGCTGGCGCGGCAGCCGGCCGGGCAGGATCACGGGGACGGCCGTCGCGGGGTCCGGGGTGCGGACGTGCCCTCGGCGCTGACCCCTCCGCCGGGCGCGGCGCCGCCCGGAAGGGGCCGGAACCCACCGCGATACGATCGCACGGCCATGGAAATGAATGCCTCCTACACCAGTCTTGTCGCGGTCGGCGACTCCTTCACCGAGGGCATGTCGGACCTGCTGCCCGACGGCTCGTACCGCGGCTGGGCCGATGTCCTCGCGAGCAGGCTCGCCACCCGCACCCCCGGGTTCCGGTACGCGAATCTCGCCGTACGCGGGAAGCTGATCCGCCAGATCGTGGCCGAGCAGGTCGATGCGGCAGCCGCCATGCAGGCGGATGTCGTCACGCTGGTCGGCGGTCTCAACGACACGCTGCGCCCCACGTGCGACATGGGCATGGTGCGCGGTCAGCTGGAAGAAGCCGTGGAGCGCCTCGCGCCGTCGTGCAAGAAACTCGTGCTGATGCGCAGCCCCGGTCGTAACGGACCGGTCATGGAGCGCTTCCGCCCCCGCATGGAGGAGCTGTTCTCCCTGGTCGACGGGTTGGCGGACCGCCACGGTGCGCTGGTCGTCGATCTGTACGGAGCACCGGCGCTGGGCGATCCCCGGCTGTGGGACGTCGACCGGCTGCATCTGACGGCCGAGGGACACCACAGGGTCGCCGAGGCGGTCTGGCAGACGCTCGGGCTGCCGCCGGAGCACGACTGGCAGACGCCGCTCCCCACCGCGCTGCCCACGCGGTGGGCGACACGGCGCGTCGACGACCTCCGCTTCGCGCGGCAGCATCTGGCGCCGTGGATAGGGCGGCGTCTGACCGGCCGGTCGTCCGGGGACGGACGGACCGGCGCTCAGTTCAGCGCCGAGCTGGGGAAGGCATTCTGGGTCACGCCTGAGGACGCCCTCGCCCCGGGCCCGGTGGCGACGTGGCGCCGTGCGGACGGCACCCGCTGATCCGTGGCCCCAGCTGCGCCCAGGGTCCTCGCTCTCGTGAAGAGCTCCACGGCCCCGGCTGTTCGCGAGGTGGCCCTGTGGACGGCTCGAAGCGCGGCACGGTACGCCGACCGAATTCGAAACGGGTCTAAGGCGTGTGTCGGAAGTCCCGCCTGACCGGCGACGCCTGGCACGCACGCTCGCTGCGTTGTCAGGGTCGTCCACGTACGTCCGGTACGGGGACGACCCTCCGCCTTGCGACCGCACACACCGGACGCCGCCGGGCCCGCCCTTCGGGCGGACGGCGGGACTTCCGACACACGCCCTAGAGGTGCTTCAGGTTCCGGTCCAGGATCGCCCGGAGCCGGTCCACGTCCGCGGGGTCCTGGGCCCCCCGCTTGGGCAGCACCGCGACTCCGGCCGCGCGCTCGCCGCCCAACAGCACGAAGAGCCCGGGCGTCTCCAGGTAATCCCGGAACACCGTCCAGTCGGTGGTGAAGGACACCCGCTCGCCGGTGCTGACCGCGCCGCGGTCGTCGGCCACCATGCGGCACTGCCCGTACGGCTCCACGATGCTGAACAACCGGCGGGCCATGGTGCGCAGCCCACGTACGGTGCCCCAGGACGCGAGTCCCACGGAGAGCACCAGCGAGATGATCCACACGGGCAGCGCGGCATCGCGGAGCGCCGCGAAGACGACCACAGCGGCCGCCGCCACCAGCGGTGCCAGCAGCGCCTGGGCCCGGCCCGCCGGTGTCCGGCGGGCTCGCGCACGGAGCGCCTCCTCGAAGTCCGCGGCCGTCGGCCGGTAGACGAACTCCACGGCCGTGCCGCGGTCTGTGTCCTGAAGTGAGAAATCCCCGCCCATGGTGTCCATGGGCGGGAATCCTAGCTTGGGGGTGTCCGGCGGATCAGGGTCGCTCGGCCATGATCCGCCGGACACACCTCCTGGTTCGGATCGGGGCGGCTACCCGTCACGACGGCCGTAGTTCTGGAACCAGTGGGCGTGGAAACATCTCTTCGCTCCAGCCCCCATCTGCGCACGGCACTCGTACAGCGCGATCGCCTTCTCCCTCTCACCGAGGTCACGCATGGTCTGGGCCAGGTGGAAGACGGTGCGGGTATGGGCGAGGTCGCGTTCGAGCCCGGCGCCGAGCAGCCGTGGGTCGCGTTGGAACTTGTCGTGCCGCGATCCTCCGTCGGCGTGGACCTCGGTGACGCGAGCGTGCGCCTCGTCGTCCTGTGCCTGGTCCGCCACCGGCCCGAGGGGCTCCGGCCATACGTGGGCGCTGACACCGCTTCGTCAACTTCGGTCTGTACGGTGCGCCTCAACGGACAGCGGCTGCGACTGAAGGCGAAGCGTGAGTGACATGGCGGGTGTGCCGGGCAATGATGCGGTCGGTGGTGGTGCGGTCGGCGCCGACGGGTCCGGCGGCGGTGCGCCGTCCGAGGTCGGTCGACTCGGACGGCGGCTGGGTGTCTTCGACGCGGTGGTCATCGGGCTGGGGTCGATGATCGGAGCCGGTGTCTTCGCCGCGCCTGCACCCGCCGCCCGAGCGGCCGGATCGGGGCTCCTGATCGGTCTGGGCGTGGCCGCGGTCGTGGCGTACTGCAATGCCACATCCTCGGCGCGGCTCGCTGCCCGCTATCCGGCCTCCGGCGGTACATACGTCTACGGGCGTGAGCGCCTGGGAGATTTCTGGGGCTACCTGGCCGGCTGGAGCTTCGTCGTCGGCAAGACCGCCTCCTGCGCAGCCATGGCTCTGACGGTCGGCGCCTACGCCTGGCCGGGCCAGGCCCATGCGGTGGCGGCCGGCGCCGTCGTGGCCCTCACCGCGGTGAACTACCGGGGCGTGCAGAAATCCGCATGGCTGACCAGGGTGATCGTGGCAGTGGTCCTCGCGGTCCTGGCCGCCGTCGTCACCACATGCCTGACCGGCGACGCGGTCGAGCCATCCCGGCTGGCGCCCGGGGCGGACGCCACGGTGGGCGGGGTGCTGCAGGCGGCGGGGCTGCTGTTCTTCGCCTTCGCCGGATACGCCCGCATCGCCACGCTGGGCGAGGAGGTCCGCGATCCGGCCCGCACGATCCCCCGTGCCATCCCCGTGGCTCTGGGCATCACCTTGGTCGTGTACGTGGCAGTGGCCGTCGCGCTGCTGTCGGTGCTCGGGCCTGCCCGGCTCGCGGGCGCCGCGGCTCCGCTGGCGGACGCGGTCCGCGCGGCCGGCGCGCCCGGTCTGGCGCCGGTGGTCCGCATCGGCGCGGCACTCGCCGCACTGGGTTCCCTGCTCGCCCTCCTCCTCGGCGTCTCCCGTACGACACTGGCGATGGCCCGCGACCACCACCTGCCCCGCGCCCTGGCTGCCGTCCACCCCCGGTTCACAGTCCCGCACCGCGCGGAACTGACCGTGGGCGCCGTCGCCGCCCTCGTGGCGGCCACCGGCGATGTCCGGGGCGCGATCGGGTTCTCCTCGTTCGGCGTCCTGCTGTATTACGCCGTCGCCAACGCGGCAGCCTGGACCCTCACGCCGTCCGAGGGCCGCCCTCCACGCGCCGTTCCGGCCCTCGGTATGGCGGGCTGTCTGGTCCTGGCATTCACGCTCCCCCTGCATTCGGTTCTGTCGGGCGCATGCGTGGTACTGATCGGCGCGGCCGCCTACGGCATCCGCAAAGGCATGCGCCGCACCGTCTGAGTCGCTGAGCGGAGGCCGACTCGGCCCCTCGGCCGGATCGCTGCGGGACGACCCCTCCCGCACAAGCGGCCGCGTTTGTCGCAAGCCACAAACTGGACCACGGCGCTGGCCTGCAGAAACCACCAGTAGAATCTGGACACGTGACTGCTGTGTCTGCGAAGCCTCGCATCCCCAATGTCCTGGCCGGCCGCTATGCCTCCACGGAGCTGGCCGTCCTCTGGTCCCCCGAGCAGAAGGTGAAGCTGGAGCGCCAGCTCTGGCTGGCGGTGCTGCGCGCTCAGAAGGACCTCGGGATCGAGGTACCCGACGCCGCCCTTGCCGATTACGAGCGTGTCCTCGACCATGTCGACCTCGCCTCCATCGCGGAACGCGAGAAGGTCACGCGACACGACGTCAAGGCGCGGATCGAAGAGTTCAACGCTCTCGCCGGGCACGAGCAGGTCCACAAGGGCATGACCTCCCGGGACCTCACCGAGAACGTCGAGCAACTGCAGATCCGGCTCTCGCTGGAGCTCATGCGCGACCGCACTGTGGCCGTCCTCGCCCGACTCGGCAGGCTTGCAGGCGAGTACGGCGAGCTGGTCATCGCGGGCCGCTCCCACAATGTCGCCGCCCAGGCGACCACTCTCGGCAAGCGTTTCGCGACCGCGGCGGACGAGCTGCTGGTGGCGTACGGCCGGCTTGAGGACCTGCTGGGCCGCTACCCGCTGCGGGGCATCAAGGGCCCCGTCGGCACGGCGCAGGACATGCTCGACCTGCTGGGCGGTGACGCAGGCAAGCTCGCCGACCTGGAGCAGCGCATCGCCGGCCACCTCGGCTTCGGACAGGCGTTCACCTCGGTCGGCCAGGTCTACCCGCGCTCGCTCGACTACGACGTCGTGACCGCACTGGTGCAGCTGGCCGCCGCGCCCTCGTCGGTCGCGAAGACGATCCGGCTGATGGCCGGGCACGAGCTGGTCACCGAGGGATTCAAGCCGGGTCAGGTCGGCTCGTCCGCGATGCCGCACAAGATGAACACCCGGTCCTGCGAGCGCGTCAACGGACTGATGGTGATCCTGCGTGGCTACGCCTCGATGACGGGCGAGCTGGCCGGCGACCAGTGGAACGAGGGCGACGTGTCCTGCTCCGTGGTCCGCCGGGTGGCGCTGCCCGACGCGTTCTTCGCGTTCGACGGTCTGCTGGAGACCTTCCTCACGGTGCTCGACGAGTTCGGGGCGTTCCCGGCGGTCGTGGCCCGCGAACTGGACAGGTATCTGCCGTTCCTCGCCACGACCAAGGTGCTGATGGGCGCGGTACGCGCCGGTGTCGGCCGCGAGATCGCCCACGAGGCCATCAAGGAGAACGCCGTCGCCGCCGCCCTGGCCATGCGCGAGCAGGGCACGGAGCGCAACGAGCTGCTCGACAAGCTCGCCGCCGACGACCGCATCCCGCTGGACCGGGAGCAGCTCGACGCGCTGATGGCCGACAAGCTCTCCTTCACGGGAGCGGCCGGCGGCCAGGTCGCCGCGCTCGTCGCTCGGATCGAGGAGATCACCAAGCAGCACCCCGAGGCTGCGGGGTACACGCCGGGCTCCATCCTCTGACAGCCGGAACCTTCGCCGGATGACACCCGAGGAGCTCGAGGCCGCCCGCGATCGCATCGTTCCCGATGTGGTGGCGGGCGGCCTGCGCGTGCTGTTCTGCGGAATCAACCCGAGCCTGATGACGGGCGCGACGGGCCACCATTTCGCCCGCCCCGGCAATCGCTTCTGGCCGGTGCTCCACCTGTCCGGATTCACTCCCCGCCAGTTGAAACCCTCGCAACAGCGCGAGTTGCTGACCTATGGTCTGGGCATCACCAATGTGGTCGCCCGGGCCACGGCGAGAGCCGACGAACTGGATGCCGAGGAGTTCCGCAAGGGCGGACTGATCCTCACGGCCAAGGTCGAGCAACTGCGACCGCAATGGCTGGCGGTGGTGGGCGTCACCGCCTACCGCACCGCGTTTGGCGAGCGTCGCGCACAGATCGGTCCGCAGGACCGGACGATCGGCGGTGCCCGGGTCTGGGCCCTGCCCAACCCCAGCGGCCTCAACGCCCACTGGACCGTTCAGAGCATGGCCGAGGAGTTCGGGCGCCTCCGGGCGGCAGTTGACTCCGCCGCCCCTGACCATTCGGGCTGAGTCGGACCACGGACGCGAGCACCAGAGGTGTCTGAGGTCCGCGGGCTTGGGGGGATTTGGCGACTGGGTGGCGGGGCTACAGATCCCGCGGCACCGGGTCCCCCATCAGAGGCTCGCCGGCACCCCGTCGATGAGACGGAAGTGCTGCGCGGCGGTCACGCAGCCAGTCAACCGCCCGGGCGCTGACAACCGATTCCCGAGCATGGGCCTTGAGGGGCTTTCAGCCTCCCTCACCCATGCCCGGCGCCATTCCCGGGCCCCTCAGCGTCCACCTCCCGATTCGCCCCCCACCAACCCACAGGAGACCGGACCGGTGCTCAGGCGTCCCTGCGACTCATCGCGCACCAGCCGACGAGCAGCGCGAGGCCTGCCCAGCCGGCGGTGACAGCCAGCCCTGCCCACGGCCCCAGATCGCCCTCCGGATTCTGGTGCAGTACCAACTGCCCAGCCCGGTCCGGCAGATAGAGCGCCACGCCGCTCGCGATGTCCCCGACCACGAAGGAGACGATCAGGACGAACGGGATGAGGAGGCTGAGTACGGCGACCGCACTGCGCAGCACTACCGTCAGGCCGGCGGCGAGCAGGGCCATGAGGGCAAGGTATATCCCGCCGCCAAAGGCGGCTCGGAGAACTCCGGGTTCCCCCAGGCCGATCGCGTACTCCCCCATGAACAGCTGGCCCACCAGGAACGCGATGAAGCTGGTGGCGAGCCCGACCACCAGGGCGAGCGTGCCGATGAGGGTCATCTTCACCGCGTAGAAGAGGCCGCGGCGCGGCACCGCCGCGAGCGATATCCGCAAGGCACCGTTCAGATACTCGGACGAGAGCGCTGTGGCACCGAAGCTGACGGCAGCGATCTGGCCGAAGTTCAGTGCGTAGAAAGCGCCGAAGACCAGATCGTCCGAGTTCTCCGCCTCGGCCTGACCAACGGTGGCGAAGGCGAGCAGGGTGACGGCGAGTGTCACCAGGAAGACCGCTATCAGGGAACCGGCCACGGACCGTACCGATCTGATCTTGATCCACTCGGAACGGAGCACTTCGGGGGTCGACATTGGTCAGGCCTCCTGACGGGTGGCGGGTGACGCTGCTGCGGACGCGAATTCCGTCGCATCGCTTGTGAGATCGAGATAGGCCTGCTCCAAAGTGGCCTGTTCGTCGGTGAGTTCAAGGATGGGGATGCCCTCGGAGGCGGCGACGGCCCCGACTTCCTCCGCCCTGACGCCCTCGACGATCCAGCGCCCGTCGTCGCTCCGTACGAGCTCGTGTCCCCTGCCGGTCAGCACGTCGCGGAGTCGATCCGACTCCGTCGTCCGAACGCGCACGCGCGGGCGGCTGCGGGAGTCGAGGAATTCCTGCATCGGCAGGTCGACCAGGAGTCTGCCCCGGCCGAGGACCACGAGGTGGTCGGCGAACGACGACGTCTCGTTCATCAGGTGGCTGGACACGAGAACCGTGCGGCCCTCTCGTGCCAGCCTTTTCATCAGCTCCCGGATCCAGATGATGCCTTCCGGATCGAGCCCGTTCGACGGTTCGTCCAGCATGACAACGTCCGGGTCGCCGAGCAGTGCAGCCGCTATACCGAGGCGCTGTCGCATACCCAGCGAGAACGTCTTGATCCGGTTGCCGCCGACCCGGCCGAGCCCCGTCTCCTCCAGAACCGCCTCAACCCTGCCGGCAGCAATGCCGTTGCTCGTCGCGAGAGCCAGAAGGTGGTTCCGCGCGGTCCGCGAACCGTGTGCGGCCTGAGCATCGAGCAATGCGCCGACCCGACGCAGCGGATGGTCGAGTGTGGCGTAGGTCTGCCCGCCAATGGTGGCCGTACCACCGGTCGGCCGGTCCAGGCCGAGGACGAGTCGCATGGTGGTGGACTTGCCGGCGCCGTTCGGGCCGAGGAAACCGGTGACCCGGCCGGGTCGCACACTGAACGTGAGACGGTCCACTGCGCGGGTCGCGCCGTATTCCTTGCTGAGCTCATGGACGTCGATGCTGGTCATGTCCCCAGCCTGCGGCCTCGCCCCATTCCCGCCCTCCCCCGCCGGAGGGGATCATCTCCCTCGCTCGGGGGAGCCGTCACGTTCGCGACGGCTGGCACGATGACGGCATGCGCCGCCTTCTCCGTCCGCTGACCGAGCCTGTCACCTACACCCGCTGGCTGCACTTGCTCATTCCGTGCGCGGTCGCCAGTGTGTGGCTGTTCATCTCCCCGGACACCTCTCCATGGGCTCCGGTGATCTTTGCCGTGCCTGTGGGCCTGGTCCCCGGTATGCGGCTCGCCGAGGGGGTTCAGGCTCAGCTGTTGCTGACGCCGTCGGAGCGCGGAAGACCCGACGCAGCGATCTCCGCGGCTCCGGCGGAAACCTGGGCAGCCCGCTGGCGGACCGTGGTCTGGCTGGACGTGCGGCTACTGCTCTCGGTGGTGACGCTGTTCGCGACGGTGTGGTTGTCCGCCACGGCAGTTGACCTCGTCCGCACCGCGTCGGGTTCGGGCCCGAGCGACGACTGGCTGATCCGCGGGGTGGAGCCGCACTGGTGGTACGCGCTGCTTGCACCCGTGCCTCTTCTCCTGCTGCTCGCAGTTGTCGTGATGTGCGGTGAGGTGATCACGGCGGCGGCGCGACGGCTGCTCGGTCCGTCACCGGTGGAGCGGTTGACCGCGCTGGAGGAGCGCACCGAGCAGTTGCTGGAGCGCAATCGCATTGCGCGCGAGCTGCACGACTCGATCGGGCACGCCCTGACCGTGGCGGTCGTCCAGGCGGGTGCTGCGCGGGCGGCGAATGATCCGGCGTTCACCGAGCGGGCCCTGGCCGCGATTGAGGAGACCGGCCGGGCGGCACTGGACGATCTGGAGCGGGTATTGCGGGTCCTGCGGGAATCGCAAGCACCGATGGGACAGCGGCCGACACTCGCCGAGGCGGACCGGCTGCTGGACTCGGCACGCGGTTCGGGGGCAAAGGTCGACGCCGAAGTCTCCGGCCCGGTGGAGCGGGTGCCGGGACCGGTGTCCCGCGAGGGGTACCGGATCCTGCAGGAGTCCCTCACCAATGTGCTGCGTCACTCCGGGTCCGTCCCCGTGCGGGTGAGGATCACGGTCAGGGGCGGCTGGCTGGAGCTCGAGGTGACCAATCCGCTCACCGGGTCGATAGGTGCTCCGGGTGGCGGCAGCGGACTGCGGGGCATACGTGAGCGGGCCGCGCTCTTGGGCGGAAAGGCCAAGACCGGTCCGTACGACGGCGAATGGAGGGTGCACGCGAGCCTCCCGCTGAACGGCCTACGCTGACCGGATGCCGGTTACCGTTCTTCTGGTCGACGACGAACCCCTCGTGCGCGCGGGACTGCGTGCGGTCCTTGAGGCGCAGCCCGATATCGAGGTGGTGGGCGAGGCGGGCGACGGTGCCGCGGTGATCCCGCTTCTGCGCCGACTGCGCCCCGATGTGGTGGCTATGGACGTGCGCATGCCGTTGATGGACGGCATCGAGGCAACCCGGGTGGTGCTGCGCACGGTGCCGGATCCGCCGAAGATCCTGGTGGTGACGACGTTCGAGAACGACGAGTACGTGTACGAGGCGCTGCGCGCCGGGGCGGACGGTTTTCTGCTCAAGCGCGCCCGGCCCTCGGAAATCGTGCATGCGGTGCGTCTGGTAGCCGAGGGCGAGTCACTGCTCTTCCCGGCCGCGGTTCGGCAGCTCGCCGCCGAGTACGGGACGAGCAAGGCCAAGGCGGCCATGGAACGCGCGGCGCTCACCGGGCGGGAGGAGGCGGTGCTCCGTTTGATGGCCCGGGGACTGTCCAATGCGGAGATCGCCGCCAAGTTGGTGGTCGGTGTCGAGACGGTGAAAACCCATGTCAGCGCCGTACTGGCCAAGTTGGGAGCCAGGGACCGGACGCAGGCGGTGATCGCCGCGTACGAGTCCGGGTTCGTGGCTCCGGGCTGACGCCGACGGAGTCCCGATCCCTGTTCCGGGTCACGGTCGCTCTGCTTCCGGGCAGCGAGTACGATCCGCCTGACATGCTCGCGAGCTGGGAGGACACACCGTGGGCCGGTTGACCGGTGGGGACCCGTCGCTGCTGCGACGGATCAATTCCGCGGTGGTACTTCATGCCCTCAGAGGCGCCCACTCCCCCACGCTCACGGACCTGACTCGTATCACGGGCCTGTCCCGGCCCACGGTCGAGGGCGTCGTCGAGGGGCTTTTCGAAGCCGGTCTGGTCGTCGAATCGGCGCCCGACGAGGGTGAGGCCCGACGTCAGGGCAGGCCGGCCCGCAGGTTCCGGTTCCGCGCCGAGGCGGGACATCTGCTCGGCATCGAGATCGGCCCGCACCGCGTCTCCGCACTTCTGTCGGGGCTGGACGGCCGGATCATCGGCGCCGGTTCACCCGAGGTGTCGGAGACGGCTTCCGCGGACGACCGGCTCGACCGGGTGAGGACCGTCGTCGCCGATCTGCTGCGGCGCTCCGGGGTGGCCCGGAGCAGTCTGCGTGCGGTCGGGGTCGGCAGTCCGGGGATCGTGGAGGCCGACGGGACCGTACGGCTGGGCACCGCACTGCCGGGCTGGACCGGTCTCGCGCTCGGTGAGCGGCTGCGGCGCTCCTTCCGCTGCCCGGTGCTCGTGGAGAACGACGCCAACGCTGCGGCGGTGGCCGAGCACTGGAAGGGTGCCGCGACCGAGTCGGACGACATCGTGTTCGTCCTGGCGGGACTGAGCCCGGGGGCCGGTTCGCTGATCGGCGGACGGCTGCATCGTGGTTTCGGCGGTGCAGCGGGCGAGATCGGCGCCCTCCATCTGCTCGGCCGCGAAGTCACCCCGGAAAAACTGCTGTCGACGACGGACACGCCGCTGGATCCGCTGGACGAGCAGGCGGTCGCCGCGGTGTTCGCGGAGGCCCGGCACGGCGATGTGCGGGCTCAGGCGGCGGTGGAGCGCTTCATCCAGCGGTTGGTGCACGATGTGGCGGCGCTGGTACTGGCGCTCGACCCGGAGCTGGTGGTCATCGGCGGCTGGGCCGCCGGGCTGGACGGAGTGCTGGATCCGCTCCGTGGTGAGCTGGCTCGATACTGTCTCCGGCCGCCGCGGGTCGCGCTGTCGCTGCTCGGCGAGGCGGCCGTGGCCACCGGCGCCCTGCGGCTGGCACTCGACCATGTCGAGGAGCAGCTCTTCGCCGTGGAGGGAACGGTGACGGCCCGCCGCTGAGCGCGACGGGCCGTTCGTTGCGTTCGAAGCCGACCGCGCTCAGGACGCGTGGCGCTCCTGGCCGGGGTGGCTGATCTCCAGGTCGCCCGAGTCACCGAAGGTCAGTCGGCACGTGTCGGCCCGGTAGGTGGCGACGGAGACCGCAGCCGTGCCGCCCGCCGCAAGGTAACGGGTGGTGACGACGAGGACGGGTGCGCCGGGGAGCCGATCGAGCTCCTTGGCGTCGTCCGCTCGCGCCGAGCCGAGCTCCACCGAGCGGTCCTGGCCCTCGAGGCCCAGACGGTGCAGTTCACGCACAACGCTGCGGGCGCGGGCGGCACTTGATGGCGTCTCGATCGCGGACAGGTCGGGCACGGACGCCGACGGCACATAGAGCAGCTCCGCAGCGATTGGCTGCCCCTGAGCGACCCGGATCCGGCGAACGATGTGCACCGGCTCGTCACTCTCCACGTCGAGCATGGCAAGAACCGGGGCGGGTGCCGTCGCGGTCGTGCAGCCGATGGGCTGCCAGGCCTCGCCGGCGCCGCCCGTCCAGTCGTGCTGCGCGGTCGAGACGGCCACACCGACGCGCGGCGGGGCGACAGTGGTCCCCACGCCGCGGCGGCGCTGCAGCCTGCCTTCGAGTTCGAGCTGTTCCAGAGCCTGCCGGAGCGTTGCCCGGGCGACACCGAACCTGGCTGCGAGCTCGCGCTCGTTGGGCAGGATCTCTCCCACCGCAAAGTCCGAGTCGAGTGCCTCACTGAGCACGGTCTTGAGGTGCCAGTACTTCGGCTCCTGTACCGATTCCAGCTGCGTGGTCCCCACCCTGTCCTCCGCAATCGCTCAGCGACTTTTTTCCGCGACGTTATTTATTAAAGGTTCCTGTCTTAATGTGGAGACCATAGGACGACACACCCCCTTGGTCAAGACCAATCCTTGCTCCGTCACGCTGCGAAACGGGGCCCTGCCGCAGAGCGTTCACATGACGTTCGTGGCCCCGTGGGGCGCGCGCAGCACAAAGCCCCACGTCCGCCGGGCGAATTCGAGGGGTCGTTGCAACACGTGGTCGGTTGTTCAGGCCGCGAGCAGTTTAGACAGGCGCTCGGCTGGGGTTTCCCAGCCGAGCGTTTTGCGCGGGCGGCTGTTGAGCTCGGCGGCGACAGCGTCCAGGTCATCGCGGCTGTGGCGGGACAGGTTGGTGCCCTTGGGGAAGTACTGGCGGAGCAGGCCGTTGGTGTTTTCGTTCGAGCCGCGTTGCCAGGGGCTGCCGGGGTTGCAGAAGTAGACCGGAATGTCGGTGGCGATGCTGAAGGCGTGGTGAGCGGCCATCTCGGAGCCCTGGTCCCAGGTGAGTGACCGTTTGAGGTGGGGCGGCAGGGTTTGCACCGTCTCGGCCAGAGCGTCGCGGAGACTCTCGGCGCTGTGGTCGCCGGGCAGGTGGACCAGCATGAGGTAGCGGGTGCTGCGTTCGACCAGGGTGCCGATCGCGGATCCGCTGTTCGCGCCGATGATGAGATCGCCTTCCCAGTGGCCGGGCACAGCCCGGTCGTCGGCTTCCGCGGGGCGGTCACTGATCATGACCATCGGCGTGGAGAAGCGGGGCTGGCGCTTGGCTGCCTGGCGGTGGGGCCGGCGACGGGCGCGTCCGGTCCGCAGGGCCCGGGTGAGTTCGCGTCGCAGTTCGCCGCGGCCTTGGACGTAGAGGGCCTGGTAGACCGTCTCGTGGGTCACATGCATCTCCGGCCGGTCGGGGAACCGTCCGCGAAGAGCGTGACAGATCTGTTCTGGGCTCCACCTCAAGGTGAGGTGGTCCTGGATGAACTCCCGCAGTTCGGGATTGTGGCCGATCTTGCCGGGCTTGGGCCGGGGTCGTCGTTGCTCGGCGCGACGCTGGGCGGCGTGCGGCCGGTAGACCCGCCGGGACTCATCCCCGCGCAGGGCCGTGCCGTTGCGGCGTATCTCCCGGCTGATGGTGGACGGGCTGCGGCCCAGCTCGGCTGCAATGGCCCGCACGGTGGCCTTCTCCCGCAGCCGGTCGGCTATGTGGATGCGTTCGTCCTCGCGCAGGTACCTGGACACGCCGGAAGCCGAAGCCTCCACCGTGATCGGAGGCTTCGGCTTCCCTGTGGGCGGCGAGTGCCAGCCGTTGCGCCATCTCTTGCCGGTTCGCACGTTGATGCCCACGATCCGGCATGCCTCTGTGCTGCTGCGTCCCTGCTGCATGAGCTGAAGGTATGCCTCCCGCTCACGCGTCAGACGGCGCCCCTTCCGGTGCCGGTCCTCCCGGATCTCGAATTCCATCGCATCCCCTGAGCTGGGGTGTTGCGACGACCACTAGAACTCAAGGAGGATCCGTGGGGCTTCGTCCCGGGGCGGCGACGGGTCGGGCGTCGCAACGGGCGACTATTCGACAGCCGGACGGTCGGACGGTCGGACAGCCAAGTCCGTCAGGGTTCCGGACGATATATACGCACTGAATGACACCGTCCCTCACGTCGACCTGACAAACGGATTCGGGCTTTCCACCAGAAAGCACCAAAAGCGCGGGGCCACCATTGAGCCCCATGAACCGGATCTCGAAGTCGGCAGGCCGATCCTGGGCCACAGCAACGAGGAAGCGGCCGACCTTGTCCTGCACTCTCGATGATCCGCAGCGGCGCCTTGGGCTTTCCGCCGCTGTCGCCGACCATGCGCACATCGGGGGCGAGGAGCATCAGCAGCTCCTCGATGTCGCCGCCTGCCACCGCGGCGAGAAACCGTTCGGTGAGGTCACGGAGCTGGGCCGGGTCGACGTCGTATCGCGGCTTGCGCTCCTCCACGTGCTGCCTCGCGCGCCCGGCGAGCCGGCACACCGCGGCCTCCGTCCTGTAGAGCGTCGTGGCGGTCTCTCCGTACGGGTAGCCGAAGGCCTCACGCAGGACAAAAACGGCGCACTCCAGCGGGGAGAGCGATTCGAGGACGACCAGAACGGCGACGGACACGGAGTCCGCGAGAACGGCCTGTTCGGCGGTGTCGGGCACGGCAGGTGCGAAGTCGGTGACAAGCGGTTCGGGCAGCCATGGTCCGACCTATGCCTCGCGCCGGGTCTGCAGTTGTCGCAGACGGTTGATGGCGAGGCGGGTGGTGGCCCGCACGAGAAACGCACGTGACTCCCGTATGTCGTCGCGTGTCGCGGCCGACCAGCGCCGCCACGTCTCCCGCACCACATCGTCGGCGTCGGTAATCCGGCCGAGCATGCGGTGGACGACTCCGGTCGGCACGGGGCGGTGTTCTCCGAAGACGTCGGTAACGGTGTCAGCTGTCACCGTCCTATCCCCAGCCGACGGACCGAGACCTGTCCAGCACGAATCGCCCGCCCCCTTGAACTGAACGCTACCGAAAGGTAATTGTTATTGACGAGACGTCTAAGTCCCTTCGAACGCGGTGTCTTTCTAAGCGACGATCGAACGGCTCTCGCGCAGCGCGGCCGGGCGTGCGGCGCTGACGACCACCATCTACGCGAGGCCCGGGCACCGTTCACCCGAGACCGTCGTCTCGGAGACTGTCGCACTGCGCGAAGCGACCGGTTTCCACGAGACCCTTGCGGTCGGACGGAGTGTCGCGATCATCGACGATGTGCCGGGGCTGCCCGTGACCATCGCCTGGGGCAGCCGCGACCGGCTGCTGCTGCGCCGTCAGGGAGTCAGGGCCAAGCACACCATTCCCGGTGCCAGGCTGGTGCGTCTGCCCGGCTGCGGTCATGTGCCGATGAATGACGATCCCGCACTCGTGGCGCGCGTCATCCTCGACACCAGTCGCTGAACAGATACCGGTCACGAAGTCGGTACCGTTCGCCGAACCGGCAAGAACCTGCGTCCTGCTGCGTCGCAGGACACCTGAGCCGAGCGCAACGCCGCCACCCACCAGCAGGCTCCCGGCGGCCTGCGCGATCCCGTACGAACCGCTGACGAGCGGCGCGGTGACGGCCGCTGAGACCGGAATCAGCCCGGAGAAGAGCGTGGCGCGCTCGGCGCCGATGCGCTGCACACCCATGTACCAACAGACGAACCCGACGACGGTGACCACGGCTGCCTGCCACAGAATCGCCGTCGTCTCCGCGGGTGTGGGCAGCCGCAGAAAGCCGCTGCCGTCGAGCAGGACACCGAGCAGTGCGGACTCGGCGGCAGCGATGGCGCAGACGACGGCCGACAGCAGTTTTGGCCCGAGCGGGCGCAGCACCGGCACGGCCAGGACGGCGAAGCCGACCTCGCCCGCGAGCGCGCCGACCGAGCAGAGTAAGCCCGCCGCGTCGGTCCTGCCCCAGCCCTGGACGGTGAAGGCCCCGGCGGCGACCAGGGCGGCCGCACACAGGACGGTGCGGGTCGGACGACGGCCGTCCAGCAGCGGTATGAGGACGGCGACAAGGATCGGGGCGCAGCCGACGAACACCCCCGGAACAGCGGGTTCCGCGGACCGTTCGGCGGCCAGGACCGCCAGGTTGAAGCCGACCATGCCGACGGCTGCGAGCAGCGCGAGCCGGGTCCACTGGCGGCTGGTGAGAGCACGGAGGGGACCGAGGCCGGAGCTCCTGCCGCCGCGGAGCAGCGGCAGGAGCAGCAACGCGGCGAGGCCGTAGCGCAGCGCCTGGCCGCCCGCGTACGGGTATGCGCCGAGAACACTGTTGGCCGTGAAGGAGGCGCCCACGAGGACGCAGGCGAAGGCCGCGAGGAGCGCTCCGCGCACGGAAGTCACGTTCATGGATCCGACGCTAGGCAGCGGGGCGGTCCGGTTTAAGGTCCACTTTCATGACATCTTCGGGGACCAATCCGCCGTCGGGCGGCGCGCAGCAAAGCACGTCCGTTTCTGCCGCCTGGGAGTTGCTGCTTCCGGCCGCGGCCGCCCCGGCCCGGGGGCGTGGGCGTGCGCTGCAGGAGGCGCTGCGCGAGGCGATCCGCTCCGGGCGCCTCGTTCCTGGGACGCGGCTGCCGTCCAGCCGTGAACTGGCCGCGGATCTGCGGGTGTCCCGCGGTCTGGTGACCGAGGCGTACGAGCAGCTCACCGCGGAGGGCTACGTGCGCAGCGATCGGGGCGCTGGTACCTGGGTGAGCGGTGCCGTCCGGGGTGCTGCGCGCGAGGCGCACGATCTCGCTCCGCGCGCCCCTGGTGCCTCGGTGGACTTCCGGCCCGGCACACCGGATCTCTCGCTCTTTCCGCGCAGTGCCTGGGCCGCCGCCCATCGCGCGGCGCTGGGCCGGTTGCCGCACAGCTCGCTCGGCTACCCCGATCCGCGGGGACTGCCCGAGCTGCGGGAGGCCTTGGCCTCGCTGCTGGCCAGGCGGCGCGGGGTGGTCGCCGATCCGGAGCGCCTGGTGGTGTGCTCCGGCGTGGCCCAGGCGACGACGCTGCTCGGGTTTGTTCTGCACGGGCGCGGCCTACGGACCGTCGGCGTCGAGGATCCCGGAAGCCCGGAACACGCCTTGCTGTTCGCCTCTGCGGGGCTGACCACCGTCTCACTGCCGCTGGACGAGGAAGGTCTGGCGCCCGCGGCGCTCACGCACTCCGGCGTGAACGCCGTGGTGACCACGCCCGCGCACCAGTTCCCCACCGGAATCGTCTACTCCGCCACGCGTCGCCGGGCACTGCTCGACTGGGCGCGGGCCACGGACGGGCTGATCGTCGAGGACGACTACGACGGGGACTTCCGCTACGACCGGACGCCGGTCGGTGCGCTGCAGGGTCTGGACCCTGAGCATGTCGCGTACACCGGTTCGGTGAGCAAGTCGCTCGCGCCCGGGCTGCGGTTGGGCTGGCTGCTCGCACCGGCGACGATGACGGACGAGATCGTGACCCGTAAACGCACGATGGATCTGGGCAATCCGGCCGTCGACCAGGCGGTGCTGGCCGACTTCGTCACCCGGGGCGGTTACGACCGGCAGCTGCGCCGCTGCCAGCGCGCCTACCGCGAGCGGCGCGATGCTCTGACCGCGGCGCTGGCGAAACATTTCCCCGGCACCGAGGTCAGCGGAATCGCCGCCGGCCTGCATATCATCGCCCGTCTGCCCGAACGGTACGGTCCCGAGCCCGTGTTCCTTCAGCGCGCGGCCGGGCGCGGCATCGCGCTGCGGCCGCTCAGCGACTGCGGCACCACGCGCGCTACGGACCGTACGGTGAACCTGGTTCTCGGATATGCGCATCTGGCGCCCCCGGACATCGCGCGCGGCGTACGGCTGCTGGCGCAGGCCCAAGGGGACAACCGCCGGACGGAACTTTGACGGGAGCCGGGCCCGGAGTTCATCTGAGGTTGGTGTGCCCGCTGCCGACGGACACAAAAGTGGGGCCGACCGACCGCCCGTACCTCAGACCTGCTGCCCCCGGAGGCACCTCGATGTCGTACCGTCCGCGCTTCCCTTCGCCCGACCGCCGCACTGTGCTGCGCGGTTCGCTCGCCGCTTCGGCCGCACTCGCGCTTCCCGTGGCGGGAGCGGCGGCCCCCGCCTTCGCCCTGTCCGGCCGCCCGCGCGCGGGCTGGGGCGTTCAGGTGGGTGATGTCACGACGTCGTCCGCCCTGGTGTGGGTGCGTGCGGACCGTCCGGCCCGGATGATCGTGGAAACGTCGGCGACGGAGTCGTTCCGGCGTGCCCGCACCTGGTACGGGCCGCTTGTCGGTCCGGGTACGGATTTCACCGGGACGACGCCGCTGTACGGGCTGCCGGCGGGCGAGCAGGTGCACTACCGGGTGACGCTCGCGGACCCGGACGATCCGCGCCGGACCGGTGAACCGGTGTACGGAACCTTCCGTACCGCCCCCGCCCGGCGCCGGGACGGGGTGCGCTTCCTGTGGTCCGGCGACATCGCGGGACAGGGCTGGGGCATCAACCCGGACATCGGCGGGTACCGGGTGTACGACGAGATGCGCCGCCTCGACCCGGATTTCTTCCTTTGCAGTGGCGACAACATCTACGCGGACGGTGTGATCGAGCCGAGCGTGACGCTGCCCGACGGCAGGGTCTGGCGGAACATCACCACTGAGGAGAAGACGAAGGTCGCCGAGACGCTCGCCGAGTACCGAGGGAACTTCCGCTACAACCTCCTTGACGACAATCTGAAGAGGTTCAACGCGCAGGTGCCGTCGATCATCCAGTGGGACGACCACGAAGTGCGCAACAATTGGTATCCCGGGCAGATCCTGGACGACGCCCGGTACACCGAGAAGAACGTGAATGTGCTGGCAGCGCGCTCGATGCAGGCATTTCGCGAGTACTTCCCGGTGTCCACGCTGCACGAATCGTCCGGCGACGGACGGGTGCACCGGGTGGTACACCACGGGCCGCTGCTCGATGTGTTCGTCCTCGACATGCGGTCGTTCCGGAACGCCAACTCCCCCGGCCGGCAGCCCGACGACACCACGGGCATCCTCGGCGCCGCGCAGCTCGACTGGCTCAAGCGCGAGCTGTCACGGTCCCACGCGGTATGGAAGGTGATCGCCGCGGACATGCCACTGGGACTGGTCGTCACGGACGGTGCGACGAACTTCGAGGCGGTGGCGCAGGGCGACCCCGGTGCCCCGCTCGGCCGTGAGCTGCAGATCGCCGAGCTGCTGCGGTTCATCAAGCACCGCCGGATCACCGGCACGGTCTGGCTGACTGCCGACGTGCACTACACATCGGCGCAGCACTACGCCCCCGAGGCTGCAGTGTTCAAGGACTTCGCGCCGTTCTGGGAGTTCGTGTCGGGGCCGTTGGCCGCCGGTGGCTTCCCTGCCAACGCCCTCGACAACACCTTCGGCCCCGACCGGGTCTTCGTGCGGGCGCCCGACCGGGCAAACGTGTCGCCGATGGAGTCGCCGCAGTTCTTCGGCGAGGTCGACATCGACGGGGACAGCGGCGAGTTGACGGTGCGGCTGCGGGCAGAGGGCGGTTCGGTGCTGTTCACCAAGGTGCTGCAGCCGGGGCGCGTCGGGCAGTGAGCGGACACCCGTAGCCGACGTCGGGCGGGGCCCCGGACAACTGTCCGGGGCCGATTGATGCTCCTATTGGCTGTCAAGCGGCGGTTAGCCAGTCGCGGTAGGCGTTGGCGAGAGTGTCGTCACGGCGGGTGCCGCGTTCGATGCAGGAGATGACTGCCGGCCAGACGTTGAAGTGGTGGGCGGCGGCGGTGAGGGTGATGTTCTTGGCCTGGCGCGCGGGTCGCAGGTCGGCGAT
>NZ_JBFAJH010000018.1:0-127841 GCF_040655115.1 Streptomyces atratus | reverse complement strand
GGACCGGCCAGTCGGCGATCGTCTCCTCCTGGACGCGTTCACGGGCCGACCTGTGCCGTACGAGGAGAACGGGCTCTCGGCCAGCCAGAGCTGAGAGGGCGGTTCGTGAGCCTTTGAGCGCTGTCGCTGTCGCTGTCGCTGTCGCTGTCGCTGTCGCCTGATGGTGTGGTCGCGGGCGGAACCTTTCTGTCTGCAATCGTGTCCCGATGGCCCGCCGTTGACGGCGGCCGAGGGAGCAGAGGCTCCACCTGAAGACTGCTTCCGGATGGTCCGTCCGGGGTTGTGCCGTGTCAAGGGGCGCCGGTGCTCACTGGTCGGGGTCGGGCCAAGTCGCCACAAGGGCGCGCCGATCTGGAAAGCGGGGGTCGGAGATCATCTCCTGGGTTGTCTCACCGTTGAGCCAGCACACTTGCTCGGGGCCGCCGTCGCCGGTGTCGAACAGGCAGCACACTCCGCCGTTGGCGGCGGTGAGGCCGATGAACGGTTCCGCCTCGCAACCCTCGCGCTCCCGAACCCGTGCGTGCAGCCGGTCGTGGAACTCGGCGATCAGCCCGTGCTCACGCCAGCGGCGGAAGAAGGCGTAGACCCGGGACTACGAGGCGAGGCACCACCGGGAGAACCGGGACCTGTTTCACCAGCACCTCCACGCCGAGACCTTGTTTATGACCGGCAGCGCGAAGGTGTTCCGGGAGACCGCCCGGCACTTCCTCGACGTCGCTCGAAACGGTCCCGGCTACATCCCCGTCCACCCGAGCTACCCGCACTTCTGCACAGAGCTCCCCCTCCAACGACGGCATTCTCGGCAACGCGCGCGAGATTCACATCGAGTACTGCGACCAGTGGGGCTCAATCCGACAGAAAGAATCCCGCCGAGCATGACGTTCCACGATCACCTCCAGAAACTTACCGAGACCGCCCTCGCAACCATCCCGGCCACCGACGCCGACGATATCTACGCTCTCTCCTTCCTCATCGACAACGAGGACGACGGCCCCCGCCTGCCGACCCTGGATCGGCTACAACACCGAGGCCCAGGCCCGACACAGCACCCAGAGCGCCTCCGACCAGGCAGAAGCCCGCTGGAACTACGCCTTCTGGATCCAGAACCAACTGACGGTGATCGGCGACCTCACCAGCGACCCCGCCGGAGCCGCAGTTCGCCGGACGTGGATCAACGAACTCGGACTTTGGTACACCGAGCCCACCAACCCCTCAGACTGGGCCGCAACCGTCGGGCCGCTCGCCGCCCAGATCGAGGCCCACTTCAACCAGGCGTGCTGTCAGCTCGTCCGAACCTCCACACGACCGGTGTCATCGAGAGGTACGTCGGCCGATCCGTTCCGGTGATCGTCCACGAGCTCGAGTATTACGAAGGGATCGCCCGACGGACCGAAGCAGCCAACCCGACCGGTCTTGCCTACGAGTTCACGGCATGGGTCCGTAATGGCTGAGGTATTCGGACAGTTCCAATACCCGACTCCACCATTAGGCCGACCGGGCGGCGCCCAGGCCGTCTTCCACCATGAGTGGAAGAAGGAGGAGGCGAAGGAGAAGCTCAAGCGGACCGTCGAGGCATACCGGCAGTTCGAACAGGGCCAGATGCCCGCCGGCCCGGGAGCCGACGCGCTGCTGGCCTCCTTCCGCGCTGTCGAGCAGGAGCTGGCCGACCACGAGCCCGGCCCGGCGAAGGTGGTCACCGACCGGCAGATCGAGCTGCTGCTGAAGAAGGCGTCGGTCCTGCACCTGTCCGCGGCGAACTACTGCTGGTTCGAGGACCCGGCGAAGGCGCTGGGTCTCAAGCTCGCCGGCACCAGTTCCGCTGACCGAGCTGTGTGACAGCTCCACTGCCGGCAGGCCACCCACCACCTCGTTCACCGTTCGGTCTGGCAGACCGCAGCCGACAACGGCGCCGTCCTGCTGGCCAACCCTCGCATCTCACCCGCGGAGAAGGACCGGCTGCGGGCCGAGCACGAGCGGTCCATGCGGGTCCTCGAAGAGATCGACCGGGCAGCCGGAAAGGCCGGCTGACATGGCACTCAGCCACCAGCAGCGCAACCAGATCGAGTGACGCATCCGCGCGGCCATCGACCGGATTCTGGCCGGGCAGATCCCGCCCGGCGGCGCCTGCGACGTCAAGACGCTGGCCGGTGACGCGGGCATCTCCCGCGCGTCCCTCTACCGGACCTGGCGCCACCTCAAGGACGCGTTCGAGAAACGGCGGGCAGCCGCCTGGGCGGCAGGCCGGCAGTCCGACCCACGCGAGGCCCGCGTCGCCCGGCTGCGTGATCTGAACCAGCGGCTCACCGGCAAACTTGCCCGCACTCACACCGAGCTCACCCAGCTCAAAGAGCGCCACCAGCTCCTGCTCTCCGTCCTGGCTGCCAAGGACGACGAGCTTCAGCGGCTCCGCCACGAGCTCAACGCGGCGCTGGAGAACCGCGCGCACGCTGTGGTCCCCCTACCTCGCCACTGACTCACCCGCTTCCGATCCGGGTCGAGCAATATGGGATGCAGAACGCAACGATGCACGGCTACAACGGGACCCATGACGGTCTTCTGCTGCTCCAAGTGCGGCGTCGCACTCACATCGGACTTGACGGCGCTGCCCACCCGTTCCGACCGTCCCAGGCATCGACGATCCGCGGCCCAAGGGAGCACGACAGGCCGCGCCGACCGTTCCCCGGGGCTGCTACGCGATCGAACCCGAGCCGTGGGGAGCGCCGTTCGTCCCGCATGAAGACCAGGACAACCCAGTACCGTCCCAGCCCCGCGGGACCCTCATGGCCACCCAGGACGACGGCTTCGTCATCTCGGCCGGAACCCGCAACACGATCGTCCTTCACCCCAACGATGCGCCCGCCCTGCAGCCCCTGCCGCGCTGGGAGAACAGCACCGGATGCTGCGGCCCGAACGGAACCGAAGGACCGAACCGAGCCTGTCCCTGCGGAGCCCGAATTGCCACGCTCGCCGCAGATTGCTCCGGGTCCTACGAACTACACCTCGACCCGATCCGGACCTACGGATTCACCCAGCCAGATGCGAAGCACTGACGCTGATGGCGCTCTTTGAACGTGGCTCTGCCGCGATTCCGTGACAGGGAAGTTCGGCAGATCTGTTCACTTGTGCCAGTCTGCAGAGCGGCTGGTCAGTAGGAGGGCTGTGATGAGGGTCAGCGATTTGGTACGTGCGGAGTTGGACCGGCACCACTGGGATGGTCTGCGGTGCGGATGCGGTGAGTCCGCCGAGCACGTGCCGATGATGTTCGACGCGATCATTGAGGCCGAGACCGCCCGCGACATGATCGGATACACCCTCGACGATCACCTTGAGCTCGGTACGAACCTCTTCGAGGCATCAGTGCCGGCGGTCAGTGTGATCCTCGCGGCGTTGGCCGGGGAACTCTCGCCCATGGCGCGCGGCCATTTCTTGATCACCTTGTCGCGCATGGTGAGTGGTGAGTCCTACTCCACGGAAGCCGCTCTTGGGCGTACGCACCTGGGCGATGAGTGCCGTGCCAGGTGCCGTGAAGGTCTGTGGGTCGTCGGCCAGGCCGGTCTTACCGGCGGCGCCGACGAGGCCGGGATGGCTGCAGATATCTTTGAGCTCGTGGACATTGACGAGGCAAGGTCTGCGTTCTACCAGTTGCTTTTGCGTCGCCGCGCGACGGCCAAGACGCGGCGCCGACGGCCGATCTGACGTCAGCGACTCATGGCTGGGTGAGGATCCGGGTCCGTAGGAGATCAAAGGCGGCTCGCCCGTACATGGCTCTCTTGATCGTCTTAAAAGTTACGTGGAATCTGCCGGGGTGATCATGTCTCTCCGGTGCAACCACGGACTGGGGAGATGTGTTGAGCGGCACGACGGTGCTGATGGAGAAGTGGCCGGCGCTCGGCCGGCACGAGCAGGGCACCATCGAGGTCCTGGTCGACCGCGAAGCGGTCGCCTCCGGCGCCGCCGCGGGCGGTGAGCCCTGGCAGCACTACGACCTCGAACACGGCTACTGCAGCTACACCTTCTTCGAGCAGTGCCAGCACCGCATGGCCTGCGCACGCTGCGACTTCTACACCCCGAAGCAATCCACGAGATCCCAACTCCTGGAAATCAAAAGCAACTTGCAGAAGATGGCCGAGCTCATCCCGCTGACCGACGACGAGCAGGCAGCCGTCGAGGTCGGCCAGACGGCCCTGGACCGGCTACTCGACCGCCTCGCCGACACACCCACTCCGGCCGGCCCGACACCACACGAACTGAACGCGCCGGTGGCGGCCCGCCTTCTGCCGCTCGTCGACGTCGGACAGGGCGGGACGGGTTCCGCATCGCGCTGATATCAAAGTGCGCGCAGGCCCGGGAGAGTGTCACAGTCACTGCCGTGACCTTGATGAACGTGCTCGTCGACTTCGCCCGAACCGGCCGGATCGGCCCGCTTCACTGCGGAATGCCCCTGACCGAGGCCGAGGACCTCCTCGGTCAAGGGCGCCCGCACCCCGCCATCCTCATGAAGGGCCCCGACATCGACGGCTACCCCTATGCGTGGGGCGGCCTGCGACTGGTCGTCACCCAGAGGGCCGTCAGCGGCATCTGGATCAACCTCTGGCCCGGATCAACGGCGAGTCTCCCACCGCTCGTCCTGCCTGATTCCGAGTCGTTCGAGGCCACCGTGCTCCGCGAGGAACTGACCACCGCCCTCGACACCGCAGACTGCCACCACGAGGTCAACCCCGTCCTCACCTTCGGCGAGCAGTCGAGCATCCTCACCCAGCCCTCCGAGGTCTGCGCTGTCTTCAGCCTGCCCGGCCGGGACCACCACGTTCCGCACCGCGATCGGCACTACCTCGACGTGATGCACAAGCACCCGTCGCCGGCGGTAAAAGCCCTGGCGAACAGGTAGTCGAAAGGAGGCCGGCGGCGCCTAGTGGGCCAGGACGTGGCCGTGGCGGGCGGCGGTGATGTCGTGGGTGCGGCCGGGCCGGGCGGCGGATATCCAGATCAGGTGCCCCTTCTCGTCGGTCAGGGCGAGGACATGCAGGCCATGGCTGCGGTGCTTGCCGGAATAGTTCCGCCGGTCGGCCCTCCCGGTGCGGCGCTGGGTGCGGATGAGGGTGCCGTCGATCAGGACCACCTTCCTGCCCCGCTTGGCGACCTTCCTCAGCGCACGGTCCAGGCGCGGCGCCTGGGCGGCGAGCGGTCCGATCAGCTCGTCCCGCCAGCGGCGGACGGTCGACTCGGACACGTCGTTGCCGCCGGCCATATCAGCCAGGCGCTGGTCGTGCCGCAGCACAGCCAGAACGATCACCGCAATCTTCCCCGGCGGCAGGATCCGCCATCGGGACCGAATCGCCTTCAGATGGCGCCTGAGAAGATCGGCGAGGTGGTTGACGGTGCGCCTGGACAGCGGCAGACGGCACTGGTGGACGAACGGGAAGGTGTCTTCGGCTCGCTCTTTGGTATTCGTCACACAATTCCAACGGCCGCCGGGGGCAATCCGGTTACGCCCGTGCCGAGCCGCGCCGAGTGGCGGTGTTCCTGGTCATAGGCGGGTGGTGAACCGGCCGTCGGGCAGTTTCCGCATCCAGCCGCGATCGATGAGTCTGACCAGCTTGCTGCGGAGCGGTTCCAGCTTGGCCCGCACGCTGACGTCCACCCCCACCACCTCGCCGACCTCGCGGGCCATGACCGGTCCGGCGACCTGCTGCACGGCGGCGAGGATGCGCTGGTAGTCCGGCGGGAGCGTGTCCTCCTCCACGCCCGGTGCGCGGTGCGGGATCAGCATCACAGCCTGCCCGCCCACCTGCCCGGGCGTCGGCGTGGCCGAGGCGCGTTCGACGGCGAGCTGTTCGCTCACCCGCTCAAGTACTCGTTCGGCGACGGCGAGTTCGTCCCGCTCGGCCCGTACCTCCGCCAACTGTTTGGCCAGCTGTTCTTCGAGTTCGTCCAGTTCCGCGCGCCGCGCGGTGATCTGTTCCAGCAGCTCGGGATCCAGCATGCACAGGATCGTAGAAGACCGCCGAGCAATGTGAGCAAGAACCGGCGGTCAGGTCCGCTCATCGTGGCCCGTCCGTCGCCTTCTGCTTGTCGGCGGCCGGGTCTAGGCAGGATCGCATGACTCCCGGTGAGTTGGTGCGGCCCGGACCTGACGGTGACACGACCGACCTCGTCTTCCGCGAGACCGGCGGTTCGCGCGGCCATGCGGTGCTGATCGCGCTCGCTTCTCTGGTGCCGATGCTGATCCTTTTCGCTTGCGTGGGAATCGTGATCACGGTGTTCATGGCCGCCTTCGGCGTCGACTTTCCCGAGGCGCTGTTCGTGGCCGGCCTGGTCGCGGTGGCCGGCTCTCTCGTCGCCGCCCCCTTTGTTGTGGCCGGCGCACTGCGTCGTGTCCGTCGAGTTCGGTTAGCCCTGGCTCAGGACCCGCCCCGGTTTCGCTTGATCCGGGCGGGTCGGCCGGAGCCCTGGATGCCGATCGCCGACCTGGCGCGCATAGATCTGGTCGAGAGCATCGTCGGGCCGTACGAGGGCGACCCTCTGCCAGCCACCCGAACGCTGATGGTCGTATTGGTCAGGGGAGATGATTTGGCCAAGCTGGCTTGCGGTCACCCGAGGCATACGGACGGGCGGCAGCTTAAGGAGACCCTGGATGCGCTCCTTTCGGATGTCGGGGTCCCCGTTCAGCTGGAGACATCGCGCACCCGGCGGCCCAAGCCTCCGCCGAAACCTCGTCGGTCAGGTTCGGCTCATGCCACGTGATCGCCAACAACGGGAGATCGGGCGGTCCGGGATCCGGCAACGCGGCCGGCTTCTGAGGACCGCTCCCGAACCGGCCGCGGCTACCGACGGTCCCCGGCGTGACGCCGAGGTCGCTCCTTCGATGGGCAGTGCGCGCCACACACTCTGGCCTCTCACCAGCCTGGGGCTCGCAGCGCAAGGAGGACCCGTCGAGGGGCCTCACCGGTCCCGGCGGGTGAGCACGGCGAGCCACCGCACCAGCCCGGTGCGCACGGCCGCGGGTGCGAGCAGGCCGAGGCCCATGTCCCAAGGGGACCCGGTGTAGAAGCCGTCCCCGCCGCAGTCGACGAGGAGGTCCAGGAGCAGCCCGGCCAGCAGCCGGGCGTACAGCTCCAGCCAGGGCCGGGGCGCTGAGGTGCGAGCGGATCGAGCGGTGGGGCAGGTGGTCCTTGTTAGTTCATGGGCCGGACCGTCACACCCGAAGCGGACACCCCCGGCGAGCCGAGGACGACGTGGGAGAGACTGGAGCGGCCCGGCGGCGCGCCCTGCGTCCGGCCGATGCTGCCGCCGCCGGGCCGCTCCCCTACTACTGGCTGGGCTTCGGTGCTCTCCCGGATCGCCGCGGCGACGTCCAGCAGCGCGTACGCGACGGCCACCAGGCCCTCCCCGATCGCGTCGGTCTGCTTCTCCTCGCCCTCCCGGCCGGCCGCCGAGTCCGCCCTGCTCTCCGCGTAGTCGCCCCACACGCTCTTGTCCGGCATCCTCGCCCCACTCCCCTGCCGCCGGTCCGTCCGGCGGGCGCCTGCACCCTCCCCCTCCGGGACCGGGGTGAACCGCCAGGGGCCGGGAGGCCGTCGAATCCGCGCCAGCCCATGTGTTGGTAAGGACGACTGTTGGTGAGGGGTGAGTAGCCCTCGGGGGCTGTCGTAGCGGGGTGCGACAATCCGTCCGTGTCCGAGGAGCTCTCGCGTTGGTATCGGGGTCGTCTGGTGGGCGGTCCGTTCAGGCCGTTCGACCCAGGCGAGTGCGTCGCGCTCGAACGGGAGATCGGGCTGCCCCTGCCACCCGCGTACCGCTCGTTCCTGGAAGCCGCTGGCGGGGAGAAGCTGGACTACTCGGTCCACCTCCCGGCCTGTGAACCAGAACCGGTCCAGGGCTTCGACGGCCTCTACCAGTTGGGCCGTGACGACGCCGGTGAGTACGGCTGGGGAACTCTCTTGGGCGAGTATCGGCGCAGTCGCGACGGGTGGCTCGCTGAGAACGTGCCCCTGACCGGCCTGCTGCCCATCGCCCGCAACGGCGGAGGCGACACCCTCTTCCTGGACCTGAACCCGGCCACTCGTGGCCAGCTCCATGCGTTCGTCCATGCCATCGCCTGGCCGGGGTATTTGGGCAGCCATGTCTTCACGAAGGTCGCTGACGACTTCGACGCCTACCTCGACAGCCTGTTCATCGACCCCGATATGGCGGAGGACGCCTGGACCGATGTCGCCGACAGCGATCCCTCGGATCCTTGGCGGAGGACCGTCGAGGAGTGGCTGGACAAGGAACTGCCAGGCTGGCGTGCTGAGGCCTGGGCCACGACCTGATCTTCAGGCGCTCGCCTCAAGCGTCTTCGGGTCCCCGAGGACTTCGCAGGGCTGCGTAGCCCAGGTAGTCCGTTCCGGCTCGCTCGACATAACCCATCGCCGTCTGAGGGTCCATGGCAAGGGCGTCTGCCAGGACGGCCGGCGGGGCTTTGCGGACCATCTGGATCCAGGCTCTGGAGCGCGTGGCCATGGCCGGGAACACCAAGGCCCACTGTCTCTCACACCACTGCCACGAACCCGAGAGATCGCAGGCAATGCTCCCGGCAGGACTCGAACCTGCGGCCAGACGCTTTAGAAGGCGCCCGCTGTTTGCTCAGAACAGCGCCAGGCCCTCACTGCTGGTGTCCGCGATGACTGGCCGGAACCGGGTGGGGAGGCCATCCAGGCGGTCGGGTCCGGCCGCGGCGGCAACGGCAGGGGCGGTCTCGGCCAGCCAAGTGCCAAACCGCTCGGCGGCTTCGCGGTAGGGGACTCGCGCCAGGACACGGTGCTCGCCGGAGGGGCAGAAGTCGACGGCGACAGTGAGCAGGCAGGAACGGGGCGTGTTCTGGCTGCCCGTCCAGGACACGCGCAGCACACCGCAGGGTTTGCGTGCGCGGGAGCCGCGGGGGTCGCGGTGGGTCGGGCGCAGTGATCGGCAGGCTATGTGGGCGGTCCATGCGGCGAGGTGTGGCAGTGGGAGGGTGGTGCGGGTGCGGCAGCCGGGGCAGCGGTGCCAGTGGTGGAGCCAGTCGGCCGTGTGGGTGTGGAAGAGGCGTGTGTAGTGGTTGGCCACGCGGATGTCGTTGCTGTACAGGTGGTCGGGTCGTTCTTGTGTGTTGCAGGAGTGGCAGACGGGGGCGCGGACGTAGCCGTGTTCGTGGCAGTGGTCGAGTACGGCGGCGGGTGCGGTGCGGCAGATGGCGCAAGTCCACTCAGCCACCTTGCGGGAAATGCCGGGTTTCCTGCTGAGTGCCGAGTACAGGTGGCCTTGCAGTTCTCCGTTGTACGGGCGCGGTGGGGTGGTTGGGCAGTGGGGGCTCGTCGTCTGCCGACCGTCGGCGGCTAGGGTCTGCCGGTGGTGCGAGGGCGGCTCGGTGGCGGCTGCGCTGTTCTGGCGAGTCCGTGCGGCTTGCAGCCACTGCGTTTCGGTGTGCTCGGCCGCGTCCAGCAGTCTGACCACGGCGCGCGGCAGCCACCATGTCCGCGCCGTGTGGCCGCGGGTTTGTTCCACGAGTATCCGCCGCCAGTCGATTCCCGCCAGATGATGCGACCGGCCGCCTTCAGGTTGTGCTGCCCGCTCGGGGTCGCCCAGCTCCTGCAGTTCCCGGGTGATGCGCTGGCGCCATCGCAGCGGCGTTTTCTCGTTCTGCTTCTGTTTCTGCGCGCTACGGAACGGACCGATGCGGACCAGGTCCTGGCGGTCCATCTCAACCGCGTTCAGTTCCGCTGCCGCCCGGCGCACCTCAATCTCCGGAACACTCCACTGGCCGCCGCTTGCCTTCACCGTCGCCACCACAGCGCCGCCGAGCAGGACGTACCCCGCCCGGGCATTGGCAGGAGAGCAGGTGAACGCCGCAGAAGCCGCCGGCACAGCACTGTCGGTCGTCAAGTCGGCCCACAGAGCGTCCGCGACGCCCAGAGTGATCAGGCCGCCCCTACGGCCCGGGATGACACGCTCTGACATACCCACAGGCTAACGGTCGGCACCGACATACTGATAGTCGGTGATCGACACGCTGCTGGAGCAGACGGCGGTGACGTACTCGGTCTCCAGGTCGGTGAGGCAGGCGGCGATCTGCTCACCGCGCCGGGCGGTCCAGCCGATCAGCTCGTGTGGCACCCCCGCGATCTCCATCACCCGTCGCCGGCCCGCGGTGACGGTGCGCGACTCGGTCGCCAGTCCCAGCGCCTCGCAGACCTCAGCAGCCACGGCTTCGTTGTAGAGGGCTGACGCGGCGACGGTGTTCTCGAACAGGGCCTCAGCTTGGCGTTTAACCTTGCTGACGCTGTGGCGTGCTGAAATGCGATGTTTCCGGGACAGCAGGGGCGCCTGTGTCGAAGTGGAAAGTCCGCGCTGCCTCATAGCACCCCGGTTGCAGAGCCAGCTCGCCAGTGCCGGATCTCTTGCTGCCAGCGCACCGAGGATGAACCCCTTCTTGTCCTCACGACCGGCTACTGCCGCGCAGGCGGGTCAGGATCCCGTTGGTCTCGGCGGCCTCCGCAACCGAGACCGTCCGTTCTGCCGTCTGCGGCTGCTGACGTGTGCGCGGGCTTCGGGATGCTCAGGCTGGTCGCGGGCGTGTGACTTCCGCCAAGATCGTCGGTCAGCGGGCGACTTCGCGGTTCGTCAGGACCAGCAGGGCCCTCACCAGCGCGGCCGCCCACTTCGGGTCAGTGCCTACCTTGCCGAGGACCCGCCAGTTCTTCAGGTGTGCGAAGCCGTGCTCGACCGGCGCCCGTACTGCGGCAAGGGCCCGTTTGGCTTGCTTCTGACCGGCGGTCAGGGGTCGGTTCCGGGCGGCCTCGTAGCCGGTGATCACCGCCGGGTCGGCATCCGGACCGCTGTCGTCGAGCCCGACGAATCCCAGGTCGGCGATCGCGCTGAGGCCGGCCGCCCGAAGTTTGGCGGTGAGTTTGTCGTGGCGGCAGGCGGTGATCTCCGAGGTCCGTCCGGGCCGGACCGCCGAGACCCATATCAGGCGGCCTCTGTCGTCGGTGAGTGCGATCACGAGCAGGCCATGGCATGGGTGCTTGCCCGAGTAGTTCTTCCGGTTCTCCGCCCCGGTGCGTCGCCGGGTGGGTATCAAGGAGCCGTCGAGCAGGACCACCCCGCCGCCCTTTCGGGCGATCTTCTTCACGGCGCGGTCCAGGCGCGGGGCGCGGGCGGCCAGCAGGCCGACGACTTCCCTGACCCACCGTGTCACGGTGGTGCGGTGCACCCCGTTTCCGCCGGCCGGGTCACGCCGCTGGTCACAGCGCAGCACCGCCAGCACGATCCCGGCGATCTTCCCCGCGGGCAGTGCCCGCCACCGCGATCCCGGCGATCTTCCCCGCGGGCAGTGCCCGCCACCGCGAGCCGATCTTCTTCAAGCGTGCGCGTATCAGGGCGGCGAGCCAGTTCAGGGTGGCACTCGACAGCGGCAGACGGGCAGTGTAGACAAGGCCGTCAGGACCCTCGACGGCGTGGTTGTTTTTCTTCAGACCAAACTCAACTGACTTCGGGGGCCCGCTGGTTACGCCATATCCGAACCGACTCTCGCGCGACTAACGGCGTGCGGTGAACCGCCCGTCGGGCCGTTTGTGCAGCCAGCCGCGATCGGCGAGCTTGGTCAGCTTCGCGCGCAGCGGCTCCAACTTGCCGCGTACCGTCACCTCCAGGCCCAGCTCCTCGCCGACACCCTTGACCTGTAGCGGGCCGCCGGCGGCCCGCACGATCGCCAGGATCTTGCGGTAGTCACCGGGCAGGGCTGTCTCGTCGGGAGACTCGCTGCGGTGCGGGATCAGCAGCACCGCCCGCCCCGCGACCCGGGCGGGAACAGGTGCGACGGCCGCGGCGGCCTGTGCCACGGCCCGGTCCTGCTCGGCCAGCCGGTTCAGGACCCGCTCAGCGACCGCCGGCTCCTCCCGCTCGGCCTGAACCTCGCGGAGCCGCTTGGCCGGCTCCTCGGCGAGCGCGTCCAGTTCACTCCGGCGAGCCGTGATCCGCTCCAGCTCCTGCATCCCCGCATCTTCCCCGCACTCGCCCGGCGTACCGGCCCGGTGACGGATCGTAGGAGCGGCACCACGACGAGCGCAGCAGAACCCGAGAACGGCTCCGGCCGACATGACAGACGATCTTCGGCGTGGACACCGGCCGACGACCAGCGTGAGCCTCTCTCCCCCCTCACACCAGACCCGTGACCTGCGACTTCACGATGCACACCACCTCATCCTCAGCCGCCACTCCACTCCTCCTTGGAACGCGGCCTCGTCCTGTGCGGGTGGCTCAGACCTGTTCATCCGCCCGGCTCCTGTCCTGCCTCAGCCGGTCAGCGCACGGACTGCCGAGGCCGTCGCGCGCCGCCAGGCGTCCTCGATGAAGGTCTGCGATGGCCTCACGTACGACATGGTCGAAGCGATGTGGCGATGGCCGAGGAGCTGCTGGACCGCGATCAGGTCCGTGCCCCGCTCGTACTGGTGCGTCGCGCACGCCCGGCACAGCGCATGCGGGGTGGACCGCGCCTCCCAACCGCAGCCCTCGACGTCCAGCAGTGGGGCTTCCGAGGTCGGCCTTCGCGTTCCATGCTGGAGTCGGCGTACGGGGGATGCTTACAGCGGAGACCGCACAGCGAATGTGCCCTGCGTTGTGATCGAACCTGTTCTCCCCCCACGAGCACATGTCTGCCGCTGACGACGATCGCCAAGGGGCGTGGGAATGAACAACCGCAGCACCGATCGCACCGCGCCTGCCGCGAAGCATGCCCGCGTCGCGGGGCACGCACTGGTCGGCCGCGAGGCCGAGATGGAGCTGTTCGGTGCCTTCCTGGCCGGCGTTCCGCGCATGGGCGGGTCGCTGGTGGTGCTCGGCGAGCCGGGCGTCGGCAAGACGGCGCTGCCGGCCGCCGTCGCCCAGGAGGCCGAGTCCGCGGGGATGCGGGTGCTGCACGCGACGGGCGTGCAGTACCGGGCGCAGACCAGCTACGGCGCACTGCGGCAGTTGCTGACGTCGGTGCCCGAAAGCCGGGCGGCAGTGGCGGATCTGTCCGCCCTCGCCGCGGCCCTGGACTTCAAGCGGGGCAGGGCTCCCGGGCAGGACGCGGTCGCCGAGGCCGTCGTCATTCTGGTGGCGGACCTGTCCCGCAAACAGCCGGTGCTGCTGGTCCTGGACGACGCGCAGTGGCTGGACCGGGCCAGTGCCGCCATCCTGGGCCGGGTGGTGCGCCGGCTCCCGAACTCCGGTGCGGGCACGGTGTGCTCGGTCCGGCTCGGCGACGAGAGCTTCTTCGACACAGCGGGCTTCCGCTGCACGAGCTGGGGCCACTCAGCGAGGCCGCGTCCGAGGAACTGCTCAGCCGGCGTTTCCCGGCGCTGCCCCGCGCGTGCGCCGCCGGCTGATGGCCGACGCCGAGGGCAATCCGCTGGCGCTCCTGGAACTTCCCGTCGCCCTCACCGACTCACAGCGCACCGCGTCCCGCGCCTTGCCCAAGCGCATTCCGCTGACCCAGCGCCTGCAGGCGACGTTCGCCTCCCGGATCACGAGTCTGCCTGCGTCCACCCGGCACCTCCTGCTCGTGGCGGCGCTGGAGGGCAGCGGCAACCTGCTGATCGTGCGCCGGGCGGTGGAAGGACGGTGCGGCCTGAAGCACTTGGCCCCCGCGGAGCGGCTCCGGCTCGTGCGCGTCGACGACGCCACCGGGCGGCTGGCGTTCCGGCACTCGCTCATGCGCTCCGCGGTGGTGGACCTGTCCACCAGCGACCAGCGCCGCAGCGCCCACCGTGCGCTCGCAGAGGCCTGGACCGGCGTGCCCGAACAGCGGGCCTGTCACCTGGCGCAGGCCGCGGTCGAACCCGACGAGCAGATCGCCGCCCTGCTCGAAGACGCCGCCGGCGTCAGCGCCCGGCGCGGCGACGGGCCCAACGCGGTGGCAGCGCTCGTGCGCGCCGCCGAGCTGAGTCCGGCGGCCGCCGAGCGGGCCCGGCGGCTGCCCCAGGCGGCGTACCTCGGGACGATCCTCACCGGTGGGGTGCGCGACGTACCCCGCCTGCTGGACGACACCCGCCGGGCCGCACCGGACGGCGCGTCCCTGGCCGGCGCGGTGGCCACCGCGCTGTACCTGCTCAACAGCTACGGCGACGTCGACACCGCCCACCGCCTGCTGTCCGGCGCGATCGCCCTCCAGCCCGAACCGTACGACCCGGCTGACGCGTGTGACCCGGCAGCTCTACATCCTGTACACGACGTCGCGGAACCTGGCGATCGCCACGGCGTGGGTCCGGGGCGAGGTGGTGGAGATCGAGGGCATGTGCCGCCCGGCGCTGATGGCAACCCGTCCCACCGACGACGTCGCGTTCGCGTCCGTCCACGCCGCGTCCGGCAACGGGTTCGACGTACGCCCGCTCGTCCAGGACGTCGCCGACGAAGCCAACGGCCGCGGGCTCAACCACCGGGCCGTCCTCGGCGACTTCAACCTCACCCCGGACCGGGCACGTCTGCTCGGCCTCCCCGCGGACGCCCGCATCTACAACAGCGGCCAGGCCACCCAGCAGAGCGGCAACGAACTCGACTACATGATCAGCAACGTGGACACCGAGGACTGGCGGGCCACCGTCGGGGACAACCGCGGCAGCGACCACTGGCCGGTCTACTTCTCCGCGCTGCGGGCCGGCGCCCTCCCGCCCGAGCTGACCATCCACGCCGACAACAGCGACCGCCTGCTGGACGTCTTCCAGGGCAACGACACCAACGGCACGCACGTGGTCCAGTACCACGCCAACGGAGCGGTCAACCAGCGCTGGAGCCTCCAGACCATCGGAACATCCACATCCACCGGGCGCATGATGTACCGGATCATGAGCAGTGACAGCGGCAAGTGCCTCGACGTCAACCGTGGACAGCAGTCCGGCTGGGGCGACTACCTCAACATCTGGGACTGCCACGACATCGACGGGGTACCCGGCTCCGGCGGCAACCAGCGCGACACCCAGAACTTCACCCTCGAACACCCGACCCGCGGCTCCCCAACCTCACGATGCTCCGCAACAACGCCACCGGGCTGTACGCGAACATCAGCAACAACGACCGGGGCGACGGCGCGTGGGTCATCCAGTGGCCCGACCGGTTCGGGAGGTTCCCCGCCCCGAACGAGAGCTTCTATCTCCACCCGGTCATCGCCAACCAGTAATGAGCGTGAGCGAGGAAGGCCCGGCTGCCGCGTGACCATCACGGACAGGCCGAAATCAGGGTGCTCACCGGAGGAGCCCAAGCCGAGGCAGCCGGGCGCACGGTGCAAGGCCGGGCAGCCAGGACCCGGGCTTCGGCCTCATCGCTGTGGGGCGGGGCAAGTAGTGCGGCGGGCGACGGCCTTCGTCGGCAGCGGCGGCGACTGGCGGAACGCGTCGATCGTGTCCGCTACCGCCAGAGCGTGCGGGGCGCCGGCCTTCGCCGCGTCCCTCGCGGTGCCGCCCATCTCCCTCACCGGCCGCCGCTGTGACGTTGACTCGTAGTCGGCCAGCACCGGCCACACGCGTGCTGGTATCCGAGCTCCTACTTCGTGGGTGGCCAGACATTTGACGGCTACCCGGCCAGTCCGTGTGGGGCCTGCAGTCGTCAGGAAGCGACGGGAAACGTCACCGACGCGGTCATCGGTAGGCACCAGGCGCGGAACGAGGCGAACGTAGGCGACCATGCCGAGGACCTCGACCAGGGTCTGAGTGACCACGACGACCGCGGCGACGGCCAGGTCGCCGGGCAGGCCAACGCCAGCGGCAGAACGACGAGGGAGTTGCGGGTCGCCCCGGTGAAGACGACGGCTCGGCCCGCGGGCGCGTCGAGGCGGAACAGGCGGGCCACGGCCGCCTGGTCGGCGGGCAGGAACGCGAACATCGCGGCGACCACCAGCGGCACCACCACGAAGTTCACCACCACCGCGGCGGACAGGAACCGGCCGTCGCGCAGCGAACGCACCAGTTCAGCGGCAGGGACCTGGAGGAACGTGACGAACAGCAGGGCGCCGAGCACGGGGTTGATGGCGTGCTCCAGCCCCGGCCCGAGACTCGGTGCCGCCCAGCCGAGCAGTCCGCCGGCGGCCATCGCCACGAGGTAGATCGCGGCCCGGTGGTGTTTCATCCGCTCGACCAGGCTCTGCGGTCCCTGCTGCGGCACCCGAACTGCTCCTTCGTGCTGCGCCAGCCGTCTGGTGGCGGTCGCGCGTTCCATCCTCACAGGCCCTCGCGCCCGACCTGACCTGGGGCTCCCGCTCAGTGAGCGGCCTTGCTGCCGTCCGTGTCCGGGGGCAGGCCGACGGTCGGCATGCCGAGGTCGGCCCGCGCCGGGACCGTGCGGCACGAGGCCGTCCGGCGCCGCCGTCGCACCACCAGGGCTGCGAGTCCGGCGGCGACGGCCAGCACCGCCAAGGCAGGCGTCCACAGCGACCCGATCGCGGAAGTGACACCGATGCCGCCGAGGACGGCCAGGAGCGGGCCCGCGCAGCACACCGCGCAGGCGGCGAGCGCGGCAGCCCCGGCGCCGAGCGCGCCCCAGGGCCGGGACGGACGGGAATCGGGGGACTGGGTGGTCATGCGGTCGCTCCGAAGAGGTCGGCCAGCATCCCGGCGGCGGACTCGGGCGCCCGCACCTCCAGCTGGAGAGCGGTCGGGGTCAGGTGCAGGGTGAAGTCGAAGAACGCGCAGCAGCCCTGTTCCGCGGCGGCGAGGGCCGCGACCTCACCGGCGAGCTCGGCGCCGACGGGGAAGGACAGACGTACGCCGTCGTCGATCTCCTCGCGCTGCTCGGCCTTGCCGACCAACTGCTGCCACTGCTCGGTGCGCTCGCCCAGCTCGGCGCCGAGCGTGCAGGCGACCGGTGTGTCCCGCCACGGCTCGGCAGCCTGGACCGGGCGGGTCGGCGACAGCGTGATCGGCACGGGCCCGGCCGCCGGAGTGCTGGTCATGGCGCATCCGCAGTCGGGACCGCACGCCCCTTCGGGCGCCGGGCCCGACAGCTCGGCATGGACACCGGTCAGGTGGGCGGAGAACGCGCGCAGCTCAGCGATCCGGCCGTCGGTCTCCGAGATCCGGTCGGTGACCAGCGGCAGCATCCGCGTCCGGACGGACGCGCACACCCCTTCCTCACGGACCTCCAGCAGCTCGCGGATCTCCTCCAGGGCCAGGCCCAGCAGCTTGGCCGAAGAGATGAACGCCAGACGCTCCACCGCATCCTCGCCGTACACCCGATACCCGGACGGTGTCCGGTCGGCGGGCAGCAGCCCGGCGTCCTCGTAGAAGCGCAGCGTTGTCGCCGGTACACCAGAGCGCTCGGCCAGCTGCGAGATGCGGTAGCTCGTCATGCCCCCGACGGTAAACCTTCGACCCGACTTGAAGGTCAAGCCGGAATCCCCGGCCGCTTCGGCAAGCCGGTCACTGACCGCTTATGCACAAGGGTGCGGGTGCCGTAAGAAGACGCCGTGGGTGTGGACGGCGCGCGGAATGCGGGGGATGAGCTCCGATGGGTTGTCGCCCGGGTAGAGGTGGAGGTTGCGCCAGCCGTGGACGCGGGCCATGTACGTGGCGGCTGCCTCGATGATGTCGGCCCACCTCTGGTGCCCGAGCACGACGAAAGCGACCGGGTAGAGATGGTCGTCGATGGAGTCGTCGATGCCGGTGACGTACAGGCCGCGATGGGTGATGAAGCCGCTGTCGGCGGCGTCGTCGGCGCAGGGGGCCAGAGCTGTTCGACGGGGTGCCGGCCGCCGTCCTCGGCTTCGCTGGTCTCGATCTCGTACAGGGTCGTGGTCATGCGGCGCTCACCCCCGCGACGGCATCGGCCAGGAGCGCGACGACGTCGGCCTCGTACGGGTCGGCGTATCTCTCGCGGTCGCTGACGTCGAACGGCGTGTCCTTCGCGGTGACAGTGAAGCCGGAGATGACGGTGGCCGCCTTGCCCTCCAGCTCGGTGTTGAGGCGTTCGGCGTCGCGGGAGGCGAGCCAGGTTTGGGTGTATGGCCCGAGGCGGAGCAGCGTGTGGCCGGTGCCGTCGGCGCGGCGGGCTTCGACGTGGACGCCGTAGTGCGCTGGGTCCACGCCGACGTCGTCGGGGAGGAGCAGGTTAGCGGCGGCGTGCGTGAGCATCGCGTAGGCCGGCTGCCAGGCCCCGAGGATCGCGGTCGTCTCGCAGCGCAGCCAGCCCTTGCCTGTGTAGCCGAGCTGGTGGCCGTGGAGGTAGGCCGCGGCGTGCGGGGTGTCGGGGTGGACCAGGGCGACGGCGACTAATCGGTGCCGTGGTCGTCGCCGGGGGATGCGCGCGCTCGATGAACGGGCCGACCCTCACGGCGACGTCCTGGGCCTTGCCGGGCGTCCAGGGCTCCGGGTCGCGCACGGCAGTGAGCATCGCGCGGAACTGATCGACCACGGCCTGGTCCTCGGGGGAGGGAGTGGTGCCGGGTGGGGTGCCGCAGGGACGGAACAAACGACGGATCATCGGGCGGTCTCCTGCTCGGGGTTGGCGGTGCGGGTGCTGGCGGACGTCTTGAGCACGCGCGGCAGGTGGACGTGAAGGTGCTCGACTTCGACCTCGCGGCCGCTGTCGCGGACTTCGCGGGCAAGGAGTTCGGTGAGTCCGCATGCCCTCTTCCGGACAAGGACCGATGGAGGGCTGGCACGCAGCGGCCCGACTAGGTTGAGCGCATGACAAGCCTCGATCACCCCCAACTCTCCGGGCTGGGGCGGAACCCAACAGCCCCTCAGGACGTCCTGGTACGCCTGGCCACACACACGGCCGGCCGACACGGGATATCGCTGCGTCACGGGCAACTGGAGGACGCCGTTGTCGAGGCTCTGCTGACGCACGGCGACGACATCACCGCGGTGGGCCTTCACGGGGACCGGATCTCCCCGGAGATGCGCCGAAGGATCGCCGAGCATCCCGATCCGGCGATCCGTGATGCGTACACAGACTTTGTCCGCGACATGGTGGACCGCAAGGTGCCGATCGGCATCGATGACCTGGAGGAAGCCTACGGCCAGCCTCGGACGGCACTCGTCAGCGCGCCCGGTCCGAGCCTGCGCGCCGCGGTCGCGCGAGCCTGGCACGACCGGCCTCTCGCCGTGCAAGTGGAACTACTCGCCGACCCGGATCCGCAGGTCCGTGCAGCCGCCACCGAGCACAGGCAACCGGGTGTCCCGCCTGAGTGGAGGGAACGTTGCCTTACCGACCCTGCCGTGCGCGTCAACGTGGCGCGCTACGTCCCGCTCACGTCGGAGCAGTTTGCGCAGCTCATGCAGATCGAGGAAGAGGAGGTCCATCAGGCTGTCGCCGGGAACCCTCATCTATCGGCAGAGATGGTTGCCCGGCTACTGGACATCGTCGACCCGCTCGTGCGGGTCGCGGCGGCGCAGAGTCGCCATGTGGACGCCGAAACCCGGGGCCGACTGTACGCGCTCGTAGAAGCCGAACGCGCGGATGGAAGCATCGAGGCCGAGGTGGCTCTGAACTGGAACTTCGCCGAACCGGACTGGCTGCGCGAAGCGCCCCTCAACGAGCGGATGACCTACCTGGACAGTCGGTACACAACATTCCGGCGCGTACTGGCCTCCTGCCATGACCTACCTGAAGAGGCATGGCGTCAGCTGGACAACGACCCGGAACTCGTGGTTCGTCGTGCTGCTGCCCGCCGGCCAGACACACCACCGGAGATCCTGGAAGGGCTGGTACGCGCACACGGCGACGTGTTCCACATCCGACCGCTACTCGTCGACCACCCCAACTTCCCCCGACACGTGCTGCGGACGTTCATTGACGAACCAAGCCCGAACGTGCGCTACCTCGCCCTGCAAGACCCAGAACTACCCGTCCCAGACCTTCAGCAACTCGCCGCCGCTGCCGAGTCCTTCCTGCGCCGAGGGGTCGCCCGTCACCCCAACATCACGGACGTGTTGCTGGAGCAGCTGCTTTCAGACCCGGATCCCCAGGTCGCCGACGATGCCGCTGCCAACTCCGCGCTGCGGCCGACCCAGATGTATCGAATCCTCACTACTGCAGGCTTGTGACCCCACGAGAGGATCAGGCCCGGGCCCTGTGTTCTCCCGGTTCTCGCGGAGGGGGAGTGTCATGAATCAGGCTCTGCCAAGATTTTCGTAGCCGTTGATCGACTTTGCGGTTTCGGCCTCGGCAAGTGCCTTGGTGGGGGAGGCTGGTGGCGTGTGATGTCGAGTTGACGGCGCTGCTTCCCCAGCTGGCTTCGGTGTTGGTCGAGGCGGTAGAGACAGGCGACGGCCTGGTCAGGATCACGGTGCGGACCGCCGCCGGGATCTCGGTGGTCTGCCCGGACTGCGGGCAGGAAGCGCGTGGGAGCACAGCCGGTACGTGCGGCATGGCGCCGACGAGGCGATCGGCGGGAAACCGGTGGTGATCGACGTGTCGGTGCGCCGCTTGTACTGCGAGAACCCGGGCTGTTCCAAGACCACGTTCGTCGAGCAGGTCCCGGGGCTGACGGTGCGCTACCAGCGGCGTACCCCGTTCCTGCAGAAGGTGATCGCGTCGGTCGCGACGGCCCTGGCCGGCAGAGCCGGGGCCCGGCTGTTGCCTTGTCGTGGGCGAGCATGCTGACCTGCTTGTTACGCATCCCCCTGCCCGCGGTAGCGATGCCCACGGTGCTCGGTGTGAACAACTTCGCACTGCGGCAAGGCCACCGCTACGCCACGATCCTGATCGACGCCGAAACCCGCGCACGCGTCGAGGTCCTGCCCGACCGCAAGGCCGAAACCCTGACCGCCTGGCTGCGTACTCATCCCGGCATCGAGGCGGTCTGCCGGGACGGCGCGGCGGGCTACGCGCAGGCCGTCACCGACGCGCTGCCCGGGGTGCCGCAGATCGCCGACCGCTGGCACCTGTGGCACAACCTCGGCGAAGCTGTTCTCAAGGAGGTCCACGCGCACGCCGGCTGCTGGGCGAAATGCGCGCCGCCCTCCCAGGCCCGGGTACGCGAAGAGACCACCCGCGAGCGCTGGCACCAGGCCCACGACCTGCTCGGCCAGGGCGTCCGCCTGCTGGAATGCGCCCGCCGCCTGCAACTGGCGCTGAACACCGTCAAGCGCTATGCATACGTCCCCGAGCCCGAGCAGCTGAAGAAGGCCCCGCAGTACCGGCCCACCCTGGTCGGCCCCTACCGCAACCACCTGCGTCGCCGTCGCGAGGAGGATCCCGCAGTGAGCGTCAGCCAGCTCCTGAAGGAGATCAAGAACCTCGGCTACCAGGGCAGCTCGAACCTCCTCTACCGCTACATCAACCAAGGGCGTGTCGAGTCCAACCGCCCAGCCGTCCCGCCCCGCCGCTTCAAGAGCCTGCTCTGCACCGCCCCCGATCAGCTGAGGGACAAAGACCGCGAGCTCGTCACGGCCCTGACCGGTTCCAGTACTTTGGCGTACCATTTGCCGTCGCGTTCGTCGGCATGCATTCCCGGGTGGGGTCGGCGGGTGGGATCAGGGTGTGGCGCGGTCCCTTCAGCCATGCCGCGACTCCTTTCTGGTCTACCTCGTCAACCGTTGGCTGGAGAGCGTCACGACGTGGGATGTCCCAAGGACTTTGCCCTGCGCATTCAGCGCCTTTACCTGGAAGTACGGTCCGGAGGCATTCGTGGTGACGGCTGTCTCGAATCCGGACCGTGGGACGTGTCTGACAACGACCGACAGGGCGTGGGGGTCGGACCCGGCGAGTACCTGCCATGCTCTGGTCTGCGTCGAGCCGTTCCAGGAGGCGTAGACGACGCTGCCCCCGCCGTCGACCCGTGCCGCGGCACTCGGGGGGTAGTACGGCGTGCCGATCCATTCGTTCCGGAACGCTCGGTACGAGATGTTGGAGCCCGGCAGCTTCGCGTCGTAAAGCCGGTTCTGCGAGCCGTTGCCCTGGATGTTCCCCGCGCCCGCGTACTCCGAGTAGTACGGGCTTTGACCCCATCCAATGAATTCGTTGCCGTTGGAAAGGGCCTGGATGTTTCCCTGGGTCGGCGACTCCAGCGGTGGCTGGTGGTAGTAGGTCCTGTCCACGGTCGCCTTCCGGCTGCGGAAGTCGAGGTTGAGGATCAGGCCGTGCGACACCTGTTCAGGGGCGCCGTCGGGCAGGTCGCAGCAGCCGTCGTCGAACATGCTGATCCGGTTTCCCGGCCGGAATCGGGCATCATGCTGCCAGAAGAAGTCCGCGTTCGGGCCGAAGGTGAAGTCGCTTTTCTTTCCACCGAGTTGCCAGCGGATCCTCCCCGATCTCTTGGTGACGTCGTAGATCGCCCACATGTTCCGGGCCGAGATCAGCAGCCGACCGTCAGGACCCTCGTCGACCGAGTTGATGTGAAAGGCATCCCACACCCCGTCGGACGACGACGCACTGGAGACCGGCTCCTCGGAATCCGCGGGGTCGAGGTGGTCCAGTGCGTTCCACGAGAAGAGGAGTCTGCCCGTGGCGAGGTCTACCTCCTGGACCTCGCTGTTCTCGATGGCTCCGTTCTTCGGACCCCCATAGGAAGTGAGATCCATGGGCACCGGTTTGGAAGCGATGAACAGCGCGGTGCCCCTGCGGGTCAGAGTGAATTCGTGCTCGTCCGGGTAGTAGCCGTGATGCGCGAAAACGGTCTTGATCAGGCGGTAGTGGGTGTCGTAGATGTAGTAGCACCCGCCCGGTTCGGGCGCACCGGCCGGGAGGTTCGTATACGCCGGGGGAAGCGCGAGGGTGCCCTGCCACCAGGTCAGCACCGGTTGTCCCCAGCCCCTGCGGCCGTCGTAATAAGTCTGGACCTTGAAGTCGGCATTCTGGAGGTTCGTGGAGGGCAGTGGGCGGAACCAGACCGGATCACCGGAGTTGTCGTTGATCAGTGCCCCGGTCTGGCCGACCATCTGGTCCGCGCTGAACGGCGCGACAAAGATGTCCCCGCGAGCCGTCCCCGGTTTGTTCGCCGTCACGGTCACCCGCATGGGGTGAAGGCCCGGCTCGGAGACGAAACTCCACACGTCGCTGCCCGACAGGATTGGTGGCGGAGTGCTTTCCGACGGAGGGAAGGGCGTCGTCGCGCACAGGCGGGACGCGCCCCCTTGCGAACTCGCCGCGGCCGAGGGCACGCAGCTTGCGACGACACACCCCACAACGAGCACACAGGCACCGACCGTGCGACGCGTCCTTCCTCGTGTCCGGCGAGCCCATGGCTCTCGTGTCGCCATTGCCGACCTCCTTGGCACCCGGAACCCTTCTCCGATGGCGGTGCCGCTCGTCTTCGAACGTCTTGTTCGGTTCGCCCCTCCGACCCGGAATGGTCAAGACCGGGAGGAGTTGTTCCCCGGGTGACGGTAAGCAGCAAGGACCGCCTGCAACTGCTCAAAGCCACGCCGGTAGACCATTCGGCAGGCGTGATCTCACCCGGACACACGCCAGAGCCACGCAGGACCCGTGAGGCGTTAACTCCGCAACGGAGACCACCGGATCCGGCGAGTAGCAACCCATGGCACACCGAACCGGCCCCCGGAAGGCGCAGGTCCCGCCAGCAGAACCGACCCGAGACGTGTAAGCCGGCGCCCATCCGACGCGACAGCCGGACCACCAGACTAAAAGCCGGCTTGTTACGGGTGGCGGCCCAGTCGATGGGCCGATCGGGGATCCCCGCGAGTTCCATCACGGGCCGCTGCCCGGCGGTCGGGTAGCGGGGCACGGTCGCCAGATCGAGCGCGCGACAGATCTCTTCCAGGAGGCGTTGGTTGTAGAGCTCTGAGAGGGCGACGGCGTACTCGAGGAACGGGCGGGTGTGCAGGGTGCTGGAGGCCCGCAATTGGAATGGCCCGTTCCGTCGTGGCGACCTGCGCGTTCTCGGCATGTCTCATGCGCGGGCCACGGCGTCTTGTCTCACGATCTTGGCCCTTTGCTCCGGGGCAACGAAGTATGCGATGGCGTTTCCATTGTCCTGTCGTAGCGCAGCTGGCAGATTCTCACTCGGCCTCATCCGCATTGTCGGATTCTCACCATTTTGCACGCCAAGTGAAGTGAACGTTATCCGGGTGATCTTGACTGCTGGCAGCGCTTACCACCTGATCTTGTTCGGTCCCGCGAGGCTACTGCTGATGGGCGGCTGGTCGCGCGAGAGCGAGTCCGCTCCACCGCTCCAGTTCGTCCGCGTGGCTGCCGACCGCCGTCGCCCGGGCGACCGCTACGGCCTCCTTCGGTGTCGGCTCACCATGGCGGGAGAGCAGCGCCAGCGGCCAGGCCGGAGTGCCCGACTGCTCACCGTCGAAGGGGTGCCAGTCCCAGGCCGCATCGAACCGCCAGGCGCGCCCGTTCCGGTCGGCAACCTCATCACCCGGTTCGAGGAAGGCGTACGGACGGAAGAACAGCTCGATGCGTATCGGTTCACCGCCGGCCGGATCGATCGCGTAGCCCTGGTCCTCAAGGTCAGGATCATGGGTCTCACCCTGCTGCAGGACCTCGAGGTAGGACGCGGGCCGGGGCAGCATGCCGGTGACCAGGGGCGGATCGAAGCGATGGACCGCCTGGACGTGCACCACGGTCGCGGGGATTCCCACCAGGCAGGTATCGCCCGGCTTCAGTGCGGTCTCCGCCGGTTCCGTTCGGAAGAGCTCCCACTCGCGGGCCGCTGGCGTCGGAAGCGCCCTCTGGCCGTTCCACCTGATGTTCTCGGCCTGCGAGTCCACCTCCAACCACGGCCACCGCACGGACACGTAGTAACGGGTGACCCCGGTGACGGCGGTCTCAGTGAACGGGCACTCCAGCAACAGCACGTCACCGGGCCGGTAGTCGCAACTCATGGACGCATTCTGCATGCCCTCACTGACAAGCGACCGAACGAGTATCCGGTGTTCCGGGGAGGCGGCCCGCAGCGCGCGCCCCCTTCCACGAGAGCCAACTCGTCTGAGAACAGCGCCCGGCGTCATTCTCAAACCACCTGGCAACCTCACAGGTCAGCGACCCACCAGCTGCCACCTCGAATCGGACGGGACCTCCATACCGTCTGCGAGGGGCCGAACACCTCGCGGGCTGATCTCTTCATGGGAATCCCGGTGCGGTACCAATAGATGATCCCGTTGATGATGCAACGGTGGTCGGCGAACGGGCGCCCTGCCTTCCCATCGTTGCAAGGAAGACAGGGCGCCAGGTGTGCCCACTGGTGCCGGCCAGTAGGACGGACCACGATCAGTCGGCCGCGGTCCAGGAGGCCGGTGCCGCCCACGTGGCCGACGACGGCGAGGACGGCTCCGGTGTCCCAGCGGGCGGTCGCAAGGGTGCCGCCGGTGCGGGTGGCAAGGCCCTTGACGAAGCCCCAGCCGGTGAGCTCTTGCCGGTCGGGGATCTGGCTGGTGAAGACGCGGGCGGCCTCGATGGGGAGGCAGGCGGCGAGATCGACGCGTTCGTCACCGGTGAGCTGACGGCCAGGGCCGCCAGCACGGCACGTGTGACGTCCTCGGCGCGCTCCCGGGTGGGATACGCGCCCCCGTACCGGATCCTTTCGAGCATCTGGTGAAACGTCATGCCGGGCCCGGCAGCGGCCGGTTCACGCAGCGAAAGCATCGCAGAGTGGTTGCCCTTCTCGTCAAGGGAAGGTGTCGCCGACGGGCAGGGCCGACCAGGTGTGCGGTGGCCGGCCCTGCTGATGTGGTGCGCGGGTCACGCTCTTCCGACGCGGCGGACTTGGACAAACCCGTCGACCAGCTGTCCGTCGGCCAGCGCCGGCGGCTCGCACTGGCCCTCCTGGTGGCCCGTCCGCCCCAGTTGCTGCTGCTCGACGAACCCACCAACCATCTCTCCCCGCGCCTGTGCGACGAACTGGAGGAGGCCTTGAGGACCGGCCCCGGCGCGATCGTCCTCGCGAGCCACGACCGCTGGCTTCGCCGACGTTGGCAGGGGCGCGAGATCCGATTGGAGCCGGGACGCGGTCAGCGGGAGAACGCGGCGGCGGCCCGTTCCCGGTCCTGACCGAGGGCCAACCCGGCGCTCACTCGCCGTCGTCCCCGCCCTCGGCAACTGGGTCGGAAGCCACACCAACCACTGCGCAACGTCATCGACCACGCTGAGGACGGTGTCCGGTCCCTGACCAGTCACTGGGCCGACGGCTGCACGGAGGCGGCCCCACTCGTGTCGGCTGTCGCGCGAGGCGGCTGCTGGATCCCGATCGCCCGCGACATGGTCACGCCCCTCGACGGCATGGTCACCGGTGAGCCGACTTTAACGCAGACGGCGCGACGCCTTCACGGTTCTGCCTGCGCCCCTGCGGTCAGGGACCACTACCCACCCGAGATCACTGACAGCCCGGCCGCCACCGGCTCCCGGAGGCGAGGCACTGGAGAAATTTTGGACTTGCTAGTCCAGTATTTCCGTCGCACAGTGGCGCTTACGCCCTGGCTGTCAGGGCCCCGTTCGGTCGAAGGCGGCGCGCGGTTCGGCCGTTCGGGCTCACAGTGGAAAACCAAGCAACGGAGTGGATCATGTCGATGCGGCTTGAGGGCAAGACCGCCCTGGTGACCGGAGCGACCAGCAACATCGGGCGGGCGATCGCGGAGGCCTTCGCCGCCGAGGGGGCGCACGTCGTCGTCTCAGGCCGCAGCGCCGAGCGGGGCAAGGAAGTCGTCGACGGGATCCGCGCACGCGGCGGCCGTGCCAACTTCGTGCAGGCCGACCTGGACGGCAGCGCCGTCGCCTCGCGGACACTGGCCCAGGAGGCGACGCAGGTCCTCGGCGGCCGTATCGATGTCCTGGTCAACAACGCCGGCATCTACCCCGGCGACACCACGGCGGCTACTGACGAGAAGACCTTCGACCGGGTCTACGCCGTGAACGTGAAGGCCCCGTTCTTCCTGACTGCTGCCGTGGCGCCCACCATGGTGGAGGCCGGCGGCGGGGCGATCATCAACTTGGGCTCCTGGATCGCGCGCCTGGGCGTTCCGATCGGTGCCCTCTACAGCTCCACCAAGGGAGCCGTGGAGACGCTGACCCGGGCTTGGGCGGCGGAGTTCGGGCCGCAGGGCGTACGGGTGAACGCGATCTCCCCGGGCGTGGTGCTGACGCCCGCACCCGGAGAGGTCCACCCCGGCGAGATCATGATGAAGGGCACCCCTGCGGGCCGGGTGGGCACCCCCGACGCCATCGCGAACGCCGCCGTGTACCTGGCCGGTGACGAGTCCTCATTCGTGCACGGCATCGTGCTCGACGTCGACGGCGGTCGCACCACCGTCGCCGTCATCGCCGGCTGACGCACGGCATGGACCCGGGGGTGCCCAGGAGGGTGGTGGTTTCGATGAGCTGCCTGCCCCGTTTCCCCGTCCGGCCGCGAACGTGCCACGCGCAGGGCAGGGGTGCTGCGGCTGGGCACGATCGGCGCCCGGCCTGAGGTTGGGCGTGTGATCCAGCCGACGCCAGGTCACACCACGGCGCAGCCTGCGCGCCGCAGGTCCGCGATCCCTTGATCGAGAGCGGCGCGCAGGTGGGTGGACTGCCCCGTCGACAGCAGGATCGACACGCCCCCTTGGATCGCGGCCAGCAGCGCCGCAGCCCTCATGTCGACATCGAGCTCGTCGGGAAGCCGGCCAGCCGCCTGCATCGCCCTGATGCCCGCCGCCAGGCTCTCCTGCCAACGGCACATCAGCTCGATCACGATCGCCCGCGCCCCGGGGGTCGAACGCCCGACCTGAAGGAACAACGACCCGAGCGGACACCGGTCCCCCTGCGCTTCGTAGCGCTTGATCACCACGTCCCGCCACTGCTCCCATGCCTCCCACGAGTCGAGGCAGCCCAGATAGGGCTGCTGGTCCTCCAAGACTCGATCCGCCTCGAACTGGGCCACCGCGACGAGGAGTTCATCCTTTCCGGATGGGAAGTAGTGGAACAGCTGGCTCTTGCTCGTGCTGGTCCGCGCCATGATGTCGTCCAGCGTCGCCGAGGCAACGCCCTTCTCCCGCAGCACCGCCGCAGCCCCCTCGACGATCCGGCTCCGCGTCGTCTTCCCCTTTGCCGTGAGCTCGCCACGCATGCCACGCACCTCCTCAAAAATGGACCGTCCAGTCCATTGTATTGCGGCATCCTACTGCGGCCGACAGGGACGGTTCGAAAGTCCGTACCCCGGTCCACCTCCTCGAACAATGCCGCCGCTCGCGTGGCGGTGCCCGAGGCCCAGCGCCCGGTGCTGAGCAGCCCCAAGACCGCAACGCCGAGGCCCAGCCGCCGACCTCGTACGCATCGCCGGCTGCCGCTGGAAGGTCGAGGAATGCTTCCAGAGCGCGAAGAACGAATGCGGCCCGGACCAGTACGAAGTCCGCCGTTACGTGGGCTGGTACCGGCGCATCACACTCGCCATGCTCGCGCATGCTTTCCTCGCCGTCCCGGCCAGTCAGGAACGGGAAAAAGGGGCACTGAGCGGGACACACCCGACCTCGTGGACCTCACACCGGCCGAGATTCGACATCTGTTGGCAGGTGGACCCCACCGCCGTGCTCCGGACCGCAACCACGCGATGACGTGGTCCCACTGACGTCGCCGCCACCAAGCACGGGCCCGCCGTTGCCACTACAAGCAGCGCGGCCACACGTTCGTGGGACGGCCCGGCAATGACCGCTCCACCCCCGTTCCAGCCCGCTACACTTCCCACGCCCAAGCCGTTGACCAGCACGAATGAAGAAGTCCGGCTGGAGTACTAGCCGTCCTCCCTGTCCGGGTTCTCGTAGCTCGTGAACCAGTGCCGGTCGAAGTAGCACGCGGTGGAGTACGGGTGTTGCGGGTCGGTGAGCAGGCAGTGGATGAACTCCGCGGTCGAGCTGTCAAACCGGTCCCACTCCCTGTGGTCGTCGCCCGTGACGAGGATGGACCACCGGTCGGGGGCGGCGCCTTCGGTGAGCCAGTAGAACGAGGTCCGCTGCTCTGTGCTCGCCCACTGCAGCAGGCCTCCCGGGGCCGGGTAGAGGCGGTACGGCTCCCATGGCCCGCCACCGTCCTCTGCGGCCGTCCGGGCCCAGAACTCGTTGAATTCGACGAGGTCGAGGCTGCCGGGCGGGCCGTCGGGAACCAGGAGGCCGAGGTAGTCGTCGAAGTCGCCGTAGCCGAACCGCTCAACCAGTTCCTTGTAGTCTCCGGGCAACACTGTCCCGAGGCGGGACTCGACCGTCGCCCAGTCGACAGCGGTGCCGCCCCGCTCCCGTGTCCATCCGGTGACGGCGACGACCTGGTCCACCCAGGACGTCTCCTCCGTTGGCCCGTACGGCCGCTCCTTCGGTACGGCCTTCGCCGCCGGCTGCTGCTGCGATGTTTCGACCTGCGTGCCCGGCTGCCGAGGTGCCGCCTCCGCGTCCGGCTGCTGCTGTACGGCCTGCCCGGCCACCAACACCACCGGCCTCACCACCCCGTCGGCGCGGACCGCACCGCAGCCGATCCACCAGTCGGCGTGCTTCCACGCGCGCATCTCGGCGACCTGGTCCCCGAAAGGGGCGAGGAGCGGTGCGCCGGTGCGTCCGGTCACCGTCGGATCGACGTACCCGCCCATGGCCAGGTTACGCAAACGCCCGTACCGGGCGGTCAGTTCCTTGCTCAAAGCCCTCAGATCGACAACCTCGTCCGCCGGCAGGCAGACATGGTCCGCACCATGACCGGCCCGGCCGCACACCACGTCTTGCCGGTTGTGAGCCACCAGGGTGTGAACGGCAGCGAGCAGTTCCTGTTCGTCCATGACCGGGCAGTCAAGCACGGACCTGTGACACCACGCCGCTCCGTGCGCCCTCGGGCTCGTTACGGGCGGCTACCCGATCCAGCGGCGGCCGGGGTGTTGCGGTTCAGGGAGGAACGCGACCCGGCCGTGCTGGCCCAGTTCGTGCAGCTGCGGGTGGTGGAACGGGAAGGCGCCCCACCGGCCCGTACCACGCGGCCACCGTGAGCAGATCACGGTCGACGGCGAAGACGAGCCGACGGCCGTGAAGCTGGGCGTATGGGTCTCCAACACCAAATCGAGGCGCGACAAGCTCACCCAGGAGCAGTTGGCCGCCGTCGCCGCCGAACTCAACGGCCGCCCACGCAAAACGCTCGGCTGGGAAACCCCAGCCGAGCGCCTGCATAAACTGCTCGCAGCCTGATCAACACAACCACGTGTTGCGACGACTCCTGGAAACCGCCCGCTCTCCGGGCCCCTTCGTAGTGCTTACTCGGACTGCTGAGGAGCCAGGGCGACCCAGGCGTCGCCGGGGGCGGATTCGGTGCCGTCGGCGTGGAGCGCCGTCACCCAGTAGAAGTGCGTGGTGCCGGCGGTGGCCGTGGTGTCGGTGCACGACAGGCCGGTGACCGGGTCCGCGGTCAGCGGCTCGTACGCGGCGGTGGCCGGGTTCCAGCGGTGGACCCGGTATCCGGTGATGTCCGTCCGGTTGTACGCGGAGGACAGGTCCCAGTCGAGCTGGACCGTGCCGGCGGCGGGATCGGCCTTGGCCTTGACGGAGACCAGCCAGTCGGCCGGCGTCTTCGCGGTGGGCCGCAGGTCGTACTCGGTAACGGTGGTGTGCGCCGTCTCGTAGGGGTCGCCGGCCACGTTGTGGACGGAGTTGCCCGAGGTGTCCAACGCGTCCACGAAGTACGTGTGGTTCTCGCCGTCCTGGAGGTTCTCCGTGTCGACGAACCGGGTCGTTCCCGGCTTGGTCTGTCCCACCCAGGTGTACTCGGTGCCGTCGTCCTTCGTGCTCTTCCGGAATACGCTGTACTGGGCGAGGTCGGCGGCCGGGCCGTCCTCCCAGTCCAGGACCGTGCCGTACTCGGTGGCGGTGGCCGTGAACCCGGTGACGGCCGGCGGGGCGGTGCCGTCACGGTAGGAGAGCGAGTGGGCAGCGGACGGCCCCGACTCCCGCCCGAGCGCGTCGACGGTGGTCACCCAGTACACGTAGAAGCTTTCGGACGGGCTCGGGGTGACCGTGGTGTCGGTGCAGACGTACGTGTGGCGGATGCCGTAGGCGGTGTCGGTGAGCGTTGGGGCGCAGGGCACCACCCGGGAGTCGACGACGTCGAACGTGCCGGTCGCGTCGTCGAAGCGGCGCTCCTCGCGGTGGACCCGGAACTCCGTCGGTGCGTACGGCGACATCTGCCAGGACAGGTCGACGCCGCCACCGTCCTCCGGCCGGTTCTGCGACCTGCTGAAGTAGGGCACGGCGAGCGGCCGGGCGAACGACACCACCGACGAGTACCCGGTGCTGCCCGCCGGGTCGGTCGCCGCGACCTACGGCCGTCTCGACGCGATACGCCTCGGGGGATGCCGAACCGGGCACCCGGCCGAGCTGGAGGGCCAGGTCGTGAGGCGCGGGGTGTGGCTTCACCACGATCTGCGGCGACCGGTCCAGATGGCCCTCCTGGACCAACTCGGCTGCCACTGTGCGGGCTTCGTCGCGCAGCCGCCCGGCGGAGCCCAGCACCAGGACGACGCGGGTGGCGGGGCCCGGCCGCCAGCGCCCCGGCGCCGCCGCGACATCGCGTACGGCCGGGATCGTGGGTGTCGCGGATGTGTCCCCGACCCCGGATGCGTACCCTGCGGCACGCCTCACCTCGGCGGCCCCCCGACGCCGCTGAGCAGGGCCGACGTGGTGAGCGCGCCGCATGCTACGGCCGACCTGCGGTTGATCATAGAGCTCTCCCCTTCATCGTGTTTGCCTTGGACTCCGTGGTTTGGCTCCAGCGAAACGTAGCGACTCAAGTGGTCTAATCCAATAGGTCGGACCTGTTGACAGTGAACTGAGTTTCAGCAGTAACCTTTTGCGGTCGTTGCGGTCTAGACCACCTTGGAGATCTTTATGGCACGCCGCAGGATCGCCGCCGGAATGTTCGCAATAGCAAGTGCCATGGTGCTCGGGGTGCTGCCGCACGCCGCCAGTGCCCAGCCAGCCCCGGACGCGGCCTCGGCCGACGCCGGCCCCCTGCCACCGGTTTCCCCCACCCCGCAGTCCATCTCCCGCGCCGGACGCGACGCGACCGTAACGGGCCGGGTGCTCGTGGTCGCGGACGACCACACGGACGCGGCCGCCCGTGACCGGCTGATCCGCGAACTGAAGAAGCACGGCGCCGCGCGCGTCGATGTCGTCGCCCCCGGCGAAGTCCCCTCGGGAGCAGCCGGTTTGCTCACCATCAGGCTTGGATCCGCCGAACGCCCGGACATCGCACGCGCGCTGGGTGACACCGCCGTGTCCGATCACGCCGAGGGTTACGCCCTGCGCGTGTCGGGACAGGCCCCGCACCAGCAGGTCGCCCTCGGAGGCACGGACGCGACGGGCCAGTTCTACGCGGTGCAGACACTGCGTCAGCTCTTCCAACGCCAGGGCGACGACTGGCAGGTGGCGGGCGCACAGACGAGCGACTACCCCTCGATGCCCCTGCGCGGCACCATCGAGGGCTTCTACGGTCAGCCCTGGACGCACGCCGAACGGCTCGACCAGATGGACTTCTACGGCGACGTCAAGGCCAACACCTACATCTACGCGCCCAAGGACGACCCCTACCACCGCGACAAGTGGCGTGACCCCTATCCCACCGACAAACTCGCCGAACTGGGCGAGCTGGTGAACCGGGCCACCGCGAACCACGTCCGCTTCACCTTCGCCGTCTCACCCGGCGGATCGATCTGCTACTCCAACCCCGACGACCGCAAGGCCCTCAAGGCCAAGCTCCAGGCCCTCTACGACCTGGGCACCCGGTCCTTCTCCATCCCGCTGGACGACATCAGCTACACCAGGTGGAACTGCGCGGCCGACCAGGCGGCGTACGGCCAACCGGGGCGCACCGCGGCCGCGAAGGCCCAGGTCGACCTGCTCAACGACCTCCAGCGGAACTTCATCGCCACCCACGAGGACGCCCGCCCGCTCCAGATGGTGCCGACCGAGTACGGCGACCTCACCGACACCAGCTACAAGCAGACGATGCGGGCCACCCTGGACCCGGCGGTCGTCGTCATGTGGACCGGTACCGACGTCGTACCGCCCGCGATCACCAACGAGCAGGCCGACGGCGCCTCGAAGCTCTTCGGCCGCAAGGTCTTCGTCTGGGACAACTACCCGGTCAACGACTACGGCAACACCAGCGGCCGGCTGCTGCTCGCCCCGTACGACAAGCGCGAGGCGGGACTCTCCGAGCATCTCTCGGGCATCGTCGCGAACCCGATGAACCAGCCGTACGCCAGCAAGATCGCGGTCTTCGGCGCCGCGGACTTCACCTGGAACGACAAGGCGTACGACGCGAAGGCGAGTTGGGCGCGCGCCATGGCCTACCTCGCGGGCGGTGACCGCCGGGCCACCGACGCGCTGCTCGTCTTCGCCGACCTGGAACACCTGGCCCCGACCTTCGGCACCACCCCCTGGCAGTCCCAGGCACCCGAACTCGCCAGCCGGGTAGCCGAGTTCTGGAAGGCATGGGACGCGGGCGACCGCACCAGTTCTATCAAGGCGCTGCGCACCTACGCGAGCGAAATCGAGGACGCCCCGGCCGCCATCCGCGCCGGATCGGTGGAGCAGGGCTTCGCCGCCGATGCCAAGCCCTGGCTGGACGCCACCCAGCTGTGGGGCATGTCGATGGTGAAGACACTGGACGCGCTCGCAGCCCGGCAGGCCGGTGACAAGGAGAAGGCCGAGGTGCTGCTCGCCGACTCCGAGGCTCTGCAGAAGCAGGCCCGGGCCGTACGGGTCGATCCGGCGCGCAACACCTGGGGCAAGGCCCAGCCCAAGGTCGGCGACGGGGTGCTCGACTCCTTCCTCATCCAGGCGGACATCCGGCTTCAGCTGTGGGATGCCGCGGGCGGCTCGGAGAACCTCGCGCTGAAGGGCACGGCGAGCGCATCCAGCGTCGAGCAGAACCTCGACCGGCTCTCGGCCCGGTACGTCAACGACGGTCAGCTCGGCACCCGTTGGGCATCCGGCTACAGCGACAACGAGTGGGTCCAGGTGAAGCTCGCCGCCCCCGCCGAGGTCGCAGCGGTAACCCTCGCCTGGGAGGGCGCCTGCGCGACGGAGTACCAGATCCAGACCTCCCTGGATGGGACGAACTGGAGCGAGGCGGCCACCCAGCACCCCGACAGCTGCGGCAATGACGTGATCAAGATCAACTCCGGCAGCGCGGTGCAGTATGTCCGAATGCAGGGCGTTAAGCGGAAGACGACCTGGGGCTACTCGGTCTACGAGATGGGCATCTACGGCTCGCCCGCCGCGTGATTCGGCGGTAGCCGCCAAGGCGTAGTCAAGAGGCAGGAGGGCGGTCCGTCCGAGGCGGACCGCCCTTTTGTGCACCTCGTGATCCGTCGCCGGCGCCGCGGTGTGCGCGGCAGGGGCGGCGGCCGGTCTGGCCCGGGACCGCGCCTGGGCGGCGTTGTCCCCCCAGGCGCAGCAACAGGTCATCGAATGGATGAGCGGGGCTTTCGACATCCAGATCCCGGACAACAACTGGTACTGGTTCCGGATCGCCGTCGGCGAGTTCCTCGCCTCGGTCGGTACTCCACTCACCGACGACCAGTGCGACCAGCTGGAGCGGGAACGCTCCCGACTGGAGGAGTTCCGGGTCGGTGACGGGTGGTACCGCGACGGCCCGCACGTGACCTTCGACCACTACTGCGGCTGGGCGATGCACACTTGCCCCGTCCTCGTCGACCTCATCACTGGTCCTCACGAGGGCACCGTCCCCGCCCACGAGCGCCTGCGCCGCTACCTCGAGGACGCTTCCTACCTCGTGGGTGCCGACGGGTCGCCCATCTTCCAAGGGCATTCGCTCATCTATCGATTCGCCGCCCGCGGCCCCGTGGGCCGGTGCCCTCGCCGGATGCACACCACTCACGCCTGGGCAGACCCGGCGGTTGGCGAGCGGGATGCTTCGTCACTTCGTAGTTGGCACCGCGCAGGGCTCGCCTTGGGCGGCGCCGTCACACGGAGGGGCTGGATCAGGCGTTGAGGTTCAGTACGCGGACCGGCTCGCCCTGCCACCGCTTCGGGGCGGTGGTGGCGATGATCGCTCCGTCGGGGCGGTCGGGTGTGGGCTGCGCTGCGTACTGACTGTGAGCCGCAGCCCATGTTTTCTGCCGGGCGAGGGCCAGGGCCGCGGCCAGGTCCAGGTCCAGGACGGTGATACCCGGCAGTGCGGCAAGGTGCTCGGCTGTGCCGGGCCGTGCGCGGTCGGCTTCGACGAGTGCACACGCCGGGGCGTACAGGAACCAGCCGGATTCGGCGTGGGCTCGGTGGATGAGACGGGAGGCGAGGATGTTGCCCTGACCGGCCGCGGCCATCGCCGTTTCGTCCAGGACGATATGCATGGCGCCGGTCACCGGCTCGTCACCTGGGCCAGGCGCCGGTCCAGCTCACTGTCCAGGTCGTCCTGCTCGGCCGGGGTGGGTGCGTAGCCGTTCCACTCCTTCAGTGCGGCCAGGGCCTTCTCGGCACGCTCGGCACGCTCGGCCGGGGTGAGCATGGTCTCGGCCAGACGAGCCAGATAGGCGCGCAGTGACAGCCCCTCAGCGGCTGCGATCGCGGCGAGCCGGTCCTTGGCCTCTTCGGGGATACGGACATTGGCATCAGACATTGTCGTACTCCTTCCTATTCCTCCAGAGTACGGGTACGTACCCGTACCCGTCACGTCGGCGTGGGTGACCGCCACCCCGAAGGCGCAGCGAACTCCGGCGCCTCGCGCCTCCGGACCAAGGATGCGCTTCCCTCCCCGGCTGAAGCCGGGGATACCCACGCAAGATCAGGGATGGCCCGCATCGCCATGGATGCACCCGGTCGCCGCAGCGTCACTCATCGGCCGATCAGAATGCGTTGCTTCCGTGGGCCGGTGCGGGCTGCCCGGCCAGGGGCAGTCCTACAGAGCCCCTACGGTCGATTCCCGGAGGATGAGCCTGCTTGTCAGTATGACCTGGTCGTCTGCGGGGTTCCCGCCCTCGATGATCGCGCGCAGGGCCCTGCCCGCCGCCTCGCCGAGTTCACGGGCGGGGAGGCGCACGCTTGTAAGGCTCGGGCTCATGTGGCGCGAATACGGGAGGTCGTCGAAGCCGGCGACGGCGAGTACACCGGGGACGCTCACACCGGCCGCGCGGGCGGCCGCAAGGATCCCGTATGCGTGGGTGTCGGTGCAGCCGACCGCCGCGCTGATGCCGGCGGCCTGCCACGCGGGCCAGACTTTCGCGAAGGCATTGGCGGCATCGTCAACAGCGGTGAGCGAGCTGGCCTGATAGCCGGCCTCAAGCCCTAGATCCGCTGCCGTGTCGCAGAACGCCTCACGTCGCACCCGGAAGGTCTCTGCCTCGACGACGCTGTCGAGATAGGCGACGCGCCGGTGGCCGAGGCCCGCGAGATGGCGGGCCAACTCGGCTGCGCCGCCCGCTACGTCGAGGTTGACGGTGGGCCAGGCGGTGTTGAGCCCGGGGGCATCCAGCAGAACGGCCCGTGTTCCGGCGGGAAGGCTCGCGACCAGCTCCGCGTTCGGGGCGTCGATGAGGAAGCCTGCTGGGCGCTGCGAGATCAGGCGGGGGATGCTGGCAGGGTTGGTCGGGCTGCCGGGGTCGCTCACGGACAACAACAGCTCGTACCGATCGCCGAGCGCCGCGCGGGCGGCGGAGATCAGCTCGGCGTAGAAGGGGTTGGTGACGTCCGTTGCGATGAGTACGACCACGGGGCTGAACCCCTTGGAGAGGGAGCTGCCGGCAGTGTCCACCACGTAACGCAGGCGTGCGACTGCGTTCTCGACCTTCTCCCTGTTCGCGGCAGAGACACGCCCGCGCGCTTTGCCACTGACCACGAGTGAGACGGTGGCGGTCGAGACCCCCGCCTCACGCGCGACCATCGCTGCCGTCACGCGCCGGGAGCCTGCGGGGCGGGTGAGCGGACTGCCGTCGGCCGTATCCATGTGCCGCATTGTACTGGGGGCGTCCTGCCCTGCCTCACCATGGGGTGAAACGCTTAACGTCAAACGCTTGACGTCAAACGCTTGACGTGAATCTTTGCCGGTGTCACAGTCGTGTGATCCCCCTGGCCGCCTGTAGCAGCCCGAGTTCCCGACGACGCGGAGCAACGCCATGTCCTTTTCCCCGCATGAATCCAGTCCGCGCAAGATCATCCTCGATTGCGACCCCGGCCACGATGACGCAGTGGCCCTCCTTCTGGCCCACGGAAACCCGAGCATCGAGCTGCTGGCCGTGACGACCGTGGTCGGCAACCAGACACTGGAGAAGGTCACACGCAACGCGCTGTCCGTGGCTGCCGTCGCCGGTATCACCGGGGTCCCGTTCGCGGCCGGCTGCTCCCGGCCCCTGGTCCGCCCGATCGAGATCGCGCCGGATATCCACGGCGATTCGGGGCTCGACGGGCCCGACCTTCGCAAGCCGGCGTTCGAGCTCGATCCGCGTCACGCCGTCGACCTCATCATCGACACGGTCATGGCCCATGAGCCCGGAACCGTGACCCTCGTCCCCACGGCGGGACTGACGAATATCGCGATGGCAGCCAGGAAGGAGCCGCGGATCGTCGAGCGGGTCCGCGAGGTCGTCCTCATGGGGGGCGGTTACCACGTGGGCAACTGGAGCGCCGTCGCGGAGTTCAACATCAAGATCGACCCCGAGGCCGCTCACATCGTCTTCAACGAGTCCTGGCCTGTCGTCATGGTGGGCCTCGACCTCACTCATCAGGCCCTCGCAACGCCGGATGTGGTCGAGCGCTTCGCCGCGATCGGCACGGGTCCTGCGAAGTTCGTCGTCGAGCTGATGGACTTCTTCGCGGCGACGTACAAGGACGCTCAGGGCTTCGACCACCCGCCCGTGCACGATCCGTGCGCCGTCGCCTACGTCATCGACCCCACGGTCATGACCACCAGGCGCGTCCCCGTGGACATCGAACTCACCGGCACGCTCACCCTCGGCATGACCGTCGCCGACTTCCGTTCCCCGGCACCGGAGAACTGCAACACCTCGGTGGCCGTCGAGCTGGACCGTGAGAGGTTCTGGGACCTCGTCGTCGACGCCGTGAGGAACATCGGCGAGCCGTCCTCGGAGGTGTCCGCGGAATGAGCGTGCAGACGAGCCCAAGTATCGAAACGTCGGTGACGAGAACCAGCGTCCTGACCGTAGCGCTCCTCGCGGCGTGCGTGGCCTTCCAGCTGAATGCATCGATGCTCAGCCCCGCGCTGGTGTCGATGGCGCGCGAGCTGCACACCGACCAGGCCGTGATCGACCTGACCCAGACATGGTTCTTCACAGCTGCGGCGCTCTTCTCACTGTTCCTGCCGCGGCTGAGCGACATCGTGGGCCGCAAGCGCGTCCTCGTCGGGATGATGGTGCTCATGGCCGCGGGCTCCATGATCGCTGCGCTGGCCCCCGATGTGAGCTGGCTCTTCGTGGGGCGCATCATCCAGGGTGTGTCCGGACCTACGGTCCCGCTGTGCCTCATGATGCTCCGGTCTGCCACGGCGGATCCGCGCCGCTACGGGGCGCTCCTGGGCGTCATCACCGCCGTCAACGGTGGCGTGGCCGGGATTGACTCGTTCGTCGGCGGCTACTTCACCGAGCACTTCGGCTTCCGCAGCCTCTTCTGGATCATGATGGTCCTCGCCGTCGTCGCTGCCGTCCTCGTCGCGGCCAAGGCACCTGAGACCCGCCCGGGAGCCGGCACGTCGATGGACTGGGCCGGGGTGTTCTGCATCGTCGTCGCCGTCGGCGCCGTCCTTGTCGCGCTCAACCAGGCGGCCGGTCTCGTCGCCACCTTCGACAGCGGCACGCTTCTCGTCTCGGTGCTGCTGGCCGCCCTTGGCGTCGCGGCCTTCGCGGGCTTCTGGGCGGTGGAGAAGCGGGCGGCCCAGCCCATGGTCGAGATCGTGCACCTCCGCCAGCGCGCGACGTGGGCTCCGTTGCTGACAACCGTGATGACCATGACCGGCATCTTCGCGGTGATCAACGGGATCGTGCCCGCCTATGTTCAGGCTGCTGCGCCCGGCTTCGCGATCGGTCCCACGGAAATGTCTTTGATCATCCTCACCCCCTACGCCCTGCTCGGCTGGGTGGCCGGCCCGTTCAGCGGCCGCCTCGCCCCTGTGCTCGGTTACGGAAAAATGCTGCGGATCGGTCTGCTCGGAAGTCTCGTAGCGCTCGCGGTCATCGCGTTCCTGGGCCTGGCGAGCCTTCCCGTCATGGTGGCGGGCACAGCACTCCTGGGCGTCGCGTACGCGGGAACCGCGAACATCATGCTCAACGGGCTCGGTATCGTCCTCTCCCCGAAGGCCAACCCCGGCTTCCTGCCGGGCATGAACGCCGGTGCGTTCAACCTCGGCGCCGGCCTGAGCTTCCTCGTCCTGCCCGCAGTCCGCCAGGCCACAGAGTCGCTCGGCGACACCCGGACCTCGTACCAGATCGTCGTCCTGGCCGGCTTCCTCGTCACCCTCGCGGCACTTGCCGTGTCGTTCCTCATCCCGCGCCCGGTGGAAGCCGAGGTGCCGCGCTGACCGGCAGCACCGTCGGCCCGCCCACACGGATCTGACGCTTCTGACCCTCGAACGGCCGGATGTCCGTCGAGCCCAAGTCGCCGATCGTGGCGGCGCGCACGGTGCAACTGATGGCCGGTCTGCGCTCCGACAGCAGGGAATCCGTCCTGGAAGCCGGCAGCTCGCTCCGCAGGCAGATCGAACTGCCGGCCTGGGGACGGAACATTCAGGTCAGCGTCACCGACTTCGGCATCCGCCCTACCCGCCGCTATTCCGAGAGCGACCTGCTCCTGGCCGAGGAGGCAGCCGCCGACCTGGGACTCTCCGTCCGCGGTGTCCAGACGATGGCCGGCCACGACTCCGTTGCCCTGAACACGATGGACCCCACCGTGATGCTTTTACCCCCAGCGTCGACGGTGTCTCGCACGGTGAACGCGAGTTCTCCAAGGACGAGGACATGGACGGGGCCCGAGGGCGCTCACCCAGGTGGTGCGCGGGCTGGTCCAGGGAGTACTCGCAGAGCAGCCCGCGGAAACCGGCGCTCTGGCCAGCCCGCAGCCCAGGGACGCCCCGTGACGCAGGACGCACAAGGGAGCGCGGCGACACAACCGACGCAGGCCACCCCACCGGACCCGCAGGCGGACCGCCCTCCGCACCTGGTGCATCCGGGCACCCATCGCACTGATCGAACGGAAAGCACACTCACATGGACACGACACGCTCTCCCCACAGCACGCGCACCGTATGTGTCGTCGGCTCGATCAACGCAGACCTGAGTTGCCACGGAGCACCTGCCCCAGCCGGGACAGACCGTGCGCGGCGGCGGCCTGGTGATCGGTTCCGGCGGCAAGTCGGCCAACCAGGCAGTGGCCGCGTCCCGCCTCGGCGCATCCGTGAGCATGGTGGGCGCGGTCGGCCGCGACGAGCACGGCGGCATCCTGCGCGGCGCGCTCGAACGGGAAGGCATCGACACCTCCCGGGTGCAGTCCTTCTCGGACGTCGCCACCGGCACGGCGTTGATCACCATTGACCACGAAGGCGAGAACACCATCGTCGTCTCCCCGGGAGCCAACGGAGTCCTGTGCGACCGGGACATCGAACTTGCCCGAGAGACCATCGCCCAGGCTGCAGTACTCGGCCTCGCCTTCGAAGTCGACGACCGGGTGCTCCTCACCGCGGCTCGGATCGCCCACAGCTCCGGAGGCCAGGTCGTGCTCAACCCCTCGCCCTATCGCACACCGCACCCGGACCTACTGGCCATGGTCGACCTGCTCGTGCTCAACGAACTCGAACTCGCCGACATGGTGGGAGCCGAACTGGCGGAACAGTCGTGGGACGACATCTGCCGTGTGCTGTTCGAACGCTTCGGTATCCGCCGCACGGTGGTGACCGCAGGAGCCCGCGGCGCGATGGTGCTGAACCATGCCGGCGGCGTCGGCCCCGACACTCAGGCCCACGTCGTCCGCATCGCGCCGATCACCGTCAGCGCTGTCGACACCACCGGCTGCGGGGACGCCTTCCTCGGAGCGGTACTCGCGGGCCTTGCCGACGGCCGTACCGTCGTCGACGCCGCGCACACGGCAGCAGCGGTCGCCGCCTGCGCCGCCACCCGCCGCGGAGCCCAGAGCTCCTACCCGACCATCGCCGAACTGCAAGCCCTGCTCGACTCACTCGACCATGACGACGTCGCCGCCTCGGCACACTGCTTCGGCCGCTGACGCCCGCCGTATCTGCTCCAACTCCTGTGGGGCTCGAAAAGTCTTCGTTGCAGGTCACGCGGCGTATCAATACTCGTTGATGATGCCGCCGAGGACCCTGGTGCGGAGCAGGCTTCGGTCGTCGAGGTCGTGCACGATTGCGGGCTGCTCGGTCGCGCTGGGCGATAGCTGCTGCCGGGATCGGTGCGGCCGGTGTCCGTTGTACGGGTCCTGGCAGTCAGTCAGGACCTTCCTGGCGTGGCTCTCGCCCAGGACCAGGACGTGGTCTGGGCCTCGCGGCGGATGGTGCCGATCACGCGTTCGCACTGCGCGTACATGCCCGGTGCCCGGGGCGCGCTGAGCAGCACCTGCGTGTCCTCGGGCGGTCAAGACGGCATCGAAGGCGTCGGTGTACCTGGCTGTCGCGGTCGCGTAGCAGGAACCGTGGTCCGGCGCCCCGCTCGCCGAGGCCGGCAGCGATGTTCCGGGCCTGTTGTACCGCCCACTGCGCGGTGGGGTACGCGGTCACCTTGGTGATGTGCAGTCTCCGGGTGCCGTGCTCGATGAACGCCCTCGCGTACAGGCGCTTGCCCCAGGCCGTGTCGACAGGGAAGAAGTCCGCGGCAAGGATCCCCTGAGCCCGCGCCGTGAGGAAACCGCGCCAGGTGGGGCCAAAGCGGTGCGGGGCCGGGCCGGTGCCTGCTGCGTGCAGGATCCTCCGGACCGTGGAGGCCGCGATGGGGTGCCCGGGGCCAGTTCACCCTGGATGCGGCGGTGGCCCCAGCGGGGATTCTCATCAGCCAGGCGCAGCACGAGACTCTTGAGCGCGGCCGCCGCCGGCGGCCGTCCGGTGCGGGAGCTGCGGGCGCAGTAGTCCCACTTCCTGGCGATCGGTTTGCGGTGCCAGGCCCCGGCAAAGTACCGGGAGTGGCGGGGAAGACGGCGGCCACGCGGTATCAGCGAAGTGAGGGCGGCGAGCCGGAACCGGTCGGCCGGCTCATGGCGCACCCTGCCCTTCACATGCCTGCGCAGGATGGCGTTCTCGTGCCGCAGCACCAGCAGTTCAACATCCTTGGCGGTGTCTCGGCGCAGTAGGACCACGGGGACGGACAACAGCGCGCGGGCGGTGCGGCAGAGCAGGGACACGATCACCAGGGCAGCACTACAAGTCCCCACCGACGAGCCTGGAGACGGTTGCTGACCAGCAGCAATGACTTTACGAGCCCCACAGCCGGCCGGAGCCGGAGGCGAACCCGGGCAGCCGCAACACCTTGACGTGTGGTCTACACCACTATACGTTCCGGCACGCATAGACATCTGACGTCAGAGGTCCGTTGTTGAGGTGCTCTCGGCGCCCGAGCATCGAACCCGAGAAGGGGTTCCGCTTCATGAAACGTCAATTCGCCCGGCTGCTGGCGACCGTGGTTCTGACCGGCCTCGCCACCGTGCCGGCGCAGGCCGACGGCCCTCCAGGGATCGGCCAGACAAGCCACATCGCGCGGCAGGACCTCGCCGACCGGGGCGAGGGAGGCTTCCCGCAGTACCGCATTCCCGCGCTCACCACGACCGTCGACGGCACGCTGATCGCCGCGTACGACGGGCGGCCCAGCATGGCCGACGTGCCCAGCAACATCGCGATGGTGATCAGACGGAGCACGGACGGCGGCCGTACCTGGCAGCCGCAGCAGATCGTCCGCCAGGACGCCGCACCCCGGGGATACGGCGACCCGAGCCTGCTCGTGGACCGCCGGACCGGACGTGTCTTCGTCTTCTACGCGGCCTCCGTCAACCAGGGCTACATCGGTTCGGGCACCGGGACCGACCCCGACGACCCGAACGTGCTGCACGCGGACTACAGCTACTCCGACGACGACGGACGCACCTGGAAGCACCGCCGGATCACGTCGCAGATCAAGACCCCTGGCTGGGGCGGGATGTTCGCCTCTTCCGGCGAGGGCATCCAACTGCGGCACGGCACGTACGCCGGGCGTCTCATCCAGCAGTACGTGGTCCGTCACAAGGGCGGCAATTACGCGGCCAGCGCCTACAGCGACGACCAGGGCGAGACCTGGCACATGGGGGAGCTCGTCGGCCCGGGGGCGGACGAGAACAAGACCGTCGAGCTCTCGGACGGCACGGTGATGCTCAACGTGCGCTCCGCGCCCTACCGCAAGGTCGCTCTCTCCCACGACGGCGGCGTCACCTACGACGGGCTCCTCCAGGACACCGAGTTGACCGACCCCGGCAACAACGGGGCGATCATGCGCTTCGCGCCGGACGCGCCCGCGTCCGATCCGCGGTCGAAGTGGCTGGTCTTCAGCAACACCGAGGACAACGGGATCCGGCGCAACCTCACCGTGAAGATGTCGTGCGACGACGGCAGGACGTGGCCGATCAAGCGCGTCCTCGAGCCCGGTGCCGCCGGGTACTCCACCATCACTCCGCTGTCCCACGGCCGCATCGGCATGCTCTACGAGCGGGCGGGATACCGCTACATGACCTATGCCGGGTTCGACCGGAAGTGGCTGGGCGGCGTCTGCGCCCCGGTCACCATCCAGGCACCGGAACAGCTGACGGCCGGCGAGAGCGCCGACCTCACCGCCACCGTGACCAACCAGAGGCGGAAGACCACCGGGCCCGGCACGCTGAGCCTGAATCTCCCGTCGGGCTGGACCTCCAACGGCAGGGCCGCCGTGCCGCGAATCGCCCCCGGCAAGACCGCTGAGGTCACCGTACGCGTCACAGCCCCCGCAACCGCGTCCGGCAGTGTCCCGGTGACGGCCGTCTACCGGACCCGGAACACCCAGTCCTCGGGGACGGGTTCGATCGGTGTCACGGCCGACCCGGCAGCCCCCGCACGGCCGTCACTGACGGCGCTCCCCGTGATCGACCACTACGACGCGGCGAGTGGCCCGGGGGTCACCGGCGATGTGATGACGTACTGGACCCGCGTGACCAACTCCGGCAACACGACGCTCACCGATGTCACCGTCACCGGCAACATGAGCAATCTGCCCAGCTGCCACTACTCCAGCCTGGCCGCCGGCCAGTCCTACGTCTGCCGCACGGCCAAGGTCACCGTCTCCGACGCCGATGTCGAACGGGGCTTCTTCATCCCCGAACTGACCGTGACCGGCCTGGCTCCGGACGGCAGCCGGACGGCCACCAATGTCACCGGCGACCGCGTGGACCTGCGATGAAGGGCCTGACCCGCCGGACGCGGCGCCCGCGCCGCACGACGCTGACCCTGACCGCGCTGGCCGTCGGAGCGCTGCTCCTTCCCCTGGCCGCGACGTCCCCCTCCACGGCCGCCGCGCCCGGACCGCAGGACCCGGCATCGCGGACCCGAGCGGTCAACCCCGCTCCCGCCGTGCTGCCCAGCCTGCAGAAGTGGCAAGGTGGCCGGGGCCACTGGCGGCTGACCGGGAGCAGCCGGATTCTCGTCAGCCGGGCGGAGGCCGCCGAACTGACCGAGACCGCCCGGGCGTTCGCCTCCGACCTGTCCGCCCTGTCTGGGCGCACGATCCCCGTGACGTCGGGGTCCGCTCGCCCGGGGGACGTCGTCCTCACCGCGCACACGGACGACCGGGGCCTCGGCACCGAGGGCTACCGGCTGACGTCGGCGGCCGCCCTGACCATCGAGGCGCCCACCCCGACCGGAGTGTTCTACGGCACGCAGACGGTGCAGCAGATCCTCAAGGCCGACCCACGGCGCGCCCGTGTCCCCAAGGGCACGGCACGGGACTGGCCGCGCATGGAGCAGCGCGCCCAGATGCTCGATGTAGGACGCAAGTTCTACCCGGTGAGCTATCTCAAGTCGCAGATACGCCTGATGGCATGGCCGAAACTCAACACCTTCCATCTGCATCTCACCGACTGGCGGGGCTTCCGTATCCGTACGGAGAAGTTCCCGGAACTCGCCGCGAAGGAGTCCTACTCGGCCGCCGACCTGCGGGAGCTGCAGGACTACGCCCGCCGCTACCACGTCGAGATCATTCCCGAGGTCGATCTTCCGGGGCACGCGACCCCGATCACCGCCTATGACCCGCGGCTGCGGTTCTCGTGCGCGTCGATGGACAAGGCGCAGTGACCGGGCGGCGAGCAGGGTGGCTGGACGCTCGACATCACCAAGGAGCACACCCGCCGCTTCGTCCACGACCTGCTCGAAGAGATCATCCCGATGTTCGACAGCCGGTACTTCCATGTCGGCGGCGACGAGATCGGCTACGACAACGCCAAGAACGCCTGCCCCGAACTGGTCGCCTATCAGAAGGAACGCGGTTTCGCGTATCCGGGCGACGTGTTCGTGGACTTCCTCAACACGCTCAACCGCCAGGTCCCGGCGAATAGTTCAGCAACAAAACCACCCAGGCCCCCCGCTACCTGAACGCCCAGCGCTACCTCCACCAGTTGCTGACCGGCGCCGACCTCACCGACCCCCGCCACCCTCTCGTGCTGCGATCGGCAGCCGACCGTTCCCGCTACTTCGCCTTCCCTCCCTCCTTGACGCTCGACCAGCGCGACGCACTCAACCAGCACGCGCTGAGGATCCTGGACGGCTTGGACATCAACGAACCGCTGACCTGGGAGCCGCCGGGAGACTGCGCCGACGGACTCGACCTCCCCGGCCGACGGCTCGACGACATCGACCTGGAAGCGGTCCGCCGCATCGTCATCACCGAACAGCGCGCCCCGCGAGAGGCGGCCAGGGAACTGGACACCACGCTCACCCACGTCCGGTTCGCACTCGAACGCGTTCCCCGCGAGCCCCGGGAGTGGGGCCGGTCATCGGCTGTCGGCTCCTGGCGCCTGCGCGAGACAGCCAAGTCCGTCCTCACCGCGGACTTCCTTCAACGCGAATACGCCGCCAGCGGGAAGACCCTCAGGGAAATCGCGCTGGAAACCGGCATCCCCCGCCACATCGCCGCCGCACAGGCCCGCGCCGTCGGCATCACCGTTCGCCGCACCCGGCAGCCCTTCCCCATGGACGAAACCTGGCTGCGCGAGCAATACCTCACCCACAAACGATCAACGCTCGACATCGCCGAAGAACTCGGCACGGAAGACGAGACGGTCCGCCGTCGCCTCAAGTACCTCGGCGTCCCCCTGCGGCCACCGGGAGTACACAGCCGCACACCATCATGACCGCCAAGGACGACACCACGCTGCCCCGGGACATCCGGGCCGCTGTTGAAGGCACCCTTCACGGCTGGCTCCGGCTCCACCGTTTCCAGATCGCCATGCGTTTCCCGTCTCTCGACAGCGCCGCCCCTCACCTGAAAACCGAACCCAGCGCTCTGGTCACGCAGTTCCAACGGCTGGAACACGACATCGGCGCGACGCTCTTCGACCGGGCAGCCTTCGGCCGCCCTCAGCAGCCCACCAAACAGGGCCGACGACTGCTCCGCGACCTCGAAACAGACCGAGTCCAGGCCCTCATGGCCGCCTCACTCCACCATGACCAGATCACGCCCCCACCCGACAATCACACTTTGGAAACCACCCATGCACAACTCAAGATCCGCCGCGGTCCCGGCCCGCTCACCCCCTTCAGCGACATCGCTGTCGAGCGCATCCGCATCACCAGGCCAACGCTCACCCTCCTCCACGACCTCCTCACGCACCCGCAGGAGGAGTTCTACGGGGCCGAAGTCATCGCACGCACCGGGCTCGACCCAGGGACGCTCTATCCCCAACTCAAGCGGCTCGAACGCGCAGGATGGCTCACCTGCCGCCTCGAAGACGACGCCGCCTGGACCAGCAGAGCCACACCGGGCCGCAGCCCCGGCAAACGCCGGACCTTCTACACCCTCACTACCGAGGGCCAGTGCGCCGCCCACCACGAGGTCCAACGCCGCGCTCCGAAGACCCAGCGTTCAAGCCCTGGAGACACTTCATCCGGCTCCTACTACTGAGCGTGATGGCCCGACGGCGATCAGCGGTCCTGACGCTCCTCTTGGCGCGCGTCGCGCTTGAGAGCCCGAAGACCATCGCGAAGGTTCAGATAATCGAGAACTGCGGCGATTCCTCGGCCAATCCAGCGCACGATGCGCCACGCAAGGCTCCCCAGGTCATCCACGATGTCTCCCCCCAAACCGTGTCGCGGCGGTGCCCCTGACGAGCACGGTCAGCAGCACCCGGGCCCACGCTACCCGACATCAGAGGAACCCCTGTCTCGAACCAGGCAACCACCACAACAGCCCTCCAGCGACGAACACGCGCTGAGGAAAACGACAGATAGGCAAGACAGAACCGCCGACAAACCGTCGAGACACTCACGCAAGGCCACACGTCACAGCATCACCGACTGACAAGTCGTATCGGAACCTACACTGTCCTGGCCGTGTTCCAGCCCGCCGAAGAACTCGGCCAAGGCGCTCAGGCCATGGTCGACGACAACCTCTACGCCCGCTTCGGCACTCCCGATGTCGTCCTCGGCCAGCATGTGATGTCGATCCCGGCCGGCACTATCGCCTGCCACCCCGGTCTCGCCTTCGCTGCCACCGACGCGCTCAAGGTGCGTATGTTCGGGCGTGGAGCACACGCGTCGATGCCGGAAGCGGCGATCGACCCGGTAATGATGGCGGCCTCCACCGTGATGCGGCTGCAGACCGTGGTCTCCCGCGAGATCGCCTCCAGGGACCGGGCCGTGGTGGTCACCGTCGGCGCTCTGCAGGCCGGTACCAGAGACAACATCATCCCGGACGAGGCCGAACTCCAGCTCAACATCCGCACCTACACCCCGCAGGTCCGCGCGGCCGTCCTGGGCGCGGTGGAACGGATCGTACGCGGTGAGGCGGCAGTCGCCGGCGCGCAGCGGGATGCCGAGATCAGCACGATGCACACCTTCCCGCTGATGGTCAACGACGAGGACGCGTGCGCCCGCGCCCTGGCCGCTATCGGTGACGCGGTCGGCCACGACAGGCTGACCGACCCCGGTGCCTCCTCCGGCAGTGAGGACGTCTGCGTCTTCGGAACCAGTGCGAACGTCCCGGTCTGCTACTGGCTGCTCGGCGGCATCGACCCCGACACCTATGCGAAGGCCGAAGCCGCGGGCACCAGGAACCGCGACATCCCGCAGAACCACTCGCCGTACTTCGCACCCGTAATGCAGCCCACCATCACCAACGGCATCACGGCACTGACCGCCGCGGCCCTCGCATGGCTCGGCCTTGCCGCACACCCAGCGTAACCACATGCACGTCCACGCCATGCCCGGTCGCCGCAGAGCGCTGCGCCACGCTCCTGTGTACGGCCCGGATGCTGCCCTATTTCACCCACAGCATGCCGCCGATTGCCAGGCCGCTGCCGTCATAGGACCGACAGTCTGGCCTCGCCTGCGTAGTTGTCGTTTCGCCTGGGAGGTGCGGCAGTTCTGGGTGCCTCGGTCCCGTGCCGCCACACCCGCTCCGAACGCCAGGACCGAGATTGACCGGATCGCCTCGCTCACCTGCGAACAGACCAGGACGGGGCACCTGCCCGCGGTGAAGCGGGTCAGCCGTCCGGGACCGTCTGCACCAAGGACTCGTGCAAGGTCGACAGCTCGGTGGACAGGAAGGACGGCACCTTGCCGAGCGGCGTCGGGGCGGTCCCCGTACGGATCGCGCTGGCAAGGGCCGCGAGCGCTCGGTGCAGCTGCTCGTCGCCGTGGGCACTGAACAGCGAGCGGGGCACCCCGCGTGCCGCCTCACTGCCGCTGCCGACCTGCTCCAGCGCCCAGCAGGCGGAGAGCACCCGGTAGGCCAGCCGTTGAGTGGCGACCACCGTGGGCCACATCTGCTCCGCGTCACCGCGCCGGACGACCGAGGAGTTGACGCTGGCGTCGTATGCCTTGACGACGCCAATGGCCTGCATCTGAAGATCGCGTCGAGCCGCCCAGGCGGCCGGGGTGGTGACCGCACTCCTGGCGAGATGGTCCGACACGGCGCCGATCGCTTCCAGGGTGCGGTTGATTGCAATCGGGATGCGTGCCGCCGCGCCGGCCCGCATGGTTACCAGGTACACCGCGAGTGCCACGGCGCAGCCGATCGCGGTGTCGAGCCCGCGGGCGAGCAGCAGTCCACCGAGCCCGGGAACGTGCTGTCCGCCGCTCACGATGGTCAGCGCGATGGTGGTGATGAAGACGACAGCCAGGGCGTAGTTGCGCACTACGAACATCTCGATGGTGAACTGCAGCAGTACGAGGGTCAGCGCTAGCCACAGCCCGGTGGGATGTGCCGTGAGCACGCCCAGGGCGAGAATCAGTCCGACCCAGGTGCCGACGAGCCGCTCCAGGCCGCGCTGCATGGTGCGGACCCAGTCGAAGCCCTGGTGCAGCATCAGCACCGCGGCCGCGATGGCCCAGTAGGCGTGGTCCAGACTCAGGGCGGCACCGATCACTCCGGCCACCAGGGCCGCAGCGCCGACCCGCAGGACGACGAGGAGCTGTTCCGACCCGGCCGTGACCGCTTGCCGTACCAGGTCGAGAGGCCTGGGGCCGCCGAGCGGGATCTCCTCCTCGCCGGCCACGGCACCGGCCGAGGACGGGTGCTGGGTCTGGGCGGCGAGTCGTCGTGCCTGGTCGGGGACGGTGGGGTTCATGGGCGCGTTGTGGGTCGCGGCCCGCATGGCGTCGGCGAAGATCAGATGCAGTTCGCGATTGAGTTGGCGCAGCCCGTCCAACGTGCTGTCGGGGGTGGTGCGGATCGGCTGGTAGCTGACCAGCGCCGCCCATGACTCATGCATCGCCACGGCGGCCCAGTGCCGGGCGGTGTCCTGCCGGGGTGTGCCCACCGCCTCGGCGAACCGCGCCACCGCGTCGCCTGCGGCCGCGACCGCGGACTCCTCCGGGCCCCGCGGCCACAGGAGGGCGCCGGACATATGGACCAGCCAGGCGAAGCCACCGCCCGCCAGCACCAGTAGGCCGGTGTGCCAGGGGCTCAGGTGCTCCGCGTGCATCGCTGTGCCGACGGCACAGGCGAGGGCGATCATGTAGGCCCCGGGCGGACCGACGGCCAGGGCGTTGCACAGCAGGGTCGCCGCCATCGCGATGAGGGCGACCACGAGCACGCCCACCCACACGACAGCGGCAGCCCAGATGCCCATCCCGACCGCGAACGCCAGGGACGCCGCGACGAGCGCGAGCCTGCCTGCGCGATAGAGGTAGGGCAGGGCGCTGCCATACAACGCGGTGAAGCCACCGATCGTCGCCATGAGACCGCCCGCGGTGTCACCAGCGGCCCAGCCGATCACGACCGGCACGCCCATGCACAGCCCCGCGCGTGCCGCGAACGGCCACCGCCGCCTCGCGTCACGCAGCGCGAACAGGGGGCGGATCCCGATCGGCCCTGGCCCTGGCGCGGGCGGGATCGGCGCCTGTGACGCTGCCGGTCCTCGAGACATGCTTCCAGAGCACCACGGACAGCGCCCCGACGCTCGCCCTGCGCCCCGGGCATTGTGTCCTCCGCGAGAGCCACCGCCCCGGGATGTTGACGCTCATCGCGCCACGGCTGCCGGTCATTCCCTCGCGGCGCGAGCGGCGTAGCCGTGTCCGATCCCGGTGCCATACCCGACCTGGACACGAACCGTGCCCTGGCCGAGTGGCTGGAGTGGCAGCTCCGGCAGGTCCGGAACCGGATCCGGGAGCTTGAGGTCAAGGCGGAACAGGAGCGGCGTGCCCGGGAGCGGGCTCGGGCTGGGCAGCCGTGGAAGATCCAGCCCAAGCGCTCTGGTGAAACGGCGATGCTGCACCGTGGGGGTTGCTCCCTGTACAGCGCCCAGCTCGGGTTCATCAACCGCCAGGAAGCGATGATCGCGCTGACGGAGCCGGGCATCGAGCATTGTCAGATCTGCAATCCGCAGACAGGGCTGGTGGAGGCGTAGGCCGTACGGACCGTACGGCGCGCTCCGAAGGGTGCTGTGCTCGCAGGATCGGGCTGTGGAGTTCCCGATCAAAGTGGCACCGGCCAAGGCCGTCCCGACCCTGGCCGAGGGGCCCGGCTGGTGATTCGAGCCCAGATTTGACGGTTCTCAAGACGCTTCGAATGTGCCTCAGAAAGCCTGCGAAGCAGGTCGAGGTGTACGTCTACCTCGGCGACCGTTGTTCGAACGGTGGTCGTCGTCCGGCCCAGCCGCTTGGCCTGATCGGCGACTCCGTCACTTCGAGCCGTAGTACAGCCGGAGGAACTCCTCCATCGCCGCGTCGACGCCGGCGCGGTCACCGGTGGCGAGCAGGTCGAGCAGCAGACCGCGGACGGTGGCGAGTCCCAGCCTGGCGCGGTTCCGGGCCACGGCAGGGTCCGCACCTGCGGCGACCTCGGCGGCCATGAGCGGCTCCAGCCAGTCGTTCACGAGCCCTTCGAGGACCGGGGCGGCCTCGGGGCGGCCCCGCAGCGCGTGCCCGCAGATTTCGAAGAAGAGCCGCTCCTGACCGGCCAGTCGAGGGTCCGTCAGCTGCTGCCAGAGGAGCCGCGCAGCATCGGCGGGCGAGAGACCGGGTTCCAGGCGGAGCCGGGACAGCAGATCACGCTGGCGCTGCTCCGACGTCCGGACGATCTCGACGAGCAGCTGTTCCTTGGAGCCGAAATAGTGGATCAGCATGCGGTGACTGACGCCGATCGCGGCGCCCAGGCCACGCAGGCTCAGGTCCGCGAAGCCGTGTGCCGCGACGTAGTCGACAGCCGCGTTCACCAGTTGAGAGCGCCGGTCCCCGTCCGTGCCGGGCGCGGCCTCGCCCTCAGGATGCGAGTCGTCCGTATTCACCACGTCGCGAGTGTACCAATTGGTACATGCCCTATGTACCGTGTGGTGCATGAAGTCTGTCACCGTGTCGATCGACGTACCGCAGACGCCCGAGCAGGTCTACGACTTCCTCGATGTCATGGCTCACCACGAGCGATTCACCAACCACTACCTGACCGACTGGCACTACAGCGGCCCTGGCCGCGGCATCGGATCGTGCGCCACGGTCACAGCCGCGCTGGGCGGTACGAAGACCGACGTCACCATCGAGGTCGTCAAGGCCGACCCGCCGCGGCGCATTGTCGAACGGAACGTCAGCGCGGCCGGTCGGCGCCTGGCCCACGGCACCTACACCATCGAACCGCTGCGGACCGGCGGGAGTCACGTGTCGTTCACGTACACCTGGGCGCGCGCCCCGCTCGCCGACCGCCTGCTGGCACCAGTCGTCCGGGCCACGATGCGGCGCGCCAACCGCACGGTCATGCGACGCCTGGCCACCGAGTTGGGGTGCTCGCCGCCGTAGTCGTCGCCGCCCTCACCTCCGGCGCCTCGGACGCGGCCTGGCTCGATGTCGGTGACGACGCGACCTTCGGCGGGGTGCTCCAGGCGGCGGGCCTGTTGTTCTTTGCCTTCGCTGGGTACGCGCGCATCGCGACCCTGGGTGAGGAGGTCCGTGATCCAGCGCGGACCATCCCCCGGGCCATCCCGATCGCACTCGGCATCACCTTGATCGTTTACGCGGTCGTCGCGGTTGCTGTTCTGATGGTTCTCGGCCCGAAGGGGCGCTGACGATGGCCCGCGACCGGCAGTCCCGGCTGGTCGGCGGTGAAGTCGAGGGTCTGGTAGCCGCCGAGCATGACGACGTCCTTGTCGAGGCCGTGGGTGGACATGGAACAGCACCCGCTGCCCGGACTTGACCCTGATCGGTTCGTCGCCGCGGTCACGCGGCGCCGCAGCGGGGCGTCCGAGAGGTAGCGCGGCTCAAAAACGGTGCGGATCACGCGGAACGCGGTGTAGGTGGCGTTTTCCGCCACCCGGAGCGCAGCCGCTTGAGCAGCGTCGACGAGGAGACGAGTAGCGTTGAGTCCTACGCCGACGTGGTGTCGACGGGCACCGGGCAGGCCGGGAAGAGGAACTGCCGGGCTTGTGGAGAACGGCTGAGGCCGGGTGCCCAGCCTGGGGCGGTGTTCTGCTCGTCGGCGTGTCGTGCCCAGGCCACCCCCAGCTGGCCGAGGAAACCGGCTCACGCCGACGCCTGACCACCAGCCTTACTCCCCCTCTTCCTCGGCGCCGCCGATGGCGACGCCGAGGCCATGGATGCCCTGCATGATCCCGATGACGGACACCTCCGCCCGGCCAAGGGCTTGCCGCGCGCCTTCCGCATCACCGCGCTGGAAACGAAGGTGGGCGCCGAACGTGTCCACCGCCCCCACATGGGCCGTTCAGCCCCGGCAAGAGGACCCATGTGCCCCTCTCCAGCGATGCCGCACCGCGCGATCCTGGGCTTATCGACGGTCGACAAGCCGAAGAAGGTGATCGGTGTGATGTGGTACGGCGGCTGGGGCGGCGGATGGTTCCTCATGACCGTGATCATGATTCTGTTCTGGGGACTGCTGATCGCCGGAATCATCGCCCTCATCCACTACCTCACCGGCGCTGGCCGCAGCCACCAGAGCGGCCCGCCCTCGTCCGGCGAGAGCGGACGGGGTGGCCGGCGGGCGGAGGAACTGCTCGCAGAACGATTCGCACGCGGAGAGATCGACGAGGACGAGTACAAGCGCCGCCTCACGCTGCTACGGGAGCATCGGTGACCACGCAACGTCACCGCACACTGTGGCTGGTCATCGTCGGGGCAGCCGCAGCCGTGGTGCTGGGCATCGCCACGACCGCCTTGCTCGCCACCACCAGCGCTCACCGCGCCACACTCCCCCCGGGGTGGACGATCCCGGCCGCGCGATGCGCGGCGCCCGCTCTACCAGGCCGCGCCGTGGACGTGACCGCGGACGACATGGCTCCGGGCATGATGAGTCACGCTCCTGGCCGGCACCCCAGGGCCATGATGCGCCTGACCGCCCACCCGGCCACGATCCCGGCCGGGACCATCTCACTACGGGTGAGGAACAACGGTGCCCTCACCCACGAAGTCCTGGTGATCCCGCTGCCAGCGGGCAAGTCCGTGGGAGACAGGCCCACCGGCTCCGATGGACGGATCAACGAGACGGGCAGCGTGGGCGAAGCCTCTCGCAACTGCCACTCGGGCAGCGGCAACGGCATCATCCCGGGCATGACGGGCTGGACCACACTCACGCTGCACCCGGGGCGCTACGAACTCGTCTGCAACTTCCCCGGCCACTACGCCGCCGGCATGTATGCCGAGCTCGACGTCACGGGCCGATAAGGCCACCCTCGTCCGCCAAGCGGGGCGCGGCCGTGTACCCGTCCGGGCGCCGCGGGTGGGTGAAGGTCCGCCATGCTGACACCGTCGACGGTTTGGTCGTCGGGTTCACGGAACCCAGGATCCGACCGCACACCCGGCCCTGGTGGTCGGCGACGAGGACAGCCAAGTAGGAGGGCAGCCGGAGTACGCCGGAAATAGGCAACAGGCGTGATCCGGGGGAACGTTGCCGCTTCGCCGGACGCAGCATGACCGGCGTCGCTGCGTAATGAGGGCCGCCTGCCGGCGGCCCCCGCAGGTAGCCGGCCCCCAGGGTTCGTGGCGTTGCTGCTCACCGCACGGCTTCCGTCTCCGCCCTCGGCCCGGGAACCTCTCCGGCCTGGAGGGCGGCGAAGTCGGCGTGGGCCTGCTCGACGGCTTCGGGGTACGCCTCGCGCTTGGCGTGCTCGGCGAGCGCCCGGTAGATGCTGGCGACGGAGGGGTTCTGGCCCTTGCGCTTGCCGGTGGGGATGATCAGGTCGGGCTGGATGTGCTCGACGGACTCGCCGTTCGCACGGCGTCGCAGCACGGTGTGGAGCATGACGTCGGTGACGACCGACGGCCGGCTGCCGTGCTTGCCCTTGCGGGCGGCGGTGTCGAGCCCTTCCGGCGTCGACTCGCGGATGTTCTCCCGCTCGGTCTCCGCCATCGCGGCGAAGAAGGCGAACAGCAGCTTGCCGGGGCCGGTGGGGTCGTAGATGCCGTGCAGGGGCCCGGCGACCTTCTCGCAGCGCTCGCCACCCGATACGCCCCCAGTGCGCCCGCCGACGAGGCAGGGGCGCTGCACTGCGCACGCTGCGACGAGACCTTCGCCCTGCCGACCGCGGGTACAGGGCTGTTCCAGAACGTGCCTTCGCCTTGAAGCCCTTGCCTTCTCTCGCAGTCGTCGCGTGCGCCGTCACCTTGCCGCTCGCATCACGCTGCGGGGCGTGCCGGCCTACGGCCTGTCTTCGGTCGGCGTCGGGTCCGGATGGGATGGCGGCGAGGTGTCACGGTCCACCGTGAGGGATCCGCCGTTCCTGTCCTCACGCGTATGACGACCGACTGGACAGCAGAGGCCGAACGTGTGGTGGGCGGGAGGCGTTTGGGCAAGGCCAATCTTCCGCTGCCGAGGCGAGCTGCCCCTCCCGCCCCGCCACTGGCCAAAGAAGAGGTCCGCGAGGCGGAAGAGCAACTGGGGGTCACATTCCCGGAGGAACCTACGGACGGCAACATGCCGCCGAAAGGCGGCGACAAGGCGTACAGCTCCCGCCGTAACCGCCGCTACCTGCGCAGACGCCACATCAGCACACCATCCCCGAGCCGAGGGACCAGCGGGCCAACCGCAAGCGCCGGGGCAGCAAAGGCGGTCGGCCCGCCGACTTCGACAAGACGATCAACAAGCATAGGGGCAAGGTCGAGCGCACGATCAACAGGCTCAAGAACTTCCGGGACGTGGCCACGAGGTACGACAAGCGGGCCTACGTCTTCCACGACTCCGTCACCGTCGCCGCGATCTGGCTCTGGCTTCGTCCATGATCCGCCGGATGGAACCTGGCGGTAGGCGATCGAAAACCAGTGGAGCAGCGCCGCTGTTCGCCATTACCGTGCTGCCGAACCAAGTCGTCTGGTCAAGGACGTGCCGTTGTACACCCTGTGAGACCTCCCGAGCGCTGATTCGTCGCGCGTCGCGCATGTGCGGCCGCGCTGCTTTTTGCTGCGGACTTCTCACTGAAACCGGTGTACTTCTGTGCTCAACAACTGGGTGGTCGTGCCCACCTGCCTGCCGCTCGTTCTCCGCCGTTGCCACGCGTGCGCGTCCGAGCGCTTCCGGGCAAGCGGTAAATTTCGCGTCAACGCAAACCACAAGCTCATCGACGCCTGGCTCCTCGTGCTCTGTACCGCTTGCGGGGAGACTGCAAAGCTCACGGTCCTGGAGCGGATGAATGTGCGCTCCGTACGACCTGAGCTGCTGGACCGGCTGCATGACAACGACTCTGGCCTGACAGCAGAACTGCTCCAGGATCCGGCCGTGCGGCGCCGTAATCGCATCGCCCTCGACTGGGACAACGCCTGGCGCCTCGACACCGGCGGATCGGATCACCTGGACCGCGAGGTCATTGACGTCTCGGTCCGCTTTGCGGCGCGGATCCCTGTCCGGCCGGTGCGACTGATCGCTGAAGGTTGCGGTCTTTCGCGGGCCGAGGTCGAGAGACTGATCACGGAGGGGAGACTCGTTTCGGCAGTCCGGCTGACCGGCAAGCTCTCCGGCGACTTCACCTTCACGCTCAAGCGCTGAGCCCTCCTCGGGATCAGGGGCCTGTCCGGCAAGATCCGCCGGACAGGCCCTGGAGCCGACATGTTCCGGGAGTGTCGGTAGGTTCGGATATTCGCCTCTGCGGAACAGCGGTTGTGTCCACGGCTCCGACAGCACTGATGCGGAGGTGGTTGCCTCCAGGGGCGCTGGATCATGGTGGTTGGCAGTTGTCTAAGGTCACGTGCATGTCGAGGACCACACCGCCGCGCCCGCTCGATGTCGAGGCGCTCTTCCCGGAGCTGTCGGCCTACCGCGGCACGACCACCCGGCTCCATCCGCGCCCGGGGCGACCGGATGTCGCGACGAGTTCCGTGGGCGGTCCACTGCTGTGGCCGTCAAACGAACCCTGGCCGGTATGCACCGAGCCTCACAGCCACGCACGTGGCCAACGGCCGACTGACATCCATCAGCGACGGCAGATCCTGTCATCTGCGTGGCGCCGTGAACGGAACCCCGCCCCCACCGACGAGGAACGCCAGTTGCTCATCGAACTCGACCGGCGGCACCACATCGAAGGGGCCGCTGCGACGGACCCACTGCCGCTGATTGGCGTTGCGCAGTTGTACCGGAGGGACATTCCTGACTTGTCGGCCGGGCCGGACGACTGCGATCTGCTCCAGGTGTTCTGGTGCCCCTTCGACGCGCACGGCCCGAGGGGCCACGGCATGCTGCTTCACCTTCACTGGCGCCGGTCCTGGGAGGTCACCGAGGTGCTGACCGCACCGCCGCAGCCGCAGGTCGTCGGCTTCGAGGGTTACGTGCCGGAGCCGTGCGTGCTGCATCCGGAGCAGGTGGCCACCTACCCGTTCGCCGGCCTCCTCCCGGAGGACCTGTGCGCCCGGATCGACGCATGGGAGGAAGCCCTGGAGGAGGAAGCCGAGGAGTCGGCGGACGAGGACGCCGCAGCGGTGGTCGGCTACCAGTACGACCTGTCTATCCCACCGGGCTGGCGCGCCGGTGGCTTCGCCTCCTGGCACGCCACCGACCCGGCCTCCATGGACTGTCTCACCTGCGCGAAACCGATGCACCTGCTGCTGACCATCGACAGTTCGGAGTGGGACGGCGGCAGCGGCAGCTGGAAACCGCTGGAGGAACAAGGTCTGCCCCCGCACCCGTACGCCAGTCCGACCGAGGTCACCGTGGGCCGCTGGGGCGAGCTCAACGTCTTCGCCTGCCCCGAGAATCCCGCCCACCCGCACCGCTGGAGCATCCAGTAGAACCCTCAGGATCGGCGAGCGAATTCCGCCGCGTAGGCGGTTCTGGTGGCCCCGGCGGCCCAGCGCTCGGCAGCTGCCGGGCTGATGCCGAGAAGGCGTTCAAGGACCGTCGGGGGCATCTGCGTACAGAGGTCGAGACGGGCCGTGCAGCGTCCGGCTTCAGCTGGCAGGCCGATGCGCCGCAGCCGATTGGCAAGCTGCTTGCTGCCCAGGGACTTCCCCGGGCGTTGGGTCGGAAAGAGCCAGGCCGCGTTGAGCTCGTTCGACATCACGACGTGCTGGTGGTCGTGGGCGATGTCGACAAGTTGGAGCATCAGGCTGTCCAGGGGCGGTGGCAGCTCGATCAGGTCCCAGTCGATGACGTTCTTCCCGGCCTCGCCGAACAGCGCAGCTTCAGCGGCGTTTTGCAGAGCTTGAGGGCAACGCCGTTCTCGTCCTCCGTGACGTGCGCTGTGGTCAGCCGGCAGATTCGTGTGGGCATCTGCCCGTGGAGCAAGACCATCAGCCCGGCCACCCGGTCTCTGGTCTCGAAGGAGTCGTCGTTCAGGAGCTGGCGGACGGTCGCCCAGCGGTCGTCGGCGTCGAGCGGGCGATGGCAGATCCGCCGTGGCCGGGCGGGGATACTGACCAGGGAAGCGAATTTGCTGCGAACGGCCCAGACGAGCCGGCCGCCGGGGGTGGTGGTGTCCAGGTTCTCGTGCAGCGAGGTGAAGCCGATCCCGCGCTCGCGCAGTTCGGCGACCATGCTGATGAGGTCCTGGAGGCTGCGGCGTAGCGGTCGAGAGAGGGGACCACGAGGGTGTCGCCGGCGTCGAGGAAGGCGTGGCACGCCTTCAGTTCCGGGCGGAGGGCGTTCTTGCCGGACTTCTTGTCCGCGAAGATCTTCCGGCACCCGGCGGTGGTGAGTGCGTCGATCTGGCGGTCGAGCTTCTGCCCGCCGCTCGACACCCGGGCATACCCGACGTGATCTCGGTGCGGACGAGCGGTTCGGCGACGATGTGGACGTTCGCGTTATTCCCCGGCAGGTTGTTCACGTAATGGGCCAGGTCCTGGCTTGGGCGGGCGGGTTCTAGGTGATCTTGGGTTTCTCGGTTCTGGTGGTGCGGTTCAGCGAGCCGCGGCAGTGAGGTGCCGCACCGGCAGCCCCGGTACGAAGCACTCCAGACGCGCCTGTTCCTCCCCGCCCGCAGTCCCGCCAGAAGTACTCCGCCAGGCGGTCCGCGCAGAAATACGCCGAAGCGGCGAATCATCGCATATACGCCTAGAGTGGAAGGCGGGGGTTATTGGCGGCGAATCGTGTCACTGGTCGTCCCACCGAACACGTATGCGCGTGCGAGAGGGGATCTTTGCCATGGCCACGGTGCTTTTCATCGTGAGCGGTGCCAGCTACTGGGTGCTGAAGGACGGCACGAGGCACGCGACGGGCTACTGGGCCGAGGAGTTCGCGAACCCGTACAAGATCTTGACGGACGCCGGTCACGAGGTCGTCGTCGCGACCCCGAACGGCGTGATCCCGACCGTCGACATGATGAGTCTGCGCCCCGAGATGGTCGGCGGAAACGACAGCGCCCTGGAACTGGAGGCCGTGATCCGTTCCGCGGAGGTGATGCGTCGGCCGCTGCGGCTGTCGGACGTCCGCCTCGAGGACTACGACGCGGTGTACCTGCCAGGCGGTCACGGTCCGATGTCGGACCTGGCTTGGGACGCCGATGCCGGACGGCTGCTGACGCGGCAGCTGACCTCGGGCAGCCCGCTGTTCATCGTCTGTCATGCCCCCGCCTCGATGCTGGCGACCAGGATCCACGGCGAGTCGCCGTTCAAGGGCTTCAACGTCACGTGCTTCACCAATGAGGAAGAGGAGGGCGTCGGGCTGGCCTCCAGGGCGCCGTGGCTGCTGGAGACCGATGTGCAGGAGAAGGTCGGGGTCAACTTCAGCCACGGCCCGATCTGGGAGCCGTACATGGTCGAGGACCGCAACCTGGTCACCGGGCAGAACCCGGCCTCGGCCGCGGTTCTGGGCAACCGAATGCTGGAAATCCTCAAGTGAAACCGTCCCGGAGCGATCCGGCCCAGGCGCGTGCCCGCACGCACAAGCCGGGTCCGAAGGTCGCGATCATCACCGGCGCCGACGGGGGCATCGGCTCGGCCATCGTCACCGCCTACCGCGGCCTCGGGTACGCGGTCGTGGCCACCAGCCGTTCCATGCCGGATTCCGATGATCCGCAGGTGCTCACCTGCTGCGGCGATCTGATGGAGTCCGGTGTCGGCGAGCGGATCACAGGGGCGGCGATGGACCGGTTCGGTCGGATCGACACCGTGGTCAACAGCGCCGGTGTCTACATCGGCAAGCCGTTCACCGACTACACGGACAAGGACTTCGACCTGATCGTCGGAGTGAACCTGCGCGGATTCTTCAGCGTCTCGCGCAGTGCCATCGGCGCGATGCTCTCCCGCGACGAGGGCGGTGGTCACCTCGTGAACATTTCGACCTCCCTGGTCGACCAGCCGAATTCACAGGTGCCCTGCGCGCTCGCGTCTCTGACCAAGGGCGGGCTGAACGCGGTCACCAAGGAGCTGGCGATCGAATTCGCGGGGCACGGCATCCGCGTGAACACCGTCTCGCTCGGCGTCGTCCACACGCCGATGAACCCGGAGGTGACGCCCGAACTCATGGCCCGCCATCCACTCGGGCGGATGGAAGAGGTCGACGACGTCGTCCAGGCCATCCTGTACCTGGAGCAGGCGTCCTTCGTCACCGGCGAGATCCTGCATGTGGACGGCGGCCAGAGCGCCGGCCACTGAAGGGAATACGAACGCCTCCGGCGCGCTTCGGCCGCGTGCGGAAGGGACAACGCGATGGATCCTGACGTCCGGACCAGGGCCGCGATCGAGGAACACTGGCGGGCATCGGAACATGGGGACACCGAAGCCGAGCACGCCATCTACGCTGCGGACGCGATCCTCGACTACCCCCAGTCAGGTGAACGATTCCGGGGCCGCACGACGATCTCGGCGCAACGTGGCGGGCACCCCGCCAGCCGGCATTTCGCCGTCCACCGGATTGTCGGCGGCGGGGACCTGTGGGTCAGCGAGTGCGTCATCACCTACGACGGAGTGCCCAGCCGCTCGGTGAGCATCATGGAATTCGCCCACGGGCATGTCGTGCACGAGACGCAGTACTTCGCGGACGCCTTCGGCGCCCCCGAATGGCGGACGGCGCTCGCGGAGCCGATGCCGGGCAGGAACATCGCCAGGGCCTGATTCACCGCATGCAGGGACGTGAACTGAGCCGGGCCGCTCGTCCACTGCTCGTCGAACGGCGCCGGGTCGATGAGGACCTGCCCCTGTTCGTCGACGTCGACCAGGTCCCACAGGTCGAGCCCTTGGGGCCAGTCCCACTCGTCCATCGGCGTGCCCGTGGTGGTGTGGCCGGTGGCGTACCGGGCCGGGACGTCGTGGCCGATGCCCTCGTCGTCGACGTAAGCGCGCTCGGCGCGGTACAGGCACCGGCCCGCGCGTGCGGGGTTGTTCACCGTCTCGCCGCTCGTTCCGGCCGCGCCCGCCATCAGGCGGCCTGGCCGAGGCCGGCAGCGGCCAGGTCCTGCTCGCGCTGCGGGGTCAAGTCGACGTCGAGTTTCGGGTCGTACGCGTCGGGCTCGACGCCGAGTTCGTGGGTGCTGTACTCGCCGAACCGGTTGATGTGCTCGGTCAGGTACGGCGAGATGTGGGCCAGATCCTCCGGGTCGATCTCCCATCCCTCTTCCAGCAGCTGCCGCACGATCTCCGCGATGTCCAGGGAGTTGTGAAAAATGACCGCGTTCGTGAGCAGCGCGTTGAACTTCATCGCCTTCTCCTGCTCGATGGGGTCGTTGTCGGCGATGACGCCGCGGTTGCCGAACCCGATCCACTGGGAGAACCGGTTGGACGACTCGACCTTGTTCGTCGCCGCGGTCACTCGCCAACGCAGCGGCGTGTCGGAGAGGTAGCGCAGCAGCAGCTCCGCCTTGGCCTTCTTGATCTTCATCGCCACGCGCTTGCAGAACTTCGTTGCCAGGTCGTCACGCACCCGCATCCGCGCCTTGTGCGTCAGGCACGCCACCAGCGCGAGGCGCTTGACGGGCTTGTAGTCCCGCAGCTCCGCCACGTCGGCCGCGTCCGCCTTCCCTGCGAAGTCGGTGATCTTCCCCGCCGCGACGTCGTCCATCCACATGCCCGTATCGCCGAGCCCGTCCACCCATTCCAGCCGCTCGGCCAGGTTCTTGAAGTGTGACCAGGTCGGGCCCTGGGCGGGCTTCTTGAGCCGTTGTACAGGGTCGTGCCGTCGCTCTCGCGCTCCTCCAGCAGCCGCAGCAGTCCAGCCCGCTCCGGCGCGCTCATCCGGTCGTGGATACCCCCGCAGATCTCGGCGTTCACCTCCTTGCGGAGGGTCGAGGCCATCGCGTCGAAAGTGGAGAACGCCGGCAGCTCCAGCCCGGCCTCCACCACCTTCTCCAACGCGATGTTGATCAGGTCCGCAGGCCGGTTCTGCGACGCTGCCTCCCGGCCGATCGACTCCTCGGCGATCCGCCGGGCCCGCACCTGGTCGTAGGCCACGCCAACCCGTTGCCGTACCAGCCCCCGGTGGTTCTTCATCGTCTTCGCCGCCCGATACACCGGTAGCGTGCACTCCGGCAGCTCCACCGCCCGCCGCACGAACTCCGCCACCGCCTCCGGGACGTCCTCCACCTTCGGGAAGCACCTCATGCGCTGATGCGACTTCAGCAGGGCCAGCAGATGCTCATCGCTGTCCGTACGGTCGGCGGCCCACTCCAGCTCATCGCGAGTCGGTGAGAAGAACAGATGCAACTCATGCGCGGTGATCAGCCGCTTGAACCGCGGATACGCGGTCCGTTCGATCGAGGTCACACCCCACCCCAGGCCCCAGACGACAGTCAACATCACCCCCCAACGACACTGAGCCGAACGGGTGACGGGCCGAGCTCTCACGGATTCAAGATCATCCCGTGGCCCCTTTTGGGCTTACTTCGGCGATACCCCATGAGCCCCGCGAGTTCGCGAAAACTGAAGGCTCTTCAGCGCGAACCCACGGGTTTACCGGTATGCATCAGGCCGGTGCATCCGTGAGTTCGGGTGGAACATGGGGATGCTGAGCGATCCGAAGGGCTTCGGCGGTAACGTCGGCCGGACGTCCTCGGGTCAGGACGGCCGCCCGCCGAACTGCCAGTTGTGCACCTCAATGTCGGCGTACCGGTCCGGGGTCAGGATGGCGCGTGCCGTGTCTGGGTCCGGCGCCCGGACCAACGCGGCCGTGCCCAGCCAGGTGGTGCCGTTGTCGGACAGCAGCGGCCCGTAGGCAATCAGCTCGTCGCGGTCGGGCGGCAGTGCGAGGTCGGCGGCCTGCCCCGCGCCGAGGCCGAGCACCAGGTACCGGTTGCCGCCGGTCGGGCCACCAGCGAAGTCCCACATGGTGCGCCCCAGCAGGTTGCGCCACCGCCGCAGCAGCACGTCCCGGTAGACGCCGGCCTGGTAGCCGGGCTCGTCGAAGGCGAACGCGCGGGCGGCGACGGGATCGGGCAGGTCCACGATGTGCACGCTTCCGGTGGGCGTGTCGCCGTCGTCGGCGAGGGTCGGGCCCCGGGCGATCATCTCCTTCCCGTACCGGTCCATATAGGACCAATGCTCTTCCAGTAGCTCGTCGCGCAGCGGCAGGGAGCCGTGCCGGTCGCGGTGGTAGCAGAGGAACTCCATGCCCAAAGGATCTCTTCAAGAAGGTAACCAGGTCGAGCGGGTTTCACTGCGATGGCTACTCGGCGGCCTGTTCCAGCAGGGCCCGCGCGGAGTCCGCGTAGCGCATCGCGGTCTTCTCGTCGAGCCCGAAGACCTCCGCGAGGTGGAGCGGGTCGGGGCCTTGGACCAGTGCTTCTGTGCGACATCCCGTGAGTTCCCCTGGGCCCCGCTGAGTACCTGACCCCGTGGCCAGGGGGTTCTTCCTCCTTGGGCACTGTGGCCTTGTGACGTAACTTCGGGATTCTTGAAGCGTTCTCACCTCGTCCGACCGATCAGCAGTCGGGCCGAAGGTGAGGGGGCTCGGGTTGGCGGCGCTGGCAGTTGTACGGGACCTGCGCGAGCACTTGGCGCCCGCGTCGGCGGAGGAACTGGAGCAGTTCGAGACCGACGCGCTGTCCGGGTTCGTTCTCGCACGTGCCTCGGCAGGACTGGCAGACGGCACGATCCGCGGGGATGTCGGACACCTGGACCAGGTCAGGACCTGGTTCGGCCGACCACTGTGGGATATGGAGCCGGCCGACGCCGACGCGTACTTCGGGAAGGTGCTGCGTGGCTCGCCGAGTGGCACCCGGTTGGCCCGGTCCCAGGCGCTGACCACGTACTTCATGTTCCTGGAGCTGCGGCACAAGGCCGAACTGCACCGGATGACCGGCCGGGTCATCGAGTGCCCGATCGACGAGATGAACAAGCCGCGCGGCGCGAAAGACGCCCAGCTGCGGATTCCACCGAGCGAGCCGGAGGTTGGAACGCTCTTCACCGGCTGGGGCGGCGAGTTGGCCACCTGCCGCAAGTTCGCCCCTACCGCCAGGAACTACACCGCCTCGAAGCTGCTGTCCCAAATCGGCCTGCGGGTCAGCGAGGCATGCGGGCTCGACCTGGACGACATCAAGTGGGACCGGGGCCGCTTCGGCAAGCTCCACGTCCGCCACGGCAAGGGCGCCCGCGGATCGGGGCCGCGCGAACGGATGGTGCCGCTGATCAACGGCGCCGACCGGACCCTTCGGTGGTTCATCGAGGACGTCTGGGGCCAGTTCGACGACGACCACACCCGCCCCGGAGCCCCGCTGTTCCCCTCTGAGCGCAAGAACACCGACGCGTCCTCGCGCCGGGTGGGCGACGACGCCCTGCGTAATGGGCTCAAGGACGCGGCCAAAGCGCACCTGCCCGGGTGGGGCAAGAAGCTGACACCGCACGTCCTGCGGCACTTCTGCGCGTCCCAACTCTACGTAACCGGACCGACTTGCTCGCAATCCAGGAGGTTTTGGGACACTCGTGGATCGCCACCACGATGCGATACATCCACGTCCAGCAGACCCGGGTCGAGGACGCCTGGGTCGCCGGGATGGAACGGGCCGCGAAGCGGCTGGAAGGACTGGTCTGATGAGGTGGAACCTGCGGCTGACCGCCACGAACAAAGGGGTCTGGAAGGCTTCCGAGCTCCAGCGGAACCTGGCCGAGCACGGGTTGGTGATCTCGGCGGGGAAGATGTCCGGCTTGTGGTCAGGGCAGCCCGTCTCGCTCAAGCTGGAAGACCTGGACGTCATCTGCGTCGTCCTCGGCTGCGAGATCGGCGACCTGCTGATCCCCGAGCCAGAGAAGGTCAGCCGCCCAGGGCAGGCGGAGACGGAACGAGCGGCGGTCGGCGCGGGGGCCGCCGCACCGGCGGTGATCCCCAAGCGTCGGGACGGCCGGTCGCTGCCGCCGGAGTGAACTGATGGCACGCTTCCCGAAGGGCTACGTCAAGCCCACCAGCTCCTGCCCAGGCTGCCTGGCCTGGGGCGACTTCCGCGGCCGACTCTGTCACACCTGCTACATGTTCGGCCGCAGCCACGAGACGGCCGTCTGTATCGGATGCCAGCGAGTCGAGCCGCTGAAGTGGGAGTACTGCCGTCTGTGCTGGTGCCAGGCCCGACTCAACGCCAGGACCGCCACCGGCATGCCCACCGTCAGCGGCGAGGTGATGACCCCGTGGCTCCAGGCCGTGCGCCATCACCAGCTCTTCTTCGTGGGACTGCACTACCGCAGAGGATCAGCTCTCACCGCCCTGCACCACGTCAAGGCACGAGAAGCATCCCGCAAGCCGCCACCCATGTCGCGCTCAGGCCGAGAACCGCTTGGAGGCAACTGCCACTGTTCGAGCAGGTTCCGCGTGACTTCGGCCGGCTCGACCCGGCCGCCGCAGACCTGGCCGGCCCCTGGCTGGCCTGGGCGAAGCACCTCGCCCACCAACTCGCCGAAGCCCGGGGCTGGGGACGCGGTATCCGCTTCGCGGTCAACCGCGGCCTGGCCATCGTTCTCACGGGATACACCGAGGGCGATGTCATCCGCCACAGCGAGATATTCACCCCGCTCCGGGCCCTCGACCTGCGGGTTGGCCACGTCATCACGGTCCTTGAGGAAATGGGAATCTTCCGGGACGACGAGGAACCCTTCTTCGAGCGGTGGCTCACCGAGCGTCTGGACGGCATCGCCCCCGGCATCGCTGCGGAAGCCGAACGCTGGACCCGAGTTCTCCGTGACGGCGGCCCCCGCAGCCTGCCTCGGCAGCAGGCCACAGTCCGGCTCTACCTCAACCGGGCCCGCCCAGCGTTGTCGGCGTGGTCGAACCGCTACGACCACCTGCGGGAGGTGACCCGCGAAGACGTACTAGCCCATGCCAAGACACTGCACGGCCACCACCGCATGGACGAGCTCGTCGCCCTACGCTCACTGTTCGCTCGGGCCAAGCGGTCGGGCCTGATCTTTCGCAACCCGGCCAGCCGCATCAAGGTCGGCCAGATTGAGTACAGCATGCTCCAACCGCTCGCACCCGACCAGATCGACCGCTCTGTCGCCACGGCCACCACCCCGGCCCCCGCCTCGTCCTCGCTCTTGCGGCGGTGCACGCAGCCCGGGTCGCTCAGATCGCCACCGTCATGCTCGACGACGTCGACGTCGGGAACCGCCGCCTGACCATCGCCGGGCGAGTCCGGCCGCTTGACGATCTCACCCTGAAACTACTGCTGGACTGGCTGGAATACCGGCGCCAGCATTGGCCGAACACGGCCAACCTCCACCTGCTGATCAACAACCAGACTGCCACAGGCACCGGTCGCGCCAGCAATCGCTGGGTCCGCGGGCCCCTGCGCGGGCAGGAAGCGACTTTGGAAAGACTCCGCGTCGATCGACAACTCGAAGAGGCCATGGTCCGGGGCCCTGACCCCCTCCATCTCGCCGAGGTGTTCGGGCTTCACGAGAAGACGGCCATGCGCTACGCGGACTCCGCACGGGCGCTGCTGGAGCAGGCCGCTGAACAGCAACTTCGGCGAAATCTGCTCGACCGGGACGTGCCGTGAAGGTAATCATGAGTGAGTGACGTCGACCGAAGCAGCATCAATCGCTCTCCAAGACCATGCCGTCCTCTGGAGCATGGGAGAAATCCGTGCGAGCGACATCGTCAATGCCGCCTGTGATGCGCTCGTCGCCGGACTCGACACCCCCGGCCTTCGAGTCCTCGCTGCCTGCACACGCGCTGAGGCGGACTACGACGTCCACGAGTTGCTCCCCGAAGCACTCAACGAACTCGGCCTCACCTTCTATCCGGTCGCCAGCGATGCTGGCCAAGAAGCCGCCGCCCGAGCGCTCTCACGCCGCATGCTCGCTGGCGAGCTGACACTTCGGGAGTTCACTTTCCGAATTCACCAGCGCTACGGACATGAGCTGGCCCTGACAGAGCGGCGCGCCGAACTCGATGACGAGTACGACGTCCTCGAATACGGCGACAGAACAGTGGACCAGGTTGATGCCGAGGTAACGGCTGAAGCCCGCCGCCTCACAGCCCACTGAGAGCCGAAGCTCAGAATGAAAGTGTGAACCCCAATGTTAGTGCACTTGATAGCGTGAACCCCTAAGTGATGGGGTCGCCTTCGGGGGGTGCGCGCGTGTCGCCACGGCGATTAGCGCTGGTCACGGCTCCGCGGGCGGGCGAGGCGTTCGAGTCCTGGGTGGACCGGATGGCACGCGTGAACCGGTGTCCGCCGGCCGAGGTCGCGAGCATGATGGGGCTTGGCCTGCGGGGGGCTTCTGCGGATGTGCGGCCTCCCTTGTTCGGGGTGCGGTCCGACGAGGTGGTCCGGCGAACGGTGTTCGCGGCGACGGGTGTGCCCGATGAGCTGGTCGGCGGAGGTCCAACGCTAATGATCACCGGAGTCACCAGGGGGAGCTCGCAGGATGACCGGCACCATGGAGGCCCTTGGCGGGTCGGCTGCAGTCGACGATGCGGCACGAAGCGTCACGCGCCCGTTCTACGTATACGCCGTGCTCGCCAACACGCTGTTCCAGCGCGGCGTATTCGTCCTCTTCCTTTATGAGCGAGGCTTCTCCCCCGGGCAAGTGGCCCTACTTCAGACACTGCTCTACCTGGTCAGCGGACTTGCGGAGTTGCCGACGGGAGTCATCGCCGACCGAATCGGCAGGCGTGCCAGCATCGTGATCGGCCAGGTGCTGATAGCTGGATGTCTGCTCGGTCAGGTGGCGTTCTCCAACTACTGGGTGTTCCTGGCGCTGTTCATCGGGCAGGGCGTGGGCATGGCATGTGTGTCCGGTTCGGACACCGCCCTGCTGTACGACCTGCTCGTGCGTCGTGGTGCAACGGCCAGCTACGTCAAGATCAAGTCCCGGTTCACCATGCTCGGGACGGTCACCTCGGGAGCTGCCATCGTCTTCGGCGGCCAACTGCAGCAGATTTCCTGGGGAGTCGTCTACGTCGGTTCGGCGGCGTGCCTCGTCCTGGCCGTGGTGGTGCTGATGTCACGGGTGCCCGAGATCCGCGGCGCGGACGCGGTGGACGAGCAGGACGGAGCCGAGGAGGAGCACGGCGACGCCACAGCATGGCGGGCGATGCTTCGGGTCGCCACGCCGGCGCTTGTGACGCTTGTCGTGGTGTCCGGATTGATGCATGCGACTTTGACGCCGTACATCATTTTTACGCAGAAGACCCTCTCCGATCAGGGAGCGGGCACCGCATTGGTCAGCGTGGTCATATCGGCGGGATTCTTCGCCGGCGGGCTCACTCCATTGCTGTCGGACCGCGCGGACCGGCGCATCGGGTATCGGGTCATCGTCCCGGTGTCTCTCCTGACGCTCGCCGTGGCGCTCGGCCTGAGCGGCCTCGGCCTTGTCTGGGTCACCATCGCCGCGTTCCTGGTCCTGGTCGGAATTCCCGAGATCACCGCCGTGATCGTGGACAACGTGTTCAACGAGGCAGTGCCGTCGCGCCACCGGGCGAGCCTGCTGTCGATGATCGCATTCGTGGAGTCGGCGCTCATCGGCATCGGCTATCTCGTCCTCGGCGCGCTCATGGACGGGTTGGGCTCCAGTGTGGGCATGGCCACCTACGCCGCGGTCCCCCTGCTGGCATGTCTCCTGTGGCTCCCGGTGCTCTTCCGAGGGGCACGGGTGACCACCGAGATCGAGAAGCCCACCGACCAAAAGGCATCCTGAAACAGACCATCTCGAGCAACGCCTGCCCGATGGCGGGGGCGTTGCTCGTTGACGTGTCGCTCCCAGCGGCGACGGAGCTGTCTCGGGGCCCGCGGAGTCGAAGTGATGGAGGGACCGGTGCCCGGACTGCTCGCCGACGGCGGTGCAGTCGGCGGGCGGCGGGTTTCTCGGCAAGGGCCTCGACGGAGGCTGGGAAGTGCGGTGCCAAGAGCCGCTACAGCAGGACCATGCGCGAGCGGCAGTTGTCCAACGGCTGCGGTCACTGCGACGCGCTGCAGGGCAACTTCCCCGTCCACGACGAGGCAATGGGCCGCCTCGCCGCGAGCGGCGTGGACGGGCTGGACACGTTGCTGGTCGCTGCCTGCCCGGTGCTGGAGTGGCAGGCCATCGTCCACGACAACAGCGGCGACGTGACGGCGATCTGAGCTCACACGCAGCGAGAACCCCCTGGTCAGCTCCACTCTCATTTCCCATGCCCCAGAATGGCCTCGATTAGATATTCATCTAATCAACAGTGGCCAGGTCAGAGGGCATGTCAAGTCTCATCTTCAGCGGCGGCTCTCACCCACCCCCACGTTCCCGCCGAACCCACAGACACGCCCAGCTGATGCACACGGACCGACCCGCGAGTTCGCACTGAACAGGCTTCAGTTTCCGTGAACACACGGGACTCTACGGCCCGGGGACTGGTGAGGTCGCATGTTGATGTGTCGCGTATTCGTTGCCATGTCGCGGATGAGATCACCGTGAGTGAGGCGGGGCAACGCTGAATCAGCTGGTGCGGTTGGCGGGCGATCTCGCTTCGCGGGCGTCGATGAGTTCGTCCAGGTGTGCCTCTGCCCAGGCACGTGCCGCGTCCAGCAGGTCAAGGAGGCTCCGGCCGAGCGAGGTCAGTTCGTACTCGACGTGCCGGGCAGGTCCCGCATGGACCGTTCGGACGATGAAGCCGTCACGCTCCAGCGCCCGGAGTGACTGTGTGAGCACCTTGGGCGTGATGCTCCGCAGTGGGACCCGTAGTTCAGAGAACCGTCGGGGGCCGCCCGCAAGGCACTGGATGATCATTCCTGCCCATTTGTCCCCCACACGGATCGGCACGAGGTCAGAGGGGCAGAGCGGGTCGAACATCTCCGGGTCCAGGGGCTTGGTCACAGAGCCATCGTAGTGCGGTATCCAGGAGGTAACCATGAGTGCGGCTACCTTGCTCAGGCACGTCGAAAGGCAGAGCTTCTTGAGAGGCGAGGCGGGTAGTCCATGAGCAAGATCATTGTTTTCGGGGCAGGCGGGCGCGCCGGGCGGGCAGTTGTTGGCGAGGCCCTCCACCGAGGGCACCACGTCACTGCCGTCGTCCGGAACCCAGCCAAGTACCAGGACCTTGAAAGCGCGGGAGTCCGCATCCTGACCGGTGCTGTCACCGACACCGACGCTGTTGCCGATCTCGCGGCCGGGCATGACGCCGCGATCATGGCCGCCTACGATGCTGGCGCCCAGCCGGATGTCTTCTTCACAGCCGCTGCCCACGCTCTCGTCGATGGGCTGGCGCGAGCGGGTGTGGGACGGTTGGTTGCCGTCGGCCTGGCGGCAACACTTGAGACCGGTGACGGTATGCCTTTGATGGACACCCCGGGCTTTCCGCAGGAATACCGGCCCTTCTGCCTCGCTCATGCGGCCGGGACAGCTGTGCTGCGTGCCTCGATGACCGCTCTGGACTGGCTGATCGTCAGCCCAGCCGGTGACTTTGATAACGCCGGGGCGGGCTCCGGCCAGTACTCCGTGGCCGGCGTCAATATGGCCAGCCGCATCTCCCACAGTGACTTCGCGCTCGCCCTGCTCGACGAGATCGACGCCCCTCGTCACCACCGCATGCACGTCGGCGTCGAAGGGGCATGACAGAAGCAGACAGGCGGCTCCAGAGGTCGCCGAGCGAGTAGGGCTGAGTCACTTTGAGTGGTCACCGGGGGCGTATCGGCTCCAGGTTCCGCCGGCTTCCGCGACGAGGCGGGTGGCGGTCTTGTCGTGGTAGCCGAGGGCCTTCGCGATGACGGGGGCTGGGGCCTGGAGGACGAACTGGCGGATCGCGGAAGTCCTGCCGCGCTGTGGAGGGACGCCGATCTCGCGTAGGTGGGCCTGGAGGCTGGCCGGGTTCATCGGCTGACCGGGCTGGCGGCCGGGGAAGAGCCAACGAGCACTTCGGCTGCTGGCGTAGGGCAGATGCGGGCGGGAGTGCAAGTAGGCCCGCATCAGTGCGGCGATGGGCTCTGGGAGGGGAGACGGCGGATCTCCCAGGCAGACGGAGATGGTGCTGCCGTCGTCGGTGATGTCGTCGGTGGTGAGGCGAACGATGCGGCTGACAGGCTGGGCATAGACGAGAACGAGTGCGGCAACGATGCGGCTCCGCAGAGGCAGGGAGTCGTCGTTGGGGTCCAGGCCGACGGCGTCCCGGTAGGCGGCGAAGCGGGAGTCCAGCCGCTGGACCCCGACCCGAGGTCCTCGCTCGGATGGCCAGAGGGCCCGGCTGGTCGAATGCCGCATCCCGGGCCGCACCTCGCTGATCCATTCCTCGACGGTGCCGGGTGTCCAGTGCCAGACGGTCAGCACGCTGCGGCGCTTGGGCGGGGACCCCTTCTTGGCCTTGCCGTAGCGGACCAGGAGGGTGCCGTACTCCCCGAACTCCCGGCCCTCCGGATTGCGGCCGAAGTCGGTGAGATTCAGCATCCGGGTCTCGTTGCGTCGCAGGCCATAGGCGTATGCGACCTTGAACAAGGCGGCGTCCCGGAAGGCCGGCAACCAGCCCTTGCGGCCCTTGCCGCGAACGCGCAGGACCTCCTCGTCAGCATGGTCGAAGAACGCTTCCAGCTCGGGCCTGGTGAAGGCTCGGCGTTCTGGCTCGCCCTCCGCTTCATCCGCGTGGGTCGCGGCGTTCCAGTCGTAGACCACCTGAACTGGGTGGGTCCCGAAGTGCCGCAGGCACTCTTCACTCCAGCCGTAGGCTGGGTTGGTCAGAAAGTCGCAGAACTGCCGTACTGAGCCCTGGTAGTTGCGCAGGGTGGAACGGACGCAGCCGTGCACGGCCCGCAGATCGGCCGACCATTCGTCGACGTGCTGCGGCGCCCACTGCCACGGCATCGCATCGGCATGCCGGGTGAAGGACCGGACCGTGCGTTCCTGGTCATTGACGTACCCCTGCGAGAGATTCCGGGCGAGCTGCTGGTTGCGCCAGCCCTTGATCATCGCCTCGAAGACCTGCTCGTCCGGCCGCAGCAACGGCAGACCGTCCACCAGGTGCAGCCGAGCAGACCCTGGAACGAGACCGTCCCCACCCATCCGCCATCACTCTCCGTCTATCGCATCTGACGCGAGAATTTCGCATCAGATGCACCCCGGGGGCGTCTTCGCAGTTCAATCGCTCGATGGAGTGAGACCTGCAGATGTTCGCCGACGAGGCCGCTACCGTACTTCCGAGGCCAACGTCCCTGGTGGGGCCGCTTCCGTGCGGTCCTGGGCCCACCTCCAGGACGGGTGTCGTCTATTCGCATCCAATGCAATTAGCGTCGGTAGGATCAATCGAACCGTGGTTATCGCTGAGATTGATCATGGTCTCTAGGTGACGTCTCCGCCCGCCGCCTGACGCTCGTACAGCGGGTCTGTACGGCGAGCCATGGTCCAGCGAGACCACCACGAGATGGGGCCGTCATCTCGCCTCGGCACATTCGTCGACGAAGGCGCAAAGCCGACGAATGAGGCTCAAAAAGGAGGGGATGGGGTCCGTTTTGGGCTGCATGTGAGACGCATCCTGGAGCCACTGCTGCCACAGGCCGCCCGGGCCCAGGAAACGGTCGGCTTGATCACCTCCAAGATTCACGTTGATGAATTGAAGAGCGCCCATGACGACGGTCTGGTCGTACGCGAGGTCAGGGCGGCAGAGGTAGCGATCAAGATAGGCGGCGAGCAGATCAGCGTCGCGCGCCGTTCCGAAACTGGCCAGGGCCACGCTATAGGCCAGCCCAACACAGCAGACCTCGCTGGCCAGCAGCAGTTCCCCGAGGCGCTCACGGAACTCGGTCCGGCGGGAGACAGCTACGAGCCAAGCCGCAGTTCTCCGCTCTCGCCAGCCGCCCTCAAGGAGAGTGGCGATCTCACCCGCGGTGATGAGTCCCGCGTCCTCGCAGAGATCTCGCATGAATCGGTCGCACTCAGGACCTTGCATGCGCAGCATGCTGCCGCCGAGCTTCAGGTAGCGTCGCTCAGGCGTGACATAGCGGCGAACCAGGGCCAGCAACTCGGCATCGTCTTGGGGATGGCCTATCACACAGCCGATCTTGCCTTGCTGGTGCGAAACGAGGCCAGCCCATTCCTTGCGCTGCTCGTCCGCCGCCCTCACCGGGACCAGCGCGACGGACTGGACGAAGTTCGTCAAGCGCGACTGGACCGGCTACATCAGCAGCCGGCGAAGCAGCAGCCAAGAAGTCGGTTTCTCTCGTGGGTGAGCCCCGGCATCGTGGTCGTCGGTGGGTACATATGCGAGAGGACGAGTGCAGCGGGTGTCTGGAGACGGGCAGGCGGATCTGACGGAGCTGTGGCATCAGCATTGGCCCAATTGCCCTCCGGTTGGGTACAAGCTCCGTGACCCGTATCGAGATGTCTGGGTACGTTTTCACAGCCTGCCGGAGTCAAAGCGATACGCGGAGGACGGGAGCGAGTACACCGTCGTCCTGGAGCGTTACAACACCGTCCTCGATGAGTTGTTTGCTGGTGCGGAGGTGTATGTGATCACTCCGCTCTGGACGACCGAAGCCGAGGGTCCACCATCGCAACCCGTCACGGGGTATTGGCAGAGCCTGCTGGTGGAGGACGATCCTGACCCTGAGTTCCGCACGTACTGCCACCTCTTCGCCGCCCGCCGGCCCTGGCGGCGTGGCTGCATCGACGAGCTGCTCCGAGACATCGCCGATGACAAGGTGGCGGGCGTCCTCATCACCGACACCCGGATGCAGCGCGTCCACCACCCCTACGACGGTGGCGCCGACGTCTTCCTTGCCACGTCCGAGGAACGGGACCGGATGCGCGATCGGCATGCCGACTGGCTTTCCCGTCATCCGTCGGGTCTCTGACCGGTTCGGATCACCGCTCCACTCAGAATGGTCTGCACCGCAAGTACCGGGTTGAGAGGCTCGACGAGTTCCTTGGTGGCGACGGCCACGAGGCGCGCGGGCGCATCACCGTCCAGTAACGCGCTCACGTACTCGATAGCCTCCGCAGGCGAGAGCGTGGGCAGCCTCTGGCGCAGTGTCCGCACAGCATGCATGCGTCCGCGCGTAGCGGCTATTCCGCACAGCGCATCGTGTAGATCGTCTACTGCGGTGTGCACCGGCAGCCCACGTATCCGGGCTCGGTAGTCGGTCTCCCACTCGCCGGTCACCGCGGAGACGACGCCGATCTGGTGCAGTCCGCCGTCGACACGGTCGACCAGGTACGGCCCGTTGCCAGCCAGCATGAACTCCGAGTTCCGAGACGTACGAACTCCTCGGAGGTCCAGGAGACGATCCACACCAGCTCGTGCTCCTCGACGTCGACCACAGCCATGCGCATCGCATCGACACCCGCGGTCCGCCACTTTTGACAGTCGCGCTCCAGCTGCTCTTCGACAGCCTGAACGGCGTCGCCTCGCTCAATCACGCGTGCAGCATCCCGTACGGCCCCGCTTCTCGACCAGCGAATTCGCACGGACCATACCCACGTACAAGAGGCCTGACGGACCTACTTGCGCAGGAATACGACAGCCACGGAACAAATGCTCTGCGCCAATACCGCTCAAAAGGCTCGGCTCCTGTCTGGAGTGCCACGACGGCACCCCGGCCGACCCGAGCAGCTACACCGTTCCCCCGGCCACGCACCGCCTGGCCGCCTGATCGCACCACCCGCCCGAAGGAGATGTCACCGTGACCGAGATCCTGACCCCGCCCGCCGCGCATTCCCCGTTGGCATTCCTGTTCGACATCGTCGGCACCGCATCGAGATCACCGCCCGGCCCCAGCCGGGCTGCCCGCGCTGCCACGGCGAGGGCGGCTGGTGGACCGGCGGCACCTTTCCCGAGATGGAGGCGTGCGGCTGCTGGTCCGACCGGCGCCCGGGCTGGTCTTGGCGAAGCGGACGTGGGCGCCCTGGCGGACCGCGAGGTGGCCGAGGGCCTGGGCGACGTGGGTCTTGCCAACCCCGACCGGGCCGAAGAGGATGACCGACTCGCCGGCGTGCAGCCAGCGCAGGGCCCCGAGATCTCGGATCTGGGCGGCCGGGAGCTTCGAGGAGGCGGTGAAGTCGAACTCCTCCAACGTGACCTGCTGCTCGAACTTTGCCCGCACCAGGCGCCGTTGGAAAGCGACGGTCTCGCGGCGGGTGATCTCGTCCTGGCAGAGGACCTGGAGGAAGTCCAGGTGCCCGAGTTCACCGCCGTGGGCCTGGGCCAGGCGGGCGTCGAGAGTTTCCAGCATGCCCGAGAGCCGCAGGGACTTCAGCGACTCACACAAGGCTGAGTCCATCACGCTCATCAGATGCTTCCCTCAGCCTCGCCGTGGACCTGATCGTCGTGGATGTCGTCCGCCGTCTCGGACGGGTCGACGGAGGCGAACAGTCGCTGGGGCCCGTGAAGGAAGGCCGCGGCTCCCGCGTCCCCGCTCGACTCCGGCTCCGGGTCGGTCTCGGTGCCGGCGATCAGGATGCCCTTGATGGTTCGGCAGGACGGATCACCGACCGCGATTGCCTTCGCGCAGGCGGCCTCCAGTCGCGTTTCGTCGTACTTCTTCCTCAGCCCGACGATCCCCTGGGCGGCGCGGAGTCGGTAGAGCGCGTTGACCTCCAGAAGTTGGTCGACGACGGTCCGGCAGACGTCCCCGACCTCGGATGCCTGGGTCCGACACCAGACAGGCGTCCGCATCTGGAAGGCGATCTTCCGGGTCCTCCGGGCAGTCGGCCAGACAGCAGAGCCGGCAGACGGCGCGTCCTGTGCGGTCCCGGCCGTAGCGCGGGGTCGCGTCGTTTCCGCAGGCTGAGCAGGCCCAGCCCGGTGTCTTCCGGTGGCTGCTGCAGGGCGAACATATCCTCCGTCCGGTGCCGTCGGTGTTCCCCAACGACCGCAGGCTTCCGCAGCGGGTGCACGGCGGCCGGACGACGTTGACGGCGCCGAGGTCCACCAGCGTCCCGATGAAGCGTTCGACGTCGGCGACCGTCCAGGTGGCGATCCAGCCACCGGCGCGACAGCAGCCACTTTCACTGGGATGCACCGTGTCTGTTCAACTTCCTGAGGACGATGCATGGCCTGCCTCGCATGACTCACCCGTCGTTCCCCCGGCCGTGCGTACAGCGGGATCACTGCCCCGGGCGCAATGCGAACGGGATGTGGGCAGGAGAGGGTGGAGGTATGGCCATATCACTTAATCCCCCAGGGGAGACACCACCTGCCGAGGGCTGCATCAGCGAAGCCCACCAGGAACGCCCGGACGGAGGCATCTGGGAACACCCCGCCCTATGGGCAGGACTCATTCTGCTGGGATCGGTCATCTTTGCCGCGTTCTTCGTCGCGCGGATCTTCGGATACGGATGACCGGCCTGCCCCGGCGTCGGCCGGTGGCCGGACCAGGCCTCGGCCGGCGTCGGCTGCCGTGAGCATCGGGCAGAGGGAAGGCTTCCCGGCGATGGTTGCCCGGGCCCCCCGGGGTGGCGTCTCCGTCGGCAAGCAAGGCCGAGTCAAGGCCGGCCCTGGGCGTCGGACACCGGACCCACCGGCTTGACCGACACCCTCGTTGACCGACGCCCTCGCCGAGCAAGCACGGCCTGACCCGGCCCCTCTGGCCGAACACACTGCCGGCCGGTCTCGGCCTCAGCGGCGACACCGCGATGACATTGCCCTGACCCCGTTGGTGGCTGCCATCGCCCGCATGGGGCGCATCCGACGGGGTCCTCGTCGCCCCCGTCACCTGGGCATACGACCGGCTCGCGACGGACCCCCGTGGGCTGGCCTCGATCTTTCAGGAAGCGGGCTGTCCGGCTGGTGATCAGCAGGCGGAAGTGCCTCTGACAAGCGAGAATGAGGACTTCTGAGGCCTTGTTCCCGGACCGGCCTGAGGCACTTTCCAGGTGACGAGGCGTATCGGGTCCCATCCGTGGGTCCGTGTCGAGGGCAGTGGTCGCGGGGTCGTCTCGCAGACCGGCGTTGCTGGTCGAGACGATCCGCAGGACTGGTCTTGATGCGGCGATGTCGGCGGCGCTTGAGCCGTGGCACAGACCTCGGGCGGTGCATGGTCCGCGCAAGAATCCTGCTGGATGTCGCGCTGACGGTGGCACCGGGCGGGGACCGCCTGGGGGATGTGGGCATGTTGCGGGCCGAGCCGGCCGTGTCGGGCCCGTTGCCTCCGATCCGACCGTCTCACGCCTGGTCGACAGGCCGGCGTCGGGCGGGAATCGGGTCCGGCCGCGCTGCGCACCGCCCGCGCTGAAGTACGCGAAGGTGTCTGGCGGTTGGCCGGGGTTGCGGCGCCGGATGCGGGAGGGCAGGTGAGGGTTCGTCGACCACGGCCGGGGCAGGCCCGGAGTGCCGGTCGCGGGGGAACCAGATCTGGCTGGACATTGTCCAGCTCGCCCTCGGCCTGCCGGCCTGGTCATTCCTCCTCTTCTTCGTACTCCTCCTCGTATTCACCGTCCGCAGCGCCGTCCCGTTCCTCCTCGCCTTCGTCGTCTTCTCCCTCGGCCTCCTCGCCGTATTCCTCTTCGTCCTCCATGGCCTCTTCATGGGTGCGGACCACTTCGCCCTCGCGGATTTCGCCGCGCCATCCTTCGACATCTTCGTCGGCGAAGGTGACATGGCGCGCGAAGTGCTTGAAGTCCAGGCGCAGACGCCGTCCTTGAGCCCGCCAGAGGTTTCCGGTCTTTTCGAAGACCCCAGAAGGGTAGTACTCGACAACGAGCACAATCCGAGTCAGAGCAAGGCCCAGTTCATGGAAACTGACGCATCCGCGTGTCGTTCCTTTGGCACCCTCGGATGTCCAGAGCGGAGAGCCCACCCCCATTCTCCGCGATGTCGAACAACTGGTCGGTGAGATCAGCAAGTTTGTCGCCGACTTTGTCCGCAAGGTGCCCCACCTCAGCGCCGAGATAGTCGACCAACTCGTCGCGCAGCAGGTCCATACCCGAGGCTTCGCCGCCGCCGGAGTCACGATCTGTCTTGACCATCGCCCTACCTCCGTCGTGTGGCCGTCTTCTTGGCGGGAGCCTTCTTCGCCGGGGCCCTCTTCGCAGGCTGCGCAGCCTTCTTGGCGGGCTTTCGCTCGGGCCTCTTGGCCGCGCTCTTCCGGGGTGCCGCCCGGGCGGCCTTCTTGGACGGCGCTCGGCGACGGCGCGGCAGCGCTTCCTCTTCCGGCTCTTTCTCCTCCTCCTCGGGCTCTTCCTCTTCCTCCTCAGGCTCTTCCTCCTCTCCTTCGCCTTCAGGCCCCTCCTCGAACTCCTCCTCCTCTTCCCCCTCTTCCTCTTCCTCGTCACCCTTCACACCGAGGCGAAGCCTGCGATCGTGGAGCGATTCGGCCAGATCCGCGAGGCGTTGGTCAACCGTGGCGGCGAGTGCCTGACGTCCCGCGTCCAGCAGTTCCCCGCGTATCCGTTCGTTCAGCTCGGCGACTTGCGGAACGTCCTTGAGTCTGCGCAGACCTTCCGTGACCAGTTGCTGTGGATCGAGCCCGAAGCGCCGCCCTGCGATAAACGTCGCCATGGCGAAGGCGAGCCGTCCCTTCTTCGCCCGTCCGAGCACGTACCGCCCGCGACCGCGGCAGCGAGAGCGATCTTGGTCGTGTCGTTCATGAACTGATCCCTCCGGCAAGGGTCATTGAGGAGGAGGGGCGGGACCCGGCGGGCCGCAGTGAGACCGCCTGCACCGATGTCGCCTATGCGCCTATATGATGGAATTGTATGTGTACGCGATGAACGGTGCCCCTCCCGCATCGGAGACCGACCATGGCCGCAGCAGAACCCGCCAAGCGGCGGTCCAGGGCCAAGCCGGCATCAGCCATGCGTGCCGCGGCGGAACAGCTGCAAGAGCTGCTCGGACGTCCCCCCGAATCGGTGTCGGCCCTGAAGCCGACAGAAGAGGGCTGGGAGGCCGATGTGGAGGTGCTGGAGCTGGAGCGTATTCCCGAGACGACCAGTGTGATGGCCACCTACCGCGTAACGCTGGACAAGGACGGCGACCTGGTGGCCTACGAACGAAAACGTCGTTACACCCGTGGACAAATCGACCGACGAGGCTGAGAGACACGGGCCGGCCGGTGAACGGAGGCACCATGACAGTGGTACCGCAAGGCGGTGGCAGCGTGTCGAGAGGCGGTGGCGGCAGCAGCCTCTACGACGTCCTGGAACTCATTCTTGACCGCGGGCTCGTCATCGACGTGTTCGTCCGTGTGTCACTGGTCGGGATCGAGATTCTGAAGATCGATGCCCGCATCGTCGTGGCCAGCGTCGATACGTACTTGCGCTTCGCCGAAGCCTGCAACCGCCTCGACCTCGAGGCGGGGAGCAAGCAGCCGGCGCGGCTGACGGACATCGTCGGGGACACGCTCGAGAGCGGCGCTCGCGGCAAGTCCAAGGGAGCCCTCACCGGCGCTGTGGAAGCCGTGACCGACACTCTCAAGGGCGGCCGGGAGAGAGGTGACGAGGATGAGGAGACCGAAGAGGAGGAGAAGCGGAAGGAACCTGTGGAAGGGCGCCGGCGGCCGACACGGAGGCCCACGCGGCGCATGAGGGAACGCGAGGAGGAGTGAGCTATGGCGGTATACGTCTACGCCATCGCCGGCAAAAAGCATCCGCTCCGCCTCGACGGTGTCACCGGGGTCGGGGAACCTCCCTCGAGCCTGCGCACGGTCACCGAGGGGCCACTGAGCGCAGTGGTCAGCGACGCACCGGACGGCCTGCGCCCCAAACGCCGCGACCTCACCGCACATCAGGAGGTCCAGAACCGTCTCATGGCGGACGGCACCGTGCTGCCCTTGAGATTCGGCCTCACAGCAGAGAACGACGAAGCCGTACGAGCCGCACTGGTTGCGCGAGCCACCGAGTACGTGGACAGGCTTCAGGTGCTGGAGGGTTGCACCGAATATCACCTGAAGGTGGCGCAGGACGAGGAAGCCCTCCTACGCCAGATCCTCGAGGATTCGAGCGAGGCCCGGGAGCTCAACGACGAAATCCGCAGCGGCGCCGCCGGCCCCGACACCCCGCTTGTGCTGGGCGAGCTGGTCGCGCGGGAGGTACAGGCGCGCCAGGACGCACTGGCCACAGGCGTGGTCGAGGCGCTCCGTCCGTTTGCCCGGGATCAGGACATCTCGCAGCCGACCGGCAGCGATTTCCTCAGCGCCTCGTTTCTGGTGGCCGAGGATCAGGAAGAAAGCTTCCTCACCACGGAGTTGAGCCTCGCCAACCAGATGGGGGACGAGTTCGAGTTCCGGCTCAACGGCCCCCTCCCCCCGTACAGCTTCGTCTGAAGGACATCCGATGGGCCTGTTCACTCAGATCGTGACCCTCCCGCTGGCTCCTGTGCGCGGCGTCGGCTGGGTGGTGGACCGCGTCCTTGAAGCGGCCGAGAACGAGTACTACGACCCCACACCCGTGCAGCAGGACCTCGCCGCGCTCGAAGCGGATCTCCTCGCCGGGCGCATCGACGAGGAGACGTTCGACCGGAGAGAGGACGAGCTGCTCGACCGGCTGGAGGAGATCAGGGAGTACCGGCAAGGAAGCTCGAGGCCAGGGCCGTGACCGAGCCCATGGCCAACAGGCTCGGCTCCTACCCCTCCAGGGCGGCGCCGCCACACGGCCAAGCCTCGTCCGCGAACCTCGCCGACATCCTTGAGCGTGTGCTGGACAAAGGCATCGTCATCGCGGGCGACATTCAGATCAATCTGCTCGACATCGAGCTGTTGACCATCAAGCTGCGACTGTTGGTCGCCTCCGTCGACAAGGCGAAGGAAATGGGAATCGACTGGTGGGAGCACGATCCCGCGCTGTCGTCCCGTGCCCACGGGGAGCGGTCCCTCGCCGAGGAGAACAAACGCCTCCGGGCCGAGATCGACACGCTGCGGCGAAGCGGTGGGCTTCCCGAGAGCCGGGCGGTCCCCGGAGTCGATGCGGCACTCAAGGGCGAGGCACTTCCGGAAGGCGAACAGGAGCCCAGGACGAGCCGCCGCGGAAAGAAGCCGCGCGATGACTGAGCGTGTCACCTATGCCTATGCGGTCGCCCGTAACGTCGGCGGACTGGAGGAAGCCGCGGCCGCACTCATCGGTGTGGCCGACGCCCCGGTCCATCTCGTGAGGGGTACACGCGGTGACGAGCTGGTGCTCGCGGTGAGCGGGGTGTCCGCACAGGATTTTCAGGAGGACGCCCTCAAGGACCATCTCGAAAATCTGGAGTGGCTGGAGGCGGTCGCCCGCGCCCACCACGGGGTGATCGAGGCGCTGGCCGCCCGCACTGCGGTTCTTCCGCTGCGGCTCGCGACCGTGTACCTCGACGACGATCGGGCGCGGAGCGTCCTGGAGTCCGAGTGGAATGCCTTTGCGGACCGTCTGTCCCACCTGGCCGCGCATATCGAATGGGGGGTCAAGATCTACGTGGAGCCGTCTGCCCAACCCTCCGCGCCCAGCCCCGGATCGACAGCCGCGAACGGCCTCAGTCCGGGGCGCGCCTATCTCCGTACCCGCAAGGCACAGCAGAGTGTGCGCGACGACGTCTACCGAGCGGCCCAGAGGGCGGCGGAGCGGGTCGAGGCCGCAGGACGCAGGCATGCCGCCGACCGGGCCAGGCACCGGGTGCAGCAGGGCGAGCTGGCCACCGCTCCGGGTGAGAATGTCGTCAATGACGCGTATCTCGTCCCCATTGACCATGCCGAGGAGTTCCGCACCGAGGTCAGTGGCGCCGCCGACGGAATTCCCGGGGTGCGGGTCGAGATCACCGGCCCCTGGGCTCCGTACTCCTTCGCAATGCCACCGGCCGCATCCGGCGACGCGGCGGAAGGCGCACATTCATGACCATGCCCGGTCCCCCTTCCGAGGTGGAGCCTCTGGCGAGCCGCCAGGTCGCCCTCGTCGACCTGCTGGACCGGCTGCTCAGCGGCGGTGTGGTCCTCACCGGTGATGTGGTGCTGTCCATCGCCGACATCGATCTCGTGCGCATTTCGCTCCGCGCCCTGATCATGTCCATTCGTACATCGCCGCCCGGGAGGGACAGTGGCGACTGAGGAGCCCCACGACGCCGCGCGTCGGCTCGAGGAGGTCGCGGACGCCGCAGCCCGCGCCTTCCGGCTGCTGCCGGCCGCTCCGCGCGACCTGCCCGCGCCCGACGGGACCGGTCACCCCCGGCCTCACCGGATCAGCACGAACCCCGACAACGTGGAACGAGACCTCGTCAAACTCGTTCTCACCCTGGTAGAGCTGCTGCGTCAGCTCATGGAGCGTCAGGCACTGCACCGGGTCGACCAAGGAGACCTCACCGAGGAGCAGGAGGAACGGCTGGGTGCGACCCTGCTGGTCCTGCATGACCGCATGAGCGACCTCTGCGCCCAGCACGGACTGACCATGGACGACCTGAACCTCGACCTCGGACCGCTGGGACCGCTGCTGCCGCCCCCGGAATGAGTCAGCTCCGCTCCGTGGCCGCGAGAAGACTGTCGTCGAGGTGGTCGAACAGGTCGGCGGTGTCGGCGGCCGGGGGCGCGCCCGTTACGGGGCGGCGCCCGTGGCACGCTCACCCCGTGCCGGGGTCACTGCCCCATCCGCGGCTCCAGCACCACGGGGCCGATACGGAGCGCCGGTGCCCGCTCGCCTGGACGCGCACCCGCGCACCCAGCTGCTGGTCGGCAACCTCGCCACCGCCGAGCCCAAGCCGTGAACAGCATGCGGTTCAGGGCAGCGATGCCTCACGTACACGACGCAGTGGGTCGTGCACCGTGCGGGGTTCGGCAGCCCATACCCGGGTCGCGCGGGTTTTCGTGTGTGTACGGCGGCCAGGCTGCGCCCTGGTCGACGTCGCGGACGAAACGGACCCAGGACGCGGGATCGCGTCGGCGAGCGACTGGGGCGGGTGGGCACCCACGGCCTCGGGGACGCCGGGAGCGTTCAGGGCTGGGCGTACGGGATGCCGAGGAAGCGCAGGCTGCCGTCGTCACGACTCCCACCCCGCACAGGGCCCTGCCCGGTAGGGACGAGGGTGTCGGTCGTGGGAAGAGGCCTCCTGTGTGCGGTCGGTTGCGGGGCGTCGTGTTCGACGACATTGCGGATCTCCGGGAGCGTCTCGGGATCCGCGAGCTTCACGCCGTACGTGCGGTCGGCGGTCACCGGCACCACGGTGATCCGACCGCCAGGCACGAGGGCGCGCCGAGGGCCGCGAGGCCGCCGCCTAGGATCCACGGGTCGCGGCGCCCGAGCGGGAGGGTGGGGATGCGCGGCGGCCGGGCGTCAGCTGTCGAAGCCGAGGCCGACGCGGTCGAGCGTCCTGAGCCAGAGGTTGCGCCGGCCTTCGTTGCGGTCGGCGCGCGCCATCGACCACTTGGTGATGCCGATTCCCACCGCTCGGACCGGCTCCGGCGGAAACGGAAGCGGCTTGCGGCGTACGAGTTCGAGCTCGGTCCGCGCGGTGCGTTCGCCCGCCAGAAGGTCGAGCATGACCTCGGCGCCGAAGCGGGTGGCGCCGACGCCGAGGCCCGTGAACCCGGCCGCGTAGGCGACCTTCCCATGGTGACTCGTGTCGAAGAACACGCAGAAACGGGTGGAGGTGTCGATGGCACCGCCCCAGGCGTGGGTGAACCGGACTCCGTCCAACTGCGGAAAGGTCGTAAAGAAGTGCCGGGCGAGGGTGGCGAAGGTCTCGGGCCGCTGGTCGTGCTCGGCGCGGACCCGGCCGCCGTAGCGGTAGACGGCGTCGTAGCCGCCCCACAGGATGCGGTTGTCCGCGGAGAGCCTGACGTAGTGGAACTGGTTGGCGCTGTCCGCGAAGCCCTGCCGGTTGCGCCAGCCGACGGAGGCGAGCTGCTGTTCGGTCAGTGGCTCGGTCATGAGGGCGTAGTCGTACACGGGGACGGTGTAGGGGCGGTGGCGTCGGAGCAGGGAGGGGTAGGCGTTGGTGGCCAGGGCCACGCGCCGCGCGCCGATCCGGCCGTAGGGAGTTCGGACCGTGACCACGGCGCCGTGCTCGTCGAGCGAGGCGGCGGGTGTGTGCTCGTGGATACGGACGCCGAGGTCGAGGCAGGCGCGCTTGAGCCCCCAGGCGAGCCGGGCCGGGTTGACCATGGCCACGTCGTCCTTGTTCCAGAGGCCGCCGAGGAACGTCGGCGAGTCGATCTCGGCCCGGACGGCTTCTGCGTCGAGCAGCACCGGCTTGCCGCCGTAACGGGTGAGCGCGCCGGCCTCTTCCTTCAGGCCGTCGACCTGATAGGGCTCGGTGGCCACGATCAGGGAGCCCGTGCGCTCCCAGGAGCAGTCGATGCTGTGGCGTTCGACAGCGTCCTCCATGGCCTGGAGGTTCTCGCGGCCGAGCCGCTCCAGGAGGCCGATCTCCCCGGGCCAGCGCTGGAGTCCGTTGTGCAGTCCGTGGGTGAGGCTGGCTTCGCAGAATCCGCCGTTGCGGCCGGAGGCGGCGCCGCCGGCCTCGTCCGCCTCGATGAGCACCACATCGGTGGACGGATCGCGCTCCTTGGCGACGAGGGCGGTCCACAGTCCGGTGTACCCGCCGCCGACCACCAGCAGGTCGCAGGTGGTGTCGCCGACAAGGGCGGGCGCGGGCTGCGGCCGGCCGGGGTCGTCGAGCCAGAACGGGGTCGGTACGGCGTCTCGAAGAGAGGCGAGGTGGTTCATGCGGCGGACTCCTTCGGATCGCGGAGGTACGGGCCTCCGAAGTGCCGCTATGAGAACGCGCATGGACTGGCAAGGTCAATGATGTTGACATAAGGCTCCGACCGCCCCGCCGACCGCCTCCGAGGGCTCGGGTGAGGTCGAAGACCTTGCCCGGGTCGATGTGCTCTGGGATCGGCGCCCAGTGCGGCACCGAGCCGCCGTACCGAAAGTGCCTCCGCACCGTGATGCGAGACCAGGCGCAGCGCGGTCTCGACGATCATCCGTTCGGAAAGGACGGCGCCCTCCTTGGTCGGCCTGCGTCGCCGCCGCCCGCTTTCGGGAACCACACATTCGACCAGGCCGCGACCTTACGACAACACCATTGACGTGTAAGAGACCGAGCCGCTTACATGGCGCCCACTTGATGATTCCTCACGTCCTGGAGCACCGTATGACCACGGCCGATCTGGTCTTCACCCGCGGCCCCGTCTTCACCGCCGATCCGGCCCGCACCCGGGCTACTTCACTCGCCGTCGTCGGCGACCGGATCGCCGCTGTCGGGCACGACGACGTGCGCGAGCTCATCGGTCCCGGCACCGAAGTCGTCGACCTGCGGGGGAAACTGCTGCTTCCCGGCTTCCAGGACGCCCACATCCACGCGGTGTTCGGCGGGACGGAGCTGGCCGAGTGCGACCTGACCGGCACCGTCGGCGTCGAGGAGTACCTGGGCCGGATACGGGCCTACGCGGACGCCCACCCCGACCACCTGTGGATCACCGGCGGCGGGTGGTCGATGGAAAGCTTCGACGGTGGTCTGCCGACCCGGCAGTTGCTCGACTCCGTGGTCCCGGACCGTCCGGTCCTGCTGTCGAACCGTGACCACCACGGCGCGTGGGCCAACACCCGGGCGCTCGAGCTGGCCGGAATCACCGCCGCCACTCCGGACCCCGCCGACGGCCGCATCGAGCGCGAACCGGACGGCACGCCCAGCGGGATGCTCCAGGAGGGTGCCACGGCGCTGGTCTCCCGCCTGGTGCCGGCGAGCACCCCGGCGGACCGGCTCGCCGGTCTGCTGAGGGCCCAGGAGCTGCTGCACTCCCTCGGTGTCACCGGCTGGCAGGACGCCCTGCTCGGCGTGTTCAGCGGCAGGCCCGATCCGTCGGACGCCTATCTGACCGCCGCCCGCGACGGCTCGCTCACCGCCCGGGTCACCGGCGCGCTGTGGTGGGACCGCGAGCGTGGTGCCGAGCAGATCGACGAACTGGTCGCGCTGCGCGAGAAGTTGAGCTGCGGACGATTCCGGGCCGGTTCCGTGAAGATCATGCAGGACGGCATCGCCGAGAACTTCACCGCCGCGATGACCTCCCCGTATCTCGACGGCTGCGGATGCGCCACCGCCAACAGCGGCCTCAGTTTCGTCGACCCGCAGGAACTGCGCAGCCACGTCACCCGGCTCGACGCCCTCGACTTCCAGGTCCATTTCCACGCGCTCGGCGACCGGGCCGTCCGCGAGGCCCTCGACGCGATCGAGGCCGCCGTCGAGGCCAACGGTTACCGCGGCAACCGCCACCATCTCGCTCATCTCCAGGTCGTGCACCCCGACGACCTCGCGCGCTTCGCCCGGCTCGGTGCCATCGCCAACATCCAGCCGCTGTGGGCCGCCCACGAGCCCCAGATGGACGAACTGACCATCCCGTTCCTCGGCCCCGAGCGCGCGGCCTGGCAGTACCCGTTCGGCGACCTGCTGCGCGCAGGCGCCACCCTGGCCGCCGGGAGCGACTGGCCCGTCAGCAGCCCCGACCCGATCGAGGGCCTCCATGTGGCGGTGAACCGCATGGAGCCCGAGGCCACCGACGGCCGGGTCTTCCTCCCCGAGCAGCGCCTGGACCTGGCGACGGCCGTCGCCGCCTACACCGCGGGCACCGCCCATGTGAACGGCCTGGACGACACCGGCAGTCTGCGTCCCGGCAACCTCGCCGACCTGGTGGTCCTGGACCGCGACATCTTCACGGCGCCGCCGGAGGAGATCGCCGCGGCACGCGTCCTGCGGACCTATGTCGGCGGGGCGCTCGTGCACGCCGCCTGAGAGCCTGTCGGGTGACCTTCGATCGGATAGCGGACGCGGCATGGTGCGTGCGATTCCAAGGCGCCGGGATGGCCTCGGACGGGGTCTCCCCTGCTCGAACGAAGCCGAGAGCTCGGAGAAGGAGCCACCAGGGCGTTTCGGCAACGCCGGAAGCGTGCGTGCCAGGGCGTGGCCGCCCGATCAGAGGTCACCCGACAGGCTCTGAGCCTGCCGCGCGGGCCGGCTCAGTCCCCGGCCGTGCGCAGCGAGGACGCGCGCACCTCGAGCCGGGTCGGCACCAGTACACCGGCCGGCTCGGGGTGCACCTGTTCCAGTGCGGCGACAAGGAGTTCGATCCCTGCCTCCGCGACCTCTCGGGGCCCCAGGCTCAGCGTCGTCACCGGCGGCTGTGTGTGGATGGCCGTCGTGTCCTCGCTGACGCACACCAGAAGCAGGTCGTCGGGTACGTCGTAACCGTGGCGGCGCACCGCCTCCAGGACGAGGGGCGGGCTGGCCTCTGCCACGACGAACAACGCGTCGGGCCGGTCGGCCCCGGTCACGGCGTCCTCGACGGCTCGTACGACCGGTCCGTTGCCGGCCGCGGCGGCGAGGACGACCTGCTCCGGCAGCCCCTGCCCGGCGCACCACTCGCGGTAGGCGGCGAGGACGTCCGAGTGGAATCGCGTCGTACTGTCGGGCAGCACGAGCGCGGGCCGCCGGGCACCCTGCGCCTTGAGGTGGTCCAGTGTCTCGCGCACGGCCGCCGGGGCGTCGACGTCCACCCAGTGCGCTCCCGGCCGCCCCTCGACGGAGCGGTCGGTGAACACCGGGATCCGGGCGGCGAGCAGGTCCTCCACGATCCGGTCGTCGGCGACCGGATCGGCGACGATCACCGCGTCCAGCGGCAGGTCGGCCCACTCGCCGTGCAGCGAACCCGCGGGCAGCAGCACCAAGGCGTAGCCGTGCTTGAGCGCGGCCGCCGCGGTGGAGCTCGTCAGCTGGGCGAAGTACGGCGACTCCAGGAACGTCCAGGGGGCGCCGGCGAACTCGCCCACCACGTATCCGATCAACCGGGCTCGCCCCGCGCGCAGTTGGCGCGCGGTGGCGTTGGGCCGGTAGCCCATCCTCCGCGCGGTCTCCCTGGCCTTCTCCCGTACGGCAGGGGAGAGCCGTCCTGTGCCGTTGAGCGCCGCTGAGACGGTGGTCTTGGACAGTCCCGTCTCGCGGGCCACGTCGACGAGCCGGACGCGCGGCGGGGTGGTCGGCGAGGAAGGCCCGCCACGCCCGGAAGCAGCTTTTGTCATGGGGCTGATGCTGCCACCCCCGCGACCTCAGCAGAACCGTTCCCGCAAAGGCTTGTGCGGGAACGTTCCCGCAACAATACTCGCTCCATCCCCAGCGCCCGTCACTACACCCGTAAAGGGGTGGGTCTCCATGCGCATGCCCAGAGCCATCGCGCTGCTCGTCTGTTCCGTCGCCGTCGCGGCCACCTCCACCGCCTGCTCCGGCGCCACGGGCCCCCGGTCCGCCGGCAACGGCCCCGCCTACCGGGTCACCCCGACCTCACCGTCGGCGAAGGGTCCGCTGAACTCGTTCACGTGGTCCCTCTACGCCGAGCCCTACACGCTCGACTACGCCCTCGCGTACGACTACCCGCCCAACACCGTGCTCGCCAACGTGTGCGAGCAACTCCTGCGGGTCACCCCCGACATGAAGATCCAGCCCGGCCTCGCGGTCAAGTACACCCAGCCGGATCCCAAAACCCTGGTGTACACCCTGCGTCCGGGAGTGAAGTTCCACGACGGAACGACGATGACCGCGGACGACGTGGTGGCCTCCCTCGAGCGCCACATGGACCCGGCCACCGGCTCGCCCTGGGCGTCGGCGTTCAAGAACGTCGACGCCATCAAGAAGACCGGCCCCCTGGAGGTCACGATCCGGCTCGGCAAGCCCGATGTCCTCCTCAACGAACTGATGGCCGCCTCCCCCGGCACCGTCGAGAGCGCCGCCTTCCTGGCCAGGGCCGGCAAGGACTACGGCGGCCCCAAGGGCAAGGTCAACTGCACCGGCCCGTACGCCCTCGCCGACTGGGCCCAGGGCGACACCATCACCCTGAAGAAGCACGCCGCGTACTGGGACCGGTCTCTGGCCCCGAAGACCGACAAGGTGACGTTCACCTTCATCGAGGACCCGGCCGCCCGCTCCAACGCCTTCCTCTCGGGTACGGCCGACGGCGGGTACATGGTGCCCTCCTCCTCGCTCGCTCAACTGCGCTCCAGCAGCAGGGGAACCGTGCTGTTCGGTCCCAACACCGCCACGGCCGACCTCGCCGTCCTCGACTTCAAGGGCGCCCTCGGGGACCTCAAGGTCCGCAAGGCACTGTCCATGGCGCTCGACCGCAAGAACATCATCAAGGCGGCCGCCGGCGGCATCGGTATCCCCGCCAAGGCCCCCGCCGCGCGCGGCGCCTGGGCGCTGGCCCCGGAGAAGGCCGACGGCTACTTCGACGCCCTCCCCGAGCCGACGTACGACCTGAAGGCCGCGAAGAAGCTCGTCGTCGAGGCGGGCGCCAAGGGCCGGAAGGTCACCATGGCCACCAGTTCGCTCGCGCCCGAGATCAGTGTCGTCGCCAACGCCGTCCAGGCGGCCGGCCGGCAGATCGGCCTCGACGTCGAACTGAAGGCGGTCGCCCCGGAGGCGTACAGCAGCATCTTCGTCGACCCCGGCGCCCGTAAGGGCCTCGACCTGGTCATCACCAACGGATACGACAACACCCCCGACCCCCTGGAGTTCTACCAGTACCTGCGCACCGGCGACTTCGGGAACTACGGCAAGTGGTCGAACGCCGAGTACGACGCCGCGTTCGACCGCGCGAACGCGGAAACCGATCCTGCTGCCCGCGCGGACCTGACCGCTGAGCTCCAAAGGATCGCGGTGCGCGAACTCCCGATGATCCCGCTGTACGAGGCGCCGTACTCGGTCTTCCTCGGCAACCGTGTGACCGGCGCCCCCACCGGCATCGCGCAGCTGTACTACCCGTGGGCCGCGACGATCGGGGCCGCGAAGCCATGACCCGCTATCTCGCCGGGCGCCTCCTCGGCCTCGTGACCGTGCTGTTCGTGACCTCCTTCGTGGTCTTCGGTTCGGTCCGTCTGGCCCCCGGCGACCCGGTGTCCTTCCTGCTGCACGGCCGCCCGGCGACGCCGGAGGCGATGGCGGCGCTGCGAGCCCAGTACCACCTGGACGACCCGCTGCCCGTGCAGTACGCGAAATGGCTCGGCGACGTGCTGCACGGTGACTTCGGCCGGTCCGCCCAGTTCCACCAGGACGTCGGGAGCCTCATCGGTTCCCGGCTGCCGGGCACCGCCCTCCTGGTGGGGTACGCGGCCCTGCTGGTCGGCGTCCTCGGTGTGACGGCCGGTCTCCTTGCCGCGCTGCGCCCCGGACCGGTGGACCGCGCGGTGCTCCTCGGCACGGGGGTGGCCACCGCGACGCCCTCCTTCGTGAGCGCCATGGCGCTCGTCTCGCTGTTCTCCGTCCAACTGGGCTGGTTCCCGGGACCGGGCGGCACCCCGGAGGGTTTCGCGGACCGGCTGTACCACCTCACGCTGCCTGCCTTCGCTCTTGCGCTGACGTTCGCGGGGCTGCTCGCCCGGGTGACCCGGTCGGCGATGCTCGACGAACTCGGACGCGACCACGTCGAGGTGGCGCGCGCCCGTGGCGTGGCGCAGCGGGCCGTGGTCCGCCGCCACGTGCTGCGCAACGCGCTGGGCCCCGTCGTCACCGTCGGCGGAACCATGCTCGCCGGTCTGCTCATCAGTACCTCGATCGTCGAGACCGCCTTCGACGTGTCCGGCATCGGCTCCCTGCTCGTGCAGTCGGTGACGGCCAAGGACTTCGCCGTCGTGCAGGCGATCACCCTGCTCAGTGTGGCGGCCTTCGTCGTGGTGAACCTCGCCGTCGACCTGCTCGCCCCGGTCATCGACCCGCGGCTGTCCCTCCGGGGGGAAGGCTCCTCATGACCACCACAGCAACTCCCGCGGCCGGAACACCCGATACGCTGCGCCGCCGCCCCGGCCTGCGCGCCCTCCGGGTCCTCGGCCAGGGCCCCATGTTCACCGCAGCCGTCGTGGTCCTGACCGCGCTCGTCCTGGTCGCCGTCCTCGCACCCGTCCTCGCACCGCACGACCCCGAATCGCTCGACCTGTCGGCGAGTCTGGTCGGGACCAGCGGAGACCACTTCCTGGGCACCGACCAATCGGGGCGCGACGTCCTGTCCCGGCTGATCCATGGCGCGCGGACCGGTCTCTTCGGACCGCTGCTCGTCGTCGGTGTCTCCACACTTCTCGGCACCCTGCTCGGCGTGGTCGCCGCCTGGCGGGGCGGCTGGGCGGACACCGTCCTGTCCCGGTCGATGGACCTGGTCTTCGCGCTCCCCGGACTGCTGCTCGCGATTCTCCTCGTGGCCGTGGTCGGCTCCGGCATGACCGCTCCGGTCATCGCCATGGCCGTGGCCTACACCCCGTACGTGGGACGGCTGGTGCGAAGCATCGCGCGCCAGGAGAAGGCCCGTCCGTACATCGAGTCGTACCGGGTGCAGGGCTGGTCCGGCTGGACGATCTGCCTGCGGCACCTGCTGCCCAACATCGCGCCCACGGTCCTCGCCCAGTCCGCGATGAACTTCGGGTACGCGCTGATGGACCTGGCGGCGCTCTCCTTCCTCGGCTTCGGTGTGCAGCCGCCCACCGCCGACTGGGGCGCCATGATCAACGAAGGCCAGTCGGCCCTCCAGCAGGGGGCGATGCTGCCCGCCCTCGCGCCGTCCGCGTGCATCGTGCTCGCCGTGGTGGCGTTCGGCATCGTCGGCGAGGGGCTCGCCGACCGGATCGCGAAGCGGGAACGGTGAGCGCCATGACCCAGGACAGCTCTCAGGTGCGAAGCACCGGGGACAGCTTCCCCGTACTCGACATCGACGGGCTCGGCGTACGGCTTCCGGACGGGCAGGCAGCCCGGCCGATCCTGGACGGCGTCAGCCTCCGGGTCCTGCCGGGCGAGACGGTCGGCCTGGTCGGCGAGTCCGGCTCCGGCAAGTCGGTTGCCTGCCGCAGCGTGCTGGGGCTGCTGCCCGCCGGAGCGCGGACGAGCGGGGCGGTGCGGGTCGCCGGCCGGGACGTGCTGACCATGAACCGCACGGACCTTTCCGCACTGCGGGCCCGGCAGGTGGCGATGGTCTTCCAGGACCCGCGCGCCGCTGTCAATCCGCTGCGCCGGGTCGGCGACTTCGTCACCGAGGGGCTGCGCGCGTCCGGCACGCCCGCCGCCGCGGCCACCACCCGGGCCGAGGCTCTCCTCGACGCCGTGGGCATCCGCGATCCGCGGGGCGCGCTGCGCCGCTATCCGCACCAGTTCTCCGGCGGGATGCTCCAGCGGGTGGTCATCGCCGCGGCCCTCGCGAGCGAGCCCGCCCTGCTGGTCGCCGACGAACCGACCACGGCCCTGGACGTCACGACGCAGGCGGAGATCATCGCGATCCTCACGCGCCTGAGGGCCGAACAGGGCACCGGACTCCTCTTCGTCACCCACGATCTCGAACTGGCCTCGGCCATCTGCGACCGCGTGTACGTCATGTACGCGGGCCGGATCGTCGAGACCCGGGGCACCGACGAGCTCTTCGACCGGCCCCGCCATCCGTACACGTCGGGACTGCTCGCCTGCACCCCGCGCATCGAACCGGGCGCACCGACCCCCCGGCCCATCCCCGGCCGTCCCGTCTCCCTCGCCGAGGCTCCACCGGGGTGCGCCTTCGCGGCGCGCTGCGCTCACGCGCAGCCGCGCTGCTCCGAAGAGACCCCCGTACTGGCGCGGTACGGCGACGGTCTCACCGCGTGCCACCGCGCCGACGAAGGGATCACGCTGTGACCGGAACGACGAAGGGGCTCGTGGTCGACGGGCTGCGCAAACGGTACGGGGACCACACCGCGGTCGACGACGTGTCGTTCACCCTGGCACCGGGGTCCTCCCTGGCCGTCGTCGGCGAGTCCGGCAGCGGCAAGACGACGACCGTACGCATGCTGGTCGGGCTGGAGCGGCCGGACGGCGGCTCCGTCCGCCTCGACGGCCGGGACCGGTCGGCCCGCCCCCGGAACCGATCCGAACGGCTGTCGCGCGCCCGTGAGATCCAGATGGTCTTCCAGGATCCGTACCTCTCCCTCGACCCGCGGGTGACGGTGGCCGGCTGTGTCGAGGAGGTCCTGCGCCTCCACACCCGACTGAACGCGGACGCCCGGCGCTCCCGGGTCGCCGAACTGCTGAGCCAGGTCGGTCTCGGCGAACGCGAGGCCTCGGCCATGCCCCGACGGCTCTCCGGCGGGCAGCGCCAGCGCGTCGCCATCGCCCGGGCCCTGGCGGTCGAACCCCGCGTCCTCATCCTCGACGAGGCGGTCGCAGCGCTCGACGTGTCCATCCAGGCCCAGATCCTCGATCTGCTCGCCACGATCCGGCGGGAATCGGGGATCGGCTACCTCTTCGTCACCCACGACCTCGCCGTGGTCCGCCACATCGCCGAGGAAGTCATCGTGCTCAAGTCGGGGCGGCTGGTGGAGGCCGGCCCGGCGGACCGGGTCCTGGACGCCCCGGAACATCCCTACACGCGCCTGCTCCTCGACTCCGTGCCCCGACGCGGCTGGAACCCGGCCCTCGCGGCACCGAGCCGCCGTTCCCTCGGCTGACGGACACCGCGGGGAACGCCGCCTCGCGGGACCGCGCGGCGGCGTTCCCTGCCTTTCGCCGGAGTGCGTGCCCCGCGCCGACCACCGGTCGTGGGACGACCGGGCTTCACGCCGACGGGGTCCGACACGGCCTCCGACCTGTGTATCTGCACGTCGGAACGACAGGATCGGGCCGTGCCTCATACCCCTGCTCTCGCCGACCCTGACGCCGAGACCCCGTGGCCGGCCACCGCCTACATTCCGGGCCCGACCCTCAACCAGCACCTGACTGCCTACGCTCCGCTCACCGGCGGCACCCTGTATGCCTTCGCCACCGGCACCGCCCAGGCACCAGCTCTGTCTCCGGCGGTTCGGCACCAGGCGGCGTCCGGACGCCGCCGGTCCCGTCGTGCGGCATGTCTCCGTCGCTGAGCCTATCGGCGCGTACCTTCGCTTCGCGCAGCAACGCCACCGCCTTTGGAATCTCCTGACCGCCTCCGATGGTGAGGAACGGACGCGCCGCACTCCTGCGCACCGGTCGGGGCAGGTTCGGCGGCCTGACGCCACATCAACGAAGTAGGCCGGTGTGACGGCCGCGTCTTTCCTCACGGCACCCTGTGCTGTTCCGGTACTGCACAGCACCGGACGTGCCCGTCCGCTCCCGCGATTTCTGCCTATGTTTCTGCCTGGAGACAGAAGCGGTCCGCTGCTTGGCTGTTCGGTGCGGGCGGGAACCCGGGCCTCGCCGAAGCGGTCCGGTTGCGCTCCAGCGAGGTCGCTGCCCGTACGACGAGCCGTCCGGCCCTGCCGGGCACCGGCCGCCGCCTTCCGGGGAGGTGTAGCCGTCCGTCCTGTTCCCGTCCGTTGCAGCCCCGAAGTCACTTCCCCCGAGGGAGAGCACCTTGAGCTTGGTGTTGACGACCGCCTCCGTGCCGGACCGCGACAAGGTCGCGTACTGGAACGATGCGGTGAGCAGGACGCTGGTGCCGATGACGGTCGCCCCGCGGGGCGACGGCCCGTTCGACGGCCGGATCGCCACCAACCGCCTCGGGTATCTCCAGGTCTCCACCGTGGAGGCCGACGCGGAGCGGGTCAGCCGCACCCCGGCACTGATCGCCCGATCGTCCGAGGCGCTGGTGGCGGTCGGTGTCCAGATATCTGGCACGGCCACCTTCATCCAGGACGGCCGACGGGCCGAGGTGGGCGAGGGAGACCTGGTGGTGTACGACACGACCCGGCCGTACTCCTTCGACTATCCGCAGCGGTTCGCCACGCACGTCTTCCAACTGCCCCGCCGCACGCTGGGCGTGCCGGGCAGCGATATCCGGCAGGTCACGGGCAACGCCATCGGCACCGGGGACGGCTTCGGCGCGATGCTGCTCCCGTTCCTGGCCAACCTGGCCTCCGCGGCCGACAGCTACCCGCCGGCCGTCGCGAACCGGCTGGCCGGCAATGTCGTCGACCTGTTCGCCACCCTGATCGCCGAGCGGGCCCACCCGGGTCGCACGGACGCGGACGCACGCAGCCACCTGCTGCTGCGCGTCCGCGACCACATCAACCGGAACCTCGGCGACCCGGACCTGTCGCCGGAGAGCATCGCCCGGACGCACCGGATCTCCGTCCGGTACCTGCACCGGCTGTTCGAAGGCGAGGGGACCACCGTCGGCCGGCTCATCCGGCAACGGCGCCTGGAGGAGTGCGGCCGCGAACTGGCCCGCCGCGGCAAGACAGCTCCCACCGTGTCGGCCGTGGCCCAGCGGTGGGGCTTCGTCAACCCCGCACACTTCAGCCGGGCCTTCCGCACCACCTACGGCGTCTCCCCCCGTGAATGGCGCAACTTGCGCACCGCCCAGGACGACGTCGGACGGTCTCCGGCGGGCACGCCGGCGCCGTCGTCCACGGTGGCAGATCGACCGGGGGCTGACCTCCCACGTTCCAGGGGGTAGGGTGCCCGCTCGGAGTCGTGCGGCCGCCCTGTGCCCGCGGCGTCAGTGCCCCGGCCCGGCGGCCGCAGCATCGCTTGCTGCCTCTCGATCAGGCACCCCGTGCACCGAACAACCCTTTCCCTTCAAGTTCCCTTGATCCTCGGCAGGAGACCGTGTGACCGACTACGCCTCTTCGCCCCTTCGGCACCCGGTCCTGGACGATTCCACCCGAGCATTCGTGGACAGGTACACCTGCCCACCGTGGGCGCGCGACCCGGACCTGGAACAGCTCCGGCTGGGCCTGGCCCGTCTTCAGGGCGAGGACGACCCCCTCGACGCGGAGGCCACCTCCACCGAGTGGTTCGTACTGCCGGGCGGGCCGACCGGTCACGTACGGGTGAGAGTGGTCAGGCCCGGCGACAGCGTCGGCAAGATCCCCGTCGTGCTGTTCCTGCACGGGCTGGGCTGGGTCCTGGGTGATGCCGGCACCTATGAGCGCCTGGTGCGCGCGTTCGCGCTCGGTACGGACGCGGCCGTGGTCTTCGTCGAGTACGAGCGCGCACCCGAGGCGCGGTATCCGGTCGCCGTCGAGCAGTGCTACGCGGTCGCGAAGTGGATCTGCGAGCAAGGCGGCGAAATCGGTCTGGACGGGAGCCGGATGGCCGCCGTGGGCGACTCGGCCGGCGGCAACCTGGTGGCGGCGCTGACCCTGCTCGCAAAGGAGCGCGGCGGGGTGCGGTTGCTGCAGCAGGTGCTGCTCTGCCCGGTCACCGACGCCGACTTCGACACCCCCTCGTACCAGCAGTTCGCCAAGGGATACTTCCTCGGCCGCGAGTCGATGCGCTGGTTCTGGGACCAGTACCTGCCCGACGCACGGCAGCGCAGCGAGGTCACCGCATCACCGCTGCAGGCAACCCTGGAGCAGCTCGCCGGACTCCCCCCGGCACTGGTGGTCACCAGCGAGGCCGACGTGGTACGCGACGAGGGTGAGGCCTACGCGGCGAAACTCCGGGCGGCCGGCGTCGCGGTGGTCTCCATGCGGTACCACGGGACGATCCACGGCTTCATGGTGCTCGATCCGCTGCGCGACACGGACGCTGCCCGCGCAGCCCTCATCCAGGCCCTCGACACTGTGCATGTCGCCCTGCACCGGCACCGCGGCTGATTCCTTCCGCTCCGGGACAGGTACACGGAGGTGAACACAGAGCACATCCCTCATGCGCGAGCAGGCAGGCGCCTGCGCCCGTACCGGGTCGGCTTGGGGTGCGGCTGCGGGACGGAGAACGGACCGGTACGAGCCGCAGCACACGCCCGAGAGCGAGGAAGACGACGGGGGAACACGGATACGCGACGGTACTGATCCTTCTGTCGGTGACAGCCATCGCGCTGATGTTCCGTCAGCGGCGGCACCCCAAGCCGTAGCCGGAGCGCACCCGGCCGACATCGGGGCAGATCTGACCGCCCCGGCACCGCTTCAACGCTGCGGCCGGTCCGCTCTGCGCAGGAAAGCACCGCTTGCCGGACGGCCGCCCGCGTCGGCGGACGGTCGCGCAAGGCCGTGAGTGAACGAAGTCATGGACCAGGCCGGGAAACAGGCCGCGACGCAGCGCAGCTGATCGATACTGCTTCCCCTCGTCCCACGTCACGTCGGCCTCCGTTGTGATCACCAGGGCCGGCGGCAGCCCCGTGGGATGCCGAACCCAGGGCATGTCACGGCGGCGGGCGTCACTCACTCGGCGGGGAGCGAGTCCAGGAGTTCCTGTGCGGTCTTCATGTCTTTGCTGTCGGCCGCGTCGCCGAAAGCGAGGGCCTGACGGAGGCAGGAGCGGGCTTCCTCGGTTTCTCCCAGTTCGATCAGGGCCTCTCCCAGATGCAGTAGCGTGCTGCCCTCTATGTGGGGAATGCCGATGCGGTTGGACTGGACCACAGCATTGCGATAGTGGTCGGCGGCCTCGCGCCACCGCCGCAGGACGGCGTAGCCGCGACCGAGTGCGCGGGTCGTGTTGGCACGGTAGATGTCGGCGAGGTGCCCGCTCACCGGACAGTCGGGCGCATCCAGGAAGGCGATGATGCGCTTGTGCTGGATCAGGGCTTCCTCGGCACGGCCGAGCAGGCGCAGGGAGGATCCGTAGGTGAACATGGCGCCCAGCCAGCCCTCGCGGTCGTCGGCCTCTTCGAATAGGTCTATGGAGGCGAGCGACTTGTCGGCGGCCTCCTGGACCTCGCCGAGCTCCACTTGGGCCCATGCCGCTTGAGCCAGTGCCGAGGCTTGCTGGGAAGCGTCCTGGGCGCGGCGGGCGCAGTCCAGCGCTTCGTCGGCCCGTTCGATGGCCTCCCGGTACCGGGACTCGCAGGAGAGGGCCCAGGAGTACATGTTGAGGTGGAAGGCCTGCATGTACGGGTCGTCAAGTGCGGTAGCGGCCTCGCTGGCCAAGCGGAAGGCTTCGGGCCAGTGTCCCCAGTGGACCCACAGGTCGCAGAACCATTCCATGGCATAGGCGGTCTCCACGACTCGGGTGTGCTCACCCCTGTGGGCGGCGCTGCGCAGCGCGGCGAGCCAGGCGGGGGCTTCGCTCTGGAGCCAGGCCCGGGCCTGTTCGGCACTCTCCAGGGGGACCAGGCCCTGCCAGGAGGACGGCGGCGCCCCGTACCTGGGCTTGTACCAGCGGCCAGCGATCACAGCCGTCTCCAGCAGCCAGGTGCGCAGCCGGTCGTCGGCTGCTTCCTGCTCGCCGGGTTCCTCCTCGCGGGACAGCCGGGCGCGGGCGAAAAGCCGTAGCAGGTCGTGCAGTTGGTAGCGGCCGGTGAAGGTGGCTTGGAGCAGCCCGACCTCGACCAGCTCCTCCATCACGTCCTCGGCCTCGAAGACCCCGGTCGAGGTCAACGCGGCGCCGTAGGCGGCGGTCATGTCCGGCCCCGGGACCAGGCTCAGCATCCGCAGCATCCGCGCGGCCTGGCCGGTCAGCTGCCGGTAGGACAGCTCGAATGCCGCCTCGACCCGCACATCACCCGCGGCCAGGGCGCCCAGTCTGCGTTCTTCGTCGGCCAGGCGGCGGACCAGGTGGTCAACGCCCCACCCTGACCGGACCGTCAGCCAGTTCCCCGCCACCCGCAAGGCCAACGGCAGACGCCCGCACAGCTCCGCCACTTGCGTCACGGCCTCGGCTTCCGCGTCCGCCCGCTCCTCGCCAAGGATCCGGCGCAGCAGCTCGACCGCCTCCGACTGCGCCATCTCCGACAGTGCCAGGCGTTCGACATCCTCCAGCCCGGTCAACGGCCGCCGGCTGGTGACCAGCACCAGACTCCGCCCGCCCGCAGGCAGCAACGGACGGACCTGCCCCTCGTCGCGGGCGTTGTCCAACACCACCAGGCACCGACGCTCACCCAACAGCGCCCTCAGCAGCCCCGCACGACCCTGCGCATTCTCCTGCGCCAGCCGGCGGTCCGACACCCCAAGGGCCTTCAGCAGCTTCAGCAGCGCCTCGCCCGGGTCCACGGGGCCTTCCACCCCGTGCAGGTCCACCACGAAGCACCCGTCAGGGAAGTCTTCCGCCAGATCCGCTGCCACCTTCAGCGCCAGCGTCGTCTTCCCGCACCCCGGAGGACCCGAGACGACCGACACCGACACCCCCTCGCCGGCACGGGCCCGTTCCGCCGCCTCCCGTAGTAGCGCCAACTCCGGGCCGCGCCCGGTGAAGTCCCCCACCGATCGCGGCGGCGCAACCGTCCCCGCCACCGCCACCGCGCGTGTCGGACGCGCCGCCCGCGCCGCGGCCAGCAGCGCCTCCCGCTCCGCGTCCGCAAGCCCCAGCCCTTCCGCCAGCGCCACCACCGTACGCCGCTGCGGAACCCGACTACGCCCCCGCTCCATATCGCCGATCGCCCGGACACTCACACCCGACGCCTCAGCCAACTCCTCCATCGTCAAACGGCACTGCTGCCGCAGACAACGCAGAGCAAACCCGAACGGCTTCTCCCCGGCCACAAAACCTCCCTGTCCTCCCCCGGCGGAAGAATACGGCGTGCTTCTCCGGGCCCGGCCTCAGGTGGCGGCAACAGCCGCCCCGGAATGCCTGACCGACCCCGCCCCCCACTGAGCCGCCGACGTTGCTCAACCGGCCGCGGCCCGCCCGTCGCCCTGCAGGGCGACGACGACGGCCAGCAGCACCAGCAGGACCCCGGTGGCCAGGGCCGGCGCCGGGGAGAGGGCGGGCAGGAAGTCCAGGAGGTCGCGGCTCTCCGTGGACACGCCATGTGTGAGCTGCCTCGCCGCAGGTCGGGCCCACCCCTCGTCGAGTGCTTCGTCATCGACGGGTCTCCGGTCACGCTTCTCGTGACCAGATGTGGCATGACGGAAATCGGGAACGGCTCTTGGACAACAGGTGCTGCAGCCCGTCGGGGGTGGCGTGGCCCGGCGTACTCGGCGAGCTACCAGCTGTTCTTGCGGCCTACCGGGCCGAGCAGTCCGCGCACGTAGTCCCGCATCCGGCGCCGAGCCTCCACCCGGGCGAAGCGGGCTCCGGTCCGCAGGAAGAGTTCTTCAAGCGCAAAGTCCCATGAATTCCTCGGAATGCCGCTGATCACGACTACGGACTGCTCGGGACGCTGAACGGGACGAGGTGACCTGTCGGAACGAACGTCGCGTGCGCCGACTGTCGCACCCACCGCGCACAGCCGGCGTGACCGCCGCGGGACACACTGCGGTTCGTGTGCGCCTGCGGCAGGCAGCGCATGTCATGCCGCCTGTCGATCGGTAAGTTTCGAATCCGCCTGCGGTTGGCGCTCAACGGCCCAGTAGGCAAGAGCGGCCAGTGGGAGAACTCCACCCAAGCCGGTCAGGCCGGCCCAGCCGGCAGCGTGGTAGACGATCGCCCCGAGCTGGGAGCCGATCGCACCGCCGACGAAGAACATGGCGATGAAGGCGCTGTTGAGGCGGGCGCGGGCGGTCGGGTCGAGCTGGTAGACGGTGTGCTGCCCCAGGATGAGTGTCGTCTGCACAGCCATGTCGATCAGGATCGCAGCCAGGGCGATCAGGACGATACTGCGCCCGCCCAGACCCGCGACAGCAAAAGCCAGCGCGGTCACAAGGAACGCAGCCCCGGTCATGGGACGTACGAGCCCTCGGTCGGCCCAGTGCCCGGCGAACGGAGCGATGGCCGCTCCGGCCGCGCCCACGAGGGCGAAGACGCCGACTCCGACCGGTGAGTAGTGGAAGCGGGGACCGGTCAGAACAAACGAGACAGTGGTCCAGAACGCGCTGAACGCGCCGAACATCGCCGCCTGGTACAGCCCTCGCCGCAGCAGCGCGGGATGCGTGCGCACCAGCTGGACGGTGGAGCGCAGCACGTGGTGGTACGGGATGGATGTGGTGGGTGCGTGCTGTGGCAGGGCCGCACGCAGGGCCACCGTGAGCACGGCCATCAGAGCGGCGGAGCCGAGAAAGACGACGCGCCAGCCTGCGATGTCGGAGACCAGGCTGCTCAGGGTTCGGGAGAGCAGAATGCCGGTGAGCAGACCGCTCATGACCCGGCCGACGATGCGGCCCCTGGCATGGTCCGGGGCCAGGTTCGCCGCGAAGGGCACGAGTATCTGAGCCACGACGGAGGTGGCACCGCTGATCAGCGACGCGATCAGCAGCATGGGGAAGCTCGTGGCGAGGCCGGCTGCCACGAGGGCGAGGGTCGTGATCATCAGGAGGACGGTGACCAGATTGCGCTTCTCCAGCCGGTCGCCGAGCGGAACCAGGAAGATCATGCCGAAGACGTAGCCGACCTGGGTGAGCGTGATCAGTATTCCGGACATAGCCGTGCTGATGTGGAAGACACCGCTCAGCGAGGACAGCAGAGGCTGGGCGTAGTAGAGATTGGCGACCGTCATCCCGGATGCGACGGCCAGGAGCGCGACCAGCCAGCCTGGCACGCCTTGCGAGGCCCCCATGGACCGGGGCGAAGTGCGGAGGTTAGACCTTGTGGACATGTGCACCTTCTTTCGTCACGCAGGCACAACCACGCGAACGCCGCTTTCCCTTCCTCACCAGGAGCGATGATCGGGGATATCAGTCATCTCGTGCAGAGATGACCAGCAGCGTCGCCCGGTACCTGTTGGGCATGCAATAGCGGAAACGATCAACGTGACAGCACGGCTGCCAGCCACTGCCGGATCTCGGAGGTCACGGGGTCGGTGATGTCGTCGAACTCGTCATGCTTTCTGAGGAACTTCGCGACGTAGGGGCAGACGGGCACGATGCGCTGCCCCGTCTCTCCCTGGCCCGACCGAGCCATCGGCTGTACGCAACGGCTTCCACCAACCACGGAGGGTGACCAGGGCGGCCGGGAAGTCGAGGTGATGGCCCCGCGGTTGAACGACAAGCGCGTCGACGAGGCGACCGGTGAGCGCAAGCGGTTCTCCTCGTGGCAGGCCGACCACGCGGCATGGGCCGCGACCTGTCCACCACCGGTTCCGTCTACGTCCGGGCCACCGGCAGGCCGCGCACCCGGCCGTCGGAGACGGCGCACTCGACGCCGAGGAGACGGCCGTGGCACCGGCCCGGCAGGGGCACTCACAACGCTGAGTCAGTCCGGCCGCGGAACGTGGCCGAGGGCATCGCGCAGTTGGACGCGGCCCGTGACGCCGAGCTTGGGGAAGATCTTGTGCAGGTGGAAGCCGATGGTGCGGGGAGACAGGTAGAGCCGGGCACCGATGTCCCGGTTGGTCAGGCCCTCTGCGGCGAGTTGGGCGATCTGCAGTTCTTGCGGCGTCAGGTCGGCCACGGCTTCGGGCGCTGCCGAAGGCGCCACGGCCACGCCCGCCGCGCGGAGTTCGGCAGCGGTGCGCTCGATCCAGGGGTGTGCGTCCAGCCGTTCGAAGATCTCAAGGGCGGTGCCGAGCAGGGGGCGGGCCTCGGCGCTTCGCCGGCGGCGCCGCAGCCACTCGCCGAAGTCCAGGTGCGCGAGGGCGTGCTCGAAAGGCCATCGAGCACCGGCCGGGGCGGCCGCCGTCCGGAAATGGGGCTCCGCGTCGTCAGGATCGCTCAGCAGGGCCGAGGCACGGTGCACGATCGCCTCCAGGCGAGCGGAGCGGGACTCGCCAAGGGTCCCCTCGGCGGCGCGGAGCACGGTGCGCGCGTCATCCGCCCGTCCGGCTCGGACGGCGGCGGCGGCAAGATCGGCGAGGCAGTAGGGCGAGGCGTGGTAGTGCACGGGTGCAGGTGGGAAGTCCCGGGTGAAGGCCTGCCGGAACTGCTCGTACGCCGCCGTGTGGTCACCCTCCGCGAGGGCTGCCATGCCGAGCGCGTGACGGTGACGCACGTACAGGCTCCGGGACTTGCGCAGGTCGCGTCCGCGGACGGCCTCGTCCGCCTGCGCCCGTGCTCCCGCGTGGTCCCCGCGGGCGGCGCGCAGCGTGGCCTGGAGGAGCGGTGATCCCACGGTGACATTGTCCGCGCCTGCCTCTGTCGCCATCCAGAAGGCGTCTTCGGCGGCGGACTGCGACGCGGTCCAGTCCCCGCTCTCGAACAGCGCGAGGGCGAGGGCTTGCGCGACGGTGCAGTTGGTACCGGCTGTCGCAGTCCGTCGCAGCTGGTCCATGGCCTGGCCGAGCAGACGCACGGCCTCGTCGGTTTCGTCCAGTATCCAGGCAGAGGCGCCGAACGGGACGAGGGCGGTCAGAGAGGCGTCCGGCATGGCGTCCACTGCCTGGGGCAGGCTCTTCAGAACCCGCTCGCGGTCCGTGAACGGGCGGCTGACCGCATGGGGCCACATGCGGTCGGTCTCGTCCGGCTGCGGCGCTATGAGCTCGCTGATCCGGTGGATTTCGTTCCGGTAGCGGGCGTCGCCGGAGTTGTACGCCGGGGTCGCTGCCGTTCCCAGAGCGCTCAGCCCGAGGGCGGGGGCCTGTATGGCCATGGACTCGGCCACGGGAAGCAGGAAGGCCAGGGAGTCGTCGTGCCGCAGGGTGACCGCCAGTGACCACCCGGCGCGGAGGGACGCCTCGGCGAGGAGCTGCGGATCGTCCGTCAGGGCATCGACCTGGGCCGCGATCTCACCGACCCACTGCGGGTGCCCTGCGAACATGGCCGACTTGGCTGCGGCGAGCAGGCGGTGGGCCCGCAGTTCCGCCTCCGGGGTGAGTTCGGCGGCGCGTTCCAGTGCGGCAGCCGCTGCCGCGTGCCCGCCGCGGTACCGGGAGCGTTCCGCGCTCTCCGCCAGAGCGCCGGCGACCTGTTCGTCCGGGCCGATTGCGGCTGCGGCAAGATGCCAGGCGCGGCGTTCGGGTTCATGTGCGAGGGCGGCGGCGAGCGCCAGATGGGCCTCGCGGCGTTCGGCGAAGGAGGCGGCCTGGTAGACGGCGGAGCGGACCAGCGGGTGGCGCAGACGGACTTGCCCGCCCTCGACGCGCACGAGCCCGGCCTGTTCGGCAGGTCGCCAGATCTGGAGCCCGTCCATGTCCGGGGCGGCGTGGAGGACGTCCGAGAGTTGCGTGGTGCCGGCGGCCGCCGCCAGGAGCAGGACCCGTTGTGTCGCGTGCGGCAGGGTGGGCAGATCGGCGGCGAAGATCTGCTCCAGCCGGGCGGTGAGGGGCAGCGAGCCGCTCGAGCCGGTGTCGCGGCTGCCTGGATCCCTGGCGAACGCTCGCGTGAGCTCGATGAGAGCCAGCGGGTTCCCAGCGGCCTGCTCGAGAATCTGGGACCGGACCCGGCCCCGCGGCGGATGCGGCTGTGCGTCCAGCAGGAGTCCGGCCGCGGCTCGGCTGAGGGGGCCGGCCGTCAGATGCGGGAAGTCGCGGTCGAAGCGCACCGGCACCGCTTCGTCACGGGCGACAAGCAACATGGCGGCGGGTTCGTCTTCGAGGCGCCGGGCGACGAACGCGAGCGCGTCCAGCGAGCCGACGTCCAGCCACTGGGCGTCGTCGACGATGATCAGCAACGGTTGTTCCGTCGCCGTGTCCGAGAGCAGCGTCAACACGCCGAGCCTGATCAGCAGCGGGTCCGGCACCTGCGATCCGTCTGCCTGATCCATGCCGAACACGCAGCGCAAGGCGTCGCGCTGCCGTGAGGGGAGCCGCTCGACACCGGTGAGTACCGGACGCAGCAGTTGGTGCACTCCCGCGAAACCAAGGTCCTTCTCGCCTTCGCAGCCTCGTACCCGGAGCACACGTCGCCCGTGAGCCACGGCCTGCGAAGCGGCCCAGTCCACCAGGGTGCTCTTGCCTGCCCCCGGCTCGCCGGTCAGCACGAGCACCTTCGGGCCACTCCCGTCCGCGGCGTCGACCAGCTGACTGATCCGGGACTTTTCATGATCCCTGCCCAGGATCTCCAGCTCGGGTGCCGGCTCGGTGCCGAAGTCCATGCTCTCCACTTTCCTCCAACCGTCCGCCTGGCGGAGCGGGCGCACAGGCGACGAACGTGCTCATCGCTCTGACTGCATCCTGCCAGGCCCACCGCATGGACCGGCCAGGAGTTCGTTCCCTCGGCAGGCGCACGTAACTGGTCACATGACAGAAGCGTGGCTTCCCGCATCCCTGGCAGCATCCGAATCGGCATGCCGACAGCGACCTTGTCCGTGGTTCCGGCTGATCGGAATGCGGCGGAGGTTCGAGGTGAGGAGGCGCGGTGGCCGCCGATGAGGGAGACGGCCCTGACCGCTCAGGGCTGAGTGGCACACTGCCGATCGGCCGAGAGACGGAGGTCGACCGGATTCTGCGCTCCATCGACGGGCCCTGTGACCCGCCCCACGCTCTGCTCCTGTTGGGGGAGGCCGGCACCGGCAAGACCCAGTTGCTTCGGCTTGCCGAGGAGAAGGCCGGAGGACGCCGAACCCGGGTCTTGTCGGCACAGGGCTGGGGCTCGGAGGAACCGCTGTCATTCGCCTCCCTGCACCAGCTCCTCCTCCCGGTACTCGGCGAACTCGATGCACTGCCGGAGCACCAGCGGCTGGTGCTCCGCACCGCATTCGAGCCGGCTCCGGACGCCCGGCCGCCGGAGGGAAACGTACTGCGCGCCGCGGTCCTGACACTGCTGAGTCACCTGGCGCGGGCAAGACCGGTCCTGCTGACCGTGGACGACATCCAGGACTGCGACCGTGACTCCATGGAGCTCCTCTACTTCGTGACACGACGCTTGACCGACCAGGCTGTGACCGTGCTGTTCACCGCACGCGGAGAGGCTCCCCCGGCTGGGGCCCCTGCGGATCTCGCCGTCTTGTGTCTCGGGCCGCTGTCACGGCGGGCGGCGGCCCGGCTTCTGGATGCGCAGCCCGGCGCGCCCACCGGAAGGGCCAGACTGGACCTGCTCCGGCAAGCGGAGGGCCATCCGCTGTCGGTCATCGAGCTCAGCCGGGCCGCGCGCGGCGGCACCGGGCCGTCACTGGCGGGCGGGGAACCGCAGCAGACCTCGCGCATCCAGCAGATGTTCGCTGCGCGGCTGGGCGCGCTGCCGGAAGGCACACAGCGCGCACTGCTCTACGCGGCGGCGGCCTCGCACCATGAGGAACTCACGACTGTCATGGCCGCTTTGGGCACGCAGGACCTGAAGGTGTGGGTCCCAGCGGAGGAAGCCGGCCTGGTCACGATCGCGGACGACCGTCTCGCCTTCCGCGACCCCCTGATCCGCACAGCGGCCTTCCACCGTCAGTACGCGAAGCAGCGTCAGCAGGCGCATCGCGATCTTGCCGCCGTGCGCGGGCAGAACCCGTCACACCGAGCCTGGCATCTGGCCGCCGCGGCCATCGGTCCCGACGAGTCCGTGGCCGCGGCCCTGGATGGCGTCGCCACCACCGCTGTGCAGGAGGGAGAGAGCTTCACCGCGGCAAGGGCGCTGGAGCAGGCCGCGCGCCTCAGTCCCCTCGACCACGACCGGGCCCGCCGTCTCGCCGGAGCTCTGACCGCCGCGAGCGATTTCGGAGACCCGGCATGGGTGCGCGACCTGTACGCGCTACTCACCGGAGTGACCCGCGACCCGGACCTGATGTGGGGCGCAGCCTGCGCCCTGAGTGGAGCACTGTCGCTGCTCTCGTTCCAGCAGGAGGCCTTCGACCTCCTGCTCAGCGTGTCGCAGCACACACCCCCAGGCAGCGCCACCACTGCCTTCGCCCTGGCGGCACTCGCCACGGGGATCGCCTTCCAGTCCGGGCTCCCGGAGCACCGGCAGCAGCTGCCACGACTGCGCGACCAGACGGTACGGGCCGCACGAACCGAGAAGGACCGGTGCGGACAGGAGGACCGGTTCTTTCCCGAGCTCGCCGGTCCTGACGTCCTCGCGGCCCTGGAGGCACTCGTGTCGACCGGAATCGATCCGGCGGCCCACGCCGACAGCGCGTTGCGAAGGTTGACGATCCCGCGTCTCAGCACCCGCGGTGGTCGGGGCCGGCTGATCCGGCTGATGGCGACCGCCTCGGTCGCCTACTACGCCGACGTGCCGGACGTGTGCGCGGAGCAGTTCCGGCAGGCAGACGAGCTGCTTCGCCGGCAAGAAGCCCTGGGCACGCGCGCGTGGACCCTCGCGGCCCAGGTGGACACACTCCTGAGTATCGGGCGCTGGGCGGAGGCCGGGACACTCATCGAGGAGGGCCTCACTCACGCCGTCGTCCACCGGTGGACTCGCGTCGGGATGGACCTCGAAGCGCTCCGGGCGACCCTGCGCGCACTTCTCGGCGAGAGCGTGACGGGCGTGCAGTTCATCGGCTCGAACTGGCGCTCCGTCAGCCTGGACGAGAACCGGGCCACACATGCCCGGATGCTGCGGGCATGCGGTCTGACCGCGATGGCCCTCGGGGACGGGGACAGTGCCTTCCGGCACTTGCGGGCTCTCTTCCGGGACGACGGCTCGCCTCTTGATCCGTTTCTTTCACCCCGCTGCATCAGCGAGCTGGCCGCCGCCGCCCAGCGGGTCGGCCGGCAGCAGGAGGCGGCGCGCATCCTCAGGGAAGTGCGAGAACGCCAGGGCCCCCGGCCGACGACACGGATGACACTGCTCATGCACCATGCGGCGGCCCTCGTCGATGACGATGCCGACCCCGAGCACCACTTCCGGCTGGCCCTGGTCAACCCGGAGGCGGACAAGTGGCCCCTGGAACGGGCCCAGGCTCGTTTGCACTATGCGATCTGGCTGCGCAGGCGCAGAAGGCCCCTGGAAGCGCGCGCACAGCTGACCGCGGTTCTGGAAGTCGCTACCCGGCTGGGCGCCCGGCACCTTGCCGCCTCGGCCCGCAGCGAGCTGCGCGCGAGCGGAGTCGCCCACACTCCCGCGTCGGCGGACCGGTTGGCCGAGTTGACCGCCCAGCAACAGCAGATCGCGCGGCTGGCGGCGAACGGCCTGTCGAATCGGGAGATCGGCGAACGGCTGTTCCTCTCGCCGCGTACCGTGGGCTCGCACCTCTACAACGTCTATCCCAAGCTCGGCATCAGCAGCCGCCACCAACTCCGCGACATTCTGCTGCACGACGGGTGACGTGCGCGAAGCAGTGGTCGCGGCGCCAAGGGTCGACGGGGAGGTGCACCAGCGTGCATCCTCCTTGGCCGCTGAGCGACGAAACAGAGCCCGGAGGGCTGAGCGAAAGGTGTACCGGATGGAGTGGGATTCCGGGGAGGACAGGGGCGGGAAGGTCCCGTCCTCCGTGGTTCTCGATCCGCTGGTGCAACGGCTCGTCGACGCGTCCTCGGCCCCGCCGTTTCTGCACGAGCTGGGACCGGTCGACGGTCGGCAGGCACTGAGGGAGTCCCAGGTCCACCGGGTCGAGGACTTCGAAGTGGACGCCACCTTCCAGGTGGCGCCCGTGGGACCGTCCGGGCTGGTGGGCTTCTGGGTCCTCAGACCGGCCCGCGTAAGAGGACCGCTCCCCACCATGCTCTACGTCCACGGGGGCCGGTGGATGCTCGGAGACGCGCAGACCCACGCACGGCTCATCACCGAGCTCGCGCTCAGCGCGGGCGTGGCCGCTGTCGTCCCCGAGTACAGCCGCACTCCCGAGGCCCGCTATCCCGTGGCCATCGAGGAGTGCTATGCCCTGATGACCTGGGTGGTCCAGCAGGCCGGCGAACTCGATCTCGACGCGGACCGATTGGTGGCCGCCGGGGACTGTGCCGGCGCCACCATGGCCACGGCGCTCACCATGTTGGCGAAGTCGCGCGGCGGCCCGAGGATTCGTGCCCAGCTGCTGTACTACCCGATCACCGACGCACAGTGCGACAGCCCCTCCCAGCGGCAGTTCGCCCATGGGTATCTGCTGACCCGGGAGGCCTTGCGTCGGTACTGGCAGCAGTACACCGACGATCCCCGGCAGCAGGATGAACCGACCGTGTCTCCGTTGCGCGCGAGCCTCGCGGAGCTTGCGGGGCTGCCGCCGGCGCTGGTGATCACGGCGGAGGCGGACGTGACGCGGGACGAGGGGGAACAGTACGCGGATCGGCTTCGTCGTGCCGGCGTGGAGGTGACCGCGGCCCGTTTCCTGGGCACGGTCCACGACTTCGTGTCACTGACGGCATTGCGCGACAGCCTGCCGACGCGGGCGGCCGTACGGCAGGGCGCTGCTTTCCTGCGCAGGCTGCTGAACTGAGAGGTTCGGTCGGGCCCGTCACCCAAAGAGCGCAGACCAGTCGGCCGACTGATGCCTCTGCCCGCTGCACAAAGGCACGCTGGCAGGCATGTCAGCGATCTTTGGTTCCTTCACGGAGAACGGCGGCCCCGGCCTCGGCTCCACGGCGAGGCAACGCGGTGAGGTGCTGTCCACGAGTTCTGCGCCGCTGTCACACGCAGCGCAAAGGACGGCGCCGCGGAGACCCGCGCCCGGTGGGGAAACCGGCCGCCGGAGTACCGCACCGCACGGGCATCGTCGAAAAGTGACCGGCACGGACGGTCTCGGTTCTCTGCGGGCCTCCGTCCTGCGTTCCGGCGAGGAAGGCGCCCCCGTCCTGCCCTGGCTGTCGGACGCCGACGATGAAGAAGTCCTGTACGTCGCCCTGCATGGCCACGGTTCGGTCGCGGTCCGCCACGACGGAAGCGAGGTCTTCCTGGAACCGGGCGACATCGTCTTCTGCGATGCGGGACTGCGCGACTCCCCGCGCTTCGGCGACCAGTTCCGGATGACGTTCTTCCGTGTGCCGCGACGCCGCCTGGAGGTCGCCGAGTCCGACCTGCGCCGGGTCATGGGGGTGCCCCTGCGCTGCGGAGAGGGTGTGGGGGCACTGGTGTCGAACTTCCTGTCCGCGCTCGCCTCCGAGACGGCGTTCCACCAGTCGCACATCGGCGACCGGCTCGCCCGCAACGCCGTGGATCTCCTCGCCGCACTCGTCACGGGGTTCGTCGAGGGGGAGCAGTCCGACGCCTCCGGCGTCGGTGCGCAGACGCTTTCACGCATCCGGACCTTCATCGAGCTGCATCTGACCGATCCGGATCTGTCGCCGGAGTCGATCGCACTCGCCCACCACATCTCCGTCCGCTATCTGCACAAGCTCTTCCAGAGCGAGGGCACGACAGTGAGTCAGTTGATACGACTGCGCCGGCTCGAGGCCTGCCGATACGAACTCGGCCGGGCACCGGCTCGCAGGCTCGCCGTGGCCGCCGTAGCGCACCGTTGGGGTTTCGCCAGCGCGTCACACTTCAGCCGGGTCTTCCGGGCCGCCTACGGCATGTCGCCCAGCGAGTGGCAGGCTTCGGCGTCGGCTGACTCGGAGATGCCCGTTCCTGGCCGTTGCCCCGGTGGGCATCGACGCCCCGGGGCCGTCATCGCGTCGCCCGTCTCGGGCACCACGGCTCCCGCGGCGGCGTCGAAGGCATGGGTCACCTCCGGTGCGGTGCCCTCGACGAGCAGTCGGCGGGCCCTCTCCTCGTGACGGCGGTCGGTGGCCGTGAGCCGGCTGTGGTGCTGGGCGAGATGCTCCGACCAGGACGCGACCAGGTAGTTCTCGACGAACCGGCCCGGATCGCTGCCGTCCTGGTAGAGGCCCCAGGTGAGGGCCCCCGTGCGTCGGCGTGAACGGGCCACATGGTCCATGCAGTCGATGAAGGCGGCCCTGTTCGCGGCCGCGATCCGGTACACGACGGAGACCAGTACGGGGCCGTCGGCCGGTCCGGGCTCGAACACCAGGGGCGGAACGGGCCAGTGGTCGGACGGGGACGGGTCGATGCCGTCCGTGCCGTGCAGCGGCCAGCGGCGCACACTCACCGCGCCGAGCAGCAGCAGACCACTGCCGGCCAAAAGGGCGACGGTGAGCCCCAGTCCGTCGGCCAGCGCACCCCATACCGGTGCCGCCAGCGCCTGCCCGCCCTGGAAGACCAGGAGATAGACGGCGAGTCCCCGGGCCCTGACCCAGCCGGGCAACCGTGCCTGGACGGCCGCGTTGAGGGTGGACAGCACGCCGATCCAGGCCAGACCGGCGGGCAGCAGCACGACCGCGGCGAGCCATGGGACCCGGACCGTGGCCAGTACCGCCAGGACTCCGGCGAAGACGAGGGCCCCAGCGGCCAGAGTGCCGTTGACGCCCAGAGCGCGACGGATCGCGGGCAGTGCGAAGGCCCCGCCCACGGCACCGGCTCCGACCGCACCGAGCAGCACCCCGTACCCGCCCGAGCCCAGGTCGAGGGAGCGGCTCGCGACCAGTGGAAGCAGCGACCACAGCGCGCCGCCGCCGGGGATGAACAGCACCGTGCGTAGCAGGACTCGGCGGACGCCGGGCGCGTTCCACACGTAGCGGCGGCCGGCTTGCAGAGCTGTCAGGAGCTTCTCGCCCTGCGCAGTCGGCGGTTCCGCCCCGGGCCGTCTCCACCATGCGAGAACGGCCGCGGTGCCGAGGTAGGAGGCGGCGTTGAAGGCGAAGACCCAGCCCGCGCCCGCTGCCGCGACCACCGCTCCCCCGAGTGCCGGGCCGAGGGCGCGAGCGAGGTTCATGTTCACGGCGCCGAGCGCGGCCGCCTGTCCCAACTGGCTGCGTTCCACGAGTTCCGGCTGGATGGCCTGCCAGGCCGGGCCCATCAGGGCGGTGCCGCAGCCCAGCAGGAAGGTGAGACCGAGCAGCAGAGCCGGAGTGAGCGTGTCCGCGAACGCCAGCACCGACAACGTGGTGGAGGCGGCGAGCATGGCGAACTGAGCGGTCAGCAGCACCGTGCGACGGTCGAAACGGTCGGCCAGCACGCCAGAAGGCAGAGCCAGCAGCACGACGGGGAGACTGGACGCGGTCTGCACGAGCGTCACCAGAGCGGCGTCGTGGCCGATCAGCAGCCACTGGGCGCCCACGGTCTGCATCCAGCTGCCGATGTTGGAAACCAGTTGTGCGATCCACAGCGCCCGGAAGACGCGCGCCGCGAGCGGGGCCCAGGCTGAACCGGCCTCCGGGAAGTCTTTCGTCGACAGTGCGGTGTTCACGTCGATCCCTACCGGTATGGGGCACGGACACCTTGCTTCCGGGGGTGCCCCGGATGCCGTGCGGGTGCGGCCGAGGGTGGCGACGGTCGCGGGTGCCCGTCGACTGGGAATGCAACGTCCGTGGTCCCGCGGCTCACTGACGAGGGCGCCGGCCCCTCCCGCGGGGCCGGCGCCGAGTTCACGCCAGCGGCTTGACCCAGGGGGCGTCGGAGGCCGAGAGACGGTGGGCTGCCGCGGACGTCACCACGAGCAGCACCAACGTCAGGACCAGGACCAGGACGAGTCCGGTGTGTGCCAGAAGCACGGCGCCGGCAAGGGCTCCGAGGAATATGGCCAGTACGGACAGGATCCGCCGACCGGGCCGGGGTGCGGCCCCGCCCGCCGGGGCGGAGTCCGCGGCCAGTCCCGTCAGGGTCAGGGTCAACACGGTCGTGGTCAGGTCCGGGACCCCGAGGCGTCTGGCGACCGCGTTCTGCAGCCCCATGGCGAGGCCGAGGAGCACGATCAGGGCATAACGGACCTCGGTGGTCACACTGCCGTGCGAGACCACGGCCGTGATGACCGACCCGGCGACGAGCAACGCCTGAAGCGCCGTGGCGAAGGTCAACAGCCGCCCGCGGTGCTCAGCGAACCGGGTGCCGAACCGGCCTCCCGCCAGCGCGCCGACGAGGAACGCGGCCATCGACACGACGGAGGCGAGCACGGACAGGCCGTCGGCACCTGCCAGGGCGAACCCGAGGAAGACCACGTTGCCGGTCATGTTGGCGACGAAGACGTGCCCGAGCCCCAGATAGCTGACGGCGTCGACCAGGCCGGTCGCCACCGTCAGCATCAGCATGAGCGGCGGCAACGGGCCGTGCCTGTCCCCCTTGGGCGGAGCCAGCGTGCGGGCCGCGTCAGTCAGCAGCTTGCGCATACTGAGTGTTTCCTTCCTTGCCTGAGGGACGATGCAACAGCACACGGGTGAGCAGTCCGCTCACCGGGCCGACGACGATGGCCACGACCGGGACCCACAGGGGCCAGGGGGCCAGCCCGAGGGCGTGGTCGGCCGACCAGCGGCCGGGTCCGGTGAGGGCCAGGACCGCGGAGGCCACGACGAGGACCATCGGGTACTCGTAGCCGTCGTTCTGGACCCAGAGCCCGTTGTGCCATTTGACGGTGCCGGCGACCGTCATCACTCCCATGCCGGCCATCGCCGCCGCGGGAGTGAGCAGACCGGCCGCCAGGAACAGACCGGCGCCGATCTGGCTGCCGCCCGCGGCAAGCGCGGTGAGCCTGCCGCCGCGGAAGCCGTCGTGACGGAACTCCTCGGCTCCGCCCGCCAAGCCGTTGCCGCCGAGGCGGAAACTGACTTTCTGCACTCCGTGTCCGGCGATGAGGAGCCCCGCCACGAGTCGGAGGACCAACAGTCCGGTGTCCATTCGTTCCTGCCTGTTCCTGACGTTCCGTCGATGCTCAGGTGAAGGGGTCAGCCGGCCGCGTGGGCGCCGATGACCGACTGCGCGTAGACCAGGCCCAGGCCATAGGCCCCGCCGTGCTCCTTCACCACCTCCGTGACGGGGACGTACGTCTCCGTCCGCGCCCAGTCGCGCTGGAGCTCAAGGAGCACCTGCACCCAGGTCACCGGGATCGCGCCGCCCTGGACCATGCGCTGGACGGCGTGCTCGTGCGCCTGCGGGCTGACGCCGCCGGACGCGTCCGTGACGACATAGACCTCGTAGCCCTGGGAGATGGCGGACAGTGTGGGCAGTACGACGCAGACCTCGGTCCACAGCCCGGCGATGACGAGCTTCTTGCGCCCCGTCGCCTTGACGGCCTCGACGAAGTTGATGTCCTCCCAGGCGTTCATCGTGGTGCGGTCGATGATCTCCTGGTCGGGGAAGACAGCGGCCAGCTGCGGCATGATCGGACCCGAGAAGGACTCGGCGGCCACGGTGCTCAGGACCACCGGAACGTCGAACACCTTGGCCGCCTTGGCCAGGCCCAAGGTCGAGTTGATGATGGCGGTGCGGTCGCCGCTGCCGGTGCCGAAGAACATCTGCGGCTGGTGGTCCACGAACAGCACGGCGCAGTTGTCGGGGGTCAGCAGGTCGGGACCGGGGGCGGCGGTGACTTCGGAGATATTGACCACGAGAGGGCCTTTCCATGAGTGGTGTGATCGCGGACGCGCGTCCGCTGCTGAGTGAAGCCGTCCGTTCGACGGCGAGATGTGGGGGGTGTCCCGGGAGGGGGGTCGTGACCGGGCCTCTCCCGGGAGATCAGAGCGAGAAGCAGGGGTCGAAGACCGTGCTCTCGGTATCCGGGGCCAGACCTCGTCGGGCGCGCCACTGCCGGTGCTGCTCCGACTCCGCGACGGCCTGGCCGAGCAACTCGGCCTGGCGGGCGCCCGACGAGCCGGTACCGGGCGTGGACTGGTAGCCGCCGAAGTGCGCGACCGGGCTCCACTCGGGGCTGACCGGCGGCAGTTCCTCGTCGAGGCCCTCGTACTCGGCGGCGGCGTAGACGATGCGGCCGCCGACGACCGTCAGCAGGGACTCGATGTGTGCGATCTCCGACTCGGGCACGGCAAAGTAGTCCTCGGACAGGACCGCGAGGTCGCCGAGGAAGCCCGAGCGCAGGACGCCCTTGACGTCCTGCTCGCCGGTCAGCCGGGCCCCCGCTTCGGTGAACATCGACAGCGCCGTCTGCCGGTCGACGCGGTTGTGCGGCGGGCGCATGACCAGGTCGCCGATGGTACGGCCGGTGATCAGCCAGTGCAGGGCGATCCACGGGTTGTAGCTCGAGACCCGGGTGGCGTCGGTGCCGGCGCCGACGGTCAGGCCGCGCTCCAGCATGGCACGGATCGGAGGGGCGTCCGCCGCTGCTCCGGGGCCGTAGCGGCGTACGAACGCCTCGCCCTGGAAGGACAGGCGGTTCTGCACGGACATGGCGCCGCCGAGGGCGGCGATGCGGTCGAGGCTGTCCGCGGAGACGGTCTCCGCATGGTCGAACAGCCACCGGTTTCCGGCCGGGAAGAGTCCTTCCACGGCCAGCTTTTCGAATACCGCGAGATCGCGTCGGATGGTGTCGTCGTAGGTGGCGTGCAGCCGGAATCCCCAGCCGTTCTCCATGAGCAGACGTACGGCCTTCTCGAATTCTGTCTCAGAGCCGGGAGCAAGTTCCGGGCGCGGCTGGGCAAAGTTCTCAAAATCTGCTGCCGCCCAGGTGAGATTCTCTCCCGCACCGTTGAGGCGGAGCCATTCGTCTCCGTCGTCGGGGCGGGCCATTTCGATCCATCGGGCGAGGTCGTCGATTTCCTGACCGGCGGTCTGCGGGAAAAGGTGATAGGCGATGCGCAGCGACAGTTGACCGGCCTCGGCCAGCTCGACGACCGTGCTGTAGTTGTCGGGGAAATTCTGGAATCCCCCCGCTGCATCGATCGCCGATGTGAGCCCGAACCGGTTCAGTTCGCGCAGGAAATGACGGGTGGAGGTCTTCTTGTCCTCGCCCTGAAGTACCGGGGCCTTGGCCAGAGTCGAGTAGAGGATCAGAGCGCTCGGGGCGGCCAGCAGCATGCCCGTGGGCTCCCCGTCCCGGCCCCGTACGATCTGACCGCCTTTCGGGTCGGGGGTGTCCCTGGTGTATCCGGCTGCCTTGAGCGCCGCCCGGTTGAGCACCGCCGACTGGTACAGGTGCAGAACGAACACCGGTGTGTCCGGCGCGGCGGCGTTCAGCTCGGCGACGGTCGGCAGCCGCCGTTCGGCGAACTGCTCGGCCGACCATCCCCCCACCACCCGGACCCACTGACCCTTCGGCGTGCGGGCCGCCTGTTCACGCAGCATCGCCAGGCCCTGGCGCAGCGTGCGTACGCCGTCCCAGCGCAGCTCCAGCACGTAGTTGAGCCCGCCCCGGATGACGTGCAGGTGGGAGTCGTTGAGGCCCGGGATCATCCGGCGGCCGAGGGCGTCGACCACCTTCGTGGCCGGGCCGACGTGGAGGGCCACGTCCATGTCGTCGCCGACGACCGTGATGACGCCGTCCCGTATGGCGATCGCCTCGGCCTGCGGGCGACCCGGGTCTCCTGTGTGGATCTTCGCGTTGCGGACGATGAGGTCCGCGGGGTTGTCGGTGGCGCTGGGAACCAGCCCACCGACCGGCATCGTGGACACCTTTCGACAACCTCCTGCGGCATGAACAGCGTCGATTTCCATCTGCATCGACTTCCAACTGCGGTGACAGCAGCGGGCGGAGAGAATCGGGGGAACACGCAATCAGTGCGTCTACGCTCAACCGAAATGAATTCCGGGTGGGCCTTCCGTGCGATGCACAGCCCCAACTCCGGCAGCCCGCAACTGCTTCGCCACCAGGCTATTTCGAGCCGAAGCTTCCATGTGTCCCGGCAGTGCACAGCATTCGTTCCGACAGTGCACTGCGTCCCGTTTCCATGCGCTGTGGGGTCAACTCCGGTGCACTGGCGGTCAATCTCCGCCGCCTTCAGGGACTTAGCGTGGTGATCGACGGCCCCGCAGATCTCCATGTCTGGCCCGGAGTTGCCCCGCCGGAGGGACCACCACATCACATGAAACCCAGGAGACTCACATGTCCGACGTTGTAGAGCCGGTCCAGCCGGTGCTGGAGCCGGCGGCAGCTGCTTTCGCCGAAGCGACCGCCAATCCGCCCTATCTGTTCGACCTGCTGCCCGCCGAGGGCCGTAAGGCGGTCGACGAGGTGCAGTCCGGCGAGATCGGCAAGCCGCAGATCGACGAGAAATGGATCACCGTCTCGGGCGGTCCGACGGGCAGTGTCCGCGCACGCATCGTGCGCCCCGCCGGCGTGGAAGGGTCCCTGCCGGTGATCCTCTACATCCACGGCGCGGGCTGGGTGTTCGGCAACGCCCACACCCACGACCGCCTGGTACGCGAACTCGCCGTCGGCGCGAACGCCGCCGTGGTCTTCCCCGAGTACGACCTCTCTCCCGAGGCCCGCTACCCGGTCGCCATCGAGCAGAACTACGCGGTCGCGAAGTGGGTCGTCCAGCAGGGCGCTTCCAAGAACCTGGACGGCTCGCGGCTGGCCGTCGTCGGCGACTCCGTCGGCGGCAACATGAGCGCCGCACTGACCCTGATGGCCAAGGAACGCGGCGACGTCCCGCTCGTGCAGCAGGTGCTGTTCTACCCGGTCACCGACGCGAACTTCGACACCGGTTCCTACCACCAGTTCGCCACCGGCTACTTCCTGCGCCGCGACGGCATGCAGTGGTTCTGGGACCAGTACACGACCGACGAGGCAGACCGCGCCCAGATCACCGCCTCCCCGCTACGGGCCACCACCGACCAGCTCACCGGGCTGCCGCCGGCCCTGGTCATCACCGGTGAGGCCGATGTGCTGCGCGACGAGGGCGAGGCCTACGCCAACAAGCTGCGCGAAGCCGGCGTCCCCGTCACCGCCGTGCGCTTCCAGGGCATCATCCACGACTTCGTCATGCTCAACGCCCTCCGCGAGACCCACGCCGCCCAAGCCGCCATCACGCTGGCCGCCGAGACCCTGCGCACCGCGCTCCACACCGGCTGACACCGCGCTCCACGCCGACCTTCGAAAGCCCCCGACAACAGGGAGAACAACCCGAACATGACCACGAACCCCACCCCCACAGCTGTTCTCGTGCACGGAGCCTTCGCGGACGCCGCCAGTTGGACCGGGGTCATCGCGGAACTGCAGAACCACGGCATCCCCGTGGTCGCGCCACCGAACCCGCTGCGCGGCCTGGCGTCCGACGCCGCATACATCGCGTCCGTGGCTGCTCAGATCGACGGTCCGGTGGTGCTCGTCGGCCACTCCTACGGCGGTGCGGTCATCTCCGTGGCAGGCGCCGCGGAGAACGTCGTCGGGCTGGTCTACGTAGCGGCCTACGTCACCGAAGAGGGCGAGAGCCTGGGCGAGTTGCAGGGCCGCTTCCCCCTCTCGCCGCTCGTCAGCAACCTGAAGGAGGCGACGTACCCTGCGGAGGGGTCGGAGCCTGCCGTCGAAGTCACCATCAAGGCCGAGGCGTTCCCGGACATTTTCGCCGCCGACGTCCCGGCCGCCGCCACCAAGGTCCTTGCGGCGGGGCAGCGTCCGCTGGCCGCCTCTGCATTCACGGAGACGGCCTCGGCCGCCGCGTGGAAGACCAAGCCTTCCTGGGCGCTCGTGGCCGGCGCCGACCAGGCGATCAACCCCGAGGTCGAGCGCTTCGGAGCCAAGCGGGCCGGGGCGACGATCGTCGAGATCGAGGGCGCCTCGCACGCCGTGGCCGTGTCCCGGCCCAAGGAGGTCGCCGAACTGATCCGCGATGCGGTACGCGCGACGAGCTGACGAGGCGACGGGCGACAGGACGGCCGCGCGGCGGCACTCACCACACGGTGAGTGCCGCCGCGCGGCCCTTCGGTCCCGGCGCGGGGTGAGATCTCGCCGCGGGCTTCTTCACCGGCGCTTCACCATGTCCACCACGACCAGGACCGCCGGCAGCACACCGGCGGCGAGGGCAGGTGCCGGGAAGAAAGCGGCCGGCAGGACGCCGACCGCGGCGACGGGATACGGAATCCACTCGGCCACGGTTCTTCGATGGGGCCGGAGGTGTACGGCCCGGACGGTGATCAGGAAGACGGCCGCGGGGACGGTGACCGCCACGCCCGCGGCCAACGGCGAGGCGTCCGTGCGACGCGTGACGTGATCGGCTTACACGGCCAGGCCGGCTCCCTCAGCGGTCGCCGAAGCGAAGATCAGGTAGTGGCCGTAGGCCCAGGTGAATCTCCTGCGGTGGGCCCGGTACGCCGTGGCAAGCAGGGTGTGCGCGGATCTGGCGAAGTGCAGCCACCACATGGCGTAGGCCATGAACAGGACACCGGCCGCCACCGCGTACACGAGCCGGTGCCGTGGTGCCGGTCGAAGGCGCCCCGGACGGCGACGGTGGCCGCCGCGACCGACTCTCCGAGGACGATGAGGGTGAAGAGTTCGTAGCGCTCGGCAATGTGGCGCGGATGCCATGGGGTCATCCCGGCGGACTGCGCCCCACACCGGGACGGAGACCTCGGCGGTGATCATCACCACAATGCCCGGCAGCCGCGCCGATGCCGGGAGGCCGAGCAGCCCGACCCACCATATCTGACATATCGTCACCCCAACGGCGAAGCGCAGGATGGTCGCCCGCCGAGCGGGGTCGGACCATGCGGCCCGCAGCCGCAGGGCGGCCAGCGCCGTGGCGCAGCACGACGTCTCCGACGATGATGACCCGCAGATCACCCTCCTCGAACGCGCGGGGGACTCCGGCGGCGAGCACGAGCGACCTCGTGATCTGGACCAGCACCGTCAACCGGTACGGGACGTCGTCCGGATCGTAGGCGGAAGCGAACCAGGTGAAGTTCATCCACGCCCACCAGATGGTGAAGAAGACCAGCGCGAAGCGCAGGACACCGGTGGCGTACTCCCCCTCGGTCAGCGCCTCGTGCAGACTCCCGGACGCCTGCGCCACCGCGATGACGAAGCACAGGTCGAAGAGGAGTTCCAGCGAGGTGGCGGACCTGTGCGGCTCGCCGGCCCCGGCGCCCAGCCATGGTGCGCCATCGCCTGGGCACCGGGGCCGCGTGGGCGATCGATCGGGGGGCGGCTCAGCGGAGGGCTCCGAGCGCGGCCTCGACCGTCCGGTGGAAGGTGGGATACGTGTAAATCATGTGCTGGAGCCGGTCGATGGGTATCTCGGCGTGGACAGCCACGTTCAGTCCGTAGAGCACCTCGCCTCCCGCCGGCCCCGCCGACGTCGCGCCGATCAGCACACCCCGGTCCGCGTCCTCGACAAGCTTGATGAGCCCCTCGTTGCCCGGCCCGTGGATCCACCCACGTGTGGAGGAGGAAATGGGCAGCACGCTGGTGCGCACCCGCAGCCCCTGCTCCCGTGCCTGACGCTCCGTCATTCCCACCGCGCCGATCTCCGGATCAGTGAAGGTGACGCGAGGCAGCGCCCGGTAGTCGGCGTCGGGACCGGGCTGACCGAGTATGTCCCGAACGGCGATCTCCGCCTGGTACATCGAGACGTGGGTGAAGGCGCCCCGGCCGGTGATGTCGCCAACCGCCCACAGCCCGTCCCCTGCCCGCATCTGTCCGTCCGTGCGTACGACTCCTGCTGCCGGATCGAGCCCCACCGAGTCGACCGCCAGTGGGGCCAGATCGGCGTGACGCCCGGCGGCGACCAGTAGCCTCTCGGCGCGCAGCGGTTGCCCGCCCGCTTCCAACCGTACGGTGAACGCGGTGCCGTCATGGCTGATCTGCCGCGCCCGGGCACCCGTCAGTACGGTGACACCGTCCGCCCGCAGAGCCTCCGCCGCCAACTCCCCCGCCTCCGGCTCCTCCTGTGACAGCAGCCGCTCCTGGCCCTCGATCACCGTGACCACACACGTGAAACGGGCGAAAACCTGGGCGAGTTCGACTCCGATGGCGCCCCCGCCGAGCACGACCATCGACTCCGGCAGCTCCTTGGCCGCCATGGCATCCCGATTGGTCCAGTACGGCGTTCCGTAGAGGCCCGGCACTGGAGGGATCCGAGGCCGCGTGCCGGTGGCCAGCACAACACCGCGCCGGGCTTCGAAGGTGCGGTCGCCGACCACCACCCGGCGTGGCCCCGCGAGTCGGCCTGTCCCGCGGACGAGTCGGCCGCCCTTGGCCGCCAGCCGGTCGACGGCCACCCGGTCGTTCCAGTCGTCGGTCGCCTCGCCGCGAATGCGTCCGGCGACCCGGCCCCAGTCCGGAGTCACGACCGCCTCACCGGCGAGGGCGGGGATCCGGCCCGCCTCGGCGAGCAGATTCCCGGCCCGGATCATCATCTTGCTGGGCACGCACGCCCAGTACGGACACTCGCCTCCGACGAGTTCCGCCTCGGCCCCCACCACGTCCAGCCCGGCCTCGGCCAGCGTGCCCGCGACGTACTCGCCGCCCGGCCCCAGCCCGAGGACCACCACATCCACCTGCTCGTTCGTACTCATGCCTCTCCTCGCTCCCCGGCTCGCCGGGCGTGGGTTGTCCCGCCGAGGCTAGAGCGGCAGGACCACCACCCATGCCTGCCGGCGCACGGGGGCTTGTCGGAGAGCGAACGCCTCGCACATGCAACGGGCACAGTGCGCCGACAGGCATCACCACATGCGCTGTCGGTCAATGCGCCCTGCGTCGGGGCACCTAGCGTCGCCCGGGGTAAGCGCAAGCACGGCATCGCAGGAGGCGGTCCATGACCAGCAGTTCCAAGCCCTTGAGCAGCAGCCAGCCCTGGCTGCACCAGAAGGGCGAGGTGATTCAGGAATTCGGCACCGTCAAGCAGTTCCCGATCGGTCTGTCCTACGAGGCGCGGATGTACTCCTGCCAGCGCCTGAACAGGGTCCTGGCGGACACCCAGATCCTCTACGGCCTCTACAAGAAGCATCACTGGCTGATGCGCGGCGCGACCTTCTACCAACTGCACCTGGTCCTGGACAAGCACGCGGGAGAGCAGCTCGAACTCGTCGACACCATCGCCGAACGCGTCCAGTCCCTGGGCGGCGTCGCGGTAGGGGATCCTCGGCACGTCGCCGAGATCACCTCGATTCCGCGGCCTCCGGACGGGGTGGAGGAAGTGCCGGCGATGCTGTCACGACTGCTGGAGGCCCACGAGACCATCCTCGTCGAGGCCCACGACGCCGCTGCCCGTACGGCCGAGCTGGGGGACGACGGCACCAACGACCTGCTGGTCTCCCAGGTGATCAGGACCGGCGAACTGCAGGCGTGGTTCCTGGCCGAGCATCTGGTCGACACACCGCTGGTACGTGCCTGACGGAGCTTCGGCCCGTGTCCGGAAGGACACGGGCCGAAGCCCGCAGGGCACCCCCCGTCCGCCTACGATGCAGTGAGGATCGAAGATCGCGGACTCTGCATCAGGCGGAGCGCTGCTTGACCGGGAGCGGATGATGGATCTGCGTCAGATGGAGGTCGTCGTCTCTGTGGCGGAGACGGGCGGTTTCACGGCGGCGGCGAGGCGCCTGCACGTGGTCCAGTCCGCAGTGTCCAGCACGGTGCGGGCCCTCGAACGCGAATTTGGCACCACCCTGTTCGACCGCACCACGCACCGTGTTTCGCTGACCCCCGCAGGTGAAGCGTTCCTCCCCGCCGCGCGTGCGACCCTCCGAGCCGCCGAACTGGCCCGGGAAGCGGTCGATGCGGTGCAGGGGCAGCTGCGCGGACGCATCACCGTCGGGATGATGCAGGGGGTCTGGGCCGGGCTCCACCACGCCCTGGCCGCGCTGCGGGCGGAGCATCCAGGCGTGGTGGTCCAGTTGCGGCAAGCGGCGGTGGCCGACATCCGCCAGGCGTTGCGCGAGGGCACGGTGGACCTGGCCGTGGTGGCGTTCGACCGGCAGCAACAGCGTGGGCTGACGACGCGGCTGCTGTCCCGCGAGGATATGGTGCTGCTGGCGTCGTCCCGGCGGATTCTCGGTACGACTCCGAACGGTGAAGTCGAACTCGCCGAGGCCGCCCGGTCGCCCCTGGTGGACTTCACACCGGGCTGGGCCATCCGCTACGCGGTCGATCGAGCCTTCCGCGCCGCCGGCGTCGACCGCAGCACAACCTTCGAAGTGAACGACATCGGCGCGGCAGCCGAACTGGTCCGCAATGACCTGGGAGTCTGCATCATGCCTGCGTCGATCGCCGACCGCTTCCCCGATCTCCCCCAGTACCGGTTCCACAGGCACGCGCCGCACTGGAAAGTCATGGTGGTAAGACCTCCCGGCGAGGCACCACCGGCAGTCGCCGCACTGCTGCAGCACATGCCGGTGCCGATCCGCGTAAAACATTAGCCTCCGCCAACCGCAGGAAGAAGGGCAGCCGGGGCGGCCGGCCAGTCACCCCCCGGCACCGATCTCTACCGCGCCGCAACACCGTCGAGCACGCCATCAACAAGCTGAAGGCTGGCGAGGCATTGCCAGCGGGAATGCTTCGCGGCGTTCGGTCTCTGACTGGTAGGGCTTCGCGTAGACCCATTCGTCGAGCAGGGCGCAGTTGAGGCGTTCGACCGTGCCGTTGGTCTGCGGCCGGCAGGGCCGGGTTCGTTTGTGGGTGATCCCGGCCGCGGCGAGAGTGTTGCGCCGGCCGGGACTTGTAGCAGGAGCCGTTGTTTTGGCGAACATCGAGGATGCTGCCAGGCGCGCGGAGGGGATGGATGGGGGCGTTCTCATCTGGTGAGGTGCCTGCTGATTTCTTTGTACCTCGCCCTCACCAGTGTGTTGGCTATGTGGCTCGTCAAGGTGCCTCCGGGGTTGAGTGCGTGATTCGGGGTGCGGGGATGCCCAGGTCGACGGCTGGGCGCCATGTCCGGCGTTGGGTCTCTTCACGCTTGGCACGGAGGAAGGTGAGCGTGAGGTTGATGCCTTCGACCTCGCCGCGCCAGTTCTCTTCTTCGGCTCGCCGCAGGCGGGCCACGAGGTCGGTTTCGAGTTCTTCGAGCCGGGGCCGAGCCTCTTCGGCTTGATGCGCAGCACCGGACAGCGGATGCCCCGTTGACTGAACGAACCACGTTGATTGTGCAGTTCAGGGCACAGGTGAGGTTGTCGCCCAGTACGGTTTGCGGTCGTGATGAACGATCGTGTGCCCGAGCGGGATCTGTCGAGGTTGGCCGTTCCTCGGTGGGGTCGGCTCGTGGACACCGGCGACCGGTACGAGCCCTACCGGCTCGTCGACGCCGACGGTGCGACCGTGGCGCCGGTCGCGGTGTACTTCCAGGAGCTGCTCGCAGCTGGGAAGGCGGCGACGACCGTCCGCTCCTATGGCATGGACCTGCTGCGGTGGTGGCGGTTCTTGCATGCGGTCGAGGTGCCGTGGAATCTTCGTGACCGACGCCATCATGAACGGCCTGCCACCGCACATCGCTCAAGTGATCTGCGCGCATAAGAGTCTTGACACGACGATGGGCTATAAGGCGATCTACCCAGCCGAGACCATCGAGGCCCATCGCGCCTTCGTCGCCCGCCGCAGGGCCACCCGACCCAGCGATGAGTATCGGACCCCCACCGAGGAGGAATGGGACGCCTTCCTCACGCACTTCGAGAAGCGCAAGGTCTCCATCGGCACCTGCGCTCCTGCCTTTTCAAGCCCTTGTGTTCATGAACACGCTTGCGTTCGTTGCTCGCTCCTCCGGCCGGACCCGGCCCAGGGCAGCCGGTTGGAGGAGATCCGCGACAACCTCGTCGCCCGCATCGCCGAGGCCGAGCGCGAAGGCTGGCTCGGCGAGGTCGAAGGACTCCGGGTCAGCCTGGCTGGCGCCGAGGACAAACTCGCGCAGATCAGGAGGCGCACGGCCCGGGCGTTGGTTGACCTCCCGGTCCCGAAGTTCCGGGAACGCCCTAGGCGAGCACCCATCGGGGCGGGTGTCCGGGGTCGGCTGGGCAGGTGAAAACGTGCAGGTCCCGGTCCCGGCCGAAGCGAAGCCGGGTGGGTTGGGCAACGGATTGGCCACCCCGGATCGATGCCTTCCCCCTCAGGGGCGGGTCACAGTCCTCCAACGGCACCCAACTGTGCGAGCCGGCGTCCATCTCGTAGCCCTCGGCCGTCAGCAGCAGCTGCATGGGGGTCGCGCAGGACGCGCAGTCGATGGCCATCGGGCCCGTCGACGCCCAGCTGGGGAAGCCGCCGACGCGCCAGCCGGGAGGGATCGACAAGTCGCACTGGTAGCTGGGGGCGTCGGGGCCGTGTTCCGCTACCTGGGCGTCGTCCCACGCGTCGATGCGCGCGATCAGCGAGGCGGGCAGCGTGTCGTCCTCCGCCCAGGGATAGGTGTCCACCTCTTCCGGGTGCAGGACACATGGCTCGGGGAGTTCGTGCTCCCATCGAAGCATGGGCACGTGGGGCGGATCGGTGAGGAAGCGTTCCGCGTGCTCGGTCTGCCTGGCCTGTCGCCACCGCAGGCGGTAGCGGCGCTCCAGGTACGGGCCGTGGGTGAAGGGGCAGCGGAAGAGCTGCACCAGGTCCGCGCCGTCGGGCCCGCAGGCAAGGCCCGGGATGTCACGGCGGAAGAACTGGGCCAGCCCCACGAAGGGCACCGGACCGTCCAGTCCGGGAGTTCCTGCGGGCGGCCATGGCCGGCTCGGCGGCCAGACCCCTGCGGCCCGGGCGCTGCGGATGTCCTCCGGTGCGTGCCCCTCGCTCTCGCGCTGGTGCGGCTCGTGGCAGAGCGGCCATGGTTCGCTGTCCGGCCACAGCATCGGCCCGCCGACGTGACTGTCGTGCATACCGGGCCGCCCCGGTCTGGGGTGCAACCGGGTCGTCCGGGCTCGGTAGGGGGCCAGCTCCGGGAATACGGCCTCCACGGACACCGGTCTGGCCGGCGTGGTCCTCGTCATGCGCAGACCGTACGCGGCCGGGCAAACGACGCGCGAGCGGATTGCCGTCCGTTCTCGCGCCCATCGAACTCAGCCCCGGGGCGAGTGCCTCCCGAACCGGTGCAGATCCTCTGTCACCACCCGTGCTCAGCCGGCCAACGACCGAACCGCGCGCCTCTGGTGGAGGTGGGCCTGGTAGTGGCGGATCACGCGCTCGTCGAAGACGGCGACGTAGCCGCGGGTGGTCTGGATGCTGAGGTGGCCCAGCAAGGCGGCGCCGATGTGGATGGGCAGGCCGCTGTTGACCAGCTCGGTAGCGAAGATCCTTCGGAAGGCACGTGTCGAGCACCGCCTCTCGCTGGTGCTTGAGCCGTAGCCCCTGCGCGGCGATGTGCTCCTCGAAGGTGACCAGCAGCGGGTCCTTTTGCGCGGAGATGAACAGGGGGGTGAAGTTGTTCAGCCGGTTCTGCCGGAAGGCGAGCATCGAGGGCTGGACAACGCGGAGGCAGAACGGCGTGCGGACCCCAGGGGTGATCGCGAGGCCGGTCGTCCTGCAGGCTCCTAGGCTGTTCGCCTTGATCACCCCCTTGCCCAGTGGGCTGGCGTCCCAGCAACTCCTGCCAGGTCCGGCCCGGGTGGGTGGACAGGTATCGAAGGATCCCTCGGGTGGCTTGGGCGCGCTGGTGCCGCGTGACGGTGGAGGCGTCTTCCCAGACGTCGAAGGCCAGCTTGGAGATGTGGTTGATCGTGGCACCCGACAGTTCTCCGTGCGGACGCGGTGCTGTCTTCGCGACCGCGGCCTGTGGCTTCATTGGGCCGCCCACGAATCGGCTCGGGAAGGTGAGCCCCTCCACTATGGGTCCGTGTCGGCAGCTGACACCGGTGGTCGGGCTGGCCTGTGACCTAGGCACCGAACACTGCCTTGATGTCGTCCGCGGAGTACCTGGTGGGGTAGCTCGTTGCGGGTCGAGGGGTGTTGTAGTGCTCGGCAAGCGTGTCGAACATCTCCTCCGCCCGGGCGGTTAGGTAGCGGCTGGTGGTCTGGATGTTGGCGTGCCGCATGATCACTTGGACCTCGACTGGGGTGAGCTTCCCGCCGTTGGCCATCCGGGACGCCGACGTGTGGCGAAGGTCGTGCAGGGTCCAGTTCGTGCCCAGCAGCTCGTTCGCCCGCTGCATGATCCGGCGCATCGCCCAGTAGGACAGGGGCGATCGCTCCCGCGCCGGGTCCGCCAGACCGGCTCGCCCTGCGACGGCGTGCCCGCTTCGTCGAGGTAGCGGGCACGCCGGACGAACGCCTGTGGCAAGGCCGGCCCCGCTTCCCGCTCCCGGGTGCCCTTGAGATCACGTAGATTCGCTGGCCGGCCCAGTCGATGTCGGTCACTCCGACCCCGAGGAGCTCGACCGCGCGGGCGCCGCTGGAGACGTAGAACTCCAGCAGGGCGCGGTCGCGCTCGCATCCCATGCGGTCGAACAGCTCGTCCCACAGCCGGTCGGGAATCGAGCGGGGCGGCCGGTCGGAGACCTTCTGCCGCAGCCGGGCCCGCCCCACGACCGCCCGCGGCTCCAACGGGCTCCGGTGCGCGAGAGGCCGCCGGCACTGCGGCGAGACAGGGACAGGGTTGACCACCGGCCCGTTGCCCTGATGGGCATGCGTAGAAGCCACTGACCACCGACAACGCGTGATTGATCGTCCTGGACGCATACCCAGCACGAAGCGTCGGCTTGCCGGTCCTCAGGTTCACCGACCCCGGCGCGTCACCGCCCGGCCGCGTCCGCCGGCGCTGCGGATTCGAGGCCGTCCGCAACCAACCCGCCAGCACCGCGACCTCAGCCTCAGTCGCCTTCTCCCACGCCACCCCCAACAGCCACAACAGCCGAAACCACCTCAGCAGGCCGTACCCATAGCTGCGTACCGTCAGCGGACTGCAGTCGTTCAGCGCCAGGTCCCGCAGGTAGGCGGTAGCCGCTTCGATCTCGTCGTCGTACGCGTTCACGACGATGTACGGAGGGTGGACGCCCCGAGCGGGTACAACGGCCCCCACCCGGGGCAGCTCGACCCGCCCCTCGATCAGTTCATGTCGCAGTTCCAAGGTGTTCCTCCTCGTCGATCGCGTGGACCATCACGTCAATCACCGAGGGGAGTTAGTGCAGATAACTGTGCCTCGCCGAAGACCCGGTATCGGTCGGCCCATCGTTGGGCCGTGGTGGACGAGACCTGGAAGCGTTCGACCGCCCGGCGCAGGGGCCAGCCGTCCTCGACCATGCGGCGGGCGAGCCGCAGACGGCCGGTCTCGGTCAGGGGTGCATTACGGTGGGGGCACGAGGGCCTTTCTGATCACTGGTGCAGATGTCGCAATCCACACCGGGCCAGAAGGCCCTCACCTATTTCGCGATCCCTCAGCCGAGACCTGCATCACCCGTCCACAACCTCCCCGGACAGAACAACTAGCGGTGGTTTGTTGACTGCGGGTCAGGGTTGCAGTAGGCCGGTAGCAGAGAAACGTCGCCTCGCCGTCTGGGGGCTTGTGATGACCCGTCGT
>NZ_JBFAJH010000017.1:0-136804 GCF_040655115.1 Streptomyces atratus | reverse complement strand
GCGGACGGCACGCCCCCCACCATGGAGATCCTCCTCGGCGAAAAGGGCGGCCGCGCCGAGTGCGCCATCAGCGTCCGTGGCCGATTCGCCTCCCGATCCATGGCGGAGGGCGCCTTCGGCCGCGCCACCTGCGGCGCCGAGCCTCCACCCGCCACCCCAGCCGCCTGAAGCTGCGCCGGTCGCGGCCCCTTCCCCGTCCGACAGGGCCCGCAGCATGGCCGAAATCAGGCGCAGCCACGGCTCGTTCCTTATGGCGGGAAACCGGTCGCGTAGCCGGGCGTCGCGCGGTGTCGTGCAAGGGCAGGTTGCGCAGACCGGTGGTGCGGACGGCCCGCATGCGGTCCTCGGCCCGGGCGCGCTGGCGGTGTCGCAGTTCGAGTGCGGCGATCGGGGTGCCGGTGGTGTCGGCGGCGAAGCAGGTGATCCGGTGGCCGTCGGCGTCGGTGATGCGCGGATGCCGGCGGCCGGAGTGCGCTTCCTGGAGGAGCCGCGCCACGAACAGTACGGCTCGGTCGCGGTCTTCGAGGACCTGTACGGCAACCGCTGGGACCTGCTCCAGCCCGCCTGAACCGCGGGCTTCCCGCCTCGCGGGAGCGTTGTCAGTGGCCGCTGTTACGTTCAGTGACATGACTGACCGCGCGAAGAGCCGGGCGGCCGGGCGGGGTGTTCAGCGGCTCGCCCGGCCCTCCAGGTACGCGAGTACGGCGAGCACCCGCCGGTGCACCGTGCCGTCGTCCGGTTCCAGACCGAGCTTGGCGAAGATCGAGCCGATGTGCTTGCTCACCGCCCTCTCCGTGACGACGAGTTCGGCGGCGATGGCGCCGTTCGCCTTGCCCTGGGCCATCAGTTCCAGCACCTCGCGTTCGCGCGGGGTGAGGCTCCGCAGCGGTTCGGCGGACGACCTGCGGGTCAGCAACTGGGTCACCACCTCCGGGTCGAGGGCCGTGCCGCCTGCCGCCACCCGGTCGAGGGCTTCCAGGAACTGGTCGACCCGGCCCACCCGGTCCTTGAGGAGGTAGCCGACGCCCTGGGCGCCCTGGGCAAGCAGTTCGGCGGCGTAGGTCTCCTCGACGTACTGGGACAGGACGAGGATCGGCAGTTCGGGCAGCTCCGCGCGGGCGGCGACCGCGGCGCGCAGCCCCTCGTCCCGGAACGTCGGCGGCAGCCGTACGTCGAGGACCGCGGCGTCCGGCCGGTGCTTCAGCAGGGCGGGAAGGATCTCGGGCCCGGTGGCCGCGTCGGCCACCACCTCGTGGCCCGAGCTGGTGAGCAGCAGGATCAGTCCCTCCCGCAGCAACGCGTTGTCCTCGGCGATCACGATCCGCACGGCAGCTCCACTTCGATGTCCGTCGGCCCTCCGGTGGGGCTGCTGATTCGGGTGGTGCCGTCCAGTGCGGCGACCCGCCGCCTGATCCCCACCAGGCCGCTGCCGGCGCGTTCGTCCGCGCCGCCGTGCCCATCGTCCCCGATGACGACGCGCAAGGTGCCGGGGACCCGGCCGATCCGGACGGTGGCGGCCGTCGCGCCACTGTGTTTGCTGATGTTGGTGAGCGCCTCGGCGACCACGAAGTACGCGGCCGCCTCGATGGCGGCCGGGAGCCGCCGCCCGTCCTCGACACCGTCGAGGTCCGCCGTGACGGGTACGGCGACGTCGGCGGCCAGCGCCCGTACCGCCCCCGCCAGTCCACGGTCCGTCAGCACGGGCGGATGGATACCGCGGACCACGTGCCGCAGCTCGGCGAGGGCCGCCTCCGCGCCGTCCTGGGCCTCGTCGAGGCGGAGCCGGGCGGCGGCGGGGTCGCGGTCGAGGAGCTGCTTGGCGAGCCCGATGCGCATCGACAGGGCGACGATCCTGGCCTGGGCTCCGTCGTGCAGATCCCTTTCGATACGGCGCAGTTCGGCGCCGTGCGCCTCGACGGCACCGGCCCGGCTCTCCGTCAGCTGCGCGATCCGGTCGCCGAGCTCGGCGGAGTGCGACGAGGTCAGCAGCGACTGGGACCAGCTCGCCGCCAGGTCCGCGAGCACGGGGTGCCAGCGCAGTACCCAGCCCTGCCGCTCGGGAAGCGGTGTGCCGTACTCGTCGGCGGTGCGCCGGTCCAGGGCGTGGACGACGGTCAGTGCGGCCCCGTCCACGAAGAGACCGATCGGCCACAGGATCATGGCGAGATAGGCGAGTACGTTGCCGATGAGCGCCTGGCCCGGCAGCCAGAGCGCGTCGCGCCAGGTCGCCGGGTCGGTGAGTACTCGGCGGACCCGCTCGGACAGTTCCCCGCCGTCCAGCGGAAGATACTGCGCCGGGCGGAACGGCACCCCGAGCCGTGCAGCGGACCGCCGGCGCTCGAAGTCCGCGAAGCGCCGCAGCAGTTTGGCGGCCTCCGGCAGGGCGGGCAGCCCGATGATCACAACGGCGAACATCAGGACGGCGACCACCAGGAACGCGCACACATAGGCGAGCAGTGCCACCGGAACACCGATGAACAGGTAGCGCGAGGCTTCCCACGAACGCCGGATGGCGACCGTCAGCGGAGTGGGAGTGGTGCTCATGGCAGGCCACGTTACGGGGGGCCGCCCGACTCCGGAGTGGGGCCCTCCCCCGTCTCGTGGTGGAGCTGGCTGCACCCACGGTCCGGGAGTGCGCACTCTGCCCCACAGCCTCGTTCACTCCTAGCGTTTATGCAGGTCAGGCAGTACGCAAGCAACAGCGGAGGTAACGGTGGACACGGTCACGGCAATGCGGGCGACCGCGCTGAGCCTGGAGTCGGTGAGCCGGCGCTACGGGCGGCGCGGCCGCGCTCGGGAGGCGGTGGCACTCGACGCGGTCAGCTGCGCGGTCCCGGCCGGGAGCTTCACCGCGGTGGTCGGCCCTTCCGGGTCCGGCAAGAGCACATTTCTGCAGTGCGCGGCGGGGCTGGACCGTCCGACCTCGGGAACCGTAAGGATCGGTGGCACCGACCTGGGGTCGCTGAGCGAGACGGCACTGACCCGGCTCCGCCGGGACCGGGTGGGCTTCGTCTTCCAGTCGCACGCGCTGAACCTGGTGCCCTCGCTGTCCATCGAGGAGAACGTCGTCCTGCCGCTGGTGCTCGCGGGAGCCGATCCGGCCGGTGCCGGGGTGCTGGCCCGCGGGCAGGATCTGCTGGCCCGCGTGGGACTTGCGGGGTGCGGGGCGGAAAGACCGACGACGCTCTCGGGCGGCCAGCAGCAGCGGGTCGCGGTGGCCCGGGCGCTGGTGACCGAACCCGCGGTGATCTTCGCGGACGAGCCGACGGCGTCCCTGGACCCGGAGTCGGCGGCACTGGTCCTCGGTCTGCTGCGGGACGCGGTCCTGCTCGACGGCCGTACGGTCGTCATGGTCACCCATGATCCGGTGGCGGCGAGCTGGGCGGACACCGTACTGACGATGGACGGCGGGCGGCTGCGATGAGCACGCGGATCCGGAAGGCGGAGACCGTGCGGGCCCGGTCCGGGGGGCGGCGCGCGTCGGCGTTCCTGGCCAGGCGCTCGCTGACGGCGCACCGGCGGGCCTGGGCCGCGGTGTTCGCGGCGACGGCGGCCGCTGCGGCGCTGATCGGCGCGTTCGCGCTGGTGCTCGGCTCGCTGCTGCCGGCTCGGCCGCCGGTGGAGCGGTACGCGGGCGCGGACGCGGTGGTGGCGGCCGACCAGAAGGTGTCGTACACGGCGAAGCCATGGGGCAGTGAGCCGAAGACGGCGACGGCGTATCTGCAGGAACGGGCCCGGCTGGACCGGTCGGTGGTGGCGAAGGCCGCGGCCGCCGACGGAGTGGCGAAGGCGGTGGCGGACGACTCGGTGCCGCTGACGGTGGGCGGCGGCACCGGTGCGGTAGGCCGCTCGTGGCCGTCGGCGGCGCTCACCCCGTACGAACTGAGCTCGGGCCGGGCGCCGAGGACCGCGGAAGAGGTCGTCGTCGACCGGGCCCTGGCGCCCGCCGCCACCAAGATGGGCTCGACCGTGAAGCTCCGGGTGGACGGCGCTGCGCGCCCGTACACCATCAGCGGCGTCGCGGACGCGGGCAGCCGAGGCGGCGCCCCCGCCGTGTTCTTCACCGAAGCGCGGCTGACCGCGCTGGCCGGCCACCCCGGCACGGTGGACGCGGTCGGGATCGTCGCGCGGGACGGCGTCTCCCCGGGCGCGCTGCGGGACTCGTTGGGCGACGCGCTGCCCGACCGTACCGACACCGGGCGCGGCATCCGGGTCCTCACCGGCTCGGCACGCGGAGAGGCCGAGCAGCTGGACGCGCTGGGCGGCCGCGGTGATCTGCTGGCGCTGCTCGGCTCGATCACGGGCACCGTCCTCATGGTGGCGCTTCTCGTGCTTTCCACGACCGTCTCCCAGGCGGTCCACCAGCGCTCCGGTGAGCTGGCGCTGCTGCGGGCGGTCGGCGCGACGCCGCGGCAGCTCAGGTCGGCGGTCGGCCGGGAGGTGAGCCGGGTGGCCGGTGCCGCGGTGGTGCTGGGCGGGGCCGGGGCCGTACCGCTGGGGCTGCTGATGCGGTCGCTGCTGACGACGGATCCGCTGCCGCTGCCCGTGCCGTTGTGGTTGCCGCTCGCGGCTGCCGTGGCCGCCGCGGTGGTCGTCGCCGGGTCCGCGCGTCCGGTCTCGCTGCTCGCCGCCCGGTCCATCACCGGGATGCGGCCCGCCGCCGCGCTGAGTGCGGCACGCGCCCCCGAGCCGGATGAGCCGGGCCGGCTGCGGACCGGTGCGGGCATGCTGCTGGCCGTGGCCGGAGTCGGTTCGGCGGGCGCGGCCATGGCGCAGGGCGGGCAGGCGGCCGCGGTGGCCGCGTCGGGCGCGGCGACATCGCTGGTCATCGCGGTGGCGCTGCTCGGGCCGTGGATCGCGCAGGCGGCGACACGGGTACTGGGTGCACCGCTGCGACGCACGGGCGGGGTCTCCGGGTTCCTGGCGGCGAAGTCGGCGGCCGCGCACCACCGGCGGCTGGGCGTGGCGATCACACCGATCGTGCTGGTGGTCGCGTTCGTCTGCGTCCAGCTGACGGCGGGGGCGACGCTGGAACGGGCCGCCGACCGGCAGGCGGCGGCCGCGCTGCGGGCGGACCTGGTGGTGACGGCTCCGGCGGGACTGCCGGGCGACGCGGCGGCCGCGGTGCGGAAGGCGCCGGGTGTGGCGGCCGCGACGGGTGTGCTGCGGTCGTCGGTCGTGCTCGCGCACCGCGAGATGGGCGATCCGAAGCTGGACCGCTACCCGGTGCTGGGCGTGACGGCGGGCGAGCTGTCCGGCACGGTCGATCCGGGCGTCACATCGGGGGATCTGGCCGCCCTGACGGGTCGCTCCACGGTCGCAGTCGGCAAGGACCGGGCGGACGAGCTCGGTGTAGGCGTCGGCGACCGGGTGCGGCTGCGTCTGGGGGACGGTTCGACGACGGGGCTGCGGGTGGTCGCGGTGTACGAACGGGCCCTGGGGCTCGGCGAGTTCATGCTGCCGCGCGAAGCGCTGACCGAGCATGTGTCGGCGGCGCGCGATGCCCGGATCCTGGTCCGCTCGGAAGCCGGTCCGGCTGCGGCGTCGGTACGACGCGCGGTCGCCCCGTACGCCGGTGCGCAGGTCCGGGCCGCGACGGCGGACGACATACGGATCACACGTGCGTCGTCGGAGGAGGACGACGCGCTGATCGTCATCGGGGTCGGGGTGATCGGCGGGTTCGCACTGCTGGCGGTGGTGAGCACGCTGACCCTGATCACGGTGGGACGCCGACGGGAGTTCCGCCTGCTGCGGCTGGTGGGTGCCGGGCGCAGGCAGGTGACGCGGATGCTGTTCCTGGAGACGGGGCTGGTGGCGGTGACGGGTCTGACGATCGGCATGGCGGTGGCAGCGATCCCCCTGACGGCGTTCGCGGTGTCCGCGGCGGGGACGGTGCCGTACATGGAGCCGGTGCGGTACGGGGTGCTGGCGGGGGCGGTGCTGGTGGCGGCGGTGGCGGGCGTGGCGATCCCGGGGGCGTCCGGTGGCCGCGTCAGGAGGCGGTGAGGGTGCGGTGGGCGGCCCGGGGCCGCTTCGTCCTCAAGCGCCGGACGGGCTGAAGGATGTCCTCAATGGCCGGACGGGCTTGGTCTCAAGCCCGTCCGGCGATTGAGGACGGCGCCGCCGCACGGCTACAGCACCCGCTCCGCCGCTCCCTGCAGCGCGTCGAGCACCGGACGGATCAGTGGATGCCCCTCCGCCCCCTGCCGTACAGCGGCGAACACCCGCCGGGTCGGCGCGCTGCCCTCCACCGGGCGTACCACCACTCCCGCGAGTTCCATCCCCCGCAGCGCCGACCTCGGCACCAGTGCCACCCCGGCCCCCGCTCCGGCGAGGGCAACCACCGCGCGGAAGTCGTCCGAGGAGTGCTCCAGTCTCGGCTGGAAGCCGGCGAATTCGCAGGAGAGCACGACCACGTCGTGGCACGGGTTGCCGGGGTACGGGCCGATCCACGGGTCCTTCTCCAGGTCCGCGATCGCCACCTGGTCCTGGCCGGCCAGTCGGTGCCCCACCGGCAGCACGGCGTCGAACGGCTCCGAGTACAGCGGCACCCGGGTCAGCCGCCGGTCGTCCTCGCCGGGCGCGCCCCGGTATTCGACGGCGACCGCCACATCGACCTGCCGGTCGAGCACCATCGGCACGCTCGCGTCGCCCTCCGCGTCCTGTACCCGGACCCGGATGCCGGGCGCGGTCAGCGTCAGTTCGGCGATGGCGGGGGCGAGCACGAGCCCGATGCCGGTGGCGAAGGCGGCGACCGTGACCGTACCGGCGTCTCCCGCCCCGTACGCGGCGAGCTCCGCCTCGGCCCGCTCCAGCTGCGCCAGCACCGCATTGGTGTGGGTCAGCAGGATCTCGCCGGCCGACGTGAGCCGTACACCGCGGGCGCCGCGGTCGACCAGCCGGTGGCCGGTCTCCTGTTCCAGGGCGGCGAGCTGCTGGGAAACGGCGGACGGTGTCAGATACAGCGCGGCGGCTGCCGCAGTCACGGTGCGGTGGTCGGCCACCGCACGGAGAATACGCAGCCGCCGTGCATCGATCATGTGATCCATTGTCCCAGGTCCCGAGGGGTGTGCGGGACCTGGGACCGCCCCGCTCGTGGAGCTACTCGCCGAGCGCGGCCCGCGCGTCGACGAACGCGTCCACCGCACGGTTCACGTCGTCCGTGGAGTGCGCGGCCGACAGCTGGACGCGGATGCGCGCCGCGCCCTGCGGGACGACCGGGTACGAGAACCCGATCACATACACACCGCGCTCCAGGAGCAGCTCCGCCATCCGGCCTGCCTTCGCCGCGTCCCCGATCATCACGGGGGCGATGGCGTGGTCGCCGGGCAGGATGTCGAAGCCTTCCTCGGTCATCCGGTTGCGGAAGAGCGCGGTGTTGGCGTCCAGCCGCTCGCGCAGGTCACCGGCGGACTCCAGCAGGTCGATGACCTTGAGCGAGGCCGCCGCGATGACCGGGGCGAGGGAGTTGGAGAAGAGGTAAGGGCGGGACCGCTGGCGCAGCAGTGCGACGATCTCGGCGCGGGCCGCGACGTAGCCGCCGGAGGCACCGCCGAGCGCCTTGCCGAGCGTGCCGGTGATGATGTCGACGCGGTCCATGACGTCGTGCAGTTCGGGGGTGCCGCGGCCGCCGGGGCCCACGAAGCCGACGGCGTGCGAGTCGTCGACCATGACCATGGCGTCGTACCGGTCGGCCAGGTCGCAGATCTCGCGGAGCGGGGCGACGTACCCGTCCATGGAGAACACGCCGTCGGTGACGACGAGCCGGCGCCGCGCCCCGGACGCCTCCTTGAGCTGCTGCTCCAGGTCGTCCATGTCGCGGTTGGCGTAGCGGAACCGCTTGGCCTTGGAGAGGCGGATGCCGTCGATGATGGAGGCGTGGTTGAGGGCGTCGGAGATGACCGCGTCCTCCGGGCCGAGGACGGTCTCGAACACGCCGCCGTTGGCGTCGAAGCAGGAGGAGTAGAGGATCGTGTCCTCCTGGCCGAGGAACGACGAGAGCCGCTGCTCCAGCTCCTTGTGGACCTCCTGCGTGCCGCAGATGAAGCGGACCGAGGCCATCCCGTAGCCCCAGCGGTCCAGCGCCTCGTGGGCGGCGGTGATCACGTCGGGGTGGTCGGCGAGACCCAGGTAGTTGTTGGCGCAGAAGTTGAGCACCTCACCGGGGCGGCCACCGGCGGTGACGCCGACGGTCGCGGACTGCGGGGTGCCGATCACGCGCTCGGGCTTGTGGAGTCCGGCGGCCTTGATCTCGTCGAGGGTGGTGCGCATGTCGTCGCGTACGGAGTCGAACATGAGGGGTGTCTCCTGGTGTGTACGGGCCGGTAGGAGGTCGGTCAGACGGTCCAGTCGAGGATGACCTTGCCGCCGCGTCCGCTCGCCGCGTCGTCGAAGGCCGCCTCGAAGTCGCGGTAGCCGTACCGTCCGGTGATCACGGGGGCGAGGTCGAGGCCGCCCTCCAGCAGGACGGACATGGCGTACCAGGTCTCGTACATCTCGCGGCCGTAGATGCCCTTGATCGTGATCATCGAGGTGACGACGCGGGACCAGTCGACGGCGAACTCCTCGGACGGCAGTCCGAGCATGGCGATCCGTCCGCCGTGTGTCATGTTCGCGATCATGTCGCGCATGGCCTCGGGGCGGCCGGACATCTCCAGGCCGATGTCGAAGCCCTCGCGCAGGCCGAGGTGGCGCTGGCCGTCGGCGATGGTCTCCTCGGCGACGTTGAGGGCGAGGCCGGCGCCGACCTTCCGCGCGAGTTCGAGCCGGGCCTCGCTGACATCGGTGATGACGACGTTGCGGGCACCCGCGTGCTTGGCGACGGCCGCGGCCATGATGCCGATCGGCCCGGCGCCGGTGATCAGGACGTCCTCACCGATCAGCGGGAACGACAGCGCGGTGTGCACGGCGTTGCCGAACGGGTCGAAGATCGCGGCGATGTCGAGGTCGACGGGGACCCGGTGCACCCACACGTTGGAGGCGGGCAGCGCGACGTACTCGGCGAACGCCCCGTCCCGGCCGACGCCGAGCCCGAGGGTGGAGCGGCAGAGGTGGCGGCGTCCGGCCAGACAGTTGCGGCACTTCCCGCAGACCAGGTGACCTTCTCCGCTGACCAGGTCACCGACGGCGATGTCGACGACGTCGGCGCCGATCGCGGCGACCTCGCCGACGAACTCGTGGCCGAGGACGAGCGGGGTCTTCACGGCCTGCTGCGCCCAGCCGTCGTAGTTGCGGATGTGCAGGTCGGTTCCGCAGATGCCGGTGCGGAGGACCTTGATCAGCACGTCCGAAGGGCCGATCTCCGGCTCGGGAACGTCCATCAGCCAGAGTCCGGGCTCGGCCTTCTGCTTCACAAGTGCCTTCACGGCTGTGGCTCCCTGTACGTGGTGCGAGGTGAACGCCCCGGGCCGGGGGCAGCCTCGAAGGGAGCCTGCGGCCCGGGGAAGATGAGAGGGACGGCATGGGGGGCAGCACGCACAGTGACCGGCTGCCGCGCACCATCCTCCGCCGTCACGGAGAAATCTGCCGTACCCCGCGCCCCAGGTCCATCGAGGTTTTCTTAAGCGCAGCCGCAGCTCCGCTTCATGCCCGCCCCTGCGGAAGGGGCCGGCCGCCCTTCGGCACGGGCGGCCGGCCATGTGCTGGGGCTACGTATCTGACGGATCCCATCTATCACCCTGCAGTTCGGCAACGGACGTATAGTTCGCGCCATGCCCGACCCCAGTCGCCCCTCCCCGCTGAGCGCACTCACCGGGGTCGATATCGACGAGACGGCCGAGCGGGTCTATCGGGCGTTGGTCTCCGGCGGACCGGCGCTCGGGCCGGATCTCGTCGGCCTGCTGGGGATCTCGGTCGAGGACATCGAAACGGCGATCGGTGCGTTGCGGCGGGTGGGCCTGGTTGACATGGCCGACGGCGGAGGAATCTCGGCGGTGTCGCCGTCGCTGGCGCTCGAGGGGATGGTCGCGCAGCGCGAGCAGCAGGTCAGGGCCGCCCGAACGGCACTCGACGAGCTCGCGGAGGAGTACCGGAGGGCGCGCGAGGTGCGGCTGTCGAACGGCATCGAGATCGTTCGGGGTCGCAGCGAGATCGGCAGCTGGCTCAATGGCCTGTTGCTGTCCGGCAAGGAGCAGTTCCGGATGTTCGCGAAACCACCGTTCGCGGTTTTCGGGATCTCCGAAACTGACACCGAACGCGAGGTCGCCGACCGTGGTCTGCGGGAGCGGATCATCATCGAACGGACCGTGCTGGATGAGCCCGCTGCGGAGAAGGACCTGGTCGCCTCCCTGGATCGGGGACAGGAGATCCGCATGGTGCAGTCGTTACCGGCGAAGCTGCTGATCGTCGACGATTCGATTGCGATCGTGCAGCTCGACGAGGGTGGGCACGCGCACTCGGAGATCGCGGTGGTGCGCGCCGGGGGGCTGCTGGACTGTCTGGTGTTCAGCTTCGAGAGCCTGTGGCGGTCGGCCATGCAACTGCGGGAGGCCCCCGGCCGTAGGGTCGATCCGAACTTGGCGTCGCCGAAGGATCTCGCCGACCCGGCGGACCGGGAGGTCCTGATGCTGTTGCTGGCTGGGTACACCGATGCCGCGGTCGCTGCCCGACTGGGGATCAGCCAGCGGACCATGCAGCGCAGGGTCCGCAGGCTGATGGATCTGGCCGACACCGATTCCCGGGTGTTGCTTGGCTGGCACGCGCGGGACCGGGGCTGGCTTTGAACGCCTTCGTCCCGTCGAGCCACCGACTGCGGTGGCTCGACGGGACGAGGTGGCGCCGGGGCCTAGTGCCGTGACCGGCAATGTTTGCGACGCGACGGGGCAAAGCTTGCCGGGAGGAGCACTAGTTGCCCAGACCTGCCGGGATCCTCAGCATCACCGAGCTGGACCAGGCGGCGTTCGGGCCGCCCTCGCCGTAGACCATCAGCTGGTGGTGATCGTTGATGTCGAAGCTGTAGGTCGGCGTGAATCGATCACCGGCAGAGAGCGGCACCATGCCGGACAGATCCCAGAGCCGTCCCTGCGGGTCCCACATCGCCGACACCGCGACGTCCGGGAAAAGTTCGACAGTTCCGAGGATCCACCCGTCGTCGGTGACTTTCTCGCCGGTCGCGTTGTATCCGTAGTCGGCAAGGCGCTGCATTCCGCCGTCCTTGGTCCACACGAACGCGTCGTCACCGCTGGTCCCCACGACAGTCCCGGAGGCGTTCACATCGTTCGCCTGGGCCGAAGACTGTCCCGGAAGCGTGCCGAGATCCTGAATGACACCTGACGTCGCATCCCAGGCGACCGCGTGCGGCACATGGCCATCGGTGCGCGAGGCACCGACGATCATTCCGGCATCGTTGATGGCGCGCGACTGGGTTCCCGTCAGATCCGAGGACAGGTGGGCCAGCTTGCTGAACGTCCCATCCGGCGTCCGCACGAACCCGTCACTGTAGCTGTGGTTCTTGCCGTCGGACTCCTTGACGACTGCTTCGGAGAATCCGGTGACCACCCCCTTGTTGTTCACGGCGGTCGCATAGCCGCTGGAATAGGGCCGCCAATCCGGGACGCCGAGCACGGTGAGCGAACCATCCTTGGCCCATTGGGCGGGAAGATAATGCAATGCACTGTCCGTCGCGATACCGACGGCGATCTGGCCGTCATTCAGGTCAAGAGCCGATCCGTACCTGCCCCCGGCAAGATCCAGGTTGGTGAACCCGTCGGCGGCCGTCCAGACGGTCGGCGTCATCCTGGAGTTGTACTGGCGATCCCCCGCGACTACGCCGCTCTCATTGAGAGCCGCGCCGACGAATGGCGGGGCCCACGCGACCAGATCGAGTTCGGGGACATCGACAGTGGCGATCGTGACGTCCGCCGCCCCGATGATCGTGCCGTACTCGTTGGCCACTCGGACCCGGCCGACCATGGGATCCTTGGTCAACTGCCGAGCGCTGACGATCATTGCCCCGCCGACCGGCATCGACTGGCCCGTGGCAACCGTGTACTTCCCGTCGGATTTCGGCGTGATCGTGCCGAGGCCCTTCGAGAACATCTCTTGGTGGTAGTCGAACGTGACGTTGTCTCCGGGCACGGCGACTCCCGCGACCACGATGAAGTACGTACCCGGCTGTGGATCATCGATGACGATGTGCTCGGGCGAGTCCCCGGTCGTGGTGCTCTGGCCTATCGGCCTGCCGTTGAAATACACATAGAAGTCCAGATCGGCAGCGTCTCTGGGCGTCAGCGTCACGTCGAGCCGGGTCGTCTGACGCGGAACATAGAGCATGTTGGACGTGATTTCGCCTTGCGAGACCGTCGAGAACAAATTGCGGACATCGCCGATCTCACCAGTTGCGACGTGGGCGATCGCGGGGCCAAAGGTGTTCGTCCCCGTCGAGCCGACCTTCGTCGGCGAGTTCATGGTCACCTTGTCGACTTTGACGGTCCCCGGATCGAACGACATGCCCTGCAGCGAAACCGTCGCTGTGTACGGATTCTGTTCGACCGGAGACGTCCTGCGAGACTCGATCACGAACTCCCAGATACCGGGTTTGGGTCGGTACACCGGTCGTGCGGTGGCGTTGCACTTCGCCGGGTCGGTGTAGTTGGTGTAGCAGTGGTAACTGGCGTTGGAGTCCGCGGGCATGCCGTCGGGGTCGATGGGCAATGCCCGGACCTGGCTGCCGTCGGCGAGCCCGCCCAGGGTCAGCTGCAGTGCTTCGACGCCCTCGGGAACGGGCACCAGCAGCGAGGTGCTTCCGGTTCGGCCGAGCGTGCCGGAACTGGTGACCGCGTAGTCGGGTTTGGCCAGCGGCTTGGTCGCCAGCACGGTGACCGCGACGAACTGGTCGATGCCGCCCGTCGCCGGGTCATCAATGGTCAGGATCGCGCTATGCACGCCGGAGGTCGTCGCGGTCGCGGTGACCGTGATATCGGCCGCTTTTCCGAGCTGCAGGGGCGTTGCCGTGCGGGCGCTGAACGTGCCGTCGTTGCCGATCCAACCGATCCGGTGCACGACGCTCCCGGCGGCACCGCTGGTCCGGGTGACGCTGACCTTGTAGGTCTTCTGCGCACCGGTCACCTGGCCGCCTTCCGTCGGCAGACAACGGTTGTAGATACCGACGCCGGTGTCCGGAGTCGCGAGCAGGCCGGACAGCGAACTGCAAACGGGAGCCGACACAGTGAGCTCATTGGTGTTGATGCCGGCGCTGAGCTGCTTCCAGGCCGCGACGGTGTCGATGATGCCGGCGCCCTGCGCGACGGTTGGGACGCCGGGGATCGGGTCGGCGGTGCCGGTCAGGGCGGTCTTCAGCGCCGCCGAGCTGACCGTCAGCGAACTGGCCTTGGCGGCCGACAGCAGCAGCGCCGCCGCTCCGGTGACCTGCGGTGCCGCCATGGAGGTGCCGTTGGCCATGCCGTACCCGGCCGGCAGCGAATACCCGGCCTCGGGGACGGCTTCACCGGACAGCCACATCGGGATCGAGGAGATGGCGGCGCCGGGCGCGGACACCTGCGGCGCCAGCGCCCCGTTCTCAGCGGGGCCGCGGGAGGAGAAGCCGAAGATGCCCTGCTTGGTGGCGACCTTCGACCCGTAGCCGGCCCACCAGGTGTCGGAGCTGACGGACGCGGAGACCGAGATGGCCTTGCCCGCCACGGACGGCGAGCTGACGGTGTTGGTGCCGAGGCCGTCGTTGCCGGCGGCGATGACGATCTGGACGCCGTAGTGGCCTATCAGCTTGTCGTAGAGCGCGGCGATCACGTCGGAGCCGTCGTTCAATGCGGGAAGCCCACCGATGGACAGGTTGACGACGTCGACATGGCGATTGGCGACCAGGTCGATCATGCCCTCGGTCAGTGCCGCCTGGGTGCAGCCACCGCCCCAAGTGCAGGCGCGGGCGGACACGATCTGCGCGCCCGGTGCGGCACCGTGCATCTGGCCACCGAACATCGACGTGCCGGCGGTGATCCCCGCCACATGGGTGCCGTGCGAGGCGACCGGCAACCCGATGGACACGTAGTTCGCGGTCTTGCCGACGTTGCTGCCGCCGAGCGGGGAGAGATCGACGTTGTCGCGGTACTCGACGACGAACGGTATGCGCTCGTTCTGCGGTGTTGCGGGGTCGTCGCTCCCGAAGTGGCCGACCTGGCGGTCGACCGCGAACGGGGCCATCGGTGTCTCGTCGGTGAGGTTCTGGTCGTTGTTGCCGTCGACCCAGATCCTGTGTGTGGTCGGGTCGTACAGAACCCCGTAGAAGTCCCGGGTGTCACCGTCCCGGTTGAGGTCGCCCTCGAAGTCGCTCCCGGCCGTCGCACTCTCGTAGAACACGCCGAATTGGAACGTGCCCTCCGGGATCGTCCAGGTCTTGCCCAGGTAGCTGAACGTCGGACCCGTCTTGGTGGTGGACATCCGCACCCAGCTGCCGTCGCGGTCGGTGACCGGATCGGTCTCGGTTACCCAATCGACAATCTTGGGCTTGCCGTCGCTGGTCGTCTGTAGCGCGGGATGCTCGACGTCGACGCCGGTGTCCAGCACGCCGACGACCGTGCCGCGCCCGTCCCAGGCCGGGTTGTCCTTGACGAAGGCCTCGGCGCCGGTCTCGTTGATCGGTAGGTACGGGTTGTCGGCGGGCGTGTTCACGCCGGGCGCGGTCGGCCCCGCGGCCTTCGTTGTCGCCGTCTTCGCACCCGCGGCGCCCAGATCCGGGCCCGGGATCTTGTACGTCCGGTTCAGGTCGATCGCCGCGACCGACCGAAGGCCGGCCAAGGTGGTTACGCTGTCGGTCGGGACGGTCGCCCGGACGTAGCCGACCTTTCCGGTCACCGACCCGACGGTCCCGCCGGCCTTCTCCACCGCGGCGACGACGTCTTCGGTCGCGCCCTTCCGGGCCAGCATCAACACCGTGACAGACTTCTTCTTCGACGCCTGCGCCTGCTGCAGCAGCCTGGTGTCGGCGTTGCCCAGCTTCTCGGCCGCAGTATCCGACAGCGAATCGTCGGTCAGCGGCTTGAACCCGTCGGTCTTCCCCGCCCTGTAGATCGAATCCGGGTTGTCGCGCCCGGCCCGGTCGTCGAGCCCAGCAACGGGCGACCGACCCGGCCCCTGTGGCCCGTCGGGATCAGCGGGTTCGACCTTGCTCGCGCCAGCACTCTCGGAGCCAGTCGGGTTGGCGGCTGCGGCCGCAGGCGCAATCAGCGCCGCGGTGATCAACACGGCCGACGCCGCGGCAATCACACCTGTTCGTCTTCCTCGTTTCATCGTGCTCCTCACCAAGGGGCGAAACATCACCGTGCGGCCAAGCCCGCAGACACGAGAACACCTGAGCCGCCTGACCAATCTCACAGTTGGGTCCGGGCAGGATCAACGGACCGAGTGGGGCGGATGTGGGCCATGGCGGAATGCCGCCACACTCGGCGCAGACCCACCGCTCCCAGTCGGTTGACGTTTCCCCAAGGCCGAATAGCTAGCGTTTTCGCAGGTCATGCAAGGGATTCGTCGTCTGTGTGATTGCCGTGCAGCGGCCGGTGCGGGCTCTCTTGATCATTCCCTTCTCGGTCCAGCGGGCGAGTTGTCGATGAGTGGCGACGAGGGTGACGTCGCCGAGGAGCTCGGCGATCTCCCTTACGCGCCACAGCCGTTCGGGTTCTGCCATGCCAGCCGGCCTGGCCTACGGGACCCATCCCCACTGGGTGTACCAGCAGGCGCGACCGTGGTGTCTGTCCTCGATGTCCTCGCGATCGCGTAGGGGGACCCGGACCCGCCTTCAAGACCTCCGCAGGAACGTCCTGATGTGCTTGCTGAGTTGCTGCGGCTGATCCTCAGGGATCAGCGTGTAACTGTCGGCAATCTCCACCAGCTCCCCTTTGGGCAGCAGTTCGGCGAGCCGGCGACCGTGCTCCGGCGGCATGACCTTGTCCTCGGCCGCCCAGACGACGAGCGCGGGCCGGTCGAAGTCACGCAACTTCTCGGCCCACCACAGAAGTTCCTCCTTGGGCGGCACCCCGAGCACATACCTGCGCAGATCGCGCCGGATCTCCGCCGATGTCCACAGCGGCCGGAACCACGCGTCCATCACACTGTCCGGCACGGGCCGCTTGCTCATCCGTCCCCAGGTCATCGGAAGCCGCCGCATCGGCTTCAGCTTCAGCAGAGTGAACGCGAGGTGCAGGCCGGCAGGCATCTTGGCGGAGGCGTAGAGATTGGAGCCGGGCAGTCCGGGCGGGAAGTTGTCGAAGGCCTCGCAGGAGGTGATGACAAGCTTCCCGATCCGCTGATCACGCCCGTCGGCGACGAGGGCCTGCGCCCCGCCCCAGTCGTTCATCACCAGGGTGACATCGGTGAGGTCAAGCGCATCGAGGAACTCCGCGACCAGCCGGGCAACGCCGAGGACCGACAGGTCGGCGTCCGGCTTCATGGGTCTGCAGTGACCGCCGAGCGGCAGGGTCGGAACCACACACCGGTAGTCGGGGCGCAGGTCGGCGACGACGTGCCGCCACAGCGAACCGTCCATGGCGACGCCGTGCAACAGGACGACGACGGGGCCGTCCCCGCCGGTGTCCTGGTATGTCACCGGCCCTGCGGAGAGCTGGACTTCGGAAACGGGTGGCGGCGGGGCTGCGTGGGAGTGTTCGTTCACGGGGTGTGCACTCTCCTCGGTTGCCTGTGGGCAGGGGCGATGCGCAGTCCCCGACCCTATGCCAACGCGCTCACAGCTCGCCCGTGTCCAGGTCCAGGTCGAACGGTCCGGGCAGGTGCAACACGGCCCCGAATGGGTGGGGGCCGTCGACCCGCGTGTACCCCGGGCGTCCGGGCTCGGCGAACAGAGTCACGCGCCGTTCCACCCGGTCGACCAGCAGATACAGCGGCGCCCCGTACTCGGCGTACCGCCGCCGCTTCACGACGCCATCCGTTTCGGTGTTGGAGTCGCTGGTGACTTCAACCACGAGCAGCGTCCGATCGGGCAGCAGAGCACCCGCGCCCTTGGCCTCTACAGCCGGCACCACGGCGATGTCAGGGACGTACCAGTTCGACGACCCGGGCAGGTCCAGGTTCCCCGACCCGGTGACACACCCCAGCTCACGGGCGCGCGGCTTGATCTGATCGCGGATCACCTCGGTCGTGGCCTCGTGATCCCAGGTGGGTGACACGGGCTCGATGATCCCTTCGACGATCTGGGCACGGTCGCCCCGGATGTTCTGGACGGCGTACTTCAGAGCGCGTTCCGGGTCGATGCCTTGGCTGTAGTCGGCAGGCGCGGCGATCATGCTCCCAGAGTGCCCCATTTGCGTTACCCACGACGAGCAAAACCCGCTGTTAGTAGAGGAGGTCCAGCTCGGCACGGACCGTTTTCCCCGGCGGTACGCGGTCCACCACCGCCCACCGGTCGGCCAGCACATCCACCAGGATCAGCCCGTGCCCGCTGCCGGAACCGGGCGGCGGCGCCACCAGCTCCCCCGGCCCCGGCGGGCGCCGCTCACCCCGGGCGTCCGTGACCTCGATCCGCAGGACGCCGAGCGTGCGCCGGTCGCCCGGAGCATGGACGAGCCTCAACTCGAAGTCCCGGCCCGGCACCCGGCCGTGCGTCACCGCGTTCGCCGCCAGCTCGGCGACGAGCAGCGCGGTCGTCTCGGACGCGTCACCGCCGTAGGGGATGCCCCACTCGTTCAGTTGGTGCAGAGCAAGCTGCCGGGCGAGCCGGGCACCTCGGGGCGTGGAACTGAATCGCTGCACGAACACACGCACGGTGAACGGCGCTTGCGGGGACGCGAGTGCTTCCATGCGCCCATCGTGACGGCCGGGAGGACGGTCCCACCAGGTCAGAAACCCGTACGCTGAGTCAGCGTACGGGTACAGAGTGTGGACGGTACGCGTGACAGTCAGTGACCATGGGCAAGTTGCGGACAGGTGGGGCATGGGAGGTGGCCGGACATGGCGGACGGCGCGGGTGGCACAGGCGGCACGACGGGCGTGGACGGGGAGCCGGAACCCTCGGACACCCTGAAGGCGTTCGGCGAGGTGGTCAAGGTCTTCCGCAAACGGGCGCGGCTCACGCAGGAGGAGTTCGCCCCGAGGGTGCGGTACTCGGTGCCGACGGTCGCCTCGATCGAACAGGGGCGCCGGTTCCCACCGCCGGCGTTCGTGGACCGGGCGGAGGAGGTACTGGATGCGTTCGGGGTGATCAGGGCTGCGGCGAAGCACTTGTCGCGGCGGCGGGGGCTGGCGAAGTGGTTCCACCACTGGGCGCAGCTTGAGGCGGATGCGATCAGTCTCAGCACGTACGAATGCCGCGTGGTCCCGGGGCTGTTGCAATCCGATGCCTACGCCAGGGCGGTCTTCGAAAACCGCGTGCCGGCATTGAGCGATGACCAGATCGAGGTGCAGCTCGTAGCTCGCGCGGAGCGTCGGCGACTCCTGCGGGAGGAGCCTTACACGCAGTACAGCTTCATCATCGAAGAGACCCTGTTCCTGCGCGGTACAGGTGGCAAGGAGACCACGAAGGACCTCATCGACCACGTACTGCAGTGTGCAGAATTGCGTAATGTCGAGCTTCAGGTGATGCCTCTGCAACGGGAGAACCACGCTGGACTGGAGGGTCCCATTCAGCTCCTTGAGACGCCGGACCACAGGCTTCTCGCCTACTCCGAAGGTCAGCGCACCGGCCACCTGATCTCCGATCCGGAGGACGTAAGTGTGCTGCAGAGACGGTATGCCAAGATGCGCTCGCAGGCTCTCACCCATGAGGACACAGGGAGTCTGCTGAAGCGAATGCGAGGAGCGCTATGAGCACGTCCGAACTGGCCTGGTTCAAGAGCACCTACAGCGGTGGAGACGGCGACTCCTGCGTAGAGGTCGCCACCTGCCCCAACGCCGTCCACGTCCGGGACTCCAAGGTCGAAGAGGGCCCCCAGCTCGCCCTCTCCCCCGCCGCCTGGACCGGCTTCGTCGCGTACGCCGTCCAGCGCTGACCACGTAACGGAGTTGAGCGCACCCGTCGGGCCGACGCGAGAGACGTCGCCGAGCTGAGGACCTCCGCGGAAGATACAGAGATCACGTTTCGGCAGCGTGCCTGCGGGAGCCGCGCACCTTGATAGCGTCGCTCCCACGATTGCGGACCGCTCCCCGCCGGGGTCGTCGCCGTGCCCGTACAACCGGCCTCTGACGACGGCTGACGAGGGCGGGGTGTGCTGGCACACGGGGACGTACGCGGCAAGGACGAAGAGGGCCGGCCCATGAGCCTCGCGCAGTTGCACTACACCTCTGCCTCTGCGGGGGACGACGGGGTCGGCGCACGGTTCACTGCGGTCGGTGGTGGCATACCCACGTCGGTGCTGACCGAGGCGGAGAAGCTGCTCGATTACGAGCCTCCGGCCGGGGCGCCGTATCATCCCACGAACGTCGAACTCCGATCGTTTCCCGAGGCGTTCAGCTTCAGCAAGCTCTCCGACGGCAGCCATCTGCTGAGCCGCACCGTGGCCCTCGGGGGTTCCGGCGTCGGTCACTTCCACGCGCATGCGGTGCATCTTCCGGCCGGCACGCGCCTGCCCGGCGACGCGCTCCCGATCACGGCGTGGCGGTCGCCGCGCTGGGCTTCGACCACGCCGGACAGCGGCACACCGGACCGTATATCCGCCCTGCCCGCCTCCGCCGCCTTCGGGCAGGAGGCGCTCAACGACTTCGCGGTCTCCCGCAGCCCCTGGCTCGCGACGGTCTTCGCCGATCTGCGCCGGGTGAGCGAGAAACCGTCGTCGGTGCAGCTCGTCCTCGTGGAGCGGCAGAGCGCGGACGTGGCCCGGTGGATCGCGCTGGCCGCAGCCGTACTCCCGCCGGAGCACGCCCAGCGGCTGACGTTCACCACGTACACCCGCCGGCCGGCGCACTCCCCGCACCAGGTCATCGGCGTACTGCCGGACGACGCACACGAACTGACCGGCCCGGGCTTTCGTGTGCACACGTGCGCCGGCCGCGCCCCGGAGGGTCCGGTGGACGACACCTGGGCGGAGACCGTCGCCCGGGTCTGGCGCAGCCGCGCACCGGAACTGTTCCGGGCAGCGGCCGCGCTGCCGGGCGAACCCTTCGCCGCCGGACCACTCGCCTTCACCGCATTGCACGCAGGCATCGCACTCGGCCCGAACGGGCGTGCCGCAGCAGCCGATTGGGCCGGCGAGCGACCGTACGCGCTGAACGAACAGCAGATGCACCGGCTGACCACCGCACTCACGGCGCCGACCGACGACCGCAGCGCCTCCGAATCGGCGTCCGTGGCCCGGCTGCTGGCAGCGCTCGAAGGACGTGCCCCTGCCACCACCACGGCGCCGCTCGCCGCACTGCTGGTGACGGAGGCGGTACGGCGCAACGACGCCGCGCTGGCACTCCCGCCGCGCTCGGCGTTCGCCGAACCCGCCACCGTGAAGCAGCTGGCCGACGGACTCGGCCCGGACCTGCTCGCCGAACTCACCTCGGAAGCAACGGAGCGCGCCAACGGGGAGACCATCGGGCGCCAGGTGCAGCTGCTCCGGATCGCCCGACTGCTCGACATGGACCTCACCGACCGACTCCCTTCTGTCGCCCGGCACATGGCCCGGACGCTGCTCGCAGCTCCGGCGCCGGCCGACGCCCCCGCGCTGCTCGACCTCCTGGACGAACAGTTCGACGTCCGCACGGCGCTCCTCGGCGAGCTCGACCAACTCGCCCTGGCCGCCCCCTCCGCCGTCGAGGAGTTCCTCACTCGCGTCGCCCTCCCCTTCACCGGCGCGCAGGCGCTGCCGCATCTGCGGATGTGTGCCGAGGCGCCCCGCGCGAAGGAACAGGGCTCCGACCGCATCATGGCGCTGCACACGGTGCTGCGCGCCGCCGGGTTCTCGCCGTTCGCGGAGCCGCTGGTCCTGCGCACCGCCGTCGGGCTGATCTGGGGCGACGCCACCCCGACGGCGGGCGAGGCACGGCTCCTCCTCGGCGAGTCCGGCTCGGACTCGCACCGGACGGCCGGTACGTGGTCCCCCCTCGTCGAGGCGGCACTCCACGCCCCCTCCGACGACGAAGAGGCGGCGGAACTCGCCCACGATCTGCTGCGCTGCTTCCCTCAGGAGATCGGTGCACGGGTCCGCGGCGCTCTGCAACTGCTGGAGTTCGCCCGCGAGGTCAGGTCCGGTGAGTCGGCGCCCGGCTGGTCCGACCGTGCCAAGGTTCTGCGCGCCCGCGCCGAACCGGTGGAGCCCACTGTGCTGGAGCATGCCCACGGCGCCCTTGCCCACAGCCTGCTCGCGCGGGACCGGCCCGACGCGGAGCTGTACGCGTTCGTGCACAGCGACGACGCGGACCTGATCGCGGCCTACGGCCGGGCAGCCCGACACGGCGACATCCTGGCCCGGCTGCGCTCCGACCCGGCGTACGTCGCCGACTGCTTCACCGTCTGGAGCGCCCACCCGCACGCGGGCCGAGCCTGGAACGAGACCCGGACCACACTCCTGGAGGAGGTACTGCGTCCGGTGGTGCGCGGCCTGTCCGGCAGCGAGATCGCGGCGGTGGAGCAGGCCGTCGAGCGCACGGGGAGCAGCCGCACGGCGGAGGCGTTCCGGGCCTGGAACCGGCCGGGCACGTTCGGCAGACGGCTGGGAAGCCGGCTGACGGCGCGGGTGCGGCGGTCCTAGGGCGTGTGTCGGAAGTCCCGCCGTCCGCCCGAAGGGTGGGCCCGGCGGCGTCCGGTGCGTGCGATCGAAAGGCGGAGGGTCGTCCTCGTACTGAACGTACTTGGGCGAGCCCGACAACGCAGCGAGCGGGCGTGCCAGGCGTCGCGGGGCAGGCGGGACTTCCGACACACGCCCTGGTACTCCAGCCGATGGGGCTTCGAGCGCAGCGCGAGGTGCCCGACCCGATCGTGAGTGGCCGGGTACCTCGCCGCGCGCACTGTGCCCGCCACACGCGCCGAGGCACCCGGCCGTCCCCATGCCTCGGCGGCCCGTGGCGGGCCGGACGCTCGCATCCGCCTGGGAGGATCAGCCCCTTGCGTGCTGGTGGAGAGTGGCTGCCAGGAGATGGGAGTCGAGCAGGGAGACGTCTGCCGTCCTGTCCGCCCGTGCGTAGCCGGCCAGCATCCGTTTGGTCAGGACGAGTGCTTCGGGCGAGCGTCGGACGAGGGGCCTGGTCCAGGAATCGATCACCTTGTCCAGCTGGTCGAGTGGGGCGGTCCGGTGGAGCAGACCGATACGGTGGGCCGTGTCGGCGTCGAAGACGTCGCAGGTGAGCATGAGCTCGCGAATCCTGGAGGTGCCGGCCTCGGAGACCAGGCGTCCCATCGCCCCGCCCCACGCCGGTGGTAGCCCTATGCCGACCTCCGGCATGCGAAAGCGGCTGGTGTCGGCACCGGCGCGCAGATCGCAGAAGGAGGCGAGGGCGAGACCCGCGCCGACGACCCGCCCGTGCAACCGGGCGATGGTGACCGCGTGAGTGTTCTCCAGGGCCTGGCACAGGCGGTGCGCCTTGTCGACGATGCGCCGCAGGTCCGCTCCGGACGGATCGGCGGCCAGTGCCTCCTGGTACTCGTTGCGGTCGGCACCCAGGCAGAAGTCCGTACCCAGTGACGACAGCGTCAGGATCCGGACGTCGGGTCTCTCGTGGAGGTCGTCGAGCAGGGTGGTGAGGTCGTCGAGGACTGCGGCGTCCAACGTGTCGTCCTGTCCCCAGGGGTTGAGGCGGACATGCAGTACGGGGCCGTCCTGCTCGGCACGTATCGCCTTGGGAGCGGTCCGGGCGTGTGCGGGGGTGTGGGTCGATTCGGTCATGCGAGGGCCACGTCCAGATTCAGCAGGCGTCGGAACGCCACACGGGGCGCCATCGACGGGGGGCGTACGAGGGTGAGGCGGGGAAGGCGCCGGATCAGTTGACGGAGAAGGGTCTGGGCTTCGAGGCGGGCCAGCGGCGCGCCGAGGCAGTAGTGGATGCCGCCACTGAATGCGAGGTGGCCGGGCGTGCGTTCGGGGTCGAACCGGTCCGCGTCGCTGTGTCTGGCCGGGTCTCGGTGCGCCGCTCCGACCATGAGGTGGACCATCTCGCCGCGGCGGATCTCGACGCCTCCCAGCACGGAGTCCTGCGAGGCGACCCTGCTGATCACGTGGGTGGGCGGGTCGTAGCGGAGCGTCTCCTCCACGAACCCGGGTACGAGGCCCGGGTTGTCGGCGATCATGTCCCAGCGTTCAGGGCTTTCGACGAGCCGGAGTGTCATCGTCGAGAGGAGGGTCGCGGTGGTCTCCAGGGCGGCCAGCAGGACGAACAACACCAGGAAGTAGACCGCCTCGTCGGCCTTGTCCTGGTCGGGCTCGATCACGTCCCACGTCTGGATCCACCGGGTGACGGGGTCATCACCGGGATGGGAGCGCCGATCACGCACCAGGTCCATGAAATAGGTGCGGAGTTCGGCCGTGGCCGCGTCGGACAATGCCAGTTGGCTGGCCGACGGCAGCAGCTCCTGGGTGAAGACCTGATCGTGTGTCAACTGCCGCAGCCTGGGCCAGTCGACCTGCGGCAGCCCGAGCCAGTCACCTATGGTGGCCACCGGCAGCTCCTCGCAGACAAGCTCCGAGAAGTCCGCCTCGCCGGTGCGTATTCGCTCCATGAAGGCGCCGAGGAGCTGATCCGCGGTCCGTTTCACGTTGCGGCCGATGCGCTCCACAGTGGCTCGGTCGAAGGTGCCCGCCGCACGTCGCACCCTGGTGTGGTCCGGGGGGTTGAGCGCGGCAAGCGTGTTGCTCATCTCGCGTGAGGAGGGCGCGTTCCAGCGTGTCCCGGGCCCCTGGCGCTCCCGCCATCTCCTGTCGGGCTCCAGCCATTGACGGCTGCGCAGAACCTGGTCGCAGACGGCGAAGCCCGTCACGACGGAGCCGCCCCAGGGAGCGGGAACCACCTCGCCCCGCGAGAGGAGTTCGGCGTATATCGGGAAGGGGTCGGCCTGCCCTCTGGCCGTCCGCAGACGGGAGAAGAGGGAGGCGGACGCCCGGCGGTCGTATGACGGAGTTGTGGCAACGCCCATGATGGCGGCTCCTTTCTGAGAACCAGCCGCCATGCATACCCACATGATCGTTAAAGCATCCACTACCACTGCGTAATCACGACGTTACTAAAATCACTCTTACCTCACTCGCCCCTGGTCCACGCCAGGAAGCGGCTGAACATGCCTCCCTTGGGCTGCGGCGCGACACCGGCGTTCGTATGCGAGGGTCCGGCGGTGGAGGGCGAGGACGCGGCTGTCTGCTGCTGGGGCATCTGGCCCGCGTTCGATCCGGCCGACTTGGCTGCCTGGGGAACAGCCCTCGGGGTGAAGCGGATCGGGAGGGTGACCAGCGAGCGGCTCCACGGGCTCGGCGCCCAGGTGAGCGCCTTGAACGGGACACGCATCTCGACGTCGGGAAGCCGGTTGAGCAGTGTTTCGACGGCAGTCACGGCGATCATGAAAGCCGGGTCCTTGGCGGGGCAGGCGTGCGGGCCCGCTCCGAACGCCAAGTGCGCCTTGGCACTGAGCTGTTCGCGGTGTGCGGTCAGCTTCGGATCGGTGTTGGCCGCGGCGAATGAGATCAGGACCGGGTCGTTGGCCCGGATCACCCTGCCACCGAGCTCGACGTCGTGAGTCGGGTAGTGGGCAGCGTAGTTGGCGATCGGCGCGTAGTTCCAGAGGGTCTGGGAGACCGCGTCCTCGACCGGGAGGCCGACCTGCCATTCCTCTCCGAGGTACAGGGCGCTACTGGTACCGATGGCCGCGGCCAGCGGCGCGGTGCCACCGGAGAGCAGGGTGACCAGCTGGTGCAGCACCTCCTCGTCGCTCAGCTGGGCCGAGTGCCCCATCAGACGCGTCGTCAGGTCGGCTGCCGGGCGCCGCCGCTTGAGGGCGATCAGCTCGGTGAGCGCCCCGCCGAGCACCTCGTCGGCTCCGGGGGTGCCCTCGAAGATGCCACTGATCCCGGCGATCACGCGGTCGCCGATCTCGGGCGGGCAGCCGAACAGTTCGCTGAAGACCAGCAGAGGCAGCGGCTGGGCGTACTCGGCCATCAGCTCCGCCTGGCCGCGGATGTCGGTACTGAACTGGCTGATCAGGTAGGTGGCGGACTGCTGTGTCTGCCTGATGAGCTGGTGCTCGTTGACCGTGGCGAGACTGTCGGTAACGGCCTGACGCAGTCGGGCATGTGCCGCACCGTCACTGAAGAGCGCGTTGGGGCGGTAACCCATCATGGGCAGTGCCGGGCTGTCGGCCGGGACGCGCCCTTCGTTGAGGGCGTTCCAGCGGCGGGAGTCGCGCACGAAGGAGGCGGGGTTCTGCAGGACGTACAGAGCGGCGTCGTAGCTGGTGACGAGCTCCACCTGGACGTCGGGGGCGATGTCCACGGACGCACTGTGACCGAACGAACGCAGCTGTGCGTAGTGGCTGTCGGGGTCGGCTCCGAACGAGGGGCCGTACATCTGGACGTTCCCGTGCGCGGGGCAGCCGGGGGGTATCTCCTGCGGTTCACGTGGCTGTTGCATTCCTGCGCTCCTAGCCGAGTTGGGACATGAGGTGTTTCACGAGGGTGATGAGGGCCTGCGCCGAGGAGTTCTCGTCCCGTACGTCGCACTCCACGACAGGGGTCTCGGCGGTGAGGTTCAGGGCCTCGCGCACCTCGTCGAGCGGGTAGTCCGTGGTGCCCTCGAAGTGGTTCACGGCGATGGCGTACGTCAGGCCGAAACGTTCGACGAGGTCCAGGACGGGGAAGGACTCGTGCAGTCGCTCCGGGTCGACCAGGACCAGCGCGCCCAGGGCGCCCCGGGAGAGCTCCTCCCACATCTCCTTGAAGCGCTCCTGGCCGGGCGTTCCGAAGAGGTAGAGCACCAGGGTGTCGCTGAGGGTGAGCCGGCCGAAGTCCATGGCGACGGTGGTGGTCTTCTTGTCGGGTGTGCCCGACAGGTCATCGAAGCCCACGCTGGCCTCGGTGATCTCTTCCTCGGTCCGTAGGGGCTCGATCTCGGAGAGACTGCCGATGCAGGTGGTCTTACCGACCCCGAAGTGCCCCACTATGAGGATCTTCACCGCGTGGGAGACATCTGGATCCAGGTACACGCGTTACGCTCCGAATCGATTCTTCAAGCCCTCGAGGACGGCGCTGACCAGTTCTCTGTCGACACGTTCAGCGCGCGGTATCGGTCTCCTCACGAGGATGAGACTGTCCTCCTCCAACTGCGCCAGCAGGATGCGGACGATGCCCAGGGGCAGGTGCGTGTGCCCTGCCACCTCGGCCACGGACAGGAAGCCGTTCGCGACCAGGTCCATGACCTGCCCCGATTCCGGGGACAGCGTGCGCGCCGCGACCGGTCCGTCCTCAGGTGCCACCGTCACGAGCGTCGTGTGCTCGTACTCGTGGTCCGGGGGCAGCGCCCGTCCGTTCGTGATCACGAAGAGAGGGACTAACGGAGACGTCAGTTCCAGCTCTTCACCCTGTTCGGGCCCGTCAGGCATGGCCTGCCCCCTTCCCCGGTGTCGCCGCCGCGGTCAGTCTGGGAACCACCTCGTGCAGACGCGTGGTGAACTCCTCTATGTCGCAGTCGTGTTCGGCGGCAGCGGCCAGGAAGGCGCCGGGGCCGGCCGCCATCAGGAAGATCCAGCCGTGCTGGAACTCGATGACCGTCTGACGCCATTCCGCGTCCTCGAGAACCCCCGCGAACTGGGAGGTGACCCGGCTGTAGGCGTGGATGCCCGTCATGGCCGCGGAGATCGTGTCCGCGAGGTCGCGGCTCATCCCGTTGGTCGCCCCGCGGGGAAGGCCGTCCGATCCCAGCAGCACCGCGTGGCGGGCACCCTTGACCTCGGAGATCACCTCGTCGAGCGCGCCGAGGACGAATCCCGCGTCACCGGAGCTCTGCTGCCGGGGGGCGTTCCCCCGCGCACCTCCGGCGTCCTCGGCGCTCACCCTCGGCGGCGAGGTGAGGTTGTTGCCCAGCCGGGCGACAAGGCGGTGCATGCGGAAGGAAATCTGCTGCATGTCCACATCGGGCGCGGCTGCGGCGGCGAGGTAGGCGCCCTGCCCTGCCCCGATCAGGAAGCTCCAGCCATGCGAGAACTCGATGATGGTCTGGTTCCACTGCCGGTCCTCCTCCGGTCCGGCGAAGTGGGCCGTCGCCCGGCTGAGCGACTGCATCCCGGCCATGGCGGCGGAGATGGTACGCACATCCTTCTCGGCCAGACCCTCCGTCGCGCCGCGAGGAAGGCCGTCCGCGGACAGCAGGACGGCGTGGCGGGCACGGGGCACGTTGTGCACGATGTCCTCGAGCATCCACGACAGGTCTGCGGTCATGCGTCTTCGGACCCTTCGAACGAGGTGGCGTCAAGGTTGCGGCCGGAGAGCGTGCCGCGCTGGAAGGCCCCCAGGCTGCGCCCGGAAGCACGGCCTGTCTCCCCCACGGTCCGCGGCGCCGGCGAGGTGGCGTCGGGATCGGGGACGCTCGCGATGGGCGCCTGGCGTGCGCCGCGTTTGGGCAGACCGTGCATCGTGCGCGACGTCGCGCTCTGGGGCCGGCTCTCGGTGGCGCGCCGGATATCGCTGACCGGAGCCTCCTGGGCGGGCGGCATCTCCTCCATGGTCCACAGCTCCTCGGGCAAGAGGACGACGGCCCTGACGCCGCCGTATCGGGAGACTCCGGTGACATCCACCTTGAAACCGTGCTGACGCGCGATCAGGCCGACGACCGGGAAGCCGAACTTCGGCTGAGTCCCGAGCTGCGACAGACGGGGGGCGACTTCTCCGGAGAGCAGCTCGGTCGCCCGCTGCCGCTCTTCGTCGTTCATGCTGACACCGGCGTCGTCGATGACGATGCACAGGTTGTTCTGGACGCGCTGGAACGTCACCTCGATCGGCGCGTCGTGCTGCGAGAAGCTGGCGGCGTTGTCCAGCAGCTCCGCCACAGCGAGGGCGACGGGCGCGACCGCGGACGCCTTCAGGGCGAGACCGGCCTGCTGCATGATGGCGACCCGGTGGAAGTTGCGGATCTGGCCCTGGGCACTGCGCACCACGTCGTAGACGCTGGCGGGCCTGTTGCGACGGCCGAGCGGCGCACCGCACATGACAGCGATGCCCTGAGCCTTGCGCGCCATCTGGGCGTTGGCGTGGTTGACGTCCAACAGGTCGCTGAGGACAGCGTGTCCGCCGTACTTGCGCTGGATGCCGTCCAGAAGTGTCGTCTGCTCGGCCGCGAGACTCTGCAGGAAGCTGGCGGCACCCTTGAGGACGGCCTTGGTGTTCTCCTCCGCCGCTTCCTTGGCTTCGCGGATCGTGGCGTCCTGCTCGTTCCGGAACCTCTGCAGCTCGGAGCGCGACGAGTGCAGGTGGCTGTCTGTCGCGAGGAGCTGGCGCCTCAGTTCGGCCTCGGTATGCTGCTTCTTCGCCCCCAGCGCTCTGTTGCGGGCGACGAGTGCCGCGACCGCGACAACGGCTATCGCCGCCACCGCGACCAAGCACCACACAAGTGCGTCTCGATTCATGGAAACCTTTCCCGGCGCATGGCATGCGGACGGCTGCGGCTACACCTCGCGTGGACCCGCAACACAGCTGATCGGCACGGTTCACCTGCTGTTAGGCGGAGAGCATGCCGCCGATCGCAAATCAGCATCTGCGTCAAATGGATCAAGATCACAGATGCCGGGATGCTATCACCGGATCCTCGCCTTCCCGGACGCCTGCCATGGCGCCGCATACGCCCAACACAGCTGCCGCAGCAGCGAGTTGACATGATCTTTCGACCCCGCATCAGCCATCCGCAACCCCTCTCGCCACCGATCCGTCAATCGGTTCTTCATAAGAGGAATGACAATCTCTCACATCGATCTGAGGCACCGCCAACCGGACCCCTGAAGAACCTCATCGACAGGTGGCGGCGCCCAGTTCGCAGGCGCCGGGTGCGTGTTGTCTGCCCGGCGGAGAACGCCCGCACCGGCGCCCCCGTCGGACTGACTGCCGCAACCGGCGACAGCCGGCCCGACGGCGGCCACCGCGGCCAGCAGGCTGACGGCGTTCATGGCCCTGATGCGCATGTGACCTCCTGGTTCCTGGCCCAGCTGCTCGGCGTCACTCGCACCAACCTGTCCAACCGGTTCCAGGACGGCCACCGGCCCCTCGACCTGCACCAGGTCGTCGTCACACCGTCACCCGGAGCACCCGCCCGCACCCTGGAAAGCACGTCATCGATCACATGCAAGGGCTGTCCCCGCCTCTGTCACTACATACGACGAGGTCACTCGTGCACGGGGCAGGCCGGGCGAAACCGCCCCGCACCCGGCACCATCCCGCCAGAAGGTGTGGTCCGCCCGACTGCGGCGGTGGATGCGCCGTCCGTCGTGTCCTGGCTGATCGTGAAGCCCCCGGCCTATTCGGTTGGCAACAGCGCGCCCATGTCGTGAACTTGAGCTCATGACATACACGACTCAGAGTCCACGCACGGCCATTGTCACCGGCGCGGCACGCGGCATCGGTGCCGCGGTGGCCAGGCAGCTGGCCCGCGACGGCCTGGCGGTCGGCGTGATCGACCTGGACGAGGCGGACTGCGCCGGCACCGTTCAGGCCATCAAGGACGACGGCGGGTCGGCGACGGCGGTCGCCGCCGACGTCGCGGACGAAGTGGCGGTGACCGCCGCCGTCGCCCGGGTCGCCGCCGAGCTGGGCCCGCCGGCGGTGCTGGTCAACAACGCCGGCGTCGGTCCCCGTGCCGACCTCGTGGAGATGACCACGGAGCAGTGGGACGCGGTCCTGGGGGTCAATCTGCGCGGCCCGTTCCTCGTCACCCGGGCTGTCGCCCCGCACATGATCGCGGCGGGCTGGGGGCGGATCGTCACCATGTCGAGCATCTCCGCGGTGGGTGACGCCGCCCGTGTCGACTACGGCAGCGCGAAGGCGGGGCTGCTCGGCTTCACCAAGTCGCTCGCCCTGCAGCTCGGCCGGCACGGCATCACCGCCAACGCGATCGCCCCGGGCTTCGTGGTGAGCGACATGACCAGGACCTCGGCCCACCGGCTGGGCCTCGGCTTCGAGGAGTTCCAGCGCAACGCGGCACAGTCCATTCCGGTCGGAAGAGTGGGTCAGCCGGAGGACATCGCCCACACGGCGTCCTACCTCGTGAGCCCCGGGGCGGGGTTCGTCTCCGGCCAGGTCATCTATGTGGCGGGCGGGCCGGTCGACTGAGAAGCCGTCGTCGTACGGATGGGGGTGCTCGGCCGGTCGGACCGGGTTGTGGTTCGGGCGGGCCGCGAACGACACGTGATCACCGACTGCCTCGGCCTGCTCAGCGCCGCGCACACCGGTGACCGCGAGGCCCCGGGAGGCCACCGTCCCGGGTGTCGGCGGTGTGGCGGGCGGGCCGTGCGGCCCGCCCGCCCGTCCGATGAACCGTCAGGCGAGGGTGACCTCGACCGGGAGCTTCTTGATGCCGTTGACGAAGTTGGAGCGGACGCGTGGCACGTCACCCGCCAGGCGGATGTCGGCGAGGCGCGGGATGAGCTCCTCGAACATGATGCGGATCTCGGTGCGGGCGAGGAGGTTGCCCAGGCACAGGTGGGGGCTGCCCTTGCCAAAGGTGACGTGGTCGTTGTCGGCGCGGGTGACGTCGAAGTCGTAGGGGTTGCCGAAGACCTTCTCGTCGCGGTTGCCGGAGGCGTACCACATGACGACCTTGTCGCCCTCCTTGACCTGCTTGCCGCCGAGTTCGACGTCGCGGGTCGCGGTGCGACGGAAGTGGTAGACGGGCGACGCCCAGCGCAGGAACTCCTCGACCGCGTTCGGGATCAGAGAGGGATCGGCCTGGAGCCTGGCCAGTTGCTCGGGGTGCTGGATCAGCGCGAGCATGGAGTGCGAGATGGTGTGCCGGGTGGTCTCGTTGCCGGCCACCACCAGCAGCAGGAAGTAGTTGTCGAAGTCCTGCTCGGACAGCGGGATGCCGTCGCGTGGGGTCTCGTTGACGAGTTTGGAGACCAGGTCGGTGCCGGTGCCGCCGCGGCGCCGGCGGGCAAGTTCGCGGCCGTACTCGAAGACCTCGATGGAGGCGGGCGAGCGGAAGGGCAGGTCGCGGTACTTCTCGCTCTCCGCGCTGTGCAGGAGGACGTCGGCGTAGTCGGGGTCGGTGTTGCCGATGATCCGGTTGCCCCAGTCGATGAGCTGCTGGTTGTCCTCCGGCGGCACGTCCAGGAGGCGGGCCAGGACGTTGATGGGGAAGTCCGCGGAGACGTCGGCGACGAAGTCGAAGGTGCCCTTGGCCAGGGCTGTGTCAAGGGTCCTGGCCGTCAGGCCGCGCAGGAAATCGGTGTACTGGTTGATGACACCCTGGCCGAACTGGCGCTGCAGGAGGCTGCGCATCGCGCGGTGGCGGACGCCGTCCAGTTCCAGGATCGAGGCGCGCTTCTTGATCTGGTCGTCGTCGACTTCCTCGAGGTTGACGAACTTCGTCGAGGTGAAAGTCTCGGCGTCGCGGTCGACCCTGGCGATGTCCTCGTGCCGGGTGAGGGCCCAGAAGCCGGAGTTGGGGGCCTCCTCGGGCTGCCAGTGGACGGGGTCCTCGTGGCGCAGGGTGTGGAACATGCGCCATGGGGTGACGCCGTCCAGGAAGTTGTCGTTGTCGGCGAGGTCGACCTCGCCGAGGGGCATGGGGTCGAAGGGGTTCGGCATGCGGTGCTCCTGTGCGCGGTGCGGATCGATCAGAGGTGGTAGGAGTACTCGGTGAACTCCCAGTCGGTGACATGGCGGTTGAAGCGGTCGACCTCGTCACGCTTGTAGGCGAGGAAGGAGTCGGTGAAGTCCTTGCCGAGGATCTCGATGAGGGCCTCGTCGGCGGCCAGTGCGTCGAGCGCGGCGGGCAGGCTCATCGGCAGCATCGGGGACTTCCGCGAGTCGTAGCCGTAGCCCTCCAGCGGGGCCGGCGGCTCCTGGCCCTCCCGTACGCCGAGCAGTACGGCGGCGGAGAGGGCGGCGATCGCCAGATACGGGTTGGCACTGGCGTCGCCGAGCCGCACCTCCAGACGGGCGCCGGAGCCGCGCTCGGGCGGGATGCGGACCATGGCGCTGCGGTTGTCCAGACCCCAGTCGATCAGCCAGGGGGCGAGGGTGCCCGGTCCGAACCGTTTGTACGAGTTCACGGTCGGGTTCAGCAGCGCGGCCAGGGCCGGGGCGTGAGCCAGGATGCCGGCGACGGCGTGGCGCCCGGTGTCCGAAAGACCGAAGGCTCCGGACGGGTCGTCGAAGACATTGCGGCCCTGGGCGTCCTCGCCCGAGAAGTGCAGATGGAAGCCCGAGCCGCCCGCGTCGTTGAAGGGCTTGGCCATGAAGGTCGCGAGCTTTCCCTCCTTACGGGCCAGTTCCTTGACGGCCGACTTGAAGAGGAAGGCGCGGTCGGCGGCGTCCATGGCCTCGGAGTGCGTCAGGTTGATCTCGAACTGCCCGGCGTCGAACTCGTGGTTCCCCGTGACGACACCGATTCCGAGGTCACGCAACTGCCGCAGTGTGCGCAGCAGATGGTTGTCGGCGTCGGCACGCAGCCCGGCGGTGTAGATGACACCGGTGGCGGCCTGCGCGTAGCGGCGCCAGCCACTCGGCGTTCCCGGCGCCCCGTCGAGCAGGAAGTACTCCAGCTCGGGGCCGACGACGGGGCACAGTCCGGCCTCCGCGCATCGGGCCAGGACAGCGCGCAGCAGGTCGCGCGGTGACTCGGGGCTGGGCGCGCCGGTGGCGGGGTCGGTGGTGTCACCGAGGCACCAGGCGACGCCGGGCTCCCACGGGAGGACGTGGACCGCGTCCAGGTCGGGTCGTACGGCGATGTCGGGCAGCCCGGCATCCAGTCCCCCCGGCACGGGGACGACGTCGCCCTGAGGGCTGGTGTGGTACACGGCACGGCAGAAGGCGAGTCCGTGTTCGCAGGCCGAGGGCAGGTGGTCCAGGAGGACGTCGCGGGCACGGTCGGTGCCGATGAGGTCGGGGTAGGTCACCCGGACCACGTCGATGCCGTCGGCGGCGAGCCGATCCATGTGCCGGCGGACTTCTGGGGTGTCTTGAGCGCTCACCGATGTCTCCTCGGCGGATGTGAACGGGCGTGATGGCCGACGGCCCGATGGCCCGCCGGTCCGGTGACGGCCTGACGGGGGCGCTGGGCCGGGAACCAGAAGCGGGGGCGGCGCCCGAGCTTGTCGTTTGGCGTCAAACGGTATGGACTGCCGCCACCTTCCCGCAAGAGCCTGGACCAAAGAATTTATCCATACGGATAGGTGTTGACCAGGGTCCGACTCCTTCCTATCTTGTTTGAAGCCAAACGAGTAGGGGGCTCTTCGGACCCCTTTGGCCGAGGGCCCGGCCGCTGGCCGGGCCCTCCTCCCCCGCCATCTGCGCCCCGATGCCCCTCACATCCAGGAGGACCGGCCATGAAGGTCGTCGTCGACATGAACAAATGCCAGGACCACGGCCAGTGCGTCTTCGCGGCTCCCGACGTCTTCCAGCTCGACGACAACGGGCGCCTGGCCTACGTCTCCGACCCCGACGACGCACTGCGCGACGAGGTCGAGGAAGCAGCGGACGTCTGTCCGCTGCAGGCCATCCGGATCGAGGACTGACATGACCACGGAACGCATCGTCGTGGTCGGCGCCTCCATGGCCGGCCTGCGCGCGGCCGAGCAGCTGCGCGCAGCCGGCTGGACCGGAACGATCACGGTCATCGGGGACGAGCCCCATATGCCGTACAACCGGCCGCCGCTCTCCAAGGAGGTGCTCGCCGGCAAGGCGCCCTTCGAGTCCCTCGCCTTCACCCCGCGGGCGAGCGCCGCCGACGTGGAATGGCGGCTCGGCACCTCCGTCACCGCCACCCGCCTCGCCGAGCGCGTCGTCGTCCTGGACGACGGCACGGAACTGGCCTTCGCCGGCCTGGTCGTGGCCACCGGCATGCGGCCCCGACGGCTGCGCTGCGACGGCCCCTGCGGACCCGACAGCGGCCGCCATACGGTACGCACGCTCGCCGACGCCCAGGGGCTGCGGGACGAGCTGACCCGGCCCGGCGTACGCGTGGTCGTGGTCGGCGCCGGTTTCATCGGCTGCGAGGTCGCCGCGACCGCCGTCGGCCTCGGCGTCACCGAGGTGACCGTCGTCGACCCCGAACCGCTGCCGATGCTGCGCCCGCTGGGCGAACTACTGGCGCGCGCGCTGCACAAGCGGCACGAGGAGCGCGGGGTGCGCTTCGCACTCGGCACCGGCGTCTCCGGCTTCGAGGGCGAGGACCGGGTCACCGGAGTCGTCCTGAGCGACGGGACGGTCCTTGCGGCCGACGTCGTCGTGGAGTCCGTCGGCTCGGTCGCCAACACCGAGTGGCTCGAAGGCAACGGCCTGGACCTGACCGACGGTGTGCTGACCGACGAGCGGCTGCGCGTCGGCGGTCTCCCGTACGTCGTCGCGGTCGGCGATGTCGCCCGCTTCCCCAACGCCCGCTACGACGGCGTCCCCCGCCGCGTCGAGCACTGGTCGATCCCCGGCGACACCGCCAAGCACGCCGCGAAGGGCCTCGTCGCCCATCTCACCGGGGCCGACGCCGAGGCGGGCCCCTTCGCGCCGCTTCCCACCTTCTGGAGCGACCAGCACGAGTTCAGGCTGCAGTCCTTCGGCGCCCCTGTGCTCGGCATCGACGATGTCCGGGTGCTCGACGGCGACCCGGACGGCGACGTCCTGGTCGGCTACCACGCCGACGGCCGCCTGGTCGGCGTCGTCGCCCTCGGCGGCCATGCCGCCACCACCGGCGCCGCCCGCTACCGCGCCCAGCTGCTCAAGCAGCCTGCCCTCACCTCGTAAGGAAGACCTGTCATGACCAGTGTCCGTGGTTACTTCCATCCCAGGACGGCGACCGGCGACTCCTCGCTGATCCCCTCGCCGCCCTGGCGCTACTCCGGCGACCTGCTCACCGTCGAGTACCGCACCGATCCCGCCCGCGTGCGCGAACTGCTCCCAGAACCACTGGAGTTGGCGGAAGAGGACCCGGGTGCCGTCGCGCTGATCTGGGCCGACTGGCAGTCCTGCTCGACCAGCGGGCAGGAGCTGCTCGACCCGGTGCTCTCCCAGTACAAGGAGGCCTTCGCGGTCGTCCGCTGCTCCTACAAGGGACGGACGTACTCCCGCTGCGTCTACATCTGGGTCGACAAGGACTTCGCGATAGCCCGCGGACTGCACCAGGGCTACCCGAAGAAGCTCGGCTCCATCCACCAGACGCGCCCGCACCCGTACGGGCCCGCCCCGCGGATCGAAGCGGGCGCCCGCTTCGGCGCCACGGTCGCCGCCGCCGACCGGCGGCTCGCCCAGGCCGTGGTCACCCTGCGGGAGCCGTCCGGGACCAACGGCTTCGTCAACGGCCATCCGATGGCCCACCACCGCTGGCTGCCCTCCATCGAGAAGGGCAAGGGGCTTGCGCTCGACGAGCTGATCGAGACCGGCGCGGCGTCCTTCGAGGCCGGGCAGCCCTGGACCGGCGACGCCGATCTCGAACTGTTCGAGGCCCCCACCGAGGAGCTGGCCCGCCTGGAGATCCGGGAACCGATCGCCGCGTACTACCGCCAGGTGGGTGTCGTCTGGGACGGCGGCACGCTGCTGGAGTCCGGCACCTCGGAAGCCGAATGACCCCCGTACGCCCCAGACCACTTGGAGACCGGACATGACCGAACACACCCTCACCGTGGCCGGAGTCGCCGTCGACACCCGGCACTGGATCGGCGGAGAGCGCATCGCCTCCTCCGAGACCTTCACCGATGTCTCGCCCATCGACGGCAGCGCCCTCGGCGAGATCTCCCGGGGCACCGCGATGGAGGCCGCAGCCGCTGTCGCCGCCGCGAAGGCCGCCTTCCCCGGCTGGGCCGCCACCGCGCGCGCCGAGCGGGCCCGCATCCTGCACGCCATCGCCGACGGTGTCGACAAGCGCATCGAGGACCTGGCGATCGTCGAGACCCACGACAACGCGGCTCTGCTGCGCTCGCACCGCCGCGGTGTGATGCCGCGCGTGGCACACAACTTCCGCTTCTTCGCCGACTGGCTGCTGAAGCTGGAGCACGAGGAATTCGAGACACGCGGCCACACCAACCGCGTCAGCTGGGACCCGGCCGGCCCCTGCGTGCTGATCACCCCGTGGAACGCCCCACTGATGCTGGCCACCTGGAAGATCGCCCCCGCGCTCGCCGCCGGGAACACGGTGATCCTCAAGCCCGCAGAGTGGACCCCGCTCACGGCATCGCTCCTCGCGGACATCGCCGCCGAGGCGGGCCTGCCGGCCGGTGTGCTCAACGTCGTGCAGGGCTACGGCGCCGAGGCGGGCAACGCGCTCGTCTCCCATCCCGATGTACGCCGGATCAGCTTCACCGGTTCCGTACCGACCGCGAAGGCCATCGGCGCCGCGTCCGCCGCGAACCTCGTGCCCACCAGCTTCGAACTCGGCGGCAAGTCACCCCTGTTGGTCTTCGCCGACGCCGACCTCGACCTCGCGGTCGACCTCGCCGTGGAGCAGTACGACAACGCCGGACAGGTCTGCCTGGCCGCGACCCGCATCCTCGTCGAGGAGTCGATCGCCGACGAGTTCACGAAGCGGTTCGCGCAGAAGGCCGCCACCCTCGAGCAGGGCGACCCACGCGACGAGGCCACCGACCTCGGCCCCAACATCCACCCCCGCCAGCTGGAGAAGATCGACGGCTTCGTACAGCGGGCGCTGGCGGCCGGCGCACGCGCGGTCATCGGCGGCGCACCCCACACCGACCTCGGCGGCCTCTACTACCGACCGACCCTGCTCACCCACGTCGCCCAGGACAGCGAGGTCGTCCAGGAGGAGGTCTTCGGCCCGGTCCTGACCCTCCAGACCTTCGCAACCGAGCAGGAGGCGGTCGCGCTGGCCAACGACACCCGCTTCGGTCTCGCCGCGACCCTGGCCACCGGCGATCACGAGCGCGCCGAGCGCGTCACCGCGCAGCTCGTCGCGGGCACGGTCTGGGTCAACTGCTTCTTCGTACGGGATCTGCAGGCGCCGTTCGGCGGCTCCCGCCAGTCCGGAGTCGGCCGCGAGGGCGGCACCTGGAGCTTCGACTTCTACTGCGACCTCAAGAACACCGTCACCGCACCCAAGGGATGGCGGAACCATGGGTGAGATCGTCGGGGCGGGCCTGCTCGCCCATGTCCCCACCATCATGCTGCCGGAGGCCGACCGGCTCGACCTCAACGAGGGCAAGGAGATCACCCTCGTCACCGGCCTGCACCAGCTGCGCCACGAAGTCTTCGAGCGCGACACCTACGACACGGTCGTCGTCCTCGACTCGCACTGGGCCACCACGGTCGAGTTCGTCGTCACCGCCCAGCAGCGCCGCGCCGGGCTCTTCACCTCCGAGGAACTGCCGCGCGGCATGTGCCGGATGCCCTACGACTTCCCCGGCGACCCCGAACTCGCACGGAACATCGAGAAGTTCGCCGACAAGCACGGCACCTGGATCACCGCGATCGACGACGACTACCTGCCGATCTACTACGCCACCATCAACCTCTGGAAGTTCCTCGGCGAGGACCTTCCCGACAAGAAGTGGGTGACCATCGGGGTCTGCCAGACCGGCGACATGGAAGACCACCTGCGGCTGGGCCGGGCACTGGCCGACGGCATCGCGGCCACGCCCGGCCGCCGGGTCCTTCTCATCGCCTCCGGCGCGCTCTCCCATACCTTCTGGCCGCTGCGCGAACTGCGCGACCACGAGGCGAGCGACACCGCCCACATCTTCACTGCCGAGGCCCGCGAGGCCGACCACGAGCGCATCGCCTGGTTCAAGGAGGGCCGCCACGACAAGGTCCTCGACACCATGGACGAGTTCTGGAAGTACAAGCCCGAGGCGAAGTTCTTCCACTACCTGATGATGGCCGGCGCGCTCGGTGAGGGCGCGTGCACGGCCAAGGGCCGCCAGTACGGCGAGTACGAGAACTCCATCGGCACCGGCCAGGTCCACCTCTGGTTCGACCGCCCCGCCGACGGCTGGACCGGCACCGGCCTGCCCGTATCTCCCTCCCCACGCACCCCGCACAGCCGCTTCTAGAAAGGCCCGCCATGCCCGAGTACCGCCGCATCCTCCTCGACGGAGCCGCCGTCGAGACCCTCCGTGACGGAGACGAACTCGTCGCCGGCGACGGCCGCCGCGTCAAGATCGACGACGCCCAGCACCTGCCGCCGGTCGTGCCGTCGAAGATTGTCGCCGTCCACCTCAACCACCGGAGCCGCGTCGACGAGTTCCAGATCGAGCTCACCTCGACCCCGACCTACTTCCACAAGCCGACCTCCGCCCTCAACTCCCACAAGGGCGCCGTCGTCCGCCCCGAGGGCTGCACATGGCTCAACTACGAGGGCGAGGTCGCCATCGTCATCGGCAGGACGGCGCGCAACATCTCCCCGGCCCAGGCGGGCGACTACATCGCGGGCTACACCGTCGCCAACGACTACGGCCTGCACGACTTCCGCGACACCGACGCCGGCTCCATGCTCCGCGTCAAGGGCTCCGACACCCTCTGCCCCCTCGGACCGGGTCTCGTCACCGACTGGGACTTCCACGGCAAGTACCTGCGCACCTACGTCAACGGTGAGGTCGTCCAGGACGGCTCGACCGACGAGATGGAATGGGACATGCACTACCTCGTCGCCGACATCGCCCGCACCATCACCCTCCACCCCGGCGACGTCCTGCTGTCCGGCACCCCGGCCAACTCCCGCCCCGTACAGCCCGGCGACGTCGTCGAGGTCGAAGTCGAGGGCCTCGGCCGGCTCACCAACCACATCGTCCCCGGACCCACCCCCATCCGCACCGACGTCGGCGCCCAGCCCACCGAGTCCGAGGAAGTGCTGTCCACCGCGCTCGGCGGCGACTGGGAGTTCCGCGGCGTCCGCCCGCCCAAGCGCTGACAGCGCCGCAAGCAGAACGTGTCCGTACGGGCGCGCCGCACCATGCGATCTCCCGCGTAAAGCCCGGTGCGGCGCGGCGCTCATCCGGCGGACCTCGCAGATCCTTCAGCGAACCGGAGCCGCCGAGCACCGTGCCCCGGCGCCGGAACAGCGAGCGGTCGTTCGCGTGCCTGCACGGTCGAGACGGCCCGGGCCGCCCGGCTCCTCACCGCGCGCACAGGCCCTTGCCGACGCGCGAAGCCCCATCCACAACCGGCAGGTAGGGTCCCCGACATGACCAAATCCGCCGAGACCACCGAAGACGAGGGCGAAGGCAAGCGAGCCAAGCCCCGCAAGCGGGTGAACTACGGAGCGGGCCGCGAAGCCCTGCTCGGCGCGGCCGTGCGGGTGGTGGCCCGCGGTGGTCTGCGCAAACTCACTTACCGCGCGGTCGCGGAGGAGGCCGGGGTCACCCACGGCCTGGTCGTCCACCACTTCGGCTCGCGTGACGCCCTCATCGAGGAGGCGCTGACCCACGCCGTGCGCACCAGCCTGAGCACCAGCGCGCTGGAGCCCGGCACCGGCAAGGTGGCGGACTTCTCGACCGAGTTGTCGGAGATGGTCACCGCTGATCCGGACATCCAGGTGTTCCAGTACGAGCTGCTCCTCGAGTCCCGCCGCAGGCCCGAGCTGCTGCCACCGCTGCGTGCCCTGTACGAGGAGTACTTCGAGGCCACCCAGCGCGAGCTCACCCGCATACTGCCGGGCGATGCGAACCCGGCGCTGATGCGGCTGGTGTTCGCCGCTCTCGACGGCCTCGTCCTGCACCAGCTCGTGTTCGACGAGCCGACGGTCACCGACGCCGCCCTGGAGGAGCTGAGGGCTCTCCTGCGGTTGCTCGACGCCGACGGGGGCGCCGAGGGGGCCCTCTGACCCCACCGGCACATCGCGAGGCCCTGGACGGTCGGCGTCCAGGGCCTCGTTCGATTCCGCACCGGAGCCGTCGCCGTACGCGAGGAGGCGTACACCGCACGTGAGGAGCGGCGGGTTTCAGAGGCTCGATCGCCTCGCCTCCCCGATGCCGCTTCGATTCCGACGCCATGAACAGCCGACAGGGCGGCGGGAATCCTCTTCAACCGTTCCTGGGCAGTGAGCGGGAGTGAGTCCGCGCACTGGCACGCCCCGAACGGTTTTGGGCGCACTGATCGTCCGCTTTCGCATCCCGGGCAGCGACACGGATCCTGTCCGTGGTCCGAGCCGGGCGGGCGGAGTCCCTCACGACCTGGCCATATGGATACGGCCAGAGGCGACGGGGAGGCCCTGAGCCATCTCTCTGGTGGAGCAGGGGCCCCGCACGCTGGCACCGCACCCGGCGTCCCAGATCGCACGGCAACGCTACCCCGACCGGCCCAGCGCACCGCAAGGCTGCAAGCCGACCATCACACGATCGAGCTAAAACGACCTCACGCACGTTCCCCGACCAGCAGTTGCATACCCCTTGCCAAATGGATAGTTCCCCCCCAGGATGAAGCAACTCGTTTGGCCTGAAACAAACCACCCTCTCCTCATTCCCCGGCAGGTGATCCGAGTGGACAGTCAAACGGTCGCAAGGCAACAGACCGTGCAGGACGCGCCCACCACAGGCAAGCTCAAGCCCAACGCCCTCGGCGTCCTGGGCATCCTCTTCTTCGTCCTCTCCGCGCAGGCCCCGCTGACCGGCATCGCCGGAGCCGCCCCCATCTCCGTCGGCCTCGGCAACGGAGCAGGCGTACCTGCCGCGTACGTCGCCGCCGGTCTGGTGATCCTGCTGTTCTCGGTCGGCTTCGTCGCCATGGGCCGCCATGTCGTGGACACGGGCGCCTTCTACACGTACATCGGCAAGGGCCTGGGCCGGACCACCGGATCCGGCAGCGCGGGCGTGGCCCTGTTCGCCTACTGCACCATCCAGGCCGCCATGTACGGGCTGTACGGGGAGCTGGTGAGCGGTCTGGTCTCGCACTACGCCGGCCTGGACACGCCGTGGTGGGTCTGGACGTTGGCCACGATGGTGGTCGTCCAGGCGCTCGGCGCCGCCGGCATCGAGATGGGCGCCAAGATCCTCGCGGTCTTCGTCCTGGCGGAGTTCAGCATCCTGCTCGTCTTCGCACTGGTCACCCTGTTCAAGGGCGGCGGGCCCGAAGGGCTCGGCTTCACCCGGAGCTTCTCGCCGAAAGCTGCCCTGCAGGGGGCTCCCGGAGTGGCGATGATGTTCGCCGTGGCATCGATGTTCGGCTTCGAGGCCACCGCGATCTACGGCGAGGAGGCGCGCGAACCGCGCAAGACCGTCCCCCGGGCCACCTACCTGTCGGTCGCCGTCGTCACCGGCTTCTTCGCCTTCACCTCCTGGATGCTCATCTCCTCCTACGGCGCTTCGCACGCCGGCGCAGCCGCCGGAGAGGCGCTGGAGAGCGGCGACGCCACGGCGTTCGTCTTCAATCCCGTCGCCGACCAGTTCGGCGGATGGGCTTACGACGTACTGCCGATCCTGCTCGCAACCTCGCTCTTCGCGGGCATCCTCGCCTTCCACAACTCGGCCAACCGCTACCTGTTCTCGCTCAGCCGTGAGGGGCTGCTGCCCCGCAAGCTGTGTGCGCTCAACCAGCGCCGTTCCCCCTGGGCGGCCGGCAGCGTGCAGACCGCGATCGCGCTGGTGCTGGTCGCCCCGTTCGCACTGCTGGGCAAGGACCCCGTGCTGACGCTCTTCTCCTGGTTCAGCGGAGTGGCCGTCCTCGGGATCATGCTCCTTTATTTCCTGACCTCGGTTTCGGTGATCGTCTTCTTCCGACGCGAGCGCCTCGACACCCGCCCCTGGAACACCCTGATCGCCCCGGCCCTCGGCGCGCTCGGCATCGCGGGCGCCATCTGGCTGATCCTCGCCAACTTCACGACGCTCATCGGCGGTGACCCCGGCACGGCCGCCTGGCTCGCGCTCAGCGTCCCGGTGGTCCTGGTCCTGGGCGCCGTGGCGGCACGGGTGGTGCGCGGCAAGGCGGCTGCGACCGCCTGATCCGCCCCTTGCGGCGCGCTCCCGGCGAACGGTCCCGGGCGCGCGCCGCGGCGGTGCCACCCCTGAACGGCCGACATCGTCTCCCACCGCACCGGAAGGCGCTGATCGACGAGGTCACAGCGCCGGTGCCGCCCCGTCCCGCAGGTCGCGCATCAGCACGCCCCCATCAGTCGGCGGCGTGGGCCACCTGGTCCAGGAAGCCGTCGACGAGGCGGCGGGTATGGGCGCGAGCGACGGATTCCATGGCGCGGCTGCGTACGAGCAGTTCGTCCGGGTCGACTCCGTGCCGTACGCACTGCTCCGCGCCGTCGAGGTCGACCCACCCTCGCACCATCGCCGTGGTGACCTCGGGGTGGAACTGCACGCCCAGCGCCCGCCCCACCCGGAAAGCCTGCGTGCACACGGCGTTGCGGGCCAGCGCCACGGCGTCGGGCGGCAGGACGCAGCGGTCGTAGTGCCACTGGAACCACGGCCCCGGCGGCACCAGATCGGGAACCTCGGTCTCGACGTCCGTCCATCCGATCTCGGGCCGCGGGGAGGCTTCCACCGAGCCACCGAGGGCGGTGGCGAGCGCCTGGGCGCCGAAGCAGACGCCGAGGACCGGGATGCCGAGGTGGTGGGCCTTGCGCAGCAGCGCGAGCTCGCCGCCGATCCAGCTGCCGACGGCCACGTCGTCGTAGACCGACCAGGGGGCACCGAGGGACACGATCAGGTCCCAGCCATCGGCGTCGGGGAAGTCGAACTCCACATTCGGCGTGTGATGGCGGGACTCGGGCACGACCGTCACCGTGGTGAGTTCGTATCCGTGCTCGACGAGGCGGTCCCCGACCCGCCCGGGCTCCGTCACGTGGTCGTGCTTGATGACGAGTGCTCGCACGATGGGCGCTCCGTTCCTCTGTCCATGGACCCGCCGGATCACCCTGACCGGTCAATCGTATGGCTCCAAATGATACGCCGAACCCGCCTCCCGGGAACCCTTGTGAGGGACCACTCATCGCCATATCGTTTGAGCCCAAATATATTGGATCCGACCTGGAGGCCACCCATGCTGGATGTCACCCGTGAGGAGTGGCTGCGCCGAGCCGAGGAGCTGGACCTGTCCGGGGTCCACCACATCGACGGCGCCGACGAACCCGGAGGCGGCGGGAGCTACCCCGTCGTCTCTCCACGCAACGGCCAGGTGCTGACCCGGGTCGCCGACGGAGGCCACGCGGAGGTGGACGCGGCCGTGGCCGCCGCCCGCCGGGCCTTCGACTCCGGCCCCTGGCCGCGCCTGGCGCCCGCCGACCGTGGCCGGGCGCTGCTGCGGATCGCCGATCTGCTGGAGGAGCAGCGCGACCGGCTCGCGCTCACCATCAGCCTGGAGATGGGCAAGCCCATCACGGACGCGTATGCCATCGAGCTGCGCGCCGCGATCAATACCTTCCGCTGGTACGGACAGTCGGCCGACAAGGTGACCGACGAGTCCCCCCACATCGCCCCGGACGCGCTCGCGCTCGTCACCCGGGAGCCGGCGGGCGTCGTCGGCGCGGTGGTGCCGTGGAACTTCCCCCTGACGCTCGCCTCCTGGAAGGTCGCGCCCGCACTCGCGGCCGGCTGCACCGTCGTACTGAAGCCCTCCGAGAACTCCCCGCTGTCCGCCCTGCGATTGGGCCGCCTCGCGACCGAGGCCGGGCTGCCGCCGGGCGTCCTGAACGTCGTCACCGGCGACGGCCCCACCGCCGGGCGGGCGATCGGCCTGCACCCCGACGTGGACGTCCTGGCCTTCACAGGGTCGACCGCCGTGGGACGGCACTTCCTGCGCTACGCCGCCGACTCCAATCTCAAGCGCGTCTGGCTGGAGTTGGGCGGCAAGTCACCCAACATCATCCTCCCGGACGCCCCCGACCTGGAGAAGGCCGCGGCCACCGCCGCCTGGGGCATCTTCTTCAACCAGGGTGAGATGTGCACGGCACCCTCGCGACTGCTCGTCCACTCCTCCGTCGCCGAGCGCGTCACCGAGGCCATCGTGGAGCGCGCACGGAATCTGCGGGTCGGTGACCCCCTCGATCCCGCCACCGAGATGGGCGCGCTGGTCGGCGAGGGACACCTGGAGCGGGTACTGGACCACATCGGGACCGGCCTCCACGAGGGCGCACGGCTGCGGACCGGCGGTGACCGCACGCGGGCCGAGTCCGGGGGCAGCTTCCTGCGACCCACCGTCTTCGACCGGGTGGACCCCGGCATGCGGTTGGCCCGGGAGGAGATCTTCGGCCCGGTGCTGTCCGTCCTCACCTTCGAGGACCTCGACGAGGCCGTCGCACTCGCCAACGCCACCGAGTACGGTCTCGCGGCCGGGCTGTGGACGTCCGACCTGTCCACCGCGCACCGGGTCTCCCGTGCCCTGAAGGCCGGGACGGTCTGGGTCAACTGCTACGAGGAGGGCGACCTGACCGTACCCTTCGGCGGTATGAAGCAGTCCGGCAACGGCCGTGACAAGTCCGCGCACGCCCTGGAGAAGTACACCGAACTCAAGACCACCTGGATCCAGCTGTGAGACCGCTCATCGCCATTCCGGCCCGTTTCTCCGCATCCACCTCCGCCCTGCGGTACGCCGCCGAGGTCAACGCCCGGGCGCTCGTCGACGCGGTGTGGCGGGCGGGCGGCGAACCTGCCACCATCCACCCGCACGCGCCCGGCGGCACCGCCGACCCCGCCGAGGTGGCCGCCCGGCTCACCCGCTTCGACGGCGTCCTGCTCCCCGGCGGCGGCGACCTCGCCCCGCACCGCTACAGCGATGGCGAGGCCCACGACAGCGTCTACGACGTGGACGACGAACAGGACGGCTTCGACCTGGAAGTCGCCCGCCAAACCCTGGACGCGGGCCTGCCGACGCTCGCGGTCTGCCGCGGCCTGCAGGTCGTCAACGTCGCCCTGGGCGGCACCCTGGAGCAGGACATGGGCGGCCCGCAGCGCGAGCACCGCCACGTCGTGCACCCGGTGGCGATCCAGCGCGGCTCGCTCCTGGAGCAGGCCACCGGGGCCGAGAAGATGGAGGCGTCCTGCTACCACCACCAGCGGGTGGACCGTACCGGTGTCGGCCTCACGGTCACCGCCCGCGCCGTCGACGGGACCGTGGAAGCCCTCGAACTCCCGGGCCTGCACGGCTGGTTCGCCGCCGTGCAGTGGCACCCCGAGGACACCGCCCACGAGGACCCGGCCCAGCAAGGGCTCTTCGACGCCCTCGTCCGCGCCGCCCGCGGCCGCAGCTGACATTGCCATGGCTCTCTTCGGCCGCTGCGGATCACAGGGACCCCGGCTCGCTCCGGAACCCGACGACATCGCGCTCGGCCGGGTCCCGAAGGCCTGGTCTCCTCGCGGGGCGCGGGGCCGCAGGACATCGCCATCGCCCAGGTGGACGCGCTGTTCCGGGACGCCCGCGACGACGGGGACCGCCGCCGCCACCGCGCCACCCGTCCTGGCCGGGCAGGCGTGTCCGTGGCCGGCGCCCGACAGCTGGACGCCGAGGCGGTCACGGACCCCGCCCTGAGGCCGCCCCGCGGCCCCCGCTTCAGCCTTGGTTCACGAGCCCTGGTTCACGCCTTGGGGCGGCGTCCGCTGCGGCGCGGCGCGGGTTCGGCGCCGTCCAGCAGGGCGAGGCGACGCTCCTCGCCCTGCTCCTCCACCTGGAGCACGACCCGGCGCAGCCCTTCCGCGACACTGCGGCACTCCTCGTCGCTGAGCTGCCCGGTGACAAATGCCTCCTCCTCGTTGAACCGGGGAAACACGCGTTGCATGAGCTCCTCGCCCTCGTCCGTGAGGCTGAGCAGCACCAGCCTCCCGTCGGTGGGATGACCGGACCGCCGCACCAGCCCCCGCGCCTCCAGAGTGCGCGAAACCCCCGTGAGGGTCCCCTTGGAGATGCCCGCTTCCTCCGCCACGTGCCGTGTCTCGGACTCGCCCCAGATCCACACCACCCACAGCACGACGAACGCCGTCCAGGTCAGCTCGGACCCACGCAGCACCGAGTTCTCCAGGTGCTGCCGGACCGCAGAGGCAGCGCGATAGATATTGGCCACCACGGCCATCTGCTCGTGCCGGACCGGAATGCCACCCAGCTTCGCGCCTGCCAGCTTCTCGGCTTCGGTGATGGATCGTTGGCCGGGCACGGTCACACTCCTTCGACGCCATTGCGGCGCGTTGGATCGACGATATCGTTCGGGATCAAATTGTACGGAGTTCCGGGCGACAGGGCATTTGCTGATGATGTGCCTCGAAACCAGTGGTGGACTCCCCCGCTTCGGCCGCACCACGGGAACGCGCTGCTTCAGCAGTTCGCCCTCGGCCGTGCAGCAGGCGTCGACCTGCTGGATGCCGTGCGCGAGGCCGTTCCACCCCACGAACCGCCGGGCCGAACTCCAGATCCGCCGCGGTCGGTTCATACGGCTCCAGCACCCGGCGCCGCTCGGGGTGCGGCGCGAACAGCGCGCACTGGAAGTCGCGGTCGATGAAGGAGAAGGACACCTCGTAGCGGAAGTCGCTCCTCGGCCGGACATCGCCATGCCCACGAAGAAGACGTCGAACGGCTGCGAGGCGTGCAATGCCCCGTACAGCTATCGCATCCGGGGCGGTGCGGTGACGATCTGTCGCAATGACAGCGGGATCGGCCGTGAGGCTCTCACCCCCGAACCGTCCCCGTCCTGAGCGTCTGCCCCCGGCCGGGCAGGTGGCGCGGCCTGCCCGGGGCGCCGGGTACCGTGGAACCTTCCGATCTCGTGGACCTCCTTGCGGGCTGCGTGACCCCCCGTAGGAACAGATGAGGAACCGATGACGACGAACCGCGGACGCAAAGACGTCATCCGCGACCGGATGGCCGCCACCGGCGAGTCGTACAACGTCGCCGCCCGCAATCTGAAGGCGATGAAGGACATGGGTGCCACCCGTGACGCCGTCCTCACGCAGCACTGGCGCCCGGCGGACTCGCTCGACGTCCCGTGCCCGTGCGGCGGGACCTGCGAGCCCGGCGAGACGTGCGACCGCTGCCATGCCCGGCACCGGCACGTGGCGCGCTACCCCGGCAGCGTCACGGATGTGGAGACGTGGGCGGACCGGTACGACTGCATGGGGTGCTCGTCCTCGTACACCCTGACCGTCGTCCTGCACGGCCGCCCCTGGGGCGTCGCCGAGGCGGTGGTCCAGGGCGGGGCGGCTGAGCCGGTGGTCAGGGCGCGGGTGTTCCCCGGCGTCGCCCACCCACTGCTGCGCCCCGAGAGCCCCGAGGACGACTGACAGGCTGCGGGCGGACCTGCTCCCGCAGCCGTACCCCCGTCGGCCCGGCGGGGCTCAGTCCGGTACCAGGCGCAGCGAGGTTGCCCACGACGTGAGTGTGGCGAGGTACGAGTAGTGGGTGGTCAGTGTCCCCGTCAGTGCGGAGAAGACGTTGAAGGCAGCCTCGTCCGCGACCGGGAGCACCCCGCCGAGGCTTTCGAACAGGGAGTTCACCGCGAGTCCGTATCAGTCGAGTCCACGTTGAAGGCACGTCGGTGCCCGCGGCCCCGCCCCGAAACCCAAGGTGGCCGCCCGCCCATCACGTGCGGAGTCCGCCGCCGGCGTCATGCCGGTCGCGGTCGTCTCCACAGCAGCGTGACCGCCAGGAGGGCTACCGGGAAGGGAGCCATCCCGGCCCAGCCCAGCGCCGACGGCAGACCGGTGTCGCCGGAGGTGTCCTTGGTGAGCAGCCCGATCAACCCGACGCTGGTGCCGACCACGAACATCACGGTCGCGGCAGGACGGGCCCACCGCTTGCCCGCCTTGACGGCCCGGATCGTCCAGAGCCAGGCGATGACGCCGAGCGCTCCGATGACGGACAGCAGGACCAGGTAGGTGGTGACGGCTGAGTCGACACGCGTCTGGGTGTACGCGGGATAGCCGGCCTGGATATGGTCGGCCAGCAGATGGGTGGTGGCACGGTCGACGTACGGGGCGACCGTCGCGACGACCGTCAGCCCAAGGCCCGTGTACATCGCTCCGATGGCCAATCTCTCATGCCGTGTCTTCGTCATCAGAGTGCTTCCTTTCGAATCAGACGGTGGGGAAGGCCCGGAGGAACTCGAGGATCTCCGCCCGCGCAGCCTGGGCCTACGGCACCACGCCCGGCATGGTGAGGAACGCGTGCCCCGCTTCGGGGTATTCGGTCAGCCGCGCCGGTGTCCCGGCGGCCCGCAGTCGCTCGACGTAGCGGCGGCCGTGATCGGCCACCGGGTCGTGAGTCGGCACCACCACGAGCGCCGGGGCCAGCCCGTTGAGGTCGTCGGCATACAGCGGCGAGACCGCCCGGGGGTCGGCTCCCGGTGGAACGGCGAGCCGCTGGACCAGCTGCGGCACCGCGAGGGTCGGGGTGAGGGCGTGCTCGGTGACCGAGGCGTGGTCGAGCATCGTCTCGGTCACATCGACAGCGGGGTTGACCAGCACCTGCGCCTGGAGGCGCAGGCCGGCTCCCGCGGCCGCTCCGTGGCAGTGACCTCACTCATATTTCCCCCTTGGGGAGATTCGACCGACGACCTGAAACCTACGACGTAGGTTTGCGCTGCGCACGATAGTTTCTACGATGTAGGTTTGACAAGGAAAGAAGTGGGCGTGGCCAGACGCACCCAGGGCACCTCAGCGGGACTTGACCGCGAGCGCATCGCCTCCGCCGCCGTCGCAATGGTCGACCGCGACGGCCTGGAGCGCTTCGGGGTACGGCGACTCGCGCAGGAGCTCGGGGTCGACCCGATGTCGATCTACCACCACATCAAGGGCAAGACGGCACTGCTGGACGCGATGTCCGAGGCGGTGCTCGCCGAGGTGGCGGCCGCCGCGGACGATGACACGTCCCATGACTGGGAGGAAATCGCCCGCCGGACGGCGCACGGCTACCGCGAGATGGCTTACCGACACCCCCGGGTGTTCCCGCTGCTCGTGACCCGCGCCCAGACCTCACCGGCGGCCATTTCCGCCCTGGAGGTGCTGGTCGCCGCGATGCGTGAGGCCGACCTGCCCGACCGGATGGTCGCGGACGCGCCCATGGTGCTGTTCAGTTTCCTCAACGGACACCTGCTGGCGCGCACGAGCGGCGGGCCTGACGGGCCTGGCGCCGTGCCCGCGTTCGACGCCGCTGCGTACCCGGCCCTGGCCGCCCTCACCCCCCTGATGGCCGACTTCGGATCGCTGGCGGAGTTCGACCGGATGCTCGACACCGTGCTCAGCGCGATCAAGGACCGGGCCGCCCGCTAGGAATCCCGCCGGTGTTCACGGCAGGAGTCGGTGGGCGGAGGCACGAGTCCCACCCGCGCATGGGAGGGGATGGGCCCGGCGGCTTCCCGGTTCTCGCGGGCCTTGCGCTTTGTCTCCTCCCAACTGACCGTGCTCATTCGTACTCCCTGGTATCGAGTTCGGCGAGCTGCACTTGGTAGCGCTTCTCGGCGAGCGGGATGTCGGCGTCGTACCAGCGCTGCCAGTTACCTGCCTTGTCGCCGGCGACCAACAAGACCGCCCGGCGTACTGGGTCGAACGCGAACAGGATCCGGATCTCGCTCGTCCCCGACGAACCCGGTCGCAGCCCCTTCATGTGGTGCTGTTCCGCGCCCTGCGTCACTCGCACGGGGGCCGTCAGCCCGGAAGGCGCGGACGTCAGCCCTCGTCCGGTGCCAGGCGCAGCGAGATCGAGTTGATGCAGTACCGCTGATCCGTCGGCGTCGGGTAGCCCTCGCCCTCGAAGACATGGCCCAGATGCGAGCCGCAGCGGGCGCAGCGCACCTCGGTGCGGACCATGCCGTGGCTGCGGTCCTGGATCAGTTCGACCGCGTCGGTGTCCTTCGGGTCGTAGAAGGACGGCCAGCCGCAGTGCGACTCGAATTTCGTGTCCGAGCGGAACAGCTCGGCGCCGCAGGCCCGGCAGGAGTAGACGCCGGCCGCCCTGGTGTCGGTGTACTCACCGACGAAGGCCGGTTCGGTGCCGGCCTGGCGCAGCACCGCGTACTCGGCGGGCGTCAGCTCCGCGCGCCATTCCTCGTCCGGCTTCTCGATGTCGTACGGCACGGTCGCTCCCTCAGCTCGACAGGTGATCCAGGATCTGCGGGCCGAGGTCTGTGACGTCGCCCGCCCCCATGGTGAGAACGAGGTCGCCGGGCTTCGCCATTCCCGCGACGACCTCGGGGACCGCCGCCTTGTCGTGGACGGCGGTGACATCGGCGCCGGCCGCCTTCGCCGCGTCGATGATCAAGGCGCTGGTGATGCCGGGGATCGGGTCCTCGCGGGCCGGGTAGATGTCCAGGACCACGGAGGCGTCGGCGAGGGCGAGAGCCTGGCCCATCTCCGTACCGAGCTCCTGGGTGCGGGAGAAGAGGTGGGGCTGGAAGACGACCAGGAGGCGCGAGTCGGCGGCGGCGCCGCGCATCGCTTCGAGGTCGGCGGTCATCTCGGTCGGGTGGTGTGCGTACGAGTCGATGACCTGGACGCCCGCCGCCTCGCCCTTGAGCTGGAGGCGGCGCTTGACGCCGGTGTACGTGCCGAGCGCGGAGGCCAGGTTGTGGGCCGGGATGCCGAGCGCGACACCGGCGACGAGAGCGGCGACCGCGTTGAGGGCGTAGTGGCGGCCGGGGACGGAGACCGTGAAGGTGAGGTACTTGCCGTTCAGGACGACGGTGACTTCGCTGGTCAGACCGCGCGGGGTGATCTTGTGGACCCGTACGTCGGCCGTCTCGGACTCGCCGTACGTGACGATGTTGAGCGACGCCAGGTCGCGTACCCGCCGCGTCAGCTCGACCGCGCCGGACTGGTCGGCGGAGACGACCAGGGTGCCGCCGGGGACGATCTTCCCGACGAACGTCTCGAAGGAGTCGTAGATCTCGTCCATCGAGGCGTAATTCGCGTGGTGGTCCAGCTCGGTGTTGAGGACGATCGCGACCTCGGGGTCGTACTTCTGGAAGCTGCGGTCGCTCTCGTCGGCCTCGGCGACGAAGATGTCGCCCTCGCCGTGCCTGGCGTTCGTGCCGGGGCCCGCGAGGTCGCCCCCGATGGCGTACGACGGGTCGAGGCCCAGCCCGGACAGGGCGACGGCCAGCATCGACGTGGTGGTCGTCTTGCCGTGGGTGCCCGCGACGGCGATTGCGCGCAGGCCCTGCATCAGCGAGGCGAGCGCGTCGGAGCGGTGCACGACGGGGATCGACAGTTCGGCGGCGCGCAGCAGCTCCGGGTTGTCGGCGCGGATGGCGCTGGAGACGACCACGCAGGACGCGTCGTCCGCCAGATGGGCGGCGGCGTGCCCGATGTGGACGGTGGCCCCCAGCGCCCGCAGTGCCTCGGCCGTGCCGGACTCCTTGGCGTCGCTGCCCGCGACCTTCGCACCGCGACGGGCGAGGATCTTCGCGATGCCCGACATTCCGGCGCCGCCGATGCCGATGAAGTGCGGCCGTTCCATGGCGGCAGGAATACCGGGTGCCATGCGTGTGTCTCCCCAGAAGTCGTCGTGAGTGGCCCCCAGCCTATTCGCTGTGCGCGAAGAGCTTGAGCACCGGTACGCCGACCTTGTGCCGGGCCCGGGAGGCCCAGTCGCGGTGGAAGAACTCCTCCACGTAGTGCGGGGCGGTCAGCACGATGACCTCGTCCGCCCCCGCCTGGTCGACGACGGACTTGAGCTTGTCCAGGGGATGGTCCTCGACCACCTGTCCGACGGCCTCCGAGCCTGCCTGGCGCAGTGCGGCGAGGGAAACCTCGAGTGCCAGTTCGGCGGGTTGCCTGGCGTCCTTGCCCTCCGGCTCCTCGAGCTCGCGGGCGGCTTCCTTCAGCTCGCCGATCGCCACGTCGTCGATGGCGCGCAGCAGCACATCGGCCTGGTCTCCGCGCGGCTGCATCAGTACGACGAACGAGGTCTCCTCCTCCCCGTGCAGGGTGGTGACGAACTCGACGTCCTCGGAAGTGAGGGGCTTCTCGATCATCAAAACGCTGGTGAACACCTCGGGCGCCCTTCTGCTTCATCGACCCTCGACGGCCGCTGCTGAAACCATCCTTCCCCGTGCTCGCACGGGGTCTGCGTGAGTCATTGTGCCCACCGGGGGCTAACCGGAACGGGAAATTCCGCCGATTGTCAGATCCGACGGTACCGAGTGAAGAGGAACCCGGCCTCTTCCAGCATCGATGCGAGGGTGAATCGTTCCGGCACCGCCACCGAGGGGCCGCCCGTGATCCGCTGGGCGTCCCCGGCGGTCAGCATGGGCGAGAGGGTGAGACAGAGCTCGTCCAGCACCCCGGCGGCCACGAACTGGCCGAGCAGCCGGGGCCCGCCCTCCGCCAGCTGCCGCTTCAGCCCGCGGTCCGCGAGCTCCCGTACGGCCCTGGCGGGGTCCACCCGGGAGCCCTCGCCCGCGATCACCACCTCCGCGCCCGCGCTCCGGGCCGCCTCGATCCGTCCCGGCGGAGCACCGGCGCCGGTGACCACGAGGGTCGGGACGAGCGGCGAGACGAAGAGCGGAAGCGAGAAGTCCAGGTCCAGACTCCCGCTGACGACGGCGATCGCCGGTGCGGGTCCCTGCCCGGCCGCCGCCCGCCGCGCGGCGAAGGCGTCCCTGGCCCTCGCGGGCCGGTACCCCTCCATCCGTACGGTCTCCGCGCCCACCACGACCACATCGGCCAGACCGCGCAGCGTGCCGAAGATCCGCATGTCGGTGTCGGACGAGATCGGCTGCGAGCGTCCGTCGTGCTGCGCGGCGCCGTCGAGCGTGGAGACCATGTTGGCGCGCAGCCAGGGGCCGCCCCCGGCGGGGTACGCATAGGCGTCGGCGAGCTCGTCCAGACTCCACTCCCCTCCTTCGGCAGCCGGTGTCGGGTCGGTCACAGGGAAGAGGCGTCGCATTCGTGCAGTCTCGCACGGCGCTTAAGCTTGAGAGCTGTGTCGTCATCCACCGCCGTGCCGGGGCAGAGCCCCATAGCCGAAACGGCCCCGCTGTCCCTGTGCGCCCTTGAGCCGCACGTCCCCGCCGACCGTCTGGTCGCCGAGATGGTGCCGCCGCCGCGCTTCGACTCGGTGCGCTTCGACACGTACGCCCCCGATCCCGACCAGCCCAGCCAGACCGACGCGGTGAAGGCTCTCGACGAGTTCGCGCACGGGCTCGGCGGGGCGCACGCGACAGGCGCGGGCAGGAAGGGAAGCGCGCGAAGCGGATCCTCGGAGGGATGGTGGCGGTTCGGTAAGAAGACAGCACCGGTCGCCGGGCCGCGCGGTGTGTATCTCGACGGCGGATACGGCGTCGGCAAGACGCATCTCCTCGCCTCGCTCTGGCACGCCACGCCCGCCGCTCCCTCGCTGAAGGCGTTCGGCACCTTCGTCGAGCTGACCAACCTGGTGGGCGCGCTGGGCTTCCAGCAGACCGTGCAGACGCTCAGCGGGCACCGGCTCCTGTGCATCGACGAGTTCGAGCTCGACGACCCGGGTGACACCGTTCTCGTGTCGTCGCTGCTCAGCAGGCTGGTCGAGGCGGGGGTGGCGCTCGCCGCCACCTCCAACACACTGCCCGGCAAGCTCGGCGAGGGGCGCTTCGCCGCCGCCGACTTCCTGCGGGAGATCCAGGGGCTGTCCTCGCACTTCCGGCCGCTGCGGATCGACGGCGAGGACTACCGGCACCGCGGGCTGCCCGAGGCACCGGCGCCGTACTCCGACGAGCAGGTCACCAGGGCCGCGTACGCCACCGAGGGCGCCGGCCTGGACGACTTCCCGTCGCTGCTCGACCATCTGGCCCGCGTCCATCCGAGCCGGTACGGCGCGCTGACGGACGGCATCCGGGCGGTCTGCCTCACCGACGTGCAGCCGGTGCCGGACCAGTCGACGGCGCTGCGGCTCGTGGTGCTCGCCGACAGGCTGTACGACCGGGAGATACCGGTGCTCGCCTCCGGGCTCCCGTTCGACCGGCTGTTCAGCGACGAGATGCTGAACGGGGGGTACCGGAAGAAGTACTTCCGGGCGATCTCCCGCCTGACGGCGCTGGCGCGCGACGCAAAGGGACTGGTGGCGCAGTAGGTTCGGGTGCGGTAGGTAACTCCACCCATCCGAAGGGATCCAGCATGGCAACCACGCGTCAGGCGCACACGGTCTGGGAAGGCAACCTGATCGAGGGCGAGGGCGTTGTCACCTTCGACTCCTCCGGCATCGGGGACTACGCGGTGTCGTGGCCGTCCCGCGCGGAGAAGGCGAACGGCAAGACCAGCCCGGAGGAGCTCATCGCGGCGGCGCACTCCAGCTGCTTCTCGATGGCCCTGTCCAACGGTCTGACCACGGCCGGCAACGCGCCGACCCGGCTGAACACCCAGGCCGAGGTCACCTTCCAGCCCGGCACCGGCATCACCGGCATCCACCTCACCGTGCAGGGCGAGGTGCCCGGTCTCGACGAGGCGGGCTTCATCAAGGCCGCTGAGGACGCCAAGGCGAACTGCCCGGTCAGCCAGGCTCTGACGGGCACGACGATCACGCTGACCGCGTCGCTCGGCTGAGAGCCTGTCGGGTGACCTTCGATCGGAGAGCGGACGCGGCATGGTGCGTGCGATTCCAAGGCGCCGGGATGGCCTTGTAGCGGAGCTACCAGGGCATTTCGGCAACGCCGGAAGCGTGCGTGCCAGGGCGTGGCCGCCCGATCAGAGGTCGCCCGACAGGCTCTGACCGCACAGGCGGCCCCGGGGGTGGTCCCACGGGCCCCTGCCGGCCCCTGACAATCACGAGGCTCAGTGACCCGCGTGGTTCCCGCGCGACGATTCGCGTGGTACACACATGCGGGTCACTTCTCCTGTCCGCCAGCAGGGAGTTACCTCATGTCATCAACCGCACCTCGACGACTCGCAACACGACGCCAGATCCTGGCCGGCAGCGGTGCGACCGCTGTCTCGATCGCTTTCGCCGGGGCCTTCTCCGAACTCTTCGCGGGTACCGCGGCCGCCCGTGGCCACAGCGGCTACGGGCCGCTGGTCCCCGACACCGACGGTCTGCTCGATCTGCCGAAAGGTTTCCGCTACCGGGTCCTGTCCCGGGAGGGCGACCAGCTCCGCTCCGGCGAGGGCCGGGTCCCCAGCAACCACGACGGCATGGCCGCGTTCACCGGCCACCGCGGCCGCGTCCATCTCGTCCGCAACCACGAGAACCGGGTCACCGCGAAGATCCCGGTCCCGACCGTCGACGGCCTCACCTACGACCCGATGGGCAAGGGCGGTTGCACGGCCCTGGAGCTCGACAGCCGGGGCGCGGTCCTCGGTGAACGGGTGGCCATCGCCGGCACGGCAGTGAACTGCGCGGGCGGCCGGACCCCGTGGAACACCTGGCTGACCTGCGAGGAGACCGAGGACCGGGCCGGCACCAACGGCTACACCAAGGACCACGGCTTCATCTTCGAAGTGGACGGCGCCGACCCGCGCCGTACCGGAGCCGTGCCGCTCACCGCGATGGGCCGCTTCCAGCACGAGGCGATCGCGATCGATCCGGACAACGGGATCGTGTACGAGACGGAGGACGCGTTCGACAAGCCGTTCGGGCTCTTCTACCGCTTCCTTCCGGAGAAACCGCTCGGCGGCACCGGCTCCCTGCGGGCCGGCGGCGAACTGCAGGCCATGCGGGTGCCCGGTGTCCCCGACCTCTCCGTCATCCAGGAGACCGGTGCGAGCTTCGACCGCATCGAGTGGGTCCCCGTACCGGATCCGCAGGCCGCCGGAACGCCGATCCGGTTCCAGGACTTCGGCCCGAAGGGCATCACACACGCCCAGAAGCTGGAGGGCTGTTACTGGGGCGGCTCGTCGGTCTACTTCGTCTCCAGCTTCGCCCAGAGCGCGGCGGGCTCGGCGGCCGACCACTTCGGGCAGGTGTGGCGGTACGAGCCGGAGCGGCGCCGCCTCACGCTGGTGGTCGTCTTCGGTCCGGGCACGGACGTGCAACTGCCCGGTGAGTCCCCCGACAACATCTGTCTGACGTCCGACGGCGGGCTGATGGTGTGCGAGGACGGTGACGGCGCGCAGCATGTATTCGGCGTGACGCGGCACGGCGAGGTGTACGCGATGGCGCGCGGCCGGCAGAACATCGGGACGGCGGAAAGTCCGGAGTGGGGCGAGTTCGCCGGAGTCACGTTCGCTCCGGACGGCGGGACGATGTTCGTGAACTGCTACAAGCCGGGGACGACGTTCGCGGTGACGGGTCCGTGGCGCTGAGGCGCTGAGCGGTACGGGGGCGGCGGCGCGGTCCGCCGTCCCCGTCCGGGACCGGGCATCGGCCGCTCCGGTCGGCGAAGTCCCCGTCCGAGGCGCGCAGGTGCGGCCGCTCGGCCGCGATGGCCCGGTACTTCCGCGCCTCGTCCCGGTCGGTGACGACGCCGGTCCTCGGAAGGACCGTGGGCCGTTGGGCGGCGCACGGCCCCGGTGGGCACCACGGCCGCGCGGCGGCTGCTCGGCCTCGCGCGGTCTACCTGCTCGACGGTCGCGCGCGACTCGACGGGCCGGGCGATTCCGGGGAACGGACTCGATCCGGAGGAGCGCCGCACCGGGCTCCTCCCGGGACGATCGACTACTTTCCATAAGTGACCAACTCTGTACGAAAATTGACCGCAGTGGCCACTTTGAGTGTCGCTCTGGGCACTGTTCTGATCAGCTGCGGTGCTGACACCTTGTCAAAGAGCGCGGGTTCAAACGTCACCCACGCCCCCCGGCAGGCACAGTCCGCCACCCCGCCGCCGTCACCGTCCGTGAAGCCCACGCCCGTGGAGAACCAGCCACCCACGATGGCACCGGACCGGGCCGGGTTGACACCGGTCTTCAAACGCGCGCGGAACACCACGGACAAGGTCGTGGCGCTCACCTTCGACGCCGACATGACAGCCGACGAGGGTCCGCGCGCAGCCGCGGGCGAGCACTTCGACAACCCGGAGCTGATCGCGCTGCTGCGCCGCCTGAAGGTGCCCGCAACCGTGTTCATGACGGGGCGGTGGGCGGACGAGTACCCGACGCAGGCCCGGTTCATCGGCACCGACCCCCTCTTCGAGATCGCCAACCACTCCTACAGCCACTACGCCTTCACCTCGCCCTGCTACGGACTTCCGGTCCTGGGCAAGGCCGATATGCGCGCCGACGTGGAGCGGGCCTTCAGGGCGATCCGGAAAACGGGCGCGCTCCATGTGGTGCCGTACTTCCGCTTCCCCGGCGGCTGCTACAATGATGCGGCGCTGCGCACGCTGGCGTCCGAGAAAGTGACGGCGGTGCAGTGGGACGTGGTCAGCGGCGACGCGTTCGCGACGAACGCGAACGCGGTGGCCGAGCAGGTGCTGGCCGGAGTGAAGCCGGGGTCCCTGGTCGTCATGCACTGCACGCGCAGCGCCGCCCCCGTCACGGCCGAGGCCGTGGGCCAGGTGGTACCGGAACTGCGCAGGCGCGGGTACCGCTTCGTGAAGGTCTCCGAGCTGATGGGGAGCCGACCGGACGCCGGCCGAACGCCGCACACCCCCTGACGACAACAGCTAGCCGGAGCAGGCCGTGCGCTGTGCCTCCTGCCATTCGCAGACCGGGCAGAGCGTGATGCCCTTGACCGACTCCGGGTACTCGGTCGGCTTCCGGCACAGCACGCATTCGGCGTACGGAGGAACGGAATCCGCCGACACGGGCCTCGTGTCGGGCGTCTCGCAGTACGGCTCGTCCAGGCGCTCGTCCATGCCTGGGAGCCTACTCATCCGCGCAGCGAAGTGAGCCTGCAGACGACCGCCGCCACCGCGCAGGCCGCCGCGGCGGCGCAGATCAGGGGCAGGGCGGGGATGTGTACCGCTCCGGTCAGCGAACCGGTGACCAGTCCCGTGACCGCGTACTTCGCGGGCGATCCGGTGGTCACCAGGGACAGCAGGGCGGCGAGCGCGGTGGTCGCGGCCGACCAGCCGCGACGGTGCACCACCGGGCGGGTGCACAGGGCGCCGACCGCCGCTCCCAGCAGCGCGCAGCAGGCGGCGGCGAGCAGCCCGGCGAGTGCGGCGGGCAGCAGCGGGACACGGACGGTGTGGTCGGCGTTGGCCGGATCGCTGATCAGCAGCACGATCGCGGTGGCCGCCGTGCCCAGTAGTCCGGCACAGGCCGCGGCGGTGAGCAGCGATGCCAGATGGACCCGCGGCTGCCCCGCCACCGCGGCGGCGACGGTCCGGGCGGCGGGTGGTTCCTGGGTGGCACAGAGCTGGACGAGCCAGGCGGTGACGGGCAGGAGCGCGGCGGCGGCGTAACCGAGCGAGTCGAGCACGGGCTGCCCCGACCGGACTCCCACAGCGAGGAAGACGGCGTACAGGAGAACGGGGGCGAGCCAGCGCTGGGAGCGGAGCAACAGGGCGGCCTGGTAGCGGATCAGGGCGGTCATCGTGCCTGCCGGGCCTCTGACGGTTCGGTCCGGGGCACCGGTTCGGGTGCCGCTGCCGCCGACAGGCGTGTGATGTGCCAGGACGGGCGGACTGTGAGCAGAGCGCGCAGGAGTGCGTCGGAGTGCACGGCCGCGACCGTGAGCCGGACGGTTCCGTCGGTCCGGGGCTCCTGCACCGGTGCGCCGGGCAGCCCCGGGGGAAGGGCGGCCCCGGACGCGCCTGTGACCTCGATGCGTACCCGCGGCCCGGCCGTCCTGTCCCCGGTCTCCGCCGCCGTCACAGGGACGAGCCGGTGCCCCTCGATCCGGTGGGTGACGTCGACCGCCCCGGCCAGCCGGCGCGGATCGTGGTCGACGAAGACGACGGTGGCCCCGGCCGTGACCCGTTCCGCGACCGCGCGGTCCAGTTCGCCGCGGGCCGCCGTGTCCAGGCCGGTCCAGGCCTCGTCCAGGACCAGGAGCTCCGGTTCGGCGAGCAGCGCCTGGGCGACGGCGACCTTCTGGCTGGTGCCCTTGGAGAGTTCGGACAGGGGGGTACGGGCGTGGCCGGCGGCCCCGAAGCGCGCCAGCCACTCCTGCGCCCGCCCGGTCGCCTCCGGGGTCCGCAGACCGTGGATCCGCCCGAGGTGGACGAGGTACCCGCCGGCGGTGAAGGGCAGCGCCGCCGGGAAGCGCTCGGGAACATACGCCGTGCGCGGCCGTCGGCCGGTGACGCGGCCCTCCGTCGGGGCGTCGATCCCGGAGATCAGCCTCAACAGCGTCGACTTTCCCGTGCCGTTGGCACCCTCGATCCGGACCAGGGTGTGCGCGGGCAGGTCGAGGTCGACCCCGCGCAGCACCCATGGTCCGCCGAGGCCGTACCGTCGGCCCACTTCTGTCAGGTTCAGTTGGCCGACGCCTTCTCGGGCTTGAGCTCGCTGGGCCGGACGATCACGAACCCCTCTCCCTGCAGCATCAGTTGGACCGCCTCGCCGGAGCCGCCGCGGATCATCGAGCCGATGCTCTGCGAGCGGTGCAGCGAGGTGCTGAGCTGGGCGCTCCAGCCGACGACGGCGTCCGTGTCGACGTACACCGGCTGCTGGGCCGTGACGGGAATCACGATCGGGTGGCCCTCGCAGATCAGGCCGAGCTTGCCGTAGCCGCTGAACACGCTGTTGAAGAGCCCGCCGCCGGTTATCCCGGCGCCCTTCACGGTCTTGATCTCGTACGCGAGGGTGGGGTCGAAGCAGAGGACGTTGCGGCCGTTGACGGTGAGGACGTCGCCCTGCTCCATGTCCACGATGAAGCAGTTGGCGGCCTCGTGCGCGAACCACGCCTCGCCCTGCCCGCGGACCGCCATCAGCGGCAGCCCCTCGCCGGTGACGGCGCGCTTGAGCATGCCGCCGAGGCCCTGACCCTTGCGCTCGAACTGGAGATTGCCCCGGAAGGCGATCATCGACCCCTGGCGTGCGTGCATCTCGCCGTTGACGGCGTACTTGATGGATTTGGTGTTCTGCAGGGTCATTCCAGGGGCAGTTGCCGGCTGGACCATGTTCTCGCTGGAAAAGAGATCGCTCTTCATGCGGTGCATCCTCACCCGGACCGGTTCATTCCGCCAAGGAGCCCGGGCCGGGCGGCTGGCAGACTGGGACGAGTGAGCAGCAACGACACCTCCGCAACCCAGTCCCCGTCCGGCGCCCCGGCCCCCTCGGACTCCCCGTTCCACTCCGAGCCGACCAGCCGCGACGAGGCCCCGCAGTACGTGCTTCCGCTGGTGGTGCACATCGAGAAGACCGACCCCCCGGCCCGCACCGACGCGCTGCGGACCGCCGCCCGGGCCGTCCTCGTGATGCTCTCGGACGAGCGGTCGGTCGGCGAGGGCGAGTGGGCGCAGGTGATGCGCGACTGGCAGGACGCCCGGATCCGCAAGGTGGTGCGGCGGGCGCGCGGCGCGGAGTGGCGCAAGGCGTCCGCGCTGCCCGGCATCACGGTCACGGGCGAGAGCGCCGAGGTACGGGTGTTCCCACCGGTTCCGCTGGACGGCTGGCCGAAGGAGCTGGCGAAGCTCCAGGTGTCGGGGACGGACCTGGACGACCACGAGCCGCCCGCCGCACCCGACCCGTCCGGCCCGGTGCTCTGGCTGAACCCGGAGCTCGACATGTCCGCGGGCAAGGAGATGGCACAGGTCGGGCACGGCGCGCAGCTCGCCTGGTGGGAACTGTCGGACACGGAGCGCAAGGCGTGGCGGGAGGCAGGCTTCCCGCTCTCCGTCGCCACCCCGGACGCCGCCCGCTGGGCGGAACTCACCGTGAGCGGACTGCCGGTGGTGCGTGACGCCGGGTTCACAGAGATCGCCCCCGGGAAAACCGTTGTAGTGGAGGGGGCCCATCGTGTCGGTACTCTCCCGCGCCTACGACGACCGTAGGCGGGCTACTCCGCATCGTGCCGAGGGTGGTCGTCACGGACAAGCTGCGCTCCTACGGCGCGGCCCACCGCGAGGTCATGCCCTCGGTCGAGCACCGCTCGCACAAGGGCCTGAACAACCAGGCAGAGAACAGCCACCGGCCGACAAGGCAGCGTGAACGCGCGATGAAGGGCTTCCGCTCCGTCGGCGGAGCCCAGCAGTTCCTGGCCGCGTTCAGCGGCATCTCACCCCACTTCCGACCCACGCCGCCACCTGATGACAGCCTCCGACCACCGAGCCGGGATGACCGTCCGCTTCGCCATCTGGGACCAGATCACCGGCTCTGCCGACCCGCCCACCACGGCCTGACCACAGGCCGAAGCGCAAGCCCACCACGCCCCGACGCGCCATCAGACACTCACACACCCAACAACGTGACAGCGCCTGCGGCACCACACCCGCCTGACGGTCAGCCGTTGCCCGGCCGTACGCCGACGCAGCGAAGGCGGACGGAGTCCGGCCACCCCACCGGCCCCCACCAGGGCCGGAACCGGCCACCGGGACGGTCGGGCCGACCGAGCCATCGCGGTCGAAGGCGCGTGGCCGCGGCCGGTGCCCCGTCCGCTTCCGTCGTCTCAGATCCAGCCGGCCCGCGACGCGGCGTGCACGGCACTCATCCTGTTCCCGGCCTTCAGCTTGCGGATGGCCGAGTGAATGTGATTTCGCACCGTTCCCGGGCTCAGGTGCAGCTGGGACGCGATGGCGCTGAGGGGGCGGCCGTCCTCGGCCGCCTTCAGGATCTCCGCCTCGCGGGCCGTCAGCGGGTTCTCGCCGGCGGCCAGCATCTCGGCGACCAGCTCGAGGGGGACGTGCCCTCCCCCCGCGTCCACCTCACGGATCACCCTGCACAGCTCGCGGATCGAGGTCCCCTTGGTGAGGATTCCCCGCACACCGGCCTTCATGGCCCGCTGGAGGTGCCCGGGCCGGGCGTCGCAGGTCAGGAGCACCACCGGGAAACCGGCCCGTTCCCGGTGCAGCTGCTCGGCGACCTCGATCCCGTTCATGCCCGGCATGCACACATCGAGAACGGCGAGCCCCGCCTGGTGGTCGTCCACCAGCTCCAGCACGCTGTCGCCCCGTCCTGTGTGGGCGACGACCTCAATGTCTCCCGACTGTTGGAGAAGTGCGGTGAGGGCCTCTCTGGTGAGGGCTTCGTCCTCGGCCAGGACAACCTTGATCGCCATCTTCCCTCCACCAGTCACTGCGGCTGAACGGCGCTGTCACTTCGACGCGATGGGTGAGATCAGGGCCGGGGCCGTGGATGAGTGTGCCGCCGACGGCGCGCAGCCGCGTCGTCGGACCGGCGAGCCCGGTCCCGCGGACCGCACCGCGCAGCCCAACACCGTCGTTGGTGATCCGCAGATGCGCGGTCCTGGTGCCGGTCCAGACCTCGACTGAGCAGCGATCGGCTTCACTGTGCTGGATGATGCCGGCAGCCGCCTCCCGCGCCGCCCGCCCGAACGCCTCCCGGACCGGCCGGGGCAGCGTGGCCGGAGTGCGGGTGCGGCCGAGCACATCGTGGACGTTCCTCGCGCAGAACCGCTTGTCCGCCGTGACCGCGAGACGTATCAGCTCCCGGTCGGGTCGCGGCCGAGTCCCCACGGAGGAGACATCGAGGGCCGGGGACAAGTCTCTGCGGGCGCACCTCTCCATCAACCGGGAATGCGTCTTCGCCGCCGCGAGACAAAACGGAAGGACACCTGTCATCGACGTGCCCCCAGGGTCGGCCTGAGCGCGAGAGCCGACTCCGCCGGTCGCGCGCACCGACCGGACGGTGTTCGTAGACGAACACCACCGGTCTCCTGAACCGCCGAATCCCGCAGGCGCGGCCGCCCTGACCGTTCGGGAACCGTGACAGACGGTGGTGGGCGGGTGCCACCAAGTCTCCGGTTCGCCGGGAGCGGGAGCCCGGCTCGGAACTCCGGGACTGATGTCGCGTGCCGTCGAAAAAGGTAACTGTAACCTTACTGCCAACACACGGTAGATCATTGACATTATCCCCCCGTTGTGCTTAAGAGCAGTAAAATGACTTTAACTTTAACCCCTCCAGCCTCAACTCTTCTACCCTCGACCTTCACTGAAAAGGCGTTTGACGGGTTGATGACCCGTTTGACCGCGCTCGGGCGAAGTGGGCCGGTCACAGCCTTCGCGGCCGGGATGGAGGTGTTTGTCGGCGGGCGCACTGCCGCGTCGCTCATCGCCCAGAACACGCGCAACACCTCCCGCAGCAAGGAGAGTTCAGGCAGATCGGCGGATGGGCAGCGCAGGCCGATGTCCCCGCAGTGGCGCTGGAGAACATCGATCGGAGACGACGACACGCGAACGCGACGCCTGTTCATGATCAAAGGCTTCGGTAACCTTGATCATCAGGGGCCGCGTTCGCCGCATCCGAGCACGGACGAGCAGGCCATCAGGGCATGTCCATACACAAGTTGTCCATCTCGCCGGGTGAGAACGCACGTGCTGGAGATTCGCCGGAAGTGAGCTCCAAGGGTGGTGGCTGCCGGGACGGCGGCGGATCAGCCGCAGTCCGTGGATGGCTGAAAGTGCGTCCGGCGTCATTCCTCAACTCACCCACCCGGGGGCAGCTGTTGCGGAAGGCTTCCCTGACGAGCCTCCGTCGCCGAGCCGGCTGGGCAGACAGCAGCCGGCTGCCGACGGAGCCCGAGGGCACCGTCGGCAGCCGGAATCGGTCACGAGGAAGCGGTCACGAGGAAGGAAGCGGTCATCTTCTGGCGATCGTTCAGGCCTGTCGATGCTTTCAGGACCTCGTCGGCTTGACGTTTGTAGGCCCTGTGATTGTGGTGGTTGCTATTGGTCGGTGGAGAGGCCTTGAACTGAGTGGGACTGTCGTACGGCGTAGGGCTGCCGGTTGTACTCACGGCCACCCATACGCCTTTCCGGTGGGAACTGTAGAGACCCGCCGATTCCATCATGCCAAGCCACCTGGACTTGCATTGTGGAAGGAGCGCGTTGAGCAAGGTAGAGGTGGAGTAGATGACAGCGGTGTTCCTGTTGCGCGTCGTGCGTTCATCTCTCGGCCGGCGCCGAGATCCGAAAAGATACCCTCGCCGTCGGGTGATATGGGGCTATGGCGTCAAACCACAGCATTTCTATCAACATGGCGTGATCCACGGTCAACGACACAGAACGGCCGGAGCTCTGCTCGTGCGACACTCGCTGGAACTTTGGGGTAGACGACTTCGATCAGAGCGTTCCCGCTGTCGAGGTCGAAGCCTGTCGCCTTCTGTGAGGGCGCCGGCGCGGCACTGGCCAGGGATCCCACCAGGGCAACCGCGGTGGCGATGGTCACCGCGTACCCGAGCCGCCGACTCCGCAGCCGTCTGAAATTCCTCACCGGATTTCTCCTTCCGGTCGACGTTCCACGTCTTGCAGCGATCGCCGGCGGACGGAAGGAATCGACTCCGCGCGTAAGTGCGCCTTCCCGGGGATACGGTTCACTCAATGGAAAGAGGTTGGCGCTTCGTTGAAACGAGGTTGGTGAATTCAGAACCAGGTTAGCTGAGCAGCTTCTTCTCGTCTACTGCTCGATCGAGTAGTAGACACTACCCACGCTGGAGCCCGTGCGGGTGTTGCTCAAGGCAAGGCCCTCCGGCAATGATGCGTGAGGGAAGACGTATTGCTTTCCGGGGATAGAACATCAGATGCGGCGCACTGGAGTGGTGTCTCATGTTGGCTTCCGCAGGACCAGTTTCCGTACGTACACCAGCTCCTACCGTCGATAGGTGAGTGTTCGGATGTGGAGCAATTTAGAGGCCCTGGAAACAGACAGTAACTCATCCAGCAAGGGATTTGTCGTGCGGGAGGCACATACGGAGGGGCCGGTCGCACCGGACGAAACGACCCCGGTTTCGGTGTCGATATTCTCGCTTCTTCCTGGTTATTCACCCCGACTGGCCGGGGAAAATTCCGAACATGTAAAGCTGTTGGCTGCGGCGCAGGATCTTCCACCGGTTCTCGTGCACCGGAGCACGATGACGGTCATTGACGGCATGCATCGCCTGAGAGCTGCGAAGCTCCGGGGTGACGAGACCATCTCCGTCAAGTTTTTCGAAGGTGACGACAAAGAAGCATTTCTGCTCTCTGTCCATGCCAACATCAAGCATGGGCTGCCGCTTTCCCTGGCCGATCGTGAGGCGGCGGCCAGCCGTATCCTCTCGATATATCCGCAATGGTCGGACCGGGCTGTCGCGGCTGCTGCCGGGCTGTCTCCGGCGACGGTGAGCGCGATCCGGCAGCGCTCATTTGTCCCGGCCGAGCGGGAGAGCGGCCGTGTGGGGAGAGACGGGCGGGTCCGTCCCGTGGACGGTTCGGCGGGCAGGCGGCGGGCGAGCGAGGTCATCGCCATGAAGCCCGATGCGCCCCTGCGTGCCATCGCCAGGGAGGCCGGCGTCTCGGTGGGCACAGCGCGAGACGTGCGTGAACGCCTGCGAGCGGGCCGGGACCCGGTCCTGACATCGCAGCCCGGCACGGCCAAGGAACGCGGACCATCCGTCGAGGGCGCTGTGGAGGCACAGCGGCACAGAGTGGGCAACGCTCGTCAGAGCATCGACTGGCGCTCGGTGCGGGTCAATCTGAGCAAGGATCCCGCGGTGAAGTATGCGGAGAATGGCCGCGCCTTCGTCCGGTGGGTCGACAGTCGCGCTATCGAGCCGGTCGAGTGGTGCGAGGTGATCGATGCCGTGCCACCGCACTGGCGGAAATCCGTCGCCGAGTTGGCTCGGTCGTGTGCCGTGGCCTGGCTGGAATTCGCGCAGGAACTCGAGCAAAGGGCGCCGGGCGCAACCTCAGCTCAGCGTGAAAGTCGTAGTGCCGGTGAAGGCAGGGAGCTGTCGATTAATAACTGATCGTTTTGGTGCTGTCCTCTCTGATGAGGTTCGCGAGGTCCTGGGCGGTGGCTGCGGTGATCGGGGCGGGCTTGATGGGGTGGCTGAACCCTTCCAGGACCGGGGTGATCTCGTGGACCGCGTCGCCGCCTGCCTCCCTTGGCGAGCCCAACAGTGCGGTCAACGCCCTGACTTGTGTCTTCCAGCGGTGTCGCATCACGGTGGCCGGCAGCCGATCGGACAGCGAGAGCGGGCCGCGCCGCAAGGTGCGGTGCCGGGCCCGCTTGTGGTGCAGGCTGATGGGAGGGTGGTCGAGGATGTACTGCTCGACGTCGGCCGGCAGCGCGGCGAACTCGCGTGTCTCCATGCCGCAGATCACCGGGTGGTGCAACCAGTTCGGGGCTCGGTCCTCCGGCTGGGTCCGATCCTCACCGGGCGGTGCCTCGACCGCAGCGGACGGTTCGGGCCGCAGGGTGTAGTTCCACTTCCCGTGCCACTCGTGCTCGGACAGCGGCAAGGAGTCCATCACCGCGTCGGACACGGTCAGACCGGTGGGGTAGGTGCCGGGGTCGAACTCGGCGTGGACGCTTGGAGCCTGTCGGGTGCGCGTCGTGGTGGCGCCGATGGTGTTGACCACGACTTCGTGGCTGGTCAGCGGCGACGGTGTCATGGCCGACCCGGTGTCCCTGACCGGCCAACTCGGCGGCCAGGTTCCGGGTGGACTTGACCGTCCAGCGTAGCGGGGACTCCGGATCACCGCGCTGATCGGGCTGGACCAGCGCCGGCAATGCCGGGATCGGCCCCGGATCGGCATCCACCAGCCGCTTACGCCCCGCACCTGCGGCTCGGACCCGCCCGGACGGCTCCCAGCCCACGATCCAGCTCGCCCGCACCACGCGAGACCGTCGACTCCGCGACCCCAGCGGCACGGGCGGCAACACGAATCCCGCCATGCCCCAGTACGCCGGCAGCGGCCCCCGACACCAGGCGCCGCTGCCGCTCATGCAGATGCGGCAGCAACTTGCCGAGCCGTGCCGCCAATACCGCCTCGGTCCCCTCCATCACACCCGGATCCTACGACCCCAACCCCCCTGACAAACCGAGGAGTTATTGATCGACAGCTCCCAGGGCTCCGGCGTAGTCGCGTGATGTCCGGTTCATCCGGCGGATGCCCGCGTTGTTCTGTGCGTCAGTACTGAGCTTGTCCGGTCGGGCTGGGTCGATGACTTCTTCGCCTGCCTGGCGGAAGTGTCCTCCGGAGTGAAGCCGCACCGGATGACGATGACGTATGTGCAGGCGCCGGTGGCGCCGGTCGAGCGCAGGAACAGATGGCAGACCGCGGAGCATGCCGGGCACGCGACGCCGGACCGGGTGCAATGGTCTGGTCGCGTCCGGCCTGGTGTGCGGGCCGGCTCGGGAACGCCCTTCGTGCGATCGAGAACTGCCACGTCGCCGTGTTCCGCGCGTACGCCACGGATGCCGGCCGGGCGCCGATCGACCGCGAGGCGTACGCACCCGGCGTTCGGTTGGAGGACGCGGCCTGCTGCCAGGACCGGTCCGGGCCGCCCCGCCCGTGCCCGCAGCCGTCGTCATCGCCCGGTCGTCCCGGTGCCGCGCCCGCCGAGCCCACGCCCGCCACAGCCACTGTGCCACCCGCGACCACGGGGACCGAGATCGCGACGCACGGCTGAAGTACCGGCCCCCCCGGGAAGAACGTGTGTTCAGCGGCGCAAAGACGTGATGTGCACGCACCGGCCGCTGGGCCACGCTATCGGCAAACGCTTCGACCGGGCGGAAAGCTCCGGCGCGGTCGGGCCGGTCCGGACGAACGGACATCCGCTCATTCGGGCGACCGGCTCGCGGTCTGCCGGGGATCCCGGAGGCACATCTCGCTGATCTCTCGACGGGAGCACCCATGCAGCCATCCAGCTCAACGGCGGACTTCACCCAACTCGGGCCGTGGGCGGACATGCCAGCAGCCCAGCAACCGGATTGGCGAGACCACGCCGCTTACCACGCGGCCTGTCAAAGGCTGGCGTCGGCTCCGCCCCTGGTGACGGCCTCGGAGATACGGCGGCTGCGGTGGTCGCTGTCGAGACTGATGACTACCGGCGCTCTCCTGCTTCAACTGGGCGACTGCGCGGAAAGCTTCTACGAATGCGCGCCCAGACATATATCGGAGAAGCTACGTGTCATCGACGAGCTGGGAGATCGATTCAGCGAACTCACGGGACAGAGCGTCATTCGTGTGGGCCGCATGGGTGGGCAGTTCGCCAAACCCAGGTCGCAGGAGACCGAACGTCACGGCACACTGATCATGCCTTCGTTTCGGGGACACATGATTAATTCGGATATTGCTACGCCAGCGACCCGGAAGCCCGACCCGCGACGCATGTTGTGGGCCTATGACGCCAGCGAAAAGGTGCAGCGGGCGATGCAGACGCACCGCCGGGGAAACGGTCGCACGGCCACGATGGAAGGGCCGTGGTCGAGCCATGAGGCCCTGGTCATCGACTACGAGTCCCGATTGATCCGCCGCGACCCGGACACGGACGACCTGTTCCTGACGTCGACTCACCTGCCTTGGGTGGGGGAACGGACGCGTCGGCCGGCCGACGCGCATGTCGCTCTGCTCTCCTCTGTGATGAATCCGGTGGGATGCAAAATCGGACCGACCGCGAACCCTGACGAGATACTGCGCGTGTGTGAGGCGCTCGACCCGCGACGCGAGCCCGGCCGCCTCGTGCTGATACCGCGGATGGGCCGGGACCGGATTCAGGAGGTCCTGCCGCCCATCGTCCGCTGTGTGGCGAATGCCGGACACCCGGTGGTCTGGCTGAGCGACCCCATGCACGGCAACACGGTGACATCCCGGCTCGGTCTCAAGACACGCCATCTCACCGACGTGATCACTGAGGCGCTGCGATTCCGCGACATCCTTGAAGAGAACGGGCAGCACGCCGCCGGACTCCACCTTGAGGTCGCGGCGGACGACGTGACGGAATGCATCGGCGGATCAGTGGAGAACGAGGACGAACTGCAGCGTCACTACACCTCGCTGTGCGATCCCAGGCTCAACGTCGACCAGGCCGGCGAGCTCATCGAGGCGTGGGCCAAGGGAACGGCGCCGGGTTCCTGACGGGCTCGTGCATGGTCGGCGGTGGCGCGTGGAGAGGCGTGTTCCCGCCCGAACGTTCACATGCGTGCGCCGGCCGCCTCGCCGCCTGACCAGCGGTTCGGCGGTTCGGCGGTGAGAGAGCAGTCCGGTGGCGACTTGACGGTGTCGCTCGTTTTCTTCCGACGGCCGTGGTGACGGGCGAGAGCTCGCCGGTTCCGGTGCGCCGGTGTCGCCGCGCGACCGCCGGTCCGGCACCCGGCCCGCGGGCGCGAACCGAGCGCAGCCCGGTGCCGCTCGTGCCACAACGGACGTTCAGCGATACTTTCGGGCGCCGCCCCACAGGTCTGCCGACTGCAGACGATCGCTGCACGCGCACGGGTCCCCACCACGCCCATCGTGATCAACGATCAAGGGCGCGACACGCCACCGCCCACCATCGTCGGCCGACAGGTCGCCATCCACATGCGGACCGAACTGCCGCTGGGAGTACTGGCGATGCCGCTGTGGCGGCGGAGGACCATGAGGGAGCGGCTCCACTTCGCCCTCGACCACCGCGCGTCTTGTTCGTCCTGCCCCGCCCGTGACAACAGCCACGAGCGTGCGACCGGCGCGCCTCACCCAACCCCCCTCACACAGCACCCCGTACGCGCTGGATGACTGAAGCCGGGTTCGGGTGAACCTTGTTCCCGCGCCAGGCCACGTGGTGGTCGGGCCTGAGAAGAACGAGGTCGCGTTCCCATGCCTGCCGGGCGCCGGCGTCGGTCACCACGGTATGGGTGACCGGCAGACCCTGAGCGGCTGCCGCTTCGAGGAGCGCGTCGGCGCTGCCGTCGCCGGCGAAGTCGATGAGTGTGAAGGGCAGGGCAAAGTGATCGTAGATCGGCTTCCCGTCTTCGAGGAGAAGGCTGGGCGGGCGACCTCCGGGCCAGGTCGTCGGTGTGTACTCCCGCGGCTTCCACGGGGGTTCGGGCGAATCCTCTTGGCAGACGATGGGCGAGTCGTTGTAGCGGTAACCCAACTCGATTCCCCGGTACTCGTTCTCGCCCCGCTCGGCTTCGAGGAAGGATGCGATGGTCTGCGGCGAGGCGCCCTCGCGAAGGAGTTCCCCCGCCTTGAGGTGCACGCCGAGATGCCGGTGTGACGTGTGCATGTTGCGCAGACCTACCGGGTGGCGTTCTGCCTCGTAGCTGTCGAGCAGACCGGGGCCACCGAATCCCTTGACGAGGGCGGCGATCTTCCAGGCCGCGTCGACCGCGTCGCCGATGCCCGTGTTCATTCCGTAGGCGCCGGTCGGGAACATGCGATGAGCGGAGTCGCCGGCGAGAAGAACCCGTCCGGCGCGGTACCGGTCCGCGATCATGAAGCCGGGGCGCCAGCGAGAGGTCAGAAGCACCTTGTCGATCTTCAGGTCCGTCTGCATCGTCTCGCGCAGGAATGCCGCCGGATCGGCCGGTGGTATATCGAATTCGGACGGCTCCATGCCGTTGACATGCGCGGTCCAGGTGTCCACCTCGTCCTGGGCGATGATGATGTACCTGAAGGCGAAGTAGTGCCAGAACCGCCCATGCCGGTACAAGGTTTCCAGATCACGGCTCTTGAAGTGCACCATGAAGGCGCCCGGCAACCCAGGTACGTCGAAGCCCTCCTCGCCGATGCCCACCACCTCGCGGACCCGGCTCGACGCACCGTCGCAACCGATCACGTACCGGGACTGCAGCCGGACCTGGTCGTCGGTCATCACATCGACCAGGTGGCTGGTCACCACGTCGTCGTCCTGGGTGAGGGAGTCGAACCGCAGACCGCATCGCAGGTCGATGAGGGGATTGCGGCGGCAGCGGGCGCGCAGGACCGGCTCCAGGTCGATCTGGGAGATGCGCTGGCCGGGTTCGACGGGCTGGGTGCCGTCGTTGTGCTCGGTGATGCGTCGCCACTCCTCGGACACCGAGGGAAGTCCCCACGTGGTGATCGGCTCACCGGCGAGACCGGTCGACCAGATCACGTCCGCCCGGTACTCGGGCGCGACACCAGCGCGACGGACGTCGTCAGCGATGCCGAGCTGTCGGAAGAACTCCATGCTGCGGGAGTTGACGTAGTCCAGCTTCGGGTGAACGGATGTCTCGAAGTCCTGGTCGACGAGAACGCAGGGAACTCCCTGGCGGGCGAGCGCCAGAGCGGCGACCATGCCGACTGGGCCCGCGCCCACGACCAGAACCGGTACCGGATCCACGATTGTCCCTCCAAAAAGGGTGTGGGGCGGTTCGACCGCCCCACACCGTTCGCGGTTGTTCAGTGTGCTTCGCTGGGCGTCCGGCTCTCCCGGTCACCCGTGTCCGTGAGCTTGTGAGCGGGAATGACGGCACCCGTGAGGGCACGGACCTGTATCTGGGCGAAGCCGGCGTCGTTGCGTTCGCTGCTGGTGATCGAGCCGATGTAGCCGAGCAGGAAGGCAATCGGTATCGAGATCAGGCCGGGTTCGACGTCAATAATCTTGAAGTTGAGGTCGGGGAACATTGCGTTGCCGGGATCACTCGAGATCCCGTTGGAGAACACGGCCAGGACGAGGGTCACGGCCAGCCCGCCGTAGATCGTCCACTTCAGTCCCGCGGTGTTGAAGCGCCGCCCATACAGGAAGTAGATGACCGGCGCCAGGACCATTGTGCCGCCCCGGCCGATCGTTGTCGGAATGAGGATGTGGCTCATCAGGGGCACCATCGCCGTACCCACGACGAGGGAAACGAGACCGATGGCCAGTGCGTTGCGCCGTATCGCCTTCAGTTCGGCGGCGGGTTCCAGCCGCCGGCCACGCGCCGCGTCGATGTCCTTGGTGAAGGACGTCACCCCGTTGATCAGCAAAGCGGCGAAAATCGCGGCGACCGACACCATGGCGATCGCACCGACCGCGCCGACGGCCCACTTACCGCCGAGCTCGTCCACGAGTTCGGGAAAGGTGATGCCGCGGTCCAGGACCTGCGAACCGATGTTCTTTCCGCCGAGTACCGCGATGGCACCGACACCGAGGGCGGCCACGAAGGGCAGGTTCACCGTGGAGCTCGTGGTGAACATCCGGGCGGTGACCAAACCGATCGCGGCCAGCATGGCGACCATGAGCAAGGTGTAAGTCGTCAGGGTGACGACCGCCGAGGCGATTCGTGCCGGGCGCTGGCGGGCGCGCAGCACGAAATGGTCGCCCAGCGTGTGCCCGCCCACGTTGCGCATCGGCGCGGCGTAGATCAGCACCCCGAGCACCGAGCCGATCGTGAATGCCGTCAGCAGGAGAATGGTGTCGTAGCCGTTCAGCGCGATGTGCCCGATCATGACGATCACGGTCGAGTACATGATGAATCCGCCGAGCACCGCGAGGGCGTTCCGACGGACGCCGGTCCTCCGACCCGCGAGGAGGAAATCGTCGGGGGTGCGTATGCTGCCGCGCGCCGACCTCATGATGGCGAAGATCACGACCGCGAGGAGGATGAGGATCGCGGTGGCGATCCCGGTCACCGCCCACGTGTTATTTACCGCGGGTGGATTCATCGGAGACCTCCTTCCAGGTCCGCCCGGATCTGCTCACCGAGGGGATCCAGCCGGGTACGGGCGAACCGCAGGTACACCCCGCAGATCACCATCGCCCGAACGGGAAAGGCATTCGATTGACGCCGCAGAGCCTTGAACTGGACGCTGTCATACACCGCGACGTAACGGTCGCTGTCCGTCGCGGATCCACCATGCTCACGACACCTCCCTCATTGAGGACGTCGTGATGACGACGTCGTGATGTGGCGGTCAGTCAGTACCGCAGTCTCAGACCATCGCGCCCGCACGGGCATGGCCCGTTCACGGGATTTTTGGCGGGCCGTGGAGGAATGGCGTGCCGCCTCCGGCCGAACCGCGTGAACGTGTGATGTCCGCCGACGGCAACGGGGCCGATCGTGTGTGCTATGACGTCGGTACTGAAGACCAACGCATGGACGTACGACGACTTCACCAGCGGCGAGCTCGATCCCGCCCGCTGGAGAATCATGTCGATAACGGGAGCCGACGGCGACAGACACCACTACCGGGATCGCAACGCACGGGTGCGTACCGGTGATGGGCAACTGGAGCTGACTGTCAACCCGTTCACGCGCTTCCACGACTCGGACCCGAGGCAGAACAACGCCAAGCAGATGTACCAGTCCGTGCACCGCTTCACCGCGCCGGCGGCGGGCGTGCTGACGTTCGATGTCGACATGGCTGTGCGGACTTACGGCCAGGTCCCCTATGACCTGCTCGACGCCTACGGCACGGTGAACCTCTTCGACCTGCAAACCGGCGTCGTCCTCAATGCCGCCGCGACCAATGACACCGTGTACGCGGTTGTCGAACGGCTGCTGCTTCCCGGCGTGACCGCGCCTCACGAGCACTACATCCACCGGGTGGTTCTGGATGTGCCGATGGACCCGGGGCGTGGGCACGGCTACGCCATCACCTACCGGGCCGAGACGTCGGAAGTGGAGTTCCGCGTCGACGGCCGGCTCGCCTATTGGACGCGGCTTCCGGTACCGGTGACGGGCTTCCATGCCGGCATGGCCCTGTTCTCGGCCCGTGATCTCTCCCGCTACGCTCGCGCGCAGCGGGAGCACGGGCAGGGCGCGACCGGCCGCTGGGGGCCGTGGCGGATCACGACAAGCGTCAGATGAGCACGTCTCCGCCGTCGATGTTCAGGTTGACACCGTTGATCGCGCGGTTCTCCAGCAGAAAGGTGATCGCCTCGGTGCAGTCCTGCATTGTCACCGGCCGCTTGGTCAGCGCACGCGTCTGGGCGGCCTCGCGTGCGGCGGGCTTGTCACTCCAGAACGGTGTGTCGGAGACGATGCTCGGGTGCAGGGCGTTGACCCGGATCGGCGAGAGTTCCACGGCCAGCGTTCGCACCAGCGCGCTGATGCCGCCGTTGGCGGTCGTCACGGTCGTGGAGCCGGGATAGGGCCGGTGACTGGCGAGGCCGCCGAGCAGTACGGCCGCGCTGTCGTCGGTCATCCGCGGGGCGAGGGCGTGCAGGACCGCCGTATAACCGGTGAGTTTCACCGTCAGCAGACGGATCGCGTCCGCCGGACGGTACTCGCGCACCGTGTTGTAGTCCCGGTCGAGCGCCGAGAGCACCAGCTGATCGACGCGTTGCACATCGGCCAGCGCGGCCACGATCCGCTCCGGATCGGCCAGGTCCAGTGCGAGCCCGCGAGTCCGCCCGCCTATCTCATGGGCGACGCTCTTGGTCCGGTCCTCCGAACGGCCGGTGATGACCACGTCGTGTCCGCGTTCGGCGCATGACTGGGCGAAATGCCGCCCTATCCCCGACGTTCCGCCGATGACGACGACATGAGTGCGATCGGACATTGACGTGTTCCTCCATGAATAGGTGATGGTTTCGCGGGCGCCATGACGAACCCGGCCCGCCAGGGGTCTTTCCGCTCTCCGCGACGGGCGGAGAGCGGAAAGACACCCCTAGGCTTCCAGCTCGGCCAGCACGTCGGCCGTGGTCAAGGGCACCGCACAACGGTCCGCGGCATAACGGAGTGCCATGAGATGGTCGTCGAGAGACAGGTCGGCCAGCGCGTCCGCCACGAGGAACGGCTGGATGTCGCGGCTGAACGCGTCGCAGGCGGTGATGAGGCACCCCATGCGCGCATAGACACCGCACACGATGAGCTGGTCCCGTCCCGACCGCCGCAGTCGTTCCTCCAGGTCGCTCCGGAAGAACGCGCTGTAGCGCCACTTGGTCAGCACCGTGTCGTCCGGCTCGGGGGCGACATCGTCGGCGATGCCGCGATCGGCCTCCTCGACACCCATGCCGGGACCCCAGAAGTCCTGCAGCAGCCCGCGGTCCTGGCGGCTCATGCCACCCGGCTGCGCCGTGTACATCACCGGCACTCCGGCCGTACGCGCCGCCGCGAGCAGCTTCGCGATGTTGGCGAGCAACTCGGTCAGCGGAGACTGCCCGGCCGGAAACGGGCGCAGAAAATACCGCTGCATGTCATGCACCAGCACGACGGCCCGGTCCGGGCGCGGGCGCCAGGGCACCGCCGTGTCCGGCAGATCGCCATCGCCTGGCATGCGGTACGGCGCGATCGGGGTCATAGCCATGCTTCGCCTCCTGTTTCCGTTCGACGACGTCAGACGTGCAGGGCGGCGCCGCCATCCACGTACAGGTCGTGCATAGTGACGTGACCGGCCTGGTCGGATACGAGGTACGCGACGGCCTCGGCCACGTCCCGCGGCTGGGCCAGCTTCCGCAGCGGAATGCCGACGCGATACGCGGCCGGCGAGCCCTCGATCGCCTGCCTCGGATCGGCATCCTCGCCGAGCATCGAGCGCAGCATGGGCGTGTCGGTCGAGCCGGGCGAGACGACGTTGCACCGTATTCCGTAGTCGGCGAGCTCCAGCCCCAGACACCGGGTGAACTGGGCGGACGCGGCCTTCGATGCGGCGTATGCGGCCATCTCCATGCGTGGCACACCGGCGGCGTTGGACGCCACGGTCACGATCGCGCCGCGGCGGCGGCGGATCATCCGCCGGGCCACCGCCCGGGACACGTTGAACACACCGCCCGCGTTGACCGAGAAGATCTCGTTCCACTGCCGGTCCGACAGCTCGACCACCCTGCCGGTGCGCAGGACGCCGGCCGCGTTGACGAGGATGCCAATGGGCCCCATCTCGTCCTCGACACGCCGCACGAGCGCGTCCACCGCCTCGCTGTCGCACACATCGACCGAGTAGCCGCGGGCCGACACGCCCTCGGCCTCGAGCTTGGTCACGACGGTGGAGAGCCCCTCGGCGTTGCGGTCCACGGCCGCGACGAGCGCTCCCGCGCCCGCCAGAGTGCCCGCCACGGCGGCGCCGATGCCCTGCGCCGCACCGGTGACCAGTGCGACCTTCGACTCGATTCCGGTCAGTTCCATCATGAACTCCTGCTGGTCGTGGTGGCTTCCTCGGCGTCGTAGCCGAACAGCCACTCATGCCGGTCCAGACCCGATGAGGCCTGGGCGGAGGTGTCGCGGCGGCGCTGCGCGTCCCCGTCAACCAGGTGGAAGGTCTTCGCGTTGTCCCGGGACTGGCGCTGGATCCGCGTGGTGCGGGGAAGGCGGATCCGCTCGTAGCGGCGCAAGGCCGCGCTCAGGCCGCCCGGGCCCGCGTCGGCCAGACAGACCGCGAGCACGACGGCGTCCTCGATCGCCTGGTTCGCGCCCTGCGCCTGGAACGGCAGCATCGGATGCGCGGCGTCGCCGATGACGGTCACCCGTCCCGAGCTGAGCCGGTCGATGCTCTGGCGATCGTGCAGCGCCCACCTACTGACTGTCTCCGCCGCGCCGATGAGGCGTGCGACGTCCGGGTGCCAGCCCGCGTACGCGGTGGCGAGCTCGGCGACATCACCCCGCGCCGACCAGGACTCCTCCCGCCAGTCCGAGGCGGAGACGGTCGCGCCGAAGCTCACCTGCCGGCCGGACGACACCGGGTAGCAAACCAGGTGCTGGTCCGGTCCGAGCCACAACTGCACCCGGGGATCGGTGAGCAGAAAGGGCACCCGTTCCGCCGGCACCAGGCCCCGGTAGATCGTCTGCCCGGAGTACCGTGGCTGATCGGCCACGATCTGCTCGCGCATGATCGAGTGGATGCCATCGGCTCCCACGACCAGGTCCGCCGCGACCGTCGTACCATCCGACAGGCGCAGCCGCGCCTCGTCGGCGCTCTGCGTCACGGCGTCGAGGCGGGCACCGAGGTGCACCCTGTCGGGTGGCACGAGCGAGAGCAGGCCGCTGTGCAGGTCCGCACGGTGCACGGCGTAATAGGGCGCCCCGAAGCGGCGGCGGCACATGCTGCCCAGCGGAGTGCGTTGCAGCAGCCTGCCGTCGTCCCAGCGGCGCATCTCGATCGCCTGCGGTGCGACCGCGACGGCGCGCAGCCGATCGCGAAGGCCCAGTCGGTGCAGCAGCCGGGTGGCGTTGGGCGCCACCTGTATCCCCGCCCCCACCTCGGTCAGTTGCTCCGCCTGCTCGTAGACGTGGCAGTCGATTCCGCCCCGGTGAAGGGCGGCGGCGAAGGTGAGGCCTGCGATTCCGGCCCCGGCCACGGCCACCCGTATCTGCGGCATGTCGTCCCCCTCAGTAGTAGAGGAGCGCTTTGCCCCAGTCCTCGTCGGGCCCGAACAGGCTGCGTGGCTTGACCACGTCGGGCATGGCGGTCAGCGCGTCACGCGGTATCAGCGTCCCCGGAGCCAGCCCGACGACCTCGCTGTCGACACCGAACGCGGCACGTACCGAAGCCGTCAGCTCCGCCTGGGCGCCGGCCCGATGCTCCTCGGACACCTCGATCTCGATGCGCAGGAGCGTCTGTTCCGCCCGCGCCCGCCAGAACACCACGCCGTAGGACTCCGGGAGGGAGAAGACGAGCTCCTCCAGCCTGTGCTGGGTGATCGTCGCGGCGCCGACCCGGTAGCCGAACGCCGCCCGGCCGAGCACCCGGACCGTGGGCAGGTTCCATCCGCAGTCGCAGTCGCCGTAGGAGACCGACACGTTGTCCTCGAGGTTGTAGCGCAGCAGGGGCATCGCCTCGCGGAACAGCGGTGTGACCACGAGCTGACCCTCGCCCTCCGCGCTGACTTTGCCGGTCTGCGGGTCGTACACCTCGAACAGCGCCCGGTCGGCCCACAGGTGCATCCGGCCGTGCCGGCACTCGCCGGCGAGGCTGCCGGTCTCCGTGGAGCCGTACTCCTCGATCACCGGCACCCCCCACAGCCGGCTGATCCGGCGGCGGCGGGCGGCGGTGAGCGGCTCGCCACCGACGAACAGCGCACGCAGCGCGGGGAAGTCGGCGCCGGGCCGGTGCCCGGCCGCGGCCGCCGCGGCGGCCCAGATAAGGCATTCGGTCGGCACCGACCAGGTCAGCGTGACGCCGAGGTCGTGCATGACCCGGACCACGCGGGCGTACGGCATGGCCAGCGACCGGTTGTCCCCGGGCACCACGGTGGCCCCGCGCAGCCGGCCGGCGGCGTGCGCGAGATGCCCCGTCAGCAGCAGCGCGTACGGCGTGCGCACCAGGAACACGTCCTCGGCGGACATCCCGATCCACTTGCGGGCGAAGCGCTCGGCCAGGTCGACCCAGTCCTCCGCCGTGTAGTACGAGGGTGTGGGGTGGCCCGCGGTCCCGCTCGACTCGTGATACGTGGCCAGCCGCTCCTTCGGGACGGCGAGCATCCCGAACGGGTAGTTCTCCCGCAGGTCCTGCTTCGTGGTCAGCGGCAGGCCGGCGAGGTCGGCGACGGTCGTGGGCAGGGCCGCCGAGTTCAGCCGCTTGCGGTAGAACGGCGAGCGGGCTGCCCAGGTGACGGTCTGCGACAGCTGCTTCTCCTGGAGGCGTTGCAGGTCCTCCGGCCCGTGCCACTGGCCGAGCTGAGGCAGGCTCGAACGTGCGTCGTTCACCGCTTCTCCTCTCCTAGCAGTCGATGCGCGTTGTCCCAGGCGATCTGCCGCCACTGCTCGGGCGGTATGCGCAGCGCCTGGAACTTGGCCAGCTCCACGGACGGGTGCTGGAGCGGATACTCGGAGCCGAACACCACCCGTCCGGCGCCGAGGCGGCTCAGCGCCGCCTCGGCCACGCACGTGTAGCCGCCGGAGGTCTCCAGCAGGATGTTGGGTTCGTCCCGGATCAGGTTGAGGGCGTGGAAATCGATGTTGCCGATGCCGCTGTGCCCGAGCACGAAGCTCACCTGGGGGAACCGGCGGGCGAGGCCGGCCAGGTCGGCCACGCCCGCGCCGCGACGGGTCAGGCACACCGCATAGACCGGGTGACCGAACTCAGCCGCCACGCCGATGAGTTCGGCCACCCGGGGATCGGTGAGCCCGACACCGTGCACGGCGGGCGAGATCTCCAGGCCGCGGAACTCGGCGGCCCTGGCCCGGTACACCTCGGGCGAGCGGTGCGGGTTGGCGAAGAAGAACGGCACCAGGCGGCCGTCGGTGCCCGCGCAGGTCTCCAGCACCGCGTCGTTGTCGGCGTCGGTCTCGACGTGCCCGCCCTCGATGAGCTGGCGGGACAGGCGGTCCAGATCGATGGTGCCGCCCGCGCACACCACCGCCCGCTCCAGCCCGCACTCGTCCAGCGTCGACAGGAGCCGCTCCCCGGCCCCCGGCCGGGGAGCCAGGCGCACGTGGAAATCCAGCACGGGCTGTGCGGTCATCGCGGCCACCGGTCGCTCCCCATCGCGGCCATCGCTCACTTCTCGATGCAGAACTCGTCGATCGGATAACCGACGTGCCGCTGCTCGACCGGCAGGTAGCCGAGCACCTTCGTACCCGGGGTCAGATCCGTGACGTTCAGCACCGTGCCGCCCGGACCGAGCACCCGCACGTGCCAGTCGTCCTGGACGATGAGGTTGACCTTCACCCCCGAGGGCGCGACCGCGTCGATCGCGAGCAGCGGCCGCGTCTCGATCTTGACCCGGCCCACGGTGACGACCCGCGACTTGCCCTTCGCGTCGACGGCGAGCACCCTGCCGCCGGAGACGAGCTCGCTGAGGTAGTTGGTGCGTCCGTTGGCCGACAGCGTGTACGAGTGCAGCGCACCGGCGTTGACCCGGAACGGCCGGGTCGGCATGTACGGGAGCGGGTGGGTCTCGCTGCAGCACAGGATCATGCCGGTGGAGTGCGAGCCGACGAGAATGCCCTCGTCGAGCCCGAAGTTCGTGCAGGTGTCGACGCAGGCCCGTTCACCCATCCCCACCCGCCGGATCCCGGTGACCTCCAGCTCCACCAGCGGCAGGTCCGCCGCCTTGCTGACCGCGGCGGCCTTCAGCTCGGTGGCCTCCCCCACGGCGCGGGGGGCGAGCATCACACCGTCGGAGCCGTGCTCGAGGACGCCGAAGACGATCTCCCCCTCCTCGACGTCGGCCACCTGGGTGATGATGCTGCCGTCCGCACCGGCGGCGGCGGCCAGCACGATCTCCAGCGGGATCTTGGTGGGGTCGCGGAAGTACAGCAGGCTCCACTTGTCGTGGCGCGCCGCGCGGCAGGCGTCCTCGAGGCTGGCGGCGTCCGTGATCTCCACGAACCGGCCGAACTCCACGTCGGGGTACTGCTGTGCCAGCTCGGCGGGCTCCCCGTGGCGGGCCGGCTCGACGATGACCAGGTCGGCGGGTTCCAGCTTCTCCGGCAGCGGCTGGTTCTGCGGGAACAGCACCTTCTTCACGGTCGGGGGAAGCGGCTCCAGGTCGGCCGGATCGGCCGCGACGATGGCGTCCACCCTCTGGTGGACGGCCTCCTCGACTATGGCTTCCTTGGCACCGCTGAGGTTACGGATGTCCAGCCAGCACAGCTTCACAGGTATCTCCTCGGCAAAGGGTCAGGGAGTGTCAGGGCGTAAGGGCGAGCCGGTTGTCGGCGCCGTCCCGGTCCGGGACGTGCCGTGAGTCGTGCACCAGCCGCGCGATCGTGGCTGCCATCCAGCCGGGCTGGTCGGCCTGGAAGACGTTGCGTCCCATGGCCACTCCGGCCGCGCCGCCGCGCAGCACGTCGGACACATAGGACAGCACGGTTTCGGTGTCGGCCGAGCGCGGGCCGCCGGCCACGATGACCGGGATCGGGCAGCTCTGTACCACGTCGGCCATCTGCTCGGGGGTGCCCGCGTAGTCGGTCTTGACGATGTCCGCGCCGAGGTCGGCGGCCAGTGTCGCGGCGTGCGCCACCAGCTCCGGCGCCCGCGAGTCACTGATCTTGGGTCCGCGGGCATACACCATGGCGAGCAGCGGGACGTTCCAGCGGTCGCACTCCCCCGCCACGGCCGCCAGATCGGCAATCTGCCGGGCCTCCTGCGGCGACCCCAGGTTGACGTGCACGCTGACCGCGTCGGCGCCCAGCCGCAGCGCCTCCTCCACGTGGGCGACCAGGTACTTGGCATCCGGATCCGGAGCGTGCCTCGTGCTCACGCTGAGATGCACGATCAGCGACATGTCGCCGAACCAGCCGTGATCGACATGGCGGAGACTGCCCTTGTGCAGCACCACGGCGTCGACGCCGGTGCCGGCGAGCTCACCGAGCAGGGAGTTCAGATCGCCCCGGCGCAACGGTCCGTCGGTGACGGCATGATCGAGCGGTACGACGAGCAGGCGCCCGTCGCCCTGCCGGAACAGGCGTCGCAGACGGAGGCTTCGAGCGAAGGAAGCGTTGTGTACAGCCACTGTGTCCTGCCTCTCTCAAACGGTGGCGGAACGGCCAAAGGTCGCGGACGCGACGTCCGCCGGCTCATGCCGGTCGAGGTGGAATTCGCGGTGCAGGGTCTCGACGGCATCGGCGGTGCGTTCCCGCGGCACGATCACGGACAGCCGCATCTGGGAGGTGGAGATCCAGCTCGTCGGAATCCCGGCCGCGGCCAGTGCGGCCATGAGCCTGGCCGTGTACTCGGGACGGCTGAGCAGGCCCATCCCGACCACCGACACCTTGCCGACGTTCTCGTCGAAGTGCACACCCCCGCCGAAGGCGGCCGTCAGCTCGTGCAGTGCGGCCCGCACGGAGTCGGCCTGGCTGCGGCGGATCGTGAACCCCATGCGGAACTCGTTCTCGTAGGTCCCGGACCTGGCCACCAGGTCCACCACCGCCCCCTGGGCGGCCAGCACCTCGAACACCTCGGGAGCCAGGTCCCGGCGGATGTCCCGGCAGTGCACCAGCACGCGCGCGACGTCGGTGTCGTGGGTCACCGCCACGACGGCCCGCCGGGTCTCCAGCGGCCTGCCGTCCTGCCGGTCGACGACGGTGGTTCCGGGCGCCTGCGATGACGCGTTACGGACGCGCACTTCGACCCCTTCCATGGCGGCCAGTTCGATGCAACGGGTATGCAGAATCCTCGCGCCCGCGAACGCCATCTCCGCCATCACGCCAGGTTGGACCCACGGCAGGCATCGGGCCGCGGGCAAAATGCGGGGGTCGGCGCTGAAGACGCCGTCCACGTCGGTGTAGATCTCGCAGGCCGATGCGCGAAGCCGCGCCGCCAGGGCCACCGCGGTCGTGTCGGAGCCGCCACGTCCGAGCGTGGCGATGTCCCCGGCGTGGTCGACCCCTTGGAATCCGGTGACCACGACGACCTGGCCGGCTTCCAGAGCCGCCCGCACCCGCGCCGCCCCGATCCTCGAGATGAGCGCTTCGCCATGCCGATCGGTGGTCTCGATGCCGGCCTGATGACCGGTCAGCGAGATCGCCGGCACCCCCAGCCTGTTCAGGGTGAGGGCCATGAGCGCCGCCGACTCCTGCTCGCCCACGGCCAGCAACTGATCCAGTTCTCGGGACGGGGACGGAGCGCCGATGTCGGCCGCCAGTCGCAGCAGATCATCGGTTCTGCCGCCGCGTGCGGAGACGACCACGGCCACCGACGGTCCGCGCCGCCGCGCCGCCGCGATCCGGAGGGCGGCGTGACGAACACAGTCGAGCGTCTGCAAAGAGGTACCGCCATATTTTTGGACCAGCACATCCACAGTCGTTTTCACCGCTCTCGTCGAACCGGCATGCCACGACAGTAATTGCGATGCACCGCCCCGCCCACTACTCGCCCAGGTAGTGCCACCTCGTTCAGTTATTCACGCCATTCCGCCGGGCCGTTACCTGAAATACGCGATGGCGGCTTCACGTCATTGTGCGATGCCGTCCGCCTCCGCAGTATCGAGACGGGTCATCTGATCTCGCGCAAAGGGGAGCGATATGCATGGGACGGATTCGAGCATGGCCGGCCCCCCGGATGCTCTGACCGGCCTCGGCGAGGACGGGCGTGCCTTTGCCCTGCTGTACCGGCCCGGCTCGGACCGGGACGCGCACGTGGAGGTCCTGACCGGCGAGGTCTGCGAGGTGCCCGGCCTCGCCGAGCTGCCCCTGCCCGACCGGCCGGCGAGCGGCGCGCGGCACGACCTGCTCGTGGCGGTTCCGTACCGGCAGATCACCGAACGCGGGTTCGCCTGCCACGACGATCACGCGCCCCTGCTCGCCATGCGCGTCCACGAGCAGGCCGAACTCAGCCGCGCTCAGGCCCTGTCGGGCCTGCCCGAGCAGAACGTGCCCGTGTCCGACGCCGGATTCGATATCAGCGACGAGGACTACGCGGCGATCGTCAAGCGGGTGCTGGGTGACGAGATCGGACAGGGCGCCGGATCCAACTTCGTCATCAGGCGTTCCTTCACCGCGCGGTTGGACGACTACTCGGTTCGCACGGAGCTCGCCATCTTCCGGCGGCTGCTGACCGGTGAGCTCGGGTCGTACTGGACGTTCCTGTTCCACACCGGCGCGGGAACGTTCATCGGAGCGTCGCCGGAACAGCACGTCAGCATGGCCGACGGCACCGCCTCGATGAACCCCATCAGCGGGACCTACCGGCATCCCGCGACCGGCCCGGACATTTCCGGACTGCTGGAGTTCCTGAACGACCAGAAAGAGGCCAACGAACTCTATATGGTCGTCGACGAGGAACTGAAAATAATGGCCCGTATGTGCACCTCCGGCGGCCAGGTCCACGGCCCATTTCTCAAGGAAATGGCGCGCCTGACCCACTCCGAATACATCCTGACCGGCCACAGCGATCTGGACGTACGCGACGTGCTGCGCGAGACCCTGCTCGCACCGACCGTCACCGGCAGTCCGCTCGAGAACGCCTTCCGGGTCATCGCCCGCCATGAGACGACAGGCCGCGGCTACTACGGCGGCGTCCTCGCGCTGATCGGCCGCGACGCGGCGGGCAGCCGCACACTCGATTCGACGATCATGATCCGGACCGCCGAGGTCTCCGATGACGGCGAGCTGCGCCTGGGCGTCGGCGCCACCCTGGTCCGTGACTCCGACCCCGGTTCCGAGGTGGCCGAGACCCGGGCCAAGGCCGCGGGCATGCTCGAAGTGCTCGGCCTCACACCGCCCGGCAGCCGCGCCGGCGGCCGGTCCGCCCCCGTGGGAGCGTCCACGTCACCGGCCGCCGACCCCCGGGTGGGCCGGGCGCTGCAGAGCCGCAACGCCAAGCTGTCGCGGTTCTGGCTCGCCGGTGCGCAGCGCGGCGGACCGGACCCGGCGTTGGACGGGCGGCATGTGCTGGTCGTCGACAACGAGGACACCTTCATGGGGATGCTCGGCCATCAGCTGCGCGCCCTCGGCCTGAGAACCACGATCACGCGCTTCGACCGTCCGCTGCCGCCGGAGGGACACGACCTCGTCATCGTCGGCCCCGGCCCGGGCGACCCACGCGACACAACCGCCTCCCGGATGAACACGCTACGGGTGCTCACCCGCCACCTGCTCGCCGACTCCGTCCCCTTCCTGTCCATCTGCCTGGGCCATCAGATACTCGCCCTGGAGCTGGGTTTCGACCTCGTCCGGCGCACCGTGCCCAACCAGGGCGTCCAGAGGCGGATCAACCTGTTCGGCCAGTCCGAACTCGTGGGCTTCTACAACACCTACGCCGCCCGCTCGGAGCACGACTTCGTTCCGGGTGCGGGGCAGCGCAAGCCCATCGAGGTGAGCCGGCATCCCGATACCGGCGAGGTGCACGCCCTGCGCGGCACGGGGTTCCGATCCGTGCAGTTCCACCTCGAGTCCATCCTCACCCAGCACGGCCCGCGCATCCTGCGTGACCTGCTCGTCTCGCTGCTCAGCGACGCGGGAGACACCGGCGTGGCGCGCGTCGGCGCACAGCACCACGGGGGGACACGGTGAGCAGGCTCACGACGTCGCCGGGCGAGCGAAGCGCAGGGCCACGAACGTCGCCCTGCTGGTGATCCAGGTGCTCCTGGTGCCGTTCCATCTGGCCGCCGGCCCCGCGAAGCACGTCGGCGCGGAGCAGATGATCGAGTTCTTCGACGAGATCGGGGCCGGCCGGTGGCTCAGGTACCTCACCGGTACCGTCGAGGTCATCGGCGCCCTCGGCCTGCTCGTGCCGCGTCTGACGGGTCTCGCCGCGCCGGGGCTGACGGGCCTGATGACCGGCGCCGAGGTCGGGGCGCCAGGGTCGACGGCCGTGTGCTTGGGCAGGAGGTCGGTGACGGCGGTGCGGATGGCGCCGCGGCTGACGTCGTGGTCGCGGGCGAGGGTGGCGACGGACCGGCCCTCCAGGTAAGCGGTGCGCACGGCGTCGGTTTTTCCGGCAGGACAGCCGGGCGCCGCCAGCCCTTGCTGCCCTTCGCCTCGGCGGCCCGCAGCCCGTCGTAGGTCAGCTCGCGCTGGAGGTCGCGCTGGAGTTCGCCGCGGCCGCGAGGGTCTGCACCATGAACTTCACGGTGGACAGCAGTTCTCCGGTGCGCGGGTGGCGGGCGGTGAGGTCCATCGCGGAGAACGCGCCGTCGTGGATGCGCAGGGCTAGACGGTCGCGGTGCAGGACATCGAGAACGTCGAGGATGTGCCCGGTGCCGCGTAGGAGGCGGCACATCTCGGAGATGTGCACGGCGTCGCCCGGCCGCGCGTAGGTGAGGAGCTCGCTGAACTTCGGGCGCTGGAGCGGGTGGAGGCGGCTGGAGGTGCCGGGCTCCTCCTCGAAGGTGACCGGGTCTTCGATCCCGGCCTCGGCGAGGACGAGGTTCTGGCGGTCGGTCGACTGCTGGTCGGTCGACACCCGCTTGTAGACCAGGTTCGCCACCGAGGGCCCCTTCCATGCGGAGGATCGGACCCTGTCTGTCGTCAAACCCTGTCAGCAATCACCATCGGATCTGATGGGATTCGCCCCGCCGCGAACCCCCGGATTGCACGGGTTCATTGGACGCCCGCCACACCTGTCGTCATTCGATCGTTGGCCGACAGGCAAGCGATCGGGGATCCGGGGTTGCGCCTACTCGGGCAGCGGTGTGAAGCCCATGTAGTGGAAGATTCCGTTGTTGACCGGCCAGAGCAGATGCAGGATGTCGCCTTCGATGCCGTCGGAGGCGTAGGTGTCGGCAGAGGTTCCGGTGGTGCAGCAGACCATGGCCTTACGGCCGAGGAAGACACCTTTGGCGTGTTTGTGTCCACTGCCGTAGGCGAAGCCGCGGGCCATGACGCGTTCGACCCAGCCCTTGAGGATGGCGGGCATGGAGAACCACCAGATCGGGAAGTTGAAGATCATCAGGTCGCACCACTCAACCTTGGCCTGCTCGGTGGCCACGTCCGGCGGGTAGGTGCCGAGCTCGTACTGGTGCTCCTGTTCGATGTCGATCTGGAGCAGGTCGGGGTCCTTGCGGGCTGCGGTGAAGTCGTCGGCGTCGGGGATCGCCTTGAAGTCCATCGCGTACAGGTCGCTGACCTTCACGTCGTGCCCCTGGGCGGTGAGGGTGGCCACGGCCGTCTCCTTCAGGGCGGCGTTGAAGGAGGCGGGCTCGGGGTGGGCGTGGACGATGAGGACTTTCACGTCGTACTCCCGCGGGTGGTGGGACGGTGTGCGGTGGAAACAGCGACGGTGTTCGCGCCGACGATCACGGCGATGGCAAGCCAGGCGGGGGCATCGAGTTGCTGCCCGAGGAGGGTGAGGCCGGCCAGGGCTGCGAAGACCGGGTTCACGCTCATGAACACGCCGAAGAAGTGTGCCGGGATGCGGCGCAGCGCCAGCAGGTCGGCCAGGAACGGCACCGCGGAGGAGAGTACCCCGGCGGCCAGCGCACAGCCCAGCGCCGCTGCCGTGGGCGGGTGGTGCCACAGCACCCACACACCGACGGGCAGGTAGAGGGCGCCGGAGACTGTCGCCGCGGCGGCCGAACCTTCCAGTCCGGGCAGGCGGGTCCCGACGGTTCGGTTGAGCAGGATGTAGCAGGCCCAGCATGCCGCGGCCAGCAGAGCCAGGCCGATGCCCAGATAGTCGGTGGAGGGTGCGGGGCGCGTGAGGACCACAACCGCTGCGGCAGCCGCCACCGCGGCGACCAGGTCGACACGGCGACGGGAGCCGGCCAGGGCCACAGCCAGCGGGCCGAGGAACTCCAGCGTGACGGCCAGCCCGAGCCCGATCCGCTCGATCGCCGAGTACAGGGACAGGTTCATCGCCGCGAACACCAGCGCCAGGCCCAGCACGGGACGCCACTGCGCCGCGGTGAAATGTCGCAGCCGCGGTCGGCCGACCGCCCCGAGCACCACTGCCGCCACCCACTGGCGCACCGCCACCACCCCAACCGGCCCGAGCACTGGGAACGCCAGCGCCGCGATCGATGCCCCCGTCTGGTTGGACAGGCCGCTGCCCAGCATCAGCGCGACCCCGGCCCCTCGCACCGTCCCCTGGGAAGAGACCGCCCCGTCGACTGCGGTGCCCCGGGGCGACGCAACGGGGGAGGAATCGAGATTCATGGCCTCCACGATGAGCGCACTACCGGTATACGCATAATGCATTCACGCACTCACCTATACGCTGGATGCATGGATGAGACGCGGAACGGGGCGGCTGCGCTGGAGCTGAAGCACCTGCGGTGCCTGGTAGCCATCGTCGACACCGGCAGCTTCACGGACGCCGGCATCGAGCTGGGCATCTCCCAGGCCGCCGTCTCCCGGAACCTGCTCGCCCTCGAAAAGATCCTCGGGGTGCGCCTGCTGCACCGCACCAGCCGCACGATCACTCCCACCACCGCGGGCGTGCAGGCTCTGGCCCGCGCTCGCCCGCTGCTGTCCGGCGCAGAGGAACTCGTCACCGAAGCCTCCACGGGCCACAGCCGCCTGCACATCGGCCACGCCTGGTCCGCCTTCGGCCGCCATACCACCGAATTCCAGCGCCGCTGGCACCAAAGCCACCCCGAGACCGAACTTCGGCTCATCCGCCACAACTCCTCTACCGGCGGGCTCGCCGAGGGCATCTGCGACCTCGCGGTCATCCGCGCCCCTCTCGACCTCAAGCCCTGGTCACACGCCGTCGTCGGCCACGAGCACCGCTACGTGGCTCTCGCCTCCGACGACCCCTGGGCGCGCCGCCGCAGTATCCGCATGGGCGACATCCCCGGCCGCACCCTCGCCATCGACCGTCGAACCGGCACCACCACCCTGGACCTGTGGCCCGAGGACGAACGGCCCGCCGTCGAGCACACCCACGACATCGACGACTGGCTCGCCGCCATCGCCACCGGCCGCTGCGTCGGCATCACCCCCCAGGCCACCGCAGCCCAGTACCGGCGCGACGGCATCGCCTACCGTCCGTTGCGCGACACCGATCCCGTCCCCGTCCACTTCATCTGGCGCAGGCAGGACCCCCACCCCGCCACTCACGCCGCCGTCGCTCTCGCCATCGACCTCTACCGCAAGAACCGCCTCGTCCCGGCCAACTCGGATAAATGACCGCTTCTGGGAATCGCATGGCTGTCACACGCGAGGCCCAAGCGTGTTCTCCCGGCGGCGAGACCACCTTCCTCTGAAAACCAGAACGAACGGCTCCGCAACGAACTTGCAGTGGCCCTCGGCCAGCTCCGAGACTTCCGCCGAGGCATCGGTGCATCCGTTGACTGAGCGCATCAGCTTCGCGGCCAACCCTCATGGTGCAATTGGCCTTCCGGGTTGATGAGTTGGCGTCAGGTGTCGATCGGGGCGGTGACTGGCACAGGTCCGATGCATCGATCCAGCAAATCGTCGTGCTGCTCGACACCCGCGAGCGCGTCCGGGAAATCGGTATCCACAAGGCGCTCGGCATGACCCCCGGCGGACCATCGCGAGGGTCATCACCTCAGTCGCCGTGACCGGACTGCTTGCGGGCACTCTGGGCGTGCCGCTGGGCGTAGCCCTGCACGGCTGGGTCATGCCCGCGATGGGCGACAGCGTGGGGCTCCGCCTCCCCGGTTCCGTCATCGCCGTCTACCACGGGGCCGAGTTGCTCCCGCTTGCACTCGGCGGCCCGCTCATCGCCACCCGGGGTGCGCTCCTGCCCGCCGGCTGGGCCGCCAGGGCCCGAACCGCCACGGCCCTGCGCACCGAATAGGAGGTCAGGTTCAGAGTTCGTGCCTCCGGCCCCCACCGCAAGGAGCGGTGGGGGCCGGTTGGCCGGTTCCCTGAACGACGGTTTCTTGAAGATCTATCGGCCCGATCTCTGCCCAAGGCCCACCATCACCGAGAGCTACTTGTCACTTCGCCGTAGCTTCGGGAGTACAGGGCCAACATGCGCGGCGCCTTTGCGGTCATCCGCGCGTTTGTGCGGCCTTCGGGTTGTTGGTCCAGACGCTACTGATCGGCATGTTGCTGATGGGGGTCGGAGCCAGCGGTGCTCGGGGAGGACGACACGGTGTGTGGCTGAGGCGTTGCCGCCGGAGTCGGGGTGTGGTTTCGCTGCGGTGAAACCACAGGAGAGCTCCCGCGAGCAGCACGGTGCCTCCCAACAGCCAGGGCAGCGGGCCTGACGGAAGGACACCAATGATCAAGCCGGTGAGCGCTGCCACCAGTTGCAGAGCGAGAGACTGGACGGACAGCGCGGTGGCCCGGCCCGAACTTGAGACACGATGGTGCAAGAGGTCGTTCTCGCTCGGCCCCGCCGCGCCGAGCCCGAGGTAGACCAGGCCGTAGCCAATGGCCGCGAGGACCATGGAGCCGACTCCTGTGAACGCTGCGGTGGCACCGAGCAGAAGCAGGCCGCTCGCGCTCGCGCCAAGGCTCACCATGACCGCACGCTCGCCACTGCCTGCAAGCCGGGCGGTCAGCGGTGCGAGGTGGCTGCCGATACCCGCGCAGATGAATCCGGCGCAGGCGAGTGCGGCAAAGAGCACCACCCCCGACTCCGATGCGCCCGTGAGGGCCGCGGCGCGGACCGGCGTGAGCAGTTCGATCACGGCCAGGGCGCTGCCGGCGGCCCCTGCGCTGAGGAGCACCCGGCGGACCAGCGCGTCGCGGCCCCCCAGGTGCAGTCCGCTTACGACGGTGGCCGGGATGCCTCGGAGTACGCCGCGCAGGGTGGCTGCCGGTCTGGGTGGCTCCCGCAGAGCGGTCAGGACATACAGCACGAAGGCGATCTCGACCGCTGCGCCCAGCAGCGTCGGAACAGAGAGGGGCAGCACCAGCTCGGACGTTGCCTCGCCGAGTCGGGCGCCGAGGTCGGGGCCGAGTCCGAGCAGCCAGGGAAGGGCACCGCCGAGCAGAGTGCCGGTGGCGAGCGCGGCGGATGTCGCGGAGCCGCCGCGGGCCAGTCCGGTGCGCAGTTCGGTGCCGGGGCCGGAGTGCGCCTGGACGGTGTCGACGTACCAGGCTTCGGCCGGTCCGCTGGAGAGGGCACGGCCCGCGCCCATCAGGGCCATGCCGAGGCCGAGCAGCCAGGGAGCAGTGCCCAGGCCCACGAGGGTTAAGGCGGCCAGGTTCAGCAGGCCGGCGGCAGCGAGAACAGCGCGGCGTCCGAGGACGTCGGACAGCCCTCCGGTGGGCAGTTCCAGTGCGGCGGCGGTGAGGGAGTGTGCGGCGAAGAAGCCGGCGATGGCCGCCATGGCCATGCCGCGCGCGGTGAACAGCAGGATCAGGGGAGCGATGGTCAGTCCCAGTGGCAGCCAGAACAGAACGCAGACCGTGATGTAGCGGCGGCGTGCGGTGCGTATGTCCAGCGGCCCGGTCATGACGCGCCCTCGGTATCTGTCCCCGCAGGGGCAGAGGTGTCCGCAGCGGCGGAGTCGCGCGGTGCCAGGGGCAGCCCGGCGGTGAGGATTACGACCTGCGCTGCGCGCGGATCTTCTGCGTCGCGGGTGGTCAGTTCCTCCAGCTTCCGGCCAAGCACCTCCCAGAGTTCGGTGAGCGACTCGGGGGTCAGGCGGGGCATCAGGTCGTTGATTCCGGACGCCTCCACCCACTCCTGACCCAGCCGCCCATCGGCGATGTCGGCCTCGTGCCGGGCGAGAGATGCCTCCAGGTGCTCGATCTGGGCCCGGCGCGACAGGCTGACCCAGGCGCGGCTGCCCGGCGTGGTCTCCATTGCTTTGTTGCTCCAGGCGGTCACGGAGTGCACCGCCTGCCAGCGGCGCTCCCGCCCGTCACGGTGCTCGGCCTCGGCGACGAACGCGTACTTCGCCAGTACCCGCAGGTGATAGCTGGTGGAAGCGGATGACTCCCCAGTCCTGACCGCGAGTTCGCTCGCGGTGGCCGGGCCGTCCTGCCGCAGCATCCCGAGCAACCGGATACGCAGAGGGTGGGTAAGGGCCTTCAGGGCTGCTGCGTCCCGCTCGGGATCGAGTACGCGTTTCTGCTCTTCGCTGACCATGACGGGAGGGTAGAGCGATCCAAGGACTTTCCAAAAGTATTTTTGCAGAAATTCTTTTGGAAAGCTTGCTGGTCGCGTCGGTGACGGGACTGGACAGCCTTACGCGTCCGCACCTTCTGCGGCTGGCTTCTCATCGCCCGCTGTACGGGGGCTGGGCACGGTGACCGCGGGGAGGTTGAGGCGGGTGTCCATGTCGAGGTTCACCTCTCCGTAGGGCCGGACGTGGGACCAGAAGAGTGGGGTCAGGCCGCGCCGGTCGGCGGGTGTGAGGAGGTCGGCCCATTCCGGTTCGCCGTGGATGTCCTGGAGCATGAGGGTGTTCACGTATTCTCTGAACTTTCTCGTTGAGGGAGTCCCGCGCGGTCCACTGCCGCAGTAGGTGACCAGTCGTGAATGAAGCCTCAAGCGATGCTTGAAACGTACTGCGCTTCACGTAGCTCCTTGAGTTGGGTGAAGGCTTCATCAGGAGGTGGAGCGCCCTCGCCTCGTCGGAGCGCACCCAGACAGTCCAACGCGTGCTCCACGAGCGGGCGAATGTAGCGGACGGGGTGGGCGTGACGGGTCATGGTGCTCGAGTCATCGACCATGGCCAAGACGTCCACGAGCCGAGCACGAACGGCGCTGTCCCGAATGCCGCGTGCGGCAATGGACAAGGGGCCGGTCAGTTCGTCAATCGGGCGGCCCCACTTGGCGCGCTGGTCCTCGCTCCAGTGCTTGACATTCGCGTCAGGGGCTTTCTGCGCGTACTGACGGATCTCCCACAGGCCTTTCTCAAGGCGTTCGATGGCCGCCGCTTCGGTCTCGGTGCGGCGCAGGTCTAGTGCGGCCTGCGCCTGATGCCTCTGAACAAAGTAGGCAGCGGCTCCTGAAACGAAGGCCCCGAGAAGTGTTCCGACAAGACCGAAGACCGCAGGTAGCCAGATGTCCATACCCGTCAGCATTGCACGTGGCCCTGGCCTTCAACGGCGGATCTGCTCAGACCTCTTCGTCAAGAAGCTGTCCATTGTGGAAGGTCATGAGCGGTCACGGGTGGTGGTAACGGTGCGGCTGGCGATGTCGCGGAAGGCGGGGATACCGAGGTTGACGGTGGTGGTCCGGCGGGCCCGCTCGTCGAGCTGGGCGAGCTTTTGCTCGGCGCCGGCGAGGCTGACCTTGAGGCCCTCGACCTCGCCGTGCCAGCCCTCGCGTTCGGCTTCAGAGATGCGGTCGAGCAGGTTGTCGCGGATCTGCACGATGCGGTCGCGCTGGGCGGGGTCAGGCCGCAGGAGACTGCATCGAAGGCAGCTGTGTTCATGGACGCAACCGGTCCCGTAGGCTCGGCCGCAGTCGCCCAAGGCGACCCGGCGGCGCTCGAAGTGGCCGAGGAACTCCTCCCATTCCTCGTCGGTCGGAGTTCGGTATTCCTCGCTGGGGCGGGTGGTGCGGCGGCGGGCGATGAAGGCTCGGTGGCCGTTGATGACCTCCTCGGGATAGACCGCCTTGTAGCCCATGGTGGTGTTGATATCGCCGTGGCCTACCACGAGTTGGGCGATGTGGGGCGGCATCCCGTTCATGATCGCGTCCGTGATGAACAGCCTGCGAAAGTCGTGGGGGCTGAAGGCCAGCGGCCGGTTGCTGGCGTCGGTGAGACCGGTGCGGGCCAGCGCGTCGTTGAGCAGGTCTCTGATCCCGGCTGGCGGGATCGGCCGGTTCTCCACGCCGATGTGGCGCTGAAACAGCAGCGGCATCGGTGCGTTCCAGACCCTTTCGTGGTTGTCGTAGGAGACGACGAGAGGGACGGTGCCCTTCGCGTCGCGGACGCGGCTGATGATCGTGCTGAGCACGTCGGCGAGCTCAGGGGAGATGACGAGCAAGCGCTCGGCATCGGTTTTGGACGGGGCGATGTGCAGGAGCGGGATCAGCTCGCCAGTGCTGGGCAGCCGGTATTGGACGAGGCTGTGGTGGGAGAGCTCGGTCACTTCCTCGACGCGGATCCCGGTGCGCCGCAGGACTTCGACGATCGCCCAGGACCAGAACGCCCGATGCTCCTCCAGCGTGAGGTCCTGGCGTCGCCCGGTCTCGGGGTCCTGGGCCCAGACCTTGGCCGTGGGGTTCTTGGTGACCGGCCGGTGCCAGCGCTGACCGGCCGCGGTGAAGTCAGCTCCCGGGGCGGTGTTCTGTGCGGCTTCCAGCTGCTCAGCGGTCCGGCGGCGTTCAGCGTCGACTGTCTGCGCCAGGAGGGGGAGGACGGGCAGCCGCTCGCGTGTCCGCTGGTCCATACGTGATTTGCGACTGGCCTTCTCCTTCTTGCGCGACATCTCCTCCTCGCGGATGGGGCAGGGCGCCGCCCAGATGCCCCAGCGCGCGGGATCGTCCATGGCCCACTGGGCGAGGTCGAGGTAGAAGGCCCGCACCATGGCGAGGTAGTTGATGCCGCGGTCGGCGCGTGGAACCTGCGTTTCGACGATGTCGCCGGTGGCGGTTTTACTGCGGGTCGTCTTCATCGCGACCCGCCGTTTCCATGCCGCGGCGACATCCGGCGCCAGGCGCAGGGAGTCGATCCCCGGGTGGTGGTCCTCCAGGTCTCTCCAGAACAGCTTGCCCAGGCCGAAGGCCACCGCTCGCAGCGAGGTGTAGTCGAGCGAGAGAGCGCGTTCTCGCAGGTAGTCCACCAACAGGTCTCGAATCGGCCGACAGGCGATGCCGTAGCGGTCGATCATCTGCTCGACGCTGATCTGCCCTTGGTTCTTGGGGTTGAAAACCCGGACCGTCGCCGGGGCCGCGGTCGGGAAGATCCCCGTGGCGTGCAGCAGCTGGTAGAAGTACACGCTCGTGTCGACGTTGCGGCTGCCCATGCTGAGCAGGAGGTCCGCCAGCTCCAGGCAGTCTCCGACCGTGATGTCGCGGACCATGCCGCCCTTGGCGGCCATGATGGTGGCGATCCGCCGCAGTGCGCCGTCCTTGGTGTGGGTGTTGGCGGGGTCGCTCCGGCTGACGGCCGCCAGGGCGGCGAACCCATCCGGGTCGCGGCTGCGTGCCATCTCGGCCGTCAGGATCTGCACCGTCCCCGGAGTCAGCAGCCACGACAGGCTGGGCCGGATGACATCGCTGCTGATCAGCGTCAGGATGCCGCTGCCCAGGACGTCGAAGTCCTTCTTCGGGTCCTGGTAGGACCAGCCGGTGGACTGAAGCCAGGAGACGGCCATGTGCCGCCAGGAGATGTTGCCGGCCATGTCGGCGCCGCTGGCGTTCCAGCGGCCCTGCCAGGTCTGCCCGGGAAACCGCTCCAACCAGGCCAGGGTCTTGGTCAGGCCGGTTCTGCGGCGGGACTGGGAGGCCGAGGACGCCAGCACGAACGGCGGCGCGAGCAGTCGTTCCATCACCTGTTCACGTGCCTGCTCGGTGGCCTTCCAACGCTGTTCGGGGCCGCGGGGCGGGAAGCTCTTCAGCATCGCCGCCATCTCCGGGCTGAGCTGCCGCGATGCGGAGCGTGCCGTGGTCGGCACCTGCGTGGTCACGCGGTTCCCTCCCCGAACAGGATGTTCAGTGTTTCCGGCCGATACGACGGAGCCGACGGCCCGTTGTTCTGTACGGTTGTCGCTGTGGAGGCGGCTGCTGACCTGCGGGCGTGGTGCGCGAGAACTTCCGCGATCACGTCCTCGGTGAGTGGCGTCAGGTAAAGCTGAGTGGTACTCAGATTCGCGTGGCCGAGAACCCACTGCACATCGGTGAGCGACATGTCGGGGTCGCGGGCCATTCGGTAGGCCGCGGTGTGCCGCAGATCGTGCAAGGACCAGTTGGCGCCCAGAGCGGCGTTCGCCCGGCTGAACATCCGGTAGGCGGCGTGATAGCCGAGTTCCCGGAAGAGCCTCCGCAGGGTCCACCACAGTGGATCGTCGATACCCGTGGGCGCCAGGCCGTGCATCTGTGCCTGGTAGAGCCGAAGCCAGACGAAGGCGTCCGGCGAGGCCGGCAGCTGCTGGATGGCTCGCGTGCCCTTGCGGACCACGGTGATCAGCTGCTGGCCGGGGTCGGCATCGCCGTAGCGGGCGCCCAGCAGCTCCGAAGCCCGTGCGCCGGTGGACACCCAGAAGGCCACCAGGGCGCGGTCCCGGTGCGAACAGAGCTGGGCGAACAGCTCGTTGAACTTCTCGTCCGGGATACTGCGTGGCACCCGCTGAACATGGCGAGGGCGATACAGACCTGACCGCTCGTTGCGGTAGAGGTCCATCGGGTTGTGGTGGGCATGGGCCCTGCCGCCGCGTCGGGCCAGCGGGAACGGATTGACCATCGGCCCCGACCCAGCATCGCGGTGGAAGTCGTAGAAGCCGCGTAGCACGCTCTCGCTGTGGCCGCGGGTGGTCGGTGCGTACTTGCGGCCCGGTCCCGCCTTCCCCGTCACCGGGTTCGGGATCGCCGACGCGGCGGTGGCGCCGGGCCGTCTCGGCTTGTCGCTGATCTGGATCCAGCGGGAGAAGTCCCGTGCCTCGTCCCGGGTCGCTTGATCCCAGGGCGTCCGGATCGCCCACAGAAACCGGAACCAGCGCAGCAGATCCATCCCGTACGAACGCTGCGTCGTCGCGGGCCGTCCGATGCCCTGCAAGTCCTTCAGGTACACCGCGACCGGCTCGACGACCGTCCCGGCGGGATCAAGCAGCCGGTACGGCTCCCAGACGTCGCGGGTCTCCAGGAGCAACCCGACCTGCGGTACGACCAACGAGCGCAGATCTCGGTACTGCCCGTCTCTCTCGATCATGGGGCGGGACCATAGTCACGCGCTTCGCGGGCTGTCCGCTGAACTGGGCAAACCCTCCCGGTAGTTCAGTCAACAGGTAGACCAGGGCCGATTGCAGAATCCGCAGGCACAGCAACGAACATCTCCTGCTCGTCGCGCCGGTTCGAGGCGATCTCCCCGCCCTTTCCGCAGATTCCGCGGTTCGGGCTGGGCCTCGGCCGCCGTCAGCCGGATCGCCCCGGACTGCCGCTCGGCGACGTCAAGCCAGGACAGCTTGGGTATCCGGTCGTTCAGCAGGGTCAGCTCGGCCGTCATCTGCTCGCGCAGCTCGTCGACGAACGCCGGATCCAGCGGCTTGCGCAGCTCCCGGTAGTTCTCCGCCCGTCGGGCCCCGAAGTGAAGTGCCCATCGTGCGAGCTGCAGCGGCCGACGGAATTGATCTCGATTGTGAGGAGACGCTGAGCATCGTCTGGAACGCACACGTCATGGCGACCGGCAAGCAACTCCCGGACGACGCGTTCACCATCCGATACCCGGAGCTGGACCCCACCTGGGACGTCGACTTCGACGACCAAGGCGAAATGACTCGCCACCTGCCACGCTTGGCAGCTCTCTACCTGGAGTAAGGGGCGAATCGCGATCACGAGACCCAGCGGAGGCGAGACTTCCCGGCGATGACTGCCTGTCACGCCCTGAGGACAGGAATCGGTCTCCGCCGACGAATACGCGACACATCAACATGCGAGCCCACCAGCCCCAACCCCGGGCTCCTACCGGTGACTGGCGTGTGCGTCTCCGAAGGGCGTGGTGACTCCGTCGTAGGAGACGCGCAGCATCATCCCCTGTTCGGCGTGGGGCAGGTTGTGGCAGTGATTCATCCAGATCCCGGGGTTGTCGGCTTTGAACGCCACCTCCCAGACCTCTCCCGCCCGCACGTCGAACGTGTCCACCCACAGGGGACTGCCGGATGAGGGCGTCCCGTCCCTGGACAGGATCAGCACAGGATGGCCGTGCAGGTGCCAGGGGTGGGTCTCCAGGCTTCGGTTGACGACCTTGAACCGGACGACATCGCCTTCGGCGACCAGCAGGTCCGGGATCGATGGGTGCCCCAGCCCGTTGACCGTCCGTGCGTAGGCCGGCCGGCCGTCGACCATGGCGACCGCGCGGTCCAGGACGAGGGTGAAGTCCCGGTCGGCGGCGTCCGGATCGAACGGGGCACGAGCAGGCGTTCCGTACCGCAGGAGATCGAGCTCCGGCCAGTCGGAGGTGTCCTCTATCCGCGGCTCGCGTTCGGCGTCGTCCGGGCGCAGCCACACCCCGGTGTCGCGGTCGTTGTCGAGCACCAGCGCGACGGCCGTGTCCGGCATGACGAACACCAGGTCGTAGCGCCCGCCGGCGGGCAGACGCACGCTCATGTCACGGACCTGCTCGGGATGGTTGAGGTCGCGGCCGTCGACGGCCGCGACCCGGAACTGCGTCCCGGCCAGCGCCAGCCGGTGCGGATCCGAATCGGTGTTGATCAGCCGCAGCCGTACCGCCGTACCGGGGGCCGCGGTGTGTGCGGTGCGCCCGTCCTGATCCCCCACGACCACGGTGCCGGCGAACGTGTGCACGGGCAGCGTGAGGTCGAGCTGCTGCCGGCCGGAGCCTTCACCCGTCGGCTGTCCGTCTCGTGGTGTGACGACGAGCGTCCCGTACAGTCCCTTGCGCACGCCGGGGTCCGATGCCTCGTGGGTGTGGTACCAGTAGGTGCCCACCTGGTCGGCGCGGAATCGGTAGACGAACTCCTCACCGGGCGCCACCGGACGCTGCGTCAGGCCCGGCACACCGTCCTCACCGCACGGCACGTCGTAGCCGTGCCAATGCAGTGTGACTCCGTCCTCGATGTCGCTGTTGCGCAGCGTCACCTCGATCAGATCGCCCTCGGTGGCCTTGATCGCCGGGCCCGGTACCCGGCCGTTGTACGTCCACGCGTCGATCTCACGTCCGGACGCCAGTCGTACGGTGGCCTTCTTCGCGGTGAGCACGTGCCGGCGCCTGGCACCGCCGGGAGACGGACTCGCGAGGCCGCGCAGATCTGCCACCGACAGTGCCTGATGGGAGCTGGACGAGTGAGCTGGGCCGCCTCCGGTGACGACGGAGTCGGTGGGTCGGAACAGCAGGCCGACGCCGGTGCCCCAAGCGCCCACGACACCAGCTCCGACTGCGGTGTTGACGAACCGCCGCCGGGTGAAAGCGGCATGACGGTCCGTCTCCGGGCGCGCCCCCCCGTCGTCTGCCTCTCGCTCCACGACACGGGTGGTCAGCACGGCGCCGACTGACACCAGCGAGACCGTGATCAGCGCAGTCGACCAGCTGAGGGGGTACCCAGCGAGGAAGGTCACCACGAGGCCGGCCAGCGCGGCGTAAGCGGCGGTGAACAGCGAGACGACGCAGACTGTCGGCAGGCGCTCGCCGGCCGCCTTTCTCGCCGCCCACAGCCGAGGCCCCGCGATGAGCACCGCGGCCACCCCGGCGACGCCGAGCAACGGAAGCCCCAGCAGCACCTTTTCCGCTACGAACCACCAGCCGCGGTCGGCCAGGATCGGCACGGTGGCGGCCCGGGCGAGCGTGACCAGGACAGCTGCGATGAGCAGTCCGAATCCGAGCTGGTGGCGCCGGAGGGCCGCCGCGACGCCGGCCCCGAACCACGATACGACGCCCAGCAGGGCGACGGCATGGTCCAGGAGAATCAGCTGGGCCGTGGTCACTGAGCGGATTCCGAGGCGGGTCCGGCAGGTCGGGCATCGTCACCGGCGGCCCGCGCGGTGGATGACGAGGAGTTCGACAGCTCTCGCGCCTCGCGGTGGATCCTGACGGCCACGGCCACCATGATCAGCGCGTTGACCGCGTGCAGGCCGAAAACGAGTTGACCCGCGGTCGTGGTGTTGTCCGTGTCGCCGAATGCCTTGGCGATGGTCGCGATCACAGGCTGAGCAATCCCCAGCCCGGCGAGCAGACCGGTCATACCGACGAGCCGACCGGGCATACGGGCCAGCGCGGTGGTCAGCGCCATGACGATCGCAAGGAGGACGATCACGTAGCCCAGCGCCCGGTGCGGCCGGAAGGACTCGTCGTTGGGCGCGGTGTTGAACGCTCCGCTGCCGGCCAGGAAGAACTGCACTGCGATCGCGAGCACGAGCACTGCTGCCAGTCCGGCGATGGCTTTACGCATCGAAGAGCGCCCCTCGGGTTGGTGTGGTCACGGACGTGCTTGTTTCCGTCGGCGGGTTCACGAAGTGATCGTCGCGTCGACGACCCGGAACGTCCTCCGATAGCGGATGGCTGTGCGTACGCAGATCTGCGTACGACATGGGCGTTCGATCGCGCTCTACGCCGTAGAAGATCACGGATGGACGAGTACCCGGCGATATCCGCCCCGGCAGTATGATCCTGGATATGCAACGCAGAGCCACGCTGTTGACAACCATGCGGTCCCTGGCGCCGACCGGAACGGCGCGGCCATGAACGCGGCAGGCACGTCCTCGCTCGGCAACGCTCCGATCAAAGTTCTGCTCGCCGATGACGAGCGTCTCGTGCGATCCGGGTTCAAGGTACTGATCGACGTCGAGGACGACATCGAGGTGGTCGGGGAGGCCACCGACGGTGCCGAGGCCGTCGAGCGGGCCCGTGCGACCCGCCCCGACGTTGTACTCATGGACATCCGGATGCCGAAGCTCGACGGGATCCAGGCAACCAGCCAGATCGTCAAGACGCATGGGCTTCAGCATGTCCGGGTCCTGATCCTCACCACCTACGAGACCGACTCGTACGTCTTCGAAGCACTGCAGGCCGGCGCAAGCGGCTTCATGCTCAAGGACGCGGGACCGGCCGAACTCCTCCATGCCATCCGGGTCGTCGCCGCCGGAGACGCGTTGCTCGCCCCGCGGATCACCCGCCGCCTGATCGCCCAGTTCACCGCGCAACGGGTCGCCACGCAGGCCGGCGAGGACCGGCTGGCGGTCCTGACCCAACGCGAACGTGAAGTGCTGGCTCTGGTGGGACAGGGCCTGAGCAACGACGAGATCGGCACTGAGCTGTGCCTGAGCCCGGCCACCGCGCGCACCCACGTCAGCCACGCGATGGTGAAACTGGGTGCGCGGGACCGCGCTCAACTGGTCGTCATCGCCTATCGGACAGGGCTCGTCAGCCCTTAGAGCCTGTCGGGTGACCCCTGATCGGGCGGCCGGCGGCATCGCGCATCCCGGTCGTCCAGCAGCATCACGGAAAACGCCCGTCCCACGCCTCGATGGGCTCGGCGGCCTGCTTGGCGTCGAGCCTCAGATCGCACGGCGAGGTGTAGTGACGCTGCAGTTCGTCCTCGTTCTCCACTGATCCGCCGACGTACTCCGTCACGCCCGTCCGCTGCGACATCCATGTGGAGTCCGACGGCGAGCTGACGGACTCCACATAGAATGTCAAGGAACTGCAGCACCTCATTGATCGCATCGACGAGATGACGCGTCTTCAGGCCGAGCCGGGATTTCACCGTTCTGCCGTGCATGGGGCCGCTCAGCCAGAATCACTCAAAATGCTGCACTGGGTGCCTGGCTGTCCCGGTCGTGCCCGTCCGCGCCGCCGGTGGCGAGCGCGTCCTTCCGAGTGGGGGCGGTGGCGCCCGTGAGGGCACGGACCTGCAACTCGGCGAAGCCCGCGTCGTTGCGCTCGCTGCTGCTGACTGTTCCGAGATAGCCGAGCAGGAAGGCGACCGGCGTCGAGATCAGTCCGGGCTCGATGTCGAAGAGCTTGAAGTTGAGGTCGGGGAACATGGCGGTGGTGGGAGCACCCGACACTCCGTTGGAGAACACGACCATGAACAGGGTTACCGCTATCCCTCCGTAGACCGTCCACTTCAGTCCCCGGGTGTTGAAGCGCCGCCAGTACAGCGAGTACAGGATGGCCGGCAGGACCGTGGCGGCCCCCAGGTCGACCGCGGTCGGAATGAAGAGGTGGGTGAACAGGGGCACCATCACCCCACCCAGAACGAGGGAGATGATCCCGATGACCAGAACGTTGCGCCGTATCTCCTTCAGCTCGGCGGCCGGCTCCGGCCGCCGGCCACGCGCCGCGTTGATGTCCTTGGTGAAGGACGTCACCCCGTTGATCAGCAGACCTGCGAAGATCGCGGCAACCGAAATCAGGGCGAGCCCACCGAACACGCCGGACGCCCACGAACCGCCGAGCTCGTCCACGAGCTTGGGCAGGGTGATGTCGCGGTGTTCGGGCCTCATGCCGAAGTTGTTCGCGCCGAGTATCGCGACGGCGCCGAGACCGAGGATGGCCAGGCACTGGTAGAACCCGACGGCGACCACCGACGCCCAGCCGGCCGCCTTCCGTGCGTTCCGTGCGCTGGTCGCCACGTAGAAGCGCATGAAGACCCACGGCATCCCCATGCCGCCGACTGCGATGCAGAAGAGCTTCGACAGGTGAACCCACGGATCCTGACCCGACAGCGGGGTGGAGCCCTCGCCGAACTGGCGGCCGGGGCCCAGGAGATCGAACCCGCGCTTGTCCGGCTTCGCATTGGCCTGGGCGTCGTCGAGCAGCTGGAAGATGTTCATCTTGTACTTGGCCAGTACCGCCACGGTCAGCACCAACACGAAGGCGCCCATCAGAACCGTCTTGAGCGCGAGCATCCGGGTGACGCCGAGCATTCCGCCCATGTACACCCACGCAATGACGACCAGGCCGACGACGACGACCATGATGCCGCCCAGGACCATGTTCGGTTCGCTACCTGTGTCGAACATCCGGATGGCGACCTGGCCGACCGCAGCCAGCATGGAGACCATGAACATGGTGTATGTCGTCAGAGTGATCACTGCCGACGCGATCCGTGCGGGGCGCTCGCGGGCGCGCAGCACGAACAGGTCGCCCATCGTGTGGCCGCCCACGTTCCGCATCGGCGCGGCGTAGATCAGCACCCCGAGCACCGAGCCGATCGTGAAAGCCGTCATCATGAGGACGGCGTCGTAGCCGTTCAGTGCGATGTGCCCGACCATGATGATCACGGTCGAGTACATGATGAACGCGCCGAGGTGCGCGAGGGTGTTCTGACCGGTAGGGACACTCCGATCCGCAAGGAGGAAGCCGTCCGGGGTGCGTGTGCTGTCGCGCGCTGACCTCACGACAGCGGACATCACCACGACGAGGACGATGGCGACGACGGTGGAGATCGCGGGCGCCGCCCACGTGTTCTCCACCGGGGGCAGATGAGGGAGCGCGAGATAACCGGTCATCGGAGGTCTCCTTCCAGGTCCGCCCGGACCCGCTCACTGAGGGGATCCAGCCGCTTACGGGCGAATCGCATGTACGCCGAAGAGACCACCACCACCAGGTTGAGCGACACGAACACGAACAGCAGGCCCACATTTATCGGGCCGATGAGTTCCTCCCGGAAGAAGTCCGGCACGAACGCAGCGAGCAGGATGACCAGGAACCACCATCCATAGAAGAGGACGCTCGCCCAGGCGATGAAGCTGTTCGATTGGCGCCGCAAGGCCCTGAACTGGGGGCTGTCATGCAGCGCGATGTAGCGGTTGCTTTCCGTAGTCGGGCCGATCGTGCCCATGCCACCTCCGCTATCGAGTACGTCGTGGTGACGACGTCGTCATGTGTGCGCGATACAGCACTCTCGGGCCATCCCACCCGCACATGCATGGCCCATTCACGGGATTCCGGCATGCCATGGCGATATGGCGCGCCAATCTGGCCGGGCTGCGGCAGATCGGCCGACGGGACTGCCCGCCACTCCCGTCCGGCCGGCGTCGTCGTACGCCGCGTCATGCCTCGCCGCCCTGCGTGCCGGGCGGCGCCGCTGTCCCCGTCGAGGTCGTGCATCGTGCCGCGCCCGGCCTGGTCGGACACACCCGAAACGCTGAGGACCTCGGCCGCATCACGCGGATACGCCAGCTTCCGCAGCGGAATGGCGACGCGGTGAACAGGGCGGACACGTCCTATGCTCTGACCGTCAACGTCAGCGCGGCAGAAGGCCGTTATGGCCTCACCGCGCACTCGGCCGACCGCCGCCACGAGGAGAGGTCCTGCATGACCGGGAACGAGAGCGAGGCCGCCCGAGCGAGCGTCCGCTACATCGTCGACGACGTCCAGGCGGCGATCGACTTCTACACCACTCACCTCGACTTCACCGTGCTCAACGCATTTCCGCCCGCATTCGCCGATGTCGTACGCGGGCCGCTGCGGCTGCTGCTCTCCGGCCCGACCAGCTCGGGAGCGCGCGCCACGCCCGCGGACGTCGCCGACAGCGGGCGCAACCGCATCCACCTCGTCGTCGACAACCTCGAGGCCGAGCGGGAACGGCTGCGGAAGGCCGGCGCGGTGCTCCGCAGCGACATCGTCTCGGGGCCCGGCGGACGCCAACTGCTGCTGGCCGACCCCGCGGGCAACCTCGTCGAGCTGTTCACTCCGGCAGACCGCCGCTGAGCCCGGGGCGAGGGAACACGCCGCCGGCCGCCACGTGCGTGGCGGCCGGCGGCGGCGAGGACATCGAGCCGTACCGACGCGGGGAGGTCTGCGCGTCATGGCTCACGATCACGTGCCGGTGGGGCCCGGGCCCCGCCCGGTCAGGCGGTGCGGCGTGAACGGGCCAGTGCCAGGCCGCCGATGGCCATGCCGACCAGCGCGAGCACCACCGCGACGATGCCCCCGCCCTGCCCGTTGCCGGTGCCGACGTCCGCGTCGGAGCCGGCCAGTGCGACGGCGCCGAAGACGGCGCCGACCAGTCCGAGCGCCACGGCGGCGAAGGCCTTGCCCGGTCCCTGCCCGCTGCCGGCGCGACCGGCGGAGCGCAGCGCCAGCACGCCGACGACCACGCCGGCCAGCGCCAGCAGCAGGGCCACCGCGGACACGGCCCGGCCGGAGCCGCCACTGTCCTCCTCGGCGATCGAGACCTGTGCGGCCGCAGGTGCGGCAAGTGCCAGCACCCCGAGCAGGGCTGCCGGTGCGGCGGTGAGCAAGCGACGGACGGACATGGAGTTCCTTTCACATGCTTGATGCGTATCTGAGAAAGTGCAGGCGGGTCGGCCTGGATCCACCGTGACGGTGGATCCAGGCTGAAGGAGGGTCAGACCTTGACTGCTCCCTCGACCTCGGCCGGGGGTGCCGAGACCGTCTTCGGTGCCCAGCGTCCGGGCATCCACCAGTTGGCCTTGCCGCACAGTTCCATCACCGCGGGGACGAAGATCATCCGGACGATGGTGGCGTCGATGAGCACGGCGACGGCCATGCCCAGACCTCCCTGCTTGACGGCGACGTCGGGGCCAAGCAGGGAGGTGGTGAAGACCGCGATCATGATGGCGGCCGCGGCCGTGATCACCTTGGCGGTCCGCGCCAGCCCTCGGGCGACGGCCTCGCGGGTGTCGCCACTGCGCTCGTACTCCTCACGGACCCGCGAGATCAGGAACACCTGGTAGTCCATCGACAGACCGAACAGGACCGGGAACATCATCATCGGGACCCAGGTCGTGACCGGCATGGCGGCGGGAAAGCCCAAGGCCGGGCCGAACCATCCCCACTGGACGACCGCCACCACCACACCGTAGGCGGCGCCGATCGACAGCAGGTTCATCACGGCGGCCTGCAGGGCGATCGTGACCGACCGGACCAGCGCGATCAGCAACACCATGGACATCGCGATGACGACCGCGATCATCAGGGGCAGGCGCGAGCCGGACTCCTCGGCACTGTCGATGGTGCTGGCGTTCGGCCCGCCGACGAGGACATGTTCGCCGCCGGTGGTCCGGGGCAGCACGTCGTCGCGGAGCTCGTGCACCAGGTTCGCGGTCGCCTCGTCCTGGTACCCGGTCGTGGGGAAGGCGGTGAAGGTGACGGCCTGCCCGTCCTCACTGACCCGGGGCGGCGTGGCGGAGGCGATGCCCTCGGTCTTGCTGACCGCTTCGACGACGGGACCCAGATCAGCGTGCTTGGAGTCGACCTCGGTCGCGAAGACCAGGGGTGCTCCGTAGCCCGGACCGAAGCCCTCGGAGAGGATCTTGTACGAGATGTAGCTGCTCCGGTCGCGGGGCTGGACGCTGGCGTCGGGCTGGCTCAGCCGCATCGACAGCGTGGGGGCGGCCAGTACCAGCAGGATCCCACCGGCGAGGAGTGCGGCGACCAGCGGCCTGCGCTGCACCACGCCGGCCCAACGCTCGGCGAGCGTACTGCGCTCCTGGGGCGGCGCACTGACCTCCTGGTTCCGGCGGGACGCGCGGCGGGGCAGGCGCAGCGAGTTGATCTTGTAACCGGTGAAGCCCAGGAGTGCGGGCAGCAGCGTCACCGCGGCAATCATGGTTACCAGCACCGTGATCGACGTGGCGACGGCCACCCCGGTCATCAGCCGCTGTCCCATGACGAACAGGCCCAGCAACGCGATCACAACGGTCGTGCCGGCGAACATCACCGCGCGACCGGCGGTGTCGATGGCCTTGACCGTGGCGCTCTCGGGCTCATCGCCGTCCCGAAGGCTGTCCTTGTAGCGGGTCACGATGAACAGTGCGTAGTCGATGCCGACGCCGAGCCCGATCATCGCGCCGAAGACCAGAGTGAAATCCGGCGCGGGGAACAAGTGCCCCACCAGCTTCGTCAGCGCGAGGCCGGCCACAATGGCCAGGAGGGCTGTCACGATCGGCAAGCCCATGGCCACCAGTGACCCGAAGGCAATGAACAAGATCACTGCTGCGGCCAGGAGGCCCACGCTTTCGGCCGAACCCTGCGGGGGTGTCTCGGCCTTTTCCGCCATGTACCCGCCCAACGCAAGCGTGAGGCTGTCGTCGGAGGCGTCCTTGACAATGTCCACCAAGGGCTTGACCTCGCTCTTCTCCACCTCCTTGTCGCTCAGTGGGACGGTCATACGGGCGATACGACGATCCTTCGTCACCAGGCTCTTGTCCTGGTACGGCGACGTCACCGGTCCGGTAACAGGTGAGTCAGCGAGATCGGCGATGGTCTTCTCGATCTTCTGCTTGGCGGCAGGATCGTCGATTCCCTTGTCAGCCTTGATCGCGAGGGTCAGCCTGTCCCCTTGCTCCTTGGGGAAGTGCTTCACCATCAGCTGCTGCGCCTTGGCCGACTGCGAGTCTCCTCCGGAGAAGTCGTTGTCGGGGGCGGCGCCGTAGCCGAAGCCGACGAACGCCACGACGATCACACCGACGATCCAGGTCAGGAGGACCAGGCGGCGGCGGCGGTAACAGAAGCGACCCAGTCCCGCCAGAGCTCCATCCGTACGTGGAGACTCGATTGTCATCCTCTGCTCCTCAGTGGTTGAGCCTTGCGGCATGGATCGCTTCTCGATAAAGGGGAGGTTGATCGGTCACAACGGCGATCGTCCCGCAGGCGAGGCGGCCCTGGCCTCTGACAACGGACGGTGATGCCTACGCAATCGGGCGTAACCCGCTGTGTCCCGCCGCGCCTGTCGACGTAGCAAGTCGCGCGTCTGAGTGGAGCGTTGTCCGTGGACCCGAACAGTAGGATCACGGCATGAAACTCTGCCCCGGGTCGTTCTCGCTGCGGGTGCTGACCCAAGACGTGCTGCTCGCGCTCTTCGTCACAGTGATGCAGGTGCAGGGAACGGTCGCCCTCGCCGCCGCCAGGGAGACAGATCAGCGTTCGCTCGCCGACTTCGGATACCTCGGATACGCGCTGCTGGTGGTGGGTGGCCTGGTCGTGGCCGTCCGCCGCGTGTGGCCCGTTCTGGTGTTCGTCACCGCCGCAGTCGTCAGCTTGGTGTATTACGCCCTCGAGTTCCCCGACGGCTACGGCTGGCTCGGACTCATGATCGCCCTGTACACCGTCTCCGCCTACGGTGACGGGCGCCGGTCATTGGCGATCGCCGGCGTGGGCACCGTGATCCTGGCCAGCGGGTGGCTGTTCGCGTCGGCCGACGTAGAGCCGCGCGACGCCATCGGCTGGGTGTTCTTCCGCATCGGTGTGACGGTCATGAGCACGACTCTCGGCGAGTCCGTCCGGTCCCGGCGGGTCATCGCTGCCGACGCTCAAGAGCGTGCGGAACTGGCGGAACGGACCCGCGAGGAAGAAGCACGCGCGCGGGTCGATGCCGAGCGGCTCCGGATCGCACGCGAAGTCCACGACACTGTCGCTCACGCCATAGCGATCATCAACGTACAGTCCGGGGTCACCGCACACGTGCTCGACAAGCGACCGGAACAGGCACGCGAAGCGTTGCAGACCATCGAACAGACAAGTTCCCGGACGCTGCAGGAGATGCGAGCCATCCTCGGCGTTCTCCGTGGCGACGACGACGACCCCGTGCCGCACACCAGCCTGGAACAGATCGACGACCTCACCGCCGAGGCACGCGCCGCCGGACTGGACGTCACCCTCGAAGTGAACTCGCCCGCAGCGCCGTTGCCGAGCGCGGTGGACAGTGCCGCCTACCGGATTCTTCAGGAGTCGATCACCAACATCATTCGGCACACCGGCCCGACCCGAGTGATGGTCGCGGTGAACCCGGGGATCGACCATCTGGAAATCCGAGTCACCGACCAGGGCCGCACCGGCTCCAATGGCGCCCCCGTGACCCGGCCGTCCGGCAACGGCAGGGGCACAGGCATGCCGGACAAGCCCGGCCGCGGGATCCTGGGCATGCGCGAGCGCTGTCAACTGCTCGGCGGAGAACTCAACGCCGAGCCGACTCCGGGCGGAGGGTTCGAGGTCATGGCACGGTTGCCCCTCGCACCGACCGGGTCGCTCCTTTGAACACAGCGTCCCGCAGCCGTTCGAGGCAATCCACCGGGCGGCAGTGAGAGTGCCCTGGAAAGCGTTGAAGCTTTCCAGGGCACATTATCGCCAGTGGACATCATGGCGAGCAACACCCGCTCCAGCCCCAACGTGAGTAGTGTCGACTACCAGGACGAGCAGTAGCCAATCGGAAGCGAATCAATTAATTTCAGTGCGGCAGAGTTCAAATTACCGTGCGGTTACTCCCGTGCCCGAAAGGACCCTCACTCTTTCCGCCGGTGACCTCTGAGTAATCGACAAGTCGACTGAAAGGAAGATTCCGGTGACGAATCTAAGGCGGCCGCGAAGCAGGCGCCTCAGGTATGCGGTGGCCATCGCCACCGCGGCAGCCCTGACGGGATCCCTGACCAGTGCTGTGACGGCCTCTCCGCGGCAGGCAATGGGCTTCGACCTCGATCACGGGAATGCCGTGACCCAGGTCGTCTACCCGAATTTCAATACGGTGTCACGTGAGACCAACACGGGCAGCAGTCCGGTGAACAGGGACGAGACCGTCCTGCTGGAGGTGCCGTGGTTTGACGCCATAGCTCCGTATCACCCGACGGCGGTGGGCATCTTTTCGGACCTCGGCCGCCGACCGAGTGCCGAACACACGACACGCAACAAGAACATCGCGGTCATATACGCCGCCTTCACGTCGTTGAATGTGCTCCACCCGGAATACAAGTCCAAGTGGCGCGAGATGATGCAATCGGCAGGTCTCGATCCTGACAACACACAGGAGGACCCGACCACGCCGAGCGGCATAGGCATTCTTGCCGCCAAGAACGCCTTCGCAGCGAGAAAGGACGACGGCACCAACCGGGACGGCGCGGCAGGCGGCCGTCAGTACAACCGCCAGCCCTACGCCGACTACACCGGATACAAGCCGGTCAACAGCGCACACACGCTCCTCGACCCGTCCCGCTGGCAGCCGAATACGTTCGAAAAGAACGGCGTCTTCACCGTCCAGAGTTTCGCGACTCCGCAGTTCGGCCAGGTGCAGCCGTTCACGTACAACAGTCCCGCTCAGTTCGACGTCTCTCCGCCGCGGAAGAGCAACTACCGCAATCACGCGGCCTACAAACGCCAGGCCGACGAGGTACTGAAGGCATCGGCAAGCCTGAATGACCGCCAGAAGGTGGCCGCCGAGCTCTTCAACAACAACGTTGAAACCTTCGGCCCCGTAGGCGCTGTGCCGGTCATCGTCGGGGGCAACCTCAACACCGAGGAGACGGTTCGCTTCGCCACCATTCGTGACATAGCGTTCTTCGATCTTGCCATCGCCACCTGGCACTTCAAGCGCAAGTACGATTCAGTGCGGCCGTTCAGTGCGATCCGCTACCTGTACGGGAAGAAGAAGGTAACGGCGTGGGGCGGGCCCCAAGAGGGCACCGTCGATGACATCACAGGAGGCGAGTGGCGGGCCTACCTGGACGCATGGCCGATCAACCACCCCGTCAAGGCATCTGACCACCCCGAGTATCCCTCCGCGGAAGCCGCAGAATGCCTTGCCTACGCCGAGCTGACACCACGTTTCACCGGCACCGACAAGGCCGACATCTCCTACACCGCCGCCAAGGGTTCCTCCCGCATCGAGCCGGGGGTCACCCCGGCCCAGGACATGACGCTGCGCTGGAGCAACTGGAGTGAGTTTGCCGGAGAATGCGGTGAGAGCCGCCTCTGGGGCGGTGAGAATTTCCGCTCTTCCATCGAGGCAGCGTCCCAGTACGCACCGAAGATCGGCAACCTGGCCTACGAGTTCGTTCAGCGCAAGGTGAACGGCGGCTGATCCTCTCGGTCGACGACACCGGCTGCCGGTGGAGCCCGATGGCTTCGCCGGCAGCCGTCTGTCTGCCCGTCAACGAGTCGCGATCGCCGCTATGCCACCTCCCGGAGCAGCGACGCCGTGTCTTGAAAACGGTGGCGAACGTGGCCCAGTGCGAGGAGCACGGGGGCGTCGGTCAGGATGGGGATGTGGTACGGGAACGGGCGGGGGCCGACCATGTCCGGCGGGCCGCCGTACCCGCCGTCCGCGTTCTGGTGTTCGAGCAGCCAGGATATGGCGCGCCCGATGGGCCGGGACTCGGTCCCGCAGCACAGCGTGATCAACCCGTAGGCGGTGCTGATGTCGTCGCTGGGATCGCCAGGCTGCATCCCCCAGCCGCCATCGGCGTTCTGCGTCTCGCGCACCGTGCGGTCAAGCCGCTCGGCCATGCCGGCCGAGCGGCGGTCGTCCGGGCCCGCGGTGCACGCGGCGAGACGCGCACGGAATATCGTGTGCAGGCGGCTGCGGCTCCACCCTGGCTCGAAACCGCCGTCCGACAGCTGACTGTCAGCAAGGAACGCCAAGGCGCGTTCCCGTGCGGGCGCCCTGTGGGTATGCGGCGCGAGCGCGTTGATGGCCGCCGCCGTCATGCACGGCTCGGAGGAGGCGCCGACGACGTAGGTGGGGAACCCGCCATCGGCGCCCTGTACGGCCACCAGGGCGTCCACCCCGCGCCGCACGGCGCCGCCGAAGGCGACCGGGTCGATTGCCTGCAGGAACTCCAGAGCGGACGAGGTGCAGTCAACGTCGTTCAGCGCCACATCGGGGGACATGGACCAGCCGCCACTGAGCTCCGTGCCGCGGGAAAGGGAGGGCCGCTTGGCGCCACCCTGCTGTGCGGCGAGCATCCCTGCCATCGCCCGGAGCAGGTCCGGTGGGGCACCGGCTGCGGCGAGACCTACTCCGGTGGTTGACGTGGACCAGTTATGTATCCCCACTATGAACGGGAAGCCGCCATCGCCGCGCTGGTACTGCAGCAATGTTTCCAGGCCACTGCGCACGGTCGCTTCCTGCCCGGGAACACCGGCGAGCCCGTGCAGCGCCAGCAAGTGCATCAGCACATACCCCTCCCACACCGTGGTCGCCGGGTCCGTGGCGGTCAGCGTTCTCAGCGCGGCGGCAGTGGCCTCGTTGCTGACCTCCGCGGCGGCGGCAAGGATCAGCGTCACGGCGGCCTGCTGGACGACGGCCCAGGAGTGCATGGGCTCGGTGGCGGGCTTTCCGTCGGCCTTTGGCACGGCGTCGGGCGGTAACGGGCACCCGAGCACCGACAACACCGCGTACACCATCATCCGGCGGCGGGTAGAGATGAACCCCGGTGCGGCGCCGAGCACGGCATCCGTCAGCTTGCCGACAAGGGCAGGGTCACCAGCCGGTGCCCGGCCGGTGGCCTGTTCGATGGCGAGCGTGGCGAGGACGCGGTAGAGCTCTTGCGGGGCGTCGTACTGCGCCTGAAGGAAACCCAGCAGGCGATCCCGGGCGGGTGAGACGATACCGGTGCGTTTCATCAGCATCAGCGCGAGCGCCGACTCCAGCACTCGGCTCTGACATTCCTCGCGTATCGCACCGTCGTGATCGACCCTGCTGCTGACATTTGCGAGCAGCCGGGACGTGGCCTGGCGCACGTGATCCGGGCTGACCTCGGCGGGCCACGACATCGGGGCCAAGCGTGTCGAATCCGGTGGTTTCATGCCGTACTCCTATCTGGATGTCTGGGGGTCGGTGATGAGCTCAAGGACTCCACTGCGTGCCCGCAAGAAGCGGAGCACCGCACCCTCGGCATACCGCCGTATGCCGTGACCGCCTGGTCCGCCGGCCGTCCCGGTGCGTGGCCGGCCACGCACAGCCGCGGCCGCGCCCTTGCCGCCGGTCACGAATCCGGCGAGGAGTTGCGCGAATTCCGGGTGGCCGGCGGCCTCGGCCTTCGCGGACAGGTGGTTCGACGGCAGGGCGGAAACCCGGGCCGGCGTGCTGTCCAATCCGAGAATGTCATTGTCACGCTGCGACGCTGAACTGAAACTTTGTGTCGGATCAGATGAAGGCTACCGTCCCAGGATTCCATTTGTAGTGTGACTCGAGTTTGTAGTACTCCCCCTCGGGTGCCGACGCGACGCCGTAGACGAATTTACGATCGACGCCACCATAAGGAACGCTTTCCGCCAGTCGCTGGAGTTCTGGTTCAATTCGAACGGAAAGACTCGCCAGATCCGTGGTTGTCACGCCGAAGCAGAACCGCTCGATCGTCGCAGAATCCCAGCTCAGGGTGATATACAGCCCGAAAGCTCCCTGGCCGAGCTTCAGCATCTGCTCGCTCGGCTCCGGCAGTCCGATTTCTCGGAGCATCGATGTGATGGTCTTCGGCTCAAAGCATTCAGCGGGTATCCCGTTGAAGTAGACGTTCACCGTTCTGTGCGCGTAGTCGATCGCGATGAAGGCGACTCTGTCGTCCAGGCCATGGCGGGTGAAAAAGTTCATGTTCTCGGCCAGGCTGCGCGGCATGGACGGGATGTCGGCAAGTTTTGACAGTTCCTGCAGGCCATCCGGAGTGAAGCCCGCATAGATCTTCTTGAAACCGCTCACGACTCCGAAGTCAATACCGTAGGTGTCAACGGGACACCGTCCCTCTATATCCGAGAGCAGGTCACCGACAGGATGGTCCGTCTCCCGGACAAGTCCTTCCGACAGAGCGAGGGGATATGGATTCCGACCCTTTGGATACGTCACGAAGCGGCAGTCGAGGTCTCGCACGTGATGCACGCCGGTCGCCACCCTGAAAGCCAACGGCGCGGCATGCGCGAATGCTTCCCCGTACGCCGCCAGGATAGGCCAGACCTTGTCACGCGAGCAGGTTATATCCAGCAGCCGAGCTGTTTCCTCAACAGCCGAATAAAGTTCGGCCGCCTCGGCATTTCCTGACATCTGTCCTCCAAGTGCTGGCCCCGACCGGGTACGAGGGTGATTTCGTGAACGAACATGCGCTCGCATGCGTACGGGTAGTAGATCGGCGCGACAGATGTCCTATCGCGGCTCGTAGATGCGCTTGTGGCCGAACAGTCCAGCCAGCCGGTACGGCCCGGTGGTCTCCCTCGGCACGGGATGGTCTCCGCCGTCGACCGGGAAGGAATGCTCGTGGATTTCGCGGTACTTGGCGTAGTCGATGTCCTGTCGCCCGCTGATCGCATCGCGATGCATGTCGGACCGCAGGTGCGAGCGATATCCCGGGACGACGGTCCCGGCGAAGAACTCGGCGACGCTGCCGGACCCGTAGCTGAGGAAGCCGATGGCCTGGTCCGTCAGATCGTCGGCATTGTCGAGCAGTGCGGCCAGCCCGACGTACATCGACGCGGTGTAACTGTTCCCGACCTCGGCGTTGTACGTCGTCGTGTGCCCGATGTGGCGGGTGATCGCGTCCTCGTCGGCGTCGTGCCCGCAGTAGTGGAGCAGGTGCCGGTGTGCCTTGTGGGCCATCTTCGTGAACGGCTGGTGGTAGCAGAACGCGGTGAAGTCGTCGAGCGTACGGCCGCCTCGGTCGGTGTAGTCCTTCCACGCGCCCTCCACCGCCTGCAGGTACGCGGAGATTGACTCATGCCCGTCGACCAGGGCGGTGGTGCGGTAGTTCGGCCGCCAGAAATCCATGATGTCGGCGGTGAACATGCCCGACGGGTCCTCGATGCGCACCAGTGCGGGATCCGCACTGACCAGCATGGCCACCGCGGCCGCGCCCTGGGTCGCTTCGCCGGGATTGCCCAGCTCGTACTTCGAGACATCGCTGGCGATCACGAGGACCTGTTGCGAACGATCACGGTGGACGAGGCCGATGGCGAACTGCAGGGCCGCCGTCCCGCTGTAGCAGGCCTGCTTGAGCTCGACGACCCGGGTGGCCGAGGGCAGACCCAGCAGTGAATGGACATGTATGCCGGCCGCCTTCGCCTGATCGACGGACGTCTCCGTCGCAAAGACGATCGTCCGGATCCGGTCGACGCCGTGCCGCGCGACGATGGGGGCAGCGGCGGCGGCAGCCATGGTCACGATGTCCTCGTCGGCGGCCGGCACGCTCATCGATCGCTGGCCGATACCCTTGTGGTACTTGGCGACGTCGCTGCCGTTGTGGGCAGCCAGTGTGTCGTGCGTCAGGACATACCGTGTCGTCGCGACCGAAAGGTCGTGAATTCCGATGGCGAATTCCTCTGGCATCACTAGCTTCCGATCCTCGTGATGTGGTTCTTGCGCTCCAATTGGACGTGCGCTCGCATGAGCTCGCCCGGATTCGTCTGCGCCGCCAGGAGTGAGAGTTCACCGCACAGCACCGTCGCGGCCGCGATGACGGCGAGCCGGCGCGCGTTCTCGCCGGGTTCACGCTCCTCCCGGCAGCCGAGCCGCGTCAGGTTTTCTTCGACGAACTCGAGCCCCTTTCCGTTGCCAACCGTTCCCACGATCAGGTTCGGCAGGGTGCAGGAAAAGTAGAGGTCGCCGTCCCGGTCTTCGGCCACGGTCACACCCTGTGACCCTTCAACGATATTTGCCGCATCCTGGCCCGTCGCCAGATAGAACGCGAGCAGCATGTTCGCATAATGCGCGTTGGCCGAGCGAATTCCGCCGGCGAGCAAGGTCCCGATCATGTTCTTTTGCACATTGAGCTCGGCTATCGCGGCGGCCGAAGTGTGCAGCACATCATGGACGATGTCGCGCGGTACCAGCAGTTCAGTGACTACGTTCTTGCCGCGCCCGAGGATACCGTTGATCGCGGTTGCCTTTTTGTCGGTGCAGTAGTTTGCCGAAATCGAGCCGTACGAAACTCCTGGAATGGTCTCCAGGATGTGCGTCAGGAGCGCATCCGCGGCCAGCGTCGCCATGTTGTGCCCGGAGGCGTCGCCGGTGGTGAACTCGAACCGGAGGAATAGCAGGTTGGCCGCGATCTCGTGTCGAAACCCGATCAGTTCGGTGAATCTGCCGCAGGTGCGCACGACTTTGCACAGTTCGTCGAACCGTGCATCGACTTCCAATGCGGCCAGGTATGCGGTCTGCGCGTCCTTGGCCTTGACCAACACCGAGCGCGTCATCCGCTCGTCGACAAGAGTGGCGACGATACCCTGCTCGGTCAGCATGGAGAGCTTCGCGCCCCTGCCGACGGAGGGCCAGAGGGGCGACTCGTACGTGGCGAGCGGAACCTCCGTCTCGGTTGTCGCCACGTTTCCCGAAATCCTCAGGGGTCCCACCCATTTCATGGGAACGCCGGCGACCGCGTGCGTGTCGTTCATCGGGTGCCTCCAACCGTCTCGTGAGTGGTGCTGCAGGATCTGGAGCGTGTGGCCAGTCGGCGCGTTTCGATTCCCCGGTCGGCGCAGAACGCGCGAAGGTCGCCATGGACGAGCACGTCGCACCGGGTCAGATCGGACGGGGTCCGCGCGCCCAGCGCGGTCATCAGGGCTTCAAGCTGATCGAGCCACGCGGAGATCTGCGAGACCAGCGCCGGCACGCCACCGTCGAGAACGGTCCTGAGAAACCCTCCGGACGCTCCTACCGCGGCAGCGCCCAGCGCCAGTCCGCGCGCGGCGTCAAGCGGACTGCGGATACCGCCGGAAGCCAGCACCGGAATACCGGCATCCTGGGCGTCCAGCAGACAAGCGGGAGCGGATTGTCCCCAGCCGTTGAGATAGGAGTAGTCGGCGTGACCGCGCCGGTCGTTTTCGATGCGCGCGAAGTTCGTGCCGCCGCGTCCGGCGACATCGGCCACGCGCACTCCCATTTCCCGCAACGTCAATACGGTTTCGCGGCTCAGCCCGAAGCCGACCTCCTTCACGATCACCGGAACGTCGACACCGGCCGCGATCTTCTCGATCTGCGGTCCCCAGGAGGCGAACGACCGATCGCCCTCCGGCATCACCGTTTCCTGGATGACGTTGAGGTGGATCTGCAGGGCGTCCGCCCTCAACAGGTCGATGGCCCGCCGCGCTTTCTCGACGGACGCGTTCGCATTGATGTTCGCCATGATGAACCCGTCCGGATTCTCGCGACGCATCACACTGAACGTGTCGGCCACGGATTCATCGGCGAAATACGCGCTCATGGAACCGGTCGCGATGGGGACACCGGTCTCGCGGGCGGCGATCGCCAGATCCCTGTTGATGGCGCCGGTCTTGGTGCTGCCGCCGGTCATCGCGTTGATGTACAGCGGAACCTTCCATTCGATGCCGCCGAACCGCGTGGCCAGCGCAACATCGGACCGGTCGATGCCCGCCAGGGCGTGATGGACAAAGGTCACATCGTCGAACTGGTTGTGTCCGCCCAGGTGGCGTTGCTGCTCGGCGGCGAACCGGACATGGTCGTCCTTGCGATCGGCGATCATTCTGCGCTCCCTTTCGTCGGCTGGATGCGAATCGGCATGGGGACCACCCCCGCTGCGACCCACCCCTCCCGCAGTTGTGAGATCTCCCTTTTCGCGGTGGCGTCCAGCAACGCGATGCCGCAGTCGCCGCCCCCGGCGCCCGACGGTTTGGCCGCACCGCCGACGGCCTCGGCGACGTCGCACAGCGCCGTCAGCTCGGTGGTGAAGATGCCCAGCCGAACCTCGTCGTCCAGATCGGCAAGCACCTGCCGGGCGCCTCGGGTCTGTTGCAGCACCTCGTGGTCGTCTCCCCGCTCGAGTGCACGGATCGAGGCGTCCACGCACTCTTCGCTGCGCGCCAGGAAGTCGCGCTGTGACGTGCTCCCCCGCCACTCCCGCGTTTCGAGGCGCCCTGCCAGCGAGGCGGTGCTGGCCGGCTGTCCGGTCCAGCCCACCTCCAGGGCGAGTCCGCGGGGTGGCGGCAGCCGGCGCAGCCCGAAACCCGGCCACGGCGCGCGGATCGTCTCCTCGATGCCCCGGCGCTGCGCCATTTCGAGCACGGCGGCCCGATCGGGCGCCCGGTACGCAATCCAACCGCCCCAGACACTCGCGGCGAGATCGCCGCCCGAGGAACGGGTATCGCGCCGCGCCGTCGCCAGCATCGCAAGCCGGAACCGGGCATCGGGCGACAACTCCATGCCGCAGTACGCGGCTACGGCGTCCACCGTGGCGACCGTGACCGCGCCGCTCGACCCCAGGCCGAGCTTGGTTCCGTTCCGGTGCAGGCGACTGCTGATCGAGACGTGGACGGGGGGCGCGCTCAGCCCGCGCTCGGCCAGCAGTGCGTCGACCACTTCGATCGCCGACACCACATGGGTGAGGCCGTCCAGCGCCTGTGACTCGTCGTCCGCACCGAGCCCGCCGACACGCCGCCGCAGTCGCGCCTCTCCCGGGCGGAGGTCGGAATCGATCACGACGTCGACGCCATCGGATCCCGACACGGTGACGCCGACCTGCCGGTCGACCGCTACCAGGATCGCCGGGTGACCCGGCTCCTGCACCGCGTACTCGCCGGCGATGAACAGCTTGCCCGGCGCCTGCCGGCTGACCGTTCCCCGGCCGGTCACTGCTCGGCTCCCGTCCGCAGGCGAGCGCCCGGCCCGCACCGGGCGGTGACCACCGAACATCCCGGGGCGGCGCCGAGCACCCCTTCGGCCACCCGGGCGGCGTCCGCGGGATGGCAGAGCACCTTGACGTTCGGGCCGGCGTCCATGGTCGCGTAGGCCGGTATCCCGTCCCGCCGAAGCTGAAGGACGCCGTCGAGGACGGCCACCGTGGCCGGCGAAAGATAGCGCACCGCCGGCCGTGCGGCCAGCATGGTCGCGTGCATGCCGAGGGCGTTCCGCTCGGCGATCTCCCCCACCGCTTCGAGATCGCCGCGGCCCAGCGCCGCCCGCATGTCAGTCAGGTCGTCCTTGCTCGACGCCGCCCACGCCTGGTACAGCGGCGAGGTCTCGACGGTTCGCCGCATGGCCGCACGGCTGGACACGGCCTTGGGGCCGGCGTTGACCAGCGCGATCACCAGCGCGGGGGCGAAGTCCGGGACGGGCACCGGCTCGGCGTAGGAGCTGATGTCTGCGGCCGCGCCGACGCCCTGGCCCGCGTGGCACAGCGCGAAGCCGCCGAATATCGACCGGGCGGCCGAGGCGGACCCGCGCCGGGCGAGGCGGGACAGCGCGGTGTCATCGAGATCGAGACCGTATGCGGTGGCGGCGGCGACGGCCAAGGCCGCGAATCCGCTCGCCGATGACGCCAGTCCCGCCCCGGTGGGGACGGCGTTGCGGGTGTCGACGGCGGCCGGTTCGGTACGCCCGGCCATCTCCCGTACCAGTTCCAGGAAAGCGATGACGCGCTGCCGCGGTTCGCCCGTCGCGGGCGTGCCATCGAGCGTTACGGTGTCGGTCCGCGCGGCGGGGTCGAGCCGGACGGTGGTGGTCGTCGGGAAGACATCCAAGGTCATCGACAGGCTGTCGACGTACGGGATGATGAGTCGCTCGTCGCGCTTGCCCCAGTACTTGATCAGCGCGATGTTCGGATGGGCAATGGCGGTCGGGCCGCGGTCGAGCACCCTCTCCTGCGGCCCGGTCGGCCCCCACTCGTGGTCAGTCGACATGACTCGCGAACCTCCCCACCGGTACGACCCAGGTCCGGACGGCGCCGGCTTCGTGGAGGCTCTGTACGACCGCCTCGGCCCGGCGCGGCTCTGCGGCCAGCGCGATCATGCAGCCTCCCAGCCCGCCGCCACTGATCTTGGCGCCCAGGCCGCCGGCCGCGAGCGCGGCGTCGACCAGCGCGTCGATCCGGTCCGTGCTGAGCCCCATCTCGTGAAGCAGCTTGTGGTTCTCGGTCATCCGCACGCCGAAGTCGCTCGACCGGCCGCGGGAGAGGTCGCTCGCGGCGGCGTGGGTCAGGCTCGACACCCGGCTGATGAATTCCGTCTGCGTTTCCGCGTCGCGCTCGAACTTCTGCCGCAAGAGCTCCACCGCTTCCTTGGTACTGCCGCTGACACCGCTGTCCGCGATGACGAACAGCCCGTCGAAGCCGTAGGTCCGGCTTGCCTCGGCATGGCCGTCGGTCCGCTCCGGGGGGTGTGCGGGGCCGTCCCCCGACATGGGAATGGGCAGTTCCCGGGCGATGCCGGAGCGGAAGAGGAGGGGAGACGTCGAACCGGTGGCGAGCGCATCGATGCCGCTCGCCCTGCCGTGCGCCACCTTCTCCGAAGCCTGTACGAGATCGAAGACCGCCCTGGCGTCGAGCCGGCGGTCGAAGAGATCCGCGAAAGCCAGCACGGCCGCCCGGGCGCACGCGGCGCTGGAGCCGAGCCCGCGGCCCTGCGGGATCGCGCAGTCGATTTGCACATCGACACACATACAGCCGACGACTCCGGTCATTTCCTTGAACTCCGCCGCCAGACGCCGCAGGCCGTCCGTGGCCGGCTGTGTCGCCGACGCCGAGCCCGGTCCCGTCATCGCGAAGGAGATTCTGTCCGCGCCCTCGTCCGAACAGCGGTATCGCGTGGCGTTCGCAGTGGCCGTCAGCTGCGGAACCGGAATGGCCAGTGCCGGCGCGCCGTACACGACGGCGTGCTCGCCGAGCAGAATGGCTTTGCCGTGGGCGCGTCCGACACCGATCCGGTCGCGTTCGGCGCCCGGATCGTGCGCGGAACTGCCGCGGCCGGCGAAGGTATTCGAGTTCGTCGGTGCCATCATCGGGCCCGCTGCGTCGCCTTGATCGCCATCGCGGCGAGCTGATCCTTCGCGGGGGCGGTGGCGTTGCTCGCCTCCAGCACGGCCATGGCCTGGTCGGTGCGGCGCGCGATCTGCCGCTCGATGTGGGCCACGGCGCCGACGTCGACGAGTATGCCCCGTACGGTGGCGAGTTCGTCGTCGGAGAGGTCGGTGCCGATCTTCGCCCTGAGGAATCCCGCCGCGTCCGGATCGCGTCCGTCCGCACGCTCCAGCGCCGTCGCGAGCAGAACCGTCCGCTTGCCCTCGCGGAGATCGTCGCCCGACGGCTTGCCCGTGACCGTAGGGTCGCCGAACACGCCCAGCAGGTCGTCGCGGAGCTGGAACGCGATCCCGATGTCGGCGCCGAACGCTCGATAGGCCGCGACGAGGTCGGGCTCCGCGCCGGCGATCGCGGCACCGAACTGCAGCGGGCGTTCCACCGTGTACGAGGCCGTCTTGTACTGATTGACGCGCAACGCCGAATCGACGTCCTCGTCGTCGCTCGCCTGGTTGATCAGGTCGAGCAACTGACCGTACATGACCTCCGAGCGCACTGCGGACCACACCGGTGAGACCCGGGCCTGCGTGTCCGCCGGCAGCCCGGACGCGCGGACCATGACGTCGGCCCATACCAGGGCCAGGTCCCCGATCAGGATGGCCGTACCTGTGCCGAAGGCGTCCGGGTCACCGGAAAAGCGCCGCACCCGATGCCGCTCGGTGTAGGTCACGTGCGCGGCGGGATGGCCGCGGCGGGTCCGGGACGCGTCGATGATGTCGTCGTGGATCAGGCCCGAAGCGTGCAGCAGCTCAAACCCCGCGCAGGCGGTCAGCACCGCCGTGGCGACCGGGTCGCCCGGGTCACCGCCGGCACCGATCCAGCCCAGCCAGGCGAAGGTCGGCCGGATGCGCTTGCCGCCGCGCAGAACGTAGCTCTCGAGCTCGGCGACCGTTGCCGCGAAGTCCTGACCGAGCGCGCCGGCCTCGGCTCGGCGCTCGGCGAAGAAATTCCTGATCGCGGCATCGACGGCAGCCGTATCCGCGCCTGCCCCGAGATAGCTGACGGTCATCAGCTCATCTCCCGATCGAGGTGACGATCACTCTCACACTCATGCATCTCGGACTCCCATGAACTCACTGAGATCACGTCACTTCGAACGTTTCGGGTCCATTCCGAACGCACGACCCCCGCCACCGCTTCTTCCCGATACGCGCGGCGGCGTGACGAACACGGTCGAGCATCTCCGGGAAATGACGCCGATTTCTGTTCCAGAGCATCCACGATCTCTACGCCACTCGAAATCGAACCGTCATGGCAGGACAATAATCGCGAGGTGCCGCCCTGCCCACTACTCGGGCGAGTAGTGCCAACCGGTACACGCATTCACGCCACACCGTCAAAGATCACGTTCAAGTGAATGCGCCATTCCGGCTGTTCGGCCGGCGTGCGGCGAACTCCCGCCGGTTCGGGGGCAGATCGCAGCGATGAATGTGCCGCCCGCCGGACTATTATCGGATGCGAAGAGCAAGAACCGCCCCGTCATCCCCTGGCGGGCGCACGACGACAGCTACGGCACGTCGCCGCGTTGTCGGAACGTCCGAATACATCCAGTATGCGGACGTCCCTCCGCCGTGCGATGCACCGCATCCGACGCCGCGAGCTGATCCACCAGGGATGTAAGGACAGCCCTTAGCGTGGGTCATTCGCAGTGATCGGCCCAGCCCTGAGTGTTCAACTGTCCAATCCGGACAGTTGAACGCCACGATGCGCCCGAAAAATCGAGACGCCTCCACCCATGATCAGCTCAATGGCCTGCAGAACCACCGGTCACAGCAACTGCGACTGCAGCTGCAGCTGCAGTATGAGTACTCGTTGACCGTCTATTGCCATGCCCGTGGCGCGCATTGGACGATTCTCCGGAGCCAAACGGGGGTTACTCATGAATCCATTGGTAGGGCGTGAGGACATACTGTCCGTGTTGGGCAGTCATTTGGATGCCACCTCGCAGGGCTCCGGCGGCTGCGTCATCGTCGAGGGACCGTTTGGCATCGGCAAGACTCGCCTGTTGAAGGCCGCGGCCCTGGAGGGGGCCGAGCGCGGCCTGACCGTGGTCGCCGGGCGAGCGAGTGAAACCGATCAGCCGATCCCTATTCACTTGCTGATCAACTTCTTGCGGCACGTGATGTCGAGTGAAGTCGATTTCGATGATCTGGTTCGCCCTGACAGAAATCCTTTCTGGTTGATGGATCGTATGGGTGAACTGGTCGAGAACGCGGCACGCAGGCACCCCCTCGTCGTCGTTCTGGACGACGCCCAGCGGGTCGACGATGTCAGTGGTCTGGCACTCCGGGGACTCGTGCAGTCGCTCGCCTCATCACCGGTGCTGTGGCTGCTCGCACGTCGGCCGGTTCCTACACGGTCGCTCGCCCAGCACGCAGTCGGCTGGCTGATCGATCACGCTGCGGTGCGGCTTCACCTGGGGGCGCTGGACAATGAGGCGGTGGCCGAGTTGTGTACGAGCATCCTCGGCGCCAAACCGGATCCGTCCGTGCTCAACTGGGCGGCTCGCTGCGGCGGTAACCCGTGGTTGGTGGAGACCCTGTTCAGCGCGCTCATCCAAGCGGGACAGATGGTCATCGTGGGCGGCACAGCTTCGGTGGTGGCCGACCGTCTGCCCGCAGGCGTCCTCACTGCCGTTGGCGGCCTGCTGGACGAGATGCCGCCCGCGGTTCGGCGTCTGCTTGTGGCCGGCAGGAGGATCGGTCATACGTTCACGGTCGAGGAGGCCGCAGCCTTGCTCGGCGAGTCGGCCCCCGATCTGTCCTCCAGCATCGACGAGGCGGTGCAAGCAGGCTTGATGCGAAGGCACGGCATGGAGCTGGCGTTCCCCCACGAGGTGATCGGGGAAGCGCTTCAGCATGCCGCGTTCCGGAGGTGGGAGCCCGCCACGGCCGTGCCCGCTGCCATGGCTTCGGCCGTGTCAGCTGCCGTGCCCGTGATCGGCACTGGAACGGACGGGGGGGAACCTCGGCCCGGAGGCCGGCCTTCGCCTGCTCCTGGGGTGCACCAATCCCTGACCGGCGCGGCGGGCGCCCGTCCCGGACGGCCGGGCCTTGTCCCACCCGCCGTTACACCTTCCACTTCACCGCCACCGCAGTCGCCCGCATGCGGTTGCGACGGTATGGCGGCTCGGGCCATATCGACTCTGGCAGATCTGTTCGACGAAGCACCGCAGACGCTGGCACGTGCTCTGCGTCTGCTCGCCGGAGCCGGGCGGGTCGTGGAAGCCGGCCGCCTCGCGGACGTCGCCCTGCGCCCCGGTATCGAGGCGGCGGCCGAGGCGCAGCTGGTGCTCGAGCTGGGGCAAGGATTGCGGGACGTCGACCGCCACGGCATGTCGGCCGAGCTTCTTCAGCGGACGCTGGCGCGGCAGGACATCTGCGAGCTGGATCGTGCCAAGCTGAACAGGGCGCTCGCGGCCACCGCGAAGCGGGTGAGCGGCGTGCCCGGTGGGGTCACGGCACCGGGGCGTGGGCAACCGGCCGACCTCGCGCCGCCGCTCATCCCCGGTCGGGACGCAGGATTCGGCAACGGCACCGATACGACCGTCAGGGGATTCGCCGCTCGGGAGCCGCGGCAGGTGGCGGCCCCACCGCACTGTGACGCGTGCGAACGCCCGCTGTGGACGTGGATGGTGCGGGCCCTCATCGCAGCCGATCAGTTCGAGGAGGCGACAGCCGTATGCGTCGCCATCAAGCAGGAGGCGGAGAAGCTCGGTGGCGCCTGGCCGGAGTCCCTGTGGTACGGCCACCGCGCCCAACTCCTGGCAGCGGTGGGCCGGCTTGAGGAAGCGCGTGGCGAAGCCGAGGCCGCACTTCGTCTGGCGGACCGGTCGGCACCACAGGACTCCGTACCCGCGCGCATTGTTCTGGCCCGAATCAGCATGCATCATGGCGATCTCGCCAGCGCCAGCGGACAGTTGCGCATGGCCGAACGGCTGGTGACCGGTGACGCGGCTGCCGACAAGGCCGGCCTGGACTGGGCGCTCGCGCAATTCCACGCAGCCAGTGGCCGTCCGGCCATGATGGTCCAGACTCTGATCAACGTCGAGGGGCAGGTCACGCCCGACCCACTGCTCTTCACCGAGGCTCCGACGGCGGCGGCAACGCTCGTACGCCTGGCCAGGCAGGCAGGACTCGGCGCGGAGGCTGAACAGGCGGCCGAGTTCGCCCGGCGGATCGCCGAACGCAATCCGACCGTGCAGTCGTTGGCGGGTGGCGCCGAACATGCCGAGGGCGTCCTGCGCAACGACCCGGTTGCTCTGGACCGCGCCGTGGAACTCTATCGGCTTGCCGCGCGCCCGCTGGCGGCGGGCAGCGCACTCGAGGACACGGCATGGGAGGAACAGCGCATGCGGAACAAGGCCCGGACGGTTCGGCTCCTCGAGTCCGCCATGGATCTCTATCTGAACTGCGGTGCCCAGCGCGACACGGCCAGAGTGCAGAAGAAGCTGCGTCGTTTTGGCGAACACAACGTACGTGGTCTGGGTGTCGGCCGGCCCAAGACGGGCTGGGAGAGTCTTACGGGTGCGGAGCTCCGCGTCGTACGGGCGATCGTCGACGGCAGGACCAACAGAGAAGCGGCGAGCATGCTGTTCCTGTCGCCCCACACCGTCGACAGCCACCTCCGGCGCGTGTTCTCGAAGCTCGACATCAACAGCCGCGTCGAACTGACCAAGCACTTCATCGCGCACGAGGCCTTCTCACCTGTTCTGGCCGGTGCGTATCAGCCTGGGTCGGCGGGCTGATACGGCGGCGGTGGAAGCCCACGCGGGTAGAGCCCGGTGCGCCGGTCAGGGCCAGGACCCGAGGGTCGCCGAAGCGGAGTGCCACTCACCGGGGCACTCCGCCCATCCGCAGCCCTCAGGGGCCGTCCGCCATCGGGCCGTAGATGCTCGACCGCGAAAACTTCAGGAAGCACTTTCCATCATGCACATGATCAGGATGATCACGGTCCGACAGAGTATCCACCAGCCCGTTCGTCGCCATCCTCAGTGCCGGCTTCGCCGGAGCCCCGCTCCCCCTCGCCCCCCATCGAATAGATGGCGGCTCTGCTCGAATAGATTGCCGCTCCGCGTGCCAGTTCGACACGGGTGTTGATGCCCAGCTTCCTGTAGACTTTCCTGAGATGGTAATTCACAGTATGCGCGGACAGGTGAACTCGATGGGCGACCTGGCGGTTCGTCAGCCCAACGCTCACCAGATATGCGATACGTCGCTCCATGTCGGAGAGCCGCGACCAGCAAGTAAAATTTGGTTGTGAGCCGCCTTCTTCAGAACTCGCAAGCGGCGGATCCGGATGCATCGAAGCATTATGCCGACTCTTTGCCGGAGCTTTCGCGGCGTAAAGCTTGGCGAGTTCCTCTGTTGCCAGGGCGACCGAGACAGGATCCGGCGACAGCGCGATGATGTGCGCCAGCGCAGCCGCATCGCCGTTCGCCAACGCGTTCGCATGCGCGGCGCCAAGGCTGATGATCGAAATACCAGGGTTGTCCTGCGCGAGGCCGTTCACTGTTTCGAGAACGCTGCGCTTGAGGTCGGTGTCACCCACGTCGAGTGCGAGGCGAACCAGGAATGCAGCGGCCCCCGGATCCTCGATATACAGTCTCCGTTGCCGTGGAAGATGCCTGTACTTGCCGGACAATAGTTCGACAGCCGCCCGAGGCCCTTCCCTCTTGACAGTGGTACGCATTTCTGTCCACGCATACTGTACGGAGTACAGCACTGCCCGGTCTCTCCCCAGCTCACTTTGCATCCGCCTCACGTACTCATCGGCCGTAGGCAAGTCCCCCGCGTAAAGAGAGACGGTGCTGAGCACGGAGAAAGCAAGAGGCAGGAGCATGGGAACAGCGTCCCGCTCCACTGCGGCAGTCACTGTCTCCGCCTGTCGGCGAGCATCTCCGAGCCGTCCGGCCTGGAGGAACAAGCGAGATCGCAACGCTGCAGGCGCAGCAGTCCAGACCGGCGTGGACAACCCATACAGGCCGGCTTCCGCGTCATTGATCAGCGATTCAGCCTCGTCGAATTCACGAAGGTTTGCGAGCTTCCCAGCCAGAGCGAGCTGGAAATGAAGACGCCACACCGGATCGACATTATCACTGAATCCCACCGCAGTACGGCCCAGGCTGAGACCTTCAGCCAATTCCCCCACACACCAACGAGCGTTGGAGAGTGTTGTCAGCGCCATCAACGCGGCAACATCGGCTTGCACATTCCTTCGTTCCCGCAAAATTCTCTCGGAGTGCTTCTCGGCTTCTTCCCTGCCAAGCAGGGAGTAACCCAGAATTATGGATGCTTCCGCATCGAGCCGGGCGGAAGCCGAGCTGCCTGGGCTCGCGAGAATACGCTCCGCGACATGAATTCCAGCTGCCGCCTCGCCTCTCATGATCAGACAATGGGCCCTCGAAGCAACTCCGTCGGCTTCCTTTCTGACCCCGTGGGACGGTTCGGCCGGACCCTCGGTCGCCCGCATCGGATTCCCGGACACCCAGAATTGCTGATCGTACGCCTGCCCACGTCTCCTGGAGTGACCCATCGCCTCAGAATGCAACGCGCCACGTGCGGGAGCGGGGATGGACTCGATGACTCCTCGCAGGAGGAAATCGCTCTGGAACGCGAGTCGATGTTCGGCGGCAACAACGAAGCCCGAGGCCATCGCCTCATCCAAGGGCGGGAGCAAGGCAGCCGAGGATCGTTCCAACATCCTGGACACATCCTCCAGCATGAAGGATCTCCCCAATACTGCCGCGACCTTCAGGAACTGCTGACAGTTCGCACTCAGACCGCCCAAGCGATGCTTCACGAAAGCCAGAACGCGACGCGGAATCCGCCGTCCAGTCAGCTGAACCGTTCCATTGTGTTCCTTGACGAGCTCCTCTTCCATAAGCCCCAACGCAAATTCGGCAAGCAGTCGAGGATTCCCACCGGCGCCGGCTGCGAAGTCAAGTAACTCGCGGTCTACATCAGCCCCGAGTACGGCCCGCAAGACCTGTTCTTGCGCATCTTCATCCAGCGACCCCAGCACCAGCCGCTTGGTGACATTTACAACGTTGGGTATGGTTTCTGGCTTGCGGTTCTCTATCGTCGGCCTTGTTGTCATGACCCCGGCTCTCCCCCGCGCCTTGTCCGGCGTGCTACACATCCGTGCGCTCTTGTATCGTGTTATTCACTGAGCATCCAAGATCACTCCTGGTGGCAGCATCGGCGGAAAAGGTCGATCTGCCGACATCGGAAGCGTAGCCGACCTTGCGACAAACCCTACCGGAACTTTTCATTCAGCATAGAAGGCGAAAGATGGATGTACACGGCCCGCCCCCTTCCACACGCAGTGCCAGCTCAGACGTCCGGGCGAACCGCAGCGAAATCATGGCCTGAAATTTTGAACGTTTCCATAGAAGTTTTGTCACGGCATGTGGATGCAGTTCTCACAGTCTCCTGCATTACATTTGACCGATCCGGACCATGACATATGTAATGGTCCGCCGCATTCACTACTGCACACAGAGGCGTTGCGGGGGGACACCTTATATCGACAGGTCATAGCAGACACATAGCAGCCATCTCGCATCATTTCAAAAAACCCCGTCCATTTTGGATCGGGGGTCTCGTCGAAGCTTCGCAAAGAAGTGCAGGGAACCCCGCCCGGCAGGCAGGGTTCTTCGGCGCAGTCGCGCTGGGAAGCCCGTGCCCGTCACGTTCGGGGCGTACCGTCGCCCTGGCAGAACGTCATGAACACGGCATCACGCGACCACACCGAGGCCCCGCCGCGCCCGAGGGCCCTCGGCACTCCGGCTCGGGGAAGGGTCAGACTCCGGCGACCGACACCAACCAGACCGTGCTCGACCACATCACCATGCTGGAGGGCACCGGCTTCGTCGACTTCGACGCGAGCGCCCGCGACGCGGCGGGTACGGCGACGGCCGGCCCTACCGGACCGCCCCCGCCGTCCGGCGCGGTGCCGCCGCTGCCGATGCCCGCGGAGCCGACCGGGGACCAGTCGTTCCCCTCGCGTCCGTCCACGATGCCGAGGCCCTGAGCGGGACTGCACCGGTCGGCGCACCGGCCCACGCGGCGGTCCCTCCGTGGCCGGAACCTCAAATCCTGCTCTGAACGTCCCCCTCTTCGGATTGGCCACTGTCCGTCGGGGCCATGACCCCTGCAGGCAGTGGAGGAGGGGGACACCATGGAGCTGGGAATCGGCATCGGCTGGCGGCCGGAGATCGCGGATGCGGTGGACGCACTGCCGGGAATCGACTGGGTGGAAGCGGTCGCGGAGAACCTCTGCACCGACCATCTGCCCGACTCCCTGGTACGGCTCCGCGCGCGCGGCGTGACCGTCGTCCCGCACGGCGTCTCGCTGGGCCTCGGCGGGGCCGAGCGCCCCGACCCCGGCCGGCTCGCGGACCTTGCCGCGCGGGCCACGCTGCTGGGCACACCGCTGGTCACGGAGCACATCGCCTTCGTGCGGGCCGGGGGGACCCGCACCGCGTCGCCGGGGCTCGAAGCGGGCCATCTGCTGCCCGTCCCGCGGACCTGGGACGCTCTGGACGTCCTGTGCGAGAACGTCCGGATCGCGCAGGACTCGCTGCCGGTGCCGCTCGCGTTGGAGAACATCGCGGCGCTGATCGCCTGGCCCGGCGAGGAACTGACCGAAGGCCAGTTCCTGGCGGAGCTGGTCGCACGCACCGGGGTCCGGCTGCTGATCGACGTGGCCAACCTGCACACCAACCACGTCAACCGCGGCGAGGACCCCGCGAGGGTGCTCGACGAGCTGCCGGTGGAGGCGATCGCGTACGTGCATGTAGCGGGCGGCGTCGAGAAGGACGGCGTCTGGCACGACACGCACGCCCACCCGGTGACCCGGCCCGTCCTCGACGTGCTCGCCGAACTCCGCTCGCGGGTCGACCCGCCGGGCGTACTGCTGGAGCGCGACGACGACTTCCCGCCGGCGGAGGAGCTGGCGGGCGAACTGACGGCGATCCGCGACACGCTGGACGCGGCCGGGAAGGCGCGGGGTCCCGGACGCGGGCAGGGTGCCGGGACGTCCGGCGACGGCGTCGCCCGGACCGAGCCCGCCGCACACTCCATCGCGCCTTCCCCCGGCCCCACCACCGACGCCGCCCGCGACCGCGCCGCCGTCGCCCAGACCGCGCTGCTCTCCGCCCTCGTCGCCGGCACCTCCGCCCCCGAGGGCTTCGACCACCGCCGCCTCGGTGTCCAGATCCGCGCCCTGGCCGCCAAGCGGGCCGCTGTCGTCGCCAAGGTGGCGCCCGAGCTGCCCGAAATCCTCGGGGACGGCTACCGGCGCGCCTTTCTCGCGTACGCCAGGACCCGCCCCATGTCCGCCGGATACCGGCGCGACGCACTGGACTTCGCCGAGCAGCTGCTGATCGCCGGCCGCCCGACCGAGGACGCCGCCCGGCGCCGGCTGACCACCTGGTGGCAGGACCGCGCGGCCGCCAGGCCGCCCCGCCGCGGCACCCGGCTGATACGGGCCGCCCGCGCCGCGCTCGTCGGGAGGTGACCGGAATGAACATCGTCGCTCTGCTGCTGACGCTCGCCGTCGCGGTCTCCTCGACCCTCCTGATCGTGGGGCTCTCGAACGACCGGCGCGGACCCGGTGGCCCCGCCCACGACCTCTACGAAGTGGCATTCCTGAACGGCGGGCCCGGCAGGGTCGTGGACACCGCACTCGCCGCCATGCAGACGGACGGACGCCTCGCGGTCGGCGGGCCCGGCATCGTCTCCGTCCAGCGACCGGTCGCCCACGACCCGGTGGAGCGAGCCGTTCTCCAGGAGCACGCCGAAGCTCCCAGCGGTGCGCTGCACACCCTGCGGGATGCGGTGATGAGGCACCCGGCGGTGCAGGAGATCGGTGACGGGCTCGCGGCCCGTGGACTGCTGGCCGCACCGGGGGCCACCCTGAAGTGGCGCCGCTGGGGCCTGTTCCAGGGGCTGGGCTGTCTGCTGGCCGTCCCGGTCTCCTTCGCGGTGACGGTGTCACAGTTCATGGCGGAATCCGACGAGCTCGACTTCTCCCTCCCCTTCATCGTCAAGGTGCTCCCCGCCCTGCTCGTCGGCTTTCCGACCGGGCTGATCTGCGCGGGCGTCGCCCGCACCCGGATCACCAAGGCGGGGCGGCGCGCCGCCGAGCAGTACCGCGCCACCCATGCCCGCACCGCCGACCCCGCCCACCTGGTGGCGAGTCTGGGGCTGCGCGCACTGCCCGATCCCGTACTGCGGGCGCAGTTGGCGGCGGCCGCACGGATGCGGACGGCCGGCGGGATGCGGCCGATGTCGCCGTCGCCTTCCGCCTCCTCCTCCGGCAGCAACGACCATGTCGTCGGGGCGGTGTGGTGCGCCGGTTCGGGCGGTGCCGGCTCCGGCTGCGGGAGCTCCGGCGGGACCCCGGGCTGGGGCAGCGGGTGCGGTTCGGGATCCGGGTGCGGTGGCAGTTCCGGGTCGAGTTGCGGCGGGTCGGGGGGCTCCAGCTGCTCCGGCAGCAGTTGTTCCAGCAGCAGTGGATCCAGCTGCGGAGGGTCGAGCTGCGGCAGCAGCTCCTGACACCACCTCGCACGGGCGCGGGAACATGCCACCGGCCCGCGGAGGCGGGCCGGGGACCTGCGGGGAAGGACGGTGCACTTCCCCGCAGGTCTCGGGAACGCCGCTGGTCGGAACCCGCGGCGAACCCGAAGCCGAACCCGGTGTCGCTGGAGCGGCGGGCAGCGCACAGCCGTGCGCCGACGCCCGCCGTCTGATCTTCCGGGTTGGGGTGGTCGGAGCCCGCTCGCTACGCGAGCCCGGCCACCAGGTCTGCGAGGGACTTCCTGCGACCCGTGTAGAAGGGGACCTCCTCACGGACGTGCATCCGCGCCTCGGAGGCCCGCAGATGACGCATGAGGTCGACGATGCGGTACAGCTCGTCGGCCTCGAAGGCGAGGATCCACTCGTAGTCGCCGAGCGAGAACGAGGCCACGGTGTTGGCGCGGACGTCGGGGTAGCCGCGGGCCATCTTGCCGTGGTCCGCGAGCATGCGGCGGCGGTCCTCGTCGGGCAGCAGGTACCAGTCGTAGCTGCGCACGAAGGGGTACACGCTGATGTAGTTGCGCGGCGTCTCGTCGGCCAGGAACGCCGGGATGTGCGACTTGTTGAACTCGGCGGGGCGGTGCAGCGCCATGTTCGACCAGACCGGCTCCAGCGCCAGGCCCAGCTTGGTGCGCCGGAAGAGGTTGTACGCCTCCTGCAGCTCGTCCGCCGTCTCGGCGTGCCACCAGATCATGACGTCGGCGTCGGCACGCAGGCCGGAGAGGTCATAGGTGCCACGGACGGTGATGTCCTTGGCGGCGAGCTGGTCGAACAGCTCCTGGACCTCGTCGGCGTAACCGGCTCGGTCGGCCGGCAACACGTCGCGCAGCTTGAAGACGGACCACAACGTGTAGCGGATGACCTCGTTGAGGTCCTTGGCCTTCTTACCGGCGTTCGGGCCCTTGTTTGATTTCACAGTCTCAGGCGCACTCATACGGCTATTGTCCCGCCTCGCTCCGTGTGCCCTGAACCAGGGTCGGAGTGGCGATGATCTCTCCTGCGGTCCCGCCCGCGATGCCGACGGCGATCTCGTCCGCGGCCCGGTGGGCGCCGGCGATGCAGGCGGGGATGCCGACGCCGTCGTACACCGCTCCGCAGACCCGCAGGGCCGGCAGCTTGGCGACCTCGTCGCGGATCCGGGCGACCCGGGTCAGATGGCCGACCGGGTACTGCGGCAGGCCGCCGATCCACCGGGTGACCCGGGTGTCCACCGGCTTCGCGGCGAGTCCGGTGGCGTCGGCGAGGTCGCGCAGCGAGACGTCGACGAGTTCGGTGTCCTCGCGGTGGAGATGGTCCTCCTCGCCGTACCGGCCGACCGAGGTGCGCAGCACGAACAGGTCGGGGGCGGCGTCGGCGACCCACTGCCACTTGTGGGTGGAGAAGGTGGAGGCCTTGATCGTACGGCCGTCGACCGGCGGTACGAGGAAGCCGGAACGCCCCTCGAGGGCACCCGCGGCCGCCACGTCGGAGCGTCGGAACGCCATGGTGACCAGAGCCATCGACGCGTACTCGACGCCTGCGAGCTCGGTGGACGCGGCCGGGCACTCGGCGGCCAGCAGCGTCGACGCGGACCAGGCCGGGGCGGCGAGGACGATGCCGTCGGCGGCGATCACCCGGGTGTCGGTGCGGACGTCCCAGCCGTCGGAGGTACGGGTCAGGCCCAGGACGGGTGTGGCGGTGAGGATCTCGCCGCCTCCGGCGCGCACGGCGTCGGCGACCGCGTCCGGCAGGGTGCCGATGCCGCCGTCGATGCCCTGGAAGACCGGCCCGGTCTGCTGCCGGGCGGCGGCCTGCCGCTGGATGCGCTGCACGCCGTCGAGCAGCGAGCCGCCCGCCCGGACCACTTCGAAGAGCTGCGGCACGGCGGCGCGCATCGAGATCCGGTAGGCGTCACCCGCGTAGACGCCGCCGAGCAGGGGCTCCACGAGCCGGTCGACGACCTCGCGGCCCAGCCGATCGGCGACATACGCGCCGACCGCGACATCGTCGCCGACGGCGGTCGGCGTGAGGTCCCGTTCCTGCGCGATGCGGGCGAGACCCTCCGGCGAGATCACCCCGCCGAGTGCGGCGGGGTCGCTCGGGACGCCCATCACATGCCCCTTGGGCATCGGCCGCAGATCGCCCCGCGTCCAGACCGACGCGGCGGCGGTGGCGGGTGGCTGAAGCCGGTCGCCGAGCCCGACGGCGCGCGCCAGATCGACCGCCTCCGGCCGTCTGGCCAGCACCGACTCCGCACCCAGATCGACCCGGGTGCCGGCGATCTCACCGGTCATGAGCTTGCCGCCCAGCCGGTCGGTCGCCTCCAGAAGCGTGACCCTCAGTCCTGCGCCGATGAGCCGGTGGGCGGCCGCGAGTCCGGCGATGCCGCCGCCGATGACGACGACGTGACCCGTACCTGTGTCCACGCGGTGTGTTGAACGCTGCATGCCTCCACTCTCTCAAACCTCTTCCGAGTCCTGAACGTGACCGCTTCGCAACCGGTCATCGGCAACCCGAACCCCTGTCTCGCACGTCGAACCGTCACCATCAACCACCCGCCCCGGGGGAGCAGTTATGCAGAGAGCACGTCGTTCACGCCGTTCGTCCACCCGTCGTGCGCACACGGTGTTCGCTGCCGGAATGCTCGCCGTGCTGCTCGCGCTGAGCGGCTGCGGCGGCTCCGACGACAGTTCCGGTACCAAGAGCGTGATGGACTCCGCGGACAACAAGGCGGCGGCTCCTGCGGAGCGCGCCGAATCCGCCGGCGGGGAGTCGGACCGGGCGGCCTCGGACCGCGGCCCGGCTCAGTCGGCGAAGCCGTCGCTGACGACCGCCCATGTCATCCGTAAGGCCTCGCTCTCCGTGGAGGTGAAGAGCGCGCCGAAGGCGGCCGCGGCCGCCCGTGCCGTCACGGAGGACGCGGGCGGGCTGGTGGCGAACGAGGCCACCGACCGGATCGACGACGTGCGCGAGACCTCGCACCTCGTGCTGCGGGTGCCGCAGGCCGAGTACGACGCCGTGCTGCGGAAGCTGGCGGGCGGCGGGAAGCTGCTGTCCCGTACGTCGGAGGCCAAGGACGTCACCGATCAGGTCGTCGACGTGGAGAGCCGGATCACCACCCAGCGGGCGAGCGTCGCCCGGGTCCGGAAGCTGATGGACCGGGCCGAGAAGATTGCCGATGTGGTCGCCCTGGAAGGGGAACTGAGCAATCGTCAGGCGGAGCTGGAGTCGCTGCTCGCCCGGCAGGAGTCACTCAAGGACCGCACCACCCTGGCGACGATCACCCTCGACCTCTCCGAGCCGGAGCCCTCGGCGCAGGGCGCGGACGACGACGATCCGGGGTTCGTGGACGCGCTCGCCGGCGGCTGGCACGCGTTCGTGACGATGGTGAAGTGGATCGCGATGGCGGTGGGTGCTGCGGCGCCGTTCCTGGCGGCCGCGGCCGCGCTGCTGCTGCTCTGGCGGCTGGTACGCACCTGGCTCACCCGGCACCGCACGCCCCGGGCGGCCGGGCACGCCCCCGTACCGGCGGCAGGGCCCGAGCACGCTCCCGTGCCGCCGGAGACTCCGTCCGCCCCCTGAGGGTCGTAGCGTGGGCCCTCGGACTCGACGCTCGAAGGGACCCGGCATGACAGCGGAGCGACTGGTGGTCATCGGTGGGGACGCGGCGGGCATGTCCGCCGCGTCCCAGGCCCGCAGGCTCAAGGGGCCGGACGAGATGGACATCGTCGCCTTCGAGCGCGGCCACTTCACCTCGTACTCCGCCTGCGGCATCCCCTACTGGGTCGGCGGGGACGTCGAGCAGCGGGACGACCTCATCGCCCGTACGCCCGAGGAGCACCGGGCCCGCGCCATCGATCTGCGGATGCGCACCGAGGTGACGGAGATCGATGTCGCCGGGCAACGGGTACGCGCGCTGGACCCGGAGACCGCCGAAACGTATTGGACCGGCTTCGACAAGCTGGTGATCGCGACCGGCGCCCGGCCGGTGCGCCCCGCGCTGCCCGGCATGGACGCGGCCGGGGTGCACGGGGTGCAGACCCTGGACGACGGCCAGGCGCTGCTGGACTCCCTGAACCGGGCGCCCGGCCGGCGTGCGGTCGTTGTCGGCGCCGGTTATATCGGTGTCGAGATGGCGGAGGCACTGCTGAAGCACGGCTTCGAGGTGACGGTCCTCAACCGCGGCGAGCAGCCTATGGCGACGCTCGATCCCGACATGGGGCGCCTGGTCCACGACGCGATGGACGGTCTGGGCATCACGACGGTGAACCGGGCCCAGGTCAGAAAGGTCATCACCGGCGCCGACGGCCGGGTCACCGCGGTCGCCACGGACGAGGAGAGCTACCCGGCGGACGTGGTGGTGCTCGGCATCGGCGTCGAACCGGAGACCACGCTGGCCCGCGCGGCCGGTCTCCCGCTCGGCCCGCACGGCGGTCTGCTCACCGATCTGTCGATGCGGGTCGTCGGACACGACAACATCTGGGCGGGCGGCGACTGCGTCGAGGTTCTCGACCTGGTGGCGGGCCGCACCCGGCATATCGCGCTGGGTACCCACGCCAACAAGCACGGCCAGATCATCGGGGCCAATGCGGGCGGCGGCTACGGGACGTTCCCGGGCGTGGTCGGTACGGCGGTCAGCAAGGTCTGCAACCTGGAGATCGCCCGGACGGGGCTGCGGGAGAAGGACGCCCGCGCGGTGGGGCTGCGGTTCGTCACGGCGACGATCGAGTCGACGGGGCGGGCGGGCTACTACCCGGGCACTCAGCCGATGACGGTGAAGATGCTCGCGGAGTACCGCACGGGCCGGCTGCTCGGGGTACAGATCGTGGGCCGTGACGGAGCGGCGAAGCGCGTCGACATCGCGGCGGTCGCGCTCACCGCGGGGATGACGGTGGAGCAGATGACGGCGCTCGACCTGGGGTACGCCCCGCCGTTCTCGCCGGTGTGGGACCCGGTCCTGGTGGCTGCACGCAAGGCGGTCCAAGCGGTGCGCGCGGCGGGTGTGTAGGGGGCACTCTCCTCATCAGGCAGACAGACGATCACTCCACGGTCACCGGGCGGTCCCGCGACGCCGGGCGGCCAGGTACCGGGCGGCGACCAGGGCGACCACCCGCAGGTCGCCGTCAACGGTGGCACCGTCGACGGCAGTGCCGGCCTCGACTTCTGCCGGGTGAACTCCGGTAACCCGCCCATCAATTGCCCGTAGCACCCCCGAACGCACTGCTCGCCGCGAAACCCGAGGGTTCCGCGGCGAGCAGTGTGCGTTTCGGCGACCCGTTCAGCGGGCCGTCTGTGTGTGGACGTATTCGACGAGCCGGGTCAGCGCGTCCGGGTCGGTCGCCGGCATCACACCGTGCCCCAGGTTGAAGATGTGACCCTCCAGACCGGTGGCCGCGTCCAGCACCTCGCGCGTCTTCGCCTCCACCGTCGCCGTCGGCGCGAACAGCACCGCCGGGTCGAGGTTGCCCTGGAGCGCCTTGCCGGGTCCGACCCGGCGCGCGCCCTCGTCCATCGGAACCCGCCAGTCGACGCCGACGACATCCGCGCCCGCCTCGCCCATCAGCCCGAGCAGTTCACCGGTGCCGACACCGAAGTGAATGCGCGGGACACCGTACGAGGCAACCGCGTCGAAGACCTTCGCGGAGGCCGGCATCACGGAGCGGCGGTAGTCGGCGGGGGCGAGCGCACCGACCCAGGAGTCGAAGAGCTGCACGGCCGAGGCGCCCGCCTCGATCTGCACCTTCAGGAACGCACCGGTGATCTCCGCCAGCCGGTCGAGCAGCTCGGCCCAGAGCTCCGGCTCGCCGTACATCATCGCCTTGGTGCGCTCGTGGCTGCGGGACGGGCCACCCTCCACGAGGTAGCTCGCGAGAGTGAACGGCGCACCGGCGAACCCGATGAGCGGCGTCGACCCGAGTTCCGCGGTGAGCATGCCGATGGCCTCGGTGACGTAGTGGACGTCCTCCGGCGTGAGGTCACGCAGCCGGGCCAGGTCGGCGCGGGTACGGATCGGGTCCGCGATGACCGGGCCGACGCCGGGCTTGATGTCGAGGTCGATCCCGATGGCCTTGAGGGGGACGACGATGTCGCTGAAGTAGATCGCCGCGTCGACCTTGTGGCGGCGTACGGGCTGCAGCGTGATCTCCGTGACCAGCTCCGGCATCATGCACGAGTCGAGCATCGCGATGCCCTCGCGCACCTTCAGATACTCGGGCAGCGAGCGCCCCGCCTGGCGCATGAACCAGACCGGCGTGTGCGGCACGGGCTCGCGTCGGCAAGCCTTCAGGAACGCCGACTCATGGGTGGCGGAGGTCTTCGTCTGCTGGCCCGAGGGGCTGTCGTTGGCGCTCACACACAGAATCTTCGCATGAAGCGGTAAGGAGCCGAGTCCCGCAGGGTGTCCCTCCCTGCACGAGGCTCCGGTTCCGCCTACTCTTCCCCGCATGGCTCCGGCTCAGGGACAATTTTCCGAACATTCCGACAGCGCTGACGGCAAGGACAGTGCGGAGGGCAGTTCCGTCCCGCCCGCGTTCCGGTCGGCGGTGGAGGCGTTGCGCTCCGCGCGGCTCCGCCCCGAGCTTGAAGTGGAGCCGACTCGGCCGCCCCAGCGCCTCGCTCCGCACGCGTACGCCGTGGAGGCCGCGGTCGTCGACGGCGAGGACGATCTCGCCGACGGCCGCCTCGTGCTCCTGCACGATCCGGCCGGGCATGACGCCTGGCAGGGCACGTTCCGGCTGGTGACCCTGGTACGCGCCGAGCTGGAGCCGGAGATGGCGTCCGACCCGCTGCTGCCGGAGGTGTGCTGGTCCTGGCTGACCGGCGCGCTGGAGGCGCGGGGCCTGTCGTACGGGGAGGCGGGCGGCACGGTCACCCGCGCAGGTTCCCACTATTTCGGCGCGCTGGCCGAGCGGCGCCCGGCGACCCAGATCGAGATCCGCGCGTCCTGGACGCCGCGCGAGGGGCGTGGCGGGGTGCCGGACACGGCGGCGCATCTGGCGGCGTGGGGTGACCTGCTGTGCCAGATCGCCGGTCTGCCTCCGTCAGGACCGGCCGACGCGACGGTGGTGACACTGCCTCAGCGGCGCGGTCCGCAGGCACCGTAGCGGCGTTGCGCGGGCGGGCTCCACGGGCCGGTCCCAGCGACCGGGACCGGAGGCGCGGGCGGGCTCCACGGGCCGGTCCCAGCGGTCAGGACCGGAGGCGCGGGCGGGCTCCACGGGCCGGTCCCAGCGGTCAGGACCGGAGGCGCGGGCGGGCTCCACGGGCCGGTCCCAGCGACCGGGACCGGAGGCGCGGGCGGGCTCCACGGGCCGGTCCCAGCGGTCAGGACCGGACGCGCGGGCGGGCTCCACGGGCCGGTCCCAGCGGTCAGGACCGGAGGCGCG
>NZ_JBFAJH010000016.1:36905-137601 GCF_040655115.1 Streptomyces atratus | reverse complement strand
CTCCGCGACGTTCTTGATCTAGTCAATCCAGATCATCGCAGGCCAGGGGCACCCTTTTACTGTCAAGACGTCAGTTCACAGGCGGACAAACGCTATAGCTGAATACATGAGGCTGATGCTCCGCCAGCTGGTCGCTGAACCGGGCCGGAGACACCAACGCACAGCCAGACCCCGGGGCCCGCGGCCCGGGGTCTCGTGCCGTCGCTGTCAGTGCTCCAGTGTAAGAAGGCCGGCCAGGCCGGCGTCGAGCATGATGCGGTCGACCGTGTCGGTGAGGGTGCTGTCAGCCTCGATGACGGTCTCGATGTCGCCGGGCAGCAGATCGAGTTCCCGGTACCACTCTCTCAGGTGCGGCTCACTGACCTCGTGTGCGATCGGCTTGGTGGCGTGGCGGGCGAGGGTCTGCTCGAACGGCACGTGCAGGTAGTAGCCGTGGGTCACACTGCGGTGGTCGGCGCGCAGCCGGGCAAGCATCTTGCCGTAGTGGTCGGCATACAAGATCCCTTCGACCACCACGTGGTACCCGGCTTCCAGTGCGTATCGGGCGGTCAGGTCGATCAGGCCGATGTTCGCCGCGCCGGGCCGGTCCCGCTCGCGCAGCACGATCCTGCGCAGGTTGTCCTGCTCCACCCAGGCCAGGCCGCAATCGAAGCAGTTGCGGATGCCGGCCGCGACGGACGACTTCCCCGAAGCGCTATTGCCCCGCAGGACGACCAGTCTCGTGTTCTCGGTGCCCACCATCATCCGGCGAAGGCAGCCAGGCGGTCCGGGGTGGCGAAGGATGCCATGTCGCTGCCCACGACGGCCAGGAACTCCGCTCCGGGCAGAGCACCGATGCCCGGGATGCTGGTGATTACGTCGGCGAGTTCATGGCGGCGAAACCGGCCCTCGATGGGCTTGTCGATCTCCGCGATCTTCTCGTTGAGGGCGATCACCTCCTCGACCAGCGCGCACACCATCGCCGCGACGGCCGCTTCGCCGGGGACTGCTGTGCGCTGTCGCTCGGCGGCCTCGACCGCGGCGATGGCAAGGGCTTCGGCATTGCGGACCTTGCGGGTGTGCAGCCACTTGGTCAGGCGGTTCACGCCCGCGCGGCGGATGGCCGCTGGGGTCTGGTAGCCCGTCAGCAGCACCAGCGGCCCTTTGGTGCGACTTCAGCCACGAACGGCAGCCGCCTGAAAGCCACACCCAGCACCCCTGGGCGACCCAACCCTACGAATGGCTCGATCAACCCGTCCACGAAGGTAAGGCCGCCTGACGGTCCCGGGTCCACCCAGCTGACCCTGCTCTGAGCGTCCGTCATCATCCCGGCAAACGGGTCAACTCTCACCAGAACATGTCCTTTCGTGTCCGAATGTGGGGAGCATGCGGCGGGGGCTGTGCCACACGCAGCCGCATTCCCTCCACCACGGGAGGCCATATGACGAATCGTTCAGGAATTCTGATCGCCGTCGGTGCGACGGTCGCCGGTCTGCTGACCGCCGCACCGTCCCCGGCGGCCGCCACCGGCGTCGCACCGCATGCCGCGCAACTCCGCTGGACCGACTGCGGCACCACGTCGTATCCGAAACTGCAGTGCTCAAAGGTCCTCACACCGCTCAATCATGACGTCCCGTCGGGTCGGCAGATCACCCTCGCCCTGTCCCGGATCCCGCACACCGCGAAGACCTCGCAGGGACCGTTGTTCGTCAACCCCGGGGGGCCCGGCGGCAGCGGACTGACCATGGCCGGGTTCGTGGCCTCCTCGCTCCCGAAGGACGTCGCCGCGCAGTACGACGTGATCGGGTTCGACCCGCGCGGGGTCGGCCGGAGCTCCCCGGCGCTCGACTGCGTACCCAAATACTTCAAGCCGCTGCGTCCCGACTCGGTGCCGCAGAGCCTCGCCGACGAGCGGACCAACCGGGAGCGGGCCCGCAACTTCGCCGAGGAGTGCGGGAGGAAGTACCCCGATCTGCTGCCGTACATGGACACGGTCAGCGCCGCCAAGGACCTCGATGTGATCCGCCGGGCCACCGGCGCCCCGAAGATCAACTACTTCGGGTACTCGTACGGCACGTACCTGGGCGCGGTGTACGCGAAGCTGTTCCCGCAGCGGGTGCGGCGGCTGGTGCTCGACTCGAACGTCGACCCGGACGGGGTCTGGTACGAGGACAACATCGGTCAGAACTACGCGTTCGACGCCCGTCAGAAGGCGTTCGCCGCATGGGTGGCGAAGCATGACGAGACGTACCGGCTCGGCAGTGACCCGGCGGAGGTCGAGGCGGCCTGGTACCGGATGCGCGACGCGGTGCGGAAGCAGCCCGCGGGCATGAAGGTCGGTCCGAGCGAACTGGAGAACACCTTCCTGCCGGGCGGCTACTACAACGGGTACTGGCCGTATCTGGCCGACGCGTTCGCCGCGTACGTGAACCACAAGGACCAGGCCGCACTCGTCGCCGCGTACGACCGGCTCGGTGCCGTCGACGCGAAGGGCGACAACGGCTACTCCGTGTACGCGGCCGTGCAGTGCCGCGACTCCCGGTGGCCGCGGAACTGGAACACCTGGCGTAACGACACCTGGAAGGTGCACGCCAAAGCGCCCTTCTTCACCTGGAGCAACACCTGGTACAACGCGCCGTGCGCCTCCTGGCCGGTGGAGCCGCTGAAGCCGGTGCAGGTCTCGAACCACGCTCTCCCCCCGGTGCTGCTCTTCCAGGCCACGGAGGACGCGGCCACACCGTACGAGGGCGGGGTCACCCTGCACGGCCGGCTCCGCGGCTCCAGCCTGGTCGTCGAGCAGGGCGGCGGCAACCACGGTGTCACACTGAGTGGCAACGCCTGCCTGGACAAGTACCTGACGGACTATCTCGCCAGGGGCACCGTCCCGCGCGGCGCCGGCAGCCGCGCGAACCCGGATGCAATGTGCGCGAAGTCGCCCGACCCGAAGCCGCTGACCGTCGAGGCGGCCAAGCGCGCGAAGCGCGCGGACAGCAAGGGTGCCGCGTTGCACGGGCTGCTCGGCTTCCACAGCTGAGGGGACCGGGTCCGGGGCCGGCGAAGGCAGCCGGACCCGCCCGGCCGCCGCCACGTCCTCAATCGCCGGGCATGCCCGATGGCGACGGCAGCCGGCCGATCGCCCGCTCCGCCGCTCCGGCCAGCCTGGGGTGCGGCAGTGCCGCCTCCAGGACCGGGCGTGCCTGCGCGTCGCCGAGCTGCCCCAGCCCCTCCACACAGGCCAGCGCCACCCGCCAGTGCGGCTCGTCCGGGCCCAGCAGCCGCTCCAAGGTGCTGATCAGCGCCGGGACGGACTCGGGGGCCCGCAGTGCGGTGAGCAGGCGGACCGGGTGCAGGGCGTACGCGGTGCGCAGGGCGTTCGTCGCGAGGGCGGCGGCGGCGCGCGGGGTGCGGGGTGCGGGGGTCTCCCAGGCGCACCAGGGCGTGGGCCGCGGAGACGCAGCGCTCGGGGTCGCGGTGGTTGAGCAGCAGGACCAGTGCCTCGAAGGCCCGTCGGTCCCCGCCGCAGCCGAGCCGGAACGCGGCGATCTCACGCGCCCAGAGCGGGCGTTCCCGTTCGACGAGGACCCGGGCCAGTTCCTCGTCGTCGTCGGTCGCGAGCAGCCTGCGGTACGCCGCCGACTCCCCCGCCTCGTCCGCCAGCCGGTCGATCAGCGACCGGAACTCCTCGTCCATGACCCTGAGGGTATCGGCGGCCACGGTGAGTGTGAGGCGGCGCACAGCAGCCCGGGGCTGGCGCGCTCGTTACTCGCCGGTTAATCTCATGTGAGCGGGACACACCCCCGCCGACTCCAGTGGCCTGGTGACGCAGCCACCCGGAGTGCTTGTCGGTTCGGCAGTTTTGTGAGACGCGACTCCGGGACAGAGTCCGTCGCCCCCTCTCCCGTCCGGGCGTGCCTCCCGCACCCCCGGCCAGGAGCACCTCGACACGCAATTCCCGCACGCCATGCGCTGGTTGGACCCTTTCGGCCCCAGCTGAATCCGTGCGCGCCGTGCGCCCACTCAGTCGTCACTCATCTCTGGAGTCCCGTGATGGACATCCCTCTCTCCACCATCGCCGTCGTCGGTCTCGGCACCATGGGCATCGGCATCGCCGAGGTCCTGGCCCGGGCCGGCCGCGAGGTCATCGGTATCGACGTCAGCGACGCGGCCGCCCGTCAGGCGGTCTCCGCGCTGGAGGCCTCCACCGCCCGCGCCGTGCGGAAGGAGCGGATCACCGAGGATGAGCGCCTGGACATGCTCGCCCGGTTCCGTACCTTCTCCGATCTGCAGGCCGCGGCGGACGCGCAACTCGTCATCGAGGTCGTTCCCGAGTCGTACGAGATCAAGCAGCAGGTCTTCCGGGAGCTCGACGCGATCGTCTCCCCCACCACGATCCTGGCGACCGGCACGAACGCCCTGTCGGTGACCCGGCTCGCGGCCGAGTCGCAGCACCCGGAACGCGTGCTCGGCCTGCACTTCTTCAACCCGGCGCCCGCGATGAAGCTGGTCGAGGTGGTCTCCTCGGTGCTGACCGCGCCGCCGGCCGTCGAGGCGGTCACGGAGCTCGCCCGCGAGCTCGGCAAGGACCCGGTCGCGGTGGGCGACCGGCCGGGCTTCGTCGCCGACGGGCTGCTCTTCGGCTACCTCAACCAGGCCGCCGCGATGTACGAGGCGAACTACGCCTCCCGTGAGGACATCGACGCGGCCATGAAACTGGGCTGCGGGCTGCCGATGGGCCCCCTCGCCCTGCTCGACCTGATCGGCGTGGACACCGCCCGTACCGTCCTGGAGGCGATGTACTCCGCGTCGCACGACCGGCTGCACGCCCCCGCGCCGATCCTCAAGCAGCTCAGCGAGGCCGGTCTGACCGGCCGCAAGTCGGGCCGTGGCTTCTATGCGTACGTGGCGCCGGGCAGCCAGACCGTGGTGCCGGACGCGCAGACTCCGCCGGAGAGCGCCGGAGCGGTCGCCGGGCGCACGGTCCGGTCGGTGGGCGTCGCGGGCTCCGGGACGATGGCCTCGGGTATCGCGGAGGTCTTCGCGAAGGCCGGTTACGACGTGGTGCTCGCCGCACGCAGCCAGGAGAAGGCGGACACCGCGAAGGGGAGGATCGCCAAGTCGCTGGAGCGATCGGTCACCAAGGGGCGGCAGACGGCGCAGGCGCGGGACGAGACCCTGGGCCGGATCACCGCTGCCGGTTCGCTGGACTCGTTCGCCGATGTCGACCTCGCGGTCGAGGCGGTCGCCGAGGATCTCGCGGTCAAGCAACAGCTGTTCGGCACGCTGGACAAGATCTGCAAGCCGGGCGCGGTGCTCGCCACCACCACCTCGTCGCTGCCGGTCGTGGCGTGCGCGCGGGCGACCTCGCGTCCGCAGGACGTCATCGGGATGCACTTCTTCAACCCGGCGCCCGCGATGAAGCTCGTCGAGGTGGTCCGTACGGTGCTGACCGCGGACGACGTCCACGCAACCGTCCGAGAGGTGTGCGGGAAGATCCGCAAGCACCCGGTGGACTGCGGGGACCGGGCCGGGTTCATCGTTAACGCGCTGCTGTTCCCGTACCTCAACAACGCGATCAAGATGGTCGAGGAGCACTACGCGACCCTCGACGACATCGACGCCGCGATGAAGCTGGGCGGCGGTTACCCGATGGGCCCGTTCGAACTCCTGGACGTCGTCGGGCTCGATGTCTCGCTCGCCATCGAGAAGGTGCTGCACAGCGAGTTCCGCGACCCGGGCCTCGCCCCGGCGCCGCTGCTGGAGCACCTGGTGGCCGCCGGCTGCCTCGGCCGCAAGACGGGGCGCGGCTTCCGCGAATATGCCCGGCGCTGAGGACCGGCGGGTGCCTGATCGGCGGGCCGGTGCCCCGGCCGGGGCACCCCCTCCGGCTCCCGGGCCGGGAGCCGGAGGGGGAAGGCTGCTCGAACCGCCCGCACAGCCCGCGGCGTGGGAAGTGCGGCCGGCCGGCCCGCCCCCGCAGGCGCGCTCTCCTGTACTGATGCAGTACGTTCACACCATGTCCCAGCCCGCCAGGTCCCCCCGTGTCTCCGCCGTGCCCGACGCTCCGGAAAGTGCCGCAGGAACGCGCGCCGCCGCCCAACGGCTCAAAATGCGCCGCGAACTGGCCGCCGCGGCGATGGAGCTGTTCGCCACGAAGGGGTACGAGGCGACGACGGTCGACGAGATCGCGGGCGCCGCGGGAGTCGCCCGGCGGACCTTTTTCCGGCACTTCCGCTCCAAGGAAGAGGCGATCTTCCCCGACCACGACGACACCCTCGTCCGGGCCGAGGCCGTCCTCAATGCCGCCCCCGCGCACGAGCATCCGCTCGACACCGTCTGCCGCGGCATCAAGGAAGTCATGAAGATGTACGCGGCGAAGCCCGCGGTCTCCGTGGCCCGCTACAAGCTGACCCGTGAGGTCCCCACGCTGCGGGAGGCCGAGATCGCCTCGGTGGCCCGTTACGAGCGGCTGTTCACGCGCTATCTGCTGGGCCACTTCGACGAGCGCGACCACCATGTCGGCAACGACGACCCGCTGCTGGCGGAGGTCGCGGCGTCGGCCGTCGTCACCGCGCACAACCATGTGCTGCGCCGCTGGCTGAGGGCGGACGGCCAGGGCGATGTGGAGGCCCAGCTCGACCACGCCTTCGCGATCGTCCGGGACACGTTCGGGACGGGCATCGGGGCCGGGCGCGTCGCCGGGGCCGAACCGACGCCGGCGCCCGTCGCTTCGGTGCGCACCAAGGGCGAGGTGCTCGTCGCGGTGGCACGGACGGACGCGCCGCTCGACGAAGTGATGCGCACGATCCAGCAGGCACTCAAGGACCGCTGAGCGGGGCCTGTCGGCCCCTCGCTCCACCGTCGCCGGACGGGCTCGGAGTCGAGCCCTTCCGGCGTTCGCGCGTCCGGGCGGAAAAACCCGGTTGCCGCGCCCGTACCGCGGTGTTGTGGTGGGGGGATGACTCATGATCGCGACACCCTGCTGACTCTCTTCGACCGCGAGTTGCGCGAGCAGGCCCGCCCCGACGGGCCCGGCGTCCGCGTCGAGCGCACCGCCGACGTCGTACGGCAGGTCGGAAGGGCCGACGACTGGAACGGTGTCGTCTGGTCGGCCCCCGGCCTGGACGCCGTGCGGGCGGACGCGGCGATCGCCGCGCAGGTGGAGCACTTCACCGCGCTCGGCCACGACGAGTTCGAATGGAAGCTGTACGGGCACGACCGGCCGGCCGATCTGGGGCAGCGGCTGGCGGACGCCGGCTTCGTCGCGGAGCCGCCGGAGACCCTCCTGGTCGCCCCCGTCGCGGACCTCAGGACGGCCGTGGAGCTCCCGGAAGGAGTCGAGCTGCGCGTGGTGACGGACGCGGCCGGTGTGGAGCTGATGGCCGCGGCCCACGAGCGGGCCTTCGGCTCGGACTGGTCGCGGCTGCGGCACCAGGTGCTGGCCCAGCTGGCCGAGGCCCCGGACAGCTTCGTCGGGGTACTGGCCATGGCGGGCGACGAGCCGGTGAGTTCGGCCCGGATGGAGCTGTACCCGGGCACCGGCTTTGCCGGGCTCTGGGGCGGCGGGACCGTGGAGCCGTGGCGTGGCAAGGGCATCTACCGGGCGCTGGTCGCGTTCCGTGCCCGGATCGCCGCCGAGCGTGGCTTCCGGTATCTACAGGTCGACGCGACCGAGCTGAGCCGTCCGATCCTCCAGCGGCTCGGCTTCCGGGCCCTGTCCACCACCACGCCGTATGTGTACCGGCGTCCGGCCTGACCGGACCCAGAGGGACAGAACAACGCGAAACAGCCACCTTGCCGCTCATACGTGCCCGGCGGACGACAACTGAGAGAAATTGTTGGCACCGAGTGCCTTGCCAGGTGTCACGGAGTGCCATACGTTGAAGTTGTCCGGGCGGCCGGCGTGCAGAGACCTCACGTGCGCCGGCTGTCCCCGCAAGCCATGTGCCTGCGCGCCCGGGCGCCTGCGTCACAGGCAACCCCTTCTGCTCCACCAGAGCAAGCCGAAGCCTTTCCAGCCGAACCGACGGCAGCACCTCCACACCGCACCGCACCCCCGTTGGCAGGGACCCTCAAGCGTCCCTCGACGTCCCCAAGCTCTCGGCTCCGCTCGAGCAGGGGAGACCCCATCCCGGAGGCACACCGTGAAGGAAATCCTGGACGCGATCCAATCGCAGGACAGCACCGCCGCGGATTTCGCGGCCCTGTCCATCCCCGAGTCGTACCGCGCGGTGACCGTGCACAAGGACGAGACGGAGATGTTCGCCGGGCTCGCCACCCGCGACAAGGACCCCCGCAAGTCGCTGCACCTCGACGAGGTGCCGGTGCCGGAGCTCGGGCCCGGTGAGGCGCTGGTCGCCGTCATGGCCAGCTCGGTGAACTACAACACCGTCTGGACCTCGATCTTCGAGCCGCTCTCCACCTTCGGGTTCCTGGAGCGCTACGGAAAGCTCAGCGAGCTCACCAAGCGCCACGACCTGCCGTACCACATCATCGGCTCCGACCTGGCGGGCGTCGTCCTGCGCACCGGCCCCGGCGTCAACGCCTGGCACCCCGGCGACGAGGTCGTCGCGCACTGCCTCTCGGTCGAACTGGAGTCCTCGGACGGCCACAACGACACGATGCTCGACCCCGAGCAGCGGATCTGGGGCTTCGAGACCAACTTCGGCGGCCTGGCAGAGCTCGCACTTGTCAAGTCCAACCAGCTGATGCCGAAGCCGCAGCACCTCAGCTGGGAGGAGGCCGCGGCTCCGGGCCTGGTCAATTCCACCGCGTACCGCCAGCTCGTCTCGCGCAACGGCGCCGGCATGAAGCAGGGCGACAACGTGCTGATCTGGGGCGCCAGCGGCGGACTCGGTTCGTACGCCACGCAGTTCGCGCTGGCCGGTGGCGCCAACCCGGTCTGTGTCGTCTCCAGCGACCAGAAGGCGGACATCTGCCGGAAGATGGGCGCCGAGGCGATCATCGACCGCAACGCCGAGGGCTACAAGTTCTGGAAGGACGAGCACAACCAGGACCCGCGCGAGTGGAAGCGGTTCGGCAAGCGCATCCGTGAGCTGACCGGCGGCGAGGACGTCGACATCGTCTTCGAGCACCCGGGCCGCGAGACGTTCGGCGCCTCGGTGTACGTGACCCGCAAGGGCGGCACGATCGTCACCTGCGCCTCGACCTCGGGCTACAACCACGAGTACGACAACCGCTACCTGTGGATGTCGCTGAAGAAGATCGTGGGCTCGCACTTCGCCAATTACCGCGAGGCGTGGGAGGCCAACCGGCTGGTCGCCAAGGGCAAGATCCACCCGACGCTGTCGAAGGTCTACTCCCTGGAGGAGACCGGCCAGGCCGCGTACGACGTGCACCGCAACCTGCACCAGGGCAAGGTCGGTGTCCTGGCGCTGGCCCCGCGCGAGGGTCTGGGTGTGCGCAACGAGGAGCTGCGCGAACAGCACATCGACGCCATCAACCTGTTCCGCGACGCGTCAGCGGAACGGACCGACAAACACAGCCGCGACGCGTCAGCGGAACGGACCGACAAACACAGCCGCGACGCGGCAGCGGAACGGACCGACAAACACAGCCGCGACGCGTCAGCGGAACGGACCGACAAACACAGCCGGGATGTCTGATATGAGTGGGCGTCAGAAGGACCGTCCGTGGCTCATGCGGACGTACGCCGGTCACTCGACCGCCGAGGCGTCCAACGAGCTCTACCGGCGCAACCTCGCCAAGGGCCAGACGGGTCTTTCGGTCGCCTTCGACCTGCCGACCCAGACGGGTTACGACCCCGATCACATCCTCGCCCGCGGCGAAGTCGGCCGGGTCGGTGTGCCCGTCTCGCACCTCGGTGACATGCGGCGGCTGTTCCAGGACATCCCGCTGGAACAGATGAACACCTCGATGACGATCAACGCCACCGCGATGTGGCTGCTGGCGCTCTATCAGGTGGTCGCCGAGGAGCAGGGCGCCGACGCCACGAAGCTCCAGGGCACGACGCAGAACGACATCGTCAAGGAGTACCTCTCGCGCGGGACGCATGTCTTCCCGCCCGGCCCCTCGCTGCGGCTGACGACCGACATGATCACGTACACGGTCAACCACATGCCGAAATGGAACCCGATCAACATCTGCAGCTACCACCTGCAGGAGGCGGGAGCCACTCCGGTCCAGGAGATCGCCTACGCCATGTCGACGGCCCTTGCGGTCCTGGACGCCGTGCGCGACTCGGGCCAGGTGCCCGAGGAGAAGTTCGGCGATGTGGTCGCCCGCATCTCCTTCTTCGTGAACGCGGGCGTCCGCTTCATCGAGGAGATGTGCAAGATGCGCGCCTTCGGCCGCATCTGGGACCAGGTCACCCGCGAGCGGTACGGCATCACGGACGCCAAGCAGCGCCGCTTCCGCTACGGCGTCCAGGTCAACTCCCTCGGACTGACCGAGGCACAGCCGGAGAACAACGTCCAGCGCATCGTCCTGGAGATGCTGGCCGTCACCCTCTCCAAGGACGCCCGCGCCCGGGCCGTCCAGCTGCCCGCCTGGAACGAGGCGCTGGGGCTCCCCCGGCCCTGGGACCAGCAGTGGTCGCTGCGCATCCAGCAGGTCCTCGCGCACGAGAGCGATCTACTGGAGTACGACGACATCTTCGCCGGATCGCAGGTGATCGAGGCCAAGGTCGACTCCCTGGTCAGCGAATCCCTCGCGGAGATCGACCGGATCCAGCAGATGGGCGGCGTCATGGCGGCCGTCGAGTCCGGCTATCTGAAGTCGGAGCTGGTCTCCTCGCACGCGCAGCGACGGGCCCGGATCGAGGGCGGCGAGGAGAAGATCGTCGGCGTCAACATCTACGAGACGACCGAGCCGAACCCGCTCACCGCGGACCTCGACGGCGCGATCATGACGGTCGACCCCGCCAACGAGGCCAGGGTGGTGGCGGCGCTCCACGAGTGGCGCGATCACCGGGACGAGGCCCGCGCCTCCGAGGCCCTCGCGGCACTGAAGAAGGCCGCGGCCGGCACCGAGAACATGATGGAAGCGACCGTGGAGTGCGCCCGCGCGGGTGTCACCACCGGCGAATGGTCCTGGGCGCTGCGCGATGTGTTCGGCGAGTTCCGGGCCCCGACGGGCGTCTCGTCCGCCCCGGTCGCCGTCACCGCGGAGTCGGGCTCCCCGCTTGCGCTGGTACGGGAGAAGGTCGCCCGCACCGCCGAGGACCTCGGCGCCGGACGGCTGCGGCTGCTGGTCGGCAAGCCGGGCCTGGACGGGCACTCCAACGGCGCGGAGCAGATCGCCGTACGGGCCCGTGACGCCGGGTTCGAGGTCGCCTACCAGGGGATCAGGCTGACCCCCGAACAAATCGTCTCGGCGGCGCTCGCCGAGGACGTGCACTGCGTCGGTCTGTCCATCCTGTCCGGCTCGCACGCCGAGCTGGTGCCGGACGTGCTGAACCGGCTGCGGGAGGCCGGCGCGAACGACATCCCGGTGATCGCGGGCGGGATCATTCCGCCCGCCGACGCCACCACGCTGATCGAGGCGGGTGTCGCCGCCGTGTTCACCCCGAAGGACTTCGGTATCACGGAGATCATCGGCCGTATCGTCGACGAGATCCGGAAAGCGAACAAGCTCGACCCTCTGGAGGTCCTCGCATGACCCAGCCCGCCCACCCGTCTCCCGCCACCGCCCTTCCGGGGAGCGGCTCCGCCGCGCACCTCGCGAACCGTCTGCGTCCGCGCCGCTCCTGCCTGGCTGTGCCGGGCTCGAACCCGCGGTTCCTGGAGAAGGCCCAGGGCCTCCCTGCCGACCAGGTCTTCCTGGACCTCGAGGACGCCTGCGCCCCCCTCGCCAAGGAAGGCGCCCGGCACCACATCGTCGACGCGCTGAACAACGGCGACTGGACGGGCAAGACCCGGGTCGTGCGCGTCAACGACTGGACGACGCACTGGACGTACCGCGATGTGATCACGGTCGTCGAGGGCGCCGGCCAGAACCTCGACTGCATCATGCTGCCGAAGGTCCAGGACGCCCAGCAGGTCGTCGCCCTCGACCTGCTGCTCACCCAGATCGAGAAGACGATGGGCTTCGAGGTCGGGAAGATCGGCATCGAGGCGCAGATCGAGAACGCCAAGGGCCTGGTGAACATCGACGACATCGCCGCCGCCTCGCCGCGCCTGGAGACGCTGATCTTCGGTCCGGCCGACTTCATGGCATCGATCAACATGAAGACCCTGGTCGTCGGTCAGCAGCCGCCCGGCTACGGCGCCGACGCGTACCACTACATCCTCATGCGCATTCTGATGGCGGCCCGTACGCACGACCTCCAGGCGATCGACGGTCCCTTCCTGCAGATCCGTGACGTGGACGCGTACCGCGAGGTCGCGGGGCGTGCGGCAGCGCTGGGCTTCGACGGCAAATGGGTGCTGCACCCCGGTCAGGTCGACGCGGCCAATGAGGTGTTCTCGCCCTCGCAGGAGGACTACGACCACGCCGAGCTGATTCTCGACGCATACGAGTGGTGCACCTCGGAAGCGGGCGGCAAGAAGGGTTCGGCGATGCTCGGCGACGAGATGATCGACGAGGCCAGCCGGAAGATGGCCCTGGTCGTCGCGGGCAAGGGCCGCGCGGCCGGTATGCAGCGCACCTCCAAGTTCGAAGCGCCGGAGGCCTGATCATGCAGTTCGGACGTACCTACGAGGAGTTCGAGGTCGGTGCGGTGTACAAGCACTGGCCCGGAAAAACGGTCACGGAGTATGACGACCACCTTTTCTGTCTGCTCACCATGAATCATCACCCGCTGCACATGGACAGCAACTACGCGGAGAAGACGACCGATTTCGGCAAGAACGTTGTAGTCGGCAACTACATCTACTCGCTATTGCTCGGCATGTCCGTGCCGGACGTCTCCGGAAAGGCGATCGCCAACCTGGAGGTCGAGTCGCTGAAGCATGTCGCGCCGACCTTCCACGGCGACACGATCTACGGCGAGACAACCGTTCTCGACAAGACTCCGTCAAAGTCCAGGAGCGACCGCGGAATCGTTTACGTGGAGACCAAGGGCTACAAGCAGGACGGGACTCTCGTCTGCGTGTTCCGCCGCAAGGTGATGGTCCCCACCGAGACGTACATCAAGGAGCGGGGCGGCGAGCAGCCCGGCCGCCCGGAGCTGAACCAGCCTTCGCAGAAGAACGTGGAGAAGTAGCCATGACGCGACTCGCCCAGACCGCCGGCCTGAACGACATCCAGCAGGAAATCCTCTCCACGGTCCGGGATTTCGTCGACAAGGAGATCATTCCGGTCGCGACCCAGCTGGAGCACCGCGACGAGTACCCGACGGAGATCGTCGAGGGGCTCAAGGAACTCGGCCTGTTCGGGCTGATGATTCCCGAGGAATACGGAGGTCTGGGTGAGTCGCTTCTCACATACGCGCTCTGCGTGGAGGAAATCGCCCGCGGCTGGATGAGCGTGTCGGGAATCATCAACACGCACTTCATCGTGGCGTACATGCTCAAGCAGCACGGCACCCAGGAGCAGAAGGACACATTCCTGCCCCGAATGGCGCTGGGCGAGGTCCGGGGCGCGTTCTCGATGTCCGAGCCGGCCCTGGGCTCCGACGTCTCCGCGATCACCTCCAAGGGCGTCAGGGAAGGCGACGAGTACGTCCTGAACGGCCAGAAGATGTGGCTGACGAACGGCGGCACGTCCTCGCTCGTCGCCGTCCTGTGCCGGAGTGACGAAGGCCACCCCGAGGGCACGGCCCCGCACAAGTCGATGACGGCCTTCCTGGTGGAGAAGGAGCCCGGCTTCGGCGAGGTCCGGCCGGGGCTCACCATCCCCGGAAAGATCGACAAGATGGGTTACAAGGGCGTCGACACGACCGAACTCATCATGGACGGACTGCGCATTCCGGCCAATCGTGCACTCGGCGGGACCACCGGTCGCGGGTTTTACCACATGATGGATGGTGTCGAAGTCGGCCGGGTAAATGTGGCTGCGCGTGGCTGCGGTGTCGCGCAGCGTGCATTCGAGCTGGGCGTTTCCTACGCTCAGCAGCGCCACACCTTCGGAAAGCCGATCGCGCAGCACCAGGCCATCCAGTTCAAGCTGGCCGAAATGGCCACCAAGGTCGAAGCCGCCCATGCAATGATGGTGAATGCGGCACGCAAAAAGGACTCCGGGGAACGAAACGACCTGGAGGCAGGGATGGCGAAGTACCTCGCCTCCGAGTACTGCAAGGAAGTCGTCGAGGACGCCTTCCGCATCCACGGCGGTTACGGCTTCTCCAAGGAGTACGAGATCGAGCGCCTCTACCGGGAGGCCCCGATGCTGCTGATCGGTGAAGGTACCGCCGAGATCCAGAAAATGATCATTGGGCGCCGACTCCTCGAGGAGTACCGGTTCCAGGGGTGATTGTCCCCTTCCAGGTGATTTAGCCGCGAAGAAGATCACACCCTGTCATCCTCTGCCGGTGTCTTCCAGCCGTCCGACTCGGCTGCTGGCTTGCCCAGTTGCGGCTCGCAACCGATAACATCGCCGGAAAAGCCGCCGTCCCCCGTTGCCAGCGCGGCCTCATCCGCTACGAAGGTCATCCATGCCCGACAGCCAAACCTCTGCACCACGCGGCGGAGTCCGCCTTGCGCGCGGAGCTTCGCCGTGGCTCCTCCCGACCGTCGCCACCGCGGCCCTCAGCCTCGCCCGGGCCCGCAGGTCCGGACGCTGGGCCGCGGTGGCCGTGCCCACCACCGCCCTCGCGGCGGGCATGCTGTGGTTCTTCCGCGACCCCGAGCGCGAGATCACCCAGGGCCGGGTCATTTCTCCGGCCGACGGTGTGGTGCAGAGCATCATGCCGTGGAAGGACGGACGCACCCGCGTCGCGATCTTCATGAGTCCCCTGAACGTCCACGTGAACCGCGCGCCGCTGGCCGGCACGGTGACGTCGGTCGAGCGCATCCCCGGTGGGTTCGTTCCGGCGTTCAACAAGGAGAGCGAGAACAACGAGCGCGTTGTCTGGCACTTCGACACCGAGCTCGGCGACATCGAGATGGTGCAGATCGCGGGTGCGGTCGCCCGGCGCATCGTTCCGTACCTCCCGCAGGGTACGAAGGTCGAGCAGGGCGAACGCATCGGTCTGATCCGCTTCGGCTCCCGGGTCGACATCTACCTTCCGGAGGGTGTCGAGGTCGCGGTCGAGGTCGGCCAGGCCACCACCGCGGGGGTGACTCGAATTGACCGTGATTGATCCCGACACCCAGGCGAATTGGGTGCCCGAGGCAGAGTGCGAGGACGACGCCGAGGACATGCCGCTCTCTATGCGGCTGTCGATAGCGGACACCCTGACTCTCGGTAATGCCACGTGCGGTTTCATGGCGGTGTACTTCACCACCACGGGAATCCTCATCCCGCACCTCACGGGCAGCGACGAGAGCGGCATGGCCCGGCACTCCGCGGCCACCGCCGTGATCCTCATGCTCATGGCCGCGGTGTTCGACCTCTTCGACGGGCTCGTGGCGCGCAAGCTGCGCTCCTCGCCCATGGGTGCCGAGCTGGACAACCTCTCCGACCTGATCAGCTTCGGGCTCGCCCCGGCGTACTTCGTCCTCGTGTACGGCATGGTCGCGGACGACGCACACCAGCGGGTTTCGGCGCTGGCGGCGATCGTGGTGCTGCTGGCTGTGGTGCTCAGACTTGCCAGATTCTCCTGCGTGACCATGAAGGACGGCATGTTCCAGGGCATGCCGAGCCCCTTCGGAGCGCTCACGGTCGTCTCGATCGTGCTCCTGGAGCTGCCCTTCCCACTGACGCTGCTCGCGATCGTCGGAGTGGCGTGGCTGATGGTCAGCCGGGTCGAGTACCCGAAACCGCGGGGCGTCCTCGCGGTGGCGATGCTCAGCTGGATCGTGGCCGCGATGGGGCTTCTCGCCGCGTGGGCGTTCGACGCCCCCGGTGGTCAGCTGCTCCTGCAGACCGGCTGCGCGCTGCAGGTGGTCCTGGGAGCGGTCATCCCGCTCTTCGCGACGGCGCGACGGGTGAACACCTTCCGCGACAACCGGCGCGAGGCCCGGACGGCTCAGCTGCCCTAGGGCTGCGCGGCGGAGCCGCACAGAATGTACGACGAGGGCCCGGGTGCTTCCCCAGCACCCGGGCCCTCTCGCATGCGTCGGGCACCCTCTACGCGCTCTGCGCGTGGACCCAGCGGGCGGCGAGCAGGACGGCGATGTCGTCGGGGCGGTCGGGCTCCCGTCTCGCCTCCCGGATGACCAGGTCCGCCATGCCGACGAGGGACGGCGCATCGGCTGCCTCGATGATGCCGCGCAGCCGCTCGATGCCGTCGTCGATGTCGGCCCCCGCCTGCTCGACCAGTCCATCGGTGTACAGCGCCAGGATCGCGCCCGGGGCCAGCCACAGGCTGCTGACGGGGTAGGTGGCGTCGGGGGTGACGCCGAGCACCACCCCGCCGGGAAGATCCAGGACCTCGGTCGTGCCGTCGGGGTGGCGGAGCAGGGGCTGCGGGTGCCCGGCCCGGACGATCTGCGTCCGACCGGTGGCGGGGTCGAGGACGATGTAGCAGCAGCTGGCGATCTGGCCGGGGTCGAGGTCGATGAGCAGCCGGTTGGTGCCGCTCACCACTTCCTGCGGGTCGTGCCCGCTGAGCGCGAAGGCGCGTACCGCGCTGCGCAGTTGGCCCATCGTCGCCGCGGCGGCGACGCCGTGCCCCTGGACGTCCCCGATGACCAGGGCCAGCCCCCGGTCGGTCTCGACGACGTCGTACCAGTCGCCGCCGACGTCCATGCCCTGGGTTCCGGGGAGGTACCGACCCGCGGTGTCGACCTGGTCGAGTACGGGCAGCCGGTGCGGCAGCAGGGCGTTCTGCAGGCCGCGGGCCAGGGCGGACTCGGTGTCGTACCGCTGGGCTCGTTTGAGGGCCTGGGCGATGAGTCCGGCCAGCGCGGTGAGAACCGTGCGCTCCTCGGGGCTGAAGCCGCGCGGCTGGTCGAAGCCGAGGATGCAGGAGCCGACGGGCCGCCCGGAGGCGATGAGTGGCAGGAACGCGCGGGCGCCGACGTTCGTGTCCAGGGGGATGCCGGGGTAGGCGGAGGCCAGGCGCTGCATGGATTCGAAGAAGATGGGCCGGCCGGAGGTGAGCGTCTCGACGCCGGGCAGATGGGCGTCGAGCCCTACGCCGTCGAAGCGGTTCAGGAAGCCGTGCGGGAATCCGGTCTCCCAGGCCAGGTAGAGGTGGCGTTCGTTCAGCAGGTAGATCGCCAGCTGCCTGCCGCCGAACGCGGGCAGCAGCTCCTGGGTGACCACCACGGACACCTGGCGGGCGGTGACGGCCTCGGTCAGCGCGATCGCGAGGGCGACGGGACGGTAGACCCCGGTCGTGCCTTCGACCGGGGAGCCCACGCCCTCACCCGGCGCGGCGGAGCCCCCCGGCGGGTAGGAGGGCTGTTCCGTGGCGGAGACGGTGGCGGTCACGCCGTCGTGGCCCGGGTACAGGGACACCGACAGCCAGTCCCGCGCGGTGCGGCGCGCGAGGAAGTGCACAGGTTCGTGGGACAGCAGTGCGGCCCGGTGGTGGTCCTCGTAGGCGGGCTGCCCGAACCACGGCAGGACTTCCCACAGGACGCCGCCGACGAGCTCGCCCCGCGACCGGCAGAGCAACTCCTCCGCCAGCTGGTTGACGTAGGTGATCCGTCCGAGCCGGTCGAGCGAGAAGATGCCGCGCGGGAGCCGGTCGGCGGCCTCGGCGATGACCGGTCCGGCTCCGAGGTCCACCAGGAATCCGGTCAGCGTCCCGGCCGCGCTCCTGCGCGGCGGCTGGGCCCATCGGCTGGAGAGTTCCAGGAGGTTGGTCCGGCCATCGGGGCCACGCAGCCGCATTCTGCGCGCGAGCGGTCCGCCCGCGCTCGCCGCCCGGCGGGCGAGGGTCCACAGTCCGTAGACGTCCTCCGGCGCCAGCAGTGCCATCAGGGCGTCGATGGTGCCCGGGAACCACGCGGGCTCGGTGCCGAGGATCCCGCACAGCTCCGCGTCGGCGTCGACGGCACCGGTTTCGAGGTCCCAGTCGAAGTGCCCGATCCGTACCGGGGGCACGGTGACGGAGGGCAGCTGCACCGGGACCGGCTCGCCGTCCCAGATGACCGGGGTGCCCCCGGCCGCCAGTCCGGCGAGCTCCGTGCGGAGCCGATGGGCGATGTCGCCGAGCGCGCGCCGGTCGGCGTGCGAGACGGGCTTGCCGGGGGTGGCCGGGCGCAGCACCACCAGGACGCCGAACTTCTCCTGGTCGCCGAGTACGGGCACGTACAGCGACCCGAAGGGGAACGGCATGCCCGCCATCAGCTGTGGGAACCGGCGCATGCCCTCCTCGGCGTCGGCGAGGTGGACGGGCTTCCCCGAGCTGTACGCCTCGGCCACGGGAAAGGACCGGTTCACATGCATGCGCCACCAGGGTCGGAACAGCTGGGTCGGCAGCCCGGCGAGCACGGCGAGGCGCAGCAGTTCGGGGTCGCGGGAGCGCAGATATATGCCACCGGCATACCCACCGGCGGACTCGATCGCGCTCACCGCGGCCTGCGCGAGTACCAGGGACAATTCGTCCGGCACCCGGCCGCCGCTCGCCCTCCCCGGCACCACCATGTTCTCAGGCGGAAGGTACGGGGGCAGGCCGTACGAGGTCACACAGCCAGGATGCGCCCCGGCCGGCGCGCGGCGCACCTCGGTGTCCCGGGCGGAGATGGGTACGAGGCGTCGGCCGCCGCCGAAGACGTCGATGTCGAGGGGGGATGGCCTCCGTCCGGTGAATCTCAGAGTCCAGGGCCGTGAGCAGCTCCTCGGCCCAGGAACGCCGCAGTGGTCGCCACGAACCGGTCGGCGTCGTCGAGCCAGGGGTAGTGGCCCGCCCCCGGCTGCACCACGAGCGTGGCGTCGGGGAACAGCCGCGCGAACTCGGCCACCGACTGAGGGGGGCTGTTCACGTCGTACTCTCCGACGAGCAGCAGGACGGGGGACTCGCAGGCGGCGAGCGCCGCACGAGTGGTCTCCGGGTTGAAGGCACCCTCGGCCGCGAAGAGAGCGACAGCTTCCTTGTTGCTCGGCCGGCCGGCTGCATGGTGCTTCTGTGCCGCGGCGTCCCAGCGGCCGCAGAAGAAGGGGGTGATGGCCTCCCAGTCGCTGCCCGTGCCCTGGGCGATCGCCTCCAAGGCGGCGAACGCCGCCGGGAACCACGGCTCGTTCTTCCGAAGCTGCGCGAGCTCGCGTCGCGTCTCCCCAGTGATCGCTATACCGACAGCGCGGGTACCGGGACCGATCAAGGCGAGCTTGCTGACCTTCTTCGGGTACCGGGCCACGTACTGCGTCGCAATATTCGTGCCGGCGGAGTGGCCGAGCAGGTCCATCCGGGGAAGCCCGAGGTGTTCGCGCAGCGCCTCGACGTCGTCGACCAGGTGATCACAGCGGTAGGAAGAGGTGTCTTGGGGAATCGCGGACCGGCCGGTGCCGCGCAGGTCCAGGACGATCAGCCGGCGGTGCGTGGACAGGCCCCCGAGGTCGCCGAGGTAGCTGGAGTCCGTGGGACCCCCCGGGAGGCAGACGACCGGGTCGCCGTCTCCGATCACGCGGTAGGCGAGCCGGGTTCCGTCAGGTGCGGAGAAGGTAGGCATGAGACGAACACTGCCAGCTATAACCAGGTTGTACAACCGGGTTATAGCGAGGGGAGTCAGGTATATAACCGAGCTATGGCAGGCGAAGAGAACACGCGTCGGAACCCCGAGACGCTGACCGAGGAGCAGGCCGAGCGGATGCTCGCCGACATGAACGACGTCATCCGTGCGGGCGAGGAGATGCGGAAGCTGCGCACCGAAATGATCAAGCTGTTCACCGGCTTCGGCTGGACCCAGGACAAAATTGCCCAGCTCACCGACATGAGTCAGCCCGCCGTGTCCAAGCAGGTGAAGAAGTACAAGGAAGGCGACCCGCTGCCCCCGATGGGGCTCTCCCTCGAACAGCACGACGCGCCCTGGCTCGAAGGACGCCTGTGGGGCCTCGCCGAGGAAATCTCCGAGGCCTTCTGCGACGCCGCCCGCTGTACGCGCTCCGTCAACGCCATAGCCCGGGGAAAGAAGCGCTTCACGCCCCAGACCGTCGACGAGCTGCGGCGCCTCGTCGAAGAGGACCTGATGCTGCATCGGGCAGAGCTGCCCGGCAGCTACCGGGACGCGTACGACGAGATCAGCCGTGGTCTCGACGTCCCCGTCCCTTCGAAGATCACTACCACCGCGCCGGCCTCGGTGCGCCGCTCCCTTGCCCGCCAGATCCAACGCGACCGTCTCAGGGGCGACGCCTCGCCGCAGTGCGAGTGACTCAAGGGGAGAAGTCGAAGCCTGGACCGCTCAGTTCCAGCCCGAGCGCGTACTTCCCGTCGATCCTGGACCGCACCGCGTGAGCGGCCTGCCGGTCCGACATGCCTTCGGCGCACTGCAACACCAGCACCATCGCCAACCGGCCCGGCGACGCCGCAGGCCGCCCGGCCCGAGAAAAGGCCCGCGAACTGCGCATCGGTGAAAGCCGGCCCGAGCACATCCCTCGCCCGGACAGCCGGACAGCCCTTCAGGAAGGCCGCGCGGGCCACCCTGACCGTCTCCTCCGGCACCTCGCCGGACACACCAGGACGCAACGGCATCCGCCCACCCCGAACACAACGTCGGTCTGACCCACCAACGAGATGGACCAGACCGACGTCACGACGAAGGGGCATTCGCCAACAGCATCCGGAACGGGTCCGCCCCCGGGCGCCGCGCCCCCGCGTCGCCCCGCCCGATCAGCTCAGCACGACCGGGGTCCGCTCACGACAGGAAGTCGCGCGCGATCCCCTCCGCCACCCGCTCCAACAGCGGTCCCGCCTGCGCCATGCACACGGCAGGGTCCGGCTCCAGGTCCGTGAGGGCGTACGCGCGCCGGATGCCCGCATGCCCCAGTGCCTCCGGGGGAAGCGCGAGGCGGCCGCAGACCGCCACCACCTCCAGCCCCGCCGCGCGAGCCGCCGCCGCGACGCCCGCCGGAGCCTTGCCGTGCAGGGTCTGCTCGTCGAGGGAGCCCTCCCCCGTGATCACCAGCGTGGCGCGGGCCAGTGCCGGGGCGAAGCCGAGGACGTCGAGCATGACCTCGATGCCGGGGCGGAACCGGGCGCCGAGAGCGACGAGCGCCCCGTAGCCGATGCCGCCTGCCGCACCCGCCCCGGGCAGTTTCGCGTGGTCCGGGCCGAGGACGGATGCGTAGTGGGTGAGTGCCGCGTCGAGGGTCGCGATGTCGTCCTCGGTCGCGCCCTTCTGCCGCCCGTAGACCTCCGGGGCGCCCTTCGGGCCGGTCAGTGGATTGTCCACGTCGCTGGCGAGGATCAGGTCCACGTCGGCCAGCCGCGGGTCGAGGCCGGTCAGATCCGCCTCGGCCAGCTCCGCGAGGCCACCGCCCCCGGGGCCGACGGGCTTGCCGTCCGCGTCGAGGAAGCGGGCACCGAGTGCGGCGAGCATGCCCGCGCCACCGTCCGTGGTGGCACTGCCCCCGACCCCGAACACAATGGTCCGGGCGCCCGCGTCCAGCGCCGCGGCCAGCAGCTCGCCGGAGCCGTACGTCGTGGCCGTCAGCGGGGCGAACACCCCCGCCGGAAGATGCTGGAGGCCGGAGGCCTCGGCCATCTCCACCACCGCGGTGGTGCCCCGCACCGCGTACGCCGCGGTCACGGTCTCCCCGCGGGGCCCGGTCACCCGCGCCTCGCGTCGCTCGAATCCGGCAGCCACCGCCGCCGCCACCGTGCCGTCGCCGCCGTCCGCCACGGGCAGAGTCTCGACCTGCACCCGGGGTACGACGCGCCGCAGCCCGGCCGTCACCCGCTCCGCGACCTGTACCGCCGTGAGCGAGCCCTTGAACTTGTCCGCCGCGACGAGCACGCGGGGGGTCTCCATCACTGCTCCGTCCGTCACCTTGTATCCCTTGCTTTCGAACAGGCAGTCGCGCCGCCCCGACCCTATCGGGAGCAGTGGCCCTCTGCCCATGGGTGCCCGTGCCCTGGACCTGCGGAACGGCGGACGCCTCGGCCCCCATTACGCTGCGCGGGTGACCACCACTGACTACGCCACGTACATCGCAGGACTGCCCAAGGTGCTGGCCGCCGCGGCAACCGTCTTCCGGGACGGGGACGGACGGGTGCTGCTCGTCGAGCCGAACTACCGGGACGGCTGGGCCCTGCCCGGCGGGACGGTCGAGTCCGACGAGGGCGAGACCCCTCGACAGGCCGCGCGCCGCGAGACAGTCGAGGAGATCGGGCTCGATCTGGAGCCGGGACGACTGCTCGCGATCGACTGGGCGCGCAGCCCCGAGCGGCCTCCGATTGCCGCGTATCTGTACGACGGCGGGATCCTGGACGAGGTGCATGTGACAGCGATCCGGCTGCAGGAGGAGGAGCTCCTCTCCTGGAAGCTGGTGGAACGCGGGGCGCTCGACCGGTATCTGCCCGGTCCGCTCGCACACCGGGTGCGGGCGGCGCTGGAGGTGCTCGACTCCGGGGCGGGCGTCGTGGAGCTGGAGGACGGCAGGCCCGTCGCCTCCTGACCTCCTGGCCCGGGGCATTCATCCCGTAGCACCGTCGTATCCCTCTGGGGCACCTTGCCCTGACAGGCCGAGCGGCACGGTCCGGGACGGCGGCGTCACCATCAGGCTGCCGTCGCCGTGCTGAACAACTGGACGGGCCCGACACCGTCGCAGCCCTGCCGGTCCTGCGGCTTGACGTCCACCTCGCGCAGCGCCTCGTCGCGCGCGACGAGTTCGACGGCGTCCTGCGGGCTGCCGACACCCGCGAGCACCATGACGTCCGCGACGAGACCGACGGTGACCTCGGCCATGGGCGGACACGCCCAGGAGCGCGCCGACTGGATCGCGGCGAACAAGGACATCATCAAGGCGGCGTCACGGAACTCGGGGCTCCCGCCGGACATGGTCGCTGGTGTCCTGGCAGGAGATCGGCGGGCAGCCCGGCATCCTGGACGACATCACCGACACCATCCGCGAACAGGCCGACTCCCCACTCAGTCCGATCGCCCCCGAGAGCCTCCCCTGGCGTCTCGGCGGCGATCCCGACAACACGTCTATGGGGCCCATTGCCATCCAGGTGCGACGTGGCGCCGAGGTCCTCGGCTACGACCCCGACCACCTCAGCGACCAGCAACACAGCATGGTGGAGGATTCTCTCCAGGACCCTGCGCAGAACATCCTCATTGCCTCGGAGTACCTGGCCCGACTCAAGGCGGAGAGCGAGTTCGCCAACGTGCCTGCGGAGGAGATGACGCCGGCCCAGTATCAGGAACTCGCCGCGCGTTACAACGGTGGCCCGTACTGGCAGACCGACGACGCCCAGGCCTACGGGCGTGGCTTTACGAACAATCTGGACGAGGCAAGGAACGCACTGCGCTGATGACCAGCCATTCCGAGGTGGACAACGACCGTGGCTGCCTGCGCCTGGTCCTCGCCGTTCCACTGATCCTGCTCACCCTTGTCGCTGCGTACTTCTGCTGGACGGCACTGACCATCCGTCCGTCCGGGCCCTGGGACGACGACGCGTATGCCGGCATCGTTCTCTCGTGCGTCCTCACCATCGGGGCTGCCGGTGCGGTGGCAGTGCTGTGGCTGCTGCCGTCGGTGCGACGGATCATGGGGATGTGGTGGGTGGGCCCCGCCGTGCTGTTGGGTGTGATCGCAGCGATCCGATGGGTGACGGGCGGTTAAGCCGTCCAGCGCCATGGCTGCGTCGACCTACCCATATGGTCCTGCGGCGAGTGCTCCGAACGCTCCATTCGTCGCCACGGTGCAGATCCCGGACGGTGCTCCGAGCGCCATCACGAACGTGAAAAGGCGTGGCGAACCATCCGACCGTGATCAGGTGTCGAGGTGCCGCCAAGAGGGTTGCATCCACCAATGCCTTGCGATTCCGGCATCCCCGACTACCGCGGGCCGAACGGGCTCTGGCGGAAGGACCCGGAGGCCGAGAAGCTCGTCACGTACGACCTCTCCATGGCAGATCCGGAGATCCGCCGCCGCTCCTGGCAGATGCGCCGCACCAGCGCGACCTGGCGCGCCGAGCCGAACGCCGCCCACCGCGCCGTGACGGACCTGGAGTGTTCCGGGGTCCCCGTCCGGGTGATCACGCACAACGTCGACGGGCTGCACCAGCTGGCCGGCCTCTCCGCCCGCAAGGTCCTCGAACTGCACGGCACCGCGCGCCAGGTGGTCTGTACCCACTGCCATGCCCGCTCGCCGATGGCGGCGGCGCTGACCCGGGTGGAGGCGGGTGAGGCGGACCCGGCGTGCACGGTCTGCGGCGGCATCCTGAAGTCGGCGACCGTCATGTTCGGTGAGCGGCTCGATCCGGTCGTGCTGGGCGAGGCGATGTCGATCGCGAAGGCCTGCGAGGTGTTCATCGCGGTCGGTACGACGCTGCAGGTACAGCCCGCCGCGTCGCTGGCCGGGATCGCGGCGGAGCACGGGGCGCGGCTGATCGTGGTCGACGCCGAGCCCACGCCGTACGACGAACTGGCTCAGGAGACGATCCGCGAGCCCATCGGGACCGCACTGCCGTCGCTGCTGGCGCGGCTGTCCTCGGCGGCAGCCCCGGTCAGCCGCGACCAGGAGGAACCGAACAACCGAGGGCCGAGGTTCCACCCCCTACCCGACGGTGTAGGGCCGCATCATTTCGTTGTCCTCGTGTTCGAGCATGTGACAGTGCCAGACATACCGGCCGGCCCGGTCGAATGTCGCCTTCAGCCTCGTCACGACACCCGGGTAGGCGACTGCGGTGTCCTTGAACCCGCTCTCCCACGGCTCCGGAGGCCGGGCGGCACGGCCGGCCTGCTGCCGGTCGAGGATCTGGAACTGCACCTCGTGAATATGGATCGGGTGGGCATCCGTCGTGAGGTTGTGGATCTCCCAGATCTCGGTCGTCCCCACCGCCGGATTCTCCGTGACTGGATCGTCCCAGCGCATCGGCACAGCGGCGCCACGTCGGTCCAGAGTGCCGAGCAGCATTTGTCGGGGGCCGACATGCGGCAGCGACGCGGAGTTCTGCTCACTGAGGGAAAGTCGTCGGACGCGGCTCGCTTTCCCCAAGGGCTCGAATGACGGCAGTGACAGCTGGGAGGGGGGCACGGTCGTGTCCGGTGTGGTGAGTGCTCCGACCGTGAGCTTCATGACCTGCCCGGTGGTGGCCGGGTCAGCCGGGGAGAAGTCCGTACCCGCCTTCCCGCCCTGGAAGGCTTTATCGGGGCCCTCGTTGATGAGATACAAGTCGGTGCCGACCGGGACCGACGCGAAGTCGACGATCACGTCGGCGCGCTCGGCGGGAGCGATGAGCAATTGGTCGCGCCGTACGGGCGTGGGGAGGAAGCCGCCCTCGCTGCCGATCTGCCAGAAGGGGAGTACTGCGTGCGCGGGCCTGCCGGCGAGTGGGTGGGTGACGATCTTCAGGATCAGGTACCGCGAGTTGCATCCGTTGAGGAGCCGGAACCGGTAGCGGCGCGGTTCGGCGCGAAGGACCGGCCAGGTGCTCCCGTTGGTCACCATCGTCTTGCCGAAGAACTCGGGGTTCCAGATCGGAGAGATGTCGCTGCCCGGGATGTAAGGGCCCTTGAAACCGTCGAAGGCAGCGCGTCCGGCCGGATAGAAGAGGCTGCCGTCGGCGTGGAACGAGCGGTCCTGGATGACGAGAGGGATCTCGTAGTACTTCCGACCGGGCGGATCGCCGGGCCGGGGGGCGGGACCGGGCAACACTCCGTCGGGAAGGTCCGCAGGGCCCCCTCGCAGGAGGTAGAAACCCGCCAGTCCTGCGTAGACGTTCAGTCGCGTGACACCCAGGGCATGATCATGGAACCAGAAGGTCGAGGCTCTCTCCCCATTGGCGTACTGGAACACGGCTTCTCCCCGGCCCCAGGTGTCGCCGAACCCGTCTGCGAACTTGTCCTTGAACTCCTCGTAGAATGAACCGACTTCAGCGTATCCCGCAGGAAGGTCGAGCGCGTCGGGAAGGTACCAGGCTTCGGTGTAGCCGTCGCTCTCCTCCGTGTTCCGCCCGCCGTGCAGGTGCGTCACGATCGGTACGGGGCCCGTGTACGGTCCGGGTGTCGAGCGGAATCCGGGGCGTTTGTCCCGGGCCGACACTCCGCCCGGAGGGTTCGCCCAGTGCAGTGTGGGGTCGACCGGCAGCAGGTGCGGCAGGTAAAGGCCGTTGCGGTCACGCAGTTCGTTCTTCCACCTCACCCGCACCGGCGTTCCGAAGCGGGCCTCGACGGTGAACGCGGGATAGTGGAAGCTGCGCGGATGCAGGGTTGAGCCGTACCCCCACACGGTCGTCGCCGGCAGACCGGGGGGCAGCACCTGCTGCTGGAACTGTCGCACGCCGATCACGTAGTGGTCGATGCGATCAGCGACGCCGCCCCCGGCCTGCGGCATGACAGGCGGGACGACGAGCGGCGTGACGTACTTGTCCACCTTTCCCGGATCCAGAACGCCCTTGTCGCCGGGCGTTCGGAGACGTGGAGCCGCGGTGGCCGCCGGAAGGAGCGCGAACATTCCGCCGACTGCTGCCTGCACGACACGCCGCCTCGTGACCACCTGCAACCTCCATCGCTTGTCTGACCGACTCCGGCGCGGCGTCCTTTACCAGCTCCGCCCGGCGGTGCCCCGGGACCGCCGACACGTACCGGCATCATCAGGTTGCCGCAGACAGTGGATCCGTGCGTTGCTGGATTACTCCGGGCGAGGGATCTCTTGCGTGCCGTTCGAGTCCTCCTCGAGGAGGATCGGGGCGACAGTCCCGCGCTGCTCGAAGTGGTGGAAAGCCTCCAAGAGCGGCCGAGCATTACTGTGCCGGACGAGGTGACCGCCCGTGTTCGTACGTCGCAGACTTACCGGGTGCGGTGTGCACCCTCGCGGTCGCCGCTCCCCCCGTCCGTGACGACCTGAAGGACCACGCCCATGAGCGAACGCGTCATCGCCCCGAAGAACCGCGGCTTCCTCTTCCTCGACTCCCACCCGTCCGGCTGCGGGCGCCTGGTGGAGGACATGTGGCAGGCCGTCCCCGCTCCGTCGCGCCTCCTGGACCGGGCGCCGGTGGCGCTGGTGATCGGTTCGTCCGCCGGGTACGGGCTTGCCGCGACCATCGCGGGTCTGGCCCGTGCCGGGATCCGCGGGATCGGGGTGTGCTTCGAGAAGGCCCCGGGGCGCCGCACGGGTACGGCCGGCTGGTACCGCACGGCCGCCACCGCCGAACTGGCCCGGCTGCACGGTCACGACATGGTGTTCCTCAACGGGGACGCGTTCTCCGACGAGATGAAGGACCGGGTCGCCGACGTGCTGAAGGAGCGCTTCGGCGGCCGCCTGGACTTTCTGATCTACTCGGTGGCCGCCCCGCGCCGTACCGACCCCGACACCGGAACCACCTATGCGTCCGTCCTCAGGCCCATCGGTGAGCCGTACAGCACCAAGACCCTCGTCTTCGACGACCAGGGTGTTCCCGAGGTCCGGGAGGTCGAGACGCCGCCGGCCGACGGCGACGACATCGAGCAGACCGTCGCCGTCATGGGCGGAACCGACTGGGAACGGTGGGTCGACCACCTCGCCGACCGCGGGCTGCTCGCCGACGGGTTCACCACCGCCGCCCTGTCCTACATCGGTTCCGCCCTGACGGCCGCGATCTACCGGCAAGGCACCATCGGTGCCGCAAAGTCTCACCTCGAACAGACCGCCCGCACCCTCAATGAGCGTCTCGGAAAGCTCGTCGACGGGGGCGCGATCACCTCCGTCAACGCAGCCGCGGTCACCCAGTCCTCAACGGCGATTCCCGGCATCGCCCTGTACGTCGGGCTGCTCCGCGGAGTCCTCGGAGAGGCGATGGTCCCACCGATCGGCCAGCTCACCGACCTGTGGGACAGACTCACCGGCGCCCGCCCGCTCGACCTCGACGACGAAGGACGCGCGCGCCTCGACACCTGGGAACTCGACCCCGCCGTCCAGGCGGCCGTCACCGAGCGGTGGAACGCCGCCACGACCAAGAACATCACCGAACTCGCAGACCTCGACTGGTTCCACGCCGAAGTGCAGCGCCTGTACGGATTCGCCGTACCCGGCATCGACTACGCCGCGCCGGTCGAAACCGACGTCCCCTGGCCGGACACCGCTACCCCCTGAAATCGCTGTGGTGGACAGCCATGCCCCTGCCGTCGGACGAACGGCTCCTCCACCGGTAGCGGCAGCTCCAACCCTCCTGTCGCGATTCGCCGACCCGAGCGCAGGAACCGCCCAGAGGCACAACGGTCGCCGCTGCCGACGCCGTCGTACTCGCCACCGCGGGCGGCCTGCTCACCGCCGCCACCCCGCCCCCGCCACCGTGACCTGCTTCGCCCGTCTTCACGCGGACGCTCTACGTGAACACCACCTTCGCCGGGCCCCCAAGGGAGATGGACCTCCGACCTGTCGTCGCGGCACTAGTGCCGTGACCGGCAATGTTTGCCCGGAAGGAGCGTCGTCCGGTGCGTGCGATCGCAAGGCGGCCGGAAGTCCTTGGATGGGGTCTCCCCCTGCTCGAACGGAGTTGAGAGCTTGGGGAAGGAGCTACCAGGGCTTTTGGCCAACGCGGCGAGCGTGCGTGCTGGGCGGCGCGACGGGGCAAAGCTTGCCGGGAGGGGCACTAGATCCTGTCCAGTTCCTGCGCGATGCGGCGTGAGGGCCGAAACGTGTAGAGGTCGAGGATGTCGGGGGCGTCCGCGAGGCCGGGGCCGCCCGCCTCGACCCAGGTGACGATGTCGGCGACGGCGTCGGGGTCGTTGACCAGGCCGAGCCAGACCGGGCGGCCACCCGCCCTCCTGCCGTCGGCCGACGGCTGCACGACGATGACATTGGCCTGCTCGCACGCGTCCAGGCATTCGACGGCCCGCACTGTGGCGATCTCGCCGAGTGACCGGCGCAGCGTGGCGAGCTGTCCGGCGTGGTCCACGTCCGGGATCTTCGGCGTACCGCAGCAGCAGCCGCGGCAGACGCTGATGGTGGGGCGGCGTACGCCCTGGGCGGGCGCGGCGGCCTTGCGCGTGCGACGGCTCATGCGGGAACGCTCCGGGTGGCAGCGCGGATGATCACCGTGGGACTCTATCGAGCACGCTCCACACACGAACACCTGCGCCCCTCTCGCGGCGGTCGGGCCGGACCGGTGAGGTAAGGTGGGTGGCTGCGAAGGGGAGTAGCCCCGCAAACCGGTCGTCGACACACTGGAACCCCTGGGTTCCCGGTGGCCGGGCTCGTAGATCGATACGGGCGGGCGAGACCTTCGGTCAGGTATGGCACGCCCGCACCCTGCGGGCGCTGCAGTCATGCCGGGCCGAGTGGTCCTCCGAAAAGCCCGAGTGGCGCTTCGCGGAAAGGCCCGGGACCCGGCTCTCACAGAAAGCCACCCGGAATGCATCTCGACCCCCTGGCGATCGTCACCGCCTTCGGGCTGATTTTCCTCGCGGAGCTCCCCGACAAGACCATGTTCGCGTCGCTGGCCATGGGCACGCGCATGCGGCCCCTCTATGTCTGGTTCGGCACCTCGTCCGCGTTCCTCGTGCATGTCGCGATAGCCGTCGGCGCGGGCGGCTTGATCGGGCTGCTGCCCGACTGGATCGTCAAGGTCGTCTCGGCCTCCCTCTTCGCGTTCGGCGCGTTCATGCTGCTGCGCGCCAAGGGTGGCGACGGCGACGAGGCGAGCGAAACCAGGACCGTGACCGGCTTCTGGCCGGTCTACTCGACCGCGTTCATGGCGGTGTTCATCAGCGAATGGGGTGACCTCACCCAGATCACCACGGCCAACCTGGCCGCCAGCAACGGCACTTGGTCCACAGCCATCGGATCCGCGGCCGCTCTGATGTCCGTGTCGGCGCTGGCGCTGATCGCCGGGCGCTTCATCGCCAAGCGGGTGCCGCTCCAGACGGTGCAGCGCATCGGCGGCCTGTGCATGCTGGGGCTGGCGATCTGGTCGGTTGTGGAGATCTTCACGGCCTGAGCCGGTTCCGTGACGCAGCCACCACGAAGCCCGACGGTCGCCCATGCGTCCGCCGGGCTTCGCCGTGTCCGGAACACCGTGTGCCGTGACCGGCAATGTTTGCCCGGAAGGAGCGTCGTCCGGTGCGTGCGATCGCAAGGCGGCCGGAAGTCCTTGGATGGGGTCTCCCCTGCTCGAACGGAGTTGAGAGCTTGGGGAAGGAGCTACCAGGGCTTATGGCCAACGCGGCGAGCGTGCGTGCCGGGCGGCGCGACGGGGCAAAGCTTGCCGGGAGGGGCACTAGAAGAGCGCCGGGGTGTCGCCCTCCGTGCCGTTCTCGAAGGCCAGCAGCCGCTGCTTGCGATCGAGCCCGCCGCCGTAGCCGGTGAGGCTGCCCGACGCTCCGATGACCCGGTGGCAGGGGACGATGATCCCGACCGGGTTCTTGCCGTTGGCCAGGCCCACAGCGCGGGAGGCACCCGGCTTGCCCAGGCGGTCGGCGAGTTCTCCGTACGAGCGGGTCTCGCCGTACGGGATCAGCTGAAGCTGTTCCCAGACGTTGCGCTGGAACGGGGTGCCGTCCAGGTGCAGGGGCAGGTCGAACTCCCGCAGCTCGCCCGCGAAGTAGGCGTCCAGCTGGCGGATCGTCTCCGTGAAGGGGCGCGGGTCCGGGTCGCCGAAGGTCTCCTCGGGCGGGCGGTGGCGCTGCCCGGTCATGTAGAGGCCCGAGAGCACCCCGTCGGTGGCGACGAGGGTCAATGGACCGTACGGGCTGTCGACGACCGTGTGCTGCCGTGTCGCGGCGCTTGTCGCAGTCATGAGTGAACTCCCTTATACAGGAAGGTGGTTGATGGGGTGGTCGTCGACGGTCCACAGATACTGGACCGCGTACGCCCGCCAGGGACGCCAGGCCGCCGCGCGTGCGGTGAGCGCCGCGGGTGTCGACGGGAGGCCGAGCTCCCCCGCCGCCCGTCGGATGCCGAGGTCGGTGGGGAGGAAGGCGTCCGGGTCGCCGAGCGCCCGCATCGCGATGACCTCGACGGTCCAGGGGCCGAAGCCGGGCAGGGCGATCAGTTCGGCCCGGGTCCTCTCCCAGTCGGTGTCGGTGCCGAGCCGCAGCGATCCGTCGGCGAGCGCGCCGACGAGGGTCGTAAGGGTGGTGCGACGGCTGCGCGGCAGGGCGAGCTGCTCGGGGTCGAGCCCGGCGAGCGCCTCCGGGGTCGGGAAGAGGTGGGCGAGACCGCCCTCGGGGTCGTCGACGGGGACACCGTGGGCGGTGACCAGGCGGGCCGCGTGGGTACGGGCGGCGGCGGTCGAGACCTGCTGGCCGAGCACCGCCCGTACGGCGAACTCCGCCCCGTCGACGGTACGCGGCACCCGCCGCCCCGGCGCCTTGTCGACCAGCGGGGCGAGCAGCGGATCGGCCCGCAGCCGGTCGTCGACCGCCACCGGGTCGGCGTCCAGGTCGAGCAGCCAACGGCAGCGGCTGATGGCGAGGGTGAGATCGCGCGGGTCGGTGAGCGAGAGCCGGCAGGCGATGTGGTCCGGGCGCGGAGTGAGGGCGACGATGCCGTGCCCGTACGGAAGGGTGAGCGTCCGGCGGTAGGCGCCGTCGCGCCACTCCTCGACGCCGGGGACCGCGGTCGCGGCGAGATGGCCGAAGAGGTTGGAGGGATTGAGCGGGGCCCGGTACGGCAGCCGAAGCGAGACCACTCCCGGCGTCGCCGGCGGTTTCGCGGACCGGGCGGCCCGGGTGCGCAGCTCACTCGGCGCGAGCGCGAAGACCTCACGGACGGTGTCGTTGAAGGTACGGATGGACGAGAACCCGGCCGCGAACGCCACGTCAGCCATGGGGAGTTCGGTCGTCTCGATGAGCAGCCGGGCGGTCTGGGCGCGCTGGGCGCGGGCGAGGGCGAGCGGACCGGCACCCAGCTCGGCGAGCAGTTGGCGCTCGATCTGCCGGGCGGAGTAGCCGAGCCGGGCGGCCAGCCCCGGCACACCCTCGCGGTCGACGACCCCGTCCCCGATGAGCCGCATCGCACGGGCGACGGAGTCGGCGCGGGCGTTCCACTCCGGGGATCCGGGGCTGGTGTCGGGCCGGCACCGCTTGCATGCCCGGAACCCGGCCTGCTGGCAGGCGGCGGCACTGGGGTAGAAGGTCATGTTCTCGACCTTGGGCGGCACGACGGGGCAGCTCGGACGACAGTAGATCCGGGTGGTCAGGACCGCCGTGAAGAACCAGCCGTCGAAGCGGGCGTCCTTGGACTGGACGGCCCGTACGCAGCGCTCGGTGTCGGTGTACATGCCCCAAGCATGGGCCACGCGACACATGTGGGGCTGGCGGAAATCCGACATCAGCCTTGCGCTGCCAGGGCTTCTTCGAACTCCGTGTACGCATGGGCGTCGAACAGTACGAACCGCACCTCCTCCACCGGAGCTCCCGCCTCACCCAGGACCGTACGGACGGCGATCCGCGCGCCGTCATCCAGGGGCCAGCCGTAGATACCGGTCGAGATGGCGGGGAAGGCGACGGTCCGCGCACCCAGCTCGGCGGCCACCCGCAGTGATTCCCGGTAACAGGAGGCCAGCAGTGCGGAGCGGTCCTCGGCCCTGCTCCATACCGGGCCGACCGTATGAATCACCCATCGGGCGTCGAGCTTCCCGGCTGTGGTCGCTACCGCCCGACCGGTCCGCAGCCCTTTTCCGTACTGCGAGGCGCGCAGCTCGCGGCAGGCGGCGAGGATCTCCGGTCCGCCGCGCCGGTGGATCGCGCCGTCGACTCCGCCGCCGCCGAGCAGCGAGGAGTTCGCGGCATTGACGATGGCGTCGACGGACTGCACGGTGATGTCGCCGCGGACCAGGGTGATGGTCACGGCCGGGGGTGTGCGCATGTGGCCATCATGCCGTTCCCGGGGCGGCTCCGCGGGACGGTCCGCCGCACCGCGTTCACCGCTCGGACCGGTCGGATCCCGGGTTGCCGCGGTGACCGATCGACCCCCACGCGTTCTCCAGCCCCCGTCCGCGCCACGAACGACGCATGGTCTCCCCAGGATTCACCGTGGGACATCAGGCAGGATCGGACAAACGTTCTCACGGGAAAGGGAGTTGCGGCGCGTCACGGTCAACTCGCCCTGTCGGCCTGCCCTCAGAAGGCGCGAAGTCTGTGCCACACCGCCTTCGCCGCGTGGTGGCCGGACATCCCGTGCACACCGGGCCCGGGCGGGGTGGCCGAGGAGCACAGGAACACCGCCGGGTGCGCCGTCGCGTACGGCACGCGGGCGAGCTTGGGCCGGATCACCGTCTGCAGACCGGCGAACGCACCGCACGCGATGTCACCACCGACGTAATTGGCGTTGCGCGCGGCGAGTTGGGGCGGGCCCGCGACGGCACGGGCGAGCACCAGATCGCGGAAGCCGGGGGCGAACCGCTCCAGCTGCCTCTCGATGACCTCGGTGGCATCGCCCTCCCAGCCCGCCGGGACATGTCCGTACACCCAGAAGACGTGACGGCCCTCGGGTGCGCGGGACGGGTCGACCAGGCTGGGCTGTGCGGTGATCAGAAACGGCACGCTCGGATCGCGGCCCGCCACGGCTGCCCGCATCGCGCTGTCGATCTCGCCCGCCGTGGGCCCGATGTGGACCGTGCCGGCCCGCCGGGCCTCCTTCGCGGTCCAGGGGACGGGGCCCGCCAGCGCATAATCGATCTTGAAGCAGGAGGCACCGTACCGGTAGCCGCGGTAGGCCTGGCCCAGTCCGGCGATCCGCGCGAGGGCGGTCGGCGAGGTGTCGAAGACATAGGCGCGGGCGGGCGGGAGCTCGTCGAGGCGCTTGACCTCCGTGCCAGTACGGATCGTGCCGCCCAGTTCACGCACGTACGAGGCGAGGGCGTCGGAGATGGCCTGTGAGCCGCCGCGCGGCACCGGCCAGCCCTTCTCGTGGGCCGCGACGGCGAAGAGCAGGGCGATGCCGCCGGTCGCAAGGCCGCTGGTGGGAGCTATGGCGTGGGCGGCGAGTCCGGCGAACAGGCCGCGCGCCTTCGCGCCCCGGAACCGGCGGGCGAGGAGCGTGGCGGGCTGGATCGCGTCCAGCCCGAACCGGACCCAGCGGTACGGATCGCGCGGCAGCCCGATCCACGGGGTGCGCAGGAAGTCCTCCGCGAGCGTGTCCCAGTGGCCGAGGTACGGGGCGAGCAGCCTGCGGTACGCCCCCGCGTCCTGCGGTCCGAGCGACATCGCGCTCTCCCCCACCGAACCGGTGAGCACGGCGGCCGAGCCGTCCGGGAACGGGTGAGCGAGCGACAGCTCGGGCTGGAGCCACTCCAGGCCGTGCCGGGCGAGCGGCATCCCGGCGAACGCGGGCGAGCCGATGCCGAGCGGGTGAACGGCGGAACACGGGTCGTGGCGGAAGCCGGGGAGTGTGAGCTCCTCGGTACGGGCACCGCCCCCCACCGTCTCCTTCGCCTCGAACACTTCAACGGAGAAGCCCCGGCGGGCCAGTTCGGCTGCGGCGGTCAGTCCGTTGGGGCCCGCCCCCACGACGACGGCATCGAGCATCGATGGCACGTTCGGACTCCTTCGTCAGCCGACGGCAAGAAACTCCAGGATATTCCGCTGCGCCGACAACCGGACCGCGGGTACCGTCCGGACCGATGAATACGGGATCGGCGGCAGAACCAGTTCGCGCATCGATGGTCGACGACATGGCGGCCCGGCTGACCGCGGTGCCCGGCGTCCGGGCCGTCGCCCTCGGTGGCAGCCGCGCCCGCTCCACGCATCGCCCGGACTCCGACTGGGATCTCGGCGTCTACTACCGCGGGAGGCTCGACCTGGTCGCCCTCACCGCACTCGCCTCTCAGGCGCAGGGCTCCCCGGTGGAGGTGGCCGGCCCGGGCGGCTGGGGTCCCTGGGTCAACGGCGGCGCCTGGCTGCGGGTGGACGGCACGGCGGTGGACTGGATCCTGCGTGATCTGGACCGGGTCGAGAGCGTCTGGTCCGACTGCCGCGAGGGCCGCTTCGAGGTGGGCGTCCAGCCCGGCCATCCGCTGGGCTTCTGGTCGCCCTGCTATCCGGGCGAGGTCGCCTTGGGCCGCGTACTGGCCGACCCCTACGGCGAATTGACGGAACTTCAGCAGCAGACGCGCGCCTATCCGGAACCCCTGCGCAGGGCGCTCTGCGACGCCGCGTGGGAGGCGGACTTCTCCGTCGCGGCGGCACGCAAGTCGGCGACCTCCGGGGACACGCTCCATGTCGCGCTCTGCCTGTCGCGGGCGTTCGGCATTCTGGCGCAGGCTCTCCACGCCCACCACCGCACCTGGTGCCTGAACGAGAAGGGGTCACTGGCCGCGGCCGCGCTGCTGCCGGAGACTCCGGCGGACTTCGCCGAGCGGGTCGGTGGGGCGCTGCGCGGCCTGGACACGGCCGCGGTGGAGACGGCGACGTCCGTGGTACGCGACGTGCGGGAGGTTCTCGGGTGAAAAGGGGTCCTGCCGGGTATCGGGCCCGGTTTAGGATCCGGGCATGATAGCCGAACTTCAGTGCGTGGTGCTCGACTGCCCCGATCCCGTACGCCTGGCCGAGTTCTACCGGTCGGTCCTCGGCGGCCGGGTCGACGAGCCGGACCGGCGGTGGGCGCTCGGCGAGGACTGGTCGACGCTGCACACCGACGCCGGTCTCGTCCTGGCGTTCCAGCGGGTGGCGGACCACCGGCCGCCGCGGTGGCCGGACCCGGCGCGGCCCCAGCAGTTCCATCTGGACTTCGGTGTGCCGGATCTGGACGCTGCGCAGACGGAGGTCGTCGCGGCGGGCGCGACCGTGCTCGACGACGGGAGCACGAGCGGGACCGGGGTCGGCGAGGCGGACGCGGAGCGGGCCGAGCGGCCGTGGCGGATCTATGCCGATCCTGCTGGGCACCCGTTCTGCCTGGTGCTGCACCGGGTGGCGTAGGGGGCGTCCGGCGGATCACGGCCGGGGCCGCTCAGTCGTTCCGGATGGCGGTGACGCGGCGTGCGAGCAGGTCGCGCAGAGTGTCGCGTTCCTCCAGGACACCCAGGCGGTGCGTGAGTACGGGTTCACGCCCGCCGGCCCGGTCGACGACGGTGTACGGCCCGTCGTGCGGCTGATCACCGACCCGGCTCCGGCCACCGTCACCGGGCGGTACGTCGACCGGTTCACGGACACCAGGGCTCATGAGCAGGCGTACGACCCGCGGGTCCGGGCCCGGCTCGCCGCGGTGACCCGCGCGCTCATCGCCTGACCGGGGCCGCCGGGAAGGTCAGCCCCCGGCGCGCAGCGCCGCCAGGATCCGCTCGGCCGTCGCCTTGTCGCGGGCAGCCGTGAACGGCAGGTCGTTGCCCCCGGCGATACGGAACGGGGCACCCGAGAGCGTGACCTGGGCACCGCCCGCCTCGGTGACCAGGAGCAGGCCCGCCGCGTGGTCCCAGGCGTACTCCCAGTTGAAGGCGACCGCGTCCTGGTCGCCGCGGGCGACGGCCAGGTATTCGAGGCCCGCGGCGCCGCACGGACGGGCGTGGATACCTTCGACGAACAGGCCGAGCAGTGCGTGCTTCTGGGCGTCGGTGGTGTAGTCGGGGTGCGACATCGCCACTTCGAGCGCGGCGCCGGGCGCGGGTGAACCGGAGTGTATCGGCACGCCGTTGAGCACGGCTCCCCGGCCGCGTACCGCGATCGCCATCTCGTCCAGGGCCGCGGCGTACGTCCAGGAGGCAAGGAGCTCGCCGCGGTGGGCGAGGGCGACGAGGGTGCAGAAGCCGGGCTCGCCGCGGACGAACTGACGGGTCCCGTCGACCGGATCCACGATCCAGACCGGAGCGTCGCCGCCCAGGGCCTCGTACACCTTCGGATCGGCGTGGACCGCCTCCTCGCCGACGACCACCGAACCGGGAAGCAACCGGGTCAGGGACGCGGTGAGGTGTTCCTCGGCAAGACGGTCGGCGGTGGTGACGAGGTCGTGCGGGCCGCTCTTCTCGACGATCTCGTGTGCGGCGAGCTGCCGGTAGCGCGGCATGATCTCGGCGGCGGCCGCTGCGCGGACCGCCTCCTCGACCTCGGTCAGGTCCCCGGCAAGGAAGTCATCGATCATGACTCCAGCTAAGCACGGTCCGCCGGGAACCCGACGACCCGGTCATGACGCGGAGGTGGCCGGTCAGCGACCGACGGCGTACCCCTGCATGCCGCGCGGGTTCGCCGCGGCGGAGAGCACCCCGGTCTCGGGATCGCGGGCTACCGCGCACATCCGCCCCTCCGACCACGGGTCGCCGACGGTGACGTCATGGCCGCGACGGCGCAGCTCCTCGACGACCTCCGGGTCCATGCGCTCCTCGACGGTGACGCTGCCGGGCCGCATGCCGCGCGGGAAGAAGGAGCCGGGGAAACTGTCGTTGTGCCAGTTCGGGGCGTCGATGGCGCCCTGCAGGTCGAGACCGCCGCGCACCTCGGCGCGCAGGGCGACGGCGAGGAAGAAGTGCAGCTGCCACTGGTCCTGCTGGTCTCCGCCGGGCGTGCCGAACGCCATCACCGGGACGCCGTTGCGCAGGGCGAGGGACGGGGTGAGGGTGGTGCGGGGGCGGCGGCCGGGGGTGAGGGAGTTCGGCAGGCCCTCGTCGAGCCACGCCATCTGGAGGCGGGTGCCGAGCGGGAAGCCGAGCTCCGGCACGACCGGGTTGGACTGCAGCCAGCCCCCGCTGGGGGTGGCGGAGACCATGTTGCCCCAGCGGTCGACGACGTCGACGTGGCAGGTGTCGCCCCGGGTCGCGCCGTCCGCTGCGACGGTCGGCTCACCGGCAGCGGCGCCGCCCTTGGCGACGGTCGGCTCGCCGACACCCGCAGCCGGGATACCCAGGGCGTCGAAGCCCGCCTCGCCCGCGGCGACAGCGTGCGCGTGGCCGCTGAGGACGGGGGTGCGGCCCCCGGGGCTGCCGGGGCGCAGCTCGTGCGATGCCTCGTCGGTGATGAGCGCGCGCCGCCCGGCGTTGTACGGCTCCGAGAGCAGGGTGTCGAGGGGGACGTCGGCGGCGTCGCCGTACCAGGCCTCGCGGTCGGCCATGACGAGCTTGCAGCCCTCGATGAGCAGGTGCACGTACTCCGCGGAACCGTACCGCGGAAGCTCGACAGGCAGCAGGGCGAGCTGCTGCAGGAAGGCGGGGCCCTGGCTCCAGCCGCCGGCCTTGGCGAGCGTCCAGCCGTTCCAGTCGTACGTGGCGGGCGCCTCGTACGACGCGGACCAGCCGGCCAGGTCGGCAGCGGTGAGGGTGCCGGTGTGGCGGGCGCCACTGGTGTCCATGGTGGGCCGGGCGGCCTGGCGGACCAGGGCCTCGGCGATGAAGCCGTCGCCCCAGATCTTCCGGGCGGCGTCGATCTGGGCAGCGCGGTCGTCGCCGCCGGTCCCCTCGGCCTCGGCGATCAGGCGGCGCCAGGTCGCGGCGAGTGCGGGGTTACGGAACAGCTCCCCCGGACTCGGGGACTTGCCGCCGGGGAGGTAGACATCGGCGGAGGACTGCCACTCGGTCTCGAAGAGCTCGCGGACGGTCTCGACGGTCCGGCCGATCCGATCGACGGGGGCGTGGCCGCCCTCCGCGTATCCGATCGCGTACCGCAGCACCTCGGCGACCGACTTGGTGCCGTGGTCGCGCAGCAGCAGCATCCAGGCGTCGAACGCGCCGGGGACCGCGGCCGCGAGCGGTCCGGTGCCGGGGACGAGGTCGAGACCGAGGGAGCGGTAGTGGGCGACGGTGGCACCCGCGGGGGCCGGGCCCTGGCCGCACAGCACCTGTACCTCGCCGTCCTTCGGCGCCAGGATCATCGGCACCTCACCGGCCGGACCGTTGAGGTGTGGTTCGACGACGTGCAGGACGAATCCGGCGGCGACGGCGGCGTCGTAGGCGTTGCCGCCGTCCTCCAGGACGGCCATCGCGGACTGCGAGGCGAGCCAGTGGGTGGAGGACACCATGCCGAAGGTGCCCCGGAGGGTAGGACGGGTGGTGAACATCGCGCGTCACCTTGCTGTGTGTACGGGCCAAGCGGACTGATCACGGCTCACGATCGGGCCTGGGGAGAATCTGGGGAGTCCGGCCCGCCCAGCTCGTTCACCTGATCGTCGAGCATGCTGTCGATCACTCGTCAGCGGCCCGTTGGGTGCAGTCCGGCCAGGACCAGGTCGACGGCGTCTTCGGCCCACCCCATGTGGTCGGCGCGGCCGGCCATGTAGTCGGCGTAGAACGGCCCGAGAAGTGCTGAGACTGCGGCCTCCAGGTCGGCGCCGAGGCGGATCTCGCCGCGGTCGCGGGCCTGTTCGAGTACGTGGCGCAGCAGTGCGCGTCTGGGAACTACGGTACGTTCGCGCAGCAGGGCGAGGAGTTCCGGGGTGTGGGCCTCCTCGGCCAGGCAGGTGCCGATCAGCGCCATGCCGCGTACGCGCTCCACGGTCGCGGCGAAGTCCTTGAGGATCGCCGTGAGGTCGGCACGCGTGCCCCCGCTCGGGGGTGGCGCGTCAGCCATGCGCAGGGATTCCAGCGCCGCCGTGACTCGGCAGCCGGCGCGATGTGATCGCCCGTGTCCTCACGCGCGGGTGGGACCGTGGCGAGCCGCGGAGCGACCTCGATCTGGGCTACGCGATCACCCTGCTCTTCGGGCCCTTCTGGTACCGGCTCCTGGTGGGCCATGTCCCGCTCGATCCACACGATGCGGTGCGGCACATCGATCACATCCTCGACGGGCTGCGGTCCGGCCGGTGATCACTTGGCGGACAGGACCGTATGGATCTTGAGGGCGAGATGTACCTGCAGCACCTGGTCGCCGCCGCGCCAGTGCGGGCCGAGCAGTGAGGTGATGCGGTCGATGCGCTGGTAGAGCGTGTTGACGTGGATGTAGAGCTCGGCGGCGGTGCGGTTCAGGCTCCCGTCGCAGGCGAAGAAGGCGAGCAGGGTGCGGGTGAGTTCGCCGCCGCGACGGGTGTCGTAGTCGAGGACGGGGCCGATGGCGCGGCGCACGAAGCGGTGCAGCTCCTCGCGGCCCGCCTGGTGGAACAGCAGCCCGTAGACGCCGAGTTCATCGGGCGAGGCCCCTTCTCCGTCGCGGTCGAGCGCGACGAGGACGTCGAGACAGCGGGCCGCGTCGTGGTGCGCCTCGACGATGGCGTCGACGCCGGGCGCGGCCGTCGCGGCGCCGACGGTGACCGGGCTGTCCACCACACGCGACAGGTGATCGGCAAGGATGCGGGCGGCCGCGTCCGGGTCCGGGGCCTGTGGCAGGAGGACGACGGTGACGCCCCTGTACTCGCCGGCGAGACCCCGCGCCCGGGCGGCGTACGAGGCCGCCGCATCGGCGATGCGATGACGCTGGGTGCTGTCACGGCAGCGGGCGGCGAACACGGTGTGCGGGCGTTGGAGGTCGAGTCCCATCAGGGCGGCCCTGCGCCGCAGCCCTTCCGGGTCCCTGTGCGGGGAGCCCAGCAGGTCCTCCAGGATCTCGCCGCGCAGCCGGTGCTCGGCCTCCGCGACGGTGCGTTCGCTGAGCAGCATCAGTGCGGTGACGAGCGCGGCGCGTTCGAGGGAACGTACTCCTGAGGCGTCCAGGTGGTCGCGTACGAGCAGCAGCACGCCGAGCAGCTCGCTGCCGGCGACGATGGGCGTGGCGCAGGCGGCGGATCCGCCGGCGCCGGCCGGAATACGGCGGGTGCGGCGGGCTTCGGTGCTCAGCACTCGGGCGTCGCGGACCGCGTGGGCGGCGGGGCACGGATCCGGGAGTGCCCCTTCGGCGCGGGCCCGTTGCACCAAGGGGTCGTCGCCGGCGGCGGCCATGGTGCGGCCTCGGGGGTCCAGGACGAGGATGCTGCCGCCGAGGACTTCGGCGAGGGTCTGCGCCACGTCGGCCATCCCGCCGCCGTCGAGAACGATGGTGGTCAGCCGCTCGTGCAGGGCGGCGGCACGTTCGATCGACTCGCTGTGGGCACGGATGACGCCGTTGGCTTCGGTGAGTTCGTCGACGGCTCTGCGTACGTCCTGGAAGAGCGTGGCGTTCTCGATGGCAATGGCGGCGTGGTTGGCGAGGGAGATCAGCAGGGCCACCTCGTGCTCCGAGAACGGGCGCACCCGGCGGTTGGCGGCGAACAGGACGCCGATGACGTTCTCCCCGAGTTTGAGGGGCACCCCCTGGATGGAGATCAGCCCTTCGGCTCGAACCACCTCGTCGATGTCGTGCTCGAAGCGCAGGTCCGCAAAGTAGTCGGGGGTGTTGTACGGAACTGCGGTCTTGGCCACAAGACCGCCAAGACCGGCGCCCATGGCAAGCCGGGCCTGCTTGAACGCGTCGGTGTGTATCCCGTCGGTGACCCGCATGTAGGTGTCGCCGCGCCGGGTGTCGTTGAGCATCAGATACGCGACGTCGGTGCCGAGCAGGCCGCGGGCCCGCCGGACGATGGCCTGGAGCACGGCCTCCAGGTCGCGCAGTGACGAAAGGTCTCCCGCCGTCTCGTAGAGCGCGCCGAGCTCGGCCTCCCTGCGGCGGCGCTCTTCCAGACGGGCGCGCACCTGCAGAGCGTCGTCGACGAGCGGGGCGAGCCGGGCGCGGTCCTCCGCGGGGCACCGGTCGAGGAAATCCTCGTACTCGCTCTGTGCGGCCCCTTCACGCAACAGGCGCAGCAGGCACCCGGCGTCGGGCGGGCTGTGCGTGGTGGTCGACTGCACGGTTGCCTCCTGAACGGTGCGCGATTCCTCCTGCGATGGTCGCCTCCTCGCCCCTTGCCTGCCCAGATCTACGACGGCACCGGCTCGGACGAATCGTCGTGGGCGTGTTCGAGGTGTGGTTCGGGATCGGGGGCCGGGGATTCGGTACGGGAGCGCAGCACGTGCGCGAGCGTGCCCCACACTCCTCGGCGGAAGAGCAGGACGACGACGATGAAGACACCGCCGGTGACCAGGCCGGTCTCCTCGAAGCCGGACGTGGACAGCCAATCTTCCAGGCGGACAATGGCGCCGGCGCCGACCAGGCTGCCCCACAGCGTGCCGATGCCGCCGAGAACCGTCATCACCACGACCTTGCCGGAGGTGGTCCAGTAGACCTCCTGCAGCGAGGCGAAACCGTGGTTGACGGCGTACAGCCCGCCTGCGAGGCCGGACAGGAACGCGGAGACGGTGAAGACGACGAGCTTGTACCGGTCGGCGGGGTAGCCCAGAGCCCGTACACGGGCCGGGTTGTCGCGCACCGCTGCGATCACCCGTCCGAAGGGTGAGTGGACGATCCGCCAGGCCGCGGCGAGACCGAGCAGCACCACCGGCAGGGCCGCGTAGTAGAAGACGAAGGAATCCGACAGGTCGAAGCCCGGCAGCTCACGGGGAATTCCCTGCAGACCGTTCTCGCCCCCCGTCACTTCGCCCCACTGGTTGGCGATGAAGTACACCATCTGCGCGAAGGCCAAGGTGACCATCGCGAAGTAGATTCCGCTGCGCCGCACAGCGAGGAACCCGATGGGCAGGGCGAGCACCGCAGCGGCCACGGCGCCGCCCAGCACAGCGGCGTAGAACGGCAGACCGCTGTGGATGGCGATCAGCCCCGTCACATAGGCCGAACTGCCCCAGAACGCGGCGTGGCCGAAGGACAGCAGGCCGGCGTGGCCCAGCAGCAGATCGAAAGCGACGGCGAACAGGCCCCAGCACAGGATGTCCGTCGCGACCGGCGGATACAGGCCCCACGGCAGGCCGAGGGCGAGGAGCAGCCCGACGGCGAGCAGGCCCCGGCGGATCCGGGCGGGGCGGCTGTGCAGCTTCTCGAGGAGGTCGAGGATCATGCGTGTTCCTCCTTGCCGAACAGGCCGGCGGGCCGAAACAGCAGAACGACGGCCATCAGCAGATAGACCGAGGTCTGGGACAGGACGGGGACGTAGAGGTTGCCGAGTGCCTGCAGCATGCCGATGGCGAACCCGGCCAGCACCGAGCCGAAGACGGAGCCGAGGCCGCCGATGACCACGACCGCGAACACGGTGATGATCAGGTCGGCGCCCATACCGGAGTTGACGGCCCGCATCGGGGCGGCGAGCACGCCGGCGAGCGCGGCGAGGCCGACGCCGAATCCGAAGACGGGGGCGACCCAGCGTCCGGTGTCGATCCCGAACGCCCTGGTGAGTTCGGGCCGTTCGGTGGCGGCGCGCACGATGGTGCCGATGCGGGTACGGGTGAGCAGCAGCCACACCACGAGGCAGACGGCGACGGAGAGGGCGAGCACGAAGACCTGGTAGCGGGGGAAGTCGAACAGACCGAGGTCGACGGTCCCCGTGAACGGCGCGTGCTCGTACGGCTGGGAGTGCGATCCGTACTTCATGCGCAGCAGGTCCTGGCACACCAGGGCGATGCCGAACGTCAGCAGGAAGTTGTAGAGCGGATCGAGGGCCATCAGACGGTGGATGAGCAGGCGCTCGAGCAGCGTGCCCGCCACCGCCAGAACGAGTGGCACCAGCAGCAGCGACCACCAGAAGCCGAGCCCCGCACTGTCGGCGAGTACGACGGCACCGAAGGCGCCGAGCATGTACAGGGCACCGTGCGCGAAGTTCACCACGCGCAGCATGCCGAAGATCACGGCGAGTCCGAGCGCGAGCAGGGCGTAGAAACCGCCACTGACCAGGCCGTTGAAGAGCTGTTGCAAGAAGGAGGTCATGGTTCTCCCCTCGGTCGGGGACGGCCCGCCCGAGATGTCGGGCGAGCCGTCGGGGCCTGGCGCTGTCAGCTCATCCGGCAGTCCGGTGACGGCTTGTCGAATGCCTGGTCCGAGGGGATCTTCTCGACGAGCTCGGTGAAGTCCCCGTCCTCCTTCGCGTCGGCCGGCGCCTTGACCTTGACCAGGTAGGCGTCGTGGACCACGCGGTGGTCCTCCTTGCGTACGGTGGCGTTGCGGGCGAAGAAGTCGCTGAACTCCATGCCGTCAAGGACCTTGGACACGTCCTCGGCCTTGTCGGTACCCGCCTTCTGCACCGCTTCCAGATAGTGGGTGGCCGCCGAGTAGTCGGCAGCGTGGTCGAACGTCGGCCGCTGCCCGGTGCGCTCCTTGAACCGGTCGGCCCAGGCGCGGGCTTCGTCGTCCAGATTCCAGAACCAGGCAGTGGTGAACATCGTCCCGGCGAGCTTGTCCGCGCCGATGGCCTTGATGTCGCTGTCGAAGAGCAGCCCGATGGCCAGCTGGATGTCCTTGTCCTTGAGCTTGAACTGCTCGTACTGCTTCACAACATTGGCCAGGTCACCGCCCGCCTGCAGGGCCCCGAGGACGTCCGGCTTCGGCTTGAGGCCTGGCGCCTTGAGCAGGAAGGTGGAGTAGTTGTCGCTGGGGAAGGGGGTGGGGTCATGGGCGACCACCTTTCCGCCTGCTCCCTCGATGGCGGCCGTGAACTTCGCCTGCATGTCCTGCCCGAAGGCGTAGTCCGGGTAGATCGTGTACCAGTTCTTGCCGCCCTGTTCGGTCACTTTGGCGCCGGTGCCGTGCGCCAGCATGTAGGCGTCGTAGGCCCATTCGTACGTGTACGGGTTACAGGTCTTGCCCGCGAGTTCGGTGGTGGCGGCGCCGGTGTTGAAGTACAGCTTCTTGGACTGCCCGGCGATGGTCTGCACCGCGAGCGCCGCCGATGACGTGGGCACGTCGAAGAGTGCGTCGGCCTTCTTTCGGTCGTACATCTCCCTGGCCTGGGTGTTGGCGACCTCCGGCTTGTTCTGGTGATCCGCCTTGATCACTTCAATGTTCTTGGTGACCGCCTTGTCGCCGTACTTCTTCTTGAAGTCGTCGACGGCCATCTGTACGGCCTCGACCGAGTTCGGTCCCGCGATGTCGGCGTAGACGCCGGACAGATCGGTGAGTACACCGAGCACAATCTTGTCGTCGCTGACCTTCCCGCCGCCCGAGCTCGGTCCGCCGCCCCCGCAGCCCGCGAGCAGTGCCCCGACCGCGGCCGTGGCCACGACCATCGACAGCCTGTGCTTCATTGCTTGCCTCCTGATGCGTACGTCCCGATGAGCAAAGGTGACGGGTTGTCATAGTCCGAGGTAGGCGAGGAGTTCGCCTTCGCGCTGCCGTACGTCCGTGTTGTCGAGCGACTCGACGATCCGGCCCTGCGCGAGGAGGTAGTGGCGGTCGGCGACGGTCGCGGCGAACCGCAGGTTCTGTTCCACGAGCAGCACCGAAACCCCGTGCTCCTTGGCCCCGCGCAGGATCTCGCCGATCTGCTGCACGATGACCGGAGCGAGGCCCTCGGTCGGCTCGTCGCACAGCAGCACCCGGGCCCCGGCGCGCAGCACGCGAGCGAGCGCGAGCATCTGCTGTTCGCCGCCGGAGAGCTTGCCGCCCGGGAAGCGGCGGCGCGCGGCGAGCACCGGGAAGGCGTCGTAGACACGGGTAAGCGGCCATCCGGAGTCCGCGGCGGCCGTCGGCAGGGTCAGGTTCTCCTCGACGGACAGACTCGCGTAGATGCCGCGGTCGTCGGGGACGTACCCGAGGCCGAGCCGGGCCCTGCGGTGAGGGGGCGCTGACGTGATGTGGTGACCCGCCAGGGCGATGCGGCCGGTCGTCACGCGGTGCAGCCCCATCGCGCAGCGCAGCAGGGTGGTCTTGCCCGCGCCGTTGCGGCCCACGAGGGTGACGACTTCACCCTCGGCCACATGCAACGACACCCTGTCCAGGGCCGTGGCCTCGCCGTAGCCGGCGCTGACGTCCTTGATCTCAAGCAACGTCGGCCCCCAAGTACGCCTCGATGACCCGCGGATCGGTCTTGACCCGGTCGTAGGGCCCTTCCACAAGCACTTCGCCACGCTGCAGCACCGTAACGGCGTCCGCGAGCGAGCCGACGACTGTCATGTTGTGCTCGACCATCACCACGGTGCGTCCCTCACGGATCCTGTCCACGAGGGCCACCGTGCGCTCGACGTCTTCCAGCCCCATGCCGGCCGTCGGCTCGTCGAGCAGCAGCAGTCTGGGGTCCAGGGCGAGAGCGAGGGCCAGTTCCAGGGCGCGCTTCTGTCCGTACGGAAGGGTTCCGGCGGGCCGGTCGGCGTGATGCGCGAGTTCGACCTCGTCAAGGAGTTCGACAGCGCGAGCGGAGAAGCGGCGCATCAGCTTGTCCGTGCGCCAGAAGCGGTGGCCGAGGCCGGTACCGGACTGGAGCGCGAGCTGGACGTGCTCCCGGGCCGTCATCTGTGGAAAGAGGCTCGTGACCTGGAACGAGCGGGCGACGCCGAGGCGGGCGATGCGCTCCGGCGGCTGCCCGGTGATGTCGTGTCCGGCGAAGACGATACGGCCGTCGGACGGTTTCAGGAATCCGGTCAGCAGATTGAACAGGGTCGTCTTGCCGGCCCCGTTGGGGCCGACGAGCGCGTGAACCGTGCCTTCGGCGATACTCAGGTTCACCGAGTTCACGGCGCGGAATCCCTGGAACTCCCTGGACAGGTCCTGTGTGACCAGGATGGCGCGCGGTTGTGTCATGACCGCCTCTGAGGCGCGGGGATACGCCGGCGGATGCCGATGTGGAGCAGACGGTAAATACGGCCTGGAGCGGTGGCTACGGATGCCGTCTCCACAAGGAGGCCCCCACGGGTGTGGGCCATCTCCGTACCCACGCCCGGAACAGCGACGACACAGTGGGCACCAGCTCCAGTCCGGTCGGGAACGTACTGGAGAGCACCTCCGTGGCTCAGGCCCCGCACCGCGGTGACGATGTGCGCCATGGCGATGATGGAGACCCCGCTCAATGCCTGGCTGCTCTTCGGCCACGCCCCGCGCTACTTTCCCGACACCGAGGTGGTCACCCGGCTCCCCGACGGCCGTGTACACCGCTACACGTACGCCGAATTCGCCCGGCGTGCCCAGCAGTTGATGCACGCCCTGGATTCCCTCGGTCTTGAGCAGGGCGAGCGGGTGGCAACCCTCGCCTGGAACGGCTACCGACATCTGGAGGCCTACTGGGCGGTGCCCTGCACCGGGCGCGTGCTGCACACCCTGAACCTGCGTCTGTCGCCCGAGGACCTGGCGTACATCATCGGCCACGCCGACGACCGTGTGATCCTGGTCGATCCCGATCTGCTGCCGCTGCTGGAGAAGGTGCACGCACGCGGTGGTCTCGCCGGTGTACGGCATGTCATCGTGCTCGGCGACGAGGTGCCGGACACGTCGCTGCCCGGCGTGGTGGCGTACGAGGAACTGATCGCCGGCCTGCCGGATACGTATGCCCCCCGGGACATCGACGAGCGGTCGCCGCTCGGCCTGTGCTACACCTCCGGCACCACCGGCCGCCCCAAGGGTGTGCTCTACACGCACCGCTCCACCGTGCTGCATGCCATCGCCGCGTCCTCGCAGGCGGCGATGGCGATCGGCCCCGGTGACTGCGTGCTGCCGGTCGTGCCCATGTTCCACGCCAACGCCTGGGGCCTGCCGTACACCGCGACTGCGTACGGCGCCAAGCAGGTGTTCCTCAGCGGCTCGCTGGAACCGGCGGCCCTGGTCGAGCTGATGGCCGCCGAGCGGGTCACGGTCGCCGCGGGCGTCCCCACCATCTGGATGGCGGTCGCCGACGAGATCGCCGCCCGCGGCGGGCTGCCCGGGCTGCGGCATCTGCTGTGCGGCGGCGCCCGTCCGCCGCGCGCGCTGATCGAACGCTACAGACACGGCCTCGGCATCCCTCTGGTGCAGGTGTGGGGCATGACCGAGACCTCGCCGCTGGCCAGCCTGGCCTGGCCGAAGGAGCGGATGCGCGACTGGGACGAGGAGCGGATCACCGATGCGGTGCGGACCCGGGCCGGGCTCCCGCTGCCCGGCGTGCAGATGGAGATCCGCGACGACGCAGGAAACTCCGTTGTCTGGGACGGGACTTCGATGGGTGATCTGCTGGTAAGAGGACCGTGGATCGCCGACTCCTACCTCGGGGGCGAGGGTGGGGCCCAGTTCACCGAGGACGGCTGGTTCCTCACCGGGGACATCGCGATCGGCTCGCCGGACGGTTATGTCGTCATCGCCGACCGCGCGAAGGATCTCATCAAGTCGGGCGGCGAGTGGATCTCCTCGGTGGACATGGAGTCGGCCGTCATGGCCCTGCCAGAGGTCGCCGAGGCCGCGGTCATCGCTGTCCCCGACGACAAGTGGCTGGAGCGTCCGCTCATCTGCGTCGCCCCGCGGCCGGGAGCCACGGTCACCCTCGATCTCCTGCGCGCGCACCTCGAGGCCGGGGGCTTCGCGCGCTGGCAGCTCCCGGACCGTATCGAGGTCGTGGAGGCCATACCCCGCACCGGAGTCGGCAAGTTCGACAAGAAGGCCCTGCGTGCCCGCTTCGACTCATGAACCCTTTCCCCGACCTGGAGAACGAACCATGCACCTGAGACGCACCCTTCCCCTCCTGTTCGCCGTGCTCCTGTCGACAACGGCGGCGCCCGCGAGCGCCGCAGCGGACACGGAGCCCCACTGCGCCGGATGGGACCGGCTCCATGTGTCCGGCGCCGGACGGCAGCAGATCTCCTGCCATGACGATCTGACCACCAGCGCCCTGGCCGGCACCCCGTACACCGACTCCGCCGACTGGGCCTCGCTGACCGCCAAGGGCACCAAGAACCCCACCGGCGTTCCCGGCACCCAAATAGACGGCTACTTCCCCGACACCTCACACCTCAACACCACACACGGCTGGAACCACGACGCACAGTTCGTCATCCGGCTGCCCGACCGCTGGAACGGCGGCCTCGTCGTCACCGGAGCCCCCGGCGTGCGCAAGCAGTACTCCCTCGACCCCCTCATCTCCGACCGGGTCCTGGCCCAGGGCTACGCCTTCGCCTCCACCGACAAGGGCAACAGCGGCCCGGACTTCTACACCGACGGCACCCGGCCCGGCGACGCAATCGCCGAATGGAACCGGCGCACCACCGAGTTGACCCGCGCCGCCAGGAGCGTTGTCAAGCAGGCCTATGGGCACGCCCCGCGTCGTACCTACATGACCGGTATCTCCAACGGCGGTTATCTGACCCGCTGGCAGCTCGAGAACCACCCCGAGCTGTACGACGGCGGGGTCGACTGGGAGGGCGCGCTGTGGACGCCCGACGGGCCGAATCTCTTTACGTACCTGCCCACTGCCGTCGCCCGCCAAGCGGGCCGGGCCACTGACGCCGATATGTACGCGGCCGGGTTCACCCCTGGCACCGAGTTCCTGTGGCCGTACCACGAGACTGTCTATTTCAGCCTGACCCAGAAAGTCTATCGGGCCGAATTCGACCCCGCGTACGACACCGACTGCCCCGGGGCGTCGGCCGGTTCGACAACCGCGGAGATCCTCGCACCCTGCGCCTCGGACGCCACGTACGACTACGCCACCCGCCCCGAGTCCGTGCACCGGGCGATCGACCGGATCTCGCTCACCGGCAAGATCGGCAAACCCATGATCACCCTGCACGGTTCACTTGACGCGCTGCTGCCGATCGCCACCGACTCGGACGAGTACACGCGCATGATCGCCGACCAGCACCGGTCCCGGCTGCACCGCTACTACACCGTCGTCAGCGGCACGCACGTCGACAGCCTCTACGACACCTATCCGGACCGGTTGCGCCCCATCCTGCCCTGCTACCGGACCGCGTTCGACGCACTGACCAGCTGGGTCGAGCACCACGACGCCCCGCCGGCGAGCGGCTCCATCGCCAGGCCTTCCTCCGGCGACCTTGTCAACACATGTTCCCTGAACTGACGTTGGCACGAGTACCAAGGGAGTCGACCGACACCGGAGATGACCGAGAAGTATGGTCCGCTTCCGCCGGCGGGCGGCCGCTGCGGTTCTACGGTGCAGCGGCCGCCCGCTGGGAGGGACATCCCGCGCGACGGACCGGCTGGACACAAGGAGGGCGGGCCGGGCGGCGGGATCGGAGAATTCCTCGCCGTCGGGCCGGGCCCGGTCTCGGGGTCAGGCGCTGGTGCGGGCGCCCCGGATGTGGAAGTTGAAGTCGGCGTGGCCGAGGGCGCCCCACAGGCGCAGCCAGATCGGCAGGAGCATCTCGGTGCCGCGGGCGGTGGTGATGTCGCCCAGGTCGATGACGCTGCTCCCGGGCCAGCCGAAGGAGACCAGCAGGTCGGTGACAGTCTTCTTGGCCTCGCCGTCGTCGCCGGAGACGAACACGGTGTGCTCGCCGGTGACGCGGTCCGGGTCGACCATGATCTGGCAGTTCATGGTGTTGAGGGTCTTGACGACCTTCGTGCGCGTCAGGCCAGGGCCTGACGGCTGCCCGCCAGGACCTCGGGCCGCAGCAGGGGGGACTGCGGCGAGGGCGTCGATCAGATGCGGGTAGGCGGAGATCGGAGTGCCCGTGATGGGGAAGTTCTCCGTGGCACGCAGGGTGTGGACGCCCCAGTACGCCTCGGCGGGCACGTCACGGTCGCCGAGCAGGTCGTGCTCGCTGCGGGTGGCTGCGGCGGTCATGGCTGTGCGGGGCCTTCTCTCGGATGATCTCAGACGACGGTGTACAGGAGGTCGGTCGTGGGCGTACGTGAACTGCGGGGCTTGCCGCGACCTCTTCGCGGCAAGCCCCGCAGTACCACCGCGCCATCGACTCAGCGCAGGCGGTCCTTGGCCTTGTAGTAGGCGCCGCCGAACGGCAGGAACCAGGGGGTGCCGTTGTAGAAGGGGACGGGGACCTTGGGGAAGCCGAGGCCGCGCAGGGGATTGGCCTCGGGCTTGCCGTCCATCATCTCGGCGACCGCGCGGCCCATGTAGGTGGCCATCTGGACGCCGTGGCCGCAGTAACCCATGGAGTAGTACAGGCCGTTGGCCTCACCCGCGTGCGGGAGGCGGTCCCAGGAGAAGCCGACCATGCCGCCCCACACGTAGTCGGCGCGGACGTCGGCCAGTTGCGGGAAGATCTCGGTCATCTCGCGCTTGAGGATGTCTCCGCTCTTGACGTCGGAGGCCGGATTGGAGGGCGCGAAGCGGGCTCGGCCGCCGAAGGCGAGGCGGTTGTCGGGGGTGAGGCGGAGGTAGTGGCCGATGTTCTTGGAGTCGACCACCAGGCGGGCCTTCGGGATCAGCTCCTTGGCACGCGTCTCGCCGAGCGGCTCGGTGACGATGATGAAGCTGCCGACGTTGATCAGCCGCTTGCGGAACCACGGCAGCGCCTTGTCGGTGTAGGCGTCGGTGGCGGCCATGACCTGCTTCGCGCGGATGGTGCCGTGCAGGGTCTCGACCAGGAAGCCTCCGTCCGGGAGGCGGGTGAGGCCCGTTGCCGCGTTGCGTTCGTGGATCTCTGCGCCGGCGCGTTCGGCGGCCTCCGCCAGGCCGTGGACGTACTTGCCCACGTGCAGGGCGGCGCTGAGCGGGTCGAGCAGGGCGCCGTGGTAGTAGTCCGAGCCCAGTTCCGCCTTCAGTTCACTGCGGGTCAGGAGCTGGGTCTCGTGGTCGAAGTTGTCGGCCAGGTCGCGCTGAGTGGCCTTCATCGACTCGAAGTGCTGGGGCTTGAAGGCGACTCCGAGGCGTCCGGAGCGGTTGAAGTCGCAGTCGATCTTCTCGGTGTGGGTGAGTTCCTCGACGACGTCGACCGCCTCGCGGAACGCGTCGTAGAGCTCGCGGGCGCGCTCCTGGCCGAAGCGCTTGCGGGCCTCGCCGACGCCGATGGTGATGCCCTGGGTGCACATGCTGCCGTTGCGCCCGGAGGCGCCCGAGCCGACCTTGTCCTTCTCCACGAGGACGACCCGGGCGCCCTTGCGGGCGGCGTGGTAGGCGGTGGACAGGCCGGTGAGGCCGCCGCCGATGACCACCACGTCCGCCTCGTCGGGCAGGTCCTTGCCGGACCGGTCGGGCAGGGCGGGGGCGGTGTCGAGCCAGTAGGGGATCTGCTTCATGGCGTGCGTCCTCTGTGTTCTCTGTCCTGTGTCGCCGTGTAGCCGTGTAGCCGTGCTGTCAGCAGCCGAGCAGCTTCGGCAGGCCCGTCATGTCGGTCAGCTCGTCGTAGGGCTGGTAGTCGGCGCTGCCGGGGCGGCCGTAGCGGTTGATCCACACCCGGCGCTTGAGGCCGAGGTCGCGGGTCGGGATGTGGTCGTACTCCCAGCCCTGAGCGGTGTGGATGACCTGGGACGGCTCGACGCCCATGGCCTTGAAGGCGTGTTCGAAGGTCTGCCGGTCCGGCTTGTACGCGCCCGCCTGCTCGGCGGTGATGACGTAGTCGAACTCGACACCGATGTTCTCGACGTTGCGCGCGATCAGGTTGTCGTCGCTGTTGGTGATGATGGCGATCTCGTACTTGCTCTTCAGCGCGCGCAGGGCGTCCGGGACCTCTGGGAAGGGGCCGAAGGTGGGGACGGCCTCGACGAGGGCGTCACCGTCGGACTCGCGGTACTCCAGGCCGTGCAGGCGCATCGCCATCTGCAGGCTGGAGTGCAGGATCTCGTGGTAGGGGCGGTATGCCTCCAGGACGGCCTGGAACCGCATGACGCGGAAGTCGTCGAGGAACTCGTCGACGTCCAGGTTGTCCAGGTCCAGCCGGTCGGCGAGGACCTTGAGGGTGGTGGGGCCGAGCTGGAAGTCGACCAGGGTGCCGTAGGCGTCGAAGGTGACGATCTCTCGCATGGTGTTCAACCTCGGTTTCCGGTTCTTACAGGGGGAGGGGCGGGTCAGACGATCTGCTCGCCGGGGGTGACGATCGCGTCGAGGGCGGCCAGATCGGCCGTGTCGGGGATCCAGTCGGCCGCCGTCGCGTTGGCGGTGACCTGTTCAGGGGTCATGGCGCCGCAGATGACCGAGCCGACGGCGGGGAGGGCGGCGAGCCCGCCCACCGCGACCTGGAGGAGGGTCAGGCCCCGGTCGGCGCCGTACGCGGTGAGCGTCTCCACGCGGTCGAGGGCCTCGTCGGTGAGCCAGCCCTGTCGCCAGGACAGGCGGCTGCCGGCCGGGGGTTGCTCGCCGCGCCGGTACTTGCCGCTGAGCAGGCCGTTGGCGAGCGGGTAGTACGGGAGCAGGCCGATGCCGTGCACCAGGCAGGCGGGGATCAGGTCGGCTTCCACGCCTCGGTCGAGCAGGTGGTAGCGGGCCTGGGTCGACACGAAGGCGTCGGTGAGCTGCTCGGCCGGGAGGTTGGAGCAGCCGAGGTACCCGATCTTCCCCTCGTCCACGAGTTCCCGCAGGGCGGCGACGGTCTCCTCCAGCGGGGTGACACCGTCCGGCTCGTGGTACTGGTACAGGTCGATCCGGTCGGTGCCCAGGCGGCGCAGCGACGCCTCCACGGCGTACCGGATGTAGGAACGGGCTCCGCGCCGGCCGTACAGGTCCGCTTCCGAGCCCATCTCCATACCGAATTTGGTGGCCAGCACCACCTTGTCGCGGTGGCCCTTGAGAGCTGTGCCGAGGAGCCGTTCACCATCACCGCGCGAGCCGCCCTGCTCCCCGAACCCGCCGTACATGTCGGCGGTGTCGAACAGCGTGACGCCGGCGTCGAGGGCCGCGTGGACGACGGCCTTCGTGCCCTCCTCGTCGAGGCGGGAGCCGAAGTTGTTGCCGCCGACGCCGACGACGGAAACGGTCGGGCCGCGTTCGCCCAGCGTGCGGTATCTCATGACCGGTCCCCGAATCCAATACAGACGTTCTTGGTCTGCGTGTAGCTGGCCAGGGCTTCGAGGCCCTTCTCCCTGCCCCAGCCGCTGTGCTTGTAGCCGCCGAAGGGGAGCTCGACTCCGGTGCCGACGCCGGTGGCGTTGACGTAGACCTGGCCCGCCCTGATGCCCTCGGCCAGGCTCATCGCCTTGTCGATGTCTCGGGTCCAGACGTAGGAGGCGAGTCCGTAGGGGCTGTCGTTGGCGATCTGCAGGGCCTCGTCGGCGTCGTCGAACTCGATGACCGCGACGACGGGGCCGAAGATCTCCTCACGGGCGCAACGCGCCTGGTTCGTCAAGCCGGTGAGGACGGTCGGCTCGATGTAGTAGCCGTCGGACAGTTCGGGGTCGGACGGGGCGCCGCCGCCCACGCGGACCGTCGCGCCCTCCTGCCGTGCCAGGTCCAGGTAGCTCAACACCCGGTCGCGCTGCCGAGCGGCGACCAGCGGGCCGATGTCCGGGTCCGTCAGGCCGGGACCGACGCGCAGGGTGGCGATCTTCTCGGCCAGCCGGTCCAGGAACTCCTCGGCGCCGCGCTGGAGCAGCAGCCGCGTGCCCGCCGAGCACATCTGTCCGGCGTTGCTGAACGACGCGCCGAGGATCGCCTTCAGCGCCAGGTCGAAGTCGGCGTCGGAGAAGACGACGAAGGGCGACTTGCCGCCCAGCTCGGTGACCGAGGGCACCACGTTGGCGGCGGCTGTCTGGGCGACCTTGATGCCGGTGGGCACGGAACCAGTGAAGGTGACCTGGTCGATGTCCGGGTGCCCGGCGAGGGCCGCACCGGTCTCGCCGTCGCCGGGAACGACGTTCAGCACCCCCGGCGGCAGTCCGCACTCCAGCGCGATGCGGCCGATCTCCAGCGGGGTGAGCGGCGCCTCCGGGGAGGGCTTGAGTACCACCGTGCAGCCTGCGGCCAGCGCCGGAGCGGAGCCGCGAGCGGTGTTCTGCAGCGGGTAGTTGAACGGGATGATCTGGCCGGAGACGCCGATCGGCTCGCGGACGGTGTAGTCGATCAGACCGGGCCCGAGGGGAATGGTGGTGCCGCCGAGCTTGTCGGCGAAGCCCGCGTAGAACTCGAAGTAGCGGGCGGCGGCCTCGACATCGGCCTTGGCCTGGCTGAGCGGCTTGCCGACGTCCTGACTCTCCAGCCGGGCCAGCCGCTCCCCCTGGTACCGGATCGCCTCGGCGATCCGGTACAGGATCCTGCCCCGGTCGGCGGCGCGCATCCGGGCCCACTCCGGGGCCGTGAGCGCCGCCCTCGCGGCGGCCACCGCCCGGTCGACGTCCGCCGGGCCGGCCAGGGCTACTTGGGCGATGGCCGTACTGTCCGACGGGTCGAGGACGGTGAAGGTGCGTCCGTCGGCGGCCGGGACCTGCTTGCCGTCTACGAGGAGCAACTGCGCATCGCTGCTCATGGCTGGATCTCTCCCTGCACTTCACCGAAGATGACGACCTCGTCGCCCGGGCGGACCGTGCGGATCCGGCGCACCCAGAGCACGACGCCGTCCTGGGGAGCGCGGACCTCCTCCAGCGTGTTGCCGTAGTGGTCGACGATGTGGGCGATCAGGTCGCCTTCCTTGCAGGTCTCCCCCGGCTCGGCGTGCCCGAGGAAGAAGCCGCCCGCGGCGGAGCGGGCGAAGGTGCCGGAGACCGTCGTGTAGCTGTCGCGCAGCTCCGCCTCGCCGTCGACCATGCCGAGCTGCCGCATGATGTTGCGGATCGAGTGGGTGTGCAGGTCGACGTTGGACTCGCGGTAGGTGCCACCGCCCGCCTCGATGGTGATGGCCGGCTTGCCGGCCGCGAGCGTGGGGTGGCGGACCGTGCCGCCCCACTTGCCGCCCTTCCACACCAGCTCATGCCCGGCGGCGAGGGCGAGGTCGGTGGCCAGTTCCTCGTAGCCGCCCTGGAGGATGACGAGCGGGGCGATCTCGCCGAAGGTGCCACCGGTGTGCAGGTCGACGAGGGCGTCGATGGCGGGCACGACCTGCTCGACGAAGGTGGCCGCCAGGCGCAGGGAGTACGAGCCGTCCGCGTCGCCCGGAAAGATGCGGTTGAGGTTGAGGTAGTCCAGGCCGCTGGTGCGGGCGGCCGCCTCGAAAGCGGGGGTGTTCATGCAGGGGATACCGACGAGCGTGCCGCGCAGGGTGGCCGGGTCGACCTCGGCGAGGACACGGCGGATGGCTTCCTGGCCGTCGTACTCGTCGCCGTGCACCCCCGCGTCCACGCAGAGCACCGGGCCGTCCTGGGCGCCGTTGACGACGATCAGCGGAATGCCGAGGTCCACGCCGTAGGTGCTGGTGCCGACCGGGATGAGGCCCTGGGCGCGCTCGCCGGGGGCGACGGTCAGCGGACCGATGGAGTACATGTCGTTCCTTTCAGAAACACTTTCGGAAACAGGGGTCACAGACGGGTGGACGCTTCGGCGAGGGTCTCGGCGAGGATGTCGGCGATACGGTCGAGGAGTTGGCGGTCGCTGATCAGCGGGGGCGCGATCTGCACCAGCGGGGCGGCGCGGTTGTAGACGCGGGCCAGGAGGCCGGCCTCGCGCAGCCGGCGCGGGATGAGGTCGGCGATCAGGTCGGCGCGGACGGTGTCGCCGAAGCCGCCGCCGTCGAGGTCGCCGACGAGCTCGCAGGCGTAGAAGAACCCGGCACCGCGGACGTCGCCGACGATCGGCAGGTCCACGAGGGAGGCCATGCGGGCGGCGAGGTGGTCCTGGAGGCCACGGACGTTCTCCAGAATCCGGTCCCTCTCCATGATCTCCAGGCTGCGCAGGGCGATGGCCGCGCTCAGCGGGTGACCGGCGAAGGTGTAGCCGTGGTTGAGGACCGCGCCGAGCTGATTGATGACCTCAACGACGCTGTTGCTGACCAGAGTTGCGCCCATGGGGGCGTATCCGGCGGTGATGCCCTTGGCGACGGTGAGGATGTCCGGGCGGGCGCCGTAGCGGTCGCCGCCGAACCACGCCCCCAGCCGCCCGAAGGCGGTGATGACCTCGTCGGCGACGAGGAGGAAGCCGTACCGGTCGGCCAGGGCGCGCAGGCCCGGCCAGTAGCCCTGGGGCGGGGTGATGCAGCCGCCCCGGTTCTGCACGGGCTCGGCGATGAGCATCGCGATGCTCTCCGGGCCCTCGGCCAGGATGGCGGCCTCCAGCTCGGCGAGCAGACGGGTCGTGTACACGTCGTCGTCCACGTACTCGGGGGCGAGGCCGAACCGGTTGGTGTTGGACACGAACCGGGTCTCGATCGCTCCCGGACCGTAGGGTTCGCGCAGCCCGGGGTCGTCTGTCAGGGAGAGGGCCCCGATGGTCAGCCCGTGGTAGGCGCCACGGCGGGAGATCGCCTTCACCCGGCCCGGTTCCCCGCGCAGGGCGTGGTAGCGGCGGGCGATCTTCCAGGCGGTCTCCACCGCCTCCGCCCCGCCGCCGGAGAAGAAGGTGTGCTCGACGTCGACGGGCGCGATCCGCGAGAGCCGCTCGGCGAGTTCGATGGCCGTGGGGTGCGCGGAGGAGGACCACAGCGGACTGAAGCACAGCTCGCGCAGCTGCTTGTCCGCCGCCTCGGCGAACTCGGGGGCGTAGGAGTAGCCGAGCTGGCAGCAGTACAGGCCGGAGAGGCCGTCGATATAGCGCTTGCCGTCGGCATCGTCGACGTACGGGCCCTCGCCGCGCTGGACGACGAAGAGGTTCTCGCCGGCCTCGCCGAGCGAGCCGTTGGGAGTCATGTTCAGGAGCAGGTGTCTGGCCGCGGTGGCGGAGAGTTCACCTGCCGGGGTGCGGGTGCTGGTGGTCATGATGAGGTCTCACTTCCGGCGGGCAGGCCCACTGTGGGCTCCGTGGGCAGCAGGCCGTCCTGCTTGCCGGAGCCGCTGAGCCTGCGCACCACTCCGACCAGTCCGAGGGCCACGACGGCGACCGCGATGAGGATCGCGCTGACGGCGGTCACGGACGGATCGACGTTGTACTGGAGGACGTTGAACACCTGGACAGGCAGGGTCACGGTGTCGACGGAGGACAGGAACTGCGAGATGAAGAACTCGTCGAAGCTGGTGATGAAGGAGAAGATGCCGGCTGCGGCGAGTCCGGGCATGGCCAGCGGGAGGGTGATCCGGCGCCATACGGTCAGCCGACCGGCGCCCATGCTGGCGGCCGCGTCCTCCAGGCGTTCGTCGATGCCTTTCAGAGTGGCCATGAGGATCATCACGGCGATCGGCGAGGCCAGCACGGTGTGACCGAGGGCGATGGCGATCGGGCTGCCGAGCATCGCGGCGGGCTCGAAGAGCAGGAACAGGCCGAGGGCGACGACGACCTGGGGAATCACCAGCGGGGCGAGGACCAGGCCGTAGACCGCCGACCGCAGGGGCAGTTCGCTGCGGACGAGTGCGGTGGCCGCGGTCATACCCAGGATCAGCGAGAAGACCGTGGTCATGGCCGCCACCAGGGCGCTGAGCGCCAGTGCGGCGGGCCATTTGCTGCCGTCGGCGAACAACTGCTTGTACCAGCCGAGCGTCCAGGACTCCGGTGGGAAGGAGCCGAAGGCGTCCTTGCCGAAGGAGGTGACCACGATGACGACGATCGGCATGGCCAGGAACAGCAGGATCAGCGTGGACAGGACGGCCAGGGTGATGCGTCCGGCCAGGGTGGAACGGAGCTCGATCATGACGCCGTACCCCGATTCCGAAGGGCCTCGCCCGCCGACTTCAGCAGCCTGAGCAGCAGCAGTCCGGCGAAGGTGAGCAGCAGCAGGATGATGCCGAGCGCGGAGGCGCCGTTCCACTGGTTCTGCTTCATGACCTGCTCATCGATGAGCGAGGCGACCATGGTCTGCTTCTCACCGCCCATGAGGGCGGGGGTGAGGTAGTAGCCGAGGCAGAGGATGAAGGAGAGGACGCCCGCGTTGACGAGGCCGGGGGCCACGAGCGGGACGTAGACGCGACGGAAGATGGTGATCCGGCCCGCGCCCATGCTCGCCGCGGCGGCGAGCAGCCGCCGGTCGATGCCCTTCATGACGGCGTACAGCAGCAGGACGGTGTACGGGAGCATCACGGCGGTGGTGCCGATGACCACGCCGATCTCGTTGTAGAGCAACTGGAAGGGGGCGCCAGGGAAGTGAATGTCCGTCAGGAGGTTGTTCACGACGCCGTTGTCGCCGAGCAGGATGATCCAGCCGTAGGTGCGCACCAGCGCGCTGATGAAGTGCGGGACGACCACGACGATCATCGCCAGGCCGGCCCACAGGGGCTTGAGCCGGGAGATGGCGGAGGCCAGTGCGAAGCCGATGACCAGGGCGAGCAGGGAGGTCTCGGCGGAGATCCGCAGGGTGGTGAGCAGGATCTCCAGGTTGGCGCCCTGGAAGGCGTCGGTGTACCAGTGGAAGGTGAAGCCGCCGTCCTCGCCCTTGAGGCTCAGCATCAGGGTGCTGAAGATCGGATAGACGAAGAGGATCAGCAGGTAGACGACGACGGGGGTGGCGTTGAGCAGTCCGAAGCGGGTGCGCCGATCGGACAGGGCGCGGCCCAGGCGGCTCTTGCCCGGGGCGGGTGTGGGTGCGGCTGCGGGCGCCGGGGTGGGTGCCAGTACGGATCCGGCCATCGTCATCCCCCGTGTTCCACGTCGGAGAAGACGCCGACGTTGGCGGGGTCCGCGGTGAGGTCGACACGTTCGCCGAGGGCGGGGGCGCGGCCGGCGGGCAGTTCCAGCCGGACCAGTTCGCTATCCGCGCCTCCAGCAGGGCGGACGGTGACGCGTACGAGGGTGCCGACATAGGTGACCGTCTCGACGGTCCCGGTACAGAACCCGTCGTTGGGGGGACACAGGGCGAGTCGGCCGGGCTGGACCGCCGCGCGCACCCGTGCGCCGTCCGGGACGGCCTGCGAGCGGGCCTTGAGCAGGCCGCCCGTGTCGAGCCGTACGAGCGTATGGTCCGCGGTCTGTTCCTCCAGGCGGCCCGGGAGGAAGTTGGCGGCGCCGAGGAAGTCGGCGACGAACGGGGTGCGGGGGCGCTCGAAGAGTTCCTGCGGGGTGTCGAACTGGTCGATCCGCCCGTCCCGCATGACCGCGATCCGGTCGGAGAGGACGAGGGCCTCTTCCTGGTCGTGCGTCACGTAGATGACGGTGAGGCCGAGTTCCCGCTGGATGCGCTTGATCTCGGTCTGGAGCTGGTCGCGCAGTTTCTTGTCGAGGGCGCCGAGCGGCTCGTCCATGAGGATGACCGGGGGCCGGTATACCAGGGCCCGGCAGAGCGCGACGCGCTGCTGCTGGCCGCCGGACAGCTCACGGGGGCGGCGCCGGGCCATGGCGGACAGTCCCGCCATCTTCAGCGTCTCGCCGACCCGGCGGCGCTGTTCGGCCTTGGACACGCCCCGCAGTTGCAGCGGGAAGGCGACGTTCTCCCAGACCGTCATGTGCGGGAAGAGCAGGTACTGCTGGAAGACGAAGCCCAGGCCCCGCTTCTGCGGGGCGAGGCGGGTCACGTCACGGCCGCCGACGACGATGCTGCCGGAGTCGGGCTCGCAGAATCCGGCGATCATCATCAGGGTGGTGGTCTTGCCGGAGCCGGACGATCCCAGGAAGGTGACGAACTCGCCCGCCGCGATCTCCATGGAGACCTCGTCGACGGCCGTCACTCCGCCGTACGTCTTCCGAAGCCGTGTCACGGACAGGGGCTTGCCGGAACCGGCCAGGCCGGCCGTGGTGGCCAGGGACAGCTCGGGCATCACGTCGATCTCAGGCATGCGTCCACTCCTGCCAGCGCTTCGACACGGCGTCCTGGTTCTTGATCCACCACTCGACGTCCAGGTCGAAGCCGGACTCCAGGTGCGCGGGCGAGCTGCCCAGGTTCGCGGCCGTGGTGGTGGAGAGCTTCTTGAACGCGGCCGGCACCGACGGGGCCATCGGATAGATCTCGGCATAGGCCGCCTGCACCTCGGGCCGCAGGGAGAAGTCGATGAGCTGGTAGGCGGCGTCGAGGTTCGCGGCGCCCCTGGAGATGCCGAGGGCGTTGCTCTGTCGGCGGGCGCCGTTCCACTGGTAGGCGAGCGGGGCGCCGCCTTTGATCAGGGCATCCAGGCGGCCGTGCCACACGCTGGAGGCGTCGACCTCCTTGCGGCCCAGCAGCACGCCGGGCAGGGCGCCGGTGTCCCAGAACTTGCGGACGTGGGGCTTGATCTCACTGAGGACCTTGAAGGCGCGGTCCACATCGAGCGGGTAGAGCTTGTCCAGCGCCACGCCGTCGGCGAGGAGGGCGAACTCCAGCTCCGGCAGGTCGGCGTCCAGCGCCTGCAGGGCGCGGTTGCCGGAGAACGTCTTGGTGTCCCAGAAGTCGGCCCACGAGGCCGGCTTCCTTCCGCCGAACGCGTCGGTGCGGTACGCCATCACGCTGGCCCAGTAGTTCTTGCCGACCGCGTTGGTGGTGACCAGGTTCTTGGCGATGCCGGCGTTCTTGAAGTTCTTCAGCCGGTCGTAGTCGAGGTCCTCGGTGGCTCCCTCCTTCTTGAAGAGCACGAAGTCGGCCATGGAGTCGTCGATGACGTCGAACTGGGGGCGGCCCTGCTTGATCTGGGCGAGCATCTGGGCGTAATCGATGTTCACCACCTTGACCTGGATGCCGGTCTCCTTGGTGAACGGGTCGTAGATCGCCTGCTGGTTGGCGTCGCCGTAGGAGCCGCCGCTGTTGCGGACCACGAGGGTCTTGGAGCTCTTGCCGCCGCTGTCGACGGACCGGCTGGTGCCGGTGCCGCAGGCGGTGAGCGAGGTGGCGGCGACGCCTGCGGCGATACCGCCGACTCCGCGCAGGAACACTCTGCGGTCTATCCGGGAGTCTTTCACGGGGTGCCTCCTGGTGGTGCGGTACGAGGGGAGCGTGCTGGTGGGTCTCGATCTGGTCGTGTGGATGCTGGGGTCAGTGGTCGTGGGGGGCGGGGGCGGCGATGGCTGCGAGTTCGGTGCCGGCGGCGACGGTCAGGCCGTGCATGCCGTAGAAGATCCGTCCCGTGGCCGGGGTGTGGACCTTGTGTTCCTGGCCGTCGGCGGGGTCGATGACGTGGCCGATGACCTGGCCCTCCGTCACGTCGTCGCCGACGGTGAACTCCGGGTACCAGAGGCCGGAGGTCTCGGCAGTGACGCCGGCGGCCCAGACCCACTCGCGGACGGCCGACTGCGGGTCATGGTGCTGGGTGTCGAGGCTGCCGAGCCGGTCCAGCACCCCGTACAGGCCGGCGACGAGGCGGCGGGCGGTCTCCGGGTCGCGTTCGCCGAGCCGGCCGGTCTCCACGAGGATCGCCGGGACGCCCCGGCGGGCGGCGGCCGCGTGGCTGTTGCCGCCGTCGGCGTTCATTCCGAAGATGACGTCCTCGATGCCGAGGGCGCCGGCCATGCCGGCCGTCTTCGCGTCCAGAGCGGGGTCTCCGGTGAGGCGGTAGCCGACGAAGTCCGTCAGGACCTCGTCGATGCCGCCGGAGTGCAGGTCGACGTAGGCGTCGGCGCCGTCGAGGAGGTTCGTGAACAGCCAGGCGGCCAGCCGTTCGGTGGGGCCTCCGTCGGGGTCACCCGGGAAGACGCGGTTGATGTTGACACCGTCGACCGGGGAGACGCCGAGCCGGCCCTGGTAGACGGCCGGGGGGTTGGCGACCGGGCAGACGACCACCTGGCCGTGGACCTCGCCGGGTTCGAGCAGGGCCGCGAGCCGGGTGGCGGCGTCGACGCCGGTGAACTCGCCGCCGTGCACACCCGCGGTGATGACGACGCGGGGGCCGGGATGGACGCCGTTGACGAGGGTCAGCGGGATGTCCACGGTGAGGGTGCCGAGGTCGGCGGGGACGGTGCCGCGGGTCTTGGTCCCGGGCTCGGCGCTCAGGGCGCCGACGGTGAGGGTGCTGGTCATGGCCGTCACGCCTTCGCTCGGTCGAGGGTGGAGATGAAGTCGATGGGCTGAGGCGAGGTGCCGTCCAGCGCCAGGTCCGCCGCGACGTCGCCGAAAGCGGGCGAGAGTTTGAAGCCGTGGCCGGAGAAACCGGCGAGCAGGACGACGTTCTCCGCGCCCGGCAGCGGCCCGACCAGCGGGCGGCTGCTCTCGGTGTAGCCCTCCATGTAGACGGAGAGGCGGACCGGGTCGGGGCTCAGGTCCGGCATGTAACGCCCCATCAACTCCGTGAAGATCTCCAGCTCTTCGGGCTGCACCGTCCGGTCCAGCCGGTTCGGGTCGCCGGCGGCGCGGTGCAGGGCACGGGACAGGCCGAGCTTGACGGAGACCCCGTCCGGGGAGGGCAGGCCGTAGCAGTGCGTGGGCGCCGTACGGATGAAGGCGGGGCGCTCCTCGCCGAACCAGGCGTCGGTGGTGGGCACGTACCAGGCGCTGATGAGGCGGCGGATGTCCACCTCCCACGGCAGCTCGGGCAGCAGGTCGTTGACCCAGGGGCCGACGGTGACGACAGCGGTGTCGAAGCGCTCGCTGCCGGTGTCGGTGCGGATCTCGACGCCGCCCGCGACGGGGACGATCTCGCGGACCGTGGTGTAGCGGTGGATGCGGGCGCCGAGTTGCTCGGCTCGGCGGGCGGCGGTCTGGATCGTCAGCTCGGGCCGGATGAAGCCCGCGCGGCGGTCGAGCACAGCCGCGTCGCCGTCCTCGATCCGGAACTGTGGGAAGCGCTTGGCGAGCAGCTCGGCGTCGAGGACCTCGTGGTCGAGACCGTGCTCGGCGATGGACTCCAGGACGGTGGCCATCTGGTGGTGCTCGGTCGGCCCCATCAGCAGGCATCCGGTCAGGCGGCGCAGCTCACGGCCCGTCTCCTGCTGAAGCTGCCCCCAGAGGACGTCGGCGTGCTGGAGCAGCGGCACGTACCGGGAGTCCTCGAAGTGGGCGCTGCGGAAGATGCGGGTCTCGCCGCCGGCGGCGCTGCGGTCGTGGCCCGGGGCGAAGCGGTCGTAGCCGACGACCTCGGCGCCACGGGCGGCCAGGCGCCAGGCGGCCTGGCTGCCCATCGTTCCGACGCCGACGACGGCGACGCGCTTGCTGGCAGACACGAGGGTTCCTTTCGTCTCCCGGGCCGTGGATGCTGGGCGCCCGGTATGCGGATTCTGTAATTCCGGATGCGATGGCGGCTAGGGTTGCCGACTCGGACTTTCCGGGAAGCGGGGGCTTCGGGCCACTTCTTCGAGCACCGTGCCACATTGTGGAACGCTGTGCTAGAATCTGGCACGAGCTTGACAGTGACTTTCGGAGGGAGTCAAGGGGTGTACTCAAGCAATTCGCAGAGTTAACGGGGGGAAACCAGATGGAAATGAAGAGTGTCACCAGGTCACTGCGCATCCTGGAGGCGGTCGCGCAGCACCAGCCGGTGACTGTGGGGGAGCTGACCAAGCTCTTCGGACTGCCCAAGTCGACCGTGCAGCGCACGCTGGTCACCCTGAACGAGGCCGGGTGGCTGCGGGCGAACCGCAAGGACACCACCCGATGGGAGATCGGCGCGCGCGTGCTCGCCGTACGGCCGGCGGCGCTCCAGGGGTCGAGCCTGTTCGCGGCGGCACGGGAGCCCATGATCCGGCTGCGGGACGCGGTGAACGAGACCATTCACCTGTCGGTGCCGGACGCGTTGCAGTGCATGGTGGTCGTGGACCGAGTGGACTGCACGCACGCGGTACGGACGTTCCACGCCATCGGCGACACCTCACCGCTGCATGCCACCGCCACAGGACGTGCCGTCCTCGCGCATGTGCCGAAGGCGGACGTGAACGACCTCATCGCGCAGGGGCTGGAGCCGTTCGGCGAGGTGACGCCAACCGATGCCGACCAACTGCACGCGGAGTTGGAGCGTGTGCGCGCCGACGGTTACTCGGTCAACCGCAACCAGTACCGACCGGACGTGTACGCCGTGGCCGCGCCGATCCTGGACGAGGACGGGACACCACTGGCGACCGTCGCCATTTCCATGCCCGATTCACGGTACGACGCGGAACGACTTCCCGAGCTGGGACGTCTTGTCGCCGAGACCGCCACGGAGATCGCGGCGCGGCGCAACGGCGCGTGAACGCTCCGCTTGTGCGGGCGAAGCACGTATGCAGGGAATTGTGATCGAGCGACTGCGGGTCGTCCGTGGCTGGTCGCGCCCACTGGACGGAGCCGCATATCGACACGGCCCCGCGTCCCTTGGGGAGTTATCGCACCGGCACTGCCAAGTACTGGTACTCCAGGAACTCGTCGATTCCGACCCGGCCGCCCTCACGGCCGAGCCCGGACTGCTTCACGCCGCCGAAGGGAGCGGCCGGGTTGGAGACGAGCCCGGTGTTGAGGCCGACCATGCCGACCTCCAGACGCTCGCTGACCCGCAGGGCGCGGTCCAGGCCCTCGGTGAAGACGTAGCCGACGAGTCCCCAGGGAGTGTCATTGGCACGGCGCAGGACCTCGTCCTCGTCGTCGAAGGTGAGGATCGCCGCGACGGGGCCGAAGATCTCCGTGTCCATCAGGCGGCTGCCAGGGTCAACGTCGGTGAGCACGGTCGGCGGGTAGAAGCAGCCCGGTCCCTCGGGGGTACGGCCACCGACGAGTACCCGGGCGCCGCGCTCCACCGCGTCGGCGACCAGTTCCTCGACCTTGGCTCGCCCGCCGGCGTCGATGAGAGGGCCGACGTCGACACCGTCCCGGGTGCCGGGACCCACCACGAGCGTGCCCATACGCTCGGCGAGGCGCGTCGCGAACTCCTCCGCCACCGACCGGTGGACGAAGAAGCGGTTCGCGGCCGTGCACGCCTCGCCCATGTTGCGCATCTTGGCGAGCATCGCGCCGTCCACGGCCGTGTCCAGGTCGGCGTCGTCGAAGACCATGAACGGCGCGTTGCCGCCCAGCTCCATCGAGCTCCGTACGACCTTGTCCGCGCACTGGGCCAGCAGCAGCCGCCCGACCTGCGTGGAGCCGGTGAAGGAAAGCTTGCGAATCCGCCCGCCGCGCAGGAGCGGCTCGCACACCTCCCCCGCACGGGAGGTGGTGACAACGTTCAGCACGCCGTCCGGCAGCCCGGCCTCCTTGAGGATCGCGGCGAGGGCCAGGCTGGAGAGCGGGGTCTGCGGGGCCGGCTTGAGGATCATCGTGCAGCCCGCCGCGATCGCCGGGCCGATCTTGCGGGTGCCCATGGCGAGCGGGAAGTTCCAAGGGGTGATCAGCAGACAGGGGCCGACCGGGCGGCGGGAGAGCAGCATGCGGTTGCGGCCGTCCGGCAGAACGCCTCCGCCGCCGTCGATACGCACGGCTTCCTCCGAGAACCAGCGGAAGAACTCGGCCGCGTAGGCCACCTCTCCCCTGGCCTCGGCCAGCGGCTTACCCATCTCCGACGTCATCAGGTGGGCGAGTTCGTCGGTGCGCTCGAGGATGATCTCGTAGGCGCGGCGCAGGATCTCACTGCGCGCCCGCGGTGCCGTACGGGCCCACTCCTCCTGTGCCTGGACGGCCGCGTCCTCCGCGAGCCGGGCGTCCTTGGCGCCGGCGTCGGCGACGTGGGCGATGATCTCGCCGGTCGCGGGGTCGTCCACGGGCATGGTGGCGCCGTCCGCGGCGTCCACCCAGGCCCCGCCGATGAACAACTGCGTGGGTATGTCGGTCATGACGTCTCTCCTGATGGGTCGGCGGCGGGGTCGAGTAGTTCCGCGAGGTGCAGGGCACGGACGCCCCGGTCACCGGCGAGGTGGTCGATCTGGGTGGCGCAGCTGAAGCCGTCGGCGACGACGACGGTCGGCGTGTCCTGGTCGATGCCGTCGAGGCGGGGCCTCAGGGCCAGGTCGGCCACGGCCATCGAGGTGTCGTAGTGCTGCTTCTCGAAGCCGAAGTTCCCGGCGAGTCCGCAGCAGCCCTCGGCCTCGTCCACCTTGCCCACGCCCAGGCGGCGCAGCAGGTCGGCGGGGCGGCGTCCCTTGAAGGCGGCGTACTCGTGGCAGTGGGGCTGCAGCACGACATCCTCGGGCAGCGGCGGCGGGGTCCAGCCCTGCGCGGCAAGGTCCGTCAGTGCCCCGGTGAACGTGTGGACGCGGTCCGCGACCCTGCGGGCGGCGTCAGTCCCGAGGAGCTCGGGCACGTCGCGCTTGAGCGTGGCGGCGCAACTGGGTTCGGCCACAATGATGGGCCGCTCGTCTCCGTTGTCGAGGTGGGCGACCGTACGGGCCATGATCCTTCGGGCCACCGACAGCTGGCCGGTGCTGACCCAGGTCAGACCGCAGCACAGGCCCTCCTCCGCCGTGCACGGGATTCCGGCGTCGGCGAGCACACGGCTCGCCGCTCCGGCCACCTCGGGACGGAATGCGCGGGTGAAGCTGTCGACAAAGAGGAGGGCCTTCGACGGGTCGCCGGTCTTCGCCTTGCGCAGGGCCTCGCGCAGGGAGCGACGGGAGGCGAAGGCCGGGATCCTGCGCTTCGTGGTCACGCCTCCGAAGCGGGCGAGGAGCTTGCCGAAGGGTCCGCGCAGCAGGACGTTGAGGGGTCGGGCGGCGTACCCGGCAAGGGCGGAGCTCAGCGGCAGCCAGCCCAGCGAGTAGTGGGAGCGGGGTCTGAGCCTGCCCTTGTAGTGCTGGTGCAGGAACTCGGCCTTGTAGGTCGCCATGTCGACGCCGACCGGGCAGTCGGAGGAGCACGCCTTGCAGGACAGGCACAGGTCGAGGGCATCCTTGACCTCCGTCGAGCGCCAGCCGTCCTGGACGGTCTCCCCGCGCACCATCTCCTGGAGCAGGCGGGCCCGGCCCCGCGTGGAGTCGTTCTCCTCCCCCGTGGCCCGGTAGCTGGGACACATCACACCACCCACGTCGCTGCGACATCGGCCGACGCCGACGCAGCGGCGGGCGGCGCCCGCGAAGCCGTCCTCATCGTGCGGGAAGGTGAACTCCGTTACCAGGGGCTGGATCTGGTGCAGCGCGAGATCGGCGTCGAGCAGGGCCGGGGCGACGATGACGCCCGGGTTCAGCAGCCCCTCGGGGTCGAAGACCTCCTTGAAGGCAGCGAACGCCCGGATCATCCGGCGGCTGTACATTACCTCCAGCAGCTCACCGCGCGCCCGCCCGTCGCCGTGCTCGCCGGACAGCGTCCCGCCGTGCGCGACGACCAGGGCGGCGGCCTCGTGCAGGAAGCGACGGGCGGCGGTGCGGCCCTCGTCCGTGGCGAGGTCGAAGTCGATGCGCACGTGCACGCATCCCGCGCCGAAGTGCCCGTACATCACGCCCGTGAGCCCGTGGTCGGCCAGGAGTTTGCGGAAGTCCCGCAGATATCCGGCGAGGTCCTCAGGCGCGACCGCCGAGTCCTCCCAGCCGGGCCAGGACTCCCCGCCGTCGACGAGGCGGGCGGCCAGGCCGGCCCCGTCCTCGCGGACCCGCCACAGTGAGCGCCGCTCGGCCGGGCTCTCCACGACCCGCCCGCCGGTCATCCGGCCCTGCGCCTTGAGCACGTCGAGGAGTTCGGCCGCGCGGGCGTTGACCGTCGCCTCGTCGTCGCCGTCGAGCTCGACGTACAGCCAGGCACGCCCGTCGGGCAGTCCAGTGACCGAGTCGGGGCCGCGGCGGGCGCGCATGGTGGCGACGATCGCCTCGTCCATGCCCTCCACAGCGGTGGGGTTCCACCGCAGGATCTCCGGCACGTCCTCGGCCGCGTCGACGACGTCGTCGTAGCCGAGGGTCAGCAGCGCCGAAGCCGGTGCGGTCGCCACCAGGCGGACCGTCGCGGCGGTGACGACCGCACAGGAGCCCTCGGTACCCACCAGGGCGCGGGCCATGTCGAAGCCGTGCTCGGGCAGCAGGTGGTGCAGCTGGTAGCCGGAGACCTGGCGGGGAATGCGGCCCAGCTCGGTCCGGATCGGCGCCAGATTGTCGCCGATCAGACGTCGTACGTCCGCTTCGAGGCGGGCGACGTGCTCCGCGTCCTCGGGGTCCACCGGGTGGAGCCCCACGCGGTCGGCGACGGCCCGCACGCCGTCGGCCGTCACGATCTCCAGCGCCTCGATGTGGCTGCTGGTCCGCCCGTGCCGCACGGACCGGTTGCCGCACGCGTCGTTGCCGATCATGCCGCCCAGGGTGCAGCGGCTGTGCGACGACGGGTCGGGGCCGAACGTGAGACCGTGCGGAGCTGTGGCACTGCTCAGCGCGTCGAGGACGACTCCAGCCTGGACACGCGCGGTCCCGGTGACCGGGTCGATGTCGAGGATCCGGTTCATGTACCGGGAGAAGTCCAGGACGACGCCCGGTCCGACCGCGTTGCCGGCCATGCTGGTGCCGCCGCCGCGGGCGGTGACCGGGACGCCCGTCTCCTTGCAGGCCCACAGCACCGCGACCACGTCGCCGGTGGAGCGGGGGAAGGCCACAGCCTGCGGGGGGACGCGGTAGTTGGAGGCGTCGTAGGCGTACTGACCGAGGGCGCCCGGGCCGGATTCCACCCGCAGGCCCGGAGCCGTCTCGGCCAGCCGGGCGGTCAGCCGCGCCACGCTCTCGCTCATTGTGCCGACGCTCCTGAGGTACCGGCCTCCACCGCCGTCGCCCACGCCTGAAGTCCCTCGTCCACCGCCGTCTCGTCGATCACCAGCGCCGGAATCATCCGCACGACCTGGTTCCAGGCCCCGCACAGCAGCAGGAGCAGGCCCTCGTCGACGGCGGCCCGCTGCACGCGGGCGGCGGTCTCGGGGTCGGGGCTGCCGTCCTCCGTGACGAACTCGGTGGCCAGCATCAGCCCGAGGCCCCGCACGTCCCCGATACCTGGCGTCCGGTCGGCGACCGCCTCCAGGCCGTGCCGCAGCCGCGCTCCCATCGCCTCGGCGTTCTCGACGAGCTTCTCGTCGCGTACGACGTCGAGGGTGGCGCAGGCCGCGGCGCAGGCGACGGCGTTGGCGCCGTACGTACCGCCCTGGGAACCGGGCCACGCCTTGGCCATCAGCTCCTCGGAGGCGGCGATGCCGGACAGCGGGAAGCCGCTGGCCAGGCCCTTTGCGGTGACGAGGATGTCGGGAGTGACGCCGAAGTGGTCGTGGCCCCAGAACCGGCCGGTGCGGCCCACTCCGGTTTGCACCTCGTCCAGGATCATCAGGAAGCCGTGCCGGTCGGCCCGCTCGCGCAGCCCTTCCAGGAAAGCGCCGGTCGCGGGAACGTACCCGCCCTCGCCCAGCACCGGCTCGACGATGATCGCGGCCGTGTCGGCGGGCGAGGAGATCGTCTGGAGCGTGTAGTCGAGCTCCTGGAGGGCGAAGCGGGTGGCGGTCTCCTCGTCCCAGCCGTAGCGGTAGGCCGACGGAAACGGGGTGACGACCACGCCGCTCATCAGCGGGGAGAAGCCGGAGCGGAAGCGGGTGCCGGAGGTGGTCATCGAGGCGGCGGCGACGGTACGGCCGTGGAAGCCGCCGTGGCAGACGATGACGTTGGGGCGGCCGGTGGCCTGGCGGGCCAGCCGCAGCGCGGCCTCCACTGCCTCGCTTCCGGAGTTGGTGAAGAACAAGCTGTCCAGTCCGGCCGGCAGCACCTCACCGAGCTTGTCGACGAGTCGCCGCAGCGGCTGGTGCATGACGGTCGTGTACTGACCGTGGACGAGCTTGCCCACCTGCTCCTGCGCCGCCGCCACGACCGTGGGGTGGCAGTGTCCGGTGCTGGTCACGCCGATTCCGGCGGTGAAGTCCAGGTACCGGCGGCCGTCCTCGCCATAAAGATGGACGCCCTCGCCCCGGACCGCCACCACGGGAGTGGCCTGGCGAAGGTGCGGCGACAGTGCGATCATATTCGTCTCCCGGCGTGGGTCGTCGGACTGGTGCGGTCTCCCGAGCATCTCCACCGCCCCGCAGGGAGCCAACGCGCGATCTGTCCGGTGCGGGCACAGTGTTCGGACGTTCTGTCAGGAGCGGGCCTGGAATGCGCCGCTCACTGTCCCGTCCGCTCCAGGCGGAACAGCTCTTGCGCAGGTCAACAAGGCTTGTCACAGTGACCGGGCACTCCCCCACTCTCGGCTTCGCTCGAGCGGGGGGACCCCCATGGAGACACCGTGAACGACAACCCCTCGACGGCGCGGCCGCCGGACACGGGCGACCGGAACAGCAGTCCGCCCGGCCACGCCCTCACCATCGCCGACGTCCTGGCCCTGCCCGTCCTGGCCTCCGGCCAGCCCCAGGTCGTCACCGGCGTACCCGACCTCGACCGGCCGGTCCGCTGGGTCCACATCACCGAACTGACCGACCCCGCCTCCTTCCTCAAGGGGGGCGAACTCGTCCTGACGACCGGCATGCCCCTGCCCGACGACGTCGCGGGGGTGCGCCGCTACGTCGATGAACTCGCCGGCATCGGAGCGGCGGCCCTGGTCATCGAACTCGTACGGCGCTACCACCGCCCGCCCGACGCGCTCGTCCAAGCCTGCCGCGCCCGTGGCCTGCCCCTGATCACCCTCGCCAAGGACGTCAACTTCCTGGAGGTCACCCAGGTCGTCCACGCCCTCATCCTCGGCAACCAGACCGAGGCGATGCGCCGCACCCAGCGCGTCCACGAGGCGTTCACCACGCTGACGCTGCGCGGGGCCGGACCGGAGGACGTCATGCGCGCGGCAGCCGAGATGAGCGGCCGCACGGTCGTCCTGGAAAACCTGGTCCACCAGGCACTGATCTGCGAACCCTCCGGCACCACCCTGGAGGAAGCACTCACCGACTGGGAGCAACGATCCAGGTCGACGCCGCCCGGGGACCGCACGAGCCAACGCGGCCCGGAAGGCTGGCTCACCGCACCGGTCGAATACCAGGGCGAACGCTGGGGCCGCGTGGCCATGCTGCCCGCTCCCGCCACCGAACCGGCCTTCGGACCGGAGCACCTCACCGTCCTGGAGAGAACGGCGATGGCCCTGACCGTCGCCCGCCTCATCCACCCCACACCCTGGGAACGCACCGCGCACCGCAACGTCCTTCGCGACCTCGTCGAGCAGCGCCACCGCTCCCCCGAAGATGCCCGCGCCCGCCTGGCCGCGCTGGGCCTGCCCACCGAGAACAGCCGCTTCCTCACGGTTGTGGTGGACCTCCCCGCGAAAGACACCACAGCGAATCCCGAGACCCGCCTGTCCCAGGACCTGCACACGGCAGGAATCCCGGCACTCATCGGCGAACTGGCCCCCGGCCGTCTGGGAGTACTGCTCACCCTGGGCCCCTCACGCCCCTGGCAACCCGCGGTCGAACGGCTGAGCCACGCCGCGCTCGACCTCTCCCCACAGGCTGTCGTGAGCGCCGGCTCCGGGGTCGACGACCTCACGGACGTCCCCCGTTCCTTCCACCAGGCAACCCGCGTGGCCGCGGCCACCCCGCCCGACCAGCCCCTCCCCCAGGGCCGCTCCTTCCACGAACTCTCCGACATCGACCTGCGCCGCCTGCTGTACGCGCTCCGCGAGGACACCCGGATCCAGGAATACGCCGAACAACAACTCGGCCGCCTCCTCGATCACGACGGCCGACATGGCACCGACCTGCTGACGACCCTCCGCCACTACCTCGACGCCGCCGGCAACAAGACCAGCGCCGCCCGTGGCGGCGGCCTGTCCCGCGAGACGTTCTACCAACGCCTGCGCACCATCGAGCGCCTGCTCGACTGCGACCTCGAATCCGGCGAACAGCGCACGGCGTTGCACGTAGCCCTGACAGCGCTGGACGTCTTGCGCGTCCGCTGACCCGCGCCTCGCCCGCGGAAGTTCCATCAAGGACCGCCGCGCCTTCGCCGCGCACACGCCTGGCCGAGAACAACGGCCGCGTCATCAAGACCAACACCGGCGGACCCAGCAATGGCGCTACGCGACTCGGCTGGCCGAATACGTCGCCGCTGTCCGAGCCCAAGTAGAAGCTCTGCCGACCGATCAGGCGACGACCACAGCCGAGGCATGGCTCGAGTTCGCCGACGCACATCTCGAGCGCCTGAACCCTCTGAGCACGACTCCCCAGCTACCCGCCGTCCCGGAAGCCGTCCTGACGACCTGCGGCCCCCTCCACCACTGGAGCCCGCACGGCCCCAACTCCTACTGACTCGGCAAGGCTTCGGTAAAGCCCTCGGCCAGATCCCAGCCCTCGCGGGCTACTGACCTGCAGCCCAAGACACCTGACGACACGCCAGAGCGTTCGTCAAACATGCGCCGCATGCGTCAAACGTGCGTCAGGATATCGCCCGTAACGCTCACAGCGCACGCGCCCGCGGAGAAGGACGCGCCGGTCAGCCGTACCGCCCCTCCGCTGTCGCTGGACCGGATGGAGGCGCTGGTCCGGCCGAGAAGTGGCTCCCGATCGTCGCGTCCCTCCCCGAGCCTGTCGAGCAGGCACCGGCACACCGGCCCCGCAGGCGCTGAGCGGCGACGTGATCGTGGGCGAGCTGACCAAGCGGCTCCCCGACGGCCTGACGGTGAAGGCGTCCGGGAAGCAGGAGACGGAGTACGCGTACGTCGTGGTGGACGACGGCCAGGGCAAGAGCTTCGTGCAGATCAACGTCCAGCCGAACATGTCCGAGGTCGAAGGTGATCTCTTCGGCTCCGACGCGAAGGTCCTGGCGGATGGCACGAAGGTCACCACACATCAGGGTCCGGGTGAGAAGGGTGGCAAGGGCGTGAAGATGCGGCAGGTGGACACGATCCGCCCCGACGGCCTCCGCGTGGTGATCTCCGCGTTCAACGCGGCGAACCAGAACGTGGCCGCCGGCCGGAAGGACCCCGCTCTGACCCTTGCCGAGCTGCAGAGGATCGCCACGAGCAAGGTGTGGCAGAGCTAGGGGTCCCGCTCGTCGGGAAGCGTACGGCCCACCGGCCATAAGCCGGTGGGCCGTACGCGCGCTCAACCGTTCAGGTGCTCAGCCGCTGAGCCGCTCTGCTGTTCAGGCGCTCAGCCGTTCAGCCGTTCGCGTCAGTCCATCCAACGGTCGCAGCTGTTCACCCACTTGTGGGACCGGATGTTGTTGTTCATGTTCACGCCGTTGCTGAACGTGTTCCGGGACAGGTCGTCGACGAAGAACTCGTTCGCGTCGAGGCAGTTGTAGCCACCGGAGTAGCTCGCGAGGTAGTAGAACTTCACGATGTCGTAGCTGCCGGTGTACCCCGCGTTGAGAACGGACGAGGCCTTGTCCCAGTCGTTCTCGAAGCCGCCCCCCGCCGAGTCCCAGTCGGAGTCGTCGCCCGCGGTGCTGCCCAGGTACCCGTTGCAGTACGTGTAGTTGTAGGCGTACACCTTGCCGTTGCGCCCCGGCCAGATGTCGTTGCAGTGGTTGGCCGCGGCGGCCGAGGTGGCCGCCTGGGCGGCCGTGGCGGGGACGACCAGTCCGGCGGCTGCCAGACCGAGTGCGGCGATGGACATGCCCAGCTTTCGCATCGTTTGCTCCTGTGTGTCCGCCTCGTCAGAGGCATGGTGATCCACGGCACGGTGCCGTGGAGGTCTGTGGGGCGGGCCGGATCAGGCCCGCGGGCCGGTGATCCCGGCCGCGCGTGTGTACGCGTCGTGTTCCAGCCGCCGGTGGGTGTCGATCAGCTCCTCGTACCGGTCGGGCAGGGTGCCTCGGTAGTACGTCTCGCGCTCCCGGGCGACAGCCGCGAGCAAGCTCGTGCGGGCGCAGCGGGCCTCGGCCACCGCGAGGCGTTTCTCGGCCTCGAACGCTTCGGCCGGGGCGAGGCCGGCAGCCTGCCGCGCCACCGCGTCCTGCGCTGCGGGCGGATCGGGATACCGGTGGCCGGCCGCGGCCATGCACCGGGCCCAGGCCGTGAGGGCGTCGGTGAACTTCTTGTCCCGGGTGATCCGGGAGACGTACAGGGGCTGGAGGTTGGTGACGGCCTTGTCCGCGCGGAACCAGGCGGCCGGGTCCCCGTACAGCTTCTTCTCGGCCTTCGCCGAGCAGCCGCCGAGCCGCTTGCTGATCTTCCCGGTGCCGTCCGGGGTCGGGATCTCGGCGGTGAGGACGGTGGCGTCCCGGCCGCCGTCGAGCGCCTTGTCGTAGGCCCGACGGCGCTGCGGGGAGAGTCCGGCGCGATAGGTGCCGTTCGGATTCGCCCGCCGGGCCTTGTCGGCCTTCTCCTGGATTCGGCTGCCGTAGCCGTGCTCAGCAGCCCAGTCGACGTCGTCATTGACATAGCCGGGTGACCGGCTCTCCTCAAGGCTCAGCCGGGTACCGGTCCAGTACGAGAAACCCGCACGGTTCATGCACCGCTTGATCAGCGCCTCCGTGGCGTCGGAGATCCTCAGCCGCTCCGCCTGCGTCGGTTCGGACTCCTGCCCGGTCCGGGTGGACGCGGCCGCGGTCGTCGGCCCCTGCCCCGAGGTGTTCTGTACGCACCCGGTCACGGCGGCCGACAAGACCGCCGCGACCGCACACGCGGCGATGAACCTGCGCTTCATGCCACTGCCCCCCGTTGCTGTGCCACCCCCCGGTGGCACAGCAACACCATCCCGCCGGCGCCGGGGCGGGCGGTACCTCGCACGTCATAGGGAGCAGGTCTTGGCCCAGGTGTGGGAGCGCACGAACCACATCAGGGGGACGTTGCGACGTTGTCCCCGCTCGACGCAGCCGAGGCGTTTGCGCAGGCCGGCCTCCGCGAAGTACGTGACGTGGATGAAGCCCTTCGGATCGGCCACTCCGTTGTTGTAGATCGAGCCCGGGCTGCTCGCGTTTGCCCAGGTGCAGTCGTTCTGGCCGTCGGACCAGTCGGAGTCGTCACCCTCCCAGGCGCACATCTCGCCTCCGCCGTCCGCCTTCGAGAAGAAGCAGACGTAACCCGGCGCACAGCGGTCGTAACCCGTGGCCGTCCGCGTCGGCCCGGGGCTCCTGCCCGCACTCGCGTCCGCGCCGGCCCCGGCGCTCGTCCGGGCGGCCGGTTTCGTGGCCGGGTCCTCGTCCAGCAGTGTCCGTATCCCGAGGCCCGCCACCGCCAGCGCCAGCACACCGGCCACCGCCGCGAGCAGGGGGCGGCGCACGCGCCTGCGGCGCGGCAGCCGGCCCGCCGCCGCCTCCGAGGTCCGCAGCAGCAGCGACGCCGCGTCGCACGGGGCCCGTTCCTCATGCGTACGGGCGAGGCAGTCCGCCACGATCTCCCGCCAGGCCACAGGGAGTTCGGACGACAGCCGCAGTTCCTCCTCCCCGCGGGCGTAGCGCACCACCGCGTCCCGCCGGGCCGTCGGGGTGCCGCCGGGCAGCGGGAACGAACCGGTCAGGACCAGGTGTGCCAGCACCCCGAACGCCCAGATGTCCGTGCTCGGCCGGATCTGCATTCCGCGCTCGCCGATCTCGGACCACAGCAGCTCGGGCGGGGTGTAGTCGGCCGTCGCGAACGCGGGGGAGTACGCGTGCGTGCCCTCCAGTTCGGCCGCCATGTTGAAGTCGCCGAGCCGTGCCGTGCCGTCCTCCATCAGCAGCACGTTGCCCGGCTTGAGGTCGCCGTGCACCCAGCCCGCGTCGTGCAGTTGCTGCAGACCCTCGCAGATCTGCACGAGCAGGGCAGGCCCCTGGCGCGGCGGACGGTCCGCGGACAGCAAGGCGTCGAGGGAGCCGCGCGCCTCCTCCAGTACGAGGACGGTGGCGCCGTCGAGCTCCGGGTGGGCCGGGGCGTCCACCGTCAGCGCATCGTGGAGCCGAATCAGCCGCGGCGAACGGAGCCGGCTCAGCAGGTCCACCTCCCGCTCGGCCAGCTCCCGGAGGTGGCCCAGCTGACGTGGCGTCCGCGTGCCGGTCGGCAGGAACTTCAGGGCGGCGCGGGCCGGTTCCGCGTCGGCGTCCGCGTGCCGGGCGGCGTAGACGTGGCCGAACGCCCCCGCGCCGAGCGGCTCCTCGACGATCCATGGGCCCACGCGGTAGCCGGGCGGAACGGACGCGACGGCGTACGGCTGTTGGCCACTCACCGGGTCGCACCGCTCGCGGAGAAGGCCTGCGCCGCGAGGTCGTCCTCGCGCACCAGGTCGAAGCGGAGCGCGAGCGAGACGAGCATCTCCTTCTTGCCGTTGAGGCGGGGGCCGGGCTCGCAGGACTCGGGACCGGGCTTGAGCCGTAGCTTCACCGCCAGGTAGTCGATGTTCCACTGCACGGCGGCCCGGTTGGCCGCCGGCCACCGCGGGCGCAGCCGTTCGACGACCTGTTCCACGGTGGGCAGCGGTGCGTACGGTTCACCGCGCAGGCGGGGCTCGCACAGGGCCGCCAGCACGGTGAAGTACCGCTTGGACCGGTCGAGGGGAAACGCCAGCGCGGTGGACTCCCCGCCACAGCTCAGGGCGGGGTCGCTCCGGTCCGAACGGTCCGGCCCGTCCGCCGGGGCTGCGTAGTCGTGCCGCGGTGCCCATACGTCGAAGCTGAGCAACTCGGTACCGGCGGGCAGGACCACCCTGGAGAACTCGAACGCCACGGGTGCGCCCAGTCGCCTCGGCGCCACCTTGATGTGCTCCCCGGCGCCTTCCGGGTTCTCGACGGCGTAGGTCGCCGTGCGGCTGAAGTTGCTGAGCGACCAGTACGTGTCCGTCGCGGTGATCTCGCCCGCGGAACGCGAGACGCCGTCGTGCGCGATGGTCAGCAGGGATTGGGGGCCGGTGGGTGCTTCCCGGCCGAAGCGGAGGGTCTCTCCCGGTGCCAGCCGGAGCTGCTCGCAGGGGGCCATACCGGGCCCTGGAACCACGACAATGGTGTACATGGACTGATTCCTTCCCCCGAAGGTATGCCGTGAGGGTAGGAAACGCCGATAAACATCTGCAAGACGCGCAGGCCGGTGCGGCGCCACGCCTGATCGCGCAGCGCCGTACCGGTCCGACGCGTCATGCGGTCCAGCACGTCATCCGTTACGCCGTCACGCCGTCACGCCTCAGCATTCTCCGCGCCACTGGAAGCGGTCGATCGTCCGGCCCCCGCCGGCGAAGTTTCCGCGTCCCTCGGTCCAGCCGTAATGCAGGCACTGGCTGCCGCCCTCCTTGAAGTACACCTGCACATGGTCGTAATCCGGCTGCGGATTACCGTTGTTGTAGTAGGACTTGCGGAAGCCGCAGGTGCTGCTGGGATCGTCGTCGGCCGACCGGCAGACCGAGCCGGTGCCGTCGGCACCCGAGTAGAAGCAGACATTGCCCGCCGGGCAGTCCTGCCAGGCCGGCGTGGAGCCCGAGCAGTTCCGGCTTGCCACGCTCGGCCATTGCGCATTGGTGCCCGTGTACTGGACACCGTCGAAGTGCACGGGCACGCGGTGGCGTTCGTCGGTGAAGTCCCCCGACTCCAGGTAGCGCTGCTCGTAGTGCAGGTGCGCCCAGTCGGAGGCGCCGGTCGTGCCGATGCGTGCGATCTGCGTGGACGGCTGGACCGCCTGGCCCTCGTGGACGTACGTGGTCGGCGCGTCCTTGAGGTGGTAGTACGCCGTGAACCAGCCGTTGCCGTGGCTGATCTGGATGGTGTTGCCGGATCCGTTGTCCCAGTAGGTGGCGGATACGGTGCCGGCGGCGGAGGCAAGCACCGGTTTGGCGTCGGAGCCGGTGTTGTTCTCCACGACGATGTCCAGTGCGGGATTGTGATCGGAGCCGTAGGTGTTCAACTGCCACCGTGTGCTGCACGGGAAGGGCATCTGGAACAGCGGCTTGGCGGCTGCCGCCGCCGTGCCGACGGACCGGTCGGCCGTCTCGTCGGCCGTGGCGGACACGGTGGTGCCGACAAGTCCGAGAACCGCGAATCCGGCGAGCAGAACGGCCCGCATCCGGCCCGGCCGGCCGCGGCGCGTCCGCGCGTGCGTGTGATGGAACATCATTCCCCCTGTGTAAGGCCCCGACGCTGCCTCCTCGGGCAGGGTCGGAACACATGCTGGGGGCGGCGAACGGGCCCGGCTACCTCGTAGGTACGAGGGCGGACTGTCGTGCTCGGAGTTCTTCACCGGCGGAAGCAACCGCCGCCGCGTCAGCGGACGCTGAGGGATGCCCGCGCGAACTGTTCCGGGTCCGGATGTCCCCCTCCCGGCCAGGCACTCACGCGGCGAGCCGCTGCGCGAAGAACGCCAGGATCTCGTCGCGCGCGGCAATCGTCGGCTGGCCCGCCTCGTCGATCAGATGCGCGGTCACCACGCTGTGCGGGGATGCCACGAACTGTTCGAAGAACGGCGGCACGTCCTGGCGGGCCGCACTGTCGGGGAGCGTACGGGCGACGAATCGGTCACCGAGCGACTCCGCATACGCCGCGAACCGTTGGGCCCGGCAGAACCGGTCGCCCCGGAAACGGTAGGCCAGGACGGTCAGGTCGTCCCGGTCCAGGCGTCGCCGCACGTCGGTGATCTCGGCGGGCGTGATATCCAGCCCCGCGGGATCGTCCAGCGGCAGCGACGGCTGGGCCAGGACCGGCGTCTCGTGCGCCAGCCTCGCCAACGACCGGAGCCAGCCGGTGACCGGACTCGACCGGTCGGCGGCGGCAGCCGTGGTGGTGGTGGCTTCAGCGGTGGTGGCTTCGACGGTCGTGGCTTCGACGGGGGTGGTGGCGGCATGAGCGGTGGCGGCTTCAGCAGTCCTGGCAGCGAAAGCGCGGAACTCGGAGCTGACGCATGCCCGCCGGAAAACCTCCAACCCATCTGCGGCCACCGCCCAGGCACGACAGCGCCCAGCGATGGCGGCGCTGCGGCAGATCGTGGTCCAGCACTTCCTTGTCGATGCCCGGGGCCGGTCGGCGCCTGGAACCGCCCTGCGACCTAGTACTCCAGGTAGGTGCTGGCGAAGGTCCCATCGAAGCCGAGAGCGGCGAGGCCCTGCTCGACGCTGGGATAGGTCGTCCCGTCCGGGATAGCGATCAGGGCGTCGAAGTCGGCGCGGCTGATCTCGGGTTCGAGCCACCGATTGCTGCACCGGCAGCAGACCCAGACGTTGCGGCCGTGGTTGATGAGCAGCCAGTCGCGCCGGGCACGGCATGCCGTGCACATCACCGGGATCCCGCGAAGAGCTATCTCGCGCGAGTGGCTGAGGCAGCGCGTCGCGCCGGGACCGTTGGGCGCCTGCGTCTCGTACTCAAGTTGCAGCAGGGGATCCGTGCCGGCGGGGAGGACGTGCAGCACGGGTGCCGGCTCTGCAGGGCGGTCGGTGGTTCTGAGCACGAGCGTCATCTTCCGGTCGAGGGCCTTCTGTTTTCATCCGTAACAGCCGGTGGAGCCGGTTGTCCAGCGGGTCCTTGGAGTCCGGCGGGCCGGTGACCGGCCCGCCGGACTCTGGTCAGCGGCGGGGTGGGGTGCGGGGCGATGACGAGCCCTCAGTCGCTGTCCGCCGCACGCAGTCCGTCCAGGAGAAGGTCTGCCTGGGCCTTGAGCCGATCGGGTCCGAACGGCTGGCAGGCCCATACCGCGATCCGGACAGGAGCGCGGCGATTGCCGGGAGCCAGCAACTTCTCCAGGTACCGCCGCTGTGCCTCACGGCCGAGGCCGGCGAGCACATCGAAGCGGGGCTGTCCCAGCACGTGCACTTCGGCGGCGGGGTGGCGTGCCCACGCTGTCGCCAGCGGGCGGTCCCGTTCCCCCATGACGACGACGTCGCGGCTGTGCAGTGTCGGCCAGGCGACCGACTCTGCCGTCCACGCCCCGTGCTGGACGTGGACCGTGTTCGCGCCGTGGCGTTCCGCCGTGTGCACGGCCAGCGCGCCCAGCGGGCTGGTGTCGTTGCTGAGGAGGACGGTATGCGGCCGGGTCGCGGCGAGGACACCGTCCAGCCACGTTTCCGCCTGGACGAGGGCCCGCCATGAGGGCTGTGTGCACCCGCCGATCGATTCCAGGAGTACGGACAAGAGCCGGAGGAGACAAGCGAGTTGGACAGCGTGGTCCTTGATGCGGACGGTGTGGCGGTCCTCGGGCAGATGGAGGCCCTCGGCGGTGCCGGAAAGAGTGAAGAGGTCGCTCGGCGACGTGCACAGGTCAATGCCCGTGAACGCCGGTGTCGGGCACCGCTCCGCCGGATCGGTGGCGAGGTCGAGCATGAGGCTCGTCTGCCCGGCGCTCTCCAGCTCGACGAACACCGGCATCAGGGTGGCCGCGTGACGGGAGGACCAGGACAGCGCTACGACGTCTCTCTCCCGCAGACGCGAGGGGAGCGGGCTCGGCTCCGTGTTCGCCGTACTGGCCCGAGAGAGATTGCGCAACTGGGCGGAGCGGGACGGGTTGTACGGGGCGACTGCTCCGAGCAGGTAGGCGATGCCGGACCAGGTGACGGTGTAGGCCAGGTACTCCCTTGAGCTGCTCGAACGCAGACCGACGAGCCCTTCGTACGGGGCGAGGGTCACGGGCCCCGGAGCCGCCGCGAACGGCTCCCAGGCGCTCAGGACCAGCAGCTTGCGCAGGATCTCGGCCACGAAGCGCCGAACGGGAACGTGCTGCACATGCAACCAGCCGGCACCACCCGGCGTGGAGGCGAACGAAGAGCTGTAGCGCTCCAAGGCGGCCATGACGTTTTCGACGAGATCGCGCAGTTCCTGTCGGTCGAGGGGCATGGCCTCTAGCTCCGCCGTCCTGATGCAGTCGGTCTGCACGTGGTCCAGGGCGCCGCTGCGGACAAGAGTCCATCGGGGCTGGCCGTCGAAGTCGGAACGGACCAAGGCCAGGCCGCCGGTCGGACGGATACCTGCTGGCGTCCGTCTTCGGCTGCGCGGGCAGCCTGGCCGGACTGTACGTGAGCTACACGTACGACCTCGCGGCGGGTGGCTCGGTCGTCGTCGTCCTGACCGCCGTCTTCGCCGTCGTCTGGCTCCTCGCACCGCGCCACGGCCTCGCGGCGAAGCTCCGGACCCGGGGCCGGGCCGACGATCGGGAGCCGACGAGCCCGCCGGAGAGCCGTCCCGCGCAGGCAGCGGTGCCCGCGGAGGCGCCTGCGGCGCTCTGACGTACTCACATGACTCCAGGGTGGGCGGTGGTCGCAGCCACGGCACCGCCCGCCCTGGCATTTCTCACACCACACGGTGTGCGGACGGGGAAGGTGGATCCGCGCATGACTAAACGCTCGATCGCCCTTGGAACGGTTCAGGAGACCGTACTCATCCCGCTGTACGGCCGAGCCGTCGAAAGCCGCAAGCCGCAGCCGGCCCTGAGGGACGACAAGGCCACGCAGATCGTCGGGGCCATCGACTACGACTTCGCCCGGTTCGACGAACTACGCAGTCTGCTGGGCACGTTGCTCCGCGCCAGCCTCTTCGACCGATGGAATGCCGCTTTCCTGACGGAGTACCCCACCGGCACGGTGGTGGAGCTCGGTACGGGGCTGAACACCCGGTTCGAGCGAGTCGACAACGGCCGCGCCCGCTGGTTCGAGCTCGACCTGCCCGACGTCGTCGAACTGCGCCGGACGTTCTTCTCCGACACGTCACGGCGGAAGATGATCGCCGCCTCCGTGACGGACCCCGCATGGGCGGACATGGTGGCAGCGAGCTCCGACGGCCCCTACTTCTTCAGCGCCGAGGCGGTGCTGCCCTTTCTGGAGCCAGGGCGATCCTGCGCGACACACCGATCCTGCTGCTCGACGAGGCGACCAGCGCCCTGGACTCCGAGAGCGAGATCCTCGTCCAGGAGGCGCTGTGGCGGCTCATGGACGGGCGGACGGCGCTCGTGGTGGCGCACCAACTGAGCACGGTCGCCACACGCCATGAGTCACCGAGTTGCCCTCCCAGCGCGACAACAGTGCGCTCGATGAAGGAAACAGGAATGAGAAGCACATGAAGTGGAACCGGCGGACGAAGGCCGGCGTGGCGGCGATCCTTCTGGTCCTCGCGAGCAGGGCCGTCGCCTGGGGCATTCTCGCCGAGGACCGGTCGGAGGATGCCCTGGGCGGCAGCTGAACATGTGCTCCGACCAGGGAACACACGTCCACTATGAAGGCCGTGAGGATGAGTCTGCTGCACCGCGATGCCCGGCGAGAGCCGTTGGTCTCTCTGTGGCCGGCACGACGGGGCGGCAGTCCATATGGGGGCAAATCGTCATGCAGGTTGAAGGAGGGTCATATGCCCGATCATGCTTGGCGCCATGAGTCTCGCCTCCGCCTCATTCGACGTACCCGGCACGAGCGACTACGCCTACGACTGGGCCTTGGTCGACGTGGAGACCTCCGGGCTCATTGCCAGGCGGGACCGGGTGCTGTCCGTCGCGGTGGTGACGATCGGTCCGGACGGCGAGCGGACCGGGGAGTTCTCGACCCTGCTCAACCCGGGATGCGACCCAGGGCCGGTGGATGTGCACGGGCTGACCGTCGAACGGCTGCGGGGCGCACCAACCTTCGACCAGGTCGCCGGGCAAATAGGGGCGATGCTCCAGGACCGGGTCCTGGTCGCCCACAACGCCCAGTTCGACTACGACTTCCTGGCCTACGAGTTTGCCCGTGCGCGGATGTGGCTGCCGGTGTCGCAGCGGCTGTGCACCCTGGCCCTCAACCGCCAGGTGGATCCGCCGACGAGCGACATGAAGCTCGGCACCCTCGCTGCCCACTACGGCGTACCGCAGCAGCACGCACACGATGCGCTGGACGACACCCGGGTGCTGGCCGGGATCCTGCGGGCGTCGCTGCGTGAGGCGGCGCTGCTCGACCTACCGTTGCCGCTGGTGACCTGCCCGCCCCGGGCAGAATCCCAGTTCACGCCGCAGCCGCCCAAGACGCCCTGTGCGTACCGGAACCCAGGACGGTTGACTCCCGGCGGGCCACTCCGGCAGGGGATGAAGATCGCGATATCCGGTGAGACCGCCCACGCCCGGGCGGAGCTGGTGGGGCGGGCGGTTGCCGCCGGGTTGAACATGATGACGTCTGTCAGCCGGTATACCAGCGCGCTGGTCACCAACGAGCCGGCGTCCGATTCGACGAAGGCCCGGCGCGCGCTCGCCGAAGGCGTGCCAGTCATCGATGAGCACACCTTCCTGCGGCTGCTGGCCGACGTACGGGCCGGAACAGCTCATGAGGCGACGGTCGCCCCGGTGAAGGAGCCGGAAACGGCACAAGTCCGGTCCGTGGAGCCGGTGTCCACCACGACCTCTACCGCACCCGCCCCGAAAGCACCCGCCCTCCCCACGCTCTCCCCCGGCGCATCCGTCCCCGCCCCGCGCCAACCGGAGAACTCGGTCAGCACCTCGGACAAGCCGCTGACGGGACGCCGGGTACTGGTTCTTGGCGGTGTCCATGCCGATGCCGCGGCAGCTCGTACGCGCGTCGTCGAGCTGGGCGGATCCGCAGCAGTCAATCTTTCCGCCAGCGTCACCGACGTCGTGCTCCTGCCGGGCGGCGAGAACGACCGACGCATCCACCGCATCACCGCCCTTGCTATCCCCGTACACGACCCACATTGGCTCACCGCGCCAACCGCCGCCGACCGGCGCACAGGGGCTGTCCGGCCGCAGGACCCGCAGGTAATGCCAAGGGGCGGCGTCATCGACCTGCCCATGCCGCACGGCACATCCACACCCGAGTGGTACGTAACCGCCGGCTGGGCCGTGCAGGCCGACTGCGAGATCGACGTCGTCGCCTTCATCCTCGACGAGGACGAACAGGTCGCCTTCGACGAGGACTTCATCTTCTACGGCGCCCCGCAGAGCCCCGCCGGCACCGTGCGGCTCCTCACCGGCGGCCCAGCCGAACAGACCATCGCCGTCGACCTGGCATCCCTGCCGCCCGCGACCCGCAAGGTCGTCGTCGCCGCGGCCCTCGACGGCGCCGCCACCTTCGGGGCGGTCGGCGCAATCCAGATCGGCGCTGCCCCTGACAGCAGCGGGGCACCACTCGCCCGGGCCACCCTGGACGCCGCAACGACCGAACGCACCATGCTGCTCGCGGAGATCTACCGCAGAGGTCCGATCTGGCGTCTGCGCGCCGTCGGCCAGGGCTACGACCATGGGCTCGATGCCCTGGCGCGCGGATACGGGGTTCACATCGCCGACTGAACGACGGTGATGAAGGCCTGCACGTCCCCTGGGTCAGGCACGGCGACGCGGTGCGGGTGGGGGCCGAGGTACGGAACCGGCAGGCTTGAGTTCAGTCCGGCGGGCAGTTACTGGAGCCTTCCTTTTGGTGTGACCCCGGTCAACAGGTTCATCACGGTGAATGTGCGGATTAAACCGCATGACAGCTGGGTTATGTCTGGTTGGAGTGGATTCGTAGAAGCCCGTCGGGCGACTTTGGAGGCATGGCTGTGCACGGTGAGTACAAGGTCCCCGGCGGCAAGCTCGTCGTGGTGGACCTGGACGTCGAGGGCGGCGCGCTGCGCAACGTACGGGTCGCCGGCGATTTTTTCCTCGAGCCCGACGAGGCCATCCTCGCGATCGACGCGGCCCTGGAGGGCACCTCGGCCAACACCGACACCGCCGGGCTCACCGCCCGTATCGACGCGGCGCTGCCCGCCTCCACCGTGATGCTGGGCCTGACCTCGGAAGGCGTCGCCGTCGCCGTACGCCGGGCCCTCGCGCAGGCCACCGAGTGGAGCGACTACAATTGGCAGCTCATCCACGAAGCCCCCCAGTCCCCCGCACTCCATATGGCACTCGACGAGGTCATCACCACCGAGGTCGCCACAGGGCGCCGCCCGCCGACGCTACGAGTGTGGGAGTGGGACTCTCCCGCCGTGATCATCGGCAGCTTCCAGTCGCTGCGCAACGAAGTCGACCCGGCCGGTATCGAACGCCACGGTGTCACCGTCGTCCGTCGCATCTCGGGAGGCGGGGCAATGTTTGCGGAACCGAGTAGCACCATCACCTACTCGCTTTCTGTGCCCCAGTCCCTCGTCTCCGGCCTCTCCTTTGCCGATAGCTACGCCTACCTGGACGACTGGGTCCTCGAAGCTCTCGGCGACATGGGCATCAAAGCCTGGTACCAACCGCTCAACGACATCGCGACCGACATCGGGAAGATCGCCGGAGCGGCCCAGAAGCGCATCGTGGGCCCCGGCGGCGGGCCCGGCGCCGTGCTGCATCACGTCACGATGTCCTACGACATCGACGCCGACAAGATGCTCGATGTCCTGCGCATCGGCAAGGAAAAGATGTCCGACAAGGGCACCAGAAGCGCCAAGAAGCGCGTCGACCCGCTGAGGCGGCAGACCGGTCTGGCGCGCGAAGCCGTCATCGAGCGGATGATCGACTCCTTCCGGACCCGGCACGGCCTCACCCGGGGGAAGGTGACGGACGAGGAGATGGCGCGGGCCGAGGAGCTCGTGACGACGAAGTTCGGGACCGAGGAGTGGACCGCGCGCGTGCCGTAGGGGTCCGCCCGACCGCTCCGGACCCCCGATAGGTCGCGGCTAACAGCTATTGCGGCTAACCGGGGCATGCGCCAGTCGCTCCGCTCCGTGAGACCGGCCACCGGCCGCGGGAGCTTACGGGCCGGTGATTCCCGTCGGCGAACCGGAATGTCTCAGGGGTGCGGGTCATCCCGCGGCGTGACAAGACCCGACTCGTAGGCGAAGACGACGAGTTGCGCCCGGTCGCGGGCGCCGAGCTTCGTCATCGCCCGGCTGATATGGGTCTTCGCGGTGAACGGGCTGATCACCATGTGCGCGGCGATCTCCTCGTTGGTCAGCCCCCGTGCGGCCAGCGCACTCACCTCGCGTTCGCGGCGGGTCAGGGTCTCGAAGCCGGGGGCCGTGGCCCGGTCGGGCGGCCGGGAGACGAACTCGCCGATCAGCCGGCGGGTGATCGCGGGCGACAGCATCGCGTCGCCGCGGGCCGCGACGCGGATGGCGTGGAGGAGTTCGGCGGGTTCGGTGTCCTTGAGAAGGAACCCGGCGGCCCCGGCGCGCAGCGCGTCGAAGACGTACTCATCGAGCCCGTAGTTGGTGAGGATGACGACGTGGACACCGGCCAGCAGCGGGTCGGCGGCGATCTCGCGGGTGGCCTCGATGCCGCTCATCACAGGCATCTGCACGTCGACGAGGGCGACATCCGGGGTGTGGTGGCGGGCGAGTTCGACTCCCTGACGGCCGTCGGCTGCCTCGCCGATCACTTCGATGCCGTCCTCGGCATCCAGCAGGGCGCGGAATCCGGCGCGCATCAGGGCCTGGTCGTCGACGATCAGCACCCGGATCGTGTCCTGGTGGTTCATACAGCAGTTCCCGTTGTCCGCAGGGGCAGTTCGGCGCGTACGGAGAAGCCGCCGGCCGGGCGTGGCGCGGCGGCGAGGGTGCCACCGAGAGCCCTGACACGCTCGCCCATGCCGGTGAGACCGGTGCCTGCGGTGACGGCATCGCCGGGGGCGCAGGGACCCTGATCGTCGACGCTGACGGTCAACACGTGCTCCCCGTAGACGATTTCGACGGTCGTCCGGGCGCGGTCGGCGTGCCGGGCCACATTGGTGAGTGCTTCCTGCACGATGCGGTAGGCGGCCCGGTCGACGTCCGACGGCAGGGTGCGTTCGACGCCGATGACGGTGACGGACAGTGCGATGCCCGCGGTACGGGCCCGCTCGGCCAGCTCGTCGATACGGTCCAGCCCTGTGCCCGGCTCCACCACATCGGTGCGCAGTACCTCCAGGGTAGCGCGCAGCTCCCGCATCGCTTCGCCGCTCGCCTCCTGGATCGCGAGCAGCGCGGGCTCCACCTCACTGCCGCGCTTGCGGGCCAGGTGAACGGCAACTCCCGCCTGAAGCTTGACGATCGAGATGGAGTGGGTCAGCGAGTCGTGCAACTCCCGGGCGATCCGCAGCCGCTCCTCCCCGGCCCGGCGCAGCGCCGTCTCGTCGCGGCTGCGTTCGGCGTCGAGCGCCCGCTGCTCGGTCTGGCGGAGATACGCCTGCCAGTTCTTGTCGATGAGTCCGGTGACGCCGGCGCAGAGGAACCAGCCGAGCAGCAGCACGGTCCGCTCGACGGTGTCCTGCGCGCTGGGTGCGGCGACGATCAGGACCGTGAAGTACCCGGCGAGGAAGAGGGAGCCCGCGGCGATGCCCCATACGCGGTGTCCGCTGCGCGCCGCCGCATGCACGGCGACCAGCACGGGGAACGCCGCCCAGCTTCCGGGGTGCGCGTGCACGACGTACCCCAGCATGAAGACGGTGGTGACGACAAGCACGGCACCCGGCGCCCGTCGGTGCCCGGCGAGGACCAGGCTGCCGACTGCGACGAGCAGCAGGTCGAGTGCGTCCGGCCCCGACGCGGCGTAGCCCGCGGCGAGGACCGCCGCGCCGATCGCGACGGCGAGTGCGGTGTCCAGCAGGTGAGTCCGCCGGTCGATGTCCCCCTGCATGCGCCGCACCCTAACTCCCCTACAACAGCGCGGTCATCATCCTGCGGGACGGACTCCGCGCTACTCCCGGGGCAGTAGTCGCGACCGCTGCCGGTCGGCCGGGACCACCCTCGACTGCCTTCGGCCGTACGACGACCGGGCACCGTTCGGCGGGTGAGCATCGTCGGCATGACCGGACCCTTCCGATACACCTCACCCGAACCGCCGAAGTCGGCGACCGGAGTGGTCGCCGATGTGTACGCACAGCTGGCCACCGACTTCGGCATCGACCGCGCCCCAACCTTTGTCGTCCTGTCCGCCGCGCCGCCCCTGCTGGCCGGCACCTGGGCCGTCCTGCGGGAGTCCCTGCTGGCCGGGCAGGCGTCGCGCACCGGAAAGGAGGTGGTGGCGGCCGGGGTGTCGCTCGCCAATCGGTGCCCGTTCTGCGTCACCGCGCACACCGTGCTCCTGCATGCCACCGGCGACCACGCCCTGGCCGAGACGATCGCCCGCGGCGACCAGCCCGAGGACCCCGGACACCGTCGACTGCTGACGTGGGGCAAGGACATGAGCACGCCGCAGCCGTTCCCGTCCGGGCAGGCACCGGAGTACATCGGGACGGCGCTCGCGCTCCACTTCATCAACCGCATCGTGTCGTCCCTGCTGACCGAGGACCTCCTGCCCGGGGGCGCCGAGAAGTACCGCCCGGTACGGAGCGTGGCGGGCCGCTCGCTGACCCGTACGGTCCGCCGCGAACTCGTCCCCGGCGGGAGCCTCGCCCTGCTGGAGACCGAGGGGGCGGCTCCCGAGTGGGCGGCGGACACCCCGATCGGCACCGCCTTCGGGGCGCTGCGAACGGCGGCGCACCTGGGTGGGGGGCTGCTCAGCGACGAGGACGCGGCGCTGGTACGGGCGTCGGTGGCGGCCTGGGACGGCATCGCACCGCTCCCCCTGCACGGCGAGGAGCTGCCGGACCGGGCGGAGCGGCCGGGAGCACGACTCACGCTGCTCGCGGCGCGTGCTCCGTACCGGATCACGGACGAGGACGTGGCGGCCTGGCTGGCGCCGCCGTTCACCGATCACTGTCTGATTCATCTGATCGCGTTCGGCGCGATCTGCGCCGTCGAGCGCATCGAGGCCACCCTGACCGCAAGGACCGAGGAGAACGCATGACCGTCGCCGACGCGTGGAACGGACCGATCGGCCTGCACTGGGCCGACCATCCCGACCGCTACAACGCCATGCTGGCAAACTTCGACGAGCCGCTGTTCGACGCCGCGGCGATCGGCCCGGATGACCGGGTCGTCGACATCGGCTGCGGCAGCGGGCTCTCGACCCGGATCGCAGCCCGGCGCGCCCCGCGAGGCCGGGTCACCGGCGTCGACGTCTCCGTTCCACTCGTCGACCGCGCCAGGGCTCTCACCGACCCTGCGGAATTCCCCTCCGTCTCCTACGAGTTGGGGGACGCACAGGTCCATCGGTTCGAGCCGGGCGGCTACGACGTGGCGATCAGCCGGGGCGGTGTGATGTTCTTCGCCGACCACATCGCGGCGTTCACCAATATCGCGCGTGCCCTGCGCCCCGGCGGCCGGCTGGCGTTCATCTGCCCGCAGCCCCCGTCGCCGGACGGCGAGGAGCGCAAGACGCTCGGGCTGCTGGCTTCGCTGCTGGGACAGGAGCACGCGGCGGAGAACGCCGTGGCGGTGGCCATGGCCTCGCTCTCGGACCCGGAGCACGTCCGCAAGGTGCTCGGCGCGGCGGGCTTCGAGGAGATCGGCATCGCCCCCGTGACGGCCACGACCTGCTGGGGGCGGGACGCGGCGGACGCGGTGGACTTCTTCGTCTCCCGTACGCCGGGACTCGCCGTCTCCGACACCACCCGGGCCTCGATGGCGGACACCCTGCTGCCGTACGAGACGGCGGAGGGCGTGCTGCTGAGGGCGGGGGTATGGGTGGTCGGCGCCCGCCGCCCGATCTGACCGGCGGCGCGTCAGGCGCCCGCGGAGGCCGGCGGCCGGTGCTCGTACCAGCGCTGATCGGCCTCCAGCTGGGCGGCGAGGGAGATCAGCAGCTCCTCGCTGCGGGAGGGGCCGAGCAGCTGGGCGCCGACGGGAAGCCCGTCGGCGGTGAAACCGGCCGGGACATTGATGCCCGGCCAGCCCAGCACATTCCACGGCCAGGCGTACGGACACGCCTCGGTGATCGCCACATCGGTACGCCAGGCACTCAGACCGTCGAATGTGCCGATCGGGGGTGGGGGCGCGGCGGTCGTCGGGGTGAGCAGTACGTCGAACCGGGCGCCCACCCGGGGCGTGTGGAAGAGCGCACCGATCCTGCGCTGCTGGCGCACCTCCCGGGCCCGGGCCGCCCGCACCACCCGGCCCCCGAGCCGGGTGCCGGTGCGCAGGGCGCTGCGCGTGCGCGGGTCGAGGAGGGCGGGATCGGGGTGCAGCGCGGCAAGTTCGGCGATGCCGGCCGTGGCACGGGGGACGAAGCCGAGACCGATCAGCCCGTAACGGGGCCTGGCCTCCTCGACCTGATGGCCGAGCCGGGCGAGCGCCTCGGCGAGTGCGATCACAGCCCGTCGTACGTCGGGATGGGGGGTGGTAGCGGTGAGAGTGAACGGGGGCTGCCACGCGAGGGCGATCCGCAGCCTGCCCGGGTCGCGGCCGGCGGCGGCAAAGGCCGCGACGGGCGGGGGCCGGTGCGGGTCGTCGGGGTGCGGTCCGGCGGCCACGTCGAGCAGCAGGGCGGCGTCGGCGACGGTGCGGGCCAGCGGTCCGTTGACGGTGAGGCCCTGGAAGGCGTCGTGGTGCGGGTGGACCGAGATCCGGCCGCGCTGCGGTTTGATGCCGACAAGATGGGTCCAGGCGGCGGGGATACGGACGGACCCGGCGCCGTCCGAGCCGAGGGCGGCGGGCACCAGCCCGGCGGCTACGGCCGCGGCCGAACCGCCGGACGAGCCCCCGGGGGTGTGGTCGGTGTTCCAGGGGTTACGGGTGGCACCGAAGGCGGGGCCTTCGGTGAAGGGCCACTGCCCGAGCTCGCAGGAGTTGGTCTTCCCGACGATCACGGCCCCGGCGGCGCGCAGCCGGCGGACGACCTCGCTGTCGGCGGTGGCCGCGGGCAGGTCGCCGCGGCAGCCGAAGTAGGTGGGCATTCCGGCGACGTCGGTGTCGTCCTTGACGGCGACCGGCACGCCGAGCAGGGGCAGCCGCTCCCCCGCGGCGAGGCGCCGGTCGGCTTCGGCGGCCTCGGCCAGCGCATCGGTGGCACGCAGGTGCCGGAAGGCGTTGAGGGTGCTCTGGCTCGCTTCGATGCGTTCGAGGGCGGCGGACACCTGCTGGATCGAGGTGGTCCGGCCGTCGGCCAGCTCGCGTGCGCTGTTCGCCAGTCCGGTCGACTCGGTGAACTCTGCTGAGGACATGGCCTGCCCGCCTCCCGGATTTCGACGCGTGCCCGCGTCTTCCGAATCTGTCCGCCCGAGCGAACTTACTGGAGGGTAACGAGTGGCGGGCGGTCCGCTCAACCGTTCGGCGGGGAGTGTCAGTCCCCCCTGCTAATTTCTCCGGGCTAATTTCTCCGGCAGGAGTGGACAGAACCGAACGGCTGGGGTGGGGTCCGTGGGACCAGAGTTCGCGGGAGAGTTCGAGACGCACCTGACGGTATGTCTCGACACCGCGGCCGGCGCCATGGATGCGAGTGCGCGCCTGGAACACTGGGCGGGCCGGATCGGACTGAAGCTCACCCGCATCGTCCTGGACCGCGGTTCCATGCCCGACCAGCCCATGCTGACCGAGACCGGACGCGGCACCCTCACCGAGCGGCGGGCCGCCGCCGTGCTCCGTTCGGCCGAACTGCGGGCGGCCGGCTTCCCCGTCATACGGGTGAAAATCGAGGCCGCCCCCTGGAACGCGGACATCCCGCAGACGGCGGACGAGGCTGCCGCTCTGTCCCGTGTCTGCCACTTCGAACACCACATCAAGCTGCTGCTGCCCGGGGAACCGAAGGTGGCCACGGCGCGGGCCGTGGCCGAACGGCACAGCGCGCACCTCTCGCGCAACGCCCGCCGTGCGACCCGGGAGGGGCGCCACGAGCGGTTCGTCACCCAGCGCTGCCGCGCGGTCGGCCGCCCGGAGGCCCGCGCCCGACTGAAAGCGCTCCTCGGTGCGCTCGCCACCGCCGGGCTGGAAGTGGCCGAGGTCGAGGAGGAGTTCGTGGTGCACGACGACCATCCAGCGGCGGACGCGGGCTGGATCGAGGAGCGGACCGAGGTGTCCGTATGAGCGGGGCCGGCCGCCCGGTGCCCGGCGAGCCGGCGTTCTCCGATCCGTCGCTCGCCCCGCGCTGGCGGGCCGCCCGGCGCAGCGTCCAGGACCATCTGCTCCGTGTGGTCGCCGAGTCGCCATGGGGCGACGGGCTGATCCTGCGCGGCAGTCTCCCGCTCCAGGCCTGGGTGGGCGCGGCCGCCCGTGAGCCGGGCGATCTGGACTGGATCGTGCTGGAGCCGTCGGCGGACCACTTCGTCGACCGCCTCGATCCCTGTCCGTACGTCGCCGGGATGGACGTCGTCCAGCAGTGGCCCGAGGCCGCGGACGGCGCGGCGGCACCCGACCTGTGGACGGACGACGAGTGCCTCGCCACCGGCGGCGCCCGGCCCGCGCTCGCGCCCGAGGGGCTGCGCTGGATCGACTCCGACGCCCTGGAACCCGGTCCCGCCCCCCAGGCCGAGGTCACCGCCGCGCTGAAGGCGGGTCCGCCGCCCCCGGGAGGCATCCGGATCGACCCGAGCGCGGTGACGGCGGACGGCGTGTGGATGTACCGGGCGTACGAGACGCCCGGCGTACGCGTCGTCGTTCCCTGGCAGGCGGACGGGCTGCCGCCGGGCGAGCTGCGGATGGACTTCGCCCAGAACGAGGCGCTACCGGACGCCCCCGTGTGGACGGCGTGCCCGCGCGGCGACGGCGGACCGCCGACACCGGTCCGGACCGCGAGTCCGGGGCTCTCGCTCGCCTGGAAGCTGCTGTGGCTCGCCGAGGACCGGCAGGCCGAGGGCCGTGCGACCGCGAAGGATCTGTACGACGCGGTGCTGCTGGCGGAGCATCCGCCGACCTGGTTGCCGCCCCGGCTGCTGCGTACGGTGCTCGGCCCGCACGCGTCCGGGTTCGGCCCGGAGACGGTGCGGAACTGGCGCGTGGACTGGTCGGCGTTCCACGCCGCCCACCCGTGGGTGGACGGCGATGCGGACGGGCTGCGGCAGCGGCTGGCGACGGCGCTCGCCGCCCTGCTGGAACGGACAGCTGCGCGGTGACGGGCCCGGTCGGCCGAGGACTGTCGCCACCACCGCGCTCACACTCGCCGGCTCCGGCGGGCTGCCCTACGGCCGGACGCTGATCTCGCCGATCCCGGTGCCGATGCCGATGCCCGCGCAGTGTGCGGTGGACTGGCCCGACCGTCCCGGGTTGAGGGTGCCCACTGCCACGCCGCCGCCGGCCGGCACGCTCGACATCAGCGTGCCGCTGAGCCGTTCCCAGCAGCCGATGTGACGCCGGACCGGCCGCTGAGCAGCACGTACAACAGCAGCGAGGAGGCCAGACCGACCGCCCAGCCGTAGTCCGCGAGCGGCTTCAGGAACGGGATCAGGCCGTCCTGCGGGAACGGGCCCTTGCCGGGGGCGGAATGGGAACCGCCGATGGCCAGGACGCCGCCGACCGCGAAGGCACCGACGGCGCGCCAGTTCCAGCCGTCCGTGTACCAGTAGCGGCCGCCGGGGCGGTAGAGGTCGGCGAGGTCGAGGACGGTGCGTCGGACGATCCAGTAGTCGGCGATCAGGATGCCGGCCACCGTGCCGAGCAGGCCGCCGACCAGACCGAGCCAGGTGAAGATGTACAGCTCCGGGGTCTCGGTGAGCTTCCACGGCATGATCAGCACGCCGACGACACCCGTGATCGGGTGTGGTAAGAATGGCAGTGCCGTAGTTGACGACGGTCTCCGCGGCGCCCTTCAGCCAGCCCTTAAAGCCGCCACCACCGCCGCCTCCTGTGCCGGTGCTGTTGGTGTGGGCCGTGCCGCCGCTGCCGGAGCCGACATTGGATCCGCGCACCCTGTCCCGGTTCTCGGCGGGCTTGTTGGTCCCGCCGCCGCTGTCGACGCCGTGGTTGTCAAAGGTGCCTTCCGCAATCCACAGGCCCGTGGGGTCGCTGGAGGTGACGGGGGTGTTGTTGGCGTAGGCGTAGCCGTTGAGGGAGTGCGGCTGGTTGAGGCTCAGAACGGGGTCGACGCTGAGGAACTGGCCGATGCCCGGGTCGTATTCGCGGGCGCCGACATGTGTCAGGCCCGTGGACTCGTCGGCCGGTTTGCCGAGGAATGCCTTGTCGTCGGGCCAGTTGGTCGCCTTCGTGCCTCGGGGAGCGCCGAATGGCGTGCTGTAGCGCTTCGTGAGCGCGTACGTCGTGGCGTCCAGGGCGATGCTGGAGGTGCCGTGGTGGTCGGCGGCGAGGAAGGCGAGCTTTGTGCCCGAGGTGCCCGAGGCCGCCGTGCGGACCGCGATGGTCTGGCCGCGTGCGGTGTAGTAGCGGGTGCCGCTGAGGGTTTTGGTGGTGCCCTTGACGGTGAGGCGGACTTCGGTGTCGCCGAGGTAGAGGATGGTGTCGCCGTCGCCGGTGGCGCGGCGGATGAGGAGATTGCCGTCGGCGTCGTAGAGGTAGTTGGTTTGCTTGGTGCCTTCGGTGAGGCCGGCGAGTTTGTTTTCGCTGTTGTAGGTGAGGGTTTGGGTGGCGATGGTGCCGGGGCGGTGTGTGGTGTTGCCGGTCTTGTCGTAGATGTAGGTGGTGCTCTTGGCGCCGGTGGTGTGGTCCAGGGGGTGGGGCTGGCCGTTGGTGGTTCCGTAGACGTAGTTGGTGTTCTGGTTGCCGGTGGCCAGGTTCTGTGTCTCAGTGTTGCGCTGTCCTGAGGCGGGGCAGTACTTCCGCGGCCGCATCGACGAAGTCGCCGCGGACGATCCCCAGCACGACCCGTTCCGGGCGCACGAGACGTGGTCGTTCAACTGCCATGCCAACCCGGGCGAGCTGGTGCACGTCGACATCAAAAAGCTCGGCAATATCCCCGACGGCGGCGGACACAAGACCCTCGGACGCCAGGCGGGCCGCAAGACCCGCTCCGGAGCCGGCTACAGCTACCTCCACAACGCCGTCGACGACCACTCCCGCCTCGCCTACAGCGAGATCCTCGCCGACGAGAAGAAGGAGACCGCCGTCGGATTCTGGACCCGCGCCCACACCTTCTTCGCCCAGGCCGGGATCACCGTCGAACGGGTCCTGACCGACAACGGCTCCTGCTACAGATCACATCTATGGCGCAACTCCCTTGTTCAGCAGGGCATTTCACACAAGCGCACGCGGCCGTACCGGCCTCAGACCAACGGCAAGGTCGAGCGCTTCAACCGCACCCTCCTCGACGAATGGGCCTACGCGAGGCCCTACACATCCGAGACCGAACGACGCGACGCCTACCCACAGTGGCTCCACACCTACAATCACCACCGCGGACACACCGCGCTCAAGGGCCGACCACCCGCCAGCCGCGTCCCCAACCTCGCGGGTCAGTACACCTAGGGCGTCCGCGCTCCGGCCGCTCTTTCCTTCTCCGCCAGCGCGGCCAGGCGCTGGTAGCCGGCCCGGGTCAGCTCGCCGGGATCGACCTTGTCGTAGGCGTCATGCAGGGTCTTCTCGTCCGGGCACCGGATCCGCCCGGCCATCGGATCAAAAGGACAGCCGAGGTCAGCCAGGGTCTGCTGATCGCAGCGACGCGCCCACTCCCCGATCGTCACAAGAGAGTTGTGGCCAACGGTGGTCATCGCGCAGACTCCGATCGCCAGCAGCGTCGCGAGACGGTAGCGCACACCGCGCGGATCACGCATGTCGGGGACCTGGGCCAGGGCCGGCAGCAATCCGTCGGGGACGACTGTTCTCGCGTCAGCCTGCGCAGGTGTCAGGCAGGGCGCGTACGTGGGCGTGAGGGACGCGCGAGAAGGTGGAGCGACGAGCACGGCGTCCTTGCAGATCGTGAAGCCTGAAGAACTCCGTGATCCACAAGCGCCGTGCTCGCTTCACGCCAGGGCACCACCGGTGATCACTGGATCAAACCGGATCTCCCGGGAACAACCCGGGGCCCTGGGTCAGCACAGCCGAGCGGATCGTGGAACGCTACTCGGCCCGCTGGACCATCGAGACCGCGTTCCACGACGCCCGCCAGACCCTCGGCGTCGGCGCACGCTGGCGCACTGCCGCGAGGAGACGCTTTGAGCGTCGCCATGACGCTACGTCACGTTGGCGGGCCATGTACGCTTTCACGGGTTCGCACTCTGGCGCGTGTTCTCACGGAGTGCACGTCCACGGGGTGCTGCGGGTGTCCGGCGGACATGCTGGGCCGGATGGAGACGGACGGGGAAGCAAATGGCGGTTTCGCCCGTTCGATGATCGCTTTGCTCTTAGGTGGCCTCATGATCCCTGAGTTCGTTTCTTCGTTGCGTGCTGTTGTCGGCGCAGACCACCTGCTGTGGCTGCCGGGGGTAAACGCGGTCGTGCGGGACGGGTTCGGGCGGGTGCTGCTGCACCGCCGGTCTGACTCTGGTCGGTGGTCGCTGCTGAGCGGCATCCTGGAGCCGGGCGAAGACCCGGCCGCCGGGGTGGTGCGTGAAGTGGAGGAGGAGACCGGTGTCCGGGTGGTGGTGGAGCGGCTGGCGGCGGTGACCGTATCGCCGAGGGTGCGGCATCCCAACGGTGACCTGGCTCAGTACCTGGAGCTGGTCTTCGTGTGCCGCCCGACCGGAGCTGATCAGGTAGCCCGGGTGGCGGACGACGAGTCGTTGGAGGTCGGCTGGTTCGCCCCGGACGCTATGCCGCCGCTGCGGGAGAGCGTCCGAGAGCGTATCGCGCTGGCCCTGGCGGACCAGCCGCTGGCCTGGTTCAGCCCAGCGCCGTGACCGTGTGCCGCACGACCTCGAACGCCTCGGCCGCCTCGCATCCGATCTGCGCGCCGCGCAGCTGCGCGGCGGCCCACAGCGCCTTGGCTGAGCGGGTGTGCGGCCAAGGCCTCAGCTCCGACGAGTAAACCTTGAGGGCCTCTTCCTTCACGATGAGGGCCTGGGGGGTCAGCGATTGGAACCAGGTGGGTCGGAACGGGGTTCCGGTACCCCACTCGGTCGCGGAGCGGACCTCCCAAGCCAGGACGGTGTTCACGGGGCAGCCGGGCTGCGGCCGGGTGGCGGCCGCGGTGGCTTCGGCGGTGATGCGGTGGTCCAGGGAGAGGTCGGCGGGGCTGTGGGTGTAGACGATGTGGGGTTGCCAGCGGCGGACGGCGTCCTCGACGGTCTGGGTGATCCTCAGCCGGGGGACAGTGTCGAATCCGTTGTCGGGGAAGTCGGCTATCTCGGCCTCGGCGCCGTAGAGGGCGGCGACCCGGCGGACGCAGTCGGTGCGATGGGTGCGGACCGCGTCCCTGTTCTGGTCGGGGCGGCTGGTGGCGCCGGCGCTGAGGACCAAGACGTGCACCCGGTCTCCGGCGTGGACGTGTTCGGCCAGAGTGCCGCCGGCGCCGAGGACCTCGTCGTCGGCATGGGCGGCGACGGCCAGGACGTTTCGCGAGGTGGGGTCCATGGAACTCCTGTATGCAGAAGGTCGGATCGAGCGGTTCGCGCGGTCGTTGAGACGACCGGCCCGACCGGTCACTCCAGGCCAGGCAGGGCAAGGCGGTGCGCGGCGATCACGCGCGGCTTTCGAGGAAGGCGATCAGCTCGGGGGTGACCCGGGCAGCGGCGGCGGCGCCTGACATGCTCTCGGCCAGCTGCTGGCGGGTGCGCGGGCCGATGACGGGGACCGCATGGACGGGACTGGCTGCGCGCAGGTACGCCAAGGCGAGTCCGTGCGGGGTCATCGCCAGCATCCTGGCGGCGTGGTGGAGCCGGGTGCGGCGCGCCTGCCCGACGGGGGTGTCGTAGGTGGTGGCGTGGTGGCCCGCGTGTCGGCCGCTGTGCCGGGCGGCGAGGAACCCAGCGGCAAGCGTCCGATAGGGCGTGACGGTCATGCCGTGTCGGGCGGCCAGGTCAAGGTGTGCGGCGTCCGCCTCGACCAGCCAGGGCTCGTCGGGCGAGTCCGCGCGAGGGGCGAGGCTCCACAGCGGCGCGGTGACCTGAGGGGCGGCGAGCCCCGCCTGGTGGGCGTGGGAGATCCAGGCGTTCAGACGGGCGGTGGTCCAGTTGGAGGCGCCGACCCGGTCAGCCAGGCCCTCGCGTACGGCGCGGTCAGCCGCGTCGGCGATCTCGTCCAGCGGCACGCGGGGGTCGTCGCGGTGCAGCAGCAGTGTGAACACCGTCCCGAGGCAGTCGGCGCTGCGACGGGCCTGTCCGAGGATCGTCTCGGGGCGAAGGTCGCCGCGGTCGGGGTGGGCGGGGTTCAGGCCGGCCTTGGTGATGACGTGCACGCCTGAGGCGCCTGTGGTGCTCAGCCAGGTGGCGATCAGCCCTTCGGCGTGGAAAGCGCCGTCGGCGGCCCCGTAGGTGGGGGCGGTGTCGAGGAGCCGGCCACCGTGCTCGTGGTAGGCGTCCAGGAGTTCGTGGGCGCGGCCGGCGGGCAGGGCGGGGGTGCCCAACTCGGCCGTCCCCAGTGCCGCTGGCCCGCTGTCCGCGTCCAGCGGCGCCGAGGCGGCGGACGGGGGCCCGGGTGTGGAGCTCATGGGCGGGCTCCGATGGGCTTCGTCCAGACGCCGGTCCGGCCGCGGGCGGTGGCGGCCAGGGCCCGGTCCAGCGGACGGAGGCTCACCGGTCCGTAGACGGAGTTGAACAGACGCATGTCGGCGGCGAACGAGCGGATCTCGTTGGGCCGGGGCGCGGTGTGAGTGATGGTGCCGGCGCCGGTGGCGCGGATTATCGTGTCTGCGAGCGCGCGGATGGAGACCGATCGCCCGGAGCCGCAGTTGACGACCGGCAGTAACTGCGGGCTGTCCAGGATGCGGGAGAGCATCGTGATGGCGTCGTCGATGTAGGTCAGGTCCCGGGCCTGGCTGCCGTCGCCCTCCACCGTCAAGGGCCGGTTCTGGGCGACGGCGTCGAGGAAAGCGGGGACCACGGCGTCCGGGTCCTCAGTGGGGCCGAAGGTGTTGAACAAGCGGACGATGCCAATCTGGCGCTCCGCCTGCACCAGCGGTCGGTAGATGTCGGCCAGGTGCTCGGTGGCCGCCTTGCTGGCGGCATACGGGGAGCGGGGTGCGCGCGCAGCGGTCTCGGCGAGCGCGCCGATCTGCTGGCCGTAGACCTCGCAGCTGGAGGCCAGCAGCAGGCGTCGGGCGCGGGAGGCGGCGAAGGTGTGGATCAGGTGCCGGTCGACGGTGATGTTGTGTTCGAAGCCGCCGACCTCGAACGAGCGGGGCACGGACTTGTGCGCGGCCAGGTGGACGACGGTGTCGATGCCCTCCATGTCGGCCGGGGTCAGCGAGCGGACGTCGCGGACCTGCAAGCGGTCCGGTCGCGGGCGAGGGGAGACGACCGAGAGGTCGTCCAGGGCGGTGACGGTGTGCCCGGCATCGCGCAGGGTTCCGGTGAGGGCGGAGCCGATGAAACCAGCCGCGCCCGTGATCAGCAGGTGCACAGGAAGTCCTCTCATGGCTCATACGTATCAAGGGACTGGCCCGGACGGCCAGGACCAGGTCTCCCGCGTCACAGCCAGCGCCGACGCCTCATCGGTTACCGGTGACCCGGTCTCGGTCGGCTCCGCCGAAAGGCCGAGCATGTAGAGACCGGCCTCGCCTGCGACGCAGAGTCGGGAGTCGGTCAGCCAGGTACAGGCTTGCACCGGTTGCTCGACTCTCAGCACGTTGGTGCATGTGCCGGTACGCGCTTCCCAGATCCGCACGGTGCCGTTGGTACTTGTTGCGGACACCCAGCGATCGTCCGGGGAGATGGCGCATCCCCAGATCGGGCCGTCGTCACCGGTCAGGGTCGTGCGCAGGGCTCCGGTGGTGAGATCCCAGATCCGCACGGTTCGGTCGAAGCTCGCGGATGCCAGCCAGCTGCCGTCCTTTGAGAACGCGCAGTAGTTGACCCGTGCGGTGTGGCCGGCGAGCACGGCGACTTGCATGCCCGTGGCCACATCCCAGATCCGCACGAGTCGGTCGGCCCCCACTGAGGCCACCCGCTTCCCGTCCGGGGCGACGGCGCAGCCGAAGAGGTCTCCGAGATCGCCGGCGAGGACGGTGCGCAGCTCGCCGGTCGCCGCGTCCCAGATGCGCAGGGTGGCGTCCAGGCTGGCTGACACCAGCCAGCTGCTGTCGGGCGCGACGGCGCACCGAGTCACTGCTGCGGTATGGCCGGTCAACGTGGCACGTGGCGTCTGCGAGCGCTCGTCCCACAACTGCACCAGTCCGTCCGCTCCTCCGGAGACGAAGTACGTGCCGTCCGGTGCGCAGGCGCAGCATTCCGCCCAGCCTGTGTGGCCATGGCGGGCGGGGCCGGCCGATCCGGTTGCGACGTCCCAGACGGACACGGTGCCGTCCGTGTTGGCGGAGATGACATGAGTGCCGTCCCGTGGCGCCGCGCATTCTCGGGCCGGTGTGACCGGCATGCGGGGCGGTTCGACCGGCGTGCCGTGGCGCTGCTCCTGCCCGCTTCCTCCGGGGCTGCCCTGCTCCCGGTGCCAAACTCGGACCATGCCGTCCGAGCCGACGGCGGCAAGCCAGGTGCCGTCCGGCGCCACCGCGCAGCTGTTGGCTCCGCCGGTGTCCCCGTGGAGGGTGGCGTCGAGGTTGCCGTTGGTCGTGTCCCAGACGCAGACGGCCCGGTCGGCTCCGGCGGAGACAAGCCAGCTGCCGTCCGGGGCGATGGCACAGCCGTTCACCCAGTCGGAGTGGCCGGCCAAGGTCATACGCTCAGCGGCAGCTGCGACGTCCCAGATGCGGACAGCACCATCCGTCCCGGTGGAGGCCAGCCAGCTGCCGTCCGGGGCGACCGCGCAGCCGGTCACC
>NZ_JBFAJH010000016.1:0-36808 GCF_040655115.1 Streptomyces atratus | reverse complement strand
ACCGCACCCCGATGCCCCGACAGCACGGCCCGCACCGCACCCGTGGCCACCTCCCAGATGCGGACAGCACCATCCGTCCCGGTGGAGGCCAGCCAGCTGCCGTCCGGGGCGACCGCGCAGCCGGTCACCGCACCCCGATGCCCCGACAGCACGGCCCGCACCGCACCCGTGGCCACCTCCCAGATGCGGACAGCACCATCCGTCCCGGTGGAGGCCAGCCAACTGCCGTCCGGGGCGACCGCGCAGCCGGTCACCGCACCCCGATGCCCCGACAGCACGGCCCGCACCGCACCCGTGGCCACCTCCCAGAGCCGAACCTCCCCGTCGTCGCCCGCCGAGGCGAGCCAACTGCCGTCCTTAGAGACGGCGCAGTCCCAGACCCAGCCGAGGTGGCCGTTCAAGGTGGCCTGCAACGAGCCGGAGTCGACGTTCCAGATCCTGACCGTGCGGTCGAAACCGGCGGAGACGAGCCACCGGCCGTCTGGCGAGGTGGCACAACCGCGGACCGAACCGGTGTGGCCTTCCAGGGTGCGGCGCAGCGCCCGGTCGGGCCGGTCGGGAAGCGGCCAGAGCGGTGTCAGGTGAACTCCGGCCGGTTTGGCTGCCGCTACCGCAATGTGATCGCCCGCGGCCGTGCCGTGCAGACGGGACAGCAGGGTGTCGGCGAGGCTGGGCTCAAGCGGAACGAGCAGGTGCGCCGCCTGGCCGATAGCCTGGCGCAGTTCCCGCGCGACCGGCGCCTTGGCCAGGGCCAGATCCGCGTCGGCCGCCACTGGGCCGTAGCGCTCGATCCTGGCCAGCAGCCAGCGCAGGTCGCAGGCGAGCTCGGTCAGCTCTGCGGCTCGTTCGGCTTCGGCGAGGTGGTAACTGAGATTCCGCCACAGGTAGTCGGCGTCGTTGGGCAGCAGCCACCAAGCTGTGCGCTCCGGCCGGTCGACCCGAGAGGGTTCCACGAGTGATCGAGCCTCGTCGAGCAACGCCCGGTTCAATGCGGCCAACCCAGCAGGGCCCTGGTGATGGCGGAGGTAGCTCCGAAAGATGTCGTGCAGTCGCAGTGCCGGGCCCTGCTGCCAGGACCCGGTAGCGAGCCGTAACGAGACCAGCTTGACCCGCAACTGCTCGGCCGCGTTGCGGGTCAGCCCACCAGTGCCTCTCCACAGCAGGAACAGCGCCTCGCCGGGTACGTCGGTGTCCTCCGGGAAGATACCGAGGTCGAAGTAGCGTTCCCGTTCGTCCGGGCTCAGCAGATCGAGGCTCGCTTGAACGGTTGAGTCCACGGCCTTCTCCCGACTGTGCACGTCACCGAGGTCGAGGGCGGTCGGACCTTCGGCCGCCAGTCGGCGATTTACCCACGCACCCGCCTCCTCTAGCGTGGCCCCTTGCCGCTGGTACTCCATGACAGCCGCGTTCACCAGCGCCAGTAGCACCGGCCACCTGCCGGTCGACGCCAGCAGACGCTGCACCATTGCCGGGGACATGCCGCTCAGGCCGCCCGTCACTGCCTGCGCGGCCTCGGCGCGCTCCATCACGTCAACCAGCACCGACAGTGCTCCGTGCGGCAGCGCCGCTCGATTGCGGGTAGTGACCAGTCGTCGGCACCGGTGCCCGCCGATCAGAAACGGTCTCAGTTGCGCCGCCTGCCATGCGTCATCGATGACCAGGAGCATGTCGGGCCGTTGGTCGAGTTGGGCGCCGAGTTGGGCGCCAGCCAGCTCGGGATCGGACACCGTGGACGGCCTGCCCGCCAGCAGCTCATACAGGCCGTTGACCTTACTGGCCAGCTCAGTGCCGGTGACGTGCTGGCCGATCGTCACCCACAGCAGTCCGCCGGGAAACCGGTCTCTGATCACGGGATCGGTGCCGCAGACGTGGGAGGCCAGGGTGGTCTTGCCAAATCCGCCGGCACCTTCCAGCGCTGTGGTCACAGCGACAAGGTCCGCGTTCGGGGCGAGCAGGGCGTCCCGTAACGACCGGGCCAGCTCCGGCCGGTCGACCACCGGCCCGGCAGGCGGCGGAACCATCCACGGCCGTTCCTCGGCCTGGGGCTGCACTTCGCCGATGACGAGCGTGCCAATGATCCCGGTGTTGCCGATGTTGACACCGCCGGTGCTTTGCAGGCGGACGTCGCCGGACGACCGCACGGCGTCATTCCTCCCGGATGACTCAGGCTTCATGGCCACGCGGTTCGCCGCGCAAGGTGATGTCTCCTGCTACACCGGTGTTCACGATGTTCACCCCGCCGCTGTTGGCAAGATAGGCCGATCCGGTGCCGATCGCCTGCTTGCCCTGTGGTTGTGCTGTCGGCAGCGCGGCTTGGACCTGCTCGATCAGGGCCCGGATCTCCGCGGCAGCGTCCGGCCGTTCCTCCAGTAGATCGGCCAGCCGGGTGCGCCAGACGAGCAGCAACGCCTCTCGCACCTGGTCCTGGCGGTCCTCACCGGCTCCTTCCAGCTGCGCCGCGACCTCGTCGAGCCGGTTCGCCGTGACACGTTCGCGCTCGGCTTCACCATGCCCGAACAGCCTGAGAAAACCGTCTCGGGCGCCATTCCATGCGTCGGTCGCAGCAGCATTGACCAAAGCCAGTGCTCCGGACGATGCCAATGAGGCGATCAATTCGCCAGACATACTGGCCTCCTTCAGCCGACTATCACGTAACCGCCCTATGGTTACACGGGGTTGCATGTCGATCGCCCCTCGTTCAGAGTCATGGCTATGTTCACACCAAGGGACGGAACCCTGACCGGAACGTGGGTGGGCGAGGATCGCGCACTGTACTTCGTCCGTCACGAGGCCGGGACACTGTGGTGGGTGGGGCTGAGCGCCGACACACCGCTGGGAGCCGATGAGTTTCACCTCGGCCTCAGGTTCGCCAACGTCTACCGCGGCCGACTGATCGGCTCGACGGTGCTCGGTGAGTGGGCGGACACCCCGCGCGGCGACGTCCCGCAGAGCGGCTCGATGGATCTGAGCCTGGTGTCAACCGACGAGATAGGAAGGCTGCGGGAAACCGGCGGCTTCGGCTGCTCGATGTGGAACAGGACCGACCTGCCGACGAGGGTGGACGCCATCGCCGAGTTCACCGAGCAGTTCGGTGCCGGCGGGTCGAACGCCCGCGGACTGGTCGCGAGCGCGGAGTCCGTGGTCGCGCACGGCACTGTCGTCCGGAACCTCGCCGCGGAAGGCGACGACATCTCCTTCACTATCAAGCTCGACCGTCCGCTGCGAAGCCCCGGGGCGGCATGGCCGAACGTTCCGGAGCAACAGACCATGGTCTGCACGATCCTGGGGCGCACGCGATCGCCACGATTTCCCGGCTGGATGCAGCGCGACGGAAACAGCGTGCTCTTCCTCGACGGGCGCCCAGTCAACGGCGATGCCCCGGTGGCGCCGGACGGGTCGGCGCGGCTGCGTGGCCGCGACCTCCCGCCGGGTACCCAAGTACGAGTCTGCGGGTTCCTCGCCTCGCGTCCCACCCAGCCCGGGCAGGCAGACTCGTTCGCGGTCGGTCCGGTGTACTCGGTCGACATCGTCGCACCGGTGGCACGGGGGAGCCTCACCGGGATCTGGACCGCGGACGACGCAGGCACGTACTACATCCGACAGATCGGCGACAGCGTCTGGTGGCTGGGCATGAGCCACGATCAGGGCCGAACCTTCACGAACGCGTTCAGCGGGAGGGTTGCGGCAAACGGCGCGGAAAGCGTCATCCGTGGTGAATCGGTCGACGTGCCGCTGGGAGCCCGCCGGGACAGCGGTCCGATCAGCCTGCACTCCCCCGACGCCACGACGCTGACAGCGCAAGACGGGACCTCACGACGGTGGACAAAGGTCTCCGACCGCCTTGACCCATAGCCAGACGGCAGTACCAGCCGTCATGAGAATGGGGACACACAGGAAGGGCCATCTCCCACACGAGCGACATGCCTGATCGGAGAAACAGTATGGGGCTCACCGAGAAGCGACGCGAGACCGGCCCCGGCTCGACAGTGCTGGGTCTGCACTTCGGCCACGACGCAGCCGTGGCGGTCATCCGATCCGGGGAAATCGTCGCGTTCACGCTGTGCGAGAGGGTCAGCCGGATCAAGCATCGGCTCGGCCTGGACATGGACACTATCGGCGCGACGCTCAAGGCCGCCGGGCTCGGTCCCGGCGACGTCGACGTCGTGGCGGTCTCCTCCACGCAAGCCGTCGAACTCCTGGTGGACGACCCGTCACGGCTCGTCGTCCGGTACTGCGGCGAGGACGAGTTCGACCGCCCGTTCGCCGCACGGTTCTCCGGCCTGAGCCATGCGGAGATCGCGGCATCCGGAGAACGCACGCTGTTTCACATGCTGTCCGACCCGGACCTGTCGCAGAGCTATGTGGGCCAGGTCTTCGCGCAGATGACTCCGGGAGACCTACAGCGGACGGAATGCCTCTCCCGAGGGGTTCCCTGGCTGGACCACTTCTCGGTCGACGAGACCTGGCGAGTTCCGGTCGGCCTGCACGGGCCCTTCGATTCCCAACACCTCTCGGAGGATCTGAGACACGGCTTCCATACCCCGGTCGTCGTCACGATCGACGGCTTCCGGATACCGGGCTACGCCGTCCACCACCACTTGGCCCATGCCGCCTGCTCGTACTACCAGTCGAGTTTTCGCCGGGCTGCCATCCTGACCCACGACGGGTATTCCATCGATGAGGAACGGGTTCGGGGCCGCAGCTTCGAGGAACAGGCATGCAGTCCCGGAATGTATTTCTACGCCGAGGACGAAGCCATATATCCACTCATGCCCCACACACTGAACATCGGCTTCCTCTACCAGCACGTCTCCACCATGCTCGGTCTCGGCGTCCCCGGCGGGCCAGGCAAACTCATGGGCCTCGCCGCACACGGGCGACCGCAATTCTTCGATGAGCGGTTCGTAGGCAACTACCATGACTACCGGAACCGGTTCACCGATGTGGCGGCAGACTGGCTGCGGCACTGCGTCGACGCCGGTCGGCGTTCCGGTTACGACATGCAGCCGTACGGCCGGCCCACACAGGTCACCGCGCCGATCAACGTCGACATCGCGGCGAGCACCCAGTTGTTGCTGGAGCAGATCCGCCTGGCGGCGGCAGACTCGCTGCACAAGCTGCTGGTAGCGCTCGGCCGGGACACGAACAACCTCTGCCTGAGCGGCGGCACCGCGCTGAACTGCCCGTCGAACTCCCGCATCGCCTCGGAAGGCAGCTTCGCACGCGTCTTCGTTGAGCCGATGTGCGACGACGGCGGGATCGCCATCGGTGCGGCACTCGCCGTCTACCACAACGTCTTCGGCAACCCGCTGTCCGACAGCAGGCCGAGGTGCTCCAGCCCTTACCTTGGGCCGACGTACCACGAGGACGAGGTGGAGCGAGCGCTGGCCGAAGTGGCGAACCTGGTCGTCGTCGAACGGTGTGACGACATGGCCGTCCGCGCCGCGGAGGATCTCGTCCAGGACAAGCTCGTAGCCTGGTTTGACGGCCGCAGCGAGGCCGGTCCGAGAGCGTTGGGGCACCGGTCGCTGCTGGCCGATCCGCGGCCTGCCGACAACTGGCCGCGTGTGAACCGCGTCAAGCACCGCGAGCAATGGCGCCCACTGGCACCGTCGGTGCTCGAAGAACATGCAGTCAGATGGTTCGGGTCAGTGCCGTTGCCGTCGCCGTACATGCTCTTCAACGCCGAGGTCGACGCGCCGGGACTCGACGCCGTGACCCACGTCGACGGCACCGCACGCATTCAGACCGTCGACGCGACCAGCGGTGACTACTACCGGCTCATCAGCCGCTTCCACGAACTCACCGGGATTCCCGTCGTCCTGAACACCTCACTCAACGGCCCGGGGGAACCCATCGTGGAACGCCCGGCCGAAGCTCTCGAACTGTTCCTCCGCCAGGGCATCGACGTGCTCTACATCGCCGGCCGTCGGGTCACCCGTCCGCAGTGAAGGGTCACCTGGTGCGCGGCCGGCCGGCCGTCACCCGAGCTGGTCACGATGAGATCCGCTCAGTGGTACCGAGAGCAGGCGAGGGACTCAATGAACAAGACAGCCAGGAGCGCAATGCCCAGCCCGGACCCGTTGTCCAGGGTGATGGTCACTGGTGTTGGCGGCGCAGCGGGCTTCGGCCTGATCAAGACATTGCGGAACCGAGGTATCAGTATTGTCGCGCTGGACTGCGACCCGCTGGCTTCGGGGCTCCACCTACCGGATGTAGAACCCCACTTGACGCTGCCGGCGTCTGATGCTCGATACTTCGCTCAGCTCTCCGAGCTGGCGGAGGCGACCGCTGCCACCGCATTCGTTCCGACCCTGGACGAAGAGCTGATGGTGCTCGCATCTCGGGGGGATGAGCTGTGGCGGCTGGGACTCGCAACCTGGCTTCCGAGTCCCTCCACCGTTGAACAGTGTTTGGACAAGCTCCTCTTCTCCAAAGTCCTGAACAAGAACGGAATTCCCACCCCGGTCACCTACCTGCCCGACGAGATCGGCTCCATCGAGTCGGTGTCCGGACTCATCGTCAAACCCCGTACCGGGCGAGGCAGCCGGGACGTGTACCGCTGCTTCACTCTGAAGCAGGCATCTGCGGTCTGCGAACTCATACCGGCACCCATCGTCCAACCACTGCTCACGGGACAGGAGTTCACCGCTGACTGTCTTCGTTGGGGCGAGGGGCAGTCGGTGTGCGCTCTCCGAATGCGGGACCGGGTGAAGGGCGGCATGAGCGTGGCGGGCACGACTTTTCACGATCCCAGGGTGCTGAAGGCCGTCCGGGATGCGATCGACGCTGTCATGTTCGAAGGCCCGTGCTGCGTCCAGGGTTTCATCACCACGGACCCGCAGACGCCGGTATACATTACGGAGATAAATCCACGATTCGGTGGCGGTATCGTCCTGAGTGAGGCCGCCGGGGCTGACATCGTGGGCCGCTACATAGGCGTACTTGCCGGAAAGGACGTCGACCGCGATGAGATGCGCTACGCCTCGGGGGTCTCCATGGTCAGGTACTCGGAAGAGTACTTCCTCACATCAGCCACAGCCCGAGAGGGATCACTATGAGACCCGGAGGCGCCTACGCGGCCAAGAATGCGGAGGCGTTGGCTTTGCGGCACGAGAAGGCCGTGCTGCGCCGCCAGATCGCGCGAGTCCCCCACGAACCCGCTGACCGGATCCGGCTCGCCCTCCTGTCCCGGCTGGTACCGCATTACCGCTGGTACCAGAGTCTTCGCCGTCACTCCGACGAGTCTATTGGCCAGGCACCGGAGGCTCGTCGCCCGCGAGTGGACCTATCCCGCGGGCCACTGGCCGGGTCGGCCTGCTACCGCAGCCACCGTCCGGCAGTTGATCGTGCACCTGGCCCGGGAGAACAGCACCTGGGGCTACTCACTGCGGTTCCTCACCCGCGACCGGGAGCGCACGGCCAACCGCTTCAACACCGTTCAGGACCGTTCAGGCCCAGGAGGAGCAGCGCGGCGCGTACGGCCATCCCACTGCAATCCGCCGTACAGCCGGGGTCTGACGTTCAAACGACCTTGACGACATGCGGGCCGATGCTGACCGTGACGTCGACGTGGCTCCCGAGCGCTGCTGCGTAGGCGCGCAGGGTCTCCAGCTCCATGACTTCGATGTCGCCGTTCTCGATCTGGGAGATCCGCGACTGCGACACTCCCCCAAGTGCGGCGACCTCAGCCTGGGTCTTGCCCACCAGCTTGCGCAGCCCTCCCAAGTGGAAGCCGGCAACCTGGGCATCTGCCCGCGCCCGCATCTGCGGGTCGGCCGGCTCACCCGCTGACCAGCACGTAGATGATCGCGGCGAACACCGCCTCGTCGTCGATGTTCACGACCCCGCCACCCTGTCGGCCTCACACGGGCCGGTGGCAACAAGGGCTTGGCGATCTCCCACAGCCCGTCCGGAACGATCCAGCCCTCACCCAACGCTGCCCATGCCTTCCTCAACGACCAACCACCATGTAGGACACGGTCTTAGCTCAGGCCGGACCCGCGCTGGCCGCGGCCGGCGTCGCCGGCGTGATCGGTGTAGTGCTTCGATCCCTGTCCACGGCTGGCAGCGACCGGGTCCTCGCCCTGTGGATGGCGTGCGCGCCTCCGCCTCGCGGCGAGGCGCCGGGAGGCGGGGCGGGGTGGGGCGGGGTGGGGCGGGGTGGGGCGGGGTGGGGCGGGGTGGGGGCGGCTGCGGGGTTTCGGGCTCTCAGCGTCTGGTGCGTTCACCAAGGTTGAGGAGGGTGTAGAGGAGGAGGGAGGAGGCGAAGCCGACGGCCCAGCCGTAATCGGCGAGGGGCTTGAGGAAGGGGATGAGGCCGTCGGTGGGAAAGGGGCCCTGTGCCATGCCGTTGGCGTCGATAGTGGAGTAGGAGCCGCCGATGGCGAGGACGCCGCCGACGAGGAGGGCGAGGACCGCGCGCAGGTTCCAGCCACCCGTGTACCAGTAGCGGCCGGCAGGGCTGTACAGCTCGTCCAGTGCCAGTTCGGTGCGGCGGATCAGCCAGTAGTCGGCGATCAGGACGCCCGCGACGGTGCCGAGCAAGCCGCCGACAACGCCCAGCCAGGTGAAGATGTAGACGTGCGGGTTGGCGATCAGTTTCCACGGCATGATGGCGATCCCGACCACGCCCGTGATCAGCGCGCCGGTACGGAAGTTGATGAAGCGCGGCACCAGGTTGGCGAGGTCGTACGCCGGGCTGACGACGTTGGCCGCGATGTTCACCGACAGGGTGGCGACCAGGACCACGAGCAGGGCGAAGAGGGTGCCCGCGACACTGTCCATCTTCGCGGCGAGCGCGATCGGGTCCCAGATCGGGGCGCCGTAGACCGCCTGCGAGCCCGAGGTGACCAGCACCGAGAGCAGCGCGAACAGCGTCATGGTGGTGGGAAGACCCAGGGCCTGGCCACGCATCTGGGCGCGCTGGCTGCCGCCGAAACGGGTGAAGTCCGGAATGTTGAGCGACAGCGTGGACCAGAACCCGATCATGCCCATCAGGGCCGGGAAGAACACCTTCCAGAAACCGCTTCCCCACCCCAGCGCCGACGGCTGCGACAGCAGCGGACCGAACCCACCCGCCTTCACCACGATCCACACCAGCAACGCCAGCGCACCCACAATCACGAACGGCGCGGCCCAGTTCTCGAACCGCCGCAGGGTCTCCATGCCCCGCGCGATCACCGCGATCTCCAGCGCCCAGAACAGACCGAACGACAGCCACAGTGTCCACGGCTGCCCGGCGACCTGACCAGCGGTCTGCCAACCGCTGCCGAAGAGCTTCCCGGCCAGCAGGAAGATCCCCTCGCCGCCGATCCAGGTCTGGATACCGAACCAGGCACACGCCACCGCCGCCCGAATCAGCGCCGGCAGATTCGCACCCCGCATCCCGAACGACGCCCGCGCGAACACCGGGAACGGAATCCCGTACTTCGTCCCCGCATGCCCCGTGAGCAGCATCGGCACCAGCACGATGAGGTTGGCCAGCGCGATGGTGAGGACCGCCTGCTTCCAGTCCATGCCGAGCGCGACCAGACCCGAGGCCAGGGTCCAGGACGGAATGTTATGAGCCATTCCCACCCAAAGACTCAAATAGTTGTACACACCCCAGGTACGTCTCTCGACGGGCACCGGCGCCAGATCGTCGTTGGCGAACCGGGCATCGTCCAGGACGACCCCCTCGGCGAGGGCGACGCGGCCATCGGGATAGGTCTGCTGGATCGTGGACGTCTCGGGTATTGACGGTGCGCTGGAGGACATGAAGCCACCTCGGTTCGCGGAGTCTCGTACAGGGGAACGCGACCTCCCCGAGAGCTCGGCACTGGGCCCTCGGGTCATACGAAGGAGCCGGACGCCAGTCAGCCCCTGGTGCTGCTCGCGGAAAAGAGGCCAAGGCCACAGGCGCCGGCTCGGCCAGATGCAACGGCAGCAGCCCACGGCGACAGGCCGAACCCGGACGAACCGGACCCTGCACCCCCCACCTGGCGAGCACCTCCACGAACCCGCAGGTCAGCGCCCCGTGCCCATGTTCGTGTTTTCTCTTGCGCGATACAGAGGGCGGCGAAGTTGTACGTGGTCCAGTTACGCCGCTCCAGGGGAACGGGCAACAGGTCCGCGTTGATGAAGCGGTTGTCCACGGGGACCGCGCCGGGGGCGAGTTCCACCCGGTCCGGCGGCGCGGACATGCGGTCCCGCGGTGGGGTCGGTGGAGTGGGTGGGACGGTGGACGTCATTGCGGCTGGACCCTTCGCTCGGGAGCGGTGCCGTGCGGGGCTGGGGAGGGGGCGCGTACAGCCGTGGGGGGAGGCGCGGGTCAGGCGGACAGGGCGGGGATGATCTCGGAGCCGTACGCGTCGATCGTCGCCTCGCGCGCATCGTGCATGTTGTAGACGGCGAACTGGTCGACGCCCAGGTCGCGCAGCGCCCGGAGCTTCTCGATGTGCGCCTCGGCGGGGCCGAGGAGGCAGAACCGGTCGACGATCTCGTCGGGGACGAAGGCGGTGTCCGGGTTTCCGGCGCGCCCGTGGTGGCTGTAGTCGTATCCGGCACGCCCCGCGATGTACTCGGTCAGTGCCTCGGGTACCAGGCCGGAGTGTTCGCCGTACCGGGACACCAGGTCCGCGACATGGTTGCCGACCATGCCACCGAACCAGCGGCACTGCTCGCGGGCGTGGTCGAGGTCGTCGCCCACGTAGGCGGGGGCGGCGACGCAGATGGTCACGGAGTCCGGGTCGCGGCCCGCCTCCGCCGCCGCGTCCCGCACCGCCTTGACCATCCACTCGGTGAGGAACGGGTCGGCGAGCTGCAGGATGAATCCGTCGGCCTTCTGTCCGGCGAGGGCGAGGGCCTTCGGACCGTACGCGGCCATCCAGACAGGCAGTCTGCCGTCCTTCACCCACGGGATCTGGACCGGCTGCCCGTCGACGGTCGCTTCCCGGCCTTCGGCGAGGTCCCGGATGACGTCGATGGCCTCGCCGAGGCGGGCCAGGGTGTTGGGCTTGCGTCCGGCGACGCGCATCGCGGAGTCGCCGCGGCCGATGCCGCAGACGGTGCGGTTGCCGTACATGTCGTTGAGGGTGGCGAAGGTGGAGGCGGTGACCTCCCAGGTACGGGTGCCCGGGTTGGTGACCATGGGTCCGACGACGAGGCGTTCGGTGTGCTCGAGGATCCGGCTGTAGATGACGAACGGTTCCTGCCAGAGCACCGCCGAGTCGAAGGTCCAGCCGTAACGGAAGCCGTTGCGTTCGGCGCGGCGCATCAGGCCCACGACGGCCGAGGCGGGTGGGTCGGTCTGGAGGACGAGTCCGAAGTCCATGACAGGTGCTCCTAGTCAAGGTATTGGCTGGTGGCGCGCGGGGTGTACATGCCGTGTCCGGCCCGACCGGTGAACTTCCGCTGGTCGACGACGACTTCGCCGCGCGAGAGCACGGTCTCGACCTGCCCGGTGATCCGCCTTCCCTCGTACGCCGAGTAGTCGACGTTCATGTGATGGGTCTCGGCGGAGAGGGTGTGCTCGGCGTGCGGGTCGTAGATGACGACGTCGGCGTCGGCGCCCGGGGCGATGGTGCCCTTCTTCGGGTAGAGGCCGAACATCCGGGCCGGGGAGGCGCAGGCGATCTCGATCCACCGGCGGCGGGAGATGTGGCCGTCCACGACCGCCTGGTGGAGGAGGTCCATCCGGTTCTCCACGCCGGGCATGCCGTTCGGGATCTTCGAGAAGTCGCCGCGGCCCATCTCCTTCTGGCCGGAGAAGCAGAACGGGCAGTGGTCGGTGGAGACGACCTGGAGCTCGTTGTTCCGCAGGCCGCGCCAGAGCGCCTCCTGATGCTCCTTGGGCCGCAGCGGGGTGGAGCAGACGTACTTCGCGCCCTCGAAGTCCGGCTCGGCGAGGTTGTCGGTGGAGAGGAAGAGGTACTGCGGGCAGGTCTCGCCGAAGACCGGAAGTCCCTTGTGGCGGGCGGCCGCCAGCTCGGCGACAGCCTCGTCGGCGGAGACGTGCACGACGTACAACGGGGATCCGGCGACGCGGGCGAGCTGGATGGCACGGTGGGTGGCCTCGGCCTCCAGCGCCACCTTGCGGACGTCGCCGTGGTAGCGCGGGTCGGTGCGGCCCGCGGCCAGCGCCTGTTCGACGAGGACGTCGATCGCGATGCCGTTCTCGGCGTGCATCATGATCAGCCCGCCGTTCCCTGCGGCCCGTTGCATGGCGCGCAGGATCTGGCCGTCGTCGCTGTAGAAGACACCGGGGTATGCCATGAACAGCTTGAAGGACGTGACGCCCTCCGAGACGAGCAGGTCCATCTCCTTGAGCGAGGACTCGTTCACATCGGAGAGGATCATGTGGAAGGCGTAGTCGATGGCGCAGTTGCCGTCGGCCTTCGCGTACCAGGCGTCAAGTCCTTCGCGGACCGCGCGCCCCACGGTCTGGATGGCGAAGTCGACGATCGTGGTGGTGCCGCCCCAGGCGGCAGCCCTGGTCCCGGTCTCGAAGGTGTCGGCGGCGTAGGTGCCGCCGAACGGCATCTCCATGTGCGTATGCGCGTCGACACCGCCGGGGATGACGTACTTGCCGGTGGCGTCGATGGTCCGGTCGGCGCTCCAACTCGTGGCTGCGTCGGTGCCGTGCGCGGCGAGCGCGGCGATGCGGCCGCCCTCGATGAGTACGTCGGCGTGGAGTTCGTCGGACGCGGTGACGACGAGGCCGCCGTGGATGACGGTGCGGCTCATGTCCCCCTCCTCGTGGTGGCGGAATGGGTCTACGCACGTAGACAAGGTGCGTGGTGAAGAACGTAGAAGTGGGTTACCCACTGTGGCAATACCGCTGCGGCTAACCGCTGAAGACGTTTCCGTTTCCGGGCATGACGTACACCGTCGGCCCAAAGCCGCCGCCACGCCACGTCGTATACATCGGTACGGGGGCGGGGGGCGGCAGGTGAGCCGCCCGTCGCGGCCGGCCACCTCGGGTGAGCGCATGCGCGCCCCTCGCCGCCACGGCCTCGGCGCGCATGCCGTCGTTCCGTCGGACGGCCGCGGCGGGTCGGCACCGACATCCGGGGAGGCGTGAACGACATCGCTGTCGCCGAAGACGCCACGGTCCGGCGATCGACCAGCGCGGTCCGATCATGCTGCCGGACCATCACGAAGGTGACAGCCACGAGTGCTTCGCGCAATACCGTCGCACCTCCGGACGGGCCGTCGCGGTGTGGGCCACGCGCGGCAGCGGCCCCGGAAGTCCGTCGTGCGGGCGGGGTACGGGGCGTGGCCGACGGGCCGTTCGGCTCCGCGCTCCACGGCGCCGGCAGCGGATCGCCCGCGGCGACCCCGACTCCACCGTCGTCCACCTCGACGAGGTCGACGGCGCCGGGCACGCCTCCGGCAGCGCGAGCGATGCCCATCTCAAGGCGCTCAACACCGTGGACGGACAGGTCGGCCGGCTGCTCGACGCCGTCGCCTCCCGGCCGACGTACGCCAAGGAGAACCGGCTCGTCGTCATCACCGCCGACCACGGCCACACCCCGACCGGTGGCCAGGGCGACAACACACCGCTGGAGCGCGGCACCTTCGTGATCGCCCGCGGCCAGGGCGTCAAGCCCTGTTCCGTACGCAACGACGTCAAGATCACCGACATGCCACCGACCGTTCTGCGCCACGAGGGCGTCGCCACCGACGCGGCCTGGAACCTCGACGGCCTCCGAGCTGAAGCCGGACGCGTTCGACGCGCCGCGCGACTCGCTCCGTACCCCCGTCGACGAGACGAAGCTCCCTGCCGACACCAAGGACTGACCGAGCCATCCGACCGGCCGGCCGGACCCCGCGCCTCCGCGGGGTCCGGCCGCGCTCCTCCCCGCCGGGTTCCCGTGTCAGTGGCCATCGGCAGGCCCGCAGGCCCGGCTCCTGAACCGGTTGGCGGGGCGCAGTGGCGGCCGAGCTGCACAGGCACGACCGGGCCGGCCCGCCCACCCCCGTCGCGTCACCCCACCGCCCGCAGCGCGTCGGCGAGGATCTCCGCGCCCTCCTCCGCCTCGGCGACGGACAGCGACAGCGGCGGGGCGATCCGGAGCGCGCTGGTGTTGTGCCCGCCGCCCTTGCCGATGAGCAGCCCGCCCTCGCGAGCCGCTTCGAGCACAGCGGTTGCCGCCTCCGGGTTGGCCTCGTCCGTGCCGGGTTTCACCAGCTCGATGCCGATCATCAGGCCCCGGCCGCGCACCTCCCGCACGCACTCCGAGCCCGCGCCGATCGCCCGCAGCCGTTCGATGAGCAGTCCGCCGACGCGTCGGGCATTGCCCTGGAGGTCGTGTTCCATCAGGTACGACAGGTTGGCGAGGCCGGCCGCCATGGTGACCGGGGAGCCGCCGAACGTCGAGATGGAGTTGGCGTCCAGGCAGTTCATGACGTCGGCGCGGGCGACGACGCCACCGATCGACATGCCGTTGCCGATGCCCTTGGCGAAGGTGAGGATGTCCGGCGGGCCGTTCCGGGAGTGCGCCTGCCAGCCCCAGAAGTGTTCGCCGGTACGGCCCCAGCCGGTCTGCACCTCGTCGGAGATCCAGAGGATGCCGTGTCGGTTCAGGACTTCGCGGAATGCCGCGAAGAGGCCGTCGGGCGGGGAGGTGAACCCGCCGACGCCCTGGATGGGTTCGGCGATCAGCGCGGCCGCGCCGCGGGTGTGCCCGAGCAGGTCCTCCAGATCGGCCACGCACGCCTTGATGAACTGTGCGTCGCTGAGTTCCGCGTACGGGCCGCGGGTGCGGACCCCGCCGTGGACGTACAGGGTCTGCAGCGGGGACAGACTGGTCGGCGACCAGGCCTTGTTGCCGGTGATGGCGACGGCCGAGAACGACCTGCCGTGGTAGCTGTTGCGCATCGCGAGGATCTGGTTCGACCTGCGGTACGTGGTGGCGAGCAGCAGCGCCGTGTCGTTGGCCTCGGTCCCCGAGGTGGTGAAGAAGACCCGGGCGTCGGGGATGCCGGAGAGCGTGGCGATGCGCTCGGCGAGTTCGACCATCGGCCGGTTGAGGTACAGCGTCGAGGTGTGGATGATCCGCCCGGCCTGCTCGGTGACCGCCTTCGTCACCTCGGGCAGCGCGTGGGCGGTCATCGTGGTGAGGATGCCGCCGAAGAAGTCGAGGTAGCGCCTGCCGTCCGCGTCCCAGACATGCCGGCCCTCACCGTGGGTGATCTCCAGCGGATGCCGGTAGTAGAGCGCGAGCCATTCGGGGCTGACGGCGAGGTGGCGGTGGTGGAGACTGCTCACGGCTCCACCAGTCCCTCGTACGCGTCGGGGCGGCGGTCCCGGTAGAACGCCCACTGCTGGCGCACTTCGTCGATGAGACCGAAGTCGAGGTCTCGGACCAGGAGTTCCTCCTCCTTGTCGCTGGCCACCTCCCCGACGAACTGTCCGCGCGGGTCGACGAAATAACTGGTTCCGTAGAAGTCGTTGTCGCCGTACTCCTCCTGGCCGACGCGGTTGATCGCGGCGACGAAGTACTCGTTGGCCACGGCGGACGCGGGCTGTTCCAGCTGCCAGAGGTAACTGGAGAGGCCGCGCGAGGTCGCGGACGGGTTGTACACCAACTGGGCACCGTTGAGTCCGAGTTGACGCCATCCCTCGGGGAAGTGCCGGTCGTAGCAGATATAGACACCGACCTTGCCGACGGCGGTGTCGAAGACCGGCCAGCCGGCGTTCCCGGGTTTGAAGTAGTACTTCTCCCAGAACCCCTTGACCTGCGGGATGTGGTGCTTGCGGTACTTGCCGAGGTACGAGCCGTCGGCGTCGATCACCGCGGCGGTGTTGAAGTAGAAGCCGGACTGCTCGATCTCGAAGACCGGCACGACGATCACCATGCCCGTCTCGCGGGCGAGTTCCTGCATCCGCCGAACAGTCGGCCCGTCCGGAACGGCCTCGGCCCAGCGGTAGTGCTCGGGCTCCTGCACCTGGCAGAAGTACGGGGCGTTGAACACCTCCTGAAAGCCGATGATCTTCGCCCCCTGCCGGGCGGCGTCGCGAGCATGCTCCTCATGCTTGGCGATCATGGATTCGGTGTCGCCGGTCCAGGTCGCCTGGACGAGTGCGGCGCGTACGACGTGGGACATGAGCTGCTCCTTCGACGCGGCGTCAGAGAGCCTCTACGCGTTTTCTACGCACGTAGATTCGGTGCATGGAGGAGAACGTAAGCCCCGTCACACGGCGGGGCAAGACCATTGCCGTGAACCGGCTGAGTCGATCATGTTTCCTACCCGTGCGGTCCACACTCTCTCTTCATTCCCCGAAGGAGAGCAGATGCCACGCCGACAGACGCGGCCCGGCACGGGAAGCACGTACGGGTGATCGGCTCATGGACCGTGCTCCCCGCCGTGGCCATGGTGTTCGCCGTAACGGCGTTCAAGGACAGCGCCCTGCCGGCAGTCGTCGCCGCCCCGGTCCCCGCCGGCGCCTCCTCGATGTGCTGCGGGCCGTCGTCGGGCCAAAGATCGTCGACAGGTTTCCGCGGGTCAGCCGGGCACGCCCGCGATGCCCGCGACCCGCAGTGCGTGCAGCAGGTCCCACTCCCGCTCAGGAGACACCGCACGGGCGGCGGCCAGCAGTTGCGGCACGAGCTGATGGGGATCGCCCTCCGCGATCCGGGCCGCGTCCTCCGGGGTGTGTACGCGGACGAAGGCGCTCATCAGCGCCTGCGCCTCCGGTTCGAGACCCGTCCGCTCCAGGGCCAGCACCGCGTCGGCGATCTCCGCTGCGGGCCGCGCCACCCCCTGGCGCAGCACCTGCCCGCAGTCGTCGCTGCGTCCCGCCGCGGCCAGCGCGCCCGCCGCGGCGGCCAGTTCGACGGGAGGAAGCGACGAGACCTCCCAGAGCAGGGTCGCCCAGTCGGCCGCCAGCCCCGACCGGTGCAGCTCGTCGGCGAGCAACGGGAGCCGGTCCGCGGGCCAGCCCGCCGCCTCGCACAGGACGACGTGGGCCTCGCCGCTGCGGCCCTCGGTGCGCAGCCGGACAAGCCTCTCCACGGCTTCGGTGGCGGCGCTGCGCGCGGCCGGGTCGGGGGCGGCCCGGGGCGATGTACGGGCTCGGGCATCGACATCGTCCCCGGTCGGCGCGCCGCCGAAGCGCGCACCGCGCGGACCGGCTGCGGTGGCGGGCGGGACGGGCAGGACGGGCGCGGCCATGGGGGCGTCGAGGCCGGTTTCGTCGACGTCCAGTCCGGCGAAGCGGGCGCCGCGCGGCTTCTTACGCCTGGGGGCGGGCAGCGGAGCAGGGGAATGCGCCGGAAGTTGCTGCTCCTGGGAAGCGGCGGCGGGAACGGGATCGGGGGCACTGCGGGGTCCGGGCACACGGGGCGGCTCCGGCCGCTCCCCCGCCCCTCGCGACTCCTCGGCCCGGAACCAGCCCTGCGGCACCGTCACGGCCGTCAGCCGCTTGCGCAGCTCCGTGCAGCGGGCGGAGGCGCGCGCGTGGTCGTCCTGGGCCCATGCCAGAGCCTGCTCGTCCGGCGCCGGTGTGCCGCTCGGCCCGGCCGCACGCAACCGCCGGGCCGCGTGGGCCTGCTCCCTGAGCATCAGCTCCAGCCGCTCGACGAGTGCCTGTCGTCCGCCCGGCCGGCGGTCGTGGGCGGCGGCCGACGCGGAGTACAGGGCGGCGGCGCGTACCGACTCGCGCTCCGCGAACCCCGTGCCGCGTTCTCCGGCCAGATCCTGGAGCAGCGACTCCACCACGTCCCACGGCGGGATCTCCGCCCCGTCGAGGCAGGCCCGCATTCCCTCGGGGTCGCGCCGGCAGAACACCCCGTACCAGCCGCGCCCGGGGTCGAGCAGAACCGTGAGACGCTGCAGATATCGCGCGAACTCGGCTACTTCCTCAGCACATTGATCCACCGGCACCGCCGCCCTCACCCACCGTCGACCGGAACCTTCCAGTCCGCAGGCATTCGACCGCAGGCGTGTTACGGGACGGCTACGCCCGCTTTTCGACTGGGGTGCGGTCGGCGCACAGCCGGAGGCGTGCACGCCCCCGCAGCCGCCGTTCAGAAGCTGACGGCGATCCCGGTGTGCGGCCGCTTGCCGAGGCGTACGACCATGGCCGGCCAGTCGACCAGCCAGAATTTCCAGGTGTACTTGCGGGCCAGCATCCCGCGTACGGCACGCGTTTCCGCCTCGTCGAGCAGCCGCGCCGTGCCCTCGGCGCCCGGCGCACCGTCGGCGATCCGGCCGCGCACGTCGCAGACTGTCACCGTGACGCGGTTGTTGTTCCGGATCCTTCGGACCTTCCACGAGTCGCTCCGGGTCCAGATGAACAGCTCCTCGCTGTCGGCCGCCACCCACACGGGCGTGGCGACGGGCGTGCCGTCCTTCCGGTACGTGGTCAGGCTGACGTACTCGCTGCGGTCGAGGTCCTGGAGTGTCTGAGAAGTCACGGGCGTGAGCCTACGCGTCCCGTCAACGGTGCGCGTGGGCCTCGCGCGCGCTCACCGGCTCCGGAAGACGCTCCCGGGTCCACGGGCAGGCCGTGTCGAGCGGGCCGAGCAGGGAGCGGCCCAGCGACGTCAGCCGGGACCCCGCACCGGCAGATACCGCAGCACGGTGGGCACGGTGCTCGACGGCACCGGGCACATCTCGCACCCGGACCTGGCGATCGCCCCGCCCGACGAGATCGGCACACCGCGCCACCACCGCGTTGAGGTGGCGGTCGCCGACTGAGCAGGGGCCGGATCCACGCCCGGGGCTGCCGGGTGCCAACCCGGCGCTACCCGGCCAGCGGGAAGGCCGTGTCCGGTTCCTCGGCGCAGCGGATCAGCAGATCGTCCATGGAGAGGCCGAGCGCGCCGGCCAGTGCCGCGACGGTGAAGAACGCGGGGGTCGGGGCGCGACCGGTCTCGATCTTGCGCAGCGTCTCGGCGGAGATTCCGGCGCTCGCGGCGATCTCGACCATGCTGTGCGCGCCTCGCGCCTCGCGGAGCAGACGGCCGAGCCGTTCGCCGCGCAGGCGCTCTTCCGGGGTGAGGGGCGTTCGTACCATGCCGGCATTCTAGCGCCACCGTTATTCTCATACCGACGGTATTCTCATACCGCTTCAACCGGTATAGTAATTGGCATGGTGCAGCTCAAGACAGATACATCCATAGAGGCGATGCGCGAGGCCGGGCGGGTCGTGGCCCAGCTCCTGACAGCCGTACGGGAAACGGCGGCGGTCGGTGTGTCGCTCCGCGAACTCGACGAGGTGGCGCGCGAAATACTGCGCGAGGCGGGTGCCGGGTCGCCGTTCCTGAACTACAGGCCGCACTTCGCGCCCACCCCGTTCCCCGCGGTGATCTGCGCGTCCGTCAACGACGCGATCGTGCACGGCATCCCGACCGACCAGCGGCTGCGCGACGGCGATCTGGTCAGCATCGACGCGGGCGCGACGCTCGACGGCTGGGCCAGTGACTCGGCCGTCAGCTTCACCGTCGGCCGCGCCCGGCCCGCGGACACCCGGCTGATCGACACGGCGTTCGCCGCACTGGAGGCGGGGATCGCGGCGGCGGTCGTCGGCAACCGGATCGGGGACATCGCGCACGCGATCGGAACGGTCTGCCGGACTGCCGGATACGGCATTCCGGAAGGGTTCGGCGGCCACGGCGTGGGCCGGTCCATGCACGAGGACCCGGCTGTCCCCAACGAGGGACGACCGGGCCGTGGCATGCCGTTGCGGCACGGAATGGTGCTGGCGATCGAGCCGATGCTGATCGGCAGCGGGCATGACGCGTTCCATCCGGACCGGGACGGCTGGACGCTGCGCACCTCCGACGGCAGCCGAGCGGCGCATGCCGAGCACACGGTGGCGATCACGAATGCGGGGCCCCGCGTCCTCACCGCCCTCTGAACCACCCGGCCCCATGTCCCCACCAGGACGACGGGGCTGGTCCGTGGCATCATCCGGTCACGAACCAGCCCCGCGGTCAATTTATTGACGCTCCATCATGTTCAGTCGCTCGGCGTCACGACCATCGCGGATCCGCCGCCGCGCCGCACCTTCTCCGCCGCCGCGAGCCACCGCCCGTCCGGCAGCCGCTGCACACCGGTCGCCGCCCCGATCTCCGGGTTCAGCTTGAAGGCATGGCCGAGCGACTCCAGTTCCGCCCGCAGCGGGCTGTTCCACAGCCCGGGTTCGAGCTCGGTCGTCGGCGAGTTGCGCTGACTGGCCCGTGGCGCCGCGATCGCATCAACGAGCGGAAGACCGCGGTCGACCGTGCCGATGAGCGACTGCAGCACCGTGGTGATGATCGTCGCGCCGCCCGGCGAGCCCAGGGCCAGTACCGGCTTCCCGTGCTTCAGCACGATCGTCGGCGAGATCGACGACCGCGGCCGCTTGCCCGGACCCGGCAGATTCGGGTCGTGCACCGCCGGGTTGGCGGGCGCGAACGAGAAGTCCGTCAGCTCGTTGTTGAGCAGATATCCGCGCCCCGGCACCGTGATGGCGCTGCCGCCGGTCTGCTCGATGGTCAGGGTGTACGCGACGACGTTGCCCCACTTGTCGGCGGCCGTCAGATGCGTGGTGTTCTCCCCCTCGTACGTCGTCGGGGCGGCCGTTCCACGGTTCGCGCAGTCGGCCGGACGGCGCGGGTCGCCGGGGGCGAGCGGACTGGTCAGCACCGCGTCGTCCTTGATCAGGCACTCCCTCGAGTCGGCGAACCGCCGACTCAGCAGTCCACGCGTCGGTACGTCCTCGAACGCCGGATCGCCGACCCATCGCCCGCGGTCCGCGAACGCGATCCGGCTCGCCTCGATGTAGCGGTGCAGGTACTGGGCCTCGCTCGCCCGTGAAAGGTCGGTGGGCTCAAGGATGTTGAGCGCCTCGCCCACGCTCGTACCGCCGGACGAGGACGGCGCGATGCCGTACACGTCGAGCCCCCGGTAGCCGACCTTCGTCGGGGCCTGCCGCAGGGCACGGTAGGAGCTCAGGTCCTTCGCCGTGAGGTCGCCGGGGCGCACCACCCGGCTCGCCTTCGGGTCGACGGGCGGATTGCGGACGGTCCGTACGACGTCGTCGGCCAGGTCGCCGCGGTACAGTTCGTCGATGCCGTCGCGGCCGACCTTCTCGTACGTACGCGCAAGGTCGGGGTTCTTGAAGACGGATCCGACCACGGGCAGTTGCCCGCCCGGCAGGAAGAGCTTCGCGGTGTCCGGGAAGTCGGCGAACCGGGCCTGGTTTCCCTCGGTCTGCGAACGGAACGTGGAGTCGACGACGAAGCCGTCCCTGGCGAGGCGCTCGGCCGGCTTCAGCAGCCCGCTCAGTGGCTTGCTGCCCCAGGCGTCGAGCGCGGTGGCCCAGGTGGCCGGGGTGCCGGGCGTGCCGACGCCCAGGCCACTGGTGACGGCGTCCGCGAAGGCGAGGGGCTTGCCGTCCTCCAGGAAGAGGGAGGAGTCCGCGCTGCGCGGCGCGGTCTCGCGGCCGTCGATGGTCTCCACGGTGTGCTTCTTGGCGTTGTAGTAGACGAAGTAGCCGCCCCCGCCGAGGCCCCCCGAGTACGGCTCCGTCACGCCGAGCGCGGCCGCGGTCGCCACGGCGGCGTCCACGGCGTTGCCGCCGTTGCGGAGCACCTCGATCCCGGCGGCCGTGGCGTCCGCGTCGACGCTGGCTACGGCGCCGCCGTAGCCCACGGCGACGGGCGACTTGGGGGGCGGCGCTATCGGCAGTGCGGACGAGGACGGTGCGGCCGCCCCGACCGAGACGACAGCGGCGAGAACACCCAACAACGAAATATTTCGCGCGACGGAACGTCGCATGCGCACCTCCAGTGAAGGATCGTCCGCGCAGGGTAACTCCGCCTCATACGTCTCGTCAGGACCGAAGTGAACATGGATCCGAATCACCGATACCATGCCCGCCCATGACTGACGACGTACGCAACATCGTGCTCGGCGTCATAGCCGCCGGCATCAGTGCCGCCCTCGGCTGGATCGCCCGTACCTACCTCTGGCGCCGCAAGCTCCGCCGCAAACAGGCGTTCTTCGGACTGCCCGGGAACTCGGAGTGCCTGCTTGTCGTCAACCGCGACGCGGGCGGCGACGGCGCCGTCCACCGCCACGACGTCTACGCCCTGCTCGAACTCTCCGCGCTGATAAAGGACTGCTCGGCCCACGCGCAGATCCTCTCGCACGACGTCACCCAGCAGGGCTTCGGCGAGCGCACCGAGTTCTGCGTCGGCGGTCCGGTCTCCAATCGCCGGATGGCCGCCCATCTGCATTCGCTTCTGCCGGGCGTGAAGGTGAACACGGATCCGGAACCGGGCCCGGACCGCGGCGCCTTCCAGGTCGGCACGGAGCGCTACCGGGCGGAGAAGGGTGTCGCCGAGTACGTGGTGCTTGCCCGGTTGACGGCCGATCAGGAAACCCGTCCGGTCTTCCTGTTCTGCGGACAGCAGGCGGTCACCAATCAGGCGGCGTCGCGCTATCTGGCCCGCAATTACGAGAAGCTGTCGCGCAAGCACGGCACCCACACGTTCTGCCTGCTGCTGAAAGTGGTCAACTCGCAGGCGTACGGGCCCGATGTGGTAGAACTGGTGGCGGACGTGACACGGGCGGCCCAGACGCCCGTACCCGCGCCGCGCACCTCGCACCGCGCGTCGAGCTGATCCGCTGCGACGTCGGCCCGACCGGGCCGGTCCACACTGGTGCAGCCCGCACCGGGCCGGATGAAGCCCCGACACCTGGTGGAACCCGCCGTCGAAGGTCACCGGCCCACCGCACCCGGACAACGCCCTGATCAGCGTGATCGGCTTCGAACGCCCGGACGGCGCTCCGGCCCCGGCCGGGGCGCCCCCGGCCGGACGATCTCGTCCCGAGTCCACCCGGGGGGCGGTCAGACGGTGCAGTGGGCGGGCCCGACGGAGCCATCGGTGCCGGACAGCGTCACCGCCGCGCCCGGATCGGGCACGCCGGAGTGGACTGCCGTGCAGATCAGCTGCTGCTGGGCGAGTCCGGAAAGTCCGGTAACAGGGCCGTCCAGCCGGACCAGCACCCCGCTCCGAGTCACGGCCATGCTCAACCCGACACGGCTCCGGGGGAGTTCCGTGGCCATTCCGGCATCCTGCTCCGTTCTGGAGGGGCCCTCGAAGAGCAGGACGAGCGCCTTGCCCGACGAGCCCTTCAGATCCCCTGTACCCGAGGACGCGGTCTCCGTCGGTATCTCGATCTGCCGTACGACGGGCAGCAGCATGCCCGGGGAGGACGAGGAGACGAAGTACAGCAGTGTGCCCTCCCGGCTCCCCGCAGCCACGTCCACGGTCGCCGGATCACCGACCTCGACCACGTCCGAGGCCCGGATGCCGCACCCGGTCGCCGGCAGCGCGAACACCATCAGCGCGACCAGGGCGCGCAGCCGCCTCACATCCCCTCCCGGGGCAGCTCGACGGTGAACACCGCGCCGCCGGACGGGATGTTGGCGGCGTGGACCGTGCCACCGTGCAGCCGTACGTTCTCCTGCGTGATCGCCAGACCGAGTCCGCTGCCCGCCGACCGGGTTCGTGCCGCGTCGGCCTTGTAAAATCGGTCGAAGATGTGCGGCAGCACGGCTGCCTCGATCCCGGGACCGCTGTCCGCGACCTCCGTCACCAGCCGGTCCCTTCCGTCCCGCCGCACGGTCCACAGCCGTACGGAGACGGGCTCGGCACCGTGCCGCAGCGCGTTGCCGACCAGGTTGGCGACGATCACATCGAAACGCCGCGGGTCGAGCACGGCCCTTACGCCTTCCGGGAGTTCGGCGGCGACCCGGCCCTCCCACCGTCTGCTCTGCAAGGTCTTGCGGATCGTCTCGGCGACATCGACCTCGTCGGAATGAAGGTCCGCGGCCTTCGCGTCGAAGCGGGAGATCTCCATCAGGTCCTCGACCAGTGTGGCCAGCTTCCCGGTCTCCGCGCTGATCAGCCGCACGGCTGCCGCGGTGTCGGCGTTCAGGTGCGCGGCGTCCTCGTCCAGGACCTCGGTGACGGCGAGCATCCCGGCGAGCGGGGTGCGCATCTCGTGCGAGACGTCGGAGGCGAAGCGTCTGGCCCGTTCCTCCGCCTGCCGGAGCTCCTCCACGGACTGCTGGAGCTTGGTGGACGACTCGTTGAACGTCCAGGCCAGATCTGCGAGTTCGTCCGAGCCCTTCACCTCGATACGGGTGTCGAGCTCGCCGCGGCCGATACCGGCGGCGGCCCGCCGCAGATCACGTACCGGGCGCAGCACACTGCGGGCGGCGAGCAGTGCGGGCACCAGCGCGATGAGGAGGGCGGGCAGGGCGCCGTCGCGGGCCGCGGTGACCATGGCGCTGACATTGGCCTCCTCCGGGAGGAGCGGCATCACGGCGTAGAGGACGAGCCCGGTGGGCTGACGCCCCTCGCCCCGGTCGAACATCACGGGCATCCCGATCGTCAGCCAGGGTCTGCCGTCCTTGACGACCCGCTGGAACGAGGCGTGCTCGGTGTTCCGGGCCGCATCGCGCAGTTCGGGTGTGATCACGTTGGAGACGGGCCGGTCCGAGGACGAGACCTTCAGGTCCGCGTATTCGGCGAAGACGATCCAGGTGTGCGGCTTGCCCTCGCGGGCGAGGGTCTGGCACATCGTCCGGAGCCGGGTCGCATCGACGGGCAGGGACACCGTCTGCGCGGTGATCCGGTCCCGGAACTGCGCGACCGCCGTGTCCTGCGCCTGCTGAAGGATCGCGGACCGGGCCTCGCGGTAGGTCAGGGTCGCGGTGGTGACCGCGCTGATCGCCGCGACCAGCAGAAAGGCGGATACGAGGCGGATGCGCAGGCCGAAGCGGGCGGCGAGAAGCTTCATTCGAGCGGCCCGAACCGGTAGCCGAAGCCACGGACGGTCTGGATGTAGCGGGGGCTGCCCGCCACGTCCTCGATCTTCTGCCGCAGCCGCCGCACACAGGCGTCGACGAGCCTCGCGTCGCCGTGGTAGCTGTGCTCCCACACGTATTCGAGGAGTTGCTGCCTGCTGAAGACCTGCTCGGGCGAGGCCGACAGGTACAGCAGCAGCTTCAGTTCGGAGGGGGCGAGCAGGAGTCGCTCCCCCGCCTTGGCGACGGACAGCCCGGCGCGGTCGACGGCGAGTTCGCCGTGGAACTCGATGCCACTGCGCCCGACCGGCTCGGCGAGCCGTCGCAGCACGGCCCGGATCCTGGCCTCGATCACCTCGGTACGGGCGGGTTTGACGATGTAGTCGTCGGCCCCGGCCTCCAGCCCGACGACCACGTCGAAGTCGTCGCCGCGTGCCGTGAGCATGATGATCGGCAGCTGGCTGGACTCCCTGATGCGACGGCAGACCTGGACGCCGTTCATGCCGGGCAGCATCAGATCCAGCAGGACGAGATCCGGCCGGAACTCCGCCAGCGCACCGAGTCCCGCCTCCCCGCTCTCCACGGCCCGCATTTCATGCCCGCGCCGACGCAGCCCGAGCTCGACCCCTTCCCGTACGGAGGGGTCGTCCTCGATCAGAAGCACACGCGGCATGGCACCAGTATCCCCACGATCACGATCGAACCTGTCCGGCACATCAGGCCCCTCCGGCAACGGAGGACGGGGCGGCAGCCGGACGCGAGCAGGACGCTCTCACCGGCCGCCGACCCCCCGGATCCGCGTACGCCCCGCAGCCACCATGGCACTGACCTCGCTCAACCGCAGCGGCCGGGCCAACACCCCCACCACTGCCAGCAGCACTGCGGTCCCCGCCCCCGCGGCCGCGAAGTCCCCGAACCCGTCACATGCGCGGGCCACCCCGTACGCCAGCGCCCCCGCCGGCACGCAGGCCACCACCAGCCGCGCATGCGCCCACAGTCCGGCCGAGCGCCACAGCACCGACCGTGGCCCCCCGGCGCCTTGGGACACCCGGCGATGCAGCACATATCCCGTGACCGCGAACCCGGCGAAGAGCGCCACCGAATACGCCCCCGCCATCCCCGTCACCGCCCACCGCACAGGCAGTACCAGATAGGCGAGCGCCGACAGCCCGGCGTTGAGCGAGGCGATCACCAGGTTCAGGAAGAACGGCGTACGGGTGTCGCTCATCGCGTAGAACCCCCGGGAGAGCACGTACTGTCCGGAGTACGCGACGAGCCCCGGCGCGAACGCCATCATCATCCCCGCCATCACCGCGATGTCGGCGTCGCCGGTCCGTCCGTATCCGAACACGGCCCCCATCACCCACGGCGCCAGCGCGAAGAACGCACCCGCCGCGGGCACCACGACCGCGGCCGTGGTCCGCAGCGCGTACGAGACATCGCGGCGCACCCCGGCAAGGTCGCCGTCGGCCGCCGCACGGCTCATCCGCGGCATCAGCGCGGTGACGAGCGAGACGGTCACGATGCCCTGCGGCACCACCCACAGCTGAAAGGCGTAGCTGTACGCGGTGTAGCCCGCGCCGCCCGCCACCCCCTGCTCGACGGCGTGCTGTCCGGTGATGGTGGAGAGCCGGGTCACCACCCAGTAGGCGCCCTGGTTCGCCAGTACCAGCATGACGAGCCATCCGGCCGACCGCAGCGGGCGGGTCAGACCGCTCCCCCGCCAGTCGAACCGGGGCCGCCAGCGGAAGTTCGCCGCCCGCAGCGCGGGCACCAGGGCCAGCGTCTGCACGACGATCCCGGCGGTCGTCCCCCAGCCCAGCAGCCGGGCATGGGTGGCGGTCAACTCTCCATCGGAACCAGCCACGATCGCCAGGTAGAGACCGAACACAGCAATGATCACGACGTTGTTGAGGACAGGAGTCCACATCATCGCGCCGAACCGGTCGCGGGCGTTCAGCACTTGCCCGAGAAGGGTGAAGAGCCCGTAGAAGAGGATCTGCGGCAGACAGTAGCGGGCCAGCGCGATCGTGAGCTCCGCCTGCTCCCCGGAGTAGTCCGTGTAGGTGCCGACGATCAGCGGGGCGCCGACGACCGCCAGCGCGGTGAGGGCGACCAGGCCGACCGAACAGACGGTGAGCAGCCGGTCGGTGTACGCGGCGCCGCCGTCGCTGTGTTCTTTGGCGGCCCGCACCAGCTCCGGGACGAACACGGCGTTGAGAGCGCCGCCGATCAGGAGCATGTAGAGGATGTTGGGGACGGTGTTGGCGACCGTGTAGCCGTCGGCCGTGAGTCCGGTGCCGAGGGCGGCGACGACGACTGCCGAGCGTATGAACCCGGTCGCCCGCGAGACGACCGAGCCCGCGGCCATGACGGCGCCGCTGCGCAGCACCGAGCCCGGCCTCCGCCGTCCCTCCGGCCCCTCCTGCGCGACCGTCCCGGTCGTCTGCGCGGCGGTCACCGGCGGGCCAGGTACGCCTGGAACGCCCTGTACAGGGTGTTGTTGGCGGCTCCGCCCACCGATGTCTCCCACTCCCCGAGGGTCTCGACGACCTGCCCACCGGTGCCGAGCTTCCAGCGCAGCAGTCCGAAGGACCGGTCGTCGGGGTCAAGGGTGGAGGGTACCCCGCGCATGTCGTACAGCTCGGCGCCGAGGGCGTGCGCATCGAGCATCATCCGCCACTGGAGGGCGTTGCTGGGGCGGACCTCGCGCCGGTGGTCGGCGGACGCGCCGGTCTGGTACCAGACCCGCCGCCCGGTGCTGATCATGGTGTGCGCGGCGAGGATCTCGTCCTCGTGGACGGCGAGATAGAGCTGCATCCGGCCGGGCCGTTCGGCGTTGAGCACGGCGTACTGCCGCTGGAAGTACGCGAGGGAGCGGCCGAGCCGGAAGCCGTCACGCTCCTCGGTGATCCGCAGCAGCCGATGGAACTCGGGCAGCTCCGCCGCGCCACCGACGACGATCCGGACACCGGACTTCTCGGCCTTGCGGATGTTGCGGCGCCACTCCTGGTTGAGCCCCGCCCACAGGTCGTCAGGGGTGCGTCCGGCGAGCCGCACCTGGAAGACGTAGCGCGGCTGCGCGTCGGCGTCGTTGCCGGCGTCGCCGTCCCCGCCGCACCGCCGCCAGCCGCGCGCCCGGAGCCGGTCGGCAACGGCTGTGCCGAGCGGGTCCACCTCGGTCGCCAGCACATCGCGGACCTTCCGGCCCGGCCCGGTGGCCGCCTTGAGACGGGCGGTGTCCCAACGGCGGTACGCGGGTGACGGCCCGATCCGTACGGCGAAGGCGCCCGCCTTCCGCAGATGCGCCGTCAACGGCCGCAGCCAGCGGTCGATGTCGGGATCGGCCCAGTCGGCCACCGGCCCTTCCGGCAGATAGGCGAAGTATTTACGGGTGCCCGGGAATTGCCGGTAGAGGACCAGGGCGCTGCCCGTCAATTCGCCGTCGGCGCCGTGCCATCCGACCATGTCCGACTTCCATTGGTCCTTCACTCCGGCCCAGGAGGGATACTGCAGAAAGCTCGCCCCGGCCCGCACGGTCACACCCGCCCGGTGCTCGGCGGCGGTGAGGCTGCGTATCCGCATCCCCTGTTCACCTCTGCGGTCACCGGTCGCGAGCAGCGCTGACATGTCCGTGGCCCTCCCCTGGTCCCGCCCCTTCGTTCGGCTCGGCGGGGCTGCACAGGATGCTCACAGCGGTCCGTGACGGGTCGGAGCGGCGCATGTGACCGGACGATGACCGTTGCGCTCCATTCGCTGTCACACAACGGAATCCATGGTCTTTCAGGGATCTGAGGAACCTAAAGTCTGGTGAATGCCTCTCCACCGGTGAGAAGCGCAGCCCTGGAGGTTTTTCCATTGATCTCTGCACGCCGGCACATACGCCGTACCGCACCCGTGGCCGGCCCGGCCCGGCTCACCCTGATAGCCGGAACGGCGGTGCTGGGCGCCGCGCTGACCGCCTGCTCCGGCGGCGCTGCCGCATCGGACACCGGTTCCGGATCCGGTCACGCCGCCGGGACTTCTCAGGCTCCGGACACCAGGATCTCGGTGAACCTCCAGGGCACCAGCGCCACCGCGGGCAAGCCGGTGAAGGTGACGCTGGCAGACGGAAAGCTCAAGACAGTGAAGGTGACCGCCGCCGAGGGTGACGCGCTCACGGGCCGGATATCCGGCGACGGCCACAGCTGGACCTCGGACCGGGTCGCCGCACCCGGCACCGAGTACAGCGTCGAGGCGACGGACACCAGGGGTGGCACGGACCGCGCCGGCTTCTCGACAGCCGAGGCCGACAAGGTCAACAAGCTGACGCTCGCCCCCGGCAAGAACACCACGGTCGGTGTCGCCCAGCCGCTGTCGATCGTCTTCGACAACCCGGTGAAGGACAAGGCGGCGGTCGAGAAGGCACTCAAGGTGTCCACGTCGAACAACACCGAGGGCTCCTGGGGCTGGCTGCAGGACTACTCCGGCAAGGACCGCGTCGACTGGCGGCCCAAGGATTACTGGAAGTCCGGTACCCGCGTCACGCTCGACGCCGAACTGGGCGGCATCGACTCCGGAACGGCCGGCGGCTGGTTCGTGCGCGACTACCGGACGACCTTCACCATCGGCCGCAACCAGGTGGTCAAGGTCGACCTCGACCGTCACCGGCTGGCGCTGCACCGGGACGGGAAGACGGTCATGGACGTGCCGATGTCGGCGGGCACCCCGGGCGGCGAGAAGGCGTCCTGGCGGGGCACGGCCGTACTGATGGCCAAGGAGGGCACGATCAACATGCGCTCCGAGACGGTCGGTCTGGGCGATGCGTACGACAAGATGGTCGACTCGTCGATGCGGCTGACCTGGTCGGGGATGTACGCCCATGCCGCGCCGTGGAACACCGCGTACTTCGGGGTCGCCAATCACAGTTCCGGCTGCGTGGGAATGAGCGATGCGAACGCCGCGGAGTTGTACGACAAGGCCCAGGTCGGCGACCCGTTCGAGATCACCGGCGCGGACGCCAAGGGGACGGTCGCGGAGGGCAACGGCTACGGGGCGTGGAATGTGTCCTGGACCGACTGGCAGGCGAAGAGCGCGCTCAGTTGATCCCTTTCCCTGCTCCCGTTGGCTTGCCACTACTGACACCACGTCCAACAATCGTTACCCTCACGCAACTTACCGGGGAGTTACAACGGTAATTGACCGGGGTCCCCGTCGGCTCACTGTGCACTGACACGCGTGGGGAGCAACCCGTAAGACCTCCGTACCCCACGGACAGCTTCCGGGCCGTCCGTTCGTCGTCGGCCTGGAGCTGTTCTCCACCGCCTACGACGTCCCGGCCGGACGTCGGCTCGCCCTGGTGCTCGACACCGTCGACCCCCTGTACATCGAGCACAACCCGGCCGGCGCACAGCTGACCTTCTTCTCGCCGGGCGCGGACCCCTCCTACCTGTCCGTCCCGTTGCGCGAGAAGTGATCACCGGCTGCTGCCGGGCGGGTACCGCTCCTCCGGTCCGCCGTACGGCTGCTACCGCAGTCCCGGCAGCAGCGTTCCTGGTTCGGCCGGTGCGACTTCCACGGCCTCCGTCTTCGGACTGCGCCGCTCCCGCTTGGCCACCCAGGTGGCGAACCAGGAGAGCAGCATGCACATTCCGATGTAGATCGGCGAGATCACCATCACCACGGGGATGAAGGGAAGATCGTAGTCGAGGTTGGACGCGATGAGTTTGCCCGCGTGGAGGAACTCCTCGTACGTGATCAGATAGCCGAGCGAGGTGTCCTTCAGAGCCACCACCAACTGGCTGATGATGGTGGGCAGCATGGCGCGCACCGCCTGCGGGGCCAGCACGAAGGTCATGACCTGCGTCTTGCGCATGCCCAGTGCGTACGCGGCCTCGCGCTGTCCACGATCCACCGAGTTGATGCCGGTACGGAACACCTCGGCGAGCACCGAGCCGTTGTAGAGGGTCAGCCCGGCGACCAGCGCGGGCAGCGGCTGTACCTTGAGCGCCACGAAGATGAAGAAGATCATCACCAGGACGGGCATGGCCCGGAAGAACTCCACGACGAGCGTCGCCGGCCGGCGCACCGCCCGGTGTTCGGAGAGCCGGCCGACGGCCAGGACCGCGCCGAGAGCCAGGGAGAGCACCGCCGCGTAGGCGAAGGCCTTGAGTGTGTTGCCCAGTCCGCGCAGCAGGAGTTCCTGGATGCCCTTGTACTCGAAGGGGGTCCACTTGGCGCTGGTGAACTGCTTGGTCTCGAAGAGCAGATAGATGATCCAGCCCACCAGGCCGACGATCAGGGCCGTCGAGACGATTCCGTACACGAAGTGGCGTTTGCGGGTCCGGGGGCCCGGGATGTCGTAGAGCGTCGTGGCGGCCGCCGTGTGGGTCATCGGGCCACTCCGTAGCTCTTCTCCAGCACGTTGAAGAGCGCGCTGATGGACAACGTGATGATGAGGTAGCCGACGGCGATCCAGACGAAGGTCCAGATGATGCTGTAGCCCAGCTCATTGAGGGTCTTGTAGGTGCCGAGCAGTTCGGTGACGCTGAAGGCCCCCGCGATCGCCGAGTTCTTGGCGAGCGCGATGAGCGTCGAACCGATCGGGGGGATCACCGAGCGGAAGGCCTGCGGCAGCACCACGCTGCCCAGCGTCTGCCCGAAGGTCATCCCGAGACTGCGGGCCGCCTCGCCCTGCCCCTGCGGCACGGTGTTGATGCCGGAGCGGAGCACCTCGCAGATGAACGCGGAGGTGTAGCAGCCGAGCGCGAGGATCGCGAAGACCTTGAACGGCAGGACCAGGCCGAAGCGCGGCAGACCGAGCAGGACGGCGAAGAAGAGCAGGGTCAGTGGGGTGTTGCGCAGCACCGTCACCCAGACGGTGCCGAACACCCGCAGTGAGCCGACGGGCGCCACCCGGAACGAGGCCATGACGAAGCCGAGGACCAACGCCAGGATCGAGGCGTAGACGGTGAGTTCGAGGGTGCCGAGGAAGCCTCTGCCGTAGAGCGCGAAGTTCTCTGTGAGTACGTCCATGGACGTGGCCCGTCCTCTCAGGTCGCCGGGTAGCGGTCGATGGGCGGCGGAGTCGGCGCGGGCACGCCGGACAGGCCGAGCGTGGCCTCGAACGCCTTCTTCCAGTTGCCGTTCCTCTCGTTGGCCTCCAGGGCGTCGTCGAGCGCGAACCGGAGCGCGTTGTCGCTGCGTGGGACGCCGATGCCGTAGGGCTCCTCGGAGAACGGCTTGCCGACCACCTTCAGCTCCCTGGGCGCCTTGGCGGCGAAGCCCAGCAGGATGGCGTCGTCGGTGGTGACGGCGTCGACCTGGTACGTCAGCAGGTTGTCGACGCAGATCGAGTACGTGTCGTACGCGACCAGGATCGCCTTCGGGTAGTCGGCCGCGATGCGCTGGTACGGGGTCGAGCCCGCGGCCGAACAGACGGTCCTGCCGGCCAGGTCCTGCGGGCCGTTGATGTCGTGCTCGTCCGTGCGGACGAGCAGCGACTGGCCTGCCATGAAATACGGCCCGGCGAACCCGACGAGTTTCTTGCGCATGTCGTTGATGGTGTAGGTGCCGACGTAGTAGTCGATCTGCCCGTTCTGCAGCGCGGTCTCGCGGTTGGCGGAGGCGATCGTCTTGAAGCGGATCGTCTTCGGGTCGAAGCCGAGCGAGGCCGACATCATCCGGGCGATCTCGATGTCGAAGCCGGAGTATTCACCGGTGGCCGGGTCCTTCTCGCCCAGGTACGGCTGGTCCTCCTTGGCGCCGACCTGGAGATAGCCGCGCTTCTTCGCCTTCGTCCAGGTCGGCGACTCGGGCAGCCGGAAACCGGTGTCGACCTTGTAGACCGGCAGTTGGCCGGGCTTGGGCCCCTTCACCGGGGGGCTGCCCTCCTTCCCGCAGCCGACGGCGAGGACGGCCAGCAGAAGGCCCGCGCAGGCGGCCAGAACCTTTCTCGTACGCAACAGGGAGCCTCCCGTCAGTGCTTGAGGATCTTGGACAGGAAGTCCTTGGCCCGGTCGGTCTCCGGGGCGGTGAAGAAGGCCTCCGGGGTGCGGTCCTCGATGATGCGACCGTCGGCCATGAAGACCACGCGGTTGGCGGCGGACCGGGCGAACCCCATCTCGTGGGTGACGACGACCATGGTCATGCCGTCCCGGGCCAGCTGCTGCATGACCTCCAGCACCTCATTGATCATCTCCGGGTCGAGCGCCGAGGTCGGCTCGTCGAACAGGAGGGCCTTGGGGTCCATGGCGAGGGCGCGGGCGATGGCCACCCGCTGCTGCTGACCGCCGGAGAGCTGGGCGGGGTACTTGTCCGCCTGGGAGGCGAGCCCGACCCGCTCCAGCAGCTCCCGGGACCGCAGGTCACACTGGTCCTTCTTGCGCTTGCGGACCTTGAGCTGGGCGAGCGAGACATTGGCCAGCACCGTCTTGTGCGCGAAGAGATTGAAGGACTGGAAGACCATCCCGACTTCGGCCCGCAGCTCCGCGAGTCCCTTGCCTTCCTCCGGGAGGGGCCTGCCGTCGATGGCGATGTAGCCCGACTCAATGGTCTCGAGTCTGTTGATGGTCCGGCACAGCGTGGATTTACCCGAGCCGGAGGGGCCGATGACCACCACCACCTCGCCGCGGCCGACGGTGAGATTGATGTCCTGCAGTACGTGCAACTTTCCGTAGTACTTATTGACGTCCCGCAGCTCGATCAACGGATCGACGGCCATACGCAGCCCTGCCCACTTGTCGCTGTGTCGAGGTCAGCGCAAACTATCCATCCCGGCAAGGGACTTTGCACCCGACACGCATCAATGGGGCATAAGGCGTTTTATTAGGTTTCGGCGTTTTCCCTACCCTTCGGCCGACTCCGCGTACACCTGCGAGAGCTCAGGGCTGCCGGCCATCGCCCAGTCGAGCCCGGCCTCGACGACATCGATCTCCCGCCCGGAGGCGAGCCGCACCACCGGCTGCCCGCTGGGCCAGATGTGCCAGACGGCGCCGGGGACGTTCCGCACCAGGACGGTGCCGAGGTACAGCCCCGCGTCGTTACCCAGCCAGGGCAGCTCCTCGGGGTCGTCCCGCCAGCGGGGCGGCAGTTGGTCGAGCGCCGTCAACGAGGCCGGAGTGTCGTCGAGTTCGAGCCCCCGCTGCCCCACTCGAACACGCAGCAGCTCGCACTCGGCGAGCAACTCGGCCACGCCGTCCGGGTCGGCCTCGACGGCGGCCGCGAGGCCCGCCCCGCGCCTACCGTCGTGACGCTTACGCCAGTTGTCCAAGAAAGGGATGTTCATACCACTCAGGGTCGCATCCCGGCCCGGTTACGCACCACAGGGCGCGCGGCCTGTCGTTCGAGTGCTGAACCGGTTGCGTACATCTACCCGCACGCCGCCGCGCGCGCCGCCCGGACCGCCGCGGAGGCAATCACGCCCGCCCCTGCCGTCGGACGGCGGACCGGACCCCCGGTCCGGCGTGAGGATGACCGGCAGCTCGTCGGCGAGTCCGCCGTCGACCGGCCGGCGGCATCGTCCACCGGCAGGACGCGCGCGCTGCGGCACGGTACGGGAACCGCCGCGGGCGACGGGCCGAACCGCAACTGGAACAGACCGCGTCCGCCGGCCTCTGCCGTCCGCGTGAACCGAGCCGGTTCAGAACCGCGACGCCCGGCGCGTTCCCGTGCACGACCGACGCGTACACGTCGTCGACCCCGCGTACGTCGCGGGTGTGGGCTACCGCCGCCCGTCCGGCCACGGTAGCCGCCCCGCGTCCGGTGTGCGCCGCGTCCGGCCAGCACTCGATCGCGTACCGGGCGGGCGCGGCCGCCACCGGATCGACGCGTCCGATCAGTACGCCGTCCCGCCGCACTCCGTACCTCACGGAACCGCTCCCGGGAACGTCGGCCAGGTACCGCTCCACCCACGCGCGGTCGGCGGTCGACTCCTCCTCGTACGCGTCGGCCGAGGCCGGACGCGCGCGGTTCCGGTCCAGCAGGGCAAAGTACTCCCGTATCGGCGAGAGTCAACTCCCGCAGGGTCAGGCCCGTCAGAAGAGTCCTCAGCACATGCGCACGCACGGGTCATCCGTCGTGATCGCGCAGCCTACCCAGGTACGTGTGCACACCATTCTCTTTGAAGGGGTGGAGGCGGAGCGGTCCGGACTGGTACCTTCGCGATCATGTCCAGCCCCGAGGCGAACAGAGGCTAGCCACCGGTCCCGCCGGTGGCTGACCCGCTGCCGAGTCGATCCCGCACGGCCGATCAGGCCGAAGGATCGCTTCTGCCCGGCTGCCACCGCAGGACCACCGCGGTGTGGGCCGTACTTCCCCGCATGCGCTCGCGCGCAGGTTCCCGGCCACGACGGCTGCCTGCCGCGTTGTCGCGTCGCGTCCGTGACCAGGACTGACGCTCTTCCGCGTTGCCGCTCGACCTGTCCGGCGGGCGCGCCCCACACCCCCTGTCTGTCTGTCCGTCCATCAGCCTGCCCATGGGGTTCCTTCATGCCATTTGCTGTCTACGCGCTCGGGCTCGCCGTCTTCGCCCAGGGCACCTCCGAGTTCATGCTGTCCGGTCTGGTCTCGGACATCGCCGACGACCTGCACGTATCCATCCCGGCCGCCGGTCTGCTGACGTCGGCGTTCGCGGTCGGGATGGTGGTCGGGGCGCCCGCGATGGCGCTCCTCAGCCGCAGCTGGCCCCGGCGTCGCGCGCTGCTGTTCTTCCTCTCCGTCTTCACCGCCGTCCATGTCATCGGCGCGGTCACCCCCGGCTACGGCGTGCTGCTGGCGACACGGGTCGTCGGGGCGCTGGCGAACGCGGGTTTCTGGGCCGTGGCGCTGGTGACCGCGGTCTCCATGGCCGGGCCCGGCGCCCGGGCGCGCGCCACGTCGGTGGTGGTCGGCGGTGTCACCGTCGCCTGCGTGGCGGGGGTGCCCGCCGGCGCGATGCTGGGTGGGCAGTGGGGGTGGCGCGCCGCGTTCTGGGCCGTGGCCCTCGTCTCCGTACCGGCTCTTGCGGTGATCGCCAGGACGATCCCCGGCGGGCGGGCCGAGTCCCACGCGGTGGGCGGGCGCGCCGAGCTGCGGTCCCTGACCGAGCCGCGGCTCGTCCTCATCCTGCTGACGAGCGCGCTCGTGCAGGGCGCGACCTTCTGCGCCTTCTCCTATCTGGAGCCGCTGGTCACCCAGGTCGCGGGGTTCGGTGCCGGATGGGTGCCTGCCCTGCTCGCACTGTTCGGGGTCGGCTCGTTCCTGGGTGTCACCGTCGCGGGCCGGATCGTCGATGCGCGGCCGGTCGCCGTCACCACCGCCGCACTGGTGGCGCTCACCGCCGGCTGGGCCGGGCTCGCTCGGACCGCGGGGAGTCCGGTCGCGGTCGTCGCGCTCGTCCTCGTCCAGGGCATGCTCGCGTTCGGCACCGGAACAGCGCTGATCTCGCGGGTGTTCCAGGCGGCGTCCGGCGCGCCGACGCTGGCCGGCTCGTTCTCCACGGCCGCCTTCAACGTGGGCGGCGCGCTGGGGCCTTGGCTCGGCGGGATCGCGATCGGTGCGGGGTTCGGCTTCCGGTCGCCGCTGTGGGTGAGTGCGCTGCTGATGGTCCTGGCGCTCGGCGCCACCGCGGTCCTGTCCGTATGTGACGCCCCGCCCGGCGCTGAACGGGCGGGGCGGTCCAAGTCTTCGCAAGCAGCCAGCAAGCGGGACAATGACAGGAATCACCGTATCGGCGACCACTGACATTGATACTCGTAAGTGGGTTCCGGTGGTCGTGGCTCCACCACTGACTGACGCCCTGCTGGGCTGTCCTCCGGTTGTTCTGTCCGGCTTCCGGGACCCGTTCTTCATGGCTCCGGCCAGGTGGAACATGACCTCGCCGTCCTGACCGCGCTGAAGAGCCTCGCCCGGCGCGTCCAGGCCCTCACCACCGAGCACGACGCACTCACCGCGGCACTGGACGCCGCCGTCACCGAGCAGAATCCGGGCCTGCGCGCCGCCTACGGTGTCGGCCCCGACACCGCCGCCCAGCTCCTGATCACCGCCGGCGGCAAC
>NZ_JBFAJH010000015.1:0-143225 GCF_040655115.1 Streptomyces atratus | reverse complement strand
TCCTGTCACGACCGCCGGGTCGCGGGCGCGAGTGATGCGTGGGTGGGGCCGTGCAGGGGGGTCCCCGCAGGGACTGGCGCACGTGCCGGGTTCGCCCGCGTTGCCGGCTTCCGCGCCAGTCCTGAGGAGACGCCCCGGAGGGGCCCCGCCCACCACCCACCGCACAGTGCGGCGGCCCCGGGGCACGGCGCCGAAAAGTGGAGCCCGTCCGGCGATTGAAGACAAAACCCCCGCCCCGGACCGGGGCACCGCACCGCACCTACCCCACCCGCTTCCGCGCCCGCCACACCAGGAACACCGCCGACGCCACCGCGGCCGCCCGCACCACCACCGGCCACACCCCGCTCAGCGCGTCCCCCATACCGTCCTGCGGTATCGGCTCGCCCCAGCGCCCGTCCATCCGCCCCCACAGCCAGACCAGGCCGCCCGCGACGGCCACTCCGGGCAGTCCCATCGCGGCCAGCTTCGCCTCCGCGCGGGAGAGCGTGCGCGAGCTGTACGCGATCAGCCAGCCGCCCGCGAGTGCCAGCAGGGATCCCGTCACCGCACCGGTGACCAGCAACCCGGCGGCGAGCAGCAGCAACGGGTGAGCGAGCCGGAACCCCGCCCTCTCCCGTGGCTCACGCCGCCGAATCCGCGGCCGCCACCGGCCCCGCGCGCCCTCGCCCCCGGCGTCCTCACCGGAACCGTTCGCGTGGCCCTCCGTCTCGCCCTCGGCAGGCGCCTCCGCTTCCTCCGCGGGCGACGGCGGTTCCAGAAGGGCCGGAATCTCCACGCCACCGGTGAACCCCGGCACTCGCTCCCCGTCCCCGAACGGACCCGGTTCGATACGCCACCAGTCGGGTTCGCTCCCGGACGCCCCGAGCTCATTCGTCCCCGCCATGTGCGGTGGCGACGGCACGTCACCCCTCGAAGCAGCAGAAGCAGCAGAGGCCCCAGAACCCTCAGGCGCTTCACGCGCCCCAGGCACCCCACCGGCCGCCGGGCCCCCCTCCGACGCGCCCTTGCGCAAAGTCTCTTTCCGGAAGGTTCCTCTCCGCGGCCGCGGGATCCCCCGCGGCTCCGGATCGCCGGGTTCCCCGCTCGCCGCCGCCCCCGGCAGCATCACGGTCCCGTCCCCCGACCTCGCCGCCGCGGCCACCAGTTCGTCCGGTGTGCCGAGCTTCCCGATGATGCGCCGCACCGCCGTCGGCGTGTCCGTGCCTTGGCTTCCACGCTGCCGGTCGATCTCGGTGCGCAGTGCCGCCACGAGCCGCATCCGGGCGCCCGAGGACAGCTGTTGCTGCTGGGCCAGGTCTCCGACCCGGCTCAGATAGTCGTAGACGAGCTGGTCGCTCTCGATCCCCACGCGATGGTTCCCCTCGGTTCCCCTCCGGCCGGCCTGCACCGACGGTAGCGCCCTCGGGCCTGTCCGGAGCGACTACCGTGGGACGGATGGGGATGACCACACCACCGCGGACGCTCGCCGAAGCGCTGCGCGCCCGGGACGACGAGTCGTTGGCCGGGCTGCTGCGTGCCCGTCCCGACCTTCTGTCTCCCGTGCCGAACGACATCACCCAGCTGGCGACGAGAGCCGGCACCCGTGCCTCTGTCGTGCGCGCGCTGGAGCACCTCGACCGGTTCGCCCTGCAGACCGCGGAGGCACTCGCGGTCGCACCCGAGCCGGCCTCGTACGACACCCTTCTCGCCCTCCTCACGGGCGACGGCCAGGACGACGGCGCGCAGCGCGACGACGTGGGTGCGGCGATCCGGGACGCGGCGCCCGGAGCTGTCGCGACCTTGCGCGAACAGGCCCTGCTCTGGGGCGAGGACGACCGGCTGCGGCTGGTCCGTACCGCGCGGGAACTCCTCGCACCGTCCCCGCAGCACCCCTCCCCCACCGGTCTCGGGCCGACCGTCGCCGAGGCCACGGCCGGCATGTCGCCGGGACGGCTGCAGGAGATCCTGGCGGCGGCCGGGCTGCCCACCACGCACGACCCGGTCTCCGCCGTGGCCGCGCTGGCCGCGCTGTTCACCGACCGGACCAGGATGGGCGAACTGCTGGACACCGCGCCGATGGAGGCCCTCGCCGTACTGGACCGGCTGGTGTGGGGTCCTCCGTACGGGGAAGTGACCCCGAACCCGACCCCGCCCGTGAAGTGGCTGCGCGACCGCGGGCTGCTTTTGCCCGTGTCGACGCGCACCGTCGTCCTGCCGCGCGAGGCGGCGCTGCATCTGCGGGCCGGGCGCGCCCACCGCGTACCGGAGCCGCTGCCGCCCGCCGTCGTGGCGGCCGCGACCCGTGATCCCCAGGCTGTGGACAGTGCTGCCGCAGGCCAGGCATACCTGGCGGTGTCCACCGTCGAGGAACTCCTGACGAGCTGGAACGGCGGCGGCCCCGCCATGCTGCGTGCCGGCGGCCTCAGCGTCCGCGAGCTGAAGCGGACCGCGTCCGTCCTCGACGTGTCGGAGCCGATCGCCGCGTTCTGGCTCGAACTCGCCTACGCGGCCGGGCTGCTGGCCTCCGACGGCGAGGCCGACGAGCGGTACGCACCGACGCCCGCCTACGACGACTGGACCGAACTCCCCGCCCAGGAGCGCTGGGTGCGCCTCGCGACCGCCTGGCTCGCCGCCACCCGCACCGCCGGTCTGGTCGGCGGCCAGGACGCCAAGGGCCGGGCCCTGTCCGCGCTCGGCCCGGAACTGGACCGCTCGGCCGCTCCCGAGGTACGCCACCGCATCCTGGCGCTGCTCGCCTCCCTGGACCCCGGCACCGCCCCGGACCCGGAGACGCTGCTCGCCCGGCTCCGCTGGGAACGGCCGCTGCGCGGCGCCTCGACCTCCGCCGGGGACACCACCGACCTCCGGTCCCGAATCGCCCTGTGGACACTGAACGAGTCCGAACTCCTCGGCATCACCGGCCGCGGCGCGCTCTCCTCCCAGTCCCGCGCCCTGCTCGAATCCGGGCCTGCCGAGGCGGCCGCGCTGCTCGCCCCGCTCATCCCGGAGTCTCTCGACCACGTCCTGCTGCAGGCCGACCTGACGGCCGTCGCGCCGGGCCCGCTGGAGCGCCCCCTCGCGGACACGCTGTCCGTCCTCGCCGACATCGAGTCGAAGGGCGGCGCGACCGTCTACCGGTTCACGCCCGGCTCCGTACGCCGCGCGCTGGACGCCGGGCAGTCCGCGGCCGATCTGCACGCGTTCCTCGCCACGCACAGCCGCACGCCGGTCCCGCAGCCGCTCAGCTACCTCATCGACGACGTCGCCCGGCGCCACGGCCATCTGCGGATCGGTGCCGCGTCCGCGTACCTGCGCTGCGACGACGAGGCCGTACTCAACGAGATCCTCGCCGACAAACGCTCGGCCACCCTGCGCCTGCGCCGCCTCGCCCCGACGGCACTGGCCGCCCAGGCCGACCCGGCGTCCCTGCTCGAAGGGCTGCGTGAGATGGGGTACGCGCCCGCCGCCGAATCCGCCGAGGGCGATGTCCTGATCACCCGCGCGGGCACCCGCCGCACCCCTCCCCGTACACCCCCCGTCCCCGTCCCCGAGGGCCCGCCGCTCCCCGACGGAACGCTGCTGGGCGCGGCGGTACGGGCGATCCGCGCCGGGGACACGGCCGCCACTGTCGTCCGCAAGGACACCACTCAGACACCCGCGTCCCCCACGGACTCGCTGCCCCGTACGACCTCCGCCGAGACCCTCGCGACCGTGCAGGCGGCGGCCATGACGGGCTCGGCGATCTGGATCGGCTACGTCAATGCGGACGGCGCGGCCAGCCAGCGCGTCATCGCACCGGTGCGGGTCGAGGGCGGCTTCGTGACGGCCTACGACCACACGGCGGACGAGATCCGCACGTACCCGCTGCACCGGGTCACGGGCGTCGCGGAACTGGCCGACACCGAAGACGCCTGACAGGTCCTCCGGGACAGCCCTCAGTCCAGCGAGACGAGCCATCGCCAGCGCGGCTGCTCGGTGACCACGGCGGCCGCCGCGAGCAGCGTCACCGAAACGGCCGCCCACACCGGCCAGAGCAGCCACGACGAGACGACGGCAGCGCCCAGTTCGGCCAGCACCATCAGGATCGTGGCCCAGCCCGGCACGGCGACGATCACACTGTTCTTGTCGCCCGGGGTGGACAGAACGGCCGGCAGGCCGATCAGCACCACGAGCGACAGCGCGGCCAGCAGCCACGAGTGGCCGGCCAGCACCCAGGGAGTGGCCACCCAGGCGACGAGTTCGGTGGAGAAGCGCAGCACGGACGGTATGCGGTCGTCCGGACGCGCGGAAGCGGTTCCTTCCGGGGTCGTTTCCCCGGCAGCGGCATCGGTCACGCACGTGACCATGACATGTTCCCCGCCCTCGCGGCGGGCGGATGGCCGAACGTCCCACCGGCCGACACCGCATCACCTGCCCCGCATGCGGCACACTGGACGTTTGGCCGCACGGGCGGCCACCCATGATGCAGAAAGGGCCAAGACGCGTGACCGGACCCCTCATCGTCCAGAGCGACAAGACGCTCCTCCTGGAAGTCGACCACGAGCAGGCCGACGCCTGCCGTCGTGCGATCGCGCCGTTCGCGGAGCTGGAGCGTGCGCCCGAGCACATCCACACCTACCGGCTGACGCCGCTCGGCCTGTGGAACGCGCGCGCCGCCGGGCACGACGCCGAGCAGGTCGTCGACGCGCTCGTGCAGTACTCCCGCTACCCGGTGCCGCACGCACTGCTCGTCGACATCGCCGAGACGATGGCCCGGTACGGCCGCCTCACGCTCTCCAAGCACCCGGTCCACGGGCTGGTGCTGACCTCCACCGACCGGCCCGTGCTGGAGGAGATCCTCCGGTCGAAGAAGGTCCAGCCGCTCGTCGGGGCGCGGATCGACCCGGACACCGTGGCGGTGCACCCGTCCGAGCGCGGGCAGATCAAGCAGACGCTGCTGAAGCTGGGCTGGCCCGCCGAGGACCTTGCCGGATACGTGGACGGCGAGGCGCACCCGATCGAGCTGGCCGAGGACGGCTGGGCGCTGCGGCCGTACCAGAAGCAGGCCGTCGAAGGGTTCTGGCACGGCGGCTCCGGAGTGGTCGTACTGCCCTGTGGTGCGGGGAAGACGCTGGTCGGGGCCGGTGCGATGGCGCAGGCCAAGGCGACCACGCTGATCCTGGTGACGAACACCGTCTCGGCCCGGCAGTGGAAGCACGAGCTGGTGAAGCGGACCTCGCTGACCGAGGACGAGATCGGCGAGTACAGCGGTACGCGCAAGGAGATCCGGCCGGTCACCATCGCCACGTACCAGGTGCTGACGACCCGCCGTAAAGGCATCTACCCCCACCTTGAGCTGTTCGACTCCCGCGACTGGGGTCTGGTGATCTACGACGAGGTGCACCTGCTGCCCGCGCCCGTCTTCAAGTTCACCGCCGACCTGCAGGCGCGTCGGCGGCTCGGTCTCACCGCGACGCTGGTGCGTGAGGACGGGCGCGAGTCGGACGTCTTCTCGCTGATCGGTCCCAAGCGGTTCGACGCGCCGTGGAAGGAGATCGAGGCGCAGGGCTACATCGCGCCCGCCGACTGTGTCGAGGTTCGGGTCAATCTGACGGACTCGGAGCGGCTGGCGTACGCGACCGCCGAGACGGAGGAGAAGTACCGGTTCTGCGCGACGACCGCGACGAAGCGGAAGGTGACGGAGGCGCTGGTGCTCAAGCACCGGGGCGAGCAGACTCTCGTCATCGGGCAGTACATCGACCAGCTCGACGAGCTGGGTGAGCACCTCAATGCCCCGGTCATCAAGGGCGAGACGAGCAACGCGCAGCGCGAGAAGCTCTTCGACGCGTTCCGTGAAGGCGAAATCAGCGTCCTTGTCGTGTCGAAGGTCGCTAACTTCTCGATCGACCTGCCGGAGGCGACCGTCGCCATTCAGGTGTCGGGCACGTTCGGCTCGCGGCAGGAGGAGGCGCAGCGGCTCGGCCGGGTGCTGCGGCCGAAGGCGGACGGGCACGAGGCCCGGTTCTACTCGGTGGTCGCCCGCGACACGATCGACCAGGACTTCGCGGCGCACCGCCAGCGGTTCCTGGCCGAGCAGGGGTACGCGTACCGGATCGTGGACGCGGACGAGCTGTTGACGGAGAACTGAACCGAGCGGTCCCGCCCGGTCGGCGGCCGAGGATCAGGAGCGGGACCGGCCCGGTGGCCGTCGTCGGACCCGGCAGCATCGCGACGGCCGTGGCCGCCCGGCGGGGCCGCCACGGGAGCGCCCACGCGGCGATCAGGGCGGCGGGCGCGACGGACGGTGACACAGGGAGCCCGTAACCCATGAGGCCCGGCGGGACCGCGATGCCCGACGAGCAGCGCGTACTCAGGGGCCGTGCCCTACTCGGCGTTCGGGCCGTACTCGGTTTTCGCGACGTACTCGGTTTTCGCGACGTACTCGGTTTTCGCGACGTACTCGGTTTTCGCGACGTACTCAGTGGGCGCGCTGGTGACGGTGGCCGTGCTGTTCCCGGTGGCCGTGCTGTTCCCGGTGGTCGCGGCGGAGGACGCCCGCCTCCTCCGCGTACTCGCCGAGAACGGTGACGCCGAACGCGGCGCGCGCGAAGACCTTGACGGCGCGCACGGCGTCGCCGAGGTGGTGGGTGGGCGGGTGTCCGGTGGTCGCGGTCGCGCCGTGCGCGGGGCCGGTCCCATGGGGGTTCAGGCTGGCGGTGCTCATGTAGTCCATGGTCCTGCGCGCGTTCCGCAAAGGCATCGGCCCGCGGGCGGAATCCCTGCGGTCTTCGCGTAGGCCGCCGTTCGCATGCCGTCCCCTACGGGGTGGGACGGGGGCGGACGAGGGACAGACCCGGCAGCCCAATTGGTTCGACCCCGCCGGTCGCGGTGGCTACAATCGCCGGTCTGCCCGCCTCCCGCACCGTGGTACCGGCTCTTCGCCGGCAGCCGGGGGAGCGCCGCCGACCGGACGGAAACCGGCCGACAGCCGCACGCGCACCAGCGTGCGTATCCCGTGATCGATCCCCCGAGCGGACCGCATCGCCCCCGGCACGTGACCGGGTGCGAGCCGCGGTCCGCCGTCCTGCGTCGAAAAGCCGGAGGCAACACCGTGCCCGCGCACGAACACGAAGCCGTCACCCCCACCGCCGATGCGCTGGCCCGCGAGCGCGCCCATCTCGCCGCGTCCCGCGCCGCGCTGCGCGCGATGCGCGAGGACGCCCAGGCCCTCGACATCCGCGATGTCACCGCGAACTGGGTGAACGCGGCGGTCCTGCAGGCCCAGATCGACGAACGCATCAAGGCGCTCGCCGATCTGTCGCACACCCCGCTCTTCTTCGGCCGCCTCGACTATCTGCACCGGGTCGGTGCGGATCAGGCCGAGGGTGCGGAGGGAGAGCAGTTCTACATCGGACGCCGCCACGTCCATGACGCCGACGGCGATCCGATGGTCGTCGACTGGCGTGCGCCCGTCTCCCAGCCGTTCTACCGGGCTTCGAAGAAGGACCCGCAGGACGTCGGGCAGCGCCGCCGTTTCGGCTACACCGGTGGCGAGCTGACCGCGTACGAGGACGAGCACCTCACCGACCCCGGCGAGGCCGCGCAGACCAGCAAGCTGCTCCAGGCGGAGATCGAGCGCCCGCGCGTGGGTCCGATGCGCGACATCGTGGCGACGATCCAGCCCGAGCAGGACGAGATCGTCCGTAGCGGGCTGGGCGGGACGGTCTGCGTCCAGGGAGGCCCCGGTACGGGTAAGACCGCTGTCGGTCTGCACCGTGTCGCCTATCTGCTGTACGCGCACCGTGAGCGTCTTGCCCGCACCGGCACGCTGGTGATCGGACCGAACCGCTCGTTCCTGCACTACATCGAGCAGGTGCTCCCGGCCCTCGGTGAGCTGGAGGTGAAGCAGGCGACCGTCGACGATCTGGTGGCCGCGCATGTCGAGGTGCGGGGTTCGGACGCGGCGGAGGCGGCCGTCGTCAAGGGTGACGCCCGGATGGCGGAGGTGCTGCGGCGGGCGATCCGTTCGCATGTGACGCTGCCGACCGAGCCGGTGATGGTGGTGCGCGGTTCGCGGCGGTGGCGGGTGCCCGCGTACGAACTGGAGGAGATGGTCACCGAGTTGCTGGCCCGCGACATGCGGTACGGCGCGGCGCACGAGGCGCTCCCGCAGCGGATCGCGCACGCCGTCCTCGTACGGATGGAGGAGGCCGGCGAGGCCCCCGACGACCGGGTGCAGAACGCGGTGGCCCGCACTCCCGCGGTCAAGGCGGCCGTGAAGGCGATCTGGCCCGCGGTCGATCCGGCGAAGCTGGTGCTGCGGCTGCTCTCCGACCCCGAGTTCCTGGCCGCGCACGCGGACGGGCTGCTCACCGAGGACGAGCAGAAGACCGTCCTGTGGACGAAGCCGGCCCGCAGCGTGAAGTCGGCGAAGTGGTCGGCGGCGGACGCGGTGCTGATCGACGAGGCGAGCGATCTGGTGGCACGTACGCACTCGCTCGGCCATGTCGTCCTGGACGAGGCGCAGGACCTGTCGCCGATGCAGTACCGGGCGGTGGGCCGCCGCTGCACGACGGGCTCGGCGACCGTGCTCGGTGACCTGGCGCAGGGAACGACGCCGTGGTCGACGGAGAGCTGGGCGCAGGCGCTGCACCACCTGGGAAAGGAGGACGCCGTGGTGGAGGAGCTGACGGCGGGCTTCCGTGTGCCGAGGGAGGTCATCGCGTACGCGTCACGGCTGCTGCCGGTGATCTCTCCGGGTCTCGCGGCGGTGGAGTCGGTGCGTGAGTCGCCGGGTTCGCTGACGGTACGGCAAGTGCCCGGCGCGGCCGGACTGGACGCGGCGGTGCTCGCGGCCTGCGAGGAGTCGTTGGCGCAGGAGGGATCGATCGGGCTGATCGCGGCGGACGCGCGGATCCCCGCACTGACGGAGGCGCTGACGGTGGCGGGTCACGCGTATCTGTCGCCAGGTCAGGAGACGACGGCCGAGTCGCGGCTGACGCTGGTTCCGGCGTCGCTGGCGAAGGGCCTGGAGTACGACTACGTGGTGCTGGACGAGCCGGCCGCGGTGGTCGACGGGGAGCCGGACGAGCGGACCGGACTGCGCCGGCTGTACGTGGCGCTGACGCGTGCGGTGTCGGGGCTGACGGTGGTGCATGCGGCGGGGCTGCCGGAGGTGCTCGGGGGCTGAGCGGCGGTTACCGGGGCCGTCAGGCGGCCGCTTTGTCGTCAATCGCCTGACGGGCTTGATTGTGGCCCCCGGACGTAAGGCCCTGGTGCGCCCACAGCCCGTCCGGCGGCCACCCCGAGCCCGTCGAGGAGGTCCCCCATACCCTTGAGAGCCTGTCGGGTGACCTCTGACCGGGCGGCCACGCCCTGGCACGCACGCTTCCGGCGTTGCCGAAACGCCCTGGTGGCTCCTCCAAGCTCTCAGCTTCGTTCGAGCAGGGGAGACCCCGTCCGAGGCCCTCCCGGCGCCTTGGAATCGCACGCACCATGCCGCGTCCGCTCTCCGATCGAAGGTCACACGACAGGCTCTGCGGCCATGGGGGAGTTCGAGGACGGAACCGGTCACCCCGGTGAGCCCCCTAACCGTCGAGCCGTGTCCGCCACTCCCGTACCGCCACCGCGTCCACGGGCGCGTCCCATCCCCTGGGCCGCGCCGCGCCCCCGATGTGCACCGCGTCGATGCCCCCGGCCAGCAGCTCCGGCAGGTGTTCGAGCCGCAGCCCGCCCCCGACCAGGATCTGCGGCTCGTATCCGGGCTCGCCCGTCCGTGCCGCCTCGGCGAGCAGCGTCGGGACGCCGCCGTCGACGCCGCGCGCCGATCCCGCCGTGAGGTACGTATCGAGGCCCGGCAGGTCCGCCAGCTGCTTGCGCAGGGTGTCCCGGTCGGCGGCGCGGTCGATCGCGCGGTGGAACGTCCAGCGGCAGCCGTCCAGTTCGGCGACGAGCCGTTCGACGGCGACGAGGTCCGCACGGCCTTCCACGTCCAGGAAACCGAGGACGAATTCGTCGGCGCCCTCGGCCCGCAGTTCGCGCGCCCTGCGGACGAGCACATCGATGTCACCGGCCGTGAATCCGTCCGCCACCCTGAGCATCACGCGCAGCGGAATGTCGACGGCGGCTCGGATCTCCGCGAAGGTCGCACAGGACGGGGTCAGGCCGTCCGACGCCATGTCGGTGACCAGCTCCAGCCGGTCTGCACCACCCGCCTGGGCAGCGATCGCGTCCTCCGCGTCGAGAGCGATCACCTCCAGGACCGCACGGTTGCTCATGGGACCCCATTCCTCCAGTAAGCAGCTACAGGTCTAGTCCAATGTCCAGCCTACGGGGCAGTCGCGCGAAGCCGAAGTCTCGACGCGAACGCGAAGATACGCGAGGTCGGAGCGACACCTGACGGCCGGACACACATGATCCACCTCTCACCCCCGGACCCGCCCTTGCGCTTCATAGGGGTGGGGGGTATATATAGACCAGGATCGAATACCCCCTAGGGGTATGCATCACCGTCTACGCCAGGGAGGAAACCGTGTCCGCGCACACCGCCGCAACCGACACCGGCACCACCGCAGAGGTCGAGCTCGCCATCGGTGGCATGACCTGCGCATCGTGCGCGGCACGCATCGAGAAGAAGCTGAACCGGATGGACGGCGTCACCGCCACCGTCAACTACGCCACGGAGAAGGCCAAGGTCAGCTACCGGGGCGAGGACATCTCCGTACAGGACCTGATCGCCACGGTCGAGAAGACCGGCTACACCGCGCAGGAGCCCGCGCCTCCCGTGCGCACCGGGGAAGGCGCCCCGACGGGAGCCGAAGCGGAAGCCGACGAGCTCCGTCCGCTGCGGCAGCGGCTGCTCACCGCCGCGGTGCTCGCCGTCCCGGTGATCGCGATGGCGATGATCCCGGCCCTCCAGTTCGACTACTGGCAGTGGCTCTCGCTGACCCTGACGGCCCCGGTCGTCACGTATGCCGCCTGGCCGTTCCACCGCGCCGCCTGGACCAACGCCCGGCACGGTGCGGCGACGATGGACACGCTGATCTCGCTCGGTACGTCGGCCGCGTTCCTGTGGTCGCTGTGGGCGCTGTTCTTCGGCACGGCGGGGATGACGGGCATGACGCACCCCTTCGACCTGACCATCGGCCGCAGCGACGGCGCCGGGAACATCTATCTGGAGGCGGCGGCCGGAGTCACCGCGTTCATCCTGGCCGGACGCTATTTCGAGGCCCGTTCCAAGCGGAAGGCGGGCGCCGCGCTCAAGGCGCTGCTGGAGCTGGGCGCCAAGGAGGTCACGGTGGTGCGGGGCGGCCGCGAGGTGACCGTCCCGACGGCGGAACTCCAGGTCGGGGACCGGTTCCTGGTCCGCCCCGGCGAGAAGATCGCCACCGACGGCACGGTCGTCGAGGGCGCCTCGGCGGTGGACGCGTCGATGCTCACCGGCGAGTCCGTGCCGGTCGAGGTCGGTGTCGGGGACTCCGTCACCGGTGCCACGCTCAACGCGGGCGGCCGGCTCGTCGTCGAGGCGACGCGGATCGGCGCCGACACACAGCTGGCGCGGATGGCGAAGCTCGTCGAGGACGCGCAGAACGGCAAGGCGGCGGCGCAGCGGCTGGCCGACAGGATCTCCGCGGTGTTCGTCCCCGTGGTCATCGCGCTCGCGCTCGGCACGCTGGGGTTCTGGCTGGGCAACGGGGCGGGTCTGACGGCCGCGTTCACGGCCGCCGTCGCGGTACTGATCATCGCCTGCCCGTGCGCGCTGGGCCTCGCCACTCCGACCGCGCTCATGGTGGGGACCGGACGCGGCGCGCAGCTCGGCATCCTGATCAAGGGCCCGGAAGTCCTGGAGACCACGCGTCGCGTCGACACGATCGTCCTGGACAAGACCGGCACGGTCACCACCGGCCGGATGACGCTGCTGGACGTCCACGTGGCGGCGGGCACCGACGCGTCGCAGGTACTGCGGCTGGCGGGCGCTCTGGAGCACGCCTCCGAGCACCCGATCGCCCAGGCGGTCGCCTCCGGTGCGGTCGAGCGGACCGGGGCGGCGCTCCCCACCCCGGAGGACTTCGCCGGCGTCGCGGGGCTCGGCGTCCAGGGCGTCGTCGAGGGGCACGCGGTCCTCGTCGGCCGTGAACAGCTGCTCGCCGAGTGGGAGATCCATCTGCCGGTGGAGCTGGCCCGGAAGAAGGCGGTGGCCGAGGCGGCGGGCCGGACGGCCGTCGCGGTCGCCTGGGACGGCGGGGCGCGGGCGGTCCTGGAGGTCGCCGACGCGGTGAAGGACACCAGCGCGGAGGCGATCGCGCGGCTGCGGTCACTGGGGCTCAGGCCGATCCTCCTCACCGGGGACAACCGGGCGGTCGCGGAGTCGGTCGCGGCGGAGGTCGGGATCGACCGGGACGACGTGTACGCGGAAGTCATGCCCGAGGACAAGGTCGACGTCGTCAAGCGGCTGCAGGCACAGGGCCGTTCGGTCGCGATGGTCGGCGACGGGGTCAACGACGCGGCGGCGCTGGCCCAGGCGGACCTGGGGCTGGCGATGGGTACGGGCACGGACGCGGCGATCGAGGCCGGTGACCTGACGCTGGTCCGCGGGGACCTGCGGGCCGCGGCGGACGCGATCCGGCTGTCGCGGAAGACGCTGGGGACGATCCGTACGAACCTGTTCTGGGCGTTCGCGTACAACGTGGCGGCACTGCCGCTGGCGGCGGCGGGGCTGCTGAACCCGATGATCGCGGGGGCCGCGATGGCGTTCTCGTCGGTGTTCGTGGTGGGGAACTCGTTGCGGCTGCGAGGGTTCCGCGCGGCGGCCCAGTAGTGCTTGGTCAGGTCGAGATGGGCCTCTGCCTGGCCCTGTCCACGCTGTTCGTCGCGGGCGCGGCATGGTGTCACGCCACTGGAGGACCGCACGCGTGCCGTGCGCACTCCAGCTGGTGCTCGTGGTGATCATCTGGACCCAGGTGCCCAGCCCCTTCTGAGCCCAGCGCAGACGAAAAACACCTCTGCCCGACGGCTTGAGCCGTCGGGCAGAGGTGTGTCCGCGCTCCGGACCGGGGCTCGGAACAGTGAGGGGTCGCCCTTGAGCCTGCGGCGCAGGAACGTGGCGAAGGTCTGGCCCTCCAAGTCCGCGAGCGCGGTGCCGTCCGGCTCGATATGGGCGACGCGCCGGTCGGACACCCCACGCGGGGGCGCTCGCCGTCTCCGGGCCGCTGCCAGACCTCAGGGGTCAGGACGCGCAGTCCATGGTGATGTACGCGCGCACCGAATCCGCAGGCGGCGTCTGCACATCGACATCGATGGTGTTCGAGCAGCCACCGACCGTGTTCACATAGGTGCCGGACTCGATGAGGACACCTTCGGGAATCTCCTGCCAGTCCCCCTTGAGACCGGGTGACTTGATCTTGGTCAGATCGACCTTCTTCTCACTCGACGACGTCAGGAACTCCGCGAGTCCCGCGCGTGACGTTTCGAAGCGCATTTCTCCGGACGATCCCGACCAGTCCTCCTGGTCGCAGAACCGCAGACCCTTCACGCCTGCGGGCAGGACCAGCCGATAGGTCTTCAGGGTGGGCTTCAGGCTCCTGCCATCGGTGCACCCGCGCCGACGGCACCCACACGGTGCGGGTCATCGCCGATCATTTCGGGCTTCCCTCGCCGCCGCTCGGACTCGCGGGGTAACCGGGCCCGCCCGCCGCTCGCCGTGGACGACGGGGGGAATCTACTCTCGTGCGTATGACGGACGACAGCGCGCACGAGAGCGGATCCTCCCCCGACGCCGCGGACGCGCTCCGCGCCCGCTGGAGCGATGCCCTGGTCGCCGTACGGGGGGGCGCGACCGGCCCCGATCCGCTGCCGTACGCCGACAACCTGCTGGCCCGTTGGGCCGAACCACAGCGGAAGTACCACACCACCGCGCACCTGGTGGCGGTTCTCGACCACATCGACACCCTCGCCGGTCACGCCGCCGATCCGGACGCGGTCCGCCTCGCCGCCTGGTTCCACGACGCGGTGTACCGCCCGGACCGGTCCGGGAACGAGGAGCGCAGCGCCGCCCTCGCCGAGCGCGCCCTGCCCGAGGCCGGTGTCCCGGACGCCGTCACCGCCGAGGTCGCCCGGCTGGTCCGGCTCACCGTCACCCACGACCCGGCGGACGGCGACACCAACGGCGAGGCGCTGTGCGACGCGGACCTGGCGATCCTGGCGGCCGCCCCGAAGAAGTACGCGGCGTACGCGGCGCAGGTGCGGGACGAGTACGGCTTCGTTCCCGACGAGGCCTTCCGGGGCGGGCGTGCGGCCGTCCTGCGGCAGCTGCTCGGACTGCCGCGGCTGTTCCGTACGCCGCACGGTTTCGCCGAGTGGGAGCCGCGGGCCCGGCAGAACCTGCTGACGGAGCTTGAGCTGCTCACCCCTTGAGACGGCCGACGGAACACCCCGACAGGGGAATGCAACGGTCAAGATCGGTGTTGGTGCCTGTCATGCCAGAATCTGCCGACCGACGCACCCGCATGCCCCTTGCCGTCGTAGTCCTAGGGGTAGCGGTCTTCGCCCTCGGCACGAGCGAGTTCATGCTCTCCGGGCTGCTGCCACCGATCGCCGACGACATGAACGTATCGATCCCCCGGGCCGGGCTCCTCATATCCGCCTTCGCCATCGGCATGGTGATCGGCGCGCCCCTCTTGGCCGTGGCCACGCTCCGGCTGCCGCGCCGCACCACCCTGATCGCGCTGATCTCGGTCTTCGGCCTCGGGCAGGTCGCGGGTGCGCTCGCTCCGACGTACGAGGTGCTCTTCGCCTCCCGTGTGGTGAGCGCCTTCGCGTGCGCCGGGTTCTGGGCGGTGGGGGCTGCGGTCGCCATCGCGATGGTGCCGGTGAACGCGCGGGCCAGAGCGATGGCCGTGATGATCGGCGGGCTGTCGATCGCGAACGTCCTCGGCGTACCGCTGGGGGCGTTCCTCGGTGAGAACCTCGGCTGGCGGTCGGCGTTCTGGGCGGTCGGCGCGGCGTCCGCCGTGGCACTCGTCGGTGTCGCGACGCTCATCCCCCGCATCCCGCTCCCTGAGGAGAGGCCACAGCTCAAGCGGGAGATGTCCATCTACCGTGACCGGCAGGTGTGGCTGTCGATCGTGATCACGGCGCTCGCGGCGGGCGGGGTCTTCTGCGCGTTCAGCTATCTGGCGCCGTTGCTGACGGATGTCGCCGGGCTGGATCCGGGCTGGGTGCCGACGGTTCTCGCGCTGTTCGGGATCGGGGCGCTGGTCGGTACGACGATCGGCGGCCGGGTCGCGGACGCGCACCTCTTCGGGGTGCTGATGAGCGGTATCGCGGCCTCGACGGTCTTCCTGGTCGCGCTGGCGCTGTTCGCGTCGAACCAGGTCGCCGCGGTCGGGCTCGCGTTCCTGCTGGGCCTGTCGGCGTTCTACACGGCCCCGGCGCTGAACGCCCGGATGTTCAACATCGCGGGCGCGGCCCCGACCCTGGCCGGCGCGACGACGACCGCCGCGTTCAACCTCGGCAACACGGGCGGCCCGTGGCTCGGCGGCACGGTGATCGACGCGGACTTCGGCTTCGAGGCGACGGCCTGGGCGGGCGCGGCGATGACGGTCCTGGCGCTGGTCGCCGTGGTGTTCTCGCTGCGACTGCACGGCGGGGGCCGCTCGCGCCGGGTGACCGGGTCGCCCGGCGTGACGTCGTCCGCGGACGTGGCAGTGGGTAGCTCCTCCGCCGCCTGACCCGGGTGGCTTCGGCGGTCGTTCAGCCGTCGGGCGCCCGGCCGGGTGCCGGGCGCCCCTTGGGGCGCCGCAGTCCCGCCTCCGTGAGCCGGCGGACGAGCTCCTTCGAACCGATCTCGACGGCCCCGGCCCGCACCGCGTCCGTGTACCGCGCTTCCGGTACGTCGTAGTGGTCCCGCTCGAACGCCTGCGGCGGACAGCCGATGGCGGCGGCGAACGCGTGCAGTTCGTCGAAGGACACGTCGCTGACCAGATGTGACCAGAATCGACCGTGACCCGGCCAGTCGGGCGGGTCGATATAAACCGTCACCGGCCCAGCACTCCGCTCAGCGCGCCCACGCGCGCCACCATCACGGTCGCCTTGGTGCAGACCCAGTGCGGGTCCGGGCCCAGCTCCGGTTCGACGTCGAGGGCGTGCGGGTCGCCCGCGTCGCACACGGGGCAGAGCGGCCAGCGGCCGTACCGTTCCAGCAGCGCGTCCTGGACGTCCTGGGCGACAAGGCCGACGACGTATTCCACGCCGTCCGGCCAGTGCTCGACCCACCAGCGCCGGTGCGTCACCGCGTCCTCGACGAGCGAGACGATCTCGGCCTCGGCGACGTCGCCCGCGGCGAGATCGGCCATGACCAGGGCGCGGGCGGTGTGCAGCACCTGCTCCAAACGGTTCAGCTCCATGCAGCCATTGTCACCCGAGTGCGGACAGGTCCTGCGTTGTGGCTGAGCGCTCCAGTTGGCCCGACGGGCCCTGGAGCGCTCACAGGAGGTGCTGGTGTACCGCTCCGGCGTCCGGTCAGCGGGTGGCGAGGAGCTCGAGCGTATCGATCACGCGGTTCGAGAAGCCCCACTCGTTGTCGTACCAGGCGACCACCTTGACGTGGCGCCCGTCGACCCGGGTAAGGGCCGAGTCGAAGATCGACGAAGCCGGATTGCCCGTGATGTCGGACGACACGAGCGGGTCGTCCGAGTACTCGAGTACCCCGGCGAGCGGCCCCTCCGCTGCGACGCGGTACGCAGCCAGCACCTCGTCGCGCGTCACGTCGCGGGTGACAGTTGTGTTGAGTTCGACGATCGAGCCCACCGGAACCGGCACGCGGATCGAGTCACCCGACAGCTTGCCGTCGAGGTTCGGCAGCACGAGGCCGATCGCCTTGGCGGCGCCCGTCGTGGTCGGCACGATGTTGACAGCGGCGGCACGGGCCCGGCGGGCGTCACGGTGCGGACCGTCGTGCAGGTTCTGCTCCTGGGTGTAGGCGTGCACCGTCGTCATGAAGCCGTGCTCGATGCCCGCGAGGCCGTCGAGCACCGCGGCCAGCGGTGCCAGCGCGTTGGTCGTGCACGAGGCGTTCGAGACGATGGTGTGCACGTCCGGGTCGTATGCATCCGTGTTGACCCCGAACGCGAGCGTGACGTCGGCGCCGTCCGACGGAGCACTGACGAGTACCTTCTTCGCGCCCGCGTCGAGGTGGCCGCGGGCGGCCTTGGCCGACGTGAAGCGGCCGGTCGCCTCGATCACGATGTCCACGCCGAGCTCGGCCCACGGCAGCTGCGCCGGTTCGCGCTCGGCGAGCACCGTGATGCGACGGCCGTCCACGACGAGGGTGTCCCCGTCGACGGCCACCGGGCGACCGAGCCGGCCGGCCGTCGTGTCGTAGGCGAGCAGCCGCGCGAGGGAGACGGGCTCCGCGAGGTCGTTGACGGCGACGACCTCGAGGTCGCTGTCGCGCTCGAGCAGCGCGCGGAACACGTTGCGTCCGATGCGGCCGAATCCGTTGATGGCGATGCGAGTCATGAATGGTGTCCCTTCGGTTCGCCATCAATCTCGCGTGCTGCGTCCGCCCGCGACAGCGGCATGATCGCCAGGGTTCAAAAGGATCTCGCCACGTGGCAGCGGGCTACTCTCCCTGGGTGAAGGTGCGCCGGTACTCGCTCGGCGTTGTGCCGAGGATCCGCTGAAAGTGCAACCGCAGATTGGCACCAGTGCCGAGACCGACGTCGGTGGCGATCTGCTCGACGCTCCGCTCCGAACGCTCGAGCAGTTCGCGGGCCAGGTCGACGCGGGCGCGCATGACCCACTGCATCGGCGTGTATCCCGTGTCCTCGACGAAGCGCCGCGAGAACGTGCGCGGCGACACCGCCGCATGCCGGGCGAGCGCCTCGAGGGTGAGGGGCCGGCCGAGCCGGTGAAGCGCCCACTCGCGGGTGGCGGCGAACCGCTCGCCGAGTGGCTCGGGCACGCTGCGTGGCACGTACTGCGCCTGACCGCCGCTGCGGTAGGGGGCCGCGACAAGGCGCCGGGCCGCATGGTTCGACGCGGCCACTCCGAGGTCGCCGCGCAGGATGTGCAGGCACAGGTCGATGCCCGAGGCGGCGCCGGCCGACGTCAGCACGCTGCCCTCGTCGACGAACAGAACGTTCTCGTCGACCTGAACGAGCGGATGCCGTGCCACCAGTGCCCGCGTGTAGTGCCAGTGCGTCGTGGCGCGCCTGCCGTCGAGCAGGCCCGTGGCGGCGAGCGCGAAGGCGCCCGTCGAGATGGCGGCGAGCCGCGCGCCCCGGGCATGGGCGGCGATCAGTGCGTCGAGGACGGCCTGCGGGGGGTCGTCGCGGTCCGGGAACCGGTAGCCGGGGACGAAGACGATGTCGGCCCACGCAAGTGCGTCGAGGCCGTGGGCGACGCCGTACGACAGGCCATCGCCGCCGGTCACGAGACCGGGTGCCGCCCCGCACACCCGCACCTCGTACGGCATGCTCGCGCGGGTCGCGAAAACCTGCGTGGGAATTCCGACATCGAGCGGCTTCGCACCTTCGAGCACGAGGACGGCGACGCGATACAGGCGGGAGGCTTGCACGAAAGAGAGGTTACGTGGGATGTGTCTTCGGTACGCCCACTGCGTGAGCCAGCAGATGACACCGGCGGGACCGTCTTCCCCGTCGCGGTCCACCGGCCGTCCCACCCTTCGCTGCGCCTCCAGCCGTTCTGAGAAGGACCGGCGAGCCGAGTCGGCCACTCACCACATGCGTCCGGTCACCCGACCCGGTCCCCGTTCCGTCAGAGGTCGGGGCCAAGAGGGTTGACGGACCGCAGGGTTGAAAATATCTTTCAAAGGTGACCAATGATCTGAAGGAAAGTTTCAGCGGTGATGCGCCGCCCGCTCCGGCCGCGCTCGCGGCCAAGGTGCGGACGCTCGCGCCGTCCATGACGCGCTCCATGCAGCGGGTCGCCGAGGCCGTAGCCGGTGACCCGGCCGGCTGCGCCGCCCTGACGGTCACCGGTCTCGCCGAGCTCACCGGCACCAGCGAGGCGACCGTGGTCCGCACGGCCCGTCTCCTCGGCTACCCCGGGTACCGGGATCTGCGCCTCGCCCTCGCCGGGCTCGCCGCCCATCAGCAGTCCGGCCGCGCCCCGGCCGTCACGGCGGACATAGCCGTCGACGACCCGATCGCCGACGTGGTCGCCAAGCTCGCCTTCGACGAGCAGCAGACCCTCGCGGACACGGCCGCCGGTCTCGACACGGTACAGCTCGGGGCCGCTGTCGCCGCCGCGTCGACCGCCCGCCGGATCGACATCTACGGTGTCGGTGCCTCCTCTCTCGTCGCCCAGGACCTGGGGCAGAAGCTGCTCCGTATCGGCCTGATCGCGCACGCGCACATGGACCCGCACCTGGCTGTCACCAACGCCGTGCAGCTCCGCTCCGGCGATGTGGCGATCGCGATCACCCACTCCGGCTCCACCGGTGACGTGATCGAGCCCCTTCGGGTGGCCTTCGACCGGGGCGCGACGACGATCGCGATCACCGGCCGCCCCGACGGTCCGGTGACGCAGTACGCGGACCACGTGCTGACCACGTCCACCGCCCGCGAGAGCGAGCTGCGCCCGGCCGCCATGTCGAGCCGGACGAGCCAGCTCCTCGTCGTGGACTGCCTGTTCATAGGGGTTGCCCAGCGGACGTACGAGACGGCGGCACCGGCGCTCGCCGCCTCGTACGAGGCACTGGCCCACCGCCACACCCCCCGCACCCGCTGACACACGAGCACCCGCACCCGCACCCGCACCCGCACCCGCACCCGCTGAACCGTACGAGCTACGAGATCGAGAAAGCAGAGCCGCTCTCCATGACCTCCACCACCGACGCCAACGCCGCGACGCCCGATCAGCCCTCCGAGTACGGGGAGCTGCGCGCCGAACTCGCCACCCTCACCACCGAGGCGTTCCGGCCCGAGCTCGCCGAGATCGACCGGCTGGCCACGCCGGAGATCGCCCGGATCATGAACGGCGAGGACCGGTCCGTCCCCTCAGCCGTCGCCGCCCGGCTGCCCGAGATCGCCGCCGCGATCGACGGCGTGGCCGCGCGCATGTCCCGCGGTGGCCGGCTGATCTACGCGGGCGCGGGCACCGCGGGCCGGCTCGGCGTCCTGGACGCCAGCGAGTGCCCGCCCACGTTCAACACCGACCCGTCCGAGGTGGTCGGTCTGATCGCGGGCGGCCCGTCCGCGATGGTGACGGCCGTCGAGGGCGCCGAGGACAGCAAGGAACTGGCCGCCGCCGACCTCGACGCACTGGGTCTCACCCCGGACGACACGGTGGTCGGCATCTCCGCCTCCGGCCGTACGCCGTACGCGATCGGGGCCGTCGAGCACGCCCGTGCGAAGGGCGCGCTGACCATCGGCCTGTCCTGCAACGCGGACTCGGCGCTCGGCGCCGCGGCCAAGCACCCCATCGAGGTCGTCGTCGGCCCGGAGCTCCTCACCGGCTCGACCCGCCTGAAGGCCGGCACGGCGCAGAAGCTCGTCCTCAACATGCTGTCGACGATCACGATGATCCGGCTCGGCAAGACGTACGGAAACCTCATGGTCGACGTCCGCGCCTCCAACGAGAAGCTGCGCGCCCGCTCCCGCCGGATCGTTTCTCTCGCCACCGGCGCGTCCGACGCGGAGATCGAAGCCGCGCTCGCCGCCACCGACGGCGAGGTGAAGAACGCGATCCTCGCCATCCTCGGCCAGGTCGACGGTCCGACCGCCGCCACGCTCCTGTCCGCCTCCGACGGCCACCTCCGCGCCGCCCTCGCGGCCGCACCACGCAGCACCTGACCTCGTCCGGGACACCGCTCCGCACCCACCGGTCACGGCGACCGGCATCCCGGCCGCCCCGACCACGGACCCACCGCAGGAACCGGCCCGCGCCTCCCCCCGTAACGCAACAGAGGGCGGCACCCGCACCGGGTGCCGCCCTCAGCCGTGCCCGGTCGCACCGGAAAGTCCCCCGTGGGAAGCGTCGTGCTCCCACCGGCGTCCCACGATCATGTGACGTACGCAGCGACCCTCCGCCGTGCGCCCGTCGGCGTTAACCCCCCGCTAACCCTCCGCGACCACGGCGCTGGCCGGTGGGTTTCTAGCGTCGCAGTGGAGGCGGCATCCCGGTCGGCTCCTTCGCTCGCGCAGAGGTGTTCCCCATGCGTCGTACCTTGTCAGCGGTGGTGACCGGCCTTGTGGTCGTCACCGGGGCCACGGCCTGTTCCTCCTCTTCTCCCTCCTCCGGTTCGTCCGGTTCCTCGCACTCGTCGTCCTCGACCACGGTCGCGCCTCCGAAGGAGGTGAATCCGGCCGGTGACATCCCCGACAATCAGGTGTACGTCGCGTGGTCGCCGTCCGGCGGCGGCTACACGGTGAAGGTGCCCGAGGGGTGGGCCCGCCAGCAGATGGGCGGGGCCACGGTGTTCAGCGACAAGTTCAACAGCGTCCGGATCGACCGGAGCCCGGCGGACAAGGCCCCCACGGTCCAGTCGGTCCGCTCGGTCGATCTGCCGGCCGTCCGGCGCAGCGCGAAGAACGTCACGGTGAGGAAGGTCAGCGCAGTGAAGCGCTCGGGCGGCGCCGCCGTGCTGGCCACCTTCCGGGCCGACTCGGCGCCCGACCAGGTGACCGGGAAGAGCGTGCGCCAGGATGTCGAGCGGTACGCGTTCTGGCAGAACGGCACCCAGGTCGTGCTGACCCTGTCCGGTGCCGTGGGAGCCGACAACGTCGATCCCTGGTACATCGTGACGGACTCCTTCCGGTGGGCGTGATGTCCGCGACCCGGCTCACCGCCGATTCCCTGTACCGGTTCTTCCGCGCGGGCGAGGAGGAGACGTTCGCGCTCCAGGGCGTGGGGCTCCAGGTCGAGAAGGGCGAGATCGTCGCGGTGACCGGCCCTTCCGGTTCCGGGAAGACCACGTTGCTGAGTTGTCTGGCCGGGCTCGACGAACCCGACGGCGGCACCGTGCACGTCGCCGGTGAACGCCTCTCCCACCAGCAGGAACACCTGCGCAGCCGGCTCCGTGCCCGCTACATCGGTGTGTTGTTCCAGTCCGGCAACCTGCTGGAACACCTCACGGTTCGCGACAACATCCGGCTGGTGCAGGGAATTTCGGGCGGCACGGACCGCCCCGGAGTGCACGAGCTGCTCCGGGACGTCGGCGTCGCCCCCCGTGCGGGCGCACTGCCCCGGCAGCTGTCGGGCGGTGAAGCCGCCCGCGCCGGGCTGGCCGTCGCACTGGCCAACAACCCGGCCGTTCTGCTGGCCGACGAGCTGACCGGCGAGGTCGACGGGGAGACGGAGCGCCGCGTCCTCGCGCTGCTGCGCGAACGCGCGCGTGCGGGCACGGCGATGGTGCTGGTCACCCACTCGCGCGCGGTGGCCGCCGTCGCCGACCGGGTGCTCCGGCTGCGTGACGGGAGGTGGGTGCGATGACCGTCCCCGGTCCCACGTCCGCGAAGCCGCTCGTCGTCTGCGTGGACGCGGCCCGTACCTACGGCTCGGGGCCGAACGCCGTCGTCGCCGTGCACGGGGCGAACTGCGTCGTCCCCGCCGGTGCGCGGATCGCCGTGGTCGGCTCCTCCGGCTCCGGCAAGTCGACCCTGCTGCATCTGATGGCGGGCCTCGACCGGCCCACGGCCGGTACGGTCGGCCACCCCGGGCTGACCACGGCCCCCGAAGGTGCCGCGGACATCCTGCAGGCCCGGGACATCGGGGTCGTCTTCCAGGGGCCCAGCCTGCTGCCGCCGCTCACCGCCCTGGAGAACATCTCCCTGCCCCTGCTCATCGACGGCCTCACGGCGGACGAGGCCGCCGACCGGGCGTCGGCCGCCCTGGCCGAGCTGGAACTCGGCACGCTGGCCGCCAAACTCCCGGACGAGATGTCCGCGGGTCAGGCGCAACGCGTCGCGGTCGCCCGGATGCTGGCCCGCAGGCCGCGGCTGATCCTGGCCGACGAGCCGACCGGCCAGCTCGACCGCGAGACCGCCCGGCACGTGCTGGAGGTGCTGCTGACGGCCGCCGACTCGCTCGGCGCGGCCGTCCTGATCACCACCCATGACGCCCGGGTGGCGGGCGCCCTCGACGAGCGCTGGCACATGGCCGACGGCCGTCTCGTACAGCCCGAAACCCCCGACCGGGAACGTGAGTTGCAATGATCGGAATCTGGCTCTCGGGCCTACTGCGGGTGCGCAGCGGACGCCTGATCGGGACGGCGCTCGGTGTCATGGTCGCCGTCGCGCTGCTCGCAGCGCTCGGCGGATTCCTGTCCACGACCCGCGCCACCATGACGTCCCAGTCGGTGCGTTCGGTGTCCGTGGACTGGCAGGTGCAGGTGGCCGCCGGCGCGGACGCGCAGCACGTGCTGTCCACCGTACGGGGCCTGCCCGGCACCAAGGCGGCCCTGCCGGTCGGGTACGCACAGACCGGTGGTCTGGGCGCGCACACCGGCGGAACGACACAGAACACCGGCGCGGGTTCGGTCCTCGGCCTGCCTCCCGGTTACGCCGCCACCTTCCCCGGCGAGATACGGCTGCTGGCCGGCCGGGAGCAGGGCGTGCTCCTCGCCCAGCAGACCGCCGCCAATCTGCACGCGGCCCCCGGTGACACGATCACCGTCGAGCGGGCGGGCGGGCTGCCGCCCGTGCCGGTGAAGGTGGCCGGTGTCGTCGATCTGCCGTTCGCCGACTCGTTGTTCCAGAAGGTGGGCGCCGCGCCCCAGTCGCAGCCCTCCGCACCGCCGGACAATGTCGTCCTGATGCCCCGGCAGACCTGGGACTCGGTCTTCGGTCCGCTCGCCTCGGCCCGCCCCGACCTGGTGCAGTCGCAGATCCACACCCTGCGCAACCACTCCCTGCCGTCCGACCCGGCCGCCGCCTACTCCACGGCCACCGGCAACGCACACCACGCCGAGGTGCGGCTCGCCGGTACCGGCCTCGTCGGCGACAATCTCGGTTCGGTCCTGGACGCCGCCCGGTCCGACGCTCTGTACGCACAGCTGCTTTTCCTCTTCCTCGGCGTGCCCGGGGCCGTGCTGGCCGCGGCCCTGACCTGGGCGGTCGCCCAGTCCGGTGCGGGCCGTCGCCGCAAGGAGCAGGCGCTGCTGCGGACGCGCGGTGCGACCGTCGGCCGGCTGATGGGCCTGGCCGGTGTGGAGGCGGCCGTGGTCGCGGTGCTCGGCGCGGCCGGTGGTCTGGGGCTGGCCGCGCTGGTGGACCGCTGGGCCTTCCACGGCACGGGCATTCCGCTGTCCTGGATGCTGATCGCGTGCGTCGTCGGCGCCCTCGTCGCGGCGGCGACCGTACTGGTGCCCGCCCGCTACGACGCCCGCCGGGCCACGATCGTCTCGGGGCGCACCGCGGTCGAGCGGCGTGCGGTGCCGCGTACCGCGTGGTGGGTGCTGGGACTCGGCCTGCTCGCCGGTTCGCTGGCCGTCTTCCGAGCCACGAGCGGCATCAACTACGCCTTTGTCCTGGCGCCCGAAGGCACCCCGACCCTGTCGGTCGACTACTGGGCGTTCGCCGGTCCCGCGCTGCTGTGGGCGGGCGGCGCGGTGGTGGTCGGGCTGCTGGTGGATCTGTTGCTGCGCCGCGGCAGGCCGGTTCTCGCCCGGCTGTTCCGCCCGGCGGCCGGGGTCCTGTCCGGCACGGTCGCGGCCGGCCTGTCCCGACAGCGCGGCACCGTGGTCCGCTCGGTGGTGCTGCTGGCACTGGCCTGCGCGTTCGCCGTGTCGACCGGCGTCTTCAACTCCACGTACCGCCAACAGGCGGCGGTGGACGCGGTGCTGACCAACGGCGCCGATGTCACGGTCACCCAGCCGGCCCTTACCGCGGCGGACACCGCGAAGCTGGCGGCGGTGCCGGGGGTACGACATGTGGAACCGCTCCAGCACCGGTTCGCCTATGTGGGCGCCGACTTGCAGGATCTGTACGGGGTACGGCCCGCGAGCATCGTGTCGGCGGGTCGGCTCCAGGACGCCTATTTCTCCGGCGGCACCGCACGGTCCCTGATGGACCGTCTGGCCCAGCGCCCGGACGGGCTGCTGGTCAGCGCGGAGACGGCGCACGACTTCCAGTTGCACCCCGGCGATCAGGTGCGGTTGCGCCTGACCGACGCGCGGACCGGCCGACTGCGTACGATCCCCTTCCACTTCCAGGGTGTCGTCAAGGAGTTCCCGACCGCCCCGAAGGACAGCTTCCTGATCGCCAACGCCTCGTACATCGCGCGTACGACGGGCAGCGGCGCCGCCGGGACGCTGCTCGCCGACACCGGTGGCACCGGCCAGCGTCAGGTGGCGGACCGGGCGAAGAAGGCGTTGGGCCCGAGCGCCCATGTCACGGATCTGCCGTCGTCGCAGGCCGTCGTCGGCTCCAGCCTGACCGCGGTCGATCTCGCCGGACTCACCCGGGTCGAGCTGGGCTTCGCCCTGGTGATCGGTGCGGCGGCGGGCGGTCTCGTCCTGGCCCTGGGCCTGGCCGAACGGCGTCGCACGCTGGCGCTGGCCTCGGTACTGGGGGCCAGGGGACGGCAATTGTCCGGGTTCGTGTGGAGCGAGGCGGCGCTGGTCGCGGTGGCGGGGGGCGCGGCCGGTGCGGTCGTGGGATGGGCCCTGTCGCAGATGCTGGTGAAGGTGCTCTCCGGGGTCTTCGACCCGCCCCCGGACCAGGTCGCGGTGCCGTGGGCGTATCTCGTCGCGCTGGCCGGCATCACCGTGGCCACGCTGGCGGCGGCGGCCTGGGCGGCGGCGCGGCACGCGCGCCGGCCTCCGCTGACCGAACTACGGGAGCTGTGAGGGATCTTGCTCCTCCACCGGTGATGCCGCCAGGAGCCAGGTGAACCGGGGCCGGGGCCGGGGCCGTGAGACGAACAGTCTCCCGCCCTCGGCCTCGGCCAGTGACCGGGCCAGCGCGAGGCCGATCCCATGGCCTCCGGCGGCCGGTCCGCCCGCCCGCGCGGCCTCACCGCCCGAGCGGCCTCCCTCACCGCCCCGCCGCTCGAAGACATCGTCCGTACCCGCTTCCGGGATGCCGTCCCCCTCGTCCTCGACATCGACGGCGACGACCCCGGCCGTCTCCTTCGCGTGCACGGCCACCGTGCCGCGGCCGTGTGTCACCGCGTTGGAGAGCATGACGTCGAGGATCTGCCGGGCGGCCCGCCGCGAGCCGAGCGCCTGCGGCAGCGCGTCGTCGATCCCGATCTCAAGGCGCCGCCCCTGTGCGGCGAGCGGCCCGTGCCAGTCCTCCTCGGCACGGGCGAGCAGGGCCGCGAGGTCGAGCGGCGCCCGTTCGGGTACGTCCCTGGCGAGGGCGAGCAGATCGTCCAGGGTGGTTTCCATGCGTTCGAGCTGTGCCAGGGCCGAGCGGACGGCCGCGCGTGACCCACCCGCACCGGCACCGCCCTCCACGTCAGCGTCCGGACCGGCCGCGAGGGACATCTCCAGTTCCAGTCGTACGCCGGTCAGTGCCGTACGCAGCTGATGCGAGGCGTCCGCACTGAACGCCCGCTCCCGGCGCAGGAGTTCATCGATACGGGCAGCGGCCCGCGCCAGCGCGTGGCCGACCGCGTCCGGCTCCGGAAGCCCGGACGGCTCCGCCCTGGCCGTCAGATCGCCGCCCTCCATCTCCCGGGCGACCCCGGCCAGCTCCTCCAGCGGGCGGGCCAGCCGCCTGCTCGACCGTACGGCCAGCAGTGCGCCGCCACCCACCGCGACCGCCGCCGGTGCCAGCATTCCGGCCCAGGTCAGCGCGGCCCGTCGCAGGGGCTCGGAGGCCGGTGAGGCGACCCGTACGATCGCCCGCACCTGCTCCGATCCCCCCACGGGAACGGCCACGACCAGGCTGTCGCCGATCTCCCGGGTGACGCCCCGGCCCGCCTCCGCCTCCCGTACCGGGGCATCACCCGCGCCCGGACCCGTCCCGAGGATGCGGTGGGCGTCGGGCCCGTACACCGCGATGTCCGTACCGGACTCGACGGGCGGCAGCTCGATCGGGTCGCCCGTGGCGGTGATCCGCTCGGGCAGGCTGAGCGCGACCTGTTCGCCCAGCGACTGCGCCTCCCGCTCCTCGTCCTGCTGGTACAGCCGCAGCGCCGCGTAACCGAGCGGCAGCGCGAAGAGGAGCACCGCGCACGCCACGGCGAGCACGGTCGCTCTCAGAATGCGACGCCGCACGGCACACGCCCTTTCTCATGACCGGACTACGGTCGCGGCCCGGTGGGGTCCTCCAGCCGGTACCCGAACTGCCGCAGCGTCGTGATGCGCACCTGGTCACCGAGCTTGCGGCGGAGGGCGGCCACATGGACGTCGAGGGTCTTGGTGGGGCCGAACCAGTTCTCGTCCCACACGTCGCTCATCAGATCCTCCCGGCTCACCGCCTGCCCCGGGCGGACCGCGAGCCGCACCAGCAGGTCGAATTCGCGGGGCCTGAGTTCCACCTCGCCGGCCGGGGCGGTACAGCGCCGCGCCGACCGGTCGATCACCAGCGCCCCGACACGGAGATGGGGTGCACTGCCGTTCGTGTGGGGCGCCGCGCGCCGCAGATGGGCGGTGACCCGTGCCTGGAGTTCGGCGAGCCGGAACGGCTTGGTCAGGTAGTCGTCGGCGCCGCACTCCAGCGCCTGGATGACATCCATCTCCCCCGTACGGGCGGTCAGCACGACCAGCACCGCGTCCGGCGCCCGCTCACGAAGTCTGCGGCAGAGGTCGAAACCGTCGATGTCCGGCAGCCCCAGATCGACGAGAAAGAGATCGGCGGCGGGCCGCCGCTCCGTGACGGCGAGGGCGCTCGCCCCGTCGGGGCACCACTGGCTGTCGTGGCCCAGCACCCGGAGGGTGGCGACCAGTCGGCCGCCGATCGCCGGGTCGTCCTCGATGACTACGATGCGCGCCACCCCGTCACGCTACCGCGACCGGGCGGCGCCGGTCCGTCCCAGGGAGCGGACGAAGGCATGGCGGGAGCGGGCCAGCAGCATCGGGGCCGGGCGATGAGTCGGGGCAGGAGCCGGGCGGTTCCGGACTGCCAGTGAATCCACTCGGTCGCCCCGCCCTTGGCGGTGATCTTCCCGCGTTTGTCCTGCGGGTACAGGTCTTCCACGTTCAGGCACAGCACCTCATCGGCCCGTGCGGCGGACTCGTAGAGCATCTTCCACTGCGTCTTCTCCCGCAGGGCGACGTCCAGGCGCCACAGGGCGGCGATCTGGTTCTGCGCCAGGGCCTTGGTGCGGTCGGGCGGTGCCGGCCGCCGCTCGATGCCGATCGCCGGGTCGCCTTCGATCCAGCCCTGGCGCCGCCACCAGCCGATCGCCTTGTGGGCGATGGACAGTTCCCGGTTGACGGTGTCGGCGTCCATCTCGTCCGCCCGCGCCGCCGCCAGCTCGGCCAGCATCTCCGGCAGTGCCGGGTCGTCGATCGCGGCGACGGGGCACACGATCATCAGCCTGGCCGCGGCTGAAGCCGAGCCGCTCCTATGACCGCGGTGTGCTGTCCGAGCGCCACGTGGTGAGACGAGGGTGCCCCGGCAGCTCGGCGCGGCCGGTGGCCCACAGCAGGGTGAGCCAGGGATCCCCGGCGCCCGGAGCCTCGGGAAACAGACGGGCGAGCACCCGCGAGCAGAGAGCGGAGGGCGGGGTCCAGGCAAGCCCGAAGCCTTCCGCCAGATCGTGCATGTGTACCAACGTCTCTTGCAACGCCAACGCCGCGAAGCCTTCGGGGTCCGACACCCCGGCGGCGTGGTGGGCGCGGACCCGGGGCGGCGTGGTACGCACCATGGCGACCAGCAGCGCGCCGCACGCCTCCAGCACCTGCACCAGGCCGGCCGGACCCGCATCACGGTCCGCGAAGAGGAAGACCGCGGGTCCGTCCGGCCTCTTCTGGCTCAACGCGAAAGGCACATGGGTGTCCAGCGGCGGGCTCTGCGGCCCCAGCTGCACGGCGTAGTAGAACAGGTCGTTGGCGAGGTGCTCGGCGGTCTCCCAGCAGTCCCACTCCAGCGAACCGGCCTTACTGCCCCACGCCTCCGGGGGTGCGTCCCGAAGGATGCCCACGGCGAGCCGCACGGCAAGGTCGACGTCGTCCGCGGTGACGGGAGACAAGACTGATCCGGTTTCGACTGATCGAGACATGGCAGCACCGTATCGCGAGGGAAGAGGGCAACCCCTTCCAGCTAGTGCGCTCACCCATCCATCGTGGTCACATCCTCGAATGGCGGCAAGGACACGGATATGACGATTCCCGCCACTGCCTGGCGGCCAGGGACGGGGATGCGCTCTCCCCGTGGCTTGGTCAGCTTTCACCACTCACGAACGGGACCAGGCCGACGACAGCGCGGCCCCGCTCGTCGAAGTCCACCAGGTCCCGCAGGTCGAGCCCCCCGGGCCAACTCCAGTCACCCATCGGCGTGCCGGTGACGTACAGGTGCAGGACCTTGTGGCCGACGCCCTCGTCGTCGAAGTCGGCGCGCTCGGCTGTGTACAGCCACCGGCCCGTGCGTAGATGGCCTCGCCTCTGTTTCCCTTCCGGCCGCGCTCGGCATCAAGCGGCCTGACCAAGGCCGGTGGCGGTCAGGTCCTGCTCGCGCAGCGGACGGCACCGTCCTGCGCCACATCGCGCCGGGTCCGGGTCAGGAAGACGACCAGGCCGAGGATGACGACGAGGAACAGGATGCTGGTGCCGACCGTGCCCAGCCCCAGCCCGCCGTCCGCCGTGGGCTGCGACAGGTAGTCGCCCAGCGAGGCGCCGAGCGGCCGGGTCAGGACGTACGCGATCCAGAACGACCACACCGCGTTGAAGTCCAGCGTGCGGTGCGCGAGCGCCACGGCCGCGATCAGCGCGGCGAACACCACCGCGGAGAGCCAGTACCCCAGGTTCAGCTTCTCCGCCGTGAGGTCGCCCGCGGACGTGCCCAGTGCGAACGTGAACAGGATCGCCAGCCAGTAGAACGCCTCACGGCGCGTCGTCCGGATCGAGTGGATGGACAGCGTCCGCTCGCTCGCGTACCAGGCGAAGAACGTGACGGCGAGCGCCACCGCGAACACCAAGGTCGTGGTCTGGAGCGGAACCCCGAGGTTGTCGGTCAGGTTGTCGCTGATCAGCGTGCCGACGACGCTGATCAGGACCACGGTCAGCCAGTACAGGCCCGGCACATACCGACGCGCCCGGAACTGGTAGAACAGGGTCACGACCAGCAGCGCACTCATCAGGTACGAGGTGTTGGTCAGTCCCATGCCCAGATTGGCGTTGAGCAGGTCGGCCGCGGTCTCGCCCACGGTGGTGCACAGCACCTTGATCACCCAGAAGTAGAGGGTCACTTCCGGGACCTTGTTCAGCATCTGCCGCGCCCGGGAGCGCGTGCCCGGCGTATACGTGTCCGTCGTGTCGGTTGTCATGGAATCGCACGCTGGCAGGGCCTCCCTGAAATTTTCCTGACTGCGCACGGCACCCGACCTGCCACCGATTGCGCCTTCGTGTAGCCATTGCATTACATTGCGCGACGAGCGGCTGTGAACACCACGGCCTCCCGCGCACTCGCCCTTCCGCACCCCCGCACAGCAAGGCACCACGCACCATGACTTCGCGCCTGACCCCGTAACGCACGAGGGCGGCACCCGCACCGGGTGCCGCCCTCAGCTGTTCCCGGTCACACCGGAAAGTCCCCCGTGGGCAGCGTCGTGCAGAAGGGCTCGGGAAGCGTGAGCGGCTTCCCGAACGGCACGGGTTCGGAGTGCTTGTACGTCCCGTCCTCGTTCGGCTCCGTGAACAGCGTGGCCATCGCGCCACGCGTGTCGAACCGGTCGATCAGCAGGTACATCGGTACGCCGGCGCGCGCGTAGGCGCGGTACTTCTTCGTCCGGTCCTCCCGGGCATTGACCTTCGACGTGATCTCGACGATCAGCAGAGCCTCGGAGGCGTCCATCGGATCGCTGGTTTCCGGATCGGCTGCCGCAATCAGCGCCGCCGGCATGACCACCAGGTCGGGGACGTAGAGCTTGTCGAGCGGTGCGACGTGGACACCGAGGGTCTGGTAGATCTCCAGCTCCTCGGGCAGATTTCCGTAGAGCCTGCGCTGCACTTTGGCTGCGATGCCGTTGTGATGCGCATGAGGCGGTGGTACCAAGACGATCTGCCCCTCGTCGATCTCGGCGCGCCACCCCTCGGGCACGTCCAGTCCACGCCATGTCTGCAGCAGGTATTCCCACGGGCGGCCCTCAGCGGGCCGGTCGTTCTCGACCATCGCGGCGGTCATCGCGGGTCCCTTCTCCTGTGGCCTGATGAGGAGCGTAGATCGACAGTTCTGCGGCGGTCCGCCGCTTCCCTCAGCGTCCCACGATCGTGTGAAGAGCGCACCGACCTCGCCGTCTCCCACGATGCTCCCCCGGAACAGGCCCGGCCGAAGGGCGGCGCCCCGGCCAGGGCGCCGCCCTTCACGCTTCTCACGGCAGCCGTCCCTCCCGGTTGACCTCCCTGACCCGGGCCCGCAGCACATCCCCGGGCGGCGCCGGCCGCACGGCCTCCGGCGGGCAGTCCCACTCCGCCCCGCCGCCCGGCGGCCGCAGCTGCACGTACGGCCCGACGCGCCCCATCACGCGCCCCACCCGCCCGTCGCGGGAATCCACCGCGAACGATCCGGGCTCCGGCGTACACGGTTCAAGCCCCTCACCCGTCATGTCCGGTCTCCCTGTTGCCCGTCCGCGCCCAGCACAACACTCAGCCGCAGCGCCGTATCGATGGCGCACCGCCCGAGGTCCACCAGCGGCGCGGGCTCGTTCCCCGCACACGACACCGGATCGACCCGCAGCGACGGCAGCGCGAGCCCGACGCCTTTCAGCCCTTGTCTCAGCTTCTCCACCGCGTCCTCCGCCTCCCTCACTCTTCCGGCAGCAACCCGTCGTCGCTCTGCATCGGTCATCCTGCACACCTTCCACGCTCCGTAACCGCAATGCCCACCCAGCGTGTCCAACGCGCGGCTAACCTGGAAGGGGCGCAGAACCAACAACCGCACGTGTGTCACAGGGAGTTGTCATGCCGGGGCCCAAGAAGCTCGACCCGTCCTCCTCTCCGCGCGCCCTCCTCGGCGCCGAACTCCGGCACCGAAGGGACAAAGCCGGTCTCTCCCAGGAAGAACTCGGTCTCCCGCTCTTCGTCAGTGGCTCGTTCATCGGCCAACTGGAGTCCGGTACACGCCGGATGCAGGTGGACCAGGCCCAGAAGTTCGACGAGATCCTGCACGCGGACGGATTCTTCGTACGCAACTGCGTCGCCCTGAAGAAGTCGAAGTACCCGGATCACTTCGTGGAGGCGGCGGAGGCGGAAGCCGTCGCGAAGACCATCAAGGAGTACGCACCGCAGCTGATTCCCGGTCTGTTGCAGACGGAGCCCTACGCACGGGCGGTGTTCCGGGCGTACCAGCCGACGGCGCCGGAGAACGTGATCGACGACCTGGTCACGGCGAGGCTGGACCGGGCACACCTGCTGACCGATCCAACAACTCCCTTGGTTTGGGCAGTTCTGGATGAGGCGGTGCTGCGTCGGGAGGTCGGCGGAACCGAAGCGATGGCAGAGGCACTCCGCCACATCCTGAAGCTGGCCCGCGAACACCGGATCATCGCGCAAGTACTGCCGTACAGCGCAGGCGGACATGCTGCAATGGCCGGCAGTCTCAAGCTGATGGCGTTCTCGGATGCGCCTGCCCTTGCCTATCTGGAGAGCCTCGGTTCGGGCCAACTCCTGGACGATCCAGCCACCGTCACCGAATACGAGCTGACCTACGATCTCCTAGTGGCCAGCGCATTGTCACCGGAAGCGTCCCTGGCCTTGATCGAGTCCGTGGCGGAGGATCACGCCCATGAAGACCAGCAGTTCTGACTACGACCTGACCACCGCGACCTGGCGCAAGTCCTCGTACAGCGGCGGCGACGGCGGCAACTGCCTCGAAGTCGCCACCTGGCGGAAGTCGACGTACAGCGGCGGCAGCGGCGGGGACTGCCTCGAAGTCGCCGACGGCCACCCCGGTGTCGTCCCCGTACGCGACTCCAAGGTTCCGGACGGCCCGGCGCTCGTGTTCCGCACGGCGGCGTGGTCGTCCTTCGTCGCGGATCTCAAGCGCGCCTAGCCGCAGCGCCGGGCCACGCCCGGGTGGTGTTTGCCGCACAGCTGGGGCGCGTCCCCGCCCACCGGGAGGAACGCGCCCCCGACGCCATGGCCTCGTAAGACCTCGGCCCCCGAGTCAGCTGGTGAAGACGAAGTACTTCCACGCGCCGTGCGTCGTCGAGTTCACGGTGTCCCCCGACGAACCGTTGATGTACGAGTCGCGCACCCGGAAACGGATGTTCTTGGGCGGAGTGCCCGTCACGGTGACCTGGGACTTGCCCGAGGAGCTCAGTGCGAAGTACTCGGTGCTGCCCATGGTCTGCCAGACGCCACCGTAGTAGACCTGCATCTGCAGCCGCTGCTTCCGGCCCGGGTACGCCGTCATCGTGGTGGTGAAGACGGGGTCCTTGGACTGGCGGAAGTAGTAGTACGTGTGGCCCCACGTGTACGTGGTCTTGTAGTGGCCGCTGACGGACGTGGACACCTTCACCCTGGCGCCGACCGTGCTCGACGTGGTCTTCGGCGTGTAGCGGGCGTCGCCCGCGAACTTCGCCGTGACCTTGGTGTCCCGCTTCAGGTCGAGGGTGACGGACAGGTTGCCGCTGGAGTTGACCGTGCCGGACTTCACCGGCGTGTTGGGCTTGTCCGAGCCGAAGGGGTCGGCCCAGATCTCGACCTTGCGGTTCTTGTACGTCGTGCCGAGGTGCGCCGTGAACGCGACGTCCTTGCCGTAGTCGTACACCTTGCCGTTGTTGTTCAGCGTCAGCGTGGGCGTGGCGCGGGAGACCTCGACCGTGTCCGAGGCGGTCGCCGGCGCGTGCGTGGCGTCACCGGCGTACGTCGCCTTGTACGTGACCTTGGCACCGGCCGGCGGCGTGTCCGTGAAGGAGAACGTGCCGCCCGTGCCGAGGGACTTGGTGCCGAGCGACTTGCCGTTCGGCGACTCCATGTCGGTGCGGGTGACGGTCAGCGGCGTCCCGGCAGGCAGCGCGAGGGCGGAGACGAGCGAGCCCTTGACGGTGAGGGGCTTGGCGCGGGTGGCGGTGGCCGGGGCGTCGACCTTCAGCGTGGCGACGTACTTGCGGGGTTCGTCGACGACGTTGAACGTGGAGGAGTCGTTGTCGGCCCCCTCGGTCACCACGAACAGCTTCCCGCCGTCGGCCGACCAGTTCATCGAGTGCCCGAACCAGGGCATCCAACTGTGCGACAGGTTGCGGACGCTGGCGGGCCGGCCGGGATCGCTGCTGAAGACGTACGTGTCGCCGATGTCGTCGGTGTCGAGGACAGTGGCCGCGACCGTGCCGTCCGGGGCGATGCTGACCGTCTCCGGTTCGGAGGGGACGGGGAAGGTGCGGACCTGCTCCAGGTCGGAGAGCCGGTACTCGGTCAGCGCGCGCTTCCCGGGCCCGGCCACGACGACGTTCCGGCCGTCCGGGGTGAGCGCCGCGTCTCGGTAGAAGCCATTCTTCTCGGCGGACACGCGGATCACGGGGGTACCGGAGGAGATGTCGTAGACGACGATCGGACCGGAGCTGATGTGTGCGTCGAGGGCGAGCAGCGTGCCCGGGTTGTCGGGGTCCGCATAGAGCTCGGGCGGGCTTGCGAAGTCGTGTCCGGCCGCCAGGTCCAGCGTCACCGTGGGCGTCTCGGCGGTCAGGTCGACCGAGCCGAGCCCGGAGTCCCACTGGTCGCCGTATCCGAACCACAGCTTGCCGTCGGCGCAGGAGAGCCGGGAGGGGATGGTCTTGGCGCCGGTCGGGTACTCGGCGGTCTGCGTGAGCGTCGCGGTGTCGAAGGCGACGATCTTGTCGGCGCCTTCGACCGCGGCGTACAGCGTGCCGGAGTCCGGGCTCAGTTCGAGGTCCTGGACCTGGGGCAGGCCGGTGAGCTCGGTGACGGCCTTGCCGGTGCAGTCGGTGACGACGATCTTGTTCAGGTAGCTGTCGCTGACGTACAGCCGCTGGTGGACACCGTCGACGACCATGTCGTTCGCGTCCGAGACCGCGATGGGCCTGGCGGCGTCGGCGGGTACGGCAAGCGGTCCGCAACTGGCCAATGCCCCCGTACCGCACGCGATTTCGCGCATCTGCCGCCGCGTGAGGCCGCTGTCGCCGCCTATGTCGACCGGTTGCCGGACGGCGCCGACATCTCCGTGAAGACCCTCGCAAAGGTGCTCCCATACGGGCAGTGCGCGCTGCGGACCGCGTTGAACAACCTTCAGCGGGCCGGGCATCTGCGCCGGGGCAGCGAGCACGTCATCGGTTCGGCCAGCGCGCGCTGGGTGACCCGTACGTTCTTCTCCCGCACGCCTCGCGACGACGCCTGGTGGGCGGGGTTCACCAGGGGCGACGTACCGCCGGAGCAGCAACGGCCCACCCGCTCCCGGGCGTTCGTCCTGCTCGCCGCGCTCGGCCGTGCCGCACCCGCGCTGAGTCTGTCGGCGGCGGACTGTGCGGCGCTGGAGCCGTACGTCACGATGTGGTTCGCCCGGGGCGCCACCGAGGTGCAGCTGCTGCACGCGCCGACTGACGGGTTGCCGGTGCCGGTGCATCACGCGGCGGCGCTGGTCCGCAGTCGCCTGACCGCCAAAATGTCACCCGAACGGGTTGCCCCGCACACCGCACGCACCGTGCTGCGGGTCCTGGAGTGCGCGAAGTGCGGCGCACCGGGGCAGCCGGAGGCGCTGCCAGGCGGCGAGTGCGGACCGTGCCGGGGCGAGCAGGTCCCCGTACCGGCGGGCAGTCGCGGGATCCCGGCCGGCGAGGTCCGTGACCGGATGGCGGAGGTGCGGGCGGCGATGGTCTCCCGATCCGGGAGGACACGGACATGACGGTTCAGCTCACGCGCGCCAAAAGCGGGGCACGATGGTGGGGAGGAGGCGACGCCATGACCCCCAGCACCGCTGATCACGCACAGATGTCCGTCGAGGAGTTCGAGCAGCTCGCCCGGTCCGCTCCCGAGACCGTGACGCTCGAATTCATCAACGGAAAGCTGGAGGTCAAGCCGGTGCCGGACCAGATCCACGGGGCCATCGTCATGTGGCTGCTCCGGCAGTGCATGCAGCACCGCCCCGAGCTGGCCCTCTACCCGGAGCAGGGCCTTCAGGTGGAGACGTATCGGGGAGGGCGCGCCCGGGCGGACGGTGCTCTCGCACCCCTCGACCACTTCGTCGGCCAGACCGGTGAATGGGCGGCACCGGACGGCGTCCTGATGACCGTGGAGGTCACGTCGCACGACTCGGACACCGACCGGCGCGACCGCGTCGAGAAGCGCGACGGCTACGCCGCCGCCGGAATCCCTGTGTACCTGCTCATCGACCGTGACGCGGAAAAGCTGGTGGTCTACACGGACCCGCACAAGGGCGAGTACCGGAACCGCACCTCGCACGCGTACGGAGACGCAGTCGCGCTCCCTGCCCCGGTCGACATCACCCTGGACACCGACAAACTCAAGGACTACGCACTCTGAACTCCCCCGGCGTCAGGACCCGCCGACCGCGTGGACGGTGCCGTCACACCGCCCGGCGAGGATCCGGCCCCGCCGAAGGGGCGGGTGGAGCGGCACATGGCCTCGGCCCTCACCGCCCGATCACGCCGTAGGACCGCACCCGGTCCGGACACGACGTCGGCCCCCGGGACCAGATGGTCCCGGGGGCCGACGTATGTGCACTTACCGATCCGTCAGGATCAGAAGTCCATGTCACCGCCCGGCATGCCGCCCGGAGCGGCCGCAGAGGCCTTCTCCGGCTTGTCGGCGATGACGGCCTCGGTGGTCAGGAACAGTGCGGCGATCGACGCGGCGTTCTGCAGAGCGGAGCGCGTGACCTTCGCCGGGTCGATGATGCCCTCGGCGATCATGTCGACGTACTCGCCGGTCGCGGCGTTCAGACCGTGACCGACGGCCAGGTTGCGCACCTTCTCGACGACGACGCCGCCCTCGAGACCACCATTGACGGCGATCTGCTTGAGCGGGGCCTCCAGCGCCAGCTTGACGGCGTTGGCGCCGGTCGCCTCGTCACCCGAGAGCTCCAGCTTCTCGAAGACGGCGGAAGCCTGCAGCAGCGCCACGCCACCACCGGCGACGATGCCCTCCTCGACGGCCGCCTTCGCGTTGCGAACGGCGTCCTCGATGCGGTGCTTGCGCTCCTTGAGCTCGACCTCGGTCGCGGCACCGGCCTTGATGACGGCCACGCCGCCGGCCAGCTTCGCCAGGCGCTCCTGGAGCTTCTCGCGGTCGTAGTCCGAGTCGGAGTTCTCGATCTCGGCACGGATCTGGTTGACGCGACCCTGAACCTGGTCGGTGTCACCGGCGCCGTCGACGATCGTCGTCTCGTCCTTGGTGATGACGACCTTGCGGGCACGGCCCAGCAGGTCCAGGCCGGCGTTCTCCAGCTTGAGACCGACCTCCTCGGAGATGACGGTGCCACCGGTGAGGATGGCGATGTCGCCGAGCATGGCCTTGCGGCGGTCACCGAAGCCCGGGGCCTTGACGGCGACGGACTTGAAGGTGCCACGGATCTTGTTGACGACCAGGGTCGACAGGGCCTCGCCCTCGACATCCTCGGCGATGATCAGCAGCGGCTTGCCGGACTGCATGACCTTCTCCAGCAGCGGAAGGAGGTCCTTCACGTTGCTGACCTTGGAGTTGACGATCAGGATGTACGGGTCGTCCAGGGACGACTCCATGCGCTCCATGTCGGTGGCGAAGTACGCCGAGATGTAGCCCTTGTCGAAGCGCATACCCTCGGTGAGCTCCAGCTCCAGACCGAAGGTCTGGGACTCCTCGACGGTGATGACGCCTTCCTTGCCGACCTTGTCCATCGCCTCGGCGATGAGCTCGCCGATCTGGGTGTCGGCGGCGGAGATGGAGGCCGTCGAAGCGATCTGCTCCTTGGTCTCCACGTCCTTGGCCTGCTCCAGCAGAGCGGCGGAGACGGCCTCGACGGCCTTCTCGATGCCCCGCTTGAGGGCCATCGGGTTCGCACCCGCGGCGACGTTGCGGAGGCCCTCACGGACGAGTGCCTGGGCGAGAACGGTGGCGGTGGTCGTACCGTCGCCGGCGACGTCGTCCGTCTTCTTGGCGACTTCCTTGACCAGCTCTGCGCCGATCTTCTCGTACGGGTCCTCGAGCTCGATCTCCTTGGCGATGGAGACACCATCGTTGGTGATCGTGGGTGCGCCCCACTTCTTCTCAAGGACGACGTTCCGGCCCTTGGGGCCGAGGGTCACCTTGACGGCGTCGGCGAGCTGGTTCATCCCGCGCTCGAGGCCGCGCCGCGCTTCCTCGTCGAACGCGATGATCTTGGCCATGTGAAGTGGTCCTCCCGGACAGGGGTGGATTGCTCCGGACCGTGTGGCGCCCGCGACGGACGGCCTGCGTGCCTGACGGTTCCTTGCCCCGCCGGGCCTGCGGGCCTCACCGACCCGGTCCTTCTGTCACTCTCAACGTCAGAGTGCTAACGCCCAATGATTAGCACTCGACCCCTGCGAGTGCAAGCGCCCCCTTCGAGTTCGTGGATGGCGCCGGACCGTGGTGGCACGGTCGCGGGCGGGCTCCGGGACGCCTCCGGGACGCGTGAAGGGTCCGTCCCCCGGGGGGTACGGACCCTTCGTGCGTGAGTAGTGTCGTTGGCCGACCGCGCCGAGCTCAGCCGACGGCGAGCTTGACCATGTCCGCCTGCGGCCCCTTCTGGCCCTGCGAGATTTCGAATTCAACTCGCTGACCCTCTTCGAGGGTGCGGTACCCGTCCATCTGGATCGCGCTGTAGTGGACGAAAACATCCGCACCACCGTCGACCGCGATGAAGCCGTACCCCTTCTCCGCGTTGAACCACTTGACGGTGCCCTGAGCCATGCCTAACTCCCCTATTACTGGCCCTTGCACAGGACCGCACTTCGCGGACCCGGGTCAGAACTCACCCTCCGACAGGAGAGGGTGCGTGCGCCGGAACGCGTCGACCGCGGCCGAATGTATCTGCCCAACTGCCCTCTGCAACAGGTCAATCGGACGAGAATTCTGGGCATCGCCGAACGCCCGAATATGAGGAATTTATGCGATTCCAGGGCAACTCGGGCCGGACAAAGGCCACTTACGGCGCAAGGAGTTCGAACACTTTGGCTGCATCTTGTCGCGGGCGGGCGCATTCTCATATGCGGTCGGCACGGGCAGCGGAGGGGACTTCCCCACTGTACCGCGCTCAACCATGCAGAATTGCCCCCTCCGCTTAGCTTGCAGAGGGGGCAATTCCGGTAACACGTCGAAGTCGGCCGCAGGGCCGACCACGGGTCAGCAGCCGCCCGCGACCGCGGGGATGATGGAGATGCCCGCGCCGTCCGGGGTGGCCGTCTCCAGGCCGCCCTCGAAGCGCACGTCGTCGTCGTTGACGTACACGTTGACGAAGCGGCGGAGCTTGCCCTGGTCGTCCAGGACACGCGCGGCGATGCCCGGGTGGTTCCGCTCCAGCGACTCGATGACCTGGGAGAGGGTCGACCCCTCGGCCGGGACCTCGGCCTGGCCGCCCGTGTAGGTGCGCAGGATGGTGGGGATACGGACCTTGACGCTCATGTGGGTGTGCCTTCCTTACGTCTCGGGTGGTCGGGTCAGCTGCCGGCGAGGCCGGCGTCGCGGAACGCGTCCAGGCTGGGCCGGATGGTCGCGGTCGGGCCGGTCGTCGGGGCGACCGCGTCCAGCGTCTTCAGACCGTCACCGGTGTTCAGGACGACCGTGGTGAGCGTCGGGTCCAGCAGACCCGCCTCGATCAGCTTCCTCGTCACGCCGACCGTCACGCCGCCCGCCGTCTCGGCGAAGATGCCCTCGGTGCGGGCCAGCAGCTTGATCGCGTCGACGATCTGCCCGTCGTCGACGTCCTCGACGGCGCCGCCGGTGCGACGGGCGATGTCCAGGACGTACGGGCCGTCGGCCGGGTTGCCGATCGCCAGGGACTTGGCGATCGTGTTCGGCTTCTGCGGGCGCACGACGTCGTGACCGGCCTTGAAGGCCGTGGAGACCGGGGAGCAGCCCTCGGCCTGGGCGCCGAAGATCTTGTACGGCCTGTCCTCGACGAGGCCGAGGTCGATCAGCTCCCGAAGCCCCTTGTCGATCTTCGTGAGCTGCGAGCCGGACGCGATCGGGATGACGAGCTGATCGGGCAGCCGCCAGCCGAGCTGCTCGCAGATCTCGTACGCGAGCGTCTTGGAACCCTCGCCGTAGTACGGGCGCAGGTTGACGTTGACGAAACCCCAGCCCTCACCGAGCGGGTCGCCGATGAGCTCCGAGCAGAAGCGGTTGACGTCGTCGTAGTTGCCCTCGATGCCGACCAGCTCACCGCCGTACACCGCGGCCATGACGACCTTGCCCTGCTCCAGGTCGTGCGGGATGAACACGCAGGACCGGAAGCCGGCCCGGGCGGCGGCCGCGCCCACCGCACCGGCGAGGTTGCCGGTGGAGGAGCAGGAGAGAGTGGTGAATCCGAAGGCGCGGGCGGCCTCGACGGCGATCGCGACGACGCGGTCCTTGAAGGAGTGCGTCGGGTTGCCGGAGTCGTCCTTGACGTACAGACCGCCGGTGACGCCCAGTTCACGGGCGAGGTTGTCGGCCTTGACCAGCTTGGTGAAGCCGGGGTTGATGTTGGGCTTGTCCGCGACATCGGCGGGGACGGGCAGCAGCGGCGCGTAGCGCCAGATGTTGTCCGGTCCGGCCTCGATGCGCTTCTTCAGCTCGTCCGGGGAGCCGCTCGGCAGGTCGTACGCCACTTCGAGCGGCCCGAAACAGGACGCGCAGGCGAAAAGGGGACCGAGCTCGAAACGCTCTCCGCACTCGCGGCAGGAAAGTGCCGCTGCGGGGCCGAGGTCGACGGCGCCGGTGGAAGAATCGGTGCTTACTGCAACAGTCTGCGCAGCCATGATGGCGAGGCCCTTTCTCCTCATCTTCCTCGCGACGCATTTCGCCACGAGACGGAATTGGCACCTTCCCCACCTGACCTCGCGGTCGGCGGGAGGGTTGCCGGGACTTCAACGGGCCGTTCCCTCAGTCCCTCTGGATGAGCGCTATGGCACTGGATCACCGATCCAGGCATTTATTGGCGGAGGACCCCGACATGCGACGGTCATCCGCGTTGTTCAAGACTGTAACCGAAGCATCGGACGGTTGAGATGGCCGTCCGAACCGCGAGATGGATCACATACAGGGAGTGTCGACCGTGCTGGAAGAGGTCGAACGCTGGCTGGCCAGGCGTTCCTGGTCGGCAGCCGACCGCCCGCTGGACCGGCTCGTCGCCGCCAAGGGCCGGGATCCGCGGCGCGGCAGCGTGAGCGTGGTGCTGCCCGCCCTGAACGAGGAGGCGACGGTCGGCGCCATCGTCGAGACGATCCGGGTCGAGCTGATGGAGAAGGTGCGGCTGGTCGACGAGCTGCTGGTGATCGACTCCGGCTCGACGGACGGCACGGCGGAAGTCGCCCGGAAGGCGGGCGCCCGGGTGGTGCACCGCGACGCGATACTCCCCCGTGTACCCGCGCTCCCCGGCAAGGGCGAGGTCCTGTGGCGCTCGCTCCTGGTCACCAGCGGTGACATCGTCTGCTTCATAGACGCCGACCTGAGGGACTTCTCCGCGGACTTCGTCTCCGGCATCGTCGGCCCGCTGCTCACCGACCCCGGGGTGCAGTTCGTCAAGGCGATGTACGACCGCCCCCTGGGCGACACCGCGGGTCAGGGCGGCCGCGTCACGGAACTGGTGGCCCGCCCGCTGCTCAATCTGCACTGGCCACAACTGGCCGGCTTCGTCCAGCCGCTCGGCGGCGAGTACGCGGTGCGGCGCTCCCTGCTGGAGCGGCTGCCGTTTCCGGTCGGCTACGGGGTGGAACTGGGCCTGCTGGTGGACGCACTGCACACGGTGGGGCTGGACGCGCTGGCGCAGGTCGACGTCGGGGTCAGGAAACACCGCCACCAGGACGGACAGGCGCTGGGCCGGATGGCGGCCGCGATCTACCGGACCGCGCAACTGCGTCTCTCCCGGGGTCACCTGGTGCGGCCTGCGCTCACCCAGTTCGAGCGGGGCGAGGACGGATTCGTACCGCTCACGCATCCGGTGGACACGGAGGAACGGCCGCCGATGTGTGAGATCAGCGAATACGTTTCGCGCCGCGCCGCCTGACGTGGCCTGACTTCGCACGTTTGGGCGGTTCGCGATCGGGCTAGATTCCGCAACATGGTCTCCGAGCACGCGATCACGTCCGCCGCCCAGGTACTCGTCGCGTCCAACCGCGGCCCCGTCTCGTACGCGCTGCGCGCGGACGGTTCGATCGACGCCAGACGGGGCGGCGGCGGACTCGTCTCCGGACTGAGCGCGGTCGAGGACAAGCTGTGGGTCTGCGCGGCGCTCGGAGACGGGGACAGAGAGGCCGTCCGGCGCAAAATCGCCGAGCCGGGTGTACGGATGCTCGACATCGACGCCGCGGTCCACGCCGACGCGTACAACGGCATCGCGAACTCGGTGCTCTGGTTCGTCCACCACATGCTGTACCAGACGCCGCTGGATCCGGTCTTCGACGCGGAGTTCCGCCGGCAGTGGGCGTCGTTCGAAACGTACAACCGGGCCTTCGCGCAGGCGCTCGCCGAGGAGGCGGGCGAGGGCGCGGCGGTGCTGGTGCAGGACTACCACCTGGCCCTGGTCCCGGGCATGCTCCGTGAGCTGCGGCCCGACCTGCGGATCGGTCACTTCTCGCACACCCCGTGGGCCCCGGTCGACTACTACCGGCTGCTGCCCGACGACATCGCGGAGCAGTTGCTGCGCGGCATGCTCGGCGCGGACCGGGCGGGCTTCCTGACCCGGCGCTGGGCGGACGCGTTCATCGCCTGCTGCACGGAGATCCTGGGCGGCACGGGCCGGACGAGGATCGGTGTGCACGGCCTGGGCGCGGACCCGGACTTCCTGCGCCGCCGCGCGCACGAGGCGGACGTGGACGAGCGGATGGCGGTGCTGCGGGAGCAGGTGGGCGGCACCGGCCGGAAGACGATCGTGCGGGTGGACCGTACGGAGCTGTCCAAGAACATCGTGCGCGGGCTGCTGGCGTACCGGGAGCTGCTGAACACCCGCCCGCAGTGGCGCGAGCGGGTGGTGCATGTGGCGTTCGCATACCCGTCCCGGCAGGACCTGGCGGTGTACCGGGAGTACACGGCCGAGGTGCAGCGGCTGGCGGAGGACATCAACTCAGCTTACGGGACGCCCGATTGGACCCCGGTCCTGCTCCATGTGCACGACGACTTCGCACGCTCGCTGGGGGCGTACCGGCTGGCGGACGTGGCGCTCGTCAACCCGATCCGCGACGGCATGAACCTCGTCGCCAAGGAGGTCCCGGTGGTCTCCGACGCGGGCTGCGCGCTGGTGCTGTCGCGGGAGGCGGGGGCGTACGAGGAGCTGGGCGCCGACGCGATCGTGGTGAACCCGTACGACGTGTCCGCGACGGCGGCCGCCCTGCACGAGGCGCTGACACTGCCGGACGAGGAACGGGCGGAGCGCTCGAAGCGGCTGGCCGCTGCGGCGACGACGCTGCCGCCGCAGCAGTGGTTCCTGGAGCAGCTGGAGGCGCTGCGGCAGGAGTGACGCGGCCCGTCACACCTCGGGGGGATCCGACCGGAGACGGTGCGCCAAGGCCGAGAGGAACTCCACGACGGCTCCCGGGCCCGGCAGCAACAGGTCGGCGCGCTCGGCCAGTTCGGGCACTTCGGCGCTGCCGCTGCAGACCAGCAGGCCGGGGACGCCGTCGGGGCCATCGGCGCGGAGCTTCTCCACGGCCGCATAGGCCGTGAGGTCGCCCAGGTCGTCGCCGGCGAAGAGAACGGACTGGGCGTCCGTCTGCCGTACGAACTCCGTGAGCGCCACACCCTTGTCCATGCCGGGCGGTCGCAACTCCAGTACGAGACGGCCGGGTTCGACGATGAGCCCGTGCCGGGCGGCGAGCTCGCCGAGCGGGCCGCGCAGCGCGTCGAACGCGGCCTGCGGGTCGGAGGCGCGGCGGGTGTGGACGGCGAGCGCCCGGCCCTTCTCCTCGATCCAGGTACCGCGCCAGGAGCCGACCTGTTCGATCAGGCCCGGGAGTTCGGCGCGGGCCGCGGCGACGCCGGGGTGCGGGGCGGGGGCGTGGACGGTGCCGGAGACGGCGTCCCAGCGTTCGGCGCCGTAGTGGCCGAGAACGACGAGGTGGTCGAGGCCGGGGACCCCGGCGAAGCCGCCGTGCCGGACCGCGACGTCGGCCGGGCGGCCGGTGATCACGGCGACGGAGGCGACCTTCGGAGCGAGCGCGGCCAGGGCCGGGACGGCGCCGGGGTGGGCGCGGGCCTGTTCCGGGTCCGGGACGATCTCGGCGAGGGTGCCGTCGAAATCGAGGGCGACGACCGCGCGGTCGGGGCGGGCGAGGAGAGCGGCGAGGCCTTCGCGGCCGGCCGGGGTGGTGGGGGTCGGCAGAGGCTGTTCCGGAGTGCTGCCCATGGATCGAGGGTATCGGGGGTGGTGCGGTGCGGCTACGGCCGGCGACCGCGGCCAGCCTGTTCCCTTGCCGCCCCTTCCCGGAACCGGGGGCTCTGCCCCCGGACCCCCGCTCCTCGATCGCCGGAGGGGCTGGATGCACGGCGCCGCCGCAAGGTCACCGCCGCCCCCGCCGAGCCTCCCGGATCCGTCGCAACCGGTTCACCGTCACCGGGTCCTCCTCCAGTGCCCGCCGGTCGTCCAGGAGCGCGTTCAGCAGCTGGTAGTAACGCGTCGGCGAGATGCCCAGGCCCTCCCGGATCTCCCGCTCCTTCGCCCCCGGGCCGGGCCACGAGCGCCGTTCCACGGCCAGGACCGCACGCTCCCGGTCGGAGAGCCCGGTGCCGGGGTGGCCGGCGGGGCTGTCGGCAGGGGGCTCCGCTTCGGCGGAGCCGTCGTCGGGGGCAGTCATATGAGCCAACATATCGCCCGCCTCCGAACCCGCTACCCGGCCACCCGCTGCTCCGCGTCCTCCGCCTTCGACGCCTCCGCCGAGATCGAACCGAGCACGGCGGCCGGGTTCTGGTGGCTCCACCTGTGCCGGCGCGCGCGGTGTGGCCGCAGGCGACGCGGTGGAACTTCTCCTGGGTGGTCCGGTTGTCCGCGCTGGTGTGCCCGCAAGGGAGCAGTGATCCCACAGCATCTCGTCGAGTTCCCGCGTCCGACCCGCGGTGGGCCGCATGAGGAACGTGTGCGCACGGATCATCCGGCCCACCCCCTTCCGGTCCAGCTCGCCTCGTGCGGTGGGCCGGCCACGAGCACGAAACCATGCACGGGCATGTGTGCGCGGGTGCGATTCCCCACCCCTCGCCCGATCGAGCGACCCACCGGGCCCACGCCGACACGCTCCGACGACCCCACTGTCGCGCAGCGTGATCCTGACTCCCTGAGCCCGGCAGAGGGCCTGGTCGAAGGCGCGGCCCGGGGCCCGGTCAGGCGCTTTGCCGTGATTTTGTATGGGTGCTCAACAAACAACAATAGTGGACTAGACCTATCGGGGGTCCTCGGGCGAAACTGTCTCCCGTGAAACACGTCATCGCCCTCGATGTGGGCGGCACCGGAATGAAGGCCGCACTGGTCGGGGCCGACGGGACCCTGCTCCACGAGGCTCGGCGCGCGACCGGCAGGGAGCGCGGACCCGACGCCGTCGTGGAGTCGATCCTCGCCTTCGCCGCGGAACTGCGCGCCCACGGAGAGGAACACTTCGGCGAGAGCGCCGTCGCGGCCGGTGTCGCCGTGCCCGGCATCGTCGACGCGGAGAACGGGATCGCGGTCTACGCCTCGAACCTGGGCTGGCGCGACGTCCCCATGCGCACCCTGCTCGGCGAGCGGCTCGGCGGTGTACCCGTCGCGCTCGGCCACGACGTCAGGACCGGCGGCCTCGCCGAGGGCCGGATCGGCGCGGGCAGGGGCGCCGACCGCTTCCTGTTCGTCCCGCTGGGCACCGGCATCGCCGGAGCCATCGGCATCGCGGGCACCATCGAGGCGGGCGCGCACGGGTACGCGGGCGAGATCGGGCACATCGTGGTCCGGCCGGACGGTCCGGACTGCGGGTGCGGACAGCGCGGCTGCCTGGAGACCCTCGCGTCCGCCTCCGCCGTCAGCCGTGCCTGGGCCGCCGCGTCGGGGGACCCGGAGGCCGACGCCGCGGACTGCGCGAAGGCCGTCGAATCGGGCGACCCCGCGGCCGTACGGGTATGGCAGGACGCAGTCGACGCCCTCGCCGCCGGGATGGTCACCGCGCTGACCCTGCTGGACCCACACATGCTCATCATCGGTGGCGGCCTCGCCGAGGCGGGGGAAACCTTGTTCGTACCACTCCGTGCGGGCGTCGAGGAACGTGTCACGTTCCAGAAGCTGCCCGACATCGTCCCGGCGGCCCTCGGGGACACCGCCGGATGCCTGGGTGCAGGACTGCTCGCCTGGGATCTTCTCTCCACGGAGGTATCCGCCTGATGGCCGCACGCGCAGACAGCACGGTTCTCGCCGGGGCCCAGGTGGTTCTTCCCACCGGTACCGTCGAGAACGGCCGGGTGGTCGTCGAGGGCACTCGGATCACCGGGAGTCCGGCGGAGGGCGCTCGCACCATCGATCTGACCGGCCACTGGGTCGTCCCCGGCTTCGTCGACATGCACAACCACGGCGGTGGCGGCGCGTCCTTCACCTCCGGCACCGTGGACGAGGTGCTCACCGGCGTCCGCACCCACCGCGAGCACGGCACCACCACCCTGGTCGCCTCCACCGTCACCGGCGAGATGGACTTCCTCGCCGAGCGGGCCGGCATCCTCTCCGAGCTGGTCGAGCAGGGCGACCTGGCCGGGATCCACTTCGAGGGCCCGTTCATCTCGCCGTGCCGCAAGGGCGCACACAGCGAGAAGCTGCTGCGCCACCCGGACCCGGCCGAGGTCCGCAAGCTGATGGACGCGGCGCGCGGCACCGCGAAGATGTTCACGCTCGCCACCGAACTGCCGGGCGGCATCGAGTCGGTGCGGCTGCTCGCCGAGCACGGCGTGATCGCCGCGATCGGGCACACCGACGCGACGTACGAGCAGACCGTCGAGGCGATCGACGCGGGCGCCACCGTCGCCACCCACCTGTTCAACGCGATGCCGCCGCTCGCCCACCGCGAGCCCGGCCCGATCGCCGCCCTCCTGGAGGACGAGCGGATCACCGTCGAGCTGATCAACGACGGTACGCATCTGCACCCGGCCGCCCTGGAGCTGGCGTACCACCACGCGGGCGCCGCGCGCGTCGCGCTGATCACGGACGCGATGGACGCGGCCGGGTTCGGCGACGGCCTGTACCAGCTGGGCCCGCTCGCCGTCGAGGTCAAGGACGGCGTCGCCCGGCTCGTCGAGGGCAACTCGATCGCGGGTTCCACGCTCACCCTGGACACCGCGTTCCGCCGGGCCGTCACACTCGACCGGATCCCGGTCGAGGACGTCGTCCGGTCCATCTCCGTCAACCCGGCACGGCTGCTCGGCGTGTACGACAAGGTCGGCTCGCTGGACCCGGGCAAGGACGCGGACCTGGTGGTCCTGGACGCGGACTTCGCGCTCAAGGGCGTCATGCGCAAGGGCGAATGGGTCATTGAGCCCGACCTCGGTTGATTTCACCCATTCTTGACAGTGAGCCGAATACGTAACGAAGAGACAGCGGTTGGCCCTGAGGTCTGGGCCGACCGCTTGCTCTTTGGCATGATCGCTTCGTCAACAGCAGGGAAAGCGCGTTCTGGCAAGGGATCCGCGCTCCGGCACGGATCGAAGGGGTGACCGAGGTGATCCTCACGGTCACACTGAACACGGCACTCGACCTGACGTACGGCGTTCCGGCGCTGGTTCCGCGCACCAGCCACCGCGTCGGTGACATCTCCGAACGCCCCGGCGGCAAAGGACTCAACGTCGCCCGGGTACTCTCCGCACTCGGCCACGAGACCGTGGTCACCGGCTTCGCCGGAGGCGCCACCGGAGCCGTACTCCGCGGTCTCCTGGCGGACCTCCCGCCGCGCGACGCACTCGTCCCCGTCGCCGGGAACACCCGCCGCACCATAGCCGTCGTCGACGCGTCCACCGGCGACACCACCCAGCTCAACGAACCCGGCCCGCTCGTCAGCGCCGACGAGTGGGCCGCCTTCCTCGCCACATACGAGAAGCTCCTCGCCGACGCGGACGCGGTCGCACTCTGCGGCAGCCTGCCGCCCGGCATCCACGTCGGCGCCTACGCCGAACTGGTCCGCCTCGCCCGCGCCGCCGAGGCCCCCGTCCTCCTCGACACCAGCGGCGAACCGCTGCGCCGGGGCATCGCCGCCCGCCCCGACCTGATCAAGCCGAACGCCGACGAGCTCGCCCAGCTCACCGGCTCCCGCGACCCGCTGCGCGCCACCCGTGACGCCCGCCGCCGGGGCGCGCACGGCGTGGTCGCCTCGCTCGGCGCGGACGGCATGCTCGCCGTCACACCCGAGGGCACCTGGCGGGCGGCGCCGCCCGACCGGGTCGCGGGCAACCCCACCGGAGCGGGCGACTCCGCGGTGGCCGGGCTGCTGTCCGGACTCGTCGAGGGACTGAGCTGGCCGGACCGCCTGCGCAGGGCTGTGGCACTGTCGACGGCGACGGTGCTGGCACCGGCGGCCGGGGAATTCGACCGGACGGCGTACGAGGAGCTGCTGCCGCGCGTCGGCATCGAGGAACAAGCACCGGCGGTCTGAGCGACGCGGAACCAGCCCGCACCGCGCGCCCGGCACCGTCCCGGACCACCCAGCACCATCCCGCACCACACGAAGCCTCAGGGGTCAGCATGCCGCTCGTCAGCACCGGTGAACTCGTCTCGGCCGCCCAGGCCGACGGACGATCGGTCGCCGCCTTCAACGTCATCACGCTGGAGCACGCGGAGGCCATCGCCGCGGGCGCGGAGCGCGCCGGGGCGCCCGCCGTCCTGCAGATCTCCGAGAACGCCGTGAAGTTCCACGGCGGCCGGCTCTCCGCCATCGCCGCCGCGACCGCCGCCGTCGCCCGCGCCTCCGGTGCGCCGCTCGCGCTCCACCTCGACCACGTCGAGTCCGTGGAACTGCTGCACCAGGCGCACGCCGAGGGCTTCGGCTCGGTGATGTTCGACGCCTCGAAGCTGACCTACGAGGAGAACGTGCGGGCCACGGCCGACGCGGTCGCCTGGGGCCACGAGCGCGGGATCTGGATCGAGGCAGAGCTGGGCCGGGTGGGTGGGAAGGAGGGCGAGACCCCGCTCGACGCCCACGCCCCCGGCGTCCGGACCGACCCGGCCGAGGCCGCCGCCTACGTCGCGGCGACCGGCGTCGACGCGCTGGCCGTCGCGGTCGGCTCCTCGCACGCGATGACGGAGCGCACCGCCGCCCTGGACCACGCCCTGATCGGCCGGCTCCGCGACGCGGTCCCGGTCCCGCTGGTGCTGCACGGCTCCAGCGGTGTCCCGGACGAGGAGATCCGCCGGGCGGTCGCCTCCGGCATGCGCAAGATCAACGTGGGTACGGCGCTGAACACGGCGTTCACCGGCGCGGTGCGCGCGTACCTGGCCGAGAACCCGACGGGCGTCGACCCGCGCACGTACCTCGTCCCGGGCCGCGAGGCGATGGCCACGACGGTGGCGGGGTTCCTGAACCTGATGGGCTGACCTCCTCCGTACACGGAAAAGAACCCGGCCCCCCTCACCCGAAGGTGAGGGGGGCCGGAGTGCGTCCGGGGACGGTCAGCGCTGCACGTGACCGGCCTTCAGCGACAGCTGGTCCAGGTTGGCGTCGCACTGGTCGCCCTCGTTGCACGAGATCATCAGCGTGTTCGGGCCCTTGTTGAGGTTGACGTAGGCGAACGTGGTCGTCCAGCCCTTCTCCAGGTCGCCCTCCGGGGCGTGCGCGAAGTTCGTCATGTTGATCGAGCGGGGAGCCTCGGCGTTCACCGTCAGCGACGTCTTGGCGTCCTTGCCGGGCACGCCGTACGTCACGAACAGCGTGTACTCGCCGGCCGACGGCACGTCGACCGACCAGGTCGCGGACCTGCCGACCTCGTTCAGATTGATGTACTGGCCGTTCGCGCTCTTCGCGCCCTTGATCGAGTTGTCGAGCGTGGCCGTGCCGCCGAGCTTCAGCGTCGCCGCGTCCTGCTTCGGCAGCTCCGCCGGGGCCTCGGAGGACGTGTCGGACTGCTTCGGCTTCGGGGACTCCTCGACCTGACCGGCGGGACCGGCCGAGGTGGAGGCCTCGTTCTTCTTGTTGTTGTCCTTGCCGCTGTTCGTGATCATCGCGACGCCGATGCCGATGAGCACGACCGCGACGACTGCGATCGCACCGATCAGCAGGCCCTTGGTGTTCGGACCGCCGTTGCCGGGACCGCCGCCACGGCCGCGGCCGCCCTGCACCGGGACGTGCGCGGTGGGACCGCCGCCGGGGTACGTCTCGGGGGCGGCGTACTGGGCGTTCGGCCGGCCGTACTGCGCCTGCTGCTGCCCGCCGTACGGCTGCTGCTGCGGCACCTGCTGCCCGTACTGGCGCTCGCCGACCGTCCGCACCTGGTTGTACGAGGTTCTGGGCACGCCGGGCTGCGAGCCGGGACCCGGGTAGCCGTAGCCGCCCTGCCGCGGCGGCTGAGCGCCGGACGCCTGTCCGTCCTCGTACAGGTAGCCGAACGGATCGTCGTCCTCGGGTGTGCTTGCGCCGTTGTTCCCGGCCGTCATCCCTGGGTCACTCCTCACCATGTCGCCAGCCGTCGCCGAATATCGCCAGCCGTCGCCGACCGGCCGAGCCTACCTCGAACGGAGCACACCAAGAATTGCCGTCGGCCTTCGGGGTGCCGTAACGGGACCTGCGGGGAGTACGGGAACAGACCTTCCATGAACGTCAGCCGGCCCTGCGGTGAACCTTCGACCGGGACCGCTTCTCCACATACATCCGCTGGTCGGCGGAGCGCAGCACCTCTTCGGCGGTCATGCCGCAGCCGGCCCAGCCGATCCCGAAACTCGCCCCGACGCGCACCGCACGGCCATCCACCCGAATGGGGGGAATGATGACGTTACGCAACCGTACGGCCAGGTCCGCGGCGTCCGCGGCGCCGAGCCCGTCCGCGAGGACGACGAATTCGTCACCCCCGAGCCGGGCGACGGTGTCGCCGTCACGCACGCAGATGGTCAGCCGCCGGGCTACCTCGATCAGTACGGCGTCGCCGGTGTGGTGCCCGAAGCGGTCGTTGATGGACTTGAAGCCGTCGAGGTCGCAGAAGAGGACCGCGAGTCCCTTCGTCCCGTCGTCCTGCTCACTGTCGGGCGCCACCGCGTGGACATGGTGGTCGTACGGGCCGCCGCCCGCCACCACGTCCGCGTCGAAGCCGTCGGCCCGGAAGCCGTGCGTCCGGGCGTCCTCGACGTCGCCGTACGCCGCGTCCAGCGCCTCCACGGCGGTGGCCGCCGTCGTCGAGTGCGGACGCTCGCAGAGCCGGGCGCTGAGCCGGGCGCGCAGCTCCGCGCTGTTGGGCAGGCCGGTGAGCGCGTCGTGCGAGGCGCGGTGCGCGAGGTGCAGCTCGTGGCGCTTGCGCTCCTCGATGTCCTCCACATGGGTGAGGAGGAAGCGGGGTCCGTCGGCGGTGTCCGCGACGACGGAGTTGCGCAGCGAGACCCAGAGGTAGGTGCCGTCCCGGCGCCCGAGCCGCAGCTCGGCGCGGCCGCCCTCGGCGGACGTGCGCAGCAGGGTGCCGATGTCCTCGGGGTGCACGAGGTCGGCGAAGGAGTGGCGGCGCAGGACGGAGGCGGGGCGGCCGAGGAGCCGGCACAGGGCGTCGTTGGTGCGCAGCAGCCGGCCGTGCTGGTCGCCGCCCATCTCGGCGATGGCCATGCCGCTGGGGGCGTACTCGAAGGCCTGGCGGAAGGATTCCTCGCTGGCCCGGAGCGCCTGCTGCTCCCGTTCGAGCCGGACCAGGGCACGCTGCATGTTTGCTCGGAGCCGGGCGTTGCTGATCGCAATGGCCGACTGGGACGCGTACATCTGGAGAGCCTCGCGGCCCCAGGCGCCGGGGAGGCGGCCGTTGCGCGGGCGGTCGACGGACAGGACGCCGAGGAGGTCCTGGCCGCCGCCGGACGCGTACATCGGGGCGTAGAGCCGGTCCTGCGGATGCCACTCGTCCTCGAAGCGGGGCTCGGGACCCTCGGTGTGCCACTGCGGTACGTCGTCGTCGAGGAGGACCCAGCCGTCGGTGTGCGGTATGAAGCGGAGCTCGTCCCAGCTCTCGCCCATGGAGAGCCTGCGCTCCCAGGAGTCGCGCGAACCGACGCGGCCGGTGATCAGGGCTTCGGCGGCGGCGTTGCCCGCGAACGCGGCGACGACGAGGTCACCGTCGGGACGGACGAGGTTGACGCAGGCCAGCTCGTATCCGAGACCGGCGACGATTCCGTCGGCCACGGTCTGCAGTGTGTCGGCCAGGCTCCGCGCCGTGTTGAGATCGGCGACGGCCTGATGCAGCTGCCGCATCGTCGCTAGACGAACGTACGGCTCCGACTCGGCCTCCATTGTTCGCACTCCCCGAGACCTCGACAGCACTCCAGGTTTCATATCGACGTACTTGTTCGCAGTGCCACCGCCACTGAATCACAGTGAGCTGTGCACCCGGTACACAGGGTCAACAAATATTGCTTCCTGTGACTCAAGTCACAACACGCGGTGAAGGGTACCGAGTCGGCCACGGAAGAGGTCCGTCCTCTTCTTGAACGCAAATCTGTGCGTCGCGCGGCGTCGCGCGTCATTGCATCGTGCCGTGGCGGTCCGACCTCATGGGGCCGGAGTCCTAGGACCCGGCTGGTCCCCTGGCCCGATGCGACCGCACACGGGCAACGACTAGCGTGCCCGTGTGTTGCAGACGAAACCCCCCACCCCGCGGACCGAGCCCATCCCCCATGCTGAAGGGGTGAGCAACGAGGAGTTCCGCGGTGCCCTCGCCCGGCTGGCCGCAGGCGTGGTCCTGATCACCGCCCAGGAGCCGCCGCTCGACGAGAACGGGCGCGGCGAGGACGTGGGGATGACGGCGACCGCCTTCATGTCCGTGTCACTGGACCCGCCCCTGGTCCTGGTGAGCCTGCGCAACGGCTCCCGGATGGACGACCTGCTGGACGAGCAGCCGTTGTGGGCGGTCTCCGTGCTCGCGGAGAGCCAGCGGCACGTCGCGGGACGGTTCGCGATGAAAGGCCGGATCAGCGACCGGCTGCTGTTCGACGACATCCCCTACGTACGGGGAGAGGTGTCGGGCGCGCCACTGGTCGGCGGCGCCCTCGCCACGCTGGAATGCCGCACGGAGCAGCGGGTGCCCGCGGGCGACCACACGCTGGTGATCGGGCGGGTGGTGAGTGCGGCGCTGCCGAGCGCGGACGGGGGGCCGCTGACGTACTTCCGGGGGCGCTACCGGCAGCTGGGCTGACCGGGCGTCACCGGCGCCCGGTCGGGGCCGGAGCGGATCGCTGGTGCGCCCCGGCCGTCACGGCCGGGGCGCCGCCTACCAGTCGCGGCCGGAGCGGCCGCGCTTCGTGTCGCCGCGCTGCTTCTTCTCGCGCAGCCTCCGTTCGTTGATCCCGCGCGGGATCCTGGTCCTGCGGCGCGGCTTGGGGGGCGGCGCGGTGGCTTCGGCCAGCAGGGCGGCGAGACGGACGAGTGCGGTCTCGCGGTTGCGCCACTGGGAGCGGTGCTCCGACGCCCGTACGGTGACCACGCCGCCCACCAGCCGGCTCTCCAGTCTCTGGAGGGCCCGCTCCTTCCACACCTCGGGAAGCGACTCGGTCGCCGCGAGGTCGAAGCGCAGCTCCACCTGGGAGTCGCTGGTGTTGACGTGCTGACCGCCGGGTCCGGAGGACCGCGAGAAACGCCACATGAGTTCGGCCTCCGGCAGGGAGACCGAACCGCGGATGACATGGGGCCCGGACATGACACCCATGTTCCCTGGCCGGGGACCCGTTCGTCACCTCCTTTTGCCGCACCCGGCCGTCGGCCCGGCTGCGAATCGGGTAAAGAAAGTAAAGAGAGCAGGAACCTCTCGGTCCTCCGCCTGCGTTATGACGGGTGACGGTAGCTTCGTGAACGCACGAAGTCCGCACACGACGATGAAAGGGACTTCCCATGGCAGTAAGCCTGTCCAAGGGCGGCAACGTCTCGCTCACCAAGGAGGCCCCGGGCCTGACCGCCGTCACGGTCGGCCTCGGCTGGGACGTCCGTACCACCACCGGCACCGACTTCGACCTCGACGCCTCGGCGATCGCGGTGAACGCGGCGGGAAAGGTCGTCTCCGACGGCCACTTCGTCTTCTTCAACAACAAGTCGACGCCGGACCAGACCATCGTCCACACCGGTGACAACGTCACGGGCCAGGGCGAGGGCGACGACGAGCAGATCAACGTCAACCTGGCGGGCCTCACCGCCGACGTCGACAAGATCGTCTTCCCGGTCTCCATCTACGACGCCGAGACGCGCAGCCAGAACTTCGGCCAGGTGCGCAACGCGTTCATCCGCATCCTCAACCAGGCCGGCGGCGCCGAGATCGCCCGCTACGACCTGAGCGAGGACGCCGCCACCGAGACCGCGATGGTCTTCGGCGAGCTGTACCGCAACGGCGCGGAGTGGAAGTTCCGCGCGGTGGGCCAGGGATACGCCTCGGGTCTGCGCGGCATCGCGCAGGACTTCGGCGTCAACCTCTGACGCAGAGCCCCAGGGCCTGAAGGCCCGAACAGCGGGAGCCCCCGGCCGATTGTTTTCGGCCAGGGGCTCCCGTTCGTCCGTCTGCCGTCGGCCATCCGCCACAGCGCCGACGGCCTTATGACGCATATCGGATGACGATCCCTCGTCAACGGACAAGATCCGGTCAAATCCTTGACGCGCCCCTGCCAATGGGGGCGGCATCGGTGTCACTCTCACCGCACTCCCCTCACGGAGCTCACGGATCGAGTGAAGGAGAACGAGTGAGAACCACTCTGCGTGCCGCCGCCCTTGCCGCAACCGCCGCGATGATCGTCGTCGGCGTACAAACAGGTTCGGCCGGTGCGGCCCAGGACCGCGCGTCCGGGACCACCGCCCTGCCGCTCAGCGCGTCCCAGCGGGTCTCGGCCCTCAAGGAGGCCCAGGCCGGGGCCGCCTCGACCGCCGCGAAGATCAAGCTCGGCGGCAAGGAAAAGCTCGTCGTCCGCGATGTGATCAAGGACGCCGACGGCACGGTTCACACCCGATACGAGCGCACCTACGACGGACTGCCCGTCCTGGGCGGCGACCTCGTCACCCACACCCGTAAGGACGGTTCGCTCAAGGGGGTTTCCAAGGCCACCGGCGCCGCCATCGCCGTCCCGTCGACGACCGCCGCACCCGCCGCCGAGGCCGGTGCGCGGAAGGTGATCTGGGCCGCCACCGGCAAGCCGACGCTCGCGTACGAGAGCGTGGTCAAGGGCGTTCAGGACGACGGGACTCCCAGCGAACGCCACGTCATCACGGACGCCACGAGCGGCAAGGAGCTCTACGCGTACGAGGCCATCGAAACCGGGTCCGGCACCAGCCAGTACAGCGGCACGGTGAACCTGGGCACCACGGCCTCCGGGTCCGGCTACAACCTGACCGACGGCGGTCGCGGCGGCCACAACACGTACGACCTGAACGGCGGCACCGCCGGCACCGGGACCCTCTTCACCGACGCCGACGACATCTGGGGCAACGGTCTCGCGACCAACCGTCAGACCGCCGCCGTCGACGCCCACTACGGCGCCGCCGTGACCTGGGACTTCTACAAGAACGTCCTGGCACGCAACGGCATCGCGGGCGACGGCAAGGCCGCGTACTCCCGGGTCCACTACGGCAACGCGTACGTCAACGCGTTCTGGTCGGACAGCTGCTTCTGCATGACGTACGGCGACGGCTCGGGCAACCTCAAGCCGCTCACCTCGCTGGACGTCGCCGGACACGAGATGAGCCACGGCCTGACCGCGGCCACCGCGAGGCTCAACTACAGCCGCGAGTCCGGCGGTCTCAACGAGGCGACCAGCGACATATTCGGCACCTCGGTCGAGTTCTACGCGGGCAACAGCAGCGACGTCGGCGACTACCTCATCGGCGAGAAGATCGACATCCGCGGCAACGGCACCCCGCTGCGCTACATGGACAAGCCGAGCAAGGACGGCGCCTCCGCCGACTCCTGGTCGAAGACCCTCGGCCGGCTCGACGTCCACTACTCGTCCGGGCCCGCCAACCACTTCTTCTACCTGCTGTCCGAGGGCAGCGGCGCGAAGACCATCAACGGGGTCTCCTACAACTCCCCGACCTCCAACGGCTCCACGATCACGGGGATCGGGCGCGACAAGGCCATTCAGATCTGGTACCGGGCCCTCTCCACCTACATGACGTCGACCACCGACTACGCCGGGGCGCGGACCGCGACCCTGAAGGCGGCGACCGATCTGTACGGGACGGGCAGCGCGGAGTACGCGGCGGTCGCCGCCGCCTGGTCCGGAATCAACGTGAACTAGCCCCCGCCTCTGAGGTTCCCGGAGCCGGTCAGCCCTCCGTGGCGGGCCGGCTCCTGCCGTACAGCCAGGTGTTCCACAGGTCCGTCAGATCCAGACCGGTCGCCTTCTCCACATAGGCGGTGAAGTCGGCCGTCGACGCGGTGCCGTACCGGTGCGCCTTCGTCCAGCCCCTGACGAGGGCGAAGAAACGCTCGTCGTCGTTCACCGCCTGCCGGATTCTGTGGATCACCATCGCCCCGCGCCCGTACACGGGCGACTTCGAGATGTCCGCGGCCGTCGGCGGATCGGCGGGCGGGAAAGCCCAGTTGGCGTCGCTCGCGAAGGCACGGTCGAAGCTGTCCTGGACGGGAACGCCCTCCTTGTCCGCCTCCCACAGCCACTCCGCGTACGTCGCGAAGCCCTCGTTGAGCCACATGTCGCGCCAGCTCTCGGGCGTGACGGAGTCCCCGAACCACTGGTGGGACATCTCATGGACGAGGAGCCCGATGTCCGGCGGGCCGGGGAAGAACGGCCGGTTCTGGGTCTCCAGCGCATACCCGGCGTCGTTCGCGCGGTCGACGATCGCGCCGGTCGAGGAGAACGGATACGGGCCGAAGCGCTCGGCCTCCCACCGCACGACCTCGGGGATCCGGGCCAGGGTCCGGGCGCTCGCCGCCGCCGACTTCGGGTCCACGGCCGTGAACACCTTGATGCCGTCGGGGGTCGTCGACGCCTTCGTGTCGAAGTGCCCGATGGCGAGCGTCGCGAGATAGGTCGCCATGGGCGCGGCGGTGTGCCAGTGGAACGTGGTGGTGCCACCGGAGGTCCTCCGGGACGTCAGCTCGCCGTTGGACACGGCGGTCAGGCCCTTGGGAACGGCGACCGTGAGGTCGTAGGACGCCTTGTCGCTCGGATGGTTGTTGCCGGGGAACCAGGCCATCGCACCGACCGGCTCACCGAGCGCCACCGATCCGTCCGCCGTCCTCAGCCAGCCCTCCTTCGACTTGTCCGGGTCGGTGAGGGTCAGCGGGAAACCGGAGTAGCGGACGACCGTACGGAACGTCCTGCCCTTGTGGAGATGGCTCCCCACCTCGGCGTCGGGGCGCAGCGTCAGTTCGTGGGCCGCCCGGTTGACGGCGGCCGGGCGCCCCTCGACCTGCGCGGACTCGACGGTCAGCCCGGCCAGGTCGAGATTGAAGGCGCTGAGGTCCTGAGTGGCGCGCGCGGTGATCACGGCAGTGCCGCGCAGGTGCTGGGCGGCCGGGTCGACATCGAAGGTGAGGTCGTAGTGGGTGACGTCGTACCCGCCGTTGCCGGCCTTCGGGAAGTACGGGTCGCGCAGACCGGCGGCGCCGGGGGTGCCCTCCACACCGCCGGTGCAGGCGGTGGCGAGGGAGACGACCATGGTGGTGACGAGGGCCAGGATCAGAGCGGTGGGGCGCACACCGGTGATCCTATGTGCGGAATGTCGGTTTGGCGGATCGGCGGATGTTCACCTCGGGTCCTTATTCCGCAGCAGCGCCGCGATCTCCGCGAACCCGCGCCGCTCCGCGTGTTCCAGCGCCGTCACCCCGTCACCGTCCGCCAGACCGGGGGTCGCCCCCGCCGCCAGCAGCAGTTCGACGATCTCCTGGTGCGCCCGGCCGCCGTCGCCCAGGATCACGGCCTCCAGCAGGGCGGTCCAGCCGAGCCGGTTGACGTGGTCGACGTCGATGTCCGTGAGGCGGAGCAGCTCCCGTACGTAACCGGCATGGCCGCGCTCGCTCGCCGGGATCAGCGCGATGCCGCCGAACCGGTTACGGAGCTTCAGGTCGGGACCGGCCGGCAGCAGGGTGCGCAGCATCGCGACGCTGCCGGTGACGCCGGTCGCCAGCCAGGGACTGTCCTCGCGCCGGTCCTGCGCATCGGGGTCCGCGCCCGCCTCGACGAGCAGCCGGGCGAGCTCGACATGGTCGCCGTGGACGGCGAGGAGCAGCGGGGTACGCCCCTCCTCGTCGCGGACGTCGACCCGGACGCCGCCCTCGATCGCGGTGCGTGCGGCATCGGCGTCACTGGTGCGCGCTGCTCGGAGCAGGTCGTGATCGAGGGCGTTCATCCGTGGTCTCTCCTGTGCTGTGGTCGGCTGTGCTACTTCGCGAGTGCGGCGACGCCCGCCTGGGCGAACTTCTCGTCGAGGTCGCCGCTGGGGGCACCGGCCACTCCGATGCCGGCCACCGGTGCACCCTTGACCTGCACCGGGGCGCCGCCCGCGAGGAACAGGGTGCCAGGGATGTCCTTCAGGTTCGGGGCCTGGGCCAGACGGCCGGCGAGCACGGAGGTGGGGGCGTTCCAGGAGACGGCGGTGTACGCCTTCTTCTCGGCGGACTCGTACGCCTGCGGGCCGGAGCCGTCGCCGCGCAGCGTCACGACGGTGTTGCCGTTCCGGTCGACGACGGCGACCGCCACACGCTGGTTCTCCTTCTCGGCGGCGTCGAGGGCGGCGCGCGCGGCCTCGGTGGCGGCGGCCACGGTCAGATGGGTGGTCTGCTGGAGGTTCCGGTTCGCCGTGTCGGCCGTGACGGCGGCGGCAGGGGCGGCGGCCGGGGCGGAAGCGCTCGCGGACACGGCACCGAAGGTTCCGGCACCGAGCGCGGCGGCGGCGACGGCACCGGTGAGGACACGGGTGCGCAGCGACATCCCGTATGCGCAGCCCCCTGCCGACGCTCACCGACCGCGAACGCGACATCCTGGGCCAGCTGTCCCGGGGCCTGGGCAACCGGGACATCGCCCGGGCCCTGTTCATCAGCGAGGCCACGGTCAAGACACACCTGGGCCGCATCTACGGCAAGCTCGGCGTCGACACCCGCGCGGGCGCCGTGTCCGTGGCGAAGGAGCAGCGGCTGCTGCCATGAGCCGGGGCTGCCGCGGCGAGGACCGCCGCGGGCGGCCGGCGCCCGCGGTCGCGGCGGCAGCGGGGCAACCCACCGCTCCGGCGTCGACGCACCCCCGGGCATGACACCATCGAACTGTGCTCGACATCGGCTACTCCCTCTCCCGACGCTTCCCCGATCCCCCGCAGACCGACTACCGCCGCGCGGACGTCCACGCCCTGCGGCACGACCTGTTCTCCGGGGACGTCTACCTCGCGGACACCAAGGCGGACCGCGAAGTATCCACAGCCTGGGGATGGGTGCCCGTACTCGACTTCGCCTGGGCGCTCTGCGACATCGTCGAGCAGATCGACCAGGACCCCCGCGGCAGCCGCTCGCACCGGCGGCAGTTCGCCGAGCTGGACTTCACCGAGTCGTCCGACCGGATGCTCTTCGAGCGCCGCTTCGGCTGGGTCGATGTCGAAGCCGACTGGATGCCCGGCGACGAGCCCCCGCTCACCTTCAGCCACTCCCTGCTGCGCCGCGAGGCCCGCGACTTCCTGCACGACCTGATCGCGGACCTCGCCGACATGCACGAGGGACTCGCCGACAACCCCGCGATCTGGGACCTCCAGGCCCGCTTCCCCCGCGTCTGACGAGCGGGTCCGGCGAAACCGGCTACGCCTCCACCCGCACCCCGATCTGCGCCGCGAACGCCGGGGCCAGTTCCATCAGCTGCGCCGGGCTGATCACCGCCCCCGCCAGTCGCTCCACCCCACGCGCGATGTCGAGTTCGGCGGCCGTCCGCAGGTCCACCGACTCCATCCGTACGGAACTGAAGTCGACCCGCTTCAGCACACAGTCCCGGAACTCCACCCGTACCAGCTGCGCGTCCCCGAAGTCCGGCTCGGACAGCACGCAGCCCTCGAAGACCACGTCCTTCAGCCGTGCCTTGCGCAGATTCAGATAGTCGATCTTCCCGCCGCGCACATGGACCCGCTCCAGCACCGCGCCGTGCAACTGCACCCCGCCGAGGCGCGCGTCCACCACCTCCACATCGCGCAGCGACGCCCCCGCGAGATCGGTGCCCACCCCCCGCACCCCCGTCAGGACCGAGTCGATGAAGCGGGCCCTGATCAGCTCCGTGCGGTCGAACACGCACCCTTCCAGCGCACAGTCCATGAACCGGGCGCCCGGACCCGACTCGTCCGTGAGGTCCGCCCCCTCGAACCGCACACCGTCGTAGTCCCCGTCCGGCTCCAGCCCCTCCCCGTCGTACGGAACGAGCGGCGGCAGCCGCACCTCCGGCCGTCGCGCCGCCGCCACGGCGTCCTTCCCGCCACCACGCCTGCTGTTACGTGCCATGGACCCATCGTGACCCACGCCACTGACAGTGCCCCCGCGCCGATGTCATACCCGAGCCCCTGCGGACGTCACCTCCTCGTCATCGTTCACGACGACGAGGAGTCAGGAACACATGCAGCACATCCACATCATCGGCGGCGGACTCGCCGGGTTCACCGCGGCGATCACAGCCGCCGAGTGGAGGCCGCCGTGCTCGCGCCCGGAACGAACGGCCGGCCGCGGCCGACCCGTCGGGCGCTTGACCTCGAGCGAGGTCGAGGTCGGAGGGTGAACCCCGAAACAGCCGGTCGACCCAGGGAGCCCCGCCATGCACGCCGTCCTCGGCCCGGCGATGGCACAGAAGGCGGGCGGCCTGCGCGTCCTCGAGGAACGCTCGCTCGCCGAAGCCGCCGCGGGCCGCCCGCGTCCCGCCGTCCAGCGCTTCCCGCTCGCCGAGGCGGCCGCCGCCCACCGCGCCCTGGAGACGCGCGGCACGATGGGCAAGGTCGTCCTCGTCCCATAGGAGCGCTCGTCCCATAGGAGCGAAGGTCAGCCGCCGAGCTTCGCCAGCGCCCCGTCCGTCAGCCGGTACACTGTCCACTCGTCCTGCGGCCGCGCGCCCAGCGACTCGTAGAACGCGATGGACGGGGCGTTCCAGTTCAGCACCGACCACTCCAGACGCTCGTACCCCCGCTCCACACAGATCCGCGCCAGCTCCGTCAGCAGCGCCTTGCCGTGCCCGCCACCGCGCCGGCCGGGGCGTACGTACAGGTCCTCCAGGTAGATGCCGTGCACCCCGCGCCACGTCGAGAAGTTCAGGAACCAGAGCGCGAAGCCCACGATCTCCCCGTCCTCGTCCGACTCGGCGATGTGCGCATAAGCGGCGGGCCGCTCACCGAACAACGCCTCATGCAGCTGCTCCTCGGTGGCGTTCGCCTCGTGGAGCGCCTTCTCGTACTCGGCGAGTTCGCGGACCATGGAGTGGATGACAGGGACATCGGCAGCAGTAGCGGTACGAATCATGGGGGCAGCGTAAGCAGCCGCCGCCCACCGGCTTCCCTCTGCCCCCGGCCCAGCAGCTGCCGGGCGATCTCCGCCTGCTCAGGCCCCAAACGGCTCTCCCCGTCCGTCACGTCCCAGATGCTGTTCTGCAGCGCCCGCCCCAGCGTCCAGGCGCGCGCCCGCTCCCGGTCAAGACCGAGGACCTCCGTCATCAGATCGAACCGCCACCGCACCGCCGACGCGTCGAACCGGTTGTGAAGGGCGGGCATCAGATCGAAGCCGGGGTCCCCGGCCAGCGGTTTCGGGTCCAGGGCGACCCACTCGTGCGCCCGGCCCTCCTCCGCCCGTCCCGCCAGGATGTTGTCGTAGTGCAGGTCCCAGTGGAGCAGCCGGTCCCCCGGCTCGCCCGCCACCTCCCGTACCGCCGCCGCACAGTCCACCAGCAGCCGCCGCTCCTCCGCGTCCGCCAGCCCCGCCACCGCCCGCTCCAACCCGTCAAGCATCCGCTCCACGGCATCCCCCAGCCTTCGCAGCCCGTCCGGCGCCGGTACGGATGTCAGCCGGGCCAACAGCCCCGCGAGCACCTCCACCGCCGCCCGCTCGTCCGCCACCGCCGACAGCGGCCGTCGCTCGTCCAGCCGTTCCAGCAGCATCGTGCCGGTCCCGGCGTCGTGGCCGAGCAGTCCCACCGCCCCCGCGCCCGCCTCGCCCCACACGCGCAGGGCGACCGGCTCCCCCGCCGTCTCCTCGTCCGGCTCCTGGAGCTTCAGCGCCGCCCGCCGGCCGTCCGACGTGCGCACCACCGGCAGCACCAGCGCGCACATCCCGTGCATCGCGGCCCCGTCGAGCCGCAGCCCCCACTCGCCCAGGAACCGGTCCGCGAGTCCCGGGAGCGCGGCCAGGAACGCCCGCCCGGCCTCGCCGTCGTACTTGGACCGGGTGGCGATCAGCGCGTCCGGAATGTCAATCACGCACCCGATCGTAGGCCCGTGCGTCAATCGGTTATGCCCCCCAGCAGCCCGGCCCCGCCCACGAACCCGCTCTCCCTCCCGACGCGCACCCTGCGCGCCGTCCGCTTGTGGATCCGGAGCGCGCCCGGCACGTACGTCTGGCTGACGATCCTCTTCGTCACCACCGTCGTGGTGCATCAGATGTCCCCCGACTTCGAGGAGGACTTCCTGCGTCAGCACTCGACCAACATCCACGAACTCGTCCGCGACCCGGTACGCGTCCTCATCTCCAGCGCCTTCTGGATCGACGGCGGCAAGTGGTTCCCGTACGCCTTCCTCTTCACGGTCTTCCACGCCCCCGCCGAACGCTGGCTGGGCACGCTGCGCTGGTTGGCGGTTGCCGCGCTCGCGCACGTGCTGGCCACCCTCGTCAGCGAGGGTGTCCTCGCCTGGGCCGTCCGCCACGGACAGGCACCCGTCTCCGCGGTCAACACCTTGGACGTCGGAGTCAGTTACGCACTCGCGGGCGTCGTCGCCGTTCTCACCTACCACGCCCCCCGACCGTGGCGGTACGTGTACTTCTTCGCCGTCCTCGTCGTCTACGGCGTCCCCCTCGTCACCGGCCGCACCTTCACCGACCTCGGCCACATCACCGCCGTCCTCATCGGCCTCGCCTGCTATCCGCTCACCCTGGGGAGGACGAAACCGCCCCCGCGCAGTAACGTCCCGCCACACAGGAACTCGGCTTCACACGGACAAGCAGGGGCAACATGAGCACCGGCAGCACGGTCAACGGCAGAATATCGTTCTGGTACGCGGACCAAGGCACGCCCGTCCCGCGCGAGCCCCTGCCCGGCGACACCACCACGGACGTCTGCATCGTCGGCGGCGGATACACCGGACTCTGGACGGCGTACTACCTCAAGAAGGCCGTCCCCTTCCTGAACATCACCGTCCTCGAAGCGAAGTTCTGCGGCTACGGCGCCTCCGGCCGCAACGGCGGCTGGCTCTACAACGGCATCGCGGGCCGCGACCGCTACGCGAAACTCCACGGCCACGACGCCGCCGTCCGCCTCCAGAAGGCGATGAACGACACCGTCGACGAGGTCGTACGCGTCGCCGCCGAAGAGAACATCGACGCCGACATCCACCAGGGCGGCGTCCTCGAAGTGGCCTACACACCGGCCCAGCTGGCCCGCCTCAAGGACTTCCACTCCGTCGAGATCGCCTTCGGCGAGACCGACCGGGTCCTGCGCGGCGCCCGCGAAACCGCCGAACGCATCCGCGTCACCGGAGCGGTCGGCTCCACATGGACGCCGCACGGCGCCCGCCTGCATCCGGTCAAACTCGTCAAGGGGCTCGCCGACGCCGTCGAGGCGCTCGGCGTCACCATCCACGAGTCGACCCCCGTCACCGAGATCAAGCCCAAGCACGCCCACACCCCGTACGGCACCGTCCGCGCCCCGTACATCCTGCGCTGCACCGAGGGCTTCACGGCCAACCTCAAGGGCCAGAAGCGCACCTGGCTCCCGATGAACTCCTCGATGATCGCCACCGAACCGCTCCCGAAGCCGGTCTGGGACACCATCGGCTGGGACGGCCGTGAAACCCTCGGCGACACGGCCCACGCCTACATGTACGCCCAGCGCACCGCCGACGACCGCATCGCACTCGGCGGCCGGGGCGTCCCGTACCGCTTCGGCTCAGGTGCCGCCCACTTCAACGACACAGCGCGCACCCAGCCCGCCACCATCGAGGCCCTCCGCGAGATCCTGGTCCGCTTCTTCCCCACCACCGCGGGCGCCCGCATCGACCACGCCTGGTCCGGCGTCCTCGGCGTCCCCCGCGACTGGTGCGCCACGGTCACCCTCGACCGCTCCACCGGACTCGGCTGGGCCGGCGGCTACGTCGGCTCCGGCGTCGCCACCACCAACCTCGCCGCCCGCACCCTGCGCGACCTGATCCAGCAGGACTCCGGTCAGTCGGGTCCCACCGACCTGACCACCCTCCCCTGGGTCAACCACAAGGTCCGCCGCTGGGAGCCGGAACCCTTCCGCTGGATCGGCGTCCACGGCATGTACGCGGCCTACCGCACCGCGGACCGCCGCGAACTCACCTCGGCCGGAGCCACCACCGACCCCATCGCGAAGGTGGCGGACCGGCTGGCTGGACGGCACTGAAAACATTCGTCATGGCCGGTGGTCTGGTAACGGGCCCACCTGCCGTTCGGCCGGCCGACGATAATCAGCGAAGCGCGGGTCGTTGACCCCGCGAAGTCACGCCGGAAGCTCGACCGGGCTCGCCAGACCACCTCGCTGCTGATGGGCGTTCCGTCCGCCGGCCTCGTCGTCGACGCGCGGCTCAACGAACTCGACTACGGACAATTCGAGGGCGGCCCTTTCCTCGACTACGCCGTCTGGCTGGACGCCCATGGAGCCGATGAGCGCCCGCCCGACGCGTCCGAGTCCCAGCGCGAGGGCATCCGGCGGATGCTCACCCGGGGTGCTCTCCGCCGGCGAGCACCCCGGTCCCAGGGTGCTCGTCGGCCACGGACTGATGGTCTCCGTCCTCCTCTGGTACCGCGAGCGCACCGAGGGGGAGCCCATGCCGCTGTTCCTTCCCGAGGCCCCGTACGTCGAACCGATCGCCATCTCCGACGACGAGCTGCCCGTTCTGATCACCGCCCTCCTGGACGATCTCGATTCGGGCATGTGCGAAAAGATCACCGGCGCCGGTGGCACGGCCATATTCCGGATCAGCGAGGGGCAGGCGGTTGCTACCGTCGATTCGGTATCCCCATCCCATTCGCTGGATAAAAAGGATCTTCCTCATGCATGACGCCCGCGCCCTGATCGAAATGGGTGCCGAAGCTGTTCGTCGGCTCGCTCGTCGCGGCTACTCCCTGGACCTGTCCGAGCTGGAGTCCCTCCAGTCCCGGCGTAACCAGAACATCCGCTCTGCCGACGAGCTGCGGGCGGAGTCCAAGCGGGTGGCGAGCGAGGTCCAGCAGACCGCGAAGCAGGGCGGGGACATCGGCAAGCTGAAGGAGCACGCCCGCGAGCTGAAGGACCAGATCCGCGAGATCGAGGCCGGGCAGGAGGAGATCGAGGCCCAGCTCCGTGACCTGCTCCTGAGCATCCCGAACCTGCCGGACGACTCGGCCCCGGACGGTGACTCCGAGGAGTTCGCCATCGAGGTACGGCGCGTCGGCACGCCCCCCGCGTTCACCTTCGAGCCGAAGGACCACGTCGACCTCGGCGAGGCCACCGGCATCCTCGACTTCGCCCGGGCGACGAAGCTGTCCGGCCCCCGCTTCGCGGTGTCGCGCGGGTCCGGCGCGGCCCTGGAGCGCGCCCTGGCCACGCTCTTCCTCGACATCCACACCCGTCGGCACGGGTACGTCGAGCACTCCGTGCCCTTCCTCGTCACGCGCAAGACGATGACCGGCACCGGCCAGCTGCCGAAGTTCGAGGAGGACCTGTTCAAGACAAGCGTGGCCGACCGCGATCTGTTCTTGATCCCGACGGCCGAGGTCCCGCTGACCAACCTCTACGCCGACGAGATCATCCCGCCGGCCGAGCTGCCGCTGGCCATGACCGCCCACACCCCGTGCTTCCGCTCCGAGGCCGGCTCGTACGGCCGGGACACCCGCGGCCTGATCCGCCAGCACCAGTTCGCCAAGGTCGAGATGGTCAAGATCGTCGACCCGGAGACGGCGGACGTCGAGCTGGAGACGATGGTCGGCCACGCCGAGGCGTGCCTGAAGGAGCTCGGCCTCGCCTACCGGGTCATCAAGCTGCCCGCCGGGGACACCGGCTTCTCCGCCCAGCTCACCTACGACATCGAGGTCTGGATCCCGAGCCAGAACACGTACCGGGAGATCTCCTCGGTCTCCAACTTCGGCACCTTCCAGGCCCGCCGCGCCAACATCCGTACCCGAGGCGAGGACGGCAAGCCCAAGCTCGTCGCCACCCTCAACGGCTCCGGCCTGCCCGTCGGCCGCACGCTGGCCGCGCTCCTCGAACAGTGTCAGCAGGAGGACGGCTCGCTCGTCCTTCCCGAATCCCTCTTCCCGTACCTCGGCTTCCGCCGGATCAAGGCGGACGGAACACCGGAGGCATAACGTGCTCGTCGGCGTCTGCGATTTCCCTGGTAGCCACGCCTTTCCGCCCGCCGGCTACGGCGGGATCGAACAATGGCTGTGGGCGGTCGCCGTAGGCGCCCGGGCCGCAGGCGCCGACGTACACCTCCTCGGGCCGGGCTGGCTCGCGGACCTGGAGAACGACTGGGTCCGCAAGCCGGTCCGCCTGGAGGACATCACCCCCGGATCGCTCGCCGAGCGCGACGCCCGCGACACCAAGTACGACCTCTTGGTCGTCGGGCACGAGTACCCCTCGCTGCCCGCCTGGACCCGCACCTGGAACGCGCTGGACTGCGACGTCGCCACCTTCCAGCACTCCCCGGTCTTCCAGCACACCACCACCGCCTTCGACGGCAGGCGCTCCCGGCTGTACTGCTACTCGCCCGAGATGATCGAGCGGTACGCGGGCCACCGGCCGATCCCCGAGTTGGCCGTGCACCTCGGCCTCGACGAGGAGGAACCGCCAGCGACCGCCGGACGCGACCTCGTCTGGCCCGGCCGCGTCGACACCGAAAAGGCCCCCCACCTGGCCGTCCGCGCCGCCCAGATCCTAGGCCGCCGCATCCGCGTCGTCGGCCCGGTGATCAGCCCCAACAGGGGATGCCGCTCGTGTCTGCGCACGTGATCGCTGGCCCCGAGGTGACTCAGGGACGCAGGGTCGTGTCGAGGTAATCCTGCACCGGCTCGAACAGCCCATACGGCACGTACTGCGGGATCTCGGCGTGCGCGACCCAAGCGAGCTCGGCCAGTTTTCCCACTCCGGCCTGGCTCGGCCATGTACGTAGTCGTGCACGAACTGCTCATGCTTCTGCCAGCCGTGCTCGGGGATCCAGTAGCCGGTGCGACCCTTGGCGGGAAGAGTGACGATGGGGGCGTCGACGTCGCCCCACAGCGGGATCCACGACGGTCTCGGCACGGGAATTTCCCGAATCGTGCTGCGGGGGCGCCGTGGCACGGAAGGCGAGCCGCCGGAGGGGTCGATCCTGTAGAGGGGTGTCTGGGGCACCCCAGGCTGATAGCGCTGCTTCGCCGACTCCGGGCACTGCCCTACTCGCCGGTCGGCACGAGGATGGGCGAGCACCTTTCCGCTACGCCTGTCGATCCGTATGACACCGCCGCAGAGCCGACACTGGCCCTTCTCAGTGGGGGAAGTGGGCAAAGCGTTCCCTTCGCGCAGAGAGACTGAACGCTCTGATGGATTCAGGCCCTTCGGACGCAGCAGGCCCAGCGTAGGCGTGAAGTCCATTGATGGGCGTCGAGTTGGAGATGTCGGACTGACGGTGGCCGACAGCGCAGGCAGGCGACGCTTCTCCCCCTATCGACGATGGTGAAGCTGGCGCGCGCCGGGGACGTCGACCTTCGCAGGGCCCTGGGGGTATGGGGATGCCGGGTGGCGGCTTGAGTAGACGCAGTCGTACGGCGGCGGGCGGCTGCGGCACGGGCGTTGGGTGCGGGGTTGCGGCTGGTGTGCTGGATGCGCGTGATCAGGACGCGGTCGGGTTGGCGGGCGGTGGTCAGTTCGCGTTGGGCGGCGGCCTCCTTGAGGAGCTGGTGGGGTTGGTGGCCGCGGGCTTCGGCGTCGGTGAGGACGGTGGCGAGGGCCAGCCAGGTGGGGTCGGTGAGGATGCGGTCGGCAGCCTCAAGGCCGCCCAGGCCGATCTCGACCACGTCCGCGCCCTCCTCGGGCTTGCTGACGCCGACGACCCCGAGGGCGTCCAGCTGATCGCCGAGATGCCGGCCGGGGTCAGCCACGACAAGCTGCCTCTTCCTGACGTGGAGGAGACGAGGCGGCGCCTCAAGGCCGGCCAGGATCTCGTGGGCAGCCTCACCGTGAGCAAGTGGCTGGACCGGTGGCTCGCGGGCAAACGCATCCGGAAGTCGGGCGTCAGCCGCTACGAGACCGACGTGCGCGTGCGCCTCAAGCCCCGTATCGGGGAGCGGCGTCTCGACCGGCTGCGTGTCAGCCACCTGAGCGAGATGTTCACCGCCATCGCCGACGCCAACGCCGAGATCCTGGAGCAGAACGCCCAGCGGCGCGCGGCGGTCGAGGAGTTGGCGGCCATCCCGTGGAAGGGCGCGGAGAACCGTGCTCGCCGCAAGGCCATGAAGGCGGCGATCGATGCCATGCCGCCCTCCCGTCGTGTCACTGGGCCTTCCACACGCCAGCACATCAAGGCCACGCTCCGCGGGCGACCCTCCGCTCACGCATCGCTCACGCAGGCCCTCCTACGGCACCCCAACCACGTGCCCCGCCACGCCCCCTACGCCAGAAAACCCCAGGTCACGGGCTATGTGACCTGGGGTTTCTCCGAGCCCCCTGTCGGATTCGAACCGACGACCTACGCATTACAAGTGCGTTGCTCTGGCCAGCTGAGCTAAGGAGGCATTCCGGAGCAGTGTAACCAATGTCGCGCCCAGCACCGGCAGATAATTTCGCGATCCTCGAACTACTGACAGATTCGAAATGGCCGGGTAGCGTCGCTGAGGATTCACCCAAGTGGACCAGACCACTCCCTACTCGGATCGTCCGGCACGTTCCTGCCGGTGGAGGAGAAGATTCAGCATGGCCAGTGTCACGTTCGACAAGGCGTCCCGCGTCTACCCCGGCTCCACCAAGCCCGCCGTGGACCAGCTCGAGATCGACATCGCGGACGGTGAGTTCCTCGTCCTCGTCGGTCCTTCCGGTTGTGGCAAGTCGACCTCCCTGCGCATGCTCGCGGGTCTCGAGGACGTCAACGGCGGCGCCATCCGCATCGGTGACCGCGACGTCACGCACCTGCCGCCGAAGGACCGGGACATCGCCATGGTGTTCCAGAACTACGCGCTCTACCCGCACATGTCCGTCGCGGACAACATGGGCTTCGCGCTGAAGATCGCCGGTATCAACAAGACCGAGATCCGGGCGAAGGTCGAAGAGGCCGCCAAGATGCTGGACCTCACCGACTACCTGGACCGCAAGCCGAAGGCGCTCTCCGGTGGTCAGCGTCAGCGTGTCGCGATGGGTCGCGCCATCGTGCGTGAGCCGCAGGTCTTCCTCATGGACGAGCCGCTGTCGAACCTCGACGCCAAGCTCCGTGTCTCCACCCGTACGCAGATCGCGTCGCTCCAGCGCCGCCTCGGCATCACGACCGTGTACGTCACGCACGACCAGGTCGAGGCCCTCACCATGGGTGACCGCGTCGCGGTCCTCAAGGACGGTCTGCTGCAGCAGGTCGACTCGCCGCGCAACATGTACGACCGCCCGGCCAACCTCTTCGTCGCCGGCTTCATCGGCTCCCCGGCCATGAACCTGGTCGAGGTCCCGATCACCGACGGTGGCGTGAAGTTCGGCAACAGCGTCGTCCCGGTCTCCCGCGAGGCGCTCACCGCCGCCGCGGGCAAGGGCGACACCACGGTCACGGTCGGCATCCGCCCGGAGCACTTCGACATCGTCGAGCACGGTGGCGCCGCCGCCAAGTCGCTCTCCAAGGACAGCGACGACGCCCCGGCCGGCCTGGCCGTCTCGGTCAATGTCGTCGAGGAGCTGGGCGCCGACGGCTTCGTCTACGGCTCCGCGCGCGTCGGCGGTGCGGACAAGGACCTGGTCGTCCGCGTCGGCGGCCGCGCCGTGCCGGAGAAGGGCACCACGCTGCACGTCGTGCCGCGCCCGGACGAGCTGCACGTCTTCTCGACCTCGACGGGTGAGCGTCTCACCGACTGACGTCACACACGCCGTACGACGGCCCCGCACTCCTCGTGGTGCGGGGCCGTCCGCGTACCGAAGCTCGTGTACGGGTTTGCGCCCGGGTGTCCGGCATCTTCGACAAATACCCTGGTACTTCGGTCATTTCGCCGGCGGTCGTCAACGCGGGATTCGAAAAACATCCTCGAACCATCCCCCGCAGGGGTGACGCAATGTCGCGACATCATCACCGCCCGCTACGCTCGCTGCGTGACCCACACCGCGCGCCGCATCGGCCGAACTCTCGCTCTCGTCCTGCCCGTCGTCATGGTCCTCTCCGGGACTCTCGCGGTCACCCGTGTGCCGTGGGCAGCGCACAACTCCGAGTCGCGGGTACTCACCGCGTCGGCTCGGACCGTATCGACGCACGCCGTGTCGCGCGCCCCGCAGGACGTCCTGCGCGACCGGCTGCTCGCGGAGCTTCAGGAGAAGGACCCCGGTGTCGCGCTGACGGAGCTCCAGCGCGCCGTCGAGGGACGCCCTTCGCTCGCCCGGCACTGCATGTCGATCGCCAGGGCGCTGGGCCGCGCCGCGGTCGAGCAGTACGGTCCGACGCGGGCGCACCGGTTCTCCCGCCCGGTCTGCGACACGTCGTTCGCCTCGGGTGTCGCGCAGTTCAGCTGACCGGCACGGTGCGGGCGCGGCCTATCGTGCCTGGCATGCATACGTATCCGACGCAGGCCGTGATCCTGGCGGGTGGCCAGGGATCGCGGCTGCGCCCGTACACCGATGACCGCCCCAAGCCGATGGTCGAGATCCCGGGCACCGGGACCCCGATCATCGGCCATCAGCTTTCCTGGCTGGCCGCCGAGGGCGTGACCGATGCCGTCGTCTCGTGCGGTCGTCTGGCCGAGGTGCTCCAGGAGTGGCTCGCGGAGGCCGTCCTGCCGCTCCGGGTGACCACGGTGGTGGAGTCGGAGCCGCTGGGCCGCGGCGGCGGCCTGAAGTACGCCGCCGCGCGGCTGCCGGATCCGTCGGAGCCCTGGTACGCCACCAACGGCGACATCTGGACCCGTTTCTCGCTGCGTGAGATGGCCGCGTTCCATGCGGAGCGCGATGCGACCGCCACGCTGGCTCTGGCCCGTCCCCGTATCCCGTGGGGTGCCGTGGAGACGGACGCGTTCGGGCACATCACCGACTTCATCGAGTCGCCGCCGTCCCCGTATCTGATCAACGCGGGTGTGTACGTCTTCTCGCCGGCGTTCACTGCGCTGCTGCCGGAACGCGGCGACCATGAGCGGACGACGTTTCCCCGGCTGGCCCGCGAGCGGCGGCTGGCCGGGTACCCGTTGCCGCTCGGCGCGTACTGGCGGGCCATCGACACGGCGAAGGATCTGGCGGCGGCGGCGAAGGATCTGGACGGCCCGTAGCGCCGCGACAGTACGGCGGGCATGCGCAAGGGGCGGTCACCGGAAACTCCGGTGACCGCGCCTTGCGCATGGCGTGCGGTTCAGCCGAGCAGGCCGCCGATCGGGTTGCGGCCGCCGCCCGAGGTGCTGCCGGACGTCGAGCCTGTGGAGCCGCCGTCGGTCGAACCACCGCCGGTGGAGCCGCCGCCGGTGCCGGTGGAGCCGGAGGAGCTCGGTCCGGCGCTGGTCGTCGGGGGCTGCTGCGGGGTCGTCCGCTGCGGGGACTGCTGCCCGGTGCCCTGCGTCTGGCTGGGCTGTCCGGCGCCGGCGGCCTGGCCGGACTCGCGGACGCTGTCCGTGCCGGGCGTGGACGCCTGCGCGGAGGGCGTGGCCGTAGCGCTGGAGCGCGACGGGGAGGGCTTCTGCCGGGTGGGGCTGTGCGAGGCCCTGCCCTTGCCCGACTCCTGTGGGAGCGGGGAGCCGGGGAGCTGGTTGGTGGGGTTGTCGTTGGGTCCGGGCACGGTGACGACCTCGGAGGAGCGGACGGCGCCGCCGAGCATCGAACCGATGAGCAGGGTGAGCCCGACGACGACGGTGGCGACGGTGGCGCCGCGGCGCAGCACGCGGCGGCGCAGGTCCCAGATGGCGGAGCGCGGGCCGAGCCTGCGCCATGCCTCGCCGGCCAGGCGTCCGTCGACGGAGTAGACGGGGGCGCCTGCGATGACGAGCGGGCTCCACGCCGCGAGGTAGATGATGTCCGGCGTGTCGTAGACGGCGACGGTCCGCCAGCTGACGGTGACCAGCAGAGCGGCGGAGAGCAGGGCGCCGACCGAGGCGGCGACCCGCTGCCAGAGGCCGAGGACGGTGAGGACGCCGACGACGACCTGGAGGAAGGCGACGGTGAGTCCGGCGCCGACCGGGTGCGAGAGTGCGAAGTCCCGCAGCGGTTCGGCGAGTCCCCACGGGTGCAGCGAGGTCAGCCACTTGACCATGGAGCCGCGCTCGCCGCCGTCGAAGTAGACAGGGTCGCAGAGCTTGCCCATGCCTGCGTAGACGGAGATGAAGCCGAGGAACACCCGCATCGGGAGGAGTACGACCCCGAGGTTCATCCGGCGTCCGGGGTAGTACGCGTGCCGGACGCTGTCGGCGCCGTGCCGCTGCGACGTGGTCCCGATGGTCTCGTCGAACTCGTCGTCCTCGTAGGGCTCCTGGTCGTACGGACCGGTGTCGACGGTGTCGTAGGCGCCGACCGCCTGCCGCATCGGGGGCAGCAGCGGGCCTCTGCCGTGGCGGCCGCCGGACCGGTGGGGGGCGGGGATGACGGGGGTGGGCTGGGTTTCGTCCAGGCGCGGGATGACCTGGGTGGCGCCCGAGCCGCCGTCGAACTCGGCGCCGTACGGGCCGTACCCGCCGTCGAGGCCGACCGTGGTGGAGTTCCGTACGGCCTGGAGGAGTCCGGTGGCGCCGGGGTCGCCGGGGGCGGACTTGCCGCTCCACACGACGGGCGAACGCCTGCCGCGCCCTGCCCCGCTGCCGCCCATGGCGGGGACCCCGGCGGCTCCTGCGGGGGCGGCGCCGCGCAGCCGTCCGCGCCGGGCGGGGGCGAGCTGCACCCGGAAGCTGGCGTGGTTGACGATGACCTGCGCTGGGTCGCAGTGCACCTTGGCCATGCTCAGGGCGGGTAGTTCGTCGAACCGAGGCGTTCTGGTGTCCACACTCATCTAACCGAGTGATGTGTGATTAGGACACTGCCTTGACGGCCCCGATGTGTCCGAGACCCGTCAACAGGCCCCGGCGACGCGGGGGCCGGGGTGCACGCGGCGGTCGGCGCCGCCGTGTCCGCCGAGGTCGGAGACCTGCGCCGCCGTCCGGTGGCGCGCCTCCCGGACGGGGCCGGTCCCGGGCCCGTCCGGGAGGCGTTCCGGTCAGCCGCGGCGCCGAGCCGCCTCGTACAGCACGATGCCCGCGGCGACGCCTGCGTTCAGCGACTCCGCGCCGCCCGGCATCGAGATGCGGACCCGGTAGTCACAGGTCTCGCCGACGAGACGTCCGAGGCCCTTGCCCTCACTGCCGATGACGATGACGACCGGACCGCCGAGGGCGTCCAGGTCCTCGACGGTGTGCTCGCCGTCCGCGGCGAGGCCGACGACGGTGATCCCGGCCTTCTGGTAGCCCTCCAGGGCGCGCGTCAGGTTCGTCACCCGGGAGACCGGCGTACGGGCCGCCGTGCCCGCGGAGGACTTCCAGGCGCCCGCCGTCATCCCGGCCGCACGGCGCTCCGGCACGACCACGCCGTGGCCGCCGAACGCGGAGACGGAGCGGACGATCGCACCGAGGTTGCGCGGGTCGGTGACGCCGTCGAGGGCGACGATCAGCGGGTCCTCGCCGTTGTCGTACGCGGCGGCGGTGAGGTCCTCCGGGTGCGCGTACTCGTACGGCGGGACCTGCAGGACGAGGCCCTGGTGGTTCAGGCCGTTCGTCATCCGGTCGAGCTCGGGGCGCGGCGCCTCCATCAGGTTGATGTTGCCGCGCTGGCCGGCGAGCTGGAGCGCGTCGCGCACCCGCTCGTCGTTGTCGATGTACTGCTGGACGTACAGAGTGGTCGCCGGGACGCCGTCGCGCAGCGCCTCGTAGACCGGGTTGCGGCCCACGACCATCTCGGACGTGCCCTTGGCGCCACCGCGCCGCGGGGCGGGCCGACGAACCGCGGCCTGCTTCGCCTGGGCGTTGGCGATCCGGTTCTTCTTGTGTCCCTTGCGGGCGGAGGCGGGCGGCGTCGGTCCCTTGCCTTCGAGACCACGGCGTCGGTTACCGCCGCTGCCGACCTGCATGCCCTTCTTGTTGGACGTGCGGCGGTTCCTGCGCTGGCTGTTCCCGGCCATGACCTACCTGTTTCGTTGCTTCAGACATGCGTATGTAAGTGAAAGTGTGCCGCCCGGGGCGCCGGGCGGCACATGGGCGGACTACTGGCGCGGGCCGAGCGTCCACCGTGGGCCCGTCGGACTGTCCTCGATGACGAGGCCCGACTGGTTGAGCTGGTCGCGGATGGCGTCGGCGGCGGGCCAGTCCTTGCGGTCGCGAGCCGACTGGCGCTGGTCCAGGACGAGGTGTACGAGCGTGTCGACGACCCCGTGCAGATCCTCGCCGCGGCTGCTCTCGCCCGCCCAGTGTTCGTCGAGCGGGTCGAGGCCGAGGACACCGAGCATGGCGCGGACCTCCGCGAGCCTGGCGACTGCCGCTTCCTTGTCGTCGGCGGCGAGCGCGGAGTTGCCCTGACGGACGGTGGTGTGGACGATCGCGAGCGCCTGCGGGACGCCCAGGTCGTCGTCCATCGCCTCGGCGAACGCGGGCGGCACCTCGGAGGCGGCCACGACCTCGCCGCCCGCCTTCTCGATGACCCGCTGGATGAAGCCCTCGATCCGCGCGAACGCGGACTCCGCCTCGCGCAGTGCCTCCTCGCTGTACTCGATCATCGACCGGTAGTGCGGGGTGCCGAGGTAGTAGCGCAGCACGATGGGGCGCCACACCTTGACCATCTCGCTGACGAGCACCGAGTTGCCGAGCGACTTCGACATCTTCTCGCCGGACATGGTGACCCAGCCGTTGTGCACCCAGTACTTCGCGAACTCGTCGCCGTAGGCCTTCGCCTGGGCGATCTCGTTCTCGTGGTGCGGGAAGATCAGGTCGATGCCGCCGCCGTGGATGTCGAAGGCGGTGCCGAGGTATTTGTGCGCCATGGCGGAGCACTCCAGGTGCCAGCCGGGGCGGCCGCGGCCCCACGGGGTCTCCCAGCTGGGCTCGCCCGGCTTGGTCGCCTTCCACATCGCGAAGTCGCGCTGGTCGCGCTTGCCGGTCTCGCCCTCGCCGGACGGCTGGCGCAGGTCGTCCAGGTCCTGGTTGGAGAGCTCCAGGTAGCCGGGGAACGACCGCACGTCGAAGTAGACGTTGCCGTCGGCCTCGTAGGCGTGACCGCGCTCGATCAGGCCGCGCATCATCTCGATCATCTCGGTGATGTGGCCGGTGGCGCGCGGTTCGTAGGTGGGCGGCAGGCAGCCGAGGGCGTCGTAGCCGTCGTTGAACGCGCGCTCGTTCTCGTACCCGATCGACCACCAGGGGCGGCCCTGCTCGGCCGACTTGCTGATGATCTTGTCGTCGATGTCGGTGACGTTCCGGATGAACGTGACGTCGTAGCCGCGGTAGGCGAACCAGCGGCGCATGATGTCGAAGTTCAGCCCGGACCGGATGTGCCCGATGTGCGGGGCGGCCTGCACGGTCGCGCCACAGAGGTAGATCGAGACGCAGCCCGCTGTGAGCGGGACGAAGTCACGGATCTGCCGGGCGCTGGTGTCGTACAGGCGAATAGTCACCCCTCAAGGGTAGTGGGCCCGCACCTGTGCGCAGTGCCCCCTTGGGGTCGGCGGAAAAACTTCGTGTTGTCGGCGCCCGAAACTGGCCACCGTCTTTGTCCTCGATCGCCGGACGGGCTGGATTTTCGGCGCCGCGCCCCGCGGCGGGGCCCCTCCGGGGCGTCTCCTCGGAACCGGCGCGGAAACCGGCAACGCGAGCGAACCCGGCACGTGCGCCAGTCCCTGCGGGGACCCCCCTGCACGGCCCCACCCACGCATCACTCGCGCCCGCGACCCGGCGGTCGTGACAGGAGGGCACACCGGGCCGCTGACGCGCGACGGCCGGTCCGGGGCCGCGCAGGGGAGTCCCCGCAGGCCGACGAACAAAGACCCGGGCTCCCCCGCCTACCCGCCGAACGTTCGTCGTTCGAGGAGACACCCCGGAGGGGCCCCGGACCACCCCCGGGACAGGCGACGGTGCCACCACGGGCCGGACGCACACCTCGAGCCCGTCCGGCGATCAAGGACGGAACCACCCACCCCGGACCGGGGGCACCGCACCACGCGACGCCCAGGAGCCCCGCCCAGGGGCCCCGCACGCGGTCAGCCCACCCGGTAGACCAGCGCCGTCGCGAGCCCCGCGAGCCCCTCCGCACGGCCCGTGAAACCGAGCCCGTCCGATGTGGCGGCCGAGAGCGAGACCGGGGCGCCGACCGCCGCCGACAGCACCTTCTGTGCCTCGTCGCGCCGCTTGCCGATCTTCGGTCGTACGCCGATGACCTGTACGGCGACGTTCCCGATCTCGAACCCCGCGGCCCGTACGATCCGCGCCGCCTCGGTCAGGAGCGTGACGCCCGCGGCGCCGGACCACTCGGGTCGCCCCGTCCCGAAGTGCTGCCCCAGGTCGCCGAGCCCGGCGGCCGAGAACAGCGCGTTGCAGGCGGCGTGCGCGACGACGTCGGCGTCGGAGTGGCCGGCGAGGCCGGGGCCCTCGCCCTCCCAGAGCAGGCCCGCGCACCACAGCTCGCGGCCCTCCTCGAAGGCGTGGATGTCCGTGCCGATGCCGACCTGCGGAATCACCGGCGCGTGCTCAGAACCCATCGTTCGCCCTCCTGCGTGCGAGAACCGCTTCGGCCAGCACCAGGTCGAGCGGTCGGGTCACCTTGAAAGCCTCTTCGTGCCCGGGTACGACCACGACGGGCACCCCGAGCTGTTCGACCATGCCCGCGTCGTCGGTCGCGCCGTCGCCGTCGACGGCGACGGTCTTGTGGGCGCGGACCAGGGTGTCCCGGTCGAAGCCCTGGGGGGTCTGCACGGCGCGCAGCCTGGCCCGTACGGGCGTGCCGAGCACCGGCTCCGGCTCGCCGGGCGTGCCGGGCTCGACCTCCTTGACGGTGTCGGCGAGCGGCAGCGCGGGAACGACGGCGGGCGCACCGTCGCGTACGGCCTCGATCACCGCGTCCACGGTGTCGACCGGCACCAGCGGGCGTGCCGCGTCGTGGACGAGAACGGCGGAGATGTCCTCGGGGAGCGCGTCGAGGCCGAGCCTGACCGATTCCTGGCGGGTGTCGCCGCCCGGCACGACGAGGTAGTCGGTGCGCTCGGGCAGGGCGTGTTCGTCCAGCAGGTTCTTGACCTCGGGCGCGCCGTCCGGCGGAGCGACCACGACGACGAGGGAGACGGACCGGGACGCCGCCATGGCCCGTACCGCGTGGATGAGCATGGGCGTGCCGCTCAGCGCACGGAGCGCCTTGGGGGCGCCCGGGCCGAGCCGTACGCCTCGGCCGGCGGCGGGAATCACCGCGGCGGTGCGGTACGGACGCGATTGATCAGACATCGGTTGCACTCCGAAGCATCAGCATGTTTGTTTCCACGGCCGACATGGGTATGGCCACAAGCGAGCCGGGCGCGACGCCTTGACTTGACCGGGACCCTTTCCGTCATCCGGTCGAGCTCGGGCAAACCGCAGCGGCTGCGCGGGGTGGGCTTCACAAGATCGCGAGCAAAGTATCGATGGGGTAGCCGGATCCGAATCCGGACATGCCGCAGCGCCCGACGACACACCGTGAATACGGCTGGTCAGCGGGCACCGCGGCACATTTATTTGCGACCGGTGCGATCCGGGTCAGGACGCGAGAACCTCGTCGAGCAGAGCCTCGGCCTTGTCTTCGTTCGTGTTCTCCGCGAGAGCGAGCTCACTCACCAGGATCTGGCGAGCCTTGGCGAGCATCCGCTTCTCACCTGCGGAGAGTCCGCGCTCACGCTCACGACGCCACAGGTCGCGCACGACTTCGGCGACCTTGATGACATCGCCGGAGGCGAGCTTCTCCAGATTTGCCTTGTAGCGCCGGGACCAGTTCGTCGGCTCTTCGGCGTACGGTGCGCGCAGCACCTCGAAGACCCGGTCCAGGCCCTCCTGCCCGACTACGTCGCGCACGCCCACGAACTCCGCATTGTCTGCCGGGACACGAACCGTCAAGTCGCCCTGGGCGACCTTGAGCACCAAGTAGGTCTTGTCCACGCCTTTGATCTGGCGAGTTTCGATAGCCTCGATCAGCGCGGCCCCGTGATGGGGATAGACCACGGTGTCGCCAACCTTGAACGTCATGTGACAGGTACCCCTTCCGTGGCTATCAAGAGTAACACGAGAACAGCTTCTCCTGAATGGCGTTTTCGCAGGTCAGGGCATATCTCGGGGCTTGACAACAGCAACACGAACGTGCTGCGGAAGGGATCGGGAAGGCGGTATTCGCAGGTCGGAGCCACTGTGCGGGTGGAGTGAAACACGTGCGTCACATACCCCCGAACCCCCTCCGAAGTGGTCGAACGTCCCGGTTTGCCGGATTCCAGATGGTGAACTTTCCGTACTCCGTTCGGAGATCGATCACCCGTACGGAGGTAAGTGCCGACGGCCAATAAAATTGATCAGCCGCCGGGGTCGCGGAGATTATGCGCAAGGAATGCGTCACGATCGCAGGAATTGATCAAGCCTGTTATGTGAACAGCGTACGAATCGCGGGGGCGGGGCGGTGGGCCGGCGGACCGGGGGCGCGACCGCGGGCACAGGTCGTGATGCCCGGGGGCGGTAGGGGCGGGTCGGGTGCGGGGCGGGGACGGAGGCTCGGTAACCTAAGCCCGCTGACACACCCTTAGGGCGGCTTTACGCCGCTCGCCCCTCCCGTCCGTGAAGTCCGTACGTTCAAGGAGTTGCCGCAGCCGTGAGCCGCAGCCTTCGACGCGGCGCCCTTGCCGCCACTGCCATCGTGATCTCGATCGGCGCACTGTCCGCGTGCGGTGCCGGCAATGACGCGCAGACGCTCGAAATCGAGCCGGACAGCGCTGCCACCACCATCGGTGACATCCAGATCCAGAACGCGAACGTCGTCACCCAGCCGGAGCGCAACGCCGCGGGTCCGGCCGTCGTCACCGCGACGCTGTTCAACAACGGTGTCGCACGGCAGACGCTGGACGCGATCACCCTGCCCGGCACCGGCGCCACGGTGAAGCTGCACCCCGCCACGGGTGCGGGACCGATCGTCGTCCCGGCCGGCGGCAGGGTCGTCCTCGGCGGCAAGGGCAATGCCGCCGCCGTGATCGAGAACGGCCGCGAGGCCGGGCAGAGCGGCAACGTGCAGTCGGTCGTCTTCAAGTTCAGCAGGACCGGCGATGTCCCGCTCGGCGTGTTCGTCGTGCCGGCCAGCGGCTACTTCACCGGCTTCGGCCCGAGCTCGCTGCCGGCGGTGCCGTCCGAGACGCCCGCGACGACGCCGTCCGGCTCCGCGACGCCCGGCGCGCCGTCGGGCAGCCCGTCCGGGTCGGCGAGCGGCGCGGCGGGCCCGACGGACGCCGCGTCTGCTTCGCAGTCGGCCGGCTGACGCCACGGATACGCACGACAAAGGCGCCTCCCGAGCCGGAGGCGCCTTTGTCGTATGTGCTCCGCCCGGCCAGCTGCCGTACGGGCCCGGGTTTACGGCTCGAACTTGTAGCCCAGGCCCCGCACCGTCACCAGGAAGCGCGGCGCCCCCGGGTCGGGCTCGATCTTGGCGCGCAGGCGCTTGACGTGGACGTCGAGGGTCTTGGTGTCGCCCACGTAGTCCGCGCCCCAGACGCGGTCGATCAGCTGCATCCGGGTCAGCACCCGGCCCGCGTTGCGCAGCAGCATCTCCAGCAGGTCGAACTCCTTGAGCGGGAGGTCGACCTTGCCGCCGGAGACCGTGACGACGTGGCGGTCCACGTCCATCCGGACCGGGCCCGCCTCCAGGGCGGCCGGGGTGACCTCCTCCGGCTCTCCGCGGCGGCGCAGCACCGCGCGGATGCGGGCGACGAGCTCCCGCGAGGAGAAGGGCTTGGTCACGTAGTCGTCGGCCCCTATTTCCAGGCCGACGACCTTGTCGATCTCACTGTCCTTGGCCGTGACCATGATCACGGGGACGTTGGACCTGCTGCGCAGCTGGCGGCAGACCTCGGTACCGGGCAGGCCCGGCAGCATCAGGTCGAGAAGGACGAGGTCGGCGCCGTTGCGCTCGAACTCGTCGAGCCCGTCGGGGCCCGTGGCCGCGATCGCGACCTCGAAGCCTTCCTTGCGGAGCATGTAGGACAGGGCGTCGCTGAAGGATTCCTCATCCTCGACGACTAGCACTCGGGTCACGGAAGGACCTCCGGGGCAGGGAATGGTTCGAGAGTGTCGGGGTCGGCGGTTCCGTAGGTCCCGTCGTCACCGTTGACGATGAGCGGTCCGCCCGATGTGCGGTCTCGGTCCCGTACGGCGCCCGCTTCGGGCAGCCGCAGGGTGAAGGTGGAGCCCTGACCCTCCGAGCTCCAGACCGTGACCTCCCCGCCGTGCGAGGCGGCCACATGTTTGACGATGGCGAGGCCGAGACCAGTGCCACCGGTGGCCCGTGAGCGGGCCGGGTCGACGCGGTAGAAGCGTTCGAAGACCCGCTCGCGGTCCTTCTCCGAGATGCCGATGCCCTGGTCGGTCACGGCGATCTCGATCTGGTCCCCGCCCGGTACGGCCAGGCGCCTCGCGGCGATGCCGACGCGGGTGCGGGCGGGGCTGTAGTTGACGGCGTTCTCGACGAGATTGCCGAGCGCCGCGGCGAGCTGGCCGCGGTTGCCCCAGATCCGGAGCTCCGCGGTGCCGCCGGAGGCCATGGTGATCTGTTTCGCGCCGGCCTGCTGCCGGCAGCGGTCGACGGCCTCGGCGACCAGTTCGTCGACCCGGACCGGCTCGGCGTCCTCCAGCGGGTCGTCGTTCTGCACCCGGGAGAGGTCGATGAGTTCCTGTACGAGGTTGGTCAGGCGGGTCGCCTCGATCTGCATCCGGCCCGCGAACCGCTCGACCGCCTCCGGGTCGTCGGACGCGTCCATGACGGCTTCGGAGAGCAGCGAGAGTGCTCCCACCGGGGTCTTGAGCTCATGGCTGACGTTGGCGACGAAGTCCCGTCGTACCGCTTCGATACGGCGGGCCTCGGTGAGGTCCTCGACCAGCAGGAGCACCAGCCGGGAGCCCAGCGGGGCGACCCGTGCCGACACCGCCAGCGCCTCGCCCCGGCCCGTACCGCGCCGGGGGAGGTCCAGTTCGACCTGCCGTATCTCACCGTCCCGGCGGGTGTCCCTGGCCATGTGCAGCATGGGTTCGACGGCCAGCCGGCCGCCCCTGACCAGTCCCAGTGCGTACGCGGCGGAGCTGGCCTTGACGACGCTGTCGCTCTCGTCGAGCACGACCGCGGAGGAGGAGAGCACGGAGAGCACCGTGTCGACCCCCGGGGGCAGTGCCCCGTTGCTGTCGGGCCGCAGGGACGTGCGCGTGGGTTTCTTCTGGTCGCGCTCGCTCCAGCGGAACGCCAGCATCGCGATCACACCGGTGCACAGCCCGGCGATCGCTGCAGCTGCGGCGACCGCCGCGTTCACGTCCATACGTCAAGGTTAAGCGGGTGCGGCGGCGCTCTCCCAGCCGTCCGGGGGCGTACTCGAACACTCGTCGCCCAGAGTTCACCGAGGAGCAAGGGCTGGTTCACTTGGTCGGCCGGATCCGGACGCGTAGGGCCCACAGGGTGAGAGCGTGGGGTTCAGATCTGGCCCCGGCCTTAGTGAGGACTGGAGAGGGACTTCCATGCGTGACGCTTACCACGAGGAACTCGACTCGATCGGAGAGGGCCTGGTCGAGATGGCCCGGCTCGTCGGGTCGGCGATCGGCCGGGCGACGACGTCCATGCTCGACGCGGACCTCAAGCTCGCGGAGAGTGTGATCGCCGCGGACCAGAAGGTCGACGACCTCCAGCACGACCTGGAGGCGCGGGCGATCGCGCTCCTCGCGCGCCAGCAGCCCGTGGCGACGGATCTGCGGATCGTGGTCACGTCGCTCCGGATGAGTGCCGACCTGGAGCGCTCGGGCGACCTGGCCCAGCACGTGGCCAAGCTGGCACGGCTGCGCTTCCCGCAGTCGGCGGTGCCGCACGACCTGCACGCCACCATTCTGGAGATGGGGCAGCTGGCGCAGCGCCTGATGGCCAAGGCAGCCGAGGTGATCATCACGAAGGACGTCGACCTGGCGCTCCAGCTGGAGCAGGACGACGACGAGATGGACCTGCTGCACCGCACGCTGTTCCAGCACCTGATGGACGACCGCTGGAAGCACGGCATCGAGACCGCCGTCGACGTGACGCTGCTGGGCCGTTACTACGAGCGCTTCGCCGACCACGCGGTGTCGGTCGCCAAGCGGGTCGTCTACCTGGTGACGGGCGAACACGCGGACGACATCCAGAATGCGGCGTCGGTCGAGAGTGCGTAACGGGTAAGGGGCGGCGCGTTTTGCGCGGGTGTGCCTTGGATGCGCCGTCCATGCGCCGTTGATGGGGCGGCCGGAGTGGGCATGAATGGGGTGGGGCGGCAGGCGGTACACCTGGTGGTAACGCCCCGCTCGTACGGCGTTGTCGGGCGTACGGCCCTGCCGTACGCCTGGATGTACGTCCTTGAGGAGGAACGATGGCCGACTCCCCCACGACCGACCCGCAGCAGGAGACACCCGCTGAAGTGGTCCATCTGACGGTGCTCGGTGCCTGCGGCTGCGGTTCGGGCTGTGGGTGCGGCTGCCAGTCGGGCGGGCCGTGCCAGTGCGGTGGCTGACTGAGGCTGCCCAAAGCGCCACCGGACCGGCGCCCCGCTGCGGGGCGCCGGTCCGGTGGCGTTCTGGGCAGTGCCGTTTCACGCGGTGACGGGCTCCGGGGCGCAGCGGGTACGGGCCACCGTGTGGCCGACGGCGCCGATCAGCAGCACCACCACCGTGCCCAGGGTGAAGACCTCGAACGACAGCCGGGACACGCCCCACACCTCGTGGAAGTCGTACGGAATGCCGAGCACCGGTTCGAAGTCGGCGCGGCGACCGGTGTGTTCGCGCTCACGGGAAGCGCGGCCGGTGTGGCACGGAACCTGGTGGCGCTGGAGGACGGGTACGGGCCGCACATCGTCAGCCGGAACACACAGCTGACGCCGGGGGAGGCGCAGCGGCTGATCCTGGGGTACGCGAGGGCCGCGACGGGCCGCGCGGAACTGTGAGGGTCCCCGGGATCGAGCGGGCGCCGGGTCCTTGCGCCCGGGTCGAGCAGGACATCAACGGCCGCGCGGAGCCGTGACGGGGCGAGGCGGTGCGGCCCCGCCCCGTGACTCCCTCAGCCCCGCCCCGCGATCAGCCGTTCCCGCTGGACCGGGTCGGCGGCGACCGCGGCGGCGGTCAGGGCCATCGCCGCGGCCCCGTCCAGCACCGCACGGTCCGCGGCCGCGCCCACGCAGTGCGCCGCGAACTCCTTCTGGTGGTTGACGGCAGGCAGCGAACCGATGCCCAGGTACGGGTGGATGGCGGGCAGCACCCGGGACACGTTGCCCATGTCCGTGGAGGCCCGGTTCATCCGCGCGGCGGGCGTCCCGGTCTCGAAGCGCCGGCCCAGTTCCGTCGCCGTACGCCGGTACGTCGCCAGCAGTTCCGCGTCATTGCGGAACTCCGAGTACGGGCGGCTCTCCGGCTCGATCTCCAGCTCGCAGCCGGACGCCAGAGCCCCCGCCTCGAAGCACCGCTCGACCCGCGGCTGGAGTTCGGCGAGCTGTTCCAGGGTGTCGGCGCGTACGTACCAACGCCCCTCCGTCAGCTCCGGGATGGCGTTCGGGGCCTCGCCGCCGCGCGTCATCATGCCGTGCACCCTGGTCCGCCCCGGCAGCTGCTGACGCAGCAGTCCGATGGCGACCTGGGCGACGGTGAACGCGTCGGCCGCGTTGCGCCCCTGCTCCGGGTAGGCCGCCGCGTGGGCCGCCTTGCCGTGGTAGCGCACCTTGAGATGGGCGACGGCGAACGGGTCCGCCTCGGCGACGTCCACCGGCCCCGGGTGCACCATCATCGCGGCGTGCACCCCGTCGAAGGCGCCGCGTTCCAGCATCAGGATCTTGCCGCCGCCGCCCTCCTCGGCCGGGGTGCCGAAGACGGTGAGGGTGAGCCCCAACTCGTCGACGAGGGTTGCCAGTCCGGCCGCGGCGCCGACCGCGGCCGCCGCGATGATGTTGTGCCCGCAGGCGTGGCCGAGGCCGGGCAGTGCGTCGTACTCGGCGCAGATGCCGAGGTGCAGGGGCCCGGATCCGAGGGTGGCGGTGAAGGCGGTGGGCAGACCGGCCGTCCCCGGCCGGACGTCGAAACCGAGGTCGTTCAGCGCGTGACCGACCCAGCGGGCCGCCCTCTCCTCCTCCCACGCCACCTCGGGGTGGGCGTGGATGCGGTGGCTGAGGGCGAGCAGCTCGTCGGCGACCTCGGCAACTGCCGTGCGTACGGGTTTCATTCGTCCCCCGGTACGCCGTACGAGGGTGCGTCGCCGGGGGCGAGTGCGCGGCGTACGTACGCATCGGCCTGCGGCTCCCACACCGTCCACAGCGTGGCGAGTTCGGCGACCGGATCGCCGTCCGTCCAGTCGACACGGAGGTCGGTCACCGGCCAGGCGACCTCGTCGGCGACGAGCAGTCCGGCCGAGCGGACGGGCCCCTCCTCGCCACCCGCCGCGGCGCCGGCGGCCAGCGCGTCCACCAGGCGCCGGCCGAGCGGGGCGGCCGGGTCGGCGGCGAACGCGTCGAGCATGGCCTGCGGGACTCCGGGGCCCGACAGGAGGTTCCCGGCGGCGACGGCGTCCGGGCCGACGGCCTCCGCGTACCGGCCGAGCGCCCGCGCCCCCGAGTACACGGCTCCCGGACCATGAGCCCCGACAGCCGTCAACTGCCGGTATTCCACGCAAGGTTCCGTGACGACGACCTCGCGCACGGCCGCGGTCGCCGAGCCGCCCTCGCCCAGCAGGTCGAGCAGTCGGGTGCCGAGCCGCGGATCGGTGACGTTCTGCGAACAGACCGCGCCGACGCCCGCCCGCACATGGGCGCAGCGCGCGGCCACGGCGGGCGAGGAGGAGGTGACGGCGACGCCGAACTGTCCGGTCCGGGTGCAGCGGGCGGCGATCGAGAAGGTCACCGATCCCCCTTGGCCCGTACGGCGGCGGCTTCCGCCCGCCGTTCGGCCGGGATCACCGCGGTGACGTCGATCTCGACCAGCCACTCCGGGCGGGCCAGCGCGGAGACGACGAGCCCGGTGGAGACGTAGTGCACGCCCTTCAGCCACCGCCCCATGGTCCGGTAGACGGGTTCGCGGTAGCGGATGTCCGTCAGATAGACGGTGATCTTGACGATCTCGTCGAGCCGGCTGCCGCACTCGTCGAGCAGCATGGCGATGTTCGCCATGGCCTTCTCGGCCTGGGCCGCGACATCTCCGACGCCGACGTTCTCGCGGGTGTCGAGGTCCTGGCCGATCTGCCCGCGCAGATAGACGGTGCCGTCGGCGACGACGGCCTGCGCGAGATCGTTGGAGAGGTCCTGCTCGGGATATGTGTCGGCGGTGTTGAAGGACCGGATCCGGTCGTGCACGGGGCTCACTTGGCGGACCTCCCCAGCGAACCGAGCACGTTGTCGGAGAGCCCGGCCGCGTCCTTGACCAGGTCGAGCGGGCCGTCCCAGTCGAAGTTGCGGTAGACGGCGCCGAGGTGGGCGAAGGGCGGCGACTGCGCGAACAGCTGGAAGGTCAGCCGGTGCCCCGCGTAGTCGGAGTTCAGCAGGTCACGGGCGTACGCGAGAAGCTTGCGGCGGTCCTCGGCGACCCAGTGCTCGTTGATCGAGTAGAACTTGTCCAGCCACGGCTTGGTGTCCGGGTGGTCGAACGACGCCTTGTCCGGGGTGATGCAGATCTGGCCGCCGCACAGCTCACGGGCGATGTGCATCATCTCGTGCAGTTGCGAACAGGCCAGTACCCGGCCGGTGTAGAGCAGCGACTGGTTCGGCATGAGCAGCCCGCCGGGGCTGGGCTCGGCCATCGCGATCGCGGCCGTGAGGTGCGCGTTGATGCCTTCGCGGTAGCAGGCGAGGGTGGCCAGCTTCTCCTGGACGGCCTGCTGCTTCTCCAGACCGGTCTGCTTCACGTTCCACAGCGCGGCGCCGATCATGAGGTCCGCGAGCCGCAGATTGCGCTGGGTGAAGGCGAAGGCGCTGTAGCGGTGCAGGGTCGCGCGGATGAAGGTGGCGGCCTTGGTGTCCCGGTAGAAGAGGACGTTCTCCCAGGGGATCTCGACGTCGTCGAAGACGACGAGCGTGTCGACCTCGTCGAAGCGGTTGGAGACCGGATAGTCCTCGATCGGCTTGGCGCCGGCGAAGCCCGTACGGCAGATGTACTTCAGACCGGGGGCACCCATGTCGAGCATGAACCCGAGTGCGTAGTCGGAGAGTTCGGAGTCGCCCCAGTTGGCGATCGTCGGCTTGGTGAACGCCTGGTTGGAGTAGGCGGCGGCCGTCTCGTACTTGGCTCCGCGCACCACGATGCCGTTGTCCGTCTCCCGCACGACGTGCAGCAGCATGTCCGGGTCCTGGTCCTGCGGGCGCTTGGAGCGGTCGCCCTTCGGGTCGGTGTTGGCGGAGACGTGGAACGGGTCGCCGTAGCAGGCCAGGTCGATGTGGCGCTTGACGTTCTCGGCGTACGTCGGGTTGATGGCGTTCAGGACGTCCTGGCCGTCGATCAGCGACCAGACCTCGCCGATCGTCTCGTCGCCGACGCGGGTGACGACACCGCCGACATCGCTGAGCACGGCGTCGGTGGCGGCGCGCTTGGCGTCCCAGTCCTCGCGGGTCCGCGGCGGCTTCTGCTGCACGGCGTTGACCTCGCCCGTCTCCGGGTCGGTGTACGCCATGGTGTCCCGGGTCGCCGGCTCGTGGGCCATGTCGTAGATCCGGGCGCGGATGTCGACGAGCGGCTTGAAGGCAGGGTGCGCGGGGACGTCCGCGACCTTCTCGCCGTTGATCCAGACGTCGCGTCCGTCGCGGATCGACTCCCGGTACTGCTCTCCGGTGCGGATCATCTCCGTACTCCTTCTTCGGTGCGGGTGGTCACAGGGGGCGGTGCGCGCCGTACGTACGGGCGTGGTGGACGAGCGGGCGGGCCGTCGTGGAGACGGCGCTGGCGAGGACGGCGCCGAACAGGACCCGGTGCGTGCCGGAGACGACGGCATCGGTGAGCCCGCAGTCGAAGGCGGCGGCGGCGTCGCGCAGCAGGGGCGACCCGGTGGTGTGCGTGTCCCAGTCGGCGCAGCCGAAGTCGTACGGGGCGGTGGCGGTTCCGGGACCGGGCCGACCGGCGAAGACGTCCGAGACATGCGCCTGGCCGAGACCGAGGACGCTGACGGCGAAGTGGCCGTTGCGGACGGCGGCCGCGGCGAGCGGGCTGCGCTCGTTCACGCAGACGAGCAGCGACGGCGGGTCGGCGGTGACGGAACACATGGCGCTCACGGTCTGGGCGAACCGGCCGGCCGGACCGTCGGTCGTGACGACGGTGACACCGGTCGCGGCATTGCCCATCGCGGCGATGAAGTCGGCGCGGTCGGTGGCCGGTTGGACCGGGTGGTGCGGAGCGATCGTCATGGGCTGCGGCCTCCCCTGGAGTGGTGCGGTCCTGGTGGTTGACCACTATGGGAGGGCAGCCCGTCATCCGTACAGCAGATCTTTCAGCTCTATTGCATAGATTTTCCAGATGCAGGGATGTTGTCGGAGGTCAGCCCCGCAGCGCCTCCCGGCACACGGCGGCGAACGCCTGCGCCCGGCCGGTCAGCCGGACGCCCCGGAGCCCCGCGAGGACCACCGGCAGCGCGGGCAGATGGTCGGCCAGGGGCAGGTCGACGACGCGGGCGCCGTCGTACGTGCGGTCGTGCGCCGGCCGCTGGTTGAGCAGCGCCCAGCCCTGTCCGGCCGCGACCAGCGCACGTACCGTCTCGTAGCTCCTGGTCCGGTGGCGCACCCGCGGCTCCCCGCCCGCCTTGGCGACGACCGACTGGAAGTAGTCCCGGCTGACCGGCAGGTCGAGCAGGATCATCGGCTCCTCGGCAAGGTCCGCAAGGCGCGCCGAACCGCTCCCGGCCAGCCGGTGCCCCTCCGGGACCAGGGCGTAGGGCGGGGCCATCGCCAGCACCTCGCGCTCGATGTCGTCGTCCAGCTCCAGGTCGTACAGGAGCGCCAGCTCGCACTCGCCGGTCCGCAGGCTCTCCTGGAGCGCGGGGGTGTCCCCCTCGTGCACCTCGATCCGCACCGCCGGATGGTTCTCGCCGAACTCCCGCAGCAGACGCGGCAGATAGAACGGGGCCAGGGTCTGGAAACAGCCCACGGCCAGCTCGCCGACCAGGTCCGAGCCGAGGCTGCGGGCGGACTCGGCGAGCTCGTCGGCATGGGTCAGAAAGCCACGCAGCTCATGCAGGAACCGCTCCCCCGCCCCGGTCAGCGAGAGTCCCCTGGCGTGCCGGCGGATCAGCAGCTGGACCCCGAGCTCGCGCTCCAGATGGGTGACGGCCGTGGAGACCGCCGACTGCGACACGTTGATGCGCTGCGCGGCGGCGGTCATCGAGCCGAGCTCGGCGGCGGCGAGGAAGTACCGAAGCTGTACGAGGGTGAAGTTCGCGTCCTTGGCCATGACCGGATTCTGACCCCTGGCCGGACCGGTTGCATCAATAAATCCGATGCAACTGCTGCGAAATCACTATTTGACCGCTGACTGAAACCGTTCGAGACTCACCGACCACCCGCACCTGTACGCCATGGAGTCCGCCTCACCCCCGTTCCCACCCCCGTCCCCAGGGAGTCCGCATGCCCGGTCCCGCAGAACCGACCACGCCCGCAGCGCCCGCCGCCGTCGAACAGCACACCATCGACCACGTCCCCGATCATGAACGGCACGGCCGGGTACGGGACCTGTTCACCATGTGGTTCGGCACGAACATCGCGCCGCTGCCGCTGGTCACCGGCGCGATGGGCGTCCAGGTCTTCCACCAGTCGTTCTGGTCCAGCGTCCTCGCGATCATCGTCGGGCAGCTCGTCGGCGGCGTGTTCATGGCGCTGCACTCGGCGCAGGGCCCGCAGCTGGGCGTCCCGCAGATGATCCAGAGCCGCGCCCAGTTCGGTGCGATCGGCGCCCTGCTCATCGTGGTCGTCGCGGCCGCGATGTACATCGGTTTCTTCGCGTCGAACATCGTGCTCGCGGGCAAGTCCCTGCACGGCCTCTCGCCCGCCGTCCCGGTCGACGCGGGCATCCTGCTGGGTGCGCTCGGCTCGGCGGTGATCTGCTGGATCGGCTACCGGCTGATCCACACCCTGAACAAGGTGGCGACCTGGGTCCTGGGCATCGGCATCGTCGCCGGCCTGGCGGTCGTGGTCGCGCGCGGCCTGCCGGACGACTTCTTCACCCGGGGCGGCTTCACGTTCGCGGGCTGGCTGGCCACGGTCTCGCTCAGCGCCCTGTGGCAGCTGGCGTTCGCCCCGTACGTCTCCGACTACTCCCGCTACCTGCCGCGCACCGTCCGCACCGCGTCCACCTTCTGGGCCACGTACTGGGGTTCCTGCCTGGGCTCGACCCTGGCGTTCCTCGCGGGCACGGTGATCGGACTCGCGGCACCCGGCACGGATGACACGGTGGCCGGCTTCGACTCGGCGGCGGGCTCGTTCGGCCCGGTGATCCTGGTGCTGTTCCTGTTCAGCGTGGTCAACCACAACGCACTGAACCTGTATGGGGCGGTGCTCTCGCTCATCACCATCGGCCAGACCTTCCGTACGGACTGGCAGCCCCGCCAGGCGGCACGCGGTGCGGTGTCCGCCGTGGTCCTGGCGGCGTCACTGCTGATCGCGGTCGGCCTGGCCGGCGACTTCGTCTCGCAGTTCGTGAACCTGGTGCTGGTGCTGCTGGTGGTCCTCGTCCCGTGGACGGCGATCAACCTGATCGACTTCTACCTGGTCCACCGCGGCAGTTACGCACTCGGCGACCTCTTCCTCCCGGACGGCGGCCGCTACGGCCGCTTCAACCCGGTGGCCCTGGTCTCGTACGCGATCGGCATCGCCGTCCAGCTCCCGTTCGTCGCCACGTCCCTCTACACGGGGCCGCTGGTCGCACCGCTCGGCGGCGCGGACCTGTCCTGGCTCGTCGGCCTGGCCGTGACGACACCGGTGTACTACCTCTGGGCCCGGAACCGGGGCGAAACGGCACCGGCATCCGCACAGCGGAACGCACCGCGCGAACCGGCGACGACCGCGTAACGAGCGGGGGGCGGGCAGACCCGCACCCGCCCCCCACCGCCCGTCAGACCGCGCGCTCCACCACACCCCGCGGCGCACCCGAGGCCGCGTCCGGCTCGGCCTCCGCAGCCGTCACCGCCACCACCTCCGTCACCTTCTCCTCCGCCGGAAGCCCGCGCATGAGCACCCAGTACCCGAGCGCCGCGACCGTCCCCAGTACCCCGCACATCCCCCACAGCCATGTCGCCCCGTAGTGATCGATCACCAGACCGGACATCAGCGGAGCGACGAGCGCGGCCGCCGACCACGACAGCGTGTACATGCCCTGGTAGCGGCCGCGGCCGTGGGCCGGGGAGAGGCGGACGACCAGGCTGCTCTGCACCGGTGCGTTGATGATCTCGCCGACCGTCCAGACGCAGATCGTCAGCGCGTACACGGCGACCGACCCGGCGAACGCGGTCAGCCCGAATCCGTACCCGGCCAGCAACGACGACACGATCAGCAGCCGGCGCGGGTCGCGGTGCTGGATGAAGCGGGTGGCGGGGATCTGGAGCGCCACGATCAGCACACCGTTGACGGCGACCGCGGTACCGAAGTCGGAGCTGGAGAGCCCGTCCGTACCCATCGCCACCGGCAGCCCCACATACCCCTGCTGAAAGATCAGCGCGACCACGAACGACAGCCCGACGACGCTCATGAAGCGGCCGTCGCGCAGCACGGTGGAGAGCCGGACCTCGGACGTGGCCGCGCCGCCCTTCGGGGTCCCGGGCGTCCGCTCCGGCCGGGACTCCGGCACCTTCAGGAAGACGACGACCGCGCAGAACAGCGTCATCGCGGCCTCGGCCATGAACCCGGCCCGATAGCTGTATTCGGCGATGAACCCCGCGCCCGCGGACGACACCGCGAAGCCCAGGTTGATCGCCCAGTAGTTCAACGAGAACGCCCGCACCCGGTCCTCGGGCCGGACGATGTCGGCCATCATCGCCTGCACGGCCGGCCGGGACGCGTTGCTCGTCATGCCGACGAGGAACGCGACCGCGGCGATCGCGACCGGATGGACCATGAACCCGAGCAACGCGACCGACGCGGCGGTCGAGGTCTGCGCGATCAGCATCGTGGGCCGTCGCCCGAGCCGGTCCGTCATCACCCCCGCGCCGAGCGAGGAGACGACCCCGCCGAGCCCGTGCAGCGCGACGACCAGCCCCGCGTACGACGCGGAGTAGCCCCGGTCCAGGGTCAGGTACAGGGCCATGAAGGTGGCGACGAACGCCCCGAGGCGGTTGACCAGGGTGCTGGTCCACAGCCACCAGAACTCCCTGGGGAGACCGGACACGGTCTCGCGTGCGGCCCGTCTGAGACCGGCGACAGACATAACGGTTCCCCCCGGGGACGTACGGAACGGATTCGAGCGGTAAGTGGCCCGATGGCTATCAGAACATTACGAAGTGCTGCCTCCGGACCGCCACTCGTTTGACGGCTGCCGTCAATCGAGGCCGCCCCACCCGCCACTCCCCCGCCGCCTGTCCGCCCTGTGACCGGCCGCGCGAAGCCCAGACGGGTTCGATTACGCTCGGACGCATGGCCGACGCACCGTACAAGCTGATCCTCCTCCGCCACGGCGAGAGCGAATGGAACGCGAAGAACCTGTTCACCGGTTGGGTGGACGTCAACCTCACCGAGAAGGGCGAGAAGGAGGCAGTCCGCGGCGGTGAGCTGCTCAAGGACGCCGGTCTGCTCCCCGATGTCCTGCACACCTCCCTCCAGAAGCGCGCCATCCGCACCGCGCAGCTCGCGCTGGAGTCCGCGGACCGCCACTGGATCCCGGTCCACCGCTCCTGGCGCCTGAACGAGCGCCACTACGGCGCCCTGCAGGGCAAGGACAAGGCGCAGACCCTGGCCGAGTTCGGCGAGGAGCAGTTCATGCTCTGGCGCCGCTCGTACGACACCCCGCCGCCCGTCCTCGAGGACGGCGCCGAGTTCTCGCAGAGCGACGACCCGCGCTACGCGTCGATCCCGAGCGAGCTGCGTCCGCGCACCGAATGCCTCAAGGACGTCGTCGAGCGCATGCTGCCGTACTGGTACGACGGCATCGTCCCGGACCTGCTGGCCGGCCGCACGGTCCTGGTCGCCGCCCACGGCAACAGCCTCCGCGGCCTGGTCAAGCACCTCGACGGCATCTCGGACGCCGACATCACGGGCCTGAACATCCCGACCGGCATCCCGCTCGCCTACGAGCTGGACGCCGACTTCCGCCCGCTGAAGCCGGGCGGCACGTACCTCGACCCGGACGCGGCGAAGGCCGCCATCGAGGCAGTGAAGAACCAGGGCAAGAAGAAGTAGGTTTTGTGATCACGCCCCTCACCTGCACTTTTGATGCGGATGAGGGGCACTTTCATGTCCTGGGCCCACTCTGGACCCCCAGTGCTCCGGATCCTGCGGCCGGAGCGCCCTGCCGAGAACCTTCCGGGCCCGGTCCCGCAGGGGCCCGGCAACGGTTGCCCACGTCTGCCGTACGCCCCCTTGGCAGACCCTCAGGACGGCATTTCAAGCGGGGCGGGCAGATCTCGCCGCCCCAGGATTACCGTCCTCACTCCGGCACCGTGTCCTCGCAGCTCTCCGAAACTGTCACCACGCCGAAGACCACCGGGAAATCGGTGATTTGCTGGTTCGGGCCCGGCTGTGAGTTGCAGATCTTCCACGCAGCTGGGTCGTCCACCGGACGGCCCTGTCCGCTCGCGTCCTCGAAGACCATGTCGATTGTGGAGCTCATCTGCTCGTGCGCACGCCCGGCATTGCCGCCGATGACGTCGGGCATGGTGGCGGCGACCGGCTCGGGGTTCGCCGAGCGGCGCGTCTCGGCGGACCCCGAGCCGGTCGTGGTTCCCGCCGGGACGTCCGGCACGGACGACGCGCCGCAGGCGGTGATCGAGGCCAGGAGCGTGGCGGCGAGGGCAGGTCTCAGAAGCTTGGTGACGGTCATGTTCATCCAGCGTAAAGGCAGTTCGGAACAGTATTCACGGTGAGACAAGAGGAAGCACCGCTTTCTTGATTGCGGTTCGGATGCCAGGCCCGCTAGCCCCCGCCGACCGCGCGGAAAAGTCCGGCGCCGATTCCGATCCGCTCCGCTAGGGTCCAGCCTCATGTCCGCACCGACCGCTGATCACCATTCGATCACCGACGCCATAGTCGCCAACGCAGCCCGATCCACTCTGCCGTACCAACAGGCCCATCGCGGGACGGACTTCGGAACGGCGTTCTGGTTCAACGACCTCGTCGACAAGCAGGGTGACACGGAGACCGTCCGGCAGTATCTGGTGACGGCCCGTGCGATGACCCGGTACGACATCGCCGAGGTGCGGCTGCGGCCGGAACTGTCGACGTCGGCCATGAGCGCCAACGCCCTCGCGATGCTCGCGTTCGAGGACGGGTGGATCCCGCTCGGTGACTCCGGTGTCGCGGTGATGCCCGCCGCCTCGCTGCACGCGCTCGCCCGGCGCAAGCGGTGGGAGTGGACGACCGACGAGATCACCGACGGGTTGGCTGCGACGGCGGAGGACGTCGCCGGTATCGGAGGCGAGCCGGTTCCCGCGTATGTCCTGGGGCACGATGTCGGGCCGGACCGGACCGACCGGCCGCAGGCCGTCGTGGTGGGGACCGTCGTGCGGGACGCCGCCGACGGGCCGGTGCGGTGGGACGGCACCGTTCCCGTGGGGTGCGTCGGGGCACCCGTCTTCGCCGGAATCCACCTCGACGGACCGCAGTTCAGACTCGTCTGTCTCGGCGTCGTCCTGCCGGGAGACGGCTCGCAGCATCCGGTCGCCACGTTCGACCGGATCCGGTCCGCCGTACGAGAACTGCCCGAACCGTCGTCCCCCGCGGATTCCGACGACCCGGCGTCCTCCCCCAAAAGGTGGTGGCGGCGCGCGAGGTGACGGCCCGTATCCACCGACGTACGCTGTGGCGCAGCACGTTGGGAGATCGGGAGAACGGTCATGGGCGAGCCACTGAAGACCTTTGTCGGCGGCACCGAGGTCGACGTGCCCAACAGCATTCCGGACATCCGCGCCACGCTGCCCGAGGAGAGACGCGAGGAGTTCGACCGCGCCATCAACGGGGCCGGCGTGCACGAGATCCAGGCCGTGATGCGGCACTGGATGCTGGAGGCCGTGCCCGATCCCGAGGCCGAGCGGATCCTGGACCGGCTGGCGCAGGACGAGGCCGAGAGGCGGAGCGTCGCTTGAGCTTCCGTATCTCCTACGCTCCGCCCGCCGACGACACGCTGGCCAAGATGCGGGAAGGCGGGACCTTCCGGGACGAGATGGCGCGCACCCTGGGGAGCGACCCGTACGGGCACGGGTCGTCCGCCGTCAAGGGTGAGCACGACCGCCGTGAGGCGACGGTCGCCGGGGCCATCGTGCTCTATTACGTCTCCGGGTCCGTCCTCACCGTCACCGTGGTGAGGCTCGTCCCGCTCCCCTGACTCCCGCCGCTCAGACCAGCTTTGCGAGCTGCGCGTCGACGATCACGGTCGGCAGTTCGAAGTCCTGGCCCGTGCCGGAGGCGGCCAGATTGAGGGAGCTGAACGACGCGACCGTGGCGCCCTGGCGTGCGACGACCAGCTTGAGCAGGGCCTTGTCGCCGTCCTGTTCCATCGTCAGTGTCCAGGCTGCGGCCTCCTCGCCTCCCGCGATCTTCTCCTCCTCGATCGTGACGACCTTCTGCGTCGTCCCGGCAGCGGTGAGGGCGAAGCCGCCGGAGCACGCGGTCGCCGCGGTGCGCAGGCTCTCGACGGTGTCCTGGGCGCCCTTGCCGTCGTACGAGGCCAGGGACGTCAGCGTCGTCGTGATGTCGAAAGCGGCGGCGAACGCCTCGCCCGCGTCCTCGCTGTCCAGCTTGTCCTTCTGGTCCTTCTTGGGCTCGCTGACCACCTTGCGCCGGTTGACCGCCGCGGGCGCCCCGAGCTCGGCGCCCATCAGCGCGTCGGCAAGGGGCTCGCATGCCTTCTTGTCCGCGGTGACGTCGGAGGCGGCGAGGGCATCGTCCTTGCCCGCCTTGGCGATCTTGTGCCCCTTGACGTCGCCCTGGACCAGCGCGGCCTTCTCCAGCTCTTCGGCGGTAAGCGCCTTGGCAGCCGGCTGGGCCGCTGCGCTCTCCTTGCCCGTGCCGTCGGCTGCCTTGCTGCCGGAGTCGGATTCTCCGCCGCACGCGGTGGCGAGCAGGGTCAGCGACATCGCGCAGGCGGCGGCAACGACGGTACGGCGTATGGCAGTAGATCTCATGGCCCAACCCTATGAGCGGGCTATGGTTTGATGATCAACCAATAAGGGCACGGCACTTGATCGTGATTGCGTTGTGATCATCCCGTGAAGGGGGCACTCCCGTGCCGAGCCGATCAGCTGTTCCGACCGTGCTCGATGCCGTCGGCGTCGGCGGGGACGACATCGCCGTCCGCCTCCCGCTCACCGGCGGCACGGGGATGAGCGCCGTGCCACCGCCACGCTCTCCGGCAGCGGCGATGTCACGGTTGACTGCGGGGGCGACGTCGACGGAGCCGTCGGGTACGGCGCCGTGGTGCAGGACGTCGGCGGGGGAGGTCAACTGGCGGGCCGCTGAGTCAGATGCGTGAACGCATCCAGGTTCCGCGTGGACTCGCCGCGCGACACCCGCCACGCGTACTCCTTGCGGATCGCGCTCGCGAAGCCCAGCTCCAGCAGCGTGTTGAAGGAGCCGTCGGCCGCTTCGAGGACCGTGCCGAGCAGCCGGTCCAGTTCCTCGGGCGTGACCACCGAGAGCGGCAGCCGGCCGACGAGGTAGATGTCGCCGAGCCGGTCGATCGCATAACTCACGCCGAAGAGGCGGAGGTTGCGCTCCAGCAGCCAGCGGTGGACCGCCGCGTCGTTCTCGTCCGGGTGGCGGATGACGAAGGCGTTGAGGGAGAGCGAGTGCTTGCCGACGACGAGCGAGCAGGTGGTGGACAGCTTGCGGGTTCCGGGAAGCTTCACCACGTAGGTGCCGGGGTCCGGGCTCTCCCATTCGAGCCCGGCGTCCTTCAGCGTCGCCTCGATGACCTGCGCTGTTGCCGCTTCGGCGGATACGTCAGCCATGGGGTGAGCGTACGTGAGCCGCGGTGGGCGCGTACGTCGGCCCGGCGGGGGCGCGCTTCAGCCGTGACGGGCGCGCACGTCAGACGTGATGCACGCGGACACGACGGCGGTGCTCGTGCATCGCCGCCGTGTACACATCAGCGGTCGCGGACGCCGCCGTGTCCCAGCCGAAGCCCTGCGCATGCGCGGCCGCCGTCGCGCCCATCCGGGCGACGAGCTCCGGCGACTCGGCGAACCGGGCCAGTGCCTGCGCGTACGCCTCCGGGTCGTGCCCGGGGATCAGGAAACCGGTCGCCCCGTCCCGTACCGCCACCGGCAGTCCGCCCACGGCCGCCGCGACGACCGGGGTGCCCGCCGCCTGCGCCTCGATGGCGACCAGGCCGAAGGACTCGCTGTACGAGGGCATGACCAGCACGGACGCCGCCCGGAACCAGTCGGCGAGCTGGTTCTGGCCGACCGGGGGGTGGAACCGTACGACATCGGCGATCCCCAGCCGCGCCGCCAGCTTCTGCAGCCCTTCCGGTTTGGCGAGCCCGCTGCCGCTGGGGCCGCCGACCACCGGTACGACGATCCGGGAACGCAGCGAGGGGTCCCGGTCCAGCAGCACGGCCACCGCGCGCAGCAGCACATCGGGGGCCTTCAGCGGCTGGATGCGACCGGCGAAGAGCGGGATGAGGGCGTCCTGGGGCAGTCCGAGGCGGGCCCGTGCGGCAGCTCGCCCGTCGGCGGGGCGGAAGCGGTCGAGGTTGACCCCGGGGTGGACGACGGCGACCGCCGCCGGATCGGCCTCGTAGAAGCGGACGAGCTCGTCCGCCTCCTCCGCGGTGTTCGCGATCAGCCGGTTCGCCGCGCTGACTATCTGCGTCTCACCGATGACCCGGGCGGCCGGCTCGGGGGTGTCGCCCTCGGCGAGCGCGGCGTTCTTCACCTTCGCCATGGTGTGCATGGCGTGGACGAGGGGAACGCCCCAGCGCTGCGCGGCGAGCCAGCCGACATGGCCGGAGAGCCAGTAGTGGGAGTGGACCAGGTCGTAGTAGCCGGGCCGCTGGCCGGCCCAGGCCTGCATCACACCGTGCGTGAAGGCGCAGAGCTGCGCCGGCAGCTCCTCCTTGGCCAGACCTTCGTACGGTCCGGCGTCGACATGCCGGACCAGGACGCCGGGCGACAGCTCGACCGCCGGGGGCAGTGCGCCGGTGGTGGCCCGGGTGAAGATCTCCACCTCGATGCCGATCGCGGCGAGCCGCTCGGCCAGTTCCACGATGTAGACGTTCATGCCGCCCGCGTCGCCCGTGCCCGGCTGGTGCAGCGGGGACGTGTGGACGGAGAGCATCGCGACGCGGCGGGGTTTGCGGTAGCTGCCGGGAAAGGTGCCGGGGAACCTGAGGCGCGGCGCCATTCGGCTGCTGCCGAGCCGAGAGACGTACTGGCTCACGCGTCCGGTCCTCCTCGCTCAGGGCATGGCGCCGAAGGGACACGGGGACCCTTCGAAAGGCTGGAACAGCGGAATGGGTCCTTTCATTTCCGATTTACCAAATCATTACGCTCGACTGCGGTGCGTCACCACGCCCGCCCGGACGCGACGGTCCTGCCGGTCCCCGCCCCGGGGATCGTTAGGCTCGCTGTCATGCGCCCCATCGGCACCGCGACCCGCGGGACCACCAACCCGAACCGGCTCCGCCGCATGGACCGCTGGATCGCCGCCACGCACGGCCCGGCCCTGCGCCGCTCCGACGCCCCCGTCGCCGTCGACCTCGGGTACGGGGCCGCGCCCTGGACCGCCGTGGAGCTGCTGCACCGTCTGCGCACCGCCGAACCGCGCACGGCGGTCGTCGGCGTCGAGATCGACCCGGAGCGGGTCGCGGCGGCCAAACCGTACGAGGAAGAGGGGCTCACCTTCGTCCATGGCGGCTTCGAGATCCCACTGGCCGTACGCCCCACCCTCATCCGGGCGGCGAACGTGCTGCGCCAGTACGACGAGGGCGAGGTCGCCGCGGTCTGGCAGCGGCTCTGCGCCCGGCTCGCTCCCGGCGGACTGCTGGTGGAGGGCACCTGCGACGAGATCGGGCGCCGCCACGTGTGGGTGGCGCTCGGCCCGGAGGGCCCTCGCACGGTCACGTTCGCGACCCGCCTCGGCTCCCTGGACCGCCCCTCCGATCTCGCGGAACGGCTCCCCAAGGCGCTGATCCACCGCAATGTGCCGGGCGAACCGGTCCACGCGTTCCTGCGCGACTTCGACCGGGCATGGGCCGCGGCGGCGCCGTACGCCTCGCTCGGCGCGCGTCAGCGCTGGATCACCGCCGTGCGTTCACTGTCGGGCGACTGGCCGCTGACGGACGGGGTGCGGCGGTGGCGGCAGGGTGAAGTCACGGTGAAGTGGGCGGCGCTGCGGCCCGAGAGGCTCTGAACAGGAGCGCGTCGAGGGACGCCCGGGAACGCGGACGGGGCGTCGTTCGTCCCAGACGAGGGGGAGCGATCCCGCGCGACCGGTATGCCCCGAGTGGCCCGAGTGCCCGTCAGGACAGGAGCTCTGTGCCTCTGTTGCTTTTCGGTACGGCATGGCACGATCTCGACGTCGCGAAAAGTTACTGACGGTAAATCAGATCCGTTCGGAGGGGGAGCTCGTGAACCGACGCCACTGTGCCGCTGCCGCGATCACTCTGGTCTGCGCGCTGACCGTACTGACCGCGCCGGCCCAGGCATTCGCGGCGCCCGCACCACCCGCCCCCACCACCTCCCCCGGGGCACCGAGGAAGAGTCTCGAAGAGGTGCGCAAGGAGATCGACGCCCTCTACCGCACGGCCGGGGCGGCCACCGATGCGTACAACCTCGCCGACGAGCAGACCAGGAAGCAGTCCGGCGAGATCGTCGAACTGGCGAAGGCGATCGTCGAGGGACAGGCGAAGATCGCCGACCTCAAGAGCAAGGCGGGCGCCCAGGCCCGCGAGCAGTACCGGACCGGCGGGCTGCCGCCGGGCGCGCAGCTGATGCTCAGCGACGACCCGCAGATGTTCATGGACGGCGTGAACCGGGTCTGGCAGGGCCAGCAGGCCGCCAAGGGGGTCCTCGGCGAACTGACCAGGACCCAGGCGGACCTGGAGATGTACACCGAGGACGCGAGCACCAACTGGCAGAAGCTCGAAGCCAATCGGATCAAGCAGGCCAAGACCAAGAAGCAGATCAACGCGCAGATCGCCGCCGCGAAGAAGCTGGAATCACAGCTGGAGAAAAAGGAGCGGGCCCGTCTCCTCGAACTGGAGCAGGAGGCGGAGTACAAGGCGCAGACCGCCTGGCTCGGCTCCGGCGCACTCAAGGAGATCAACCGCGAGGCGAGCACGCGCGGCAAGAAGGCGGTGGCCTTCGCGACCTCGCAGATCGGCAAGCCGTACGTATGGGGGGCCGAAGGCCCCGGATCGTACGACTGCTCCGGGCTGACGTCCCAGGCGTGGGCGGCGGCGGGACGGCCGATCCCGCGCACCTCGCAGGAACAGTGGCGGCAGCTCCCGCACATCGCGATCAAGGACATGCGCCCCGGCGACCTGATCATCTACCACGGTGACGCCAGCCATGTGGGGATGTACATCGGCGACGGCGCGATCGTGCACGCACCGCGCCCGGGCCGGAACGTCACGCTGGCGGGCGCGGGTTCGATGGAGATCCTCGGGGTGGTCCGCCCGGACAAGTGAGCGCGCCCGCAACAGCCTCCCTCACCCGGTGAACCGGACACCGCGACCCGCCCGCCCGCACCCGGTGACCCGGGCCACACGACCGCCCGTGAGCCACGCCACCCCCGGACCCACCACGGGGTGATGTTTGTCATGGCCCCCCACCCGGCCCCGGGCGGGCACATCGCGCCGGATCCGTGACGGGACGCGGCTTATGGCTCCGCATATGCCAGCGGTCGGTTGCCGTTCGCCATTCCGTTCGCCTGTCCGGTACCGCTATCGTCCCCGTCTGGCGGGTCGTCGATCGTCGTTCCGCCGCGCCCTCGGGGGGAGGGAAGGAAACCGAACCGATGCCCGTACCCGTACCGCAGCAGCGAGCCGTTCCCGCCGTGGAAACCACCCACGTCGCCGACCTCACCCTCCTGGTGATCGAGGACGACCCTGCGGGCACCTTCACCGTCCCCGAGCTCCCTGCCGCGGCCGGCACCCGGGTGCGCATCCGCACCGCCCGCAATCTGACCGAGGCGGGCCGGCTCCTCACGGACGACGTCGACTGCATCCTGCTGGACCTGGCCCTGCCACCCGGCAGCGAGACCCGCGCCACCGGCCAGGGCGAGGAAACCGACGGGCTCGCCACGCTCAAACACGTCCTGCGCATCGCGCCGCGCCACGCCGTCCTCGCGCTCACCGCGGAGGACGACGCCGAGCTGGCCGCCGGGGCGGTGCGCGTCGGCGCCCAGGACTATCTCTTCCGTGGCGAGCTCGACGGGCGGCTGCTCACCCGCGCCATCCGCTACGCCGTCGAACGCAAGCGCGCCGACGTGGCGCAGCACCAGCTCACCGAGTCGAAGCTGCGCGCCCAGGAGAACGCCCGCCTGGAACGCGGACTGCTGCCCACCCCGCTGCTCCAGGGATCCGACCTCCGCTTCGCCGCCCGCTACCGCCCGGGACGCAGCCGCGCGCTGCTCGGCGGGGACTTCTACGACACGGTGCGTACGCCCGACGGCACGGTTCACGCGATGATCGGCGACGTCTGCGGGCACGGCCCGGACGAGGCGGCGCTCGGCGTCGAACTGCGCATAGCGTGGCGGGCATTGACGCTCGCCGGGCTCTGTGGGGACGAACTGCTCTCCACGCTCCAGCAGGTCCTGGAGCACGAGCGGGAGAGCGAGGAGATCTTCGCGACGCTCTGCACCGTCGACATCACTCCCGACGGGCGCCGCGCCGGTCTCTGCCTGGCGGGCCACCCCGCGCCGCTGATCGCTCGCCACGGACGGACGGCACAGCTGCTCCCGTACGAGAACGGCGGCCCGGCCCTGGGGCTGCTGCCGCGCGCCCGCTGGCCGCGCAGACAGGTCGAACTGGGCGGCTCCTGGAGTCTGATGCTGTACACGGACGGTCTGATCGAAGGCCGCGTCGGGGCGAACGAGACGCAGCGGCTCGGCCAGGACGGCATGGTCGCGATGATCAACCGCCAACTGGCGGAGGGGCTCACCGGAGAGGCGCTGCTGGAAGCCGCAGTGGCCGAGGTCCGGGAGCTGAACGGCGGCGAACTGACCGACGACGTGGCGGTCCTGCTGCTCGACCGCGACGGGAGCGGCAACCGGGGCCGGAGCCGGAGCACGTCGCTCCCCCGCCCCCACCCCGGATCGGTGCCGTCACCCGTGAGCGCTCAGCGCCCGCCGTTGTAGGGCCCGTACGGCCCGTCACTGCTGGAACCGCCGCGTCGGCCACCGCCGCCGGAGACCGCCTTGAGCGCGGGCCGTACGTCGACCATGAACACGATCGACGCGACCGCGCCCGCGAGCTGCAGGAACAGCATCGGCACGAAGAGGTTCACGGCAACGGTGATGCCGAGAATGATCAGCCAGAAGGACTTCTTCTGCTTGTCCGCGGCCCGGTACGCGTCCTCACGGGCCGTCGCGGCCAGGAACAGTGCGACCACGGCCAGGACGAGCATGATCATGTACAGCAGCCAGATGAGCGTGCTGAATCCTGTGAGCAACATGGTGTGCACCGCCTAATAAGTGGATGAGCGCCTCGCGGCCAAGGTACCGGGACAACGAGCCGCCCACCCCGAAAGGTGCCCGCCCCGCGCCCCGGTACACACCGTTCCCGGTGCTACTTGGCGGTCGGCGGCGTGGTCTTCTTCGCCACGGGCTTGCTCGTGGGCACGTCCGCGGGCTTACGCGCGGGCGCCTTCTTGACGGGCGTGACCGGCGTCCGGGTCTCCGCCTTGGCAGCGGTCTTCGGCTCGCTCTTCGCTGCGGGCTCCGCCTTCGGCTTCGGCTTGGGCCCGGACTCCCGCCGCGGCTCGACGACGACGGCGATCTCGACGATCTCCTCGGCGGTCTCGCCGCGCCACGTCCGCACGGTCTGCTCGCCGCGCTCGGCGACCTTCTCGTAGGTCTCCCGGGCCCGTACCGCGTACTCCGCGGCCACGCCCAGGCTGCGCATGGCCAGGTCCTGAGCGGACTCGCCGAGCTTCTTCAGATCGGTGTCCAGCGACCCGAGCACCTCGGTGACCTTGGCCTGCACGGTGGCCTGCGCCTCCTTGGCCTGCGTGGTCACCTTCTCCTGCACGGCCTTGGGGTCGCTGTTGCGCACGGCCTCGAACCGCTCGGGCGCCTCGGCCCGCAGCTGCTCGATCAGGGCCGGAACCTTCCGGGCCTGCTCGACGGCGAGGTCGGCCGTACCGGCGGCGAAGTAGAGGGGCGTCGGGTCGGTGAGGGTCTTACGCAGGTCATCGGTGATGGCCATGACTGTGGTCCTCCCGGATCATCAGACTCAGTGTGAGGGTGGTGAAGGCTTTGAAGCTCTATCGGCATCCGTGCCGTCCGCGCTGAAGCCGGATTCGTCACCGGGGTCCCCCGGGGTGGTCTCGAACCCGTTCTCCTTGCGGAAGGAGTCGTAGATCTGCAGCAGCACGTTCTTCTGCCGCTCGCTTATCGACGGATCGGCCAGAATGACCGCCCGCGTCTCCAGCTCCTCCCGCTCCCGTTCGTCCAGAATCCCGGCGCGTACGTAGAGGGTCTCGGCGGAGATCCGCAGGGCCTTGGCGACCTGCTGCAGCACCTCGGCGCTCGGCTTGCGCAGCCCGCGTTCGATCTGGCTGAGATACGGATTGGACACTCCGGCGGCATCGGCGAGCTGGCGCAGCGACAGCTGCGCATTGCGACGCTGCTCGCGCAGGTACTCACCGAGATTGCCGACGTTGAGTGATGCCATGACTCGATAGTGCGCCCCCACCGCTAACTATTGCAAGCGCATGCTTGCAAAAGTGTTCCGCGCCACGTGCGGCCGAGCTGTGACTCGTCACGCTAACTGTCGTGTCGGCAAGATATCTGTCGTGATGACTGCCGGCCCCTGGCGCTCTGCCCGGTAGCGTCCGGCTCCATGGGTGATGTGAAGATCGTTGTTGAGTGCCGGTACGCCCCCGACCCGATCGACTACCAGCGCCTCGTCTCGCTGGTCGAGTCCACCGGCGAACGCGTCGTGCTCACTGAGGCCGACGTGCCGGTGAGTGTCCTGCTCCCGGCGGGAGTGGTGGCCGAGCTGGAGCACTGGGCCCGTGCCGAGTACTCCACACCCGCACCGATATCTCAGGAAGAGGAAGAGCAGGACGCGAACGAGTCGACGTGGGACGTTGGCCGGCTCCAGGTCGAGCCGTTGGCCGACCCGCAGGGGTACGGACCCTATATCCGGTACGTGCGCGCCGATGGCAGGCGCGTGAGCTTCGCCCGGAGCGGGATGGTGGTGGCCGTGCAGCTGACTGCCGACGAGGCGGCGTGGCTCGAGGACAAAGCCATGCACGCGCGCCAGGGATACATGGACCCCAAGCAGGCAGCGGCATTCGAGGAGTTCCTGGCCCGACAGCCACCGGTCGGCGAGCAGTGACGTCGAGACGGACCCGGTCTCGGGCCCGGAAGCGCGCCCATGGAAGCTCCGCCGCAGCCTGATCAAACGGCCAACTACGACGCTCAGACCGGCCAACTGCAGGGTTGGGTACCTGACCTGCGGCCGGGCGCCACAAGGGCGCCCGCCCGATGGACAGCCAGTTCCAGGGGTGGGGCAGACTGTCCAGGGTGGCCGAAGGTCAGCGCGTGGCGCCGCCGTAGGCGCCGGGGGCCGTACGGGCACCGTCGACGACTACGGCCCGCTCGTGGCCTTCCTGGCGTCCGTTGACGCGGGCTGGTGACCGGGGACACCATCCCCGTCTCCGGGCGGCATGCGCCGACGCCACGCGGCCTGCGCCGCTGACCCGAAACCGCCCGGAGCCGTTGCTCGACGTCAGCGAGGGGTGAGGAGGCAGAACTCGTTGTTTTCCGGGTCGGCCAGAACCGTCCAGGAGATCGCGGACTGGTCGATACCAGGGTCGGTGGCGCCCAGGGCGCGCAGTCGGGCTTCCTCTGCTGCCAGCTCGTCACCGGGGTAGGGGCGGACGTCGAGGTGGACGCGGTTCCACACGCTCTTGGTGTCGGGGGTGCGGAGGAACTCCAGGTAGGGGCCGACGCCTTTGGCGGAGCGCATGGTCGCGTGGTCGTCGGTGACCTCGTGCAACGTCCAGTCCATCGCCTCGCCCCAGAACCGGGCCATCCCTCGTGGGTCGGTGCAGTCGACCACCACCGCGGCGATCGGCCCGGTGCCCTGGTAGATCGGACGGGGCTCCAGGACGCAGAACTCGTTGCCCTCCGGGTCGGCCATGACCGTCCAGGGGACGTCGCCCTGACCCACGTCGGCGAGCGTCGCGCCGAGATCCTTCAGGCGCGCGACCAACTCCGCCTGATGGGCGGTCGAGGTGGTGGCCAGATCAAGGTGCACCCGGTTCTTCACCGTTTTGGGTTCCGGGCGGGCGACGATGTCGATGCAGACGGCCACGGGGTCGGGGTAGGCGAAGCCCACGGGTTCGAGGTTGGTCACGCCGGGTCCCTCGCTGTCGACACCCCAACCGAGTGCCTCCGCCCAGAACCGGCCGAGCACGGAGTCGTCCTGGGCCTTCATATTGATCTGCACAAGTCGTGTTGCCATGCCGCAGATCCTAGAAGCTGCCGCTGGCCCGCACACTCCACGGGCGGGCGGCCCCGGACGACAACGTGCACGACGCTCGCTGAAGCTACCCACTCCGCTGAACTCCGGACCAAGTGGGGCGACGAGTAGCCTTGGCCGTTTTCCGAGATCCTCATCAACGCCGAGGTGGCTGCACTAGTCATCGCAGACAGCAGCCCTCAGCGGCACGGAGATCCATGCCGGGCGCCGCAGGTAGGTGCTGAGGGCGAGGTTGGTCTGCCGCAGGCGCTTCACGAGCGGCTCCATGCGGATGCGGGCCGTCACCGGGTCGGGACCCTCGAGAAGGCGGGCCGCGGCATCGAGTACGGCGCCCGTCGTGAACGAGTCGGCGGGCGGGGCACTGTAGGGGCGGGAGCTCTGGCGTTTGCCTGCCGTGCTCATCATCGGCAGGGCCTGGGCGTGCCGGTGGTCGTATTCGCGGTCGAGCGCGGCGGCGAGCTGCGGTGTCCCGGTGTGTTCGCGGGCGACGGGTCAGGTGAGGAAGACCATCGCCACCACGTCCCGCAGATCGGCGAAGTAGTGAGCAATGGGCACCAACGTCCCGGCGCTTGCTGTCTGTTCAGGTCCGTCCGGTTCCAGCAGCGCCGTGAAGTGCTGCTGGAGGCGGAGGAGTACGGCGAGGGTCTCGGTGTCCTGGACGATGGCTGGCGGTACAGCGCTTGTGAGATCGGCTCCGCAGGCCGCAGGACGGTCGTCGGTAGCTGGCCCGGCGGGTGACCGGCATTGCCGTGGGTGCAGGGTTCCGTCGTGGAGTCGGGGTATCGCACTGTGGGTGCGCACGGTGTGGATCGGCTGGTCGCATGCCTGGCACTGGTGGTCCAGGAGGCGTTGGTGTTCGGCGCAGGCGAAGACCACGGGGAGGCGCCAGTTGCGTTTCCAGGGTCCGCCGAGGAGATTGTGGATCGTGGTGCCTGCAGACCCGTCTCCCGGGCGATCTCCGAGACGCTCATCGCACCAGACGCATGCAGAGCGCGAAAACGCCGGAACTCCGTCCAGCGTTCCTCATTCAAAATCACTAGCAGTGGCCTCCGTGCACCCCAACCGGTCGCACGACAGCCTGCCGATCAACAGCCCAAACCAGCCCCCGACACGCTACGAGCCGGACACGTTAGCTCGTACATGGGTGGACAGATGAGGTTGTACGCCGACAAGACGAGTCACAGCAGTTGAGCCTGAGCACGATAGGTGTCGTATTTGCACGACAACTGTCGTCATCCGCGTCCGGCCTCCTGGTGCAGGTGCTCTCGGGACGGCCTCCACGGGTCGCCGGGAAGCGGCGTTGTCGGTGGGCTCTGCCAGGGTGTGCGTCGTGGATGAACTGGTGGAGCGTGTCGACGATCAAGATCGTGTGCTGGGGGTGGTGGTCAGCCGCCGGCAGGCCATCCGGGAGGGTTGGCTGCACCGGGTCGCCGTGACGGTGTGTCGTGATGAGCGCGGGCGGTTCCTCGTCCACCGACGGTCGGAGCAGGTATCGCGCTTCCCCGGGCTCTATGAGGTCGGGGTCGGTGGCGCCGCGAATGTCGGCGAGTCCTATGAACAGGCCGCCGCGCGGGAGCTGGCCGAAGAGCTGGGTATTCGTGCGCTGCCGCGCCTGCTGTTCACGTTCATCAACCGCAGCGGTTTGAGCCCTCACTGGCTCGGCGTGCACGAAGCCGTGGTGCCGGATGCCGTGGTCCCCGATCCCGATGAGGTCGCCTGGCATGGCTGGCTGACGGAGCCGGAGCTGCGGTCGGCCCTGCTGGAGTGGCGCTTCACCCCCGACAGCCACGAAGCCTTCAGCCGATATCTCGCGTTCCGGACCGCGCAGTCCTGACCTTGCCCGCCTCGCGGGCTGGGACGCCCGCTTGCAGCCAACACTCCTTGTGAAAGCGGCTGTCCGTGATAGGGAGTACGGATGCTTGGTCGACTCGCGCTCGTTGAGCAGCTCGATGGCTTGCGGTCCGTGCTCTCCCAGAACGAGGTCCTGACCGACGTGATGACCAGGGCGGAGACGTTGGAACTGCCCGGCTGGTATGTGACGGCGGGCTGCCTTTTCCAGACGGTGTGGAACGTGGTCACCGGCAGGCCTCCGACCAGCGGCATCAAGGACTACGACATCTTCTACTTCGACGGCACCGACCTCTCCTGGGAGGCGGAGGATGCTGTGATCAAGGCAGGGCAGGAGGTGTTCGCCGGGCTGCCGGCTGAGGTGGAGATCCGCAACGAAGCCCGCGTGCACCTCTGGTACGAGCAGAAATTCGGCGTGCCCTGCCCGCCTCACGAGTCCACCGAGGCGGCGATCGACTCGTTCGCCGCGACGACGTGCTGTCTGGGGGTGCGGCTGGAACCCGGCGGCGGGTGGCGCGTCTATGCGCCCCACGGGCTTTCCGACGTGTTCAACCTCGTGGTCCGGCCGAACCCGGTGCTTGCCCCTCGGGATGTCTATGAAGCCAAGGCAGCGCGTTGGAGAGACGAGTGGCCGGAGCTCACGGTGCTGCCGTGGCCGGGCTGACGCTCGGATGCGGTTGGGCGTGCGGCGAGTTCCTCTCCAGCGGGCCAGTTGTCCTTGACGGCAGTCCGGAGTGGCTGCGAGATCCATGCGGGGCGTCGCAGGTAGGTGCTGAGAGCACGGTCGGCGTCGCGCAGTCGCTGGACGAGCGGGGCCAGACGCTTCCGCGCTTCGCTTGGGTCGGGGGCTTGGAGGAGTTGCGAGGCGATGTCCAGGACAGCGCCGGCGGCCAGGGAGTCCGCGGGCGGTGCGGTGTAGGGCTTGGAGGTCTTCTTCTGCCGGGGGTGTTGAGCAGCGGCTCGGCCTGCGCGATGCGGGAGGTGTACTCCGTGTCGAGGGCGGAGCGGGTGGGCTGACTCCCGGTGGACGCTCAGGACGCGGTCGCGGCGAGGGCGGCCAGGAGCGTGTCGATCCTCGGACGCAGTTCGGGCGAGCGGGCGCCGCCGACGACCACGGACAGCACGTCGCTCCCGACCGCGTTCGCCGGCCGGACGCCCAGCGTGCGCGTGGAGCCTGCCAGTCGACAGGACCAGCGCTTCGGGTCCTCGTCGTCGGTCGTCTCAAGGGTCCGCGCCACCGCGCCCTGGTCGGTGTCGTCATAGGGCGTCGTGTCGGTCACGGCCACAGCGTTCCATTGGGCGGGTGAAGGGCGCACGAGTTTCTCCGCAGCACTTCAGCGGCTCGGACCCCGACGTTTCCCTCTCCGGCTCGTCGCGCGCGACCGATGCGGGGGCCGACGGCCCGGAACGAACCTCATTCTGGGTAATGTGTACGGGAATATCCCCTTTCAGAGAGGGATTTCCATGGATGACGACATCACCCGCTCCGCAGGCACGAGCGGAGGCTCGACACTCGCCACCCGCAGCAGGAGCAGCGTCGGCCAGGTGGTGCCGAAGACCGCCGTGATCGCGGGCGGTGGAGCGCTGGCGGTCTGGGAGCCCGCCTTCACGCTCGGCGCCTACAACGTCATCTTCTACTACCAGATGCTCACCCTCTGGGCGGTGTCGACCGCGGTGATACTGACCGGCCTGTTGGTGCCCACGCGTCGGCAGCAGCACGGCTGGGTGTACTGGTCCTGCCTGGCTCTGCCCAGCGTGTGGCTCGCCATCGCCGCCATCGTGCCGCGCAGCGGCAGCTGGCCGGGCGAGACGCTCTTCCTGGTGGGCGGCATCATCGGCATCGTCGGCACCCCGCTGCTGGCCTGGGTGCTGCTGCAACTCCTGCTGTTCGGGGAGACGGAACTCACCGAACGCCAGCGCCGGACGGTCATCGGTGTCGTCGTGATCGTCGGCGGACTGGCCTACGCCCTCGGCAAGTTCAACCACGTCTTTCTCACCTGCGGGGATTTCGACATCAGCGGCAACAGCGTCCCGTCCGGGTGCCGCCCGGGGCATGCCTCCCCGCTCGGCTGACACGGACCCGGACGGGTGCCCCTGCCCGAGCGGACCCAGGGGGTGGCCGGCGGATCACGGCGCGGGCGACGCTCGTCTAGGCTCCGGACTGCACCACCTGGCTCTGTCAGGCGGACAGGCAGGTCGACGGAGGGGTACGGCATGAAGGTTCTGATCGCCGGGGGCGCGGGCTACATCGGCAGCACGATCGCCTCGGCCTGCTCGGACGCCGGGGTCAGTCCGGTGATCCTCGACAACCTCGCGACGGGCAGGCGGGAGTTCACGTCCGGGCGCCCCTTCTACGAGGGCGACATCGCCGACGGCCCGCTGATCGACCGCATCTTCGCCGAGCATCCGGACATCGACGCCGTCGTCCACTGCGCCGCACTGATCGTGGTCCCCGACTCGGTCGCGGATCCGCTGGGTTACTACCGGGCGAACGTCACCAAGAGCCTGGAGTTCGTCTCCCATCTGCTGCGCAACGGCTGCGAGCGCCTGATCTTCAGCTCCTCCGCCTCCATCTACGCCGCGGACGCGGACCTGACGGTCGACGAGGAGTCGCCCCTCGACCCGCAGAGCCCGTACGCCCGGACCAAGGCGGTCTGCGAGGGGATGTTCGCCGACATCGCCGCCACCCGGCCGATCCACGTGCTGTCCCTGCGCTACTTCAATCCGATCGGCGCGGATCCCAAGATGCGCACGGGACTTCAGCTCCGGCGGCCCAGCCACGCCCTGGGCAAGATGATCGAGGCGCAGGAGGAGGGTGTCCCGTTCCAGGTCACCGGCACCCACTATCCGACGCGCGACGGGTCGGGCATCCGGGACTACGTCCATGTGTGGGATCTGGCCGCCGCGCATGTGGCGGCGCTGGACAGGTTCGACGCGCTGCTGCCCGGGACGGACGGCGCCCGCTCCACCGTCATCAACGTGGGCACCGGCACGGGCACCACGGTGCGCGAACTCCTCACCGCCTTCAACAGCGTGACCGATGCCCCGGTGCCGTCGGTCGACGTGGACGCGCGGCCGGGCGATGTGGCGGGGGCGTACACCCGAAGCGAACGCGCGCACCGGCTGCTGGACTGGCAGCCGCAGTACTCGGTGACGGAAGGCATCCGTCACTCGCTGCAGTGGGTCGCCGTCCGCGACGGCGTGCTGAGGCCGTAGCCCGTACGCGCGAGCAGAGGGCGGACGCCCGCTCGCAGCGGCGGTGTGCGCCGCTGGTCCCCGCCCGTGGATATCGACCCCGGCTCCACCTGCTCCTGCTCCTGCTCCTGCTCCTGCTCCTGCTGCGGCGAACACCACGCGGACCTTCCGATGGGGGTGCGAGCTGCTGCCGGTTTGCTGCACTGAAGTGAGTTGTGGTGAGCGGGAGTGAGTCCTGCCGGCGGGTTCGTGGGGTGGGAACGGGGGTTCTGGGGCCGCATGGGTACTGCACGCCGGGGACGGCCCCCCTGTCCGAGCCGGACGGGCCGGACGCGGGCCGGACGCCCTACCGTTCCCCCTCGATCCCCGACCTCAGCTGCACGAAGGCGAGTTCGGCCGCCCCCACCGCGTCCCCGTACACCTCGTCCGCGCTCTCCCCGGCATCGATCCGCCGCCAGCTCTCCATCGCCAGGATCCGCTGCACGGCGATGATCTGCCCCGCCGCCAGCCGGTCCCGCACCCCGTCGCCCAGTGCACGCGCGAGCGCCGCCTCCGAGCGGCTCCGGTACCCGCACAGGCGGGCCACCAGCGACGGCGTCCCGTACAGCATCCGGTGGAACGCCAGCACCTCCGGCGCATCGCAGAGCCCCGTCACCGGATCGCGCCGCTCCAGGCCGTCCAGGAAGTGGCGGCGCAGGGCGCCCAGCGGCGATTCACCCTCCGGGCGGGCCGCGACCACCCTCGCCGCCTCGTCCTCGTGGTCGGCGAACCGGTGCAGCGCCAGGTCCTCCTTGGCCGGGAAGTAGCGGAACAGCGTCGGCTTGGAGATGTCGGCGGCGGCCGCCACCTCCGCCACCGAGACCTTGTCGAATCCCCGCTCCAGGAACATCGCGATCGCGGCATCGGAAACCGCCTGGTACGTCAACTGCTTCTTCCGCTCCCGCAGGCTGATCAGCGGCTGAGCCGCGGTCCCGGGTCCGGCCTTCTCTCCGTTCATGACCACGAAGCGTACGCCCTTGACCTCAACCGGACTTGATGTCCGAGGGTGGGAACACGGGCACCGGACAGGCCGACCGCCCGGATACGGAGAGGTGTGATCCGCATGCGTGCGGCACTGGTCAGGGAGCTGGGCGGCCCGGAGGTGCTGGTTCCGGCCGAGCTGCCCGATCCGACGGCGGGGCCCGCCGAGGTGGTGATCGACGTGAGCGACGTTGACACGCTCTTCGTGGAGACCCAGATCCGCTCGGGTGCGTTCCGGGACTACTTCCCGGTCGTCCCGCCGTACGTGCCGGGCGGCGGAATCGCCGGCACGGTCCGTACGGTCGGCGAGGGCGTCGACGCGGGCTGGACCGGCCGCCGGGTCATCGCCTCCCTCGGCTTCGCGGGCGGCTACGCCGAGCAGGCCGTGGCCCCCGCGGACCACCTGGTACCGGTGCCCGACGGACTCGGGCTGCGCGAGGCCGCCGCCCTGGTCCACGACGCGGTGACCGCCGCCGCGCTGCTGGAGGCCACCGCCCCCGAACCCGGCGAACGCGTACTGATCCTCGGTGCATCCGGCGGCATGGGCACCCTGCTCGTCCAGCTGGCCCACGCGGCCGGTGCACACATCGTCGCGGTGGCGCGCGGCGGACAAAAGACGGCGCTGGTACGGGAGCTGGGCGCCGATGACGTGGTCGACGGCGCGGACGCGGAGTGGGCGGAGCACGCCCGTGCCGCCCTGGAGAAGGCCGGCGGCCCTGCGGATGTGGTCCTGGACGGGGTCGGGGGCACGATGGGCGCGGCAGCTTTCGCGCTGGTCGCCGACGGCGGCCGCTTCTCCGCCCACGGGGCGCCGACCGGCACTTTCGCCCGGATCGATACCGAGGAGGCTGCGCGGCGCTCCGTCTCGCTGCGCTCCATCGCGGATGTGCAGCTGACGGACGCGGAGCACGTGCGCCTGGCCGGACACGCACTGGCCGAGGCGGCGGCCGGGCGGCTGCGCCCGGTGATCGGGCAGGTCTACCCGCTGGAGCAGGCTGCGCAGGCGCATGCGGCGATCGAGGGGCGTGGCCTGCTCGGCAAGGTGCTGCTCAGTACGCGGAAGGCGTGACGGGTCGGGGACCCGGAACCTCCGTGCCCGCGTCCGTGCCCGCGTCCGGTCCGGGCTCCTCCCGCCCGGTCGGGTCCCTCAGCAGGGCCTCGATCCCGTCCAGCACCCGCTCCAGTCCGAACGCGAACTCCTGGTCCGGATCGTCCGGCGTGCCCAGCACCCCGGACGCCAGCAGCCGCGAGAGTGCCGGGTGCCTCGCGGGGTCGACCAGCCGGTCCAGTGTCCGCGCGTACCCGTTCATCACTTCCTGCGGCGAGACGCCCCGCGCCTCGACGGCGGCGGCGAGGTCCCCCCTCAGCAGCGCCTCGTTCCGTACGAAACCGGCGACGAGGAGGATCACGGAGACCTCCTCCCTCTCGCTCAGACCGGTGCCGTCGAGCGCCTGGAGGCCCTGCTCCCACCAGGCGAGGCTGTTCGGGCTGGCGGGCGGACCCGCGACCGGGATGCGGAGCATCCACAGATTGCGGTGGAACACCTCGCGCTGCGCCCGCGCCCACTGCCGGAGCGCCTCCCGCCAGCCCGCGCCGCTCTCCAGCGCGGGCAGCGGGGGCGGCGGCCCCAGGGCCGCCTCCTGCATCAGGACGTAGAGCTCGTCCTTGGCCGATACGTAGCGGTAGAGCGACATCGTCGATGCGCCGAGATCCTTCGCGACCCGCCCCATCGAGACCGCGCCGAGCCCCTCGGCCTCGGCCACCGCCACCGCAGCGTCCACGATACGGGCCAGACTCAGGCCGGGCTTCGGTCCCTTGACCGGACGCTCCCGCAGTCCCCAGGCGGCCTCGATGCTGGCCGGCAGGCCCGTACCGCCCGACGAACCGTATGCTCCAGTCACCTGAACCACCTTCCGCGCCGCCCTCGGACCGCGGCCCCGGGGCCTGCGACGTCCCCCACCCGGGGCGGAGATCCGCCCTTGGATCCATCCTAGGAGGGGGCACGTGGCACGCGGTCAGAACACGTCCGGGCACCAGGCGCGCCGCCCCGCCCGGAACACCCCGTTCGCCACCGCGGCCGCACCCGGCGTGAGTTCGTCGATCCGGCCCAGTGCCGCGAGCCGGAGTGCCGATTCGTCGCCGAGGTAAAGCGTCCCCAACTCCCTTACGTCCAAGGACAGATCGGCGCTCCCCGTGGTCGGCGTGCAGGACGCGCCGTCCGGGGAGGCGTCCAGGCGGAAGCGGCCGCCGCTCAGGCCGGCCGGGTCGTGGACGTCCAGGGTCAGGGTGGCCGGGACCGCGTAGGTGCGCGCCTCCAGGGCTCGTACGACATCCAGGACGCGCACCCACATCCAGTCCGCCTGCGTGACGACGCGAGCCGCGCGCGGGTCCGGGAGGAGAAGGGGGAGCAGGTCGTCGGGGGCGCGGTAGCCGGAGCGGACTGTGGTGACCCAGTCGATCGAGCAGACGAAGTGCCACAGCGCCCGTTCCGCCGCCGGGGTCTCCGCGATCAGACCGAGCACGGACGCCCGGTTCAGCGGCTGCTTCGCATCGCCCCACTTGTCGTCGGCGCGGTAGACGAGCAGGCCGTCGACCTCGCCGTCCGCGTTGCGGTACACCGCGTAGAACGGTTCCGTCCACTCGCCCGGCACGGGCACGTCCTCGCCGGTCCTCAACTGCCACCAGCGGTCTCCGCGGCTGACCACGCCGTGCTGCCGGGCGCGCAGCCGGTCGTGCAGGACGGGGCCGAGCTTTCGCAGGTCCGCCCCGTCCACCAGGTCGATCCGGCCGCCGTCCGTCGTGGACGGGCCCGGCCGGCGCGGGTCCAGGCCGGTCCGCGGGACGTCGATCTCCCACTCGGTGGTCCAGGTCGCCGGACCGAACCCGTACCGCCCGTAGATCGGGTACTCGGCGGCGATCAGCGTCGCGACCACGTCGCCGCGCTCCTTCGCCGCCGCCAGGTCCGTGGCCATCATCCGGCTGAGCAGCCCGCGGCGGCGGTGCGTGGGCGACACCGTGACGTTGGTGACCGCGTCGGACGGCACGGTGGCGCCGCCGACGACCGTCAGCTCCTGCGCGAACGACCGGAACGACGCCACACACCGGCCGTCGTCGAACACCCCTTGGGTACGGGCCAGATCCATGTGCGGGAGGCGGCTCGCGACCTCCCCGTCCGTCACCGTCGGAGGGCGGAGAAAACCGGTGTTCACGGCGCGCAGCCAGCCGGGGAACTCGGCCACGGTGACAGTACGGATCTCAGGGCTCATGCGCCCACGCTAGACATACGGGAGGGAGAATGTCGCCAGGTTTTCCGGGCGTCCCCGGGACACCCGGGGGTCAGAACGCCGCCCGGATCCCGCCCACTTCCGCGCTGCCGCCCAGCAGCGGCGACCGGCCGATCCGGTCCACCACCGGTGCGTCGACGCCGAGCAGCTCCAGCGCCCTGGCCAGCACCGGGCCGAGCGCCCGCCCGCCGCCGTCGTCGATCTTGAACGCCAGCGCCCGGCCGTCCGCCAGCGCCACCGCCTGGACCGCCTCCGCGCCCATCTTGGAGAGCGTGCCAGGCACTTCGCGCATCAGCCACGTGTCGGGGCGCCGGGTGCCCGCGACGTACTCGGGGTGGGTGCGCATCGCATCCGCCACCCGGCGCTCCGCGGTGCCCGCCTCGGCCAGCACGAACGAGCGGAACGCCCGCGCCAGACCGACCAGGCTGACCGCCATCAGCGGGGCCCCGCAGCCGTCCGTGCCGATCGCTGTGACCGGCTCGCCCGCCGCCTCCTCGACCACCTGGCGGACCAGCTGCTGGAGCGGATGGGCGGGGTCCAGATAGGTCGCCGGGTCCCAGCCGTTGCGTGCGCACACCGCGAGCATCGCCGCGTGCTTGCCGGAGCAGTTCATGGTGATCCGCTCGCGGACACCGCCCGCGGCGAGATAGGTCTCCGCCTCCGCCGGGTCCAGCGGCAGATCGGGCGGGGTCTGCAGATCGTCGGGCGTCAGCCCGTGCTCGGCGAGCATCTTGCGTACGAGATCGAGGTGGAACCCCTCGCCCGAGTGACTCGCGGCGGCCAGCGCCAGCCGCTCCCCGGAGAGGTCGAGCCCGGCCCGCAGCACGGCGGCGGCCTGCATCGGCTTGTTCGAGGAGCGCGGGAAGACCGGCGCGGTCGGGTCCCCCAGCGCCTGCTCCACGCTGCCGTCGGCGGCCAGCACGACGAGCGAGCCCCGGTGGTGGCCCTCGACGAAGCCGGACCGTACGACCTCGGCCAGAACGGGCAGCTCGGGGGCCACCGGGGATATGAAGGGTGTGGAGCTCATCGTGGCGGCCTTCCGGGGCGGTGCGGGACCCGCCCCGGAAGGATCGCTTCAGGCGAGCAGGTCGTCTACTTGTGCTTCCCCATCACGGTACCTGCGGGCGATCTCAGCGCTGCAATCGTCCGCGGTGCCCTGCAGCCGGTGGCGACGGCGGGAGACCTGCTGTTCGTAGCGGACGAGCCGTCCCATCGCGGTGTGCAGCTCCTCGTCCGTCCGGGCGTCGAGGTCGGAGAGTTCGATCTCGGCGAGCGTCTCGGCGGCCAGCCGACGGAACTCGTCGCTCCGCGGCGTGGTCAGCGTCACGTGCCGGGCGGAGGAGCGGTACCGCGACGGGGTGTCGGCGAGGATCTCCGAGAGCCGGTCCACAACCGGTGTCTCGGGGTCCCGGCGGCGGGCCAGTTCGGCCCGCAGGATATCGATCCGTCCCTGGACCAGACGGCGTACGTAACTGAGGTCCGCCTCATCGCGCTGCGCGTCACGGCGCAGCGCACGCAGTTCCGGCAGTCGCAGGGCTCCCAGTTCCGGCCGCGCGGGCCCGGGCATGCCGTCGTCGAGGGCGGGACCGGTCCGCTGCACGGGTGGGCGCATGGTGCTGGTACCGGTATGGGCGGTGGTACACGTCACCGGTCCGGCACCGGGGGATTGCCCGGCTCCATATGTACTCATACTCTGTCCATCCCCTCGACCGGTGCGTCGGCATACCGCCTCCGTGCATGGTGCCACTCCACACCATGACCACGCAGTTGCTCTGTACCCGTTCAGCCCAAGATAGGTTGGTCTGTATGCGTGCAGTGGTACAGAGGGTGGACGGCGCGAGCGTCACGGTGGCTGACGGCGCGGGCGACGGAAACGGGCCCGAGGTGGTCGGTGAAATCGTCGGCGAGGGGCTGTGTGTGCTGGTCGGAGTCACCCACGGGGACACCGCGGAGAAGGCGGCGCAGCTCGCCCGGAAGCTCTGGTCGGTGCGCGTCCTGGAGGGTGAGAAGTCCTGCTCCGACGTGAATGCACCGCTTCTGGTGATTTCGCAGTTCACTCTCTACGGGGACGCCCGGAAGGGGCGCAGGCCCACCTGGAACGCCGCGGCGCCCGGCGAGACCGCCGAACCGCTGGTCGACGAGGTGGTGGCGCAGCTGCGGGCGCTGGGCGCGCAGGTGGAGACGGGCCGGTTCGGAGCGGACATGCGCGTCTCGCTCACGAACCATGGCCCGTTCACCGTACTGATCGAGGTCTGAGCCGGGTTCGGCCGTGCGCGTCCGTAGACGGCCGCGCGTAGCGGATCTACGGCTCGACGACCGTCTCCTGGGCCGCCGCGGTGTCCCCCGCGAGCAGTTCCGCGTCCACCGCCACGTTCCGCTTGACCAGCGCCAGCGCGATCGGGCCCAGCTCGTGGTGGCGGGCGGACGTCGTGATGAAGCCGAGCTGACGTCCCTCCGCACCGTCCGCGGCGAGCCGCACCGGGGTGCCGTGTCCGGGCAGGATCACGTCGCTTCCGTCCAGGTGCAGGAAGACCAGCCGGCGCGGCGGCTTCCCCAGGTTCTGCACCCGGGCCACGGTCTCCTGCCCGCGGTAGCAGCCCTTCTGGAGGTGGACGGCGGTGCCGATCCAGCCCAGCTCGTGCGGGATGGTGCGGTGGTCGGTCTCGAAGCCGAGCCGGGGGCGGTGAGCCTCGACGCGCAGCGCCTCGTAGGCCAGGATGCCGGCCGCCGGACCGTTCTCGGCGGCGTACGCCTCCAGGTCGGCGCGGGGCAGGAACAGGTCACGACCGTGCGGTGCCTCCCGTACGGCGATGCCCTCGGGGACCTCCGCGATGGAGCCGGCCGGCAGGTGCACGACGGCGAAGTCCTCGGTGCGGTCGGCGACGTCCACCCGGTAGAAGAACTTCATCGAATCCAGATAGGCGATCAGGCCGCCCTGGGTGTCCGGTTCGACGTGCATCCACACCGTCTCGCCGTCGTCGACGAGGTAGAGGGCGTGCTCGATGTGCCCGTGCGCGGTGAGGATCAGCGCCTCGGTGGCCTCGCCCGGGGCGAGTTCGCTGACGTGCTGGGTGAGCAGCAGGTGCAGCCAGGCCAGCCGGTCGCTTCCGGTGACGGTGACGACGCCGCGGTGCGAGAGGTCGACGAGGCCGGTGCCGTCGGCGAGGGCTCGCTGCTCGCGGAACAGGTCGCCGTAGTGCGCGGCGACACCTTCGTCGCGACCCTCGGCGGGGACGGCGCCGGGCAGGGACAGCAAGGGGCTCTTCATGCGACCAGCGTACGACTCGACTTAGAGGCCGCGCAGACAGGCGGGGTGGAGGAAGGAGCGGGGCGAGGGGCAAGCCTGGCAAGGCGGAGGAGGGAGGCGACGCGGAGCGTCGTCGACCGACGACAACGCCGCCAGGCGCCGCCCATCGGCACGCGACGCCGCCCCACCTGTCTGCGCGGCCTCTTACTGCGCGGACGCGGGCGGCCGGGGCCGATCGGCCGCCCGGCCGTCCACCTCACCGTCCGCCGCCTTCGCCGTGCAACCGGCGCAGCGGCCGAAGATCGCGAAGTGCTTCATGTCGGTCTCGAAGCCGAAGCTGTCCCGCAGCTTCGCGGTGAATTCGGCGACGACGTCGACATCGGCCTCGATGAGGTCCGCGCAGTCCCGGCAGACGAGATGGATGTGGTGGTGGCGGTCGGCCAGGTGGTACGTCGGCGCCCCGTGCCCCAGATGGGCGTGGCTGACCAGTTGGAGCTCCTCCAGGAGTTCCAGGGTCCGGTAGACGGTCGAGATGTTCACACCGGACGCCGTCCTGCGCACCTCGGCGAGGATGTCGTCGGGCGTCGCGTGCTCCAGCGTGTCGACGGCCTCCAGGACAAGCTGCCGCTGCGGCGTCAGCCGATAGCCACGCTGCCGAAGATCGGTCTTCCAGTCGGTGCTCACCACAGGGCCAGTGTAGGACCGGATGAGCACCTGACCGCAGGTCGTGCGCGTACCTGAGAGGCGTGGGGCTACTTGAAGAACGCGATGCCGTCGTCCGGCAGGTCGCCGAGGCTCTTCGCCATCGCCTCGACCTCTTCCGGGGTGACGACCTTCTTCAGGTGCGCCGACATGTACGGGCGCAGCTCCACGTCGGGGGTGGCCTTCTCCCCGACCCACATCAGGTCACTGTTCACATAGCCGTAGAGGCGCTTGCCACCGTTGTACGGGCCGGAGACCGCGGTCCGGGCCACCGCGTCGGTGACCAGGTCGATCTGCGGCTTCTGGTGGGCGAGCTCGCCGTACCAGATCTCGATGACGCCCTGGTCGCGGACCATGACGACCTCGACCTTGCGATGCTTGTCGATGCGCCAGTAGCCGGACTCGGTCTCCAGCGGCTTGACCTTGTTGCCCTCGGCGTCGAGCACCCAGGAGTGCGAGACGTACTCCAGGAAGTCCCGGCCGTCGTGGCTGAAGGAGACTTCCTGGCCGAAGTTGCACTTCTCGGCGCCGGGGAAGTCGGACACGCCCGCGCCCGCCCAGTTGCCGAGCAGGAAGGCAAGCGGGACGAGCTCCGGGTGGAGGTCGGACGGGATCTCGATCATGAGCGGCTCAGACGATCTGTGAGGGGGTGGTGAGTGGTGCGGACTCGGGTCAGCGCTGGCCCTGGTACAGCTTCTTCACGCTCAGGGCCGCGAAGGCAAGAACGCCGACGCAGACCAGAACCAGCAGGGTGGAGAAGAATGCCTCAAGCACGGGAGCTCCTCGGACGAGCGATAACGAGCGGTATGGCGGCAGTACGGGGCCGGGCCCCAGCCTAATGGGTTGGGGCCCGGCGCGATGGTTCGGGGTTTACCGCGCGGCCGGTCAGCCCAGCAGCTGGTTCTGCAGGCTCAGCGTCTGGTGGAACGGGACGCGTTCCGTGCCGGCCTTCCCCTTGCGGGACTGGACGACGAGGGCGAGCGTGTCGCCGGTCCAGCCGCGCGCCGCGATGTGCCGCAGGGCGGAGTCCTTCAGCACCTGGTCGAGCTCGGCGCGCTTGCCCTTCCGGTGGACGGAGAGGTACTGCGCCGTGCTCACCCAGCCGCCGGTGAGTTTCTTGTCCACCGTTGCTCCGGCCGGGGCCGGCAGCAGCAGCTTCCGCAGGTCGGCGTAGTGGACCTCGGCGATGTTGTCGTCGTGGAACGGGCGCGGCGAGCCGGCCGGCAGCACGGGCAGACTCAGCTCGGGATAGTCCCAGCCCCCGTCGCCCTCGGTGGCCAGGCCCGGTACGTCGGTGCGCTCCATCGAAGTGATGCCGAACGCCGTACCGGTGCCGAGGCCGCCGAGCCAGTACGGCAGCGGTCCAGCGGGCGACGGCCCGCAGGACGCGGCGGGGCCGCTTCGGGGCCGGGAGGGGTTCCGCGGCCGGCGCGGTCTGCTCCGTGAGCGGCACCGGCTGCTCCGTGAGCGGTACGGGCTCCCCAGCCGGTACGGGGTCCGCCTCCGCCACCGGGGGCTCCTGCTCCGGGACCGGGGGCTCGTCGGTCGGGGCCGTCGCGGCGGTCGGTGCCGCCGTCTGCTCGGTCATACGTACTCCCCCGGGGACTCGATGTGGTCGAGCTGGCCCTTCACCAGATCGGCGACGTCGGACGCGCCGCACGGCTTGGTGCCGGCCGCGTAGGCGGTGATGGACAGCTCCCCTCGCGGCGCTGCTTGCCCGCGATCCCGTGGCCGCTCCCCTTCAGCTGGGCCGTGGCCCTCTTGCCGCTGATCTCGCTGTCGTTGCTGTACTCACCGATGTCCTGGCCGAGTCGGTAGCCCTCGGGGACCAACATGGGTGTCTTTCCGTTCCAAAACGGGTCCCCCCACGAGACCTGAGGCGCAGATTCCATTACCTGCGCACCCCACTGATCCACGGCGGTGGAGTGGGGTCGTGCGGCCGACGATTACAGTTCGGCATATGCAGAAGAAGCTCGTGATCAAGGTGACCGCAGGTGCCGATTCCGCCGAGCGCTGCTCGCAGGCGTTCACGGTGGCGGCGGTCGCCGTCGCCAGTGGTGTGGAGGTCTCGCTCTGGCTGACCGGCGAATCCGCCTGGTTCGCCCTGCCGGGCCGCGCCGCCGAGTTCGAACTTCCGCACTCAGCGCCGCTGCCGGACCTGATCGAGTCGGTTCAGGCGGGCGGCCGGATCACTCTCTGCACCCAGTGCGCGGCTCGTCGCGACATCACCGAGAACGACGTGCTGGAAGGCGTACGGATCGCGGGCGCCCAGGTCTTCGTCAGCGAGGTCATGGCGGACGGCGTCCAGGCCCTCGTCTACTGACGGTTCTTCCTGCCGGCCACCACCGACTGTTCTGCTACTGGCGGCGCTTCTTGCCGTCGAGCTCGTCCCACCACTCGTCCGACTTCGGGTCGCCGGACGGGTCGTCCCACCAGCGGTCCTCCGGCCCCCGCCGGTTGGCGACCATCGCCGCAACGGGCGGTATGACCATGGCGACCACGCACATTCCGATGGCGACGGGCATCGACCAGAGCCGCACAACGGCCCAGGCGGAGACGAAAAGGACGATGCATCCGCCCATCATCAGGAAGTAGCGGCGACGGCGCCGGGCGTACATGACTCAAGCGTAGGCCCGATCCCGGCCCGCGCGCCCGGCGCGTACGGGCCCGCGCACACCCCGTGGACGGCGCGAAGGGCCGTACCCCGGTTCAGAAGGCGTCCAACCCCCTGGGGTACGGCCCTCCGGCCGATCTGTGCCGCGGATCAGACGGCGATGGCCACCTCGGAGAGGCCACCGGTCTGCGCGACGACCGTGCGGTCGGCGCTGCCGCCCGGGACGAGGGCGCGCAGCGTCCACGTGCCCTCGGCCGCGTAGAAGCGGAACTGTCCGGTCGCCGAGGTCGGGACCTCCGCGGTGAACTCGCCGGTCGAGTCCAGCAGGCGGACATAACCGGTGACGGGCTCGCCGTCGCGGGTCACGCTGCCCTGGATGGTGGTCTCACCGGGCTTGATGGTCGAAGCGTCGGGGCCGCCGGCCTTTGCTCCACACATGGTGTTCTGTCCTTCTCGGTCGGGAGTCGTGCTGGTCCGGGTCGTGCGGAGTTACTTACTGGCGCCGAGCTCGATCGGCACACCCACGAGGGAGCCGTACTCGGTCCATGAACCGTCGTAGTTCTTGACGTTCTCCTGGCCGAGCAGCTCGTGCAGCACGAACCAGGTGAGCGCGGAGCGCTCACCGATGCGGCACAGGGCGATGGTGTCCTTCGCCAGGTCGACCTGCTCGTCCTCGTAGAGGGCCCTGAGCTCGTCGTCCGACTTGAAAGTGCCGTCGTCGTTGGCGTTCTTCGACCACGGGATGTTGCGGGAGGTCGGCACGTGGCCGGGACGCTGCGACTGCTCCTGCGGCAGGTGCGCCGGGGCGAGCAGCTTGCCGCTGAACTCGTCGGGCGACCGGACGTCGACGATGTTCAGCTTGCCGATCGCTGCCACGACCTCGTCGCGGTAGGCGCGGATCGACTCGTCCTGCGGCTTGGCCTTGTACTCGGTGGCCGGGCGGGACGGGATCTGGTCGCCGTCGACCAGGTCGCGGGAGTCGAGCTCCCACTTCTTGCGGCCGCCGTCGAGCAAACGGACGTCCTGGTGACCGTAGAGCTTGAAGTACCAGAACGCGTAGGACGCGAACCAGTTGTTGTTGCCGCCGTAGAGCACGACCGTGGTGTCGTTGCCGATGCCCTTCTCGGACAGGAGCTTCTCGAAGCCGGCCTGGTCGATGAAGTCGCGGCGGACCGGGTCCTGGAGGTCCTTGGTCCAGTCGATCCGGATCGCGTTCTTGATGTGGTTCTTCTCGTACGCCGAGGTGTCCTCGTCGACTTCGACAAGAGCAACCTTCGGGTCGTCGATGTGGGCCTCGACCCAGTCGGCGTCTACGAGGACGTCACTGCGGCTCATTCTGTTCTCCTCCGGGGCAGTCTGCGGCGAGATGGTGCGGGGTGCGGATGTACGGGGGCGCGTTTCTGCGCGTACACACATGCACGGGAACGGGCCCTGACAGTGGTCGAAGGGCCGGGGGAATGCGGGATGCGACGATCCCGCTCAGACAGTGCGACAGAGCATGGCGGCGACGCGGCACAGGTCTACTGCCCGCCGCTTCGTGAGATCCGCCTGGCCCCGCTGACGGAGACCGCTGATAGAGCACTGCATGGGACCGATCGTAGGGACGTGCGGGCGGACATGTCACCGCCGTGTCGCATCATGAGACACGATCGTCCGCAATGTGGGACGGTTGACCGATTACGGTGCCTCCGGACCGGCGCCGGGCGAAGCGCGTCGTTCAGTCATCTGCGGGTCGGACGAGTCCGTCTCACTATGTGGCGCAGCGGCTGTGGAATGTCCTACCCGGCCTGCGCGCGGTTCGTCTGTCCCGCGAGCCGGATGTCCGAGCCCGTCACCGAGATCTCCAGGCCGTCCTTCGTCGGCTCGATCCGCCGCAGCTTCAGCCCGCTCGGCAGGGCGCCGATCTCCCGCTCGAAGTCGGTCTTCCTGCGCACCAGGCCTTCGAGTCCGGGGATGCCCTCGCCGGGCACCTTGTCCGCGTGCACCCGCACGATGTGGCCGTCGACCAGGGTGACGGTGGAGGACACGCTGCGCGTGAGGGTGCGGCCGAGGATGTCGACAGCACCCGTCACCTTCACCTTGCCGTTGCCGCCGTACTCGACGACGACGCCGTCGTCGGCCGCATGCGTCAGATCCTCGTACGAGATGGTCGCCGTGCCCGTGGCCCGCGCGGCGGTGGCGCTGGAGAAACCGTCGGCCAGTCTGACGTCGTGGAGTTCGGCGTTCATCTCGCTGACCCGGATCCTGTGCCCCCCGGCGGCGGTCTCGATGCCGGTGAGCTTGATGTCGACCTGGTCGAGTGCCGATCCGGCGACCTGCGTCAGAAAGGGGAAACCCCTGATGGAGACGTCCGTCGAGTCGACCGTGCCCCCGTCGACCTCGACCCTGCCCGCGGCCTCGGACTCGGCGAAGTACACCGCGGCCCGGTCGACGACGATGAAGATGCCACCCAGGACCACCACGATGACCAGCAGTATTCGCAGTGCACGCATGCCGTTTCTTCCCCCACCCTGCGTCCGGCCGGACCCCCTGGCGCCCGGGAGCCGCCTGCGGCTCCACGGCACGCCCGGGGTGATCGACGAGTGGGGGACCCTCCGCGGTTCCCGGTCCGCACCGGGTCCCGCGGGTCAGGAGAGGGCGCGGCCGATCAGATAGACGGCGGGGGCCGCGGCGGTGAGCGGCAGCGCCACCCCGGCCGTCATGTGCACAAAACGTGACGGGTAGTCGTAGCTCGCCACCCGCAGCCCGATCAGCGCGCAGCCACCGGCCGCGAACCCGAGGAACGCGCCCTTCGCGCCGAAGTCGGTGAGCCCACCGGCCGCGACACCGGCTCCCGCGGCGGCGAGCAGCGCCACCACGACCGAGGCGGGTCCCGGCAGCGGCAGCGCCCGGGCGAGCACGGCGACCGCGACCGCCGCACAGCCGACCGTCACGGCGTCCGGCGCCGCCGCGAGATGCCCGGCGGCGAGGATCGCCAGGGCGGCCGAGGCGACGGTGGCCATCAGCCCGTACATCCGCTCGTCGGCGCCCGCGTGGCTGCGCAGTTGCAGGACGACGGTGAGCAGCACCCAGACGCCGAGGGTGCCGAGGATCGCCGCCGGGGCGTTCTCCCGGCCCGCGACGAGCAGCACGACATCGGCGACGAACCCGCCGGCGAAGGCGAGCGCGATGCCCTGCCGGGCGGGCCACATGCCGTTGAGGCGGAACCAGCCCGCGGCGGTCACCGCCTGGAGGAGTACCAGCGGTACGAAGAGCGCGTACTGCCCGATCGCGGCACCGAGGGCGAGCAGCAGCCCGAGCCCCGCTGTGATCGCCGCCGGCTGCATCCCCGGCGCGATGATCGGCGAACGGCCCTCGGCGCGGGCGCGCTGGGCGTCGGTGATGCGGCTGTTGCCCAGGATGGTCGGCGCGCTGTAGCCGGAGGTGTCGTGCGCGGCCGCCACACCCGGTGCCGCGTCGGCCGGGGCGGCTGCCGGGACCTCGGGGGGCAGCGGGTACGAGCCGGAGGCGCCCTGCGGGGTCGGATATCCGGCGCCGACGACGGGGGTGGAGGCGGCCGTAACGGGCTGCTGCGGTGCCTGCGGCGGGTACGACTGCTCGTACTGGGGCTGCTCGTGCTGCTGGGCGTAGGGCTGCTCGTACTGGGGCTGCTCGTGCTGCTGGGCGTACGACTGCTCGTACTGGGGCTGCTCGTACTGGGGCTGCTCGTGCTGCTGGGCGTAGGGCTGCTCGTACTGGGGCTGCTCGTGCTGCTGGGCGTACGACTGCTCGTGCTGGAGCTGCTCGTGCCGCTGGGCGTAGGGCTGCCCGTGCTGGAGCTGCTCGTGCCGCTGGGCGTAGGGCTGCCCGTACTGAGGCTGCTCATACTGCTGCGGCTGCCTGTACTCGGGCTGCTGCGGCTGCTGCGTGGGCTGGACGGCCGGCTGGTACTGGGTGTCCCAGGTCTGGCCCTCCCAGGTCTGTGCGACCCCGGGGTCCTGGAACGCCTGGTTCGGGTCGTACGGGACCTGCTGCCCGTACGGTTGCGGTTCCCGGCCGTTTCCGTAACCGTGACCGGTCCCGGTCCCGGTCCCGGGCTCCTGTCCGTACGGATGCTGCTGATCGCTGTTGCTCATGTGCTGCGGTTCACCCTCCTGCGAACGGCGGGAGCACCTCGACCGTGCCGCCCTCGGCAAGGCGTACGGTCTCATGGCTGCGGGTCCCCACGGGGTCACCGTCGATCAGGAACGAGCACCGTTGCAGCACTCGGGTGAGCTCACCGGGGTGCCGCTCGCGCACCGCGTCGAGCGCCTCGGCGAGCGTCGCGGCTGTGTACGGCTCCTCCGCGGTTCCGGCGGCGGCCTTGGCGGCGGCCCAGTAGCGGATGGTTCCCGCTGGCATGGCGACGCTCCCTTCGTCTCGCGTCAGCTGTCCATGATGAATCACTCCGCCACCGCCCAGTGCGCGATCCGGGTGAGCAAGCTCTCGTCCGCCGCGTTCTCGGCGTGCCCCATGCCGCGCCGGAGCCACAGTTCCGCATGGCCCTGTGCCGCGTCGGCCAGCATGCGGGGGTGGTCGAGCGGGAAGTACGGGTCCTGGTCGCCGTGCACGATGAGCAGCGGCGCCGGGGCGATCAGCGGGACCGCCTCGACCGGGGAGAGCGGCACGGGGGCCCACTCCCTGCGGTCGATCCGGGTGCGGAAGCCGTACCGGCCGACCAGCCGGCCGGCGGGCCGGGTCACGACCCAGTGCAGGCGCCGCATCGGGGCCGTACCCCGGTAGTACCAACGGGCCGGAGCACTCACGGCCACCACCGCATCCGCGTGCGCTTCGATGCGCCCCCCGTGCGAGGGAACCGAACGAGTGAGCTGTGCGGTGCCCGGAGAGGCCCCTGGGGCCTTGTACAGCGCCCCGTGCCGGAGCACCACGGACCCGCCCATCGAGAACCCGACCGTCACCACCCGCCGGTGTCCGAGCGAGCGCGCCCACGCCACCGCGGCGGCCAGATCCAGCACCTCGCGGTCACCGACCGTCGACCGGCCACCGGATCCTCCGTGCCCCCGGAAGGAGAACGTGATCACGGCCGCACGCTGGGCGAACACCCCTGCCGCGCGCCGCACGGCGGGCCGGTCCACCGAACCCGTGAATCCGTGCGCGACCACGATCGCCGTGCCGGTGTCCCCACCATCGGCACCGGGCGCGGCACCGGTCGTACACGGTTCGTACACCGCCTCGATCGGCAGCCCGTCATCCGTCCGCAATGTGGTGCGCCGGGCCCCCCGCGTGATCAAGCGAACAGGAGAACTCGGAAACGAACTCTCGGACACAGAACTCATGTGGGCTATTCTGCTGGGAAGAGGATCCGGGCAATGCAGCCCCCGGATCCTTTTGTGCTTTCCGCACGTTGTTACGACGACGTTTCGACAAGCTCAGCGGTCCCAGGGCGCGGGGACCGCACCGTAAAACCCGTATGACAGCCGTCGTACGGCAGCAGAAGAAGAACAACGTACGAAGAAGTGCCGCAGATCTCCCCCGGGCCCCACCCGGGAGTGCCCCTCTCGCAGGGAACGAGGAGGACCGACGTAATGGGCGACCAAGGCAAGCACATCGTGCACGATCATCGACCGACGACCCGGGCAGGTGGGTGGCGATGAGTTCACTGCTGCTTCTGACCAACGCTCTTCAACCGTCGACGGAGGTGCTTCCCGCCCTCGGCCTCCTGCTGCACAGCGTGCGGGTGGCCCCCGCCGAGGGACCGGCTCTCGTCGACACCCCGGGTGCCGACGTCATCCTGGTCGACGGCCGCCGCGACCTGCCGCAGGTGCGGTCGCTGTGCCAGCTGCTGCGGTCCACCGGACCGGGCTGTCCGCTGATACTCGTCGTGACGGAGGGCGGTCTCGCGGCCGTCACCGCCGACTGGGGCATCGACGACGTACTGCTGGACACCGCGGGACCGGCCGAGGTCGAGGCCCGGCTGCGGCTGGCCGCCGGCCGGCAGCAGATCACCTCCGACGACTCCCCGATGGAGATCCGCAGCGGTGACCTCTCGGTCGACGAGGCGACCTACAGCGCGAAACTGAAGGGCCGGGTCCTCGACCTGACCTTCAAGGAATTCGAACTGCTCAAGTACCTCGCACAGCACCCGGGCCGCGTCTTCACCCGCGCCCAGCTGCTGCAGGAGGTCTGGGGTTACGACTATTTCGGCGGCACGCGGACGGTCGACGTCCATGTCCGGCGGCTGCGCGCCAAGCTCGGCCCCGAGCACGAGTCGCTGATCGGCACGGTCCGCAACGTCGGCTACCGCTTCGTCGCACCGGAGAAGGTGGAGCGCGCCGCGGAGGCGGCCGAGTCCCAGACGGCGGCGAAGGCGGCCGCCGAGCCACCCACCCGTTCGGGACAGCCCTCCGTGGCCGAGGTCGTGGAAGAAGGCCCGATACGGCCTGCCAACAGGTAGGTCCATCCGCGTAGACTGCCGCGCGTGGCCAAGGTGACGCGAGATGATGTGGCGAGACTGGCGGGGACGTCGACCGCGGTCGTCAGCTACGTCATCAACAACGGACCCCGGCCGGTTGCCCCGGCCACGCGCGAGCGGGTACTCGCCGCGATCAAGGAGCTGGGCTACCGGCCCGACCGGGTCGCCCAGGCCATGGCCTCGCGGCGGACCGACCTCATAGGGATGATCGTTCCGGACGCGCGCCAGCCGTTCTTCGCGGAAATGGCACACGCGGTCGAACAGGCTGCCGCCGAGCGCGGAAAAATGGTCCTCGTCGGCAACTCCGACTACCGCGACGAGCGCGAGGTCCACTACCTCCGCGCCTTCCTGGGCATGCGCGTCTCCGGACTGATCCTGGTCAGCCAGGGACCCAGCGAGCGGGCCGCGGCCGAGGTGGAGGCATGGGACGCCCGGGTCGTGCTGCTGCACGAGCGGCCCGAGGCGATCGACGACGTCGCGGTCGTCACCGACGACATCGGCGGCGCTCAGCTCGCCACCCGGCACCTCCTCGAACACGGCAACGCGTACGTGGCGTGCCTCGGCGGCATGGAGTCCACCCCGGCGGTCGGCGACCCGGTCGCGGACCACGTCGAGGGCTGGCGGCGGGCGATGCACGAGTCCGGACGCTCCACGGAGGGGCGGCTCTTCCAGGCCCCGTACAACCGCTACGACGCCTATCGGGTGGCGCTCGGACTGCTCGCCGGTCCGGACCGGCCCCCGGCGATCTTCTGCTCGACGGACGACCAGGCCATCGGGGTGCTCCGGGCCGCGCGCGAACTGCGGATCGATGTGCCCGGGGAGCTCGCGGTGGCGGGCTTCGACGACGTGAAGGAAGCGGGACTGACCGATCCGCCGCTGACGACGGTCTTCTCGGATCGCCCGGCCATGGCCCGGGCGGCGGTGGATCTGGTGCTCGACGACTCACTACGGGTCTCGGGCTCGCGACGGGAGCGGCTGAAGCAGTTCCCGTCGGCGCTGGTGGTCCGGCGCTCGTGCGGGTGCGGGGAGCCGACGCCCCAGGGCCGGTAGCGGGGGGCACTTCCCCAGCCGGGGGCGCTCGCGGTCCCCGCACCCGCACGACGTTCCCCCGTGGCTCTTATATGGGACATACACGGTTCTGTCGGGCTTCTCAGGGCACACTCAGGGTTCTCTCATCTTCGGTGGACACAGTCGTAGACATGACTGAGAGCCAGCGCCCGAGCGGCGAGTACCCGATGTACCCCTCGTACGGCAACGGCGACGCGGCCTACCCGCCGCCGCCCTCGTACCAGCCCGCGCAGCCGGTCGCCGCGGGCCCCGGGACGACCGTGTGGCCCGGCAGCGGCGGCGCCGACGGTCGCAGTGGCGGTGGTGACGACGGCTACGGCGACTTCCACGGGCTGCCGCAGCCCGCACCCCTGCCGCCCGCGCGCGGCAGGCGCCGGGTCGGGCGGCCGGTCGCCCTCCTGACCGCCGTGGCCGTCGCGGCGGCGGTCGTCGGCGGTGCCACCGCCACCGCCATCGGACAGTTCACCGACGCCGGTTCCGGCGCCGGCGGCGGCAGCGGCGGCAGCGGTGCGGTCAACGGCACGACCGTCTCGCAGAGCAGCGCGGGCACCGTCGCCGGAGTCGCGCAGGCGGTGTCGCCGACGATCGTCGAGATCGGCGCGAGCTCGAACGCGGGCGAGTCCACCGGGTCCGGCGTGATCATCACGTCCGACGGCGAGATCGTCACCAACAACCACGTCATCGCGGGCGCCTCGACGATCAAGGTGACGCTGAGCACCGGCAGGACATACACCGCGAAGGTCGTCGGCACCGATGCCGACAAGGACCTCGCGCTCATCAAACTGGACGGTGCGAGCGGACTGAAGACGGCCACGCTCGGCGACTCCTCCTCACTCAAGGTCGGCGACCAGGTCGTCGCGATCGGCTCGCCCGAGGGCCTCACCGGCACCGTCACCAGCGGCATCGTCTCCGCGCTGAACCGCGATGTCACCGTCGCCAAGGACAGCGACAGCGGTCAGGGACAGGGGCAGCAGGGCGGGGGCGGCAGCGACTGGCCGTTCGAGTTCGGCGGGCAGCAGTTCAACGGCGACACCGGCAACTCCACCACCACCTACAAGGCCATCCAGACCGACGCCTCGCTCAACCCCGGCAACTCCGGCGGTGCGCTCATCAATATGAAGGGCGAGATCATCGGCATCAACTCCGCGATGTACTCGGCGAGTTCGTCCGCCGGATCGAACAGCTCCAGCGCCGGCAGCGTCGGTCTCGGCTTCGCCATCCCGGTGAACACGCTCAAGGCCGACCTGGACACCCTGCGGTCCGGCACCAGCTCCTGAGGAGATCAGCCATGAACCACCCGTCCGACACCCCCACCGGCCCGGCCGCCCTCGCGCTGCCCCTGATGCTCGCGGTGGAGTTCGCCGCCGCGGCGCGGCGCTCGCCGGCGCTCCGCACGACCACCCGCACCACCGGCCGGCAACGCCGCGCCGCCCGCCGCCGCGCCACGGCCGTGCGAGGCTGAGAACACAGCACCACGGCAGAGCAGAGAGAAGAGGACGAAGCGCGATGAGCCCCGCCGAAGACGATCCGCAGCGCATCCTGATCGTCGACGACGAGCCGGCCGTGCGCGAGGCCCTGCAGCGCAGCCTCGCGTTCGAGGGATACGAAACGGAGGTCGCCGTCGACGGACTCGACGCGCTGGCCCGGGCGGAGTCGTACGCCCCCGATCTGATCGTCCTCGACATCCAGATGCCGCGGATGGACGGTCTGACCGCCGCCCGCCGCCTCCGTGCCACCGGCACCACCACCCCCATTCTGATGCTCACCGCCCGCGACACCGTCGGCGACCGCGTCACCGGACTCGACGCCGGCGCCGACGACTACCTGGTCAAGCCCTTCGAACTGGACGAGCTCTTCGCCCGCATCCGGGCCCTGCTGCGCCGCAGCTCGTACGCGGCCGCGGCGGGCGGCGACGTCCCCGACGACCATGTGCTGTCCTTCGCCGACCTGCGGATGGACCTCGCGACCCGCGAGGTCACCCGGGGGTCGCGCCGCGTCGAGCTGACCCGGACCGAATTCACCCTGCTGGAGATGTTCCTGGCCCACCCGCGCCAGGTGCTGACCCGCGAGCAGATCCTGAAGGCGGTCTGGGGCTTCGACTTCGAACCGAGCTCCAACTCCCTGGACGTGTACGTGATGTACCTGCGCCGCAAGACGGAAGCGGGCGGCGAACCGCGGCTCGTGCACACGGTGCGGGGCGTGGGATACGCGCTGCGGGCCGGCGGGGGCGAGGGGTGACGGGCCCCTTGCGGCGTTTCCGCGCACTGCCGCTCCGCTCCCGGCTGGCGATGCTGGTCGCGACCGCGGTGGCGATCGCGGTGGCAGCGGTGGCGCTGGCCTGCTGGCTGACCACGCGGGACCGGCTGATCGAACAGCTCGACAGCGGTCTGCGGCAGGTCGCTGTCGACCGGCAGACTGTCGAGGATCTCAACGCAGCCTGCCTGCGGGGGCTGCCGCTGAACAACAACCCCGGGCCGGAGATCCCCTACACCATCCAGGTGGTGACACCGACAAGCACGAAGCCGTGCACCTGGCCGGGCAAGTCCGCGATTCCGGTGCAGTCCGCCGACCGGTCCGTCGCAGCCGGGGAGCGGCAGGACGCGGTGCACACCACCAGGGCGAAGGACGGCGTCAGGATGCGCGTCTACACCTCGCAGGTCCACATCGGCCCGCTGGTCCGGCCCGGCCTCGCCGTCTCCGTGGCGGTGCCCATGGATCAGGTCACCGACCCCCTCAACCAGCTCGCCTTCGTCCTCCTCATCGTCTCCGGCATCGGCGTCATCGGCGCGGCCGCCGCCGGTCTCTGGGTCGCCCGCACCGGCCTGCGCCCCGTCGACGAGCTCACCGATGCCGTCGAGCATGTCGCCCGTACCGAGGACCTCTCGCTCCGCATCCCCGTCGAGGGCGAGGACGAGATCGCCCGGCTGTCCCGCTCCTTCAACTCGATGACCGCCTCCCTCGCCACCTCCCGCGACCGCCAGGCGCAGCTGATCGCGGATGCCGGGCACGAGCTGCGGACCCCGCTGACATCCCTGCGTACGAACGTGGAACTGCTCGCCCGCAGCGACGAGACCGGCCGGCCCATCCCGCCCGACGACCGCAGGGCGCTGATGAAGTCGGTCACTGCGCAGATGACCGAGCTGGCGTCGCTCATCGGCGACCTCCAGGAGCTGGCCCGCCCGGACGCGGCCCAGCCCGGCCCGCTCCAGGTCGTCGGCCTTCACGACATCGCCTCCGCCGCGCTGGAGCGGGCACGGCTCCGCGGTCCGGAACTGACCATCACCGCAGACCTCGAACCCTGGTACGTACGGGCCGAGCCGGCGGCGCTGGAGCGGGCGGTCGTCAATGTCCTCGACAACGCGGTGAAGTTCAGCCCGCAGCACGGCACGATCGCCGTGGCCCTGCGCGGCGGCGAGCTGACCGTGGTCGACCAGGGCCCCGGCATCCCGGCCGAGGAGCTCCCGTACGTCTTCGAACGCTTCTGGCGCTCCCCGTCCGCCCGCCAGCTGCCGGGCTCCGGCCTGGGCCTGTCGATCGTGGCACGCACGGTCCAGCAGGCGGGCGGCGAGATCGTCCTGCGCCCGGCACCGGGCGGTGGCACGGAGGCCTCGATCCGTCTGCCGGGCGCACCGCAGCCGCCGCCGGAGAGCCCCTGAGCCGCCCCCGGCGGCCGCTCAGGCCCCGGGGTTGTGCCGGATGACGGCGAGGGCGCCGGTCAGAAAGCCTCTGCGGGTGCCGGCGTGGGTCTGCGTGCGGGTGCCTCCGTCGGCTGTGGGGGGTCAGCCTTCGGATTATGACGGGCACACATCACACGGGCACACATCACAACGGGAACGGTGCGACGACAGGACCTAAAGGGCGTCGAGGGCCGGTGACGTGGCCTGGCGTACGGCGGCCACCGTGCTCGCCTCCAGTGCCGCGACGCCGGCTTGACTCTCCGGCCCCAGCCCATGGCGTGCGGCGACCCAGGAGGCGTCGTTGCAGGTCACCCAGGTGACCCCGGCGGCGTCCTGCCAGGCCAGCGCCTTCGCCGGAAGGTCGATGCCGGCGGTCTGCTTGTCCTGCATCAGGTGCGTGACGCCCTCGGGCCTGCCGAAGATGAGCAGCTCGGTCGGACGGAGTTCCAGCCCGGCACGGGCGGCGTGGTCCGCATGGTCGACCCCCGCGAACACATGGAAGCCCGCTGCGGTGATCGCGTCCTGAAGCCGGTCGATCGTCTCGCGGACAGGCCTGTTGCCGGCCACGGTGACCAGGCCCTTGTCTGCATCTTCAGTCATTCTTGCGACCATGGGCGAGACTTTTTCGGATCCTCTGATGACACCGGGGCGGTGGGCCATCCGGCCCACCGCCCCGCTCACTCACCCGCGTACGGGCACTGCGTGTCCTGCCGCACCTACTGAACGACCGTGATCCGGTCGGTGACCGGCGGGGCCAGCGGCGCCGCCGCCGACGAGTGCGCCGACAGGTACGCGTTGAACAGGTCCAGGTCGGAGGGGCCGACCAGCTTGTTGGTGCCCTGGCCGAGCGCCGCGAAGCCGTCGCCGCCGCCCGCGAGGAACTCGTTCATCGCGACGCGGTACGTCTTGGCCGGGTCGATCGCCGCACCGTTCAGCTTGATCGTGTCGACGACGACGCGAGCCGCGCCGGTCTTCGTCATGTCCAGGGTGTACGTGAGCCCCTTGGACACCTGAAGAATCTTCGGGCTGGCCTCATTGGAGCCGCTGACCTGCTGCTGGAGCGCGGTGATCAGCTGGGCGCCGGTCAGGTCGACGACGTTCATCATGTTGGTGAAGGGCTGCACGGTGAAGGACTCGCCGTACGTCACCACCCCGTCGCCCTCACTGCCGGTCGCCTTGTACACCAGGTCCGCGCGGATGCCGCCCGGGTTCATGAAGGCGACGACCGCCCCGCCCTTGTCCGCCGGGGCCAGGCCCTCCAGCTGGGCGTCCGCGATCAGGTTGCCGAGCGGCTTCTCCGGGGCCGTGGAGCCGCGGCCGTTGATGTCGGCGGAGATGTAGCCCTGCGGCCGGTTCGCGATGGGCGCGGCGAGGGTGTTCCAGCGGGCGATCAGGGCCGTCATGTCGGTGGCCCTGGCCTGGTCCCGGGTGACGATGTGGTTCGCCGAGGTCGGGTTCGAGGAGCTCGACGACTTCACCGACGTACGCACGATGTCCTGGGTGCGGCGGTCGTACGTGAGGGTCGTGTCCGTGTACAGCTTGCCGAACGACGACGCCGAGGTGACCAGGCGCGGGTTGCCCGCCGGGTCCGGCACGGTGCACACGTACGCCTGGTGCGTGTGGCCCGTGACCAGCGCGTCGACCTTCGGGCTGATGCCCTTGGCGATGTCCGCGATCGGCCCGGAGATGCCGTCACCGGCGCCGGGGCTGTCGCAGTCGTAGTTGTACGAGGAGGAGGCCGGGGCCCCGCCCTCGTGGATGAGCGCGACGATGGACTTCACGCCCTGCTGGTCGAGCTCCTTGGCGTACTTGTTGACCGTCTCGATCTCGTCGTGGAACTTCAGCCCCTTGACGCCGTTGGCGGTGACGATGTTCGGCGTGCCCTCCAGGGTCACCCCGATGAAGCCGATCTTGACGCCGTCCTTCTTCCACACCGTGTACGGCTTGAGGATCGGCTTGCCGGTCTTCTCGTCCGTCACGTTGGCGGCGAGGTACGGGAAGTCGGCGCCCTGGAACGTCGTGCCCTGCTGGTAGCACCCCTCGACCGGGTGGCAGCCGCCGTTCTGCAGACGGGCCAGCTCGGTGGCGCCCTCGTCGAACTCGTGGTTGCCGACCGTCGTCACATCGAGGTCGATCTTGTTGAGCGCCTCGATGGTCGGCTCGTCGTGGAAGAGACCGGACAGCAGCGGGCTCGCGCCCACCATGTCGCCACCGGCCGCGGTGATGGAGTACGGGTGGCCCTGGCGCGCGGCGCGCAGCGAGGACGCGAGGTACTCGACACCGCCGGCGGGTATCGCCTTCGTCGTGCCGTCGGCCTGCTTCTCGGCGACCGTGCCGGCCGAACCGGCCGGCGGCTCCAGGTTGCCGTGCAGGTCGTTGAAGGAGAGCAACTGTACATCGACGGTGCCGGTATGGGCGGGCACGTGGTGCCCCTGGCCGTCACCGAGGCTCTGGGCATCGGCCGGCATCGCGGCGACGAGCGCGCCGACGGTGGCCAGCCCGGCCGCGGCGGCGAGCAACCGCCGGGAAGCACGGATCTTATGCGGTGTCGCTGACATCGGTCCCCTTGTGAATTCAGCGGGAGGGTTCGGCCCGCAGCCTAGAGTCAACGCGCGTAGCGCGACTAGGTGTTTCGAGTTACGAACTGGTTGCCTTGTGGTCAGTAAGGGCATCTATCACCGCACTTCACCCCTATGGCACACATATGCAGACAGGGGCATCACGGCATGCCGGGCCCCGCAGCCCGGTGCGCCACGACCGGCGAACCGGGGCCGGCCGACGTTCGCACCCACCCTGCGCGGCCGTCCGACCCGCACAGCACACCGTCGATCGAGGCCACAACGCCCCGCCCCGCCGTACGCTCGTACGCATGACGACTGATGTTCCCCTCCCCGCTCCGGGACGCGAGATCCAGACGCTCGACGTGCTCTCTCCCGACCAGGCCGGAGCCGTCCTCGACCTGCTCGGCGAGGCGGCCCGCGCCGACGGCAGGCCCGCGGTCTCCGAGCAGGGGCGACTGCGGTTGCGGGGCGGGCACCGGGAGGGTGTACGGCACTTTCTGCTCACCAGCACAGGAACCCTCGTCGGGTACGCACAGCTCGAGGACACCGATCCCGTCGAGGCGCCCGCCGCCGAGCTGGTCGTACATCCCGCGCACCGCGGACAGGGGCACGGGCGGGCACTGGGCGCCGCGCTGCTCGCCGTGACCGGGAAGCGGCTGCGCGTATGGGCGCACGGCGGAAAGTCCGCAGCCCGTCACCTCGCGCAGGTCCTGGGCCTCTCCCTCTTCCGCGAGCTGCGCCAGCTGCGCCGCCCGCTGAGCCCGCTGGACATTCCGGAGCCCGTACTGCCGCCCGGCGTCACCGTCCGCACCTTCGTGCCCGGTCAGGACGACGCCGCCTGGCTCGCCGTGAACAGTGCCGCGTTCGCCCACCACCCCGAGCAGGGATCGCTCACCCAGCTCGACCTGGACGACCGCAAGGGCGAGCCCTGGTTCGACCCGAAGGGGTTCTTCCTTGCCGAGCGCGAGACCGAGGGCGGGGCCGAACTGATCGGCTTCCACTGGACGAAGGTGCACGCCGAGGAGCGCCTCGGTGAGGTGTACGTCGTCGGCGTCCGGCCCGACGCACAGGGCGGCGGTCTCGGCAAGGCGCTCACCGCGATCGGGCTGCGCCACCTCGCCGCCGAGGGGCTGCCGACCGCGATGCTCTACGTCGACGCGGACAACACGGCGGCCCTGGCCGTGTACGAGCGGATGGGCTTCGCCACCCATGAGGTGGACCTGATGTACCGCGCGGAGTCCTGAGCCCGCACCACGTCCCCCCGGGGCGGCGTCGCTTGACGCCGCCCCTCCTTTCCGACAGGCTTTCACTACTCAATTAGTGAAAGGGGTGAACATGGCAGAGTCCGCAGCGGTCGAGTTCCGCATCGACCGGCGCAGCGGCGTCGCCACGTACCTCCAGATCGTCCAGCAGACCAAACAGGCCCTCCGCCTCGGACTGCTGGAGCCCGGCGACCGGCTGCCCACCGCACGCGAGGTCGTCGAGGCCACCGCCATCAACCCGAACACCGTGCTCAAGGCCTACCGCGAACTGGAGCGCGAGGGCCTCGTCGAGGCCCGGCGCGGGATGGGCACATTCGTGCGCCGGACCCTCGGAACCACGGCCACCACGGACACACCCCTGCGGGGAGAACTCACCGACTGGGCCCGCCGGGCCCGCACGGCCGGGCTGGAGCGCGACGACATGGCCGCGCTCTTCACCGCCGTACTGGACAGCACGTACAAGGGGGACGACCGCACATGACAGGCGCTGCGATCGAGGCGACCGGCCTCGACATGACGTACGGGCGCAGAAACGGTGACCGGGCTCTGCGCGACTGCTCGTTCCGGCTGCCCGCGGGACGGATATGTGCGCTCGTCGGGCCGAACGGAGCGGGCAAGTCCACCCTGCTCGCCCTCGCGGCGGGTTTCCTGCGGCCGGCCGGGGGAACCCTGCGGGTCCTCGGCTCCGCGCCCGCCGAGGCCCGGCCCCGGGTGGCCTTCGTGGCCCAGGACAAGCCGCTGTACCCGCAGTTGACGGTCGCTGAGACGCTGTGGGCGGGCGCCGAGCTGAACCCCGCCACCTGGGACCGGGCCACCGCCGAACGCGTCATCGGGGACCTCCCGAGGGACGCCGGGGTCCGCACGCTCTCCGGTGGCCGGCGCACCCGCCTCGCGCTCGCCCTCGCCCTCGGCAAGCGCGCCGAACTGCTGCTGCTCGACGAGCCGATGGCCGACCTAGACCCACTCGTCCGGCACCAGCTGATGGGTGTCCTGATGGCGGAGGCCGCCGAGCACGCCACCACCATCGTGATGTCCTCGCACATCCTCACCGAACTGGAGGGCGCCTGCGACTATCTCCTGCTCGTCGACGGCGGCCGGGTCCGTCTCGGCGGCGAGACCGAGGACATCCTCGGCGCACACGCCCTGCTCACGGGTCCGGTACGGGACCTGGCACCGCACACCGTCGTCGAGTCCCGCACGACGGGGCGGCGGCTGACCGCACTGGTACGGAAGGAGGGCCCGGTGGACGACGCGGCCTGGGAGATCGCGGAACCTTCACTGGAGGAGCTGCTGCTGGCGCATCTGCGGTCGCCGGAGGCGCCCGCACTGCTGACGCCGAGCGCCGGAGCCGGCAGGGAGGTGGCTGCCGTATGAGCGCCATCGGTCTGCGTACGCCCGTCGCACCCGCCGCCGGGCTGCGGGGCCCCGTCCGTGTCCTCCTCCGCCAGCACCGCCGTTCCCTGTGGGCGGCAGGCGCACTCCTGGTGCTGGGCATCGCCATCGTGGTCGGGCTCCGGATCTGGGTAGCGGTCGCGAGCTCGGACGAACGCTGCGCCGACGGCGACACCACCCGCTGCGGCGACGGCTCCTACCTGTCCACCTACGCCCGCTCCTCCACCGAGACCTATCTGGCGAGCGGCGGTACCGCTGTCCTGCTGCTGGCCGGGCTCATCGGCGTCTTCGTCGCGGGACCGCTGATCGCCCGCGAGCTGGAGAGCGGTACGTTCCGGCTCGCCTGGGCCCAGTCCGTCTCCCCGGCCCAGTGGCTGGCGGCCCGGCTCGCCCTTCCTGCGGCTCTGGTGACCGCCGGGATGACCGCTCTGGTCCTCGTCTACCGATGGGGCGTGTCGGGTATGCGGAGCAAGACGTACGGCACGGGGCTGAGCTGGCACGAGAACGGTATCCACCCCGCCCTCGGCCCGACCGCCGTCGCCTACGCCCTGCTGGCCGTGGCCGTCGGCGCCCTGTGCGCCGTGGTCGTACGCCGTAGCGTCCTGTCCATGAGCCTCACGGCCCTCCTCCTGGGCACGGTCATGCTGGGGCTCGGCAAACGCCGCTACGAGCTCTGGCCGACCGTTCGCTTCCTCAATCGCGACCGCCCGGGCGGTGACTCCTGGCACATCGAGTCGGGCATGCTCACCGCCTCGGGCAAGGAGATCTACTGGATCGACTGCCTCCGGGCCGACCTGGGCGGGGACCTCGCAGGCTGCCTGCGCAACCGAGGCGGCATCACCGACTTCAGCGACTACCACCCCGCCTCGCACTTCTGGCCGCTGCAGCTGGTCGAGACCGGCATCCTGCTCGTCCTCGCCGCCGCTGCCGTCGCCCTCGCCTTCCGGGTACTGCGCCGACACCACGGCTGACCCGCCCCGATCGTCGGGGTCCGGGCCGCAGAGGGGGCGGCCCGGACCCCGCACACGCAGCGCGACACCGCAACCCGCACCGCACACCGATTCCTGCACGTCATGTCGCCGTTACCGCCCATTCAGACGCGCTTGCGACCCTCTCAGGATGCAGCCAGCTGTGCCGACCCTCCGCAACGGGAGAAATCTCGGCAGAGACCCCGTGTTTTCCGCGATCTCCGCCCCCTCCGACGCGCCCCAGGGGCCTTCTGCGCGGAACAATAGGGCCATGAGCCAGTTGCCCAACTCCGAGGTCCCGGTCCAGCCCGCCGTGCAGCCGTCGGTCGGCTCTCTCGCCGCGCACCGGCCCCATGCCGTCACATCCCCGAATTACGCGGGAGCCGGTCTTTCCATGGCCGCCGACCTCGATCCCGATCTCGACGCCGACGTGGACGTGTACGAACCCGACGTCGACGGCAGCGAGCTGCCGAAGGGCCGCTTCCTCGACCGGGAGCGCAGTTGGCTCGCATTCAACGAACGGGTGCTGGAGCTCGCCGAGGACCCGGCGACACCCCTCCTCGAACGAGCGAATTTCCTCGCGATCTTCGCCTCTAACCTGGACGAGTTCTTCATGGTCCGGGTGGCCGGTCTCAAGCGCCGTATCGCCACCGGCGTCGCCACCCGCTCCGCGTCCGGTCTGCAGCCCCGCGAGGTCCTCGACCTGATCTGGACGCGGTCCCGCGAACTCATGGCCCGGCACGCCGCCTGCTACCAGCAGGACATCGCTCCCGCACTGTCCGACGAGGGCATCCAGCTGATCCGCTGGCCGGAGCTGACCGAGAAGGAACAGGCCCGCCTGTTCACCTTCTTCCGGCAGCGGGTCTTCCCCGTACTGACGCCGCTGGCCGTCGACCCGGCGCACCCGTTCCCGTACATCTCGGGCCTCTCGCTCAACCTCGCGGTCGTCGTACGCAACCCGGTCAGTGGCCACCGCCACTTCGCCCGCGTCAAGGTGCCGCCGCTGCTGACCCGGTTCCTGGAGGCGTCGCCGCAGCGTTACGTGCCCATCGAGGACATCATCGCGGCGCATCTGGAAGAGCTCTTCCCTGGCATGGAGGTCCTCGCCCACCACATGTTCCGGGTCACCCGGAACGAGGACCTCGAAGTCGAGGAGGACGACGCCGAGAACCTGCTCAAGGCCCTGGAGAAGGAGCTCATGCGGCGCCGCTTCGGCCCGCCGGTGCGCCTGGAGGTCGAGGAGTCCATCGACCCGTACGTGCTCGACCTGCTGGTCCGCGAGCTGAAGGTGTCCGACGCCGAGGTCTACCCGCTGCCCGGACCGCTCGACCTCACCGGGCTGTTCGGCATAGCGTCACTGGACCGCCCGGAGCTGAAGTACCCCAGGTTCATCGCGGGCACCCACCGCGATCTCGCCGAGGTCGAGTCCTCCTCGGCGCCCGACGTCTTCGCCGCGCTGCGCGAACGCGATGTGCTGCTGCACCACCCGTACGACTCGTTCTCCACCTCCGTCCAGGCGTTCCTGGAGCAGGCGGCGGGCGACCCGGACGTACTCGCGATCAAGCAGACGCTGTACCGGACCTCGGGCGACTCACCGATAGTCGACGCCCTGATCGACGCCGCCGAGTCGGGCAAGCAGGTCCTCGTACTCGTCGAGATCAAGGCCCGCTTCGACGAGCAGGCCAACATCAAGTGGGCGCGCAAGCTGGAGGAGGCGGGCTGCCATGTGGTCTACGGCCTCGTCGGCCTGAAGACGCACTGCAAGCTCTCCCTCGTCGTCCGTCAGGAGGGCGACACGCTGCGCCGCTACTCGCACGTCGGCACCGGCAACTATCACCCCAAGACCGCGCGGCTGTACGAGGACCTCGGCCTGCTGACCGCCGACCCGCAGGTCGGGGCGGACCTCTCCGACCTCTTCAACCGGCTCTCCGGCTACTCCCGCCGCGAGACGTACCGCCGCCTCCTCGTCGCCCCCAGGTCCCTGCGCGACGGGCTGATCTCCCGGATAAACAAGGAGATCGCGCACCAGCGGGCCGGACGCCCCGCCTACGTACGGTTCAAGGTCAACTCGATGGTCGACGAAGCGATCATCGACGCCTGCTACCGGGCCGCCGTGGCGGGCGTGCCGGTGGACATCTGGGTCCGCGGCATCTGTGCGATACGCCCCGGCGTCACCGGCCTCTCCGAGAACGTCCGCGTCCGCTCGATACTGGGCCGCTTCCTCGAACACTCCCGGATCTTCTCGTTCGGCAACGGCGGCGAACCCGAAGTGTGGTTCGGCAGCGCCGACATGATGCACCGCAACCTCGACCGCCGGATCGAAGCACTGGTCCGGGTCACCGACCCCGCCCACCGCGCCGCGCTCAGCCGACTCCTGGAGACCGGTATGGCCGACACCACCTCCTCCTGGCACCTCGGTCCCGACGGGAACTGGACCCGGCACGCCACGGACGCGGACGGCCAGCCGCTGCGGCACGTACAGGAAATGCTCATTGACGCCCGGAGGCGCCGGCGTGCGACGCCCTGACCACCAGACGACGACCCGGACGGACATGTCCGCGGGCGCGGTCCTCGCCCCTTACCTGCAGGAACAGGCCGCGAACTTCCTTCGCAGCCTGCGTCTGCACCGCGAGAACAGCGCCCCCACGGACGCCGGGACACTCGCCGCCGAGCAGGCCGCCGGTGCACTGCGCCGCTCGGCCCGCCGCATCAGCGGCGCCCTGCACACCTTCCGGTCGGCACTCGAACCCGGCTGGGCCGAGCAACTCCGTACGGAACTGGCCTGGCTCTCCGGCACGCTGGCCCGCGAACACGCGTACGCGACCCGGCTGACCCGGCTCCTCGAAGCGCTGCACGCCCTGTCCGGCACCTCGCTGCCACCGCCCCGCACACAGCGGACCACCTCCGGCACCGATATCGATGTCACCCAGCACGACGCCGCGCAGGCCGAGGAACGGGCCGTACCCGGCGTCGGCGCGGCCCGGGCCGGAGCGCTGCTGGAACGGCAGCTCACCCTCGCCAGGACCCGCGCCCACTCGACGGCGCTCCAGGCACTCGGCTCGTCCCGGTTCCACGCGGTCGCCGACGCGGTCGCTCTGCTCGCCTCCGAGGTCCCGCTCTCCGCGGCGGCCACGGCCCCTGCCGCCGAGATGCTGCACGGGCCCGCGGACCGGGCCGAGCAGCGGCTGCTCGGTGCGGTGGCCGCGCTCCCGTCCGACGAGACGGTCGAGCCGTACAACGAGGCGCACGACGCGCCCTGGCACCAGGCCCGCCTTCTGCTGCGACTGCACCGGTACGCCCACGAGGTGGTGAACGGCGCCCCCGACCCGGTCCTGGTCGCCCCCGGACACGCGCTCGACCTGCACCGGGACGCGGCGGAGGCGGCCGCCGCAGCGGCATCGGCGGCCCGTACACCGAGGATCGCGCCGGCCACCGCCTACGCCCTGGGGGTGCTTCACGCCGACCAGCGACACGAGGTGGAGGCGGCCCGCGCGGTGTTCCGGGAGACCTGGCCGTACACGACGGCGGCTGTGACCGCGCCATGAACGGCGGGACCGTGCAGGCCGCGGGGTGTGTGCTCTGGCGCCGGTCGGAGCGCTCCGGGGAGCTGGAGATCTGCCTGGTCCACCGGCCCCGTTACGACGACTGGTCACACCCGAAGGGCAAACTCAAGCACGGCGAGCCGGCGATCGACGCCGCCCTGCGCGAGGTTCTGGAGGAGACCGGCCATCACTGCATACCGGGGCCCCCGCTGCCCACGGTCCGGTATCTCGCGAACGGCCGCCCCAAGGAAGTCATGTACTGGGCGGCCGAGGCGACGGACGGCGTGTTCGTCCCGGGCAACGAAGTGGACCGCATCCTCTGGCTCCACCCGGAAGCGGCCCGCACCCGCCTCACCCAGCCCCGCGACCGCGACCTGCTGGACGCGCTGCTCAGCGGGTGACGGGTGCGGGGCTGCCCCGGCGGGCGGTGCGGTTCTCGCACCCGGGTCCGGGGGGCGGGGTTCCGTCCTCAATCGCCGGACAGGCTTGAGGTGTCCGCCTGGCCCCTGGTGGCACCGTCGCCTGCCCGGCGGGTGGTGGTCCGGGGCCCCTCCGGGGTGTCTCCTCGAACGACGAACGTTCGGCGGGTACGCAGGGGAGCCCGGGTCTTTGTTCGTCGTCCTGCGGGGACTCCCCTGCGCGGCCCCGGACCGGCCGTCGCGCGTCAGCGGCCCGGTGTGCCCTCCTGTCACGACCGCCGGGTCGCGGGCGCGAG
>NZ_JBFAJH010000014.1:0-148463 GCF_040655115.1 Streptomyces atratus | reverse complement strand
GCCTGGCACGCAGTGAACCGCGGCCACGAGGTCGTACAGATCGAGCGCGAGAGCGAGGCACGCGGGGCATCGCTCCGCAATTTCGGACAGACCCGCCGTGCGCGCCACAGCGCCGTACCGGACGCGCTCAGTGCGCGCCCACCGGAGCCACTGCCGGGACGGAGGACTCCTCCTCGCTCTCCGCATCCGGCTTCCTGCCCAGGTGGTTGAAGGCCAGGTTGAGGACGATCGCCACGACGCACCCGGTGGAGATCCCGGAGTCCAGCACGACGAGGAGATCCTTCGGGAACGCGTGGTAGAACTCCGGCGCGGCGATCGGGATCAGGCCGATGCCGACGGCGGCCGCGACGATCAGCGCGTTCTCGCCCTTCTCCAGGGCGGCGGTGGCCAGCGTCTGGATGCCGCTCGCGGCGACCGAGCCGAAGAGCACGATGCCGGCGCCGCCGAGCACCGGCAGCGGGACGAGCGCGATGACGGACGCGGCGACGGGCACCAGGCCGAGCACGATCAGGATGACGCCACCCGCGGCAACGACGAACCGGCTGCGCACCTTGGTCATCGCGACCAGGCCGATGTTCTGTGCGAAGGCGCTGCACATGAACCCGTTGAAGAGCGGGCTGATGGCACTGCCGAGAGTGTCGGCGCGCAGACCGCCCTCGATGGTCCGCTCGTCCGCCGGACGGCCGACGATCTTGCCGAGGGCCAGCATGTCGGCCGTGGACTCGGTCATGCAGACGAGCATCACGATGCACATCGAGACGATGGCGGCTGTCTCGAACTGCGGTGCCCCGAAGTGGAACGGGGTCGGGAGGCCGACCAGGTCGGCGTCCTTGATCGCGCCGAAGTCGGTGATGCCGACCGGGATCGCGATCAGGGTGCCGGCGACCAGACCGAGCAGGATCGCGATCTGCTGCAGGAAGCCGCGCAGCAGTTTGCGCAGGACGAGGACAATCACCAGGGTGACGGCGGCCATGGAGATGTTGGTCGTGGACCCGTAGTCGTCGGCCGTCGCGTTGCCGCCCTGGGACCAGTTGAAGGCGACCGGCAGCAGCGAGACGCCGATCAGGGTGATGACGGTCCCGGTGACGACGGGCGGGAAGAAGCGGACCAGTTTGCAGAAGTAGGGGGCGAGTACGAAGCCGAGGAGGCTGGCCACGAGGATCGCGCCGAAGATGACGGCGATGCCGTCGTGCCCTCGGTCCTTGCCGATCGCGATCATCGGCGTCACCCCGGCGAACGAGACGCCGTTGACGAACGGCAGCCGGGCGCCGATGCGCCGGAAGCCGAGGGTCTGGAGCAGGGTGGCGATGCCCGCGGTGAAGAGGCTCGCCCCCATCAGGAAGGCGGTCTCCTTGGCGGTGAGTCCCACGGCGGGGCCCACGATCATGGGCGGGGCCACCACACCCGCGTACATCGCGGCCACATGCTGCAGTCCGCTGGTGAACATCTTCCAAGGGGGGAGGGTCTCGTCGACCGGATGCCTGCCGTCGGCGGCATGCGGGTCGTCCGGTGCGGGCTGCTGATCGGGAACTGCGTCTGCGTCGTCGCGAAACCTGGGCTGTGCTGCCACGGCGGTTCCTCCGGTCGGGTACACGTCAAGGTGACGTGGGTGTCAGGGAGGTGGTGCAGGTGGTGCAGGTCGTGCAGCTGGTGCGGCAGCTCGGGTCACCGGTCCGGCGAACGCGCACTTCTGCGTGCGTGATCGCCGGACCGGCTGCCGTGGACCCCGCTCGGGTCCACGGCGGCCGGCCGAGGGCCGTCCCCCTCCGGCCGGCCGTTCTGGGGGAGGTGCCCCGGAGCCGTCAGGCCCCGGCGGCGATCTGCGCGAGGCGGCGAGCCTCGTCGCGGGTGGCGCGGGCGATGGCGTCCTCGTCCACCGTGGTCAGGTGGTTGCCCTCGACGACCATCTTTCCGTTGACGAGGGAGAGGGTGACGGGCGCGGCGGCGCCGAAGACGAGCGCGGTGACCGGGTCGGCGATGGAGGCGTGCGCAAGCGTGTCCAGCTTCCAGAGCACCAGGTCGGCGAGCTTGCCGGCCTCCAGGGAGCCGATCTGGTCCGCGCGGCCGAGGACCTGGGCGCCGCCGTACGTTCCCAGGCGCAGGGCCTGACGGGCGTTCAGCGCCTTCTCGCGGTGGGCGCCGAGGCGGTTGATGAGGAGGGCGTTGCGCAGTTCGGTGTGGAGCTCACCGGACTCGTTGGAGGCGGTGCCGTCGACGCCGAGACCGACCGGGACGCCCGCGGCCAGCATGTCGGGGACCCGGGCGATGCCTGCCGCGAGGCGGGCGTTGGAGGACGGGCAGTGTGCGACGCCGGTGCCGGTGCGGGCGAACGCGGCGATGTCGGAGTCGTTCATATGGACGCAGTGGGCCATCCATACGTCGTCGCCGAGCCAGCCCGTCGACTCGAAGTAGTCGGTCGGGCCCATGCCGAACAGCTCGTGGCAGAACTTCTCCTCCTCCACGGTCTCCGAGCCGTGGGTGTGCATCCGGACCCCGCGGCGGCGGGCCAGCTCGGCTCCCTGGCGGAGCAGTTCGGTGGAGATGGAGAAAGGCGAGCAGGGTGCGACGGCGATCTGCGTCATGGAGTCGAAGGAGCCGTCGTGGTGCGCGTCGATGGTCGCCTCGGTGGCGGCGAGCGCGCCGTCGAGCGTCTCGACGGCGAAGTCCGGCGGCAGCCCGCCGTCCTTCTGGCTGCGGTCCATGGAGCCGCGGGCGAGGGTGAACCGTACGCCCATGTCGCGGGCGACTCCGATGATGGCGCCGGACAGGTCGCCGGAGCCCTGCGGGTAGACGTAGTGGTGGTCCATGGCGGTGGTGACGCCGCCGCGGACCATCATCGCGAGCGAGCCCTGGGCCGCGGCGCGGACCATCGGCTCGTCGATGCGCGCCCACGTCGGGTAGAGGGCGACCAGCCAGTCGAAGAGGTTGTGGTCGGTGGCCAGGCCCCGGGTGATCCACTGGTAGAAGTGGTGGTGGGTGTTGATCAGGCCGGGGGTGGCGAGGTGCCCGGTGCCGTCGATGCGTCGCACGACGTTCTCCAGCCCCTCGGGGGCCCGGCCGGCGCCTACGTGCTCGATGCGGTTGCCCGCGACGACGACATGGCCCGAGGCGTACTCGGTGTCGTCGGCGTCGACGGTCGCGATCGAACAGTTCTCGATGACGATGCGTTCCACACGATCAGGGGCTGCCATGGCGCTTCCTTCTTCTCTCTGTGGTGAGGTGGGCACGGCAGGACCCTAGGAGGATTTGAGTGCCACAGCCGTGCGGCTGTGGGTGCCGAGATGGTGGAAGAACAGGTTGAGCAGGACAGCGACGAGTGCTCCCGCGCTGATCCCGGAGCCCAGCACGGTCTGCGCCCAGGACGGAAATCCGGCGTAGAAGGCGGGCGCGGCGAGCGGGATGATGCCCGCGCCGAGCGCCACGGCGACCAGGATGATGTTGGAGCTGTCGTCGAGTCCGGCCTCGGAGAGCGTACGGATGCCACTGACGGCGATCGAGCCGAACAGGACGATTCCGGCGCCGCCGAGCACGGGCATCGGGACGAGGGAGACGGCCGCGCCGAGGACGGGGAAGGCACCCAGGACGATCAGCGCTCCGCCCGCCGCGGCGACGACGTAGCGGCTGCGCACCTTCGTCAGCGACACCACGCCGACGTTCTGCGCGAAGGCGCTCGTCGGGAAGGAGCCGAAGACCGGGCCGAGCAAGGTGGCGATGCCGTCGGTGCGCAGCCCGCGGGTGATGGTCCGACCGTCGGTGCGCCGGCCGCAGATCTCGCCGAGCGCCAGCATGCCGGCCGAGGACTCCGTCATCAGGACCAGCATGACGATGCAGAGGGACAGGATCGCGGCGGGCCTGAACTCGGGTGCGCCGAAGGCGAAGGGGGTGGGCAGGGCGGCGAGCGGTGCGGACTTCAGCACGGAGAAGTCGGCGAGCCCGAACGGGATCGCGGCGAGCGTTCCGATCAACAGGCCGAAGAGCAGAGCGATTTGTTTGACGAAGCCGCGCCCGAATCGCTGGACCTGGAGGATGACGGCAAGGGTGAAGGCGGCCAGCGCCAGGTACTTCATGGAGCCGAAGTCGGCGGCTTCCTTGTCGCCGCCCTGCGCCCAGGAGACCGGGACCGGCATCAGGGTGACGCCGATGAGGGTGATGACGACGCCGGTGACGAGCGGCGGGAAGAAGCGGAGCAACCGCCCGAAGAACGGTCCGACGGCCAGGCAGAAGGCTCCGGCGACGAGCACCGCCCCGTAGATCGCCGGGAGTTGGTGTCCGGGAGCGCTGGTCTCGGCGATGGCGAGCATCGGGGCGATCCCGGCGGAGGACGCGGCGTTGACGAACGGCATCCGGTTTCCCGCGAAGCCGCCGATGCCGAGCGTCTGCAGGAGGGTGGCGAGTCCGGCGATCAGCAGACCGGCCGCGATCAGCCGGGTCATGCCGGCCTGGTCCAGGCCGGCGGCCTGGCCGATGATGAGCGGAGGGGTGACGACGCCCGCGTACATGGCGGCGATGTGCTGGAGCGCGGCGGGGACGAGCCGCGAGGGGGAGATCTTCTCGTCCACCGGGTGGACGGAGTTCTCCGGTGGTGCGGTGCAGGGGCCGTCTGCTGCCGGGCCCGTTGCAGGCTGTGCCATGGGGTTTCCCTCCGGGATGGCCGGTCCCCGCCCGTCGGCGGGCGGGGACCGGCTCAGGGCCGCGTCAGAGGTTGGTCATGTCGACCGGGATCTGCGGCTCGATGCCGTCCCGCAACACGGTGGCCTCGATGAGTCCGTACGGGCGGTCCGCCGCAAAGTAGACAGCCCCGTCGGCGGTGTCGTTCTTGAGACCGAAGGGCTCCAGGTCCACCAGGAAGTGGTGGTTGTTCGGCAGGGAGAAGCGGATCTCGTCGATCTCGCTGCGGCTATTGATCACTCTCGACCCCATCTGGTAAAGGGTCTGCTGCAGCGAGAGGGAGTACGTCTCGGCGAACGCCTGCAGGATGTGCTTCTTCGCCTGCTCGTACGACTTCTCCCAGTTGGGCATCCGGTCGTCGTCACTGGTCCAGTTGTAGCGCCAGGCGGCGGCGACATCGGTGCACAGGATGCGGTCGTACGCCTCCTTGAGCGTCGTGTACTTGTCCTTGACGTAACCCCAGAACTCCGAGCCGGTGGAGTTCATGACCGTGAGGTCCTTGAGTCCCGAGATGACCTGCCAGTTCTCACCGTCGTAGGTGATCTGGGTGGTGCGCAGCTCCTGGCCCTTGCGGGCGAAGGAGTGGTTGACCTCGTCCGAGCCTATGAACTTGGAGTTGTTGTCCGAGGTGGCGATGCGCTCCCAGGAGTACTCCTGGATACGGATGCGCGCCCGGTGGATCGGCTCCTGCGACGTCACGAAGTGGCGGGCGAGGTGGATGCCGAACTGCTCGGCGGACTCGATGCCGTACTCCTTGGCGAACGCGTACACCGTGTTCTTGGTGGTGTCGGTCGGCAGGACGTTGGCGTTGGAGCCGGAGTAGTGGACGTCGTCCATGTCGCCGGAGAGGGCGACCGAGACGTTCAGGTCCTTGATGTGGTGGGTGTCGCCGTCCCGCGTGATCCTGACGACGCGGTTCTCTGCTTTGCCGTACTGGTTCTGGCCGAGAATCGTGGGCATGTCTGCTAGCTCCCTCGGTATACGGAGTAGCCGAACGGGTTGAGCAGCAGCGGTACGTGGTAGTGCTCGCCCGGTACGACGGCGAAGGTGATCGCCACTTCCGGGAAGAACGCACCGCTGTCCCTTACGCGGGGGGCGTCCTGCTGCGCCTCGGCTTGCTTGTTGACGAAGTACGCCTCGGTCTCGAAGTCGAGACGTACATGGGTGGTTCCCTCCGGCAGCGCCGGCAGGTCCTTGCATCGCCCGTCCGCGTCGGTCGCGGAGCCGCCGAGCGTCACCCACGGCGCGTCGCTGCCACTGCGGGCGGCGAGCGTGATGGCGACGGCTGCGGCGGGGCGGCCGATGCTGGTGTCCAGGATGTGCGTGGACACCGATGCGGTGGTGTCGGTGCTCAAGACCGTCACTCTCCTTCGGTTACGAGACGGGTCAGCCGGATGCGGTTGATCTTGCCCAGCTCGGTGCGCACGATCTCGCGCTCCTGCTCGGGCGAGTTCCCGATCCGGGACTTCACCGCGTCGCGCATCTGCTCGCCGGTGGCACCGGTGGCGCAGATCAGGAAGACATGTCCGAACCGCTCCTGGTAGGCCAGGTTCAGTTCGAGCATCTCGGCCTTGAGCTCCTCGGTGGCGCCGGCCATCCCCCGCTGTTCGCGGGAGGAGGTCGGGTCTCCGGGGACCGGGCGGCCGATCGGGGGGTGACCGGCCATCGCGTCGGCCAGATCTTCGCGGGTCAGCTCGGCCATGGCGGCGTCACTGGTGGCGAGAAGGGCTTCTGCGGTGGTGTAGGGGCGCCGGGAGAGGATCGCTCTTCCCCATGCCGCACTGGCACACACCTCGTGCAACGCGGTGGTGGCCTCGTCGTCCGCCAGAGTATTGAACCGGGTGAGGCCCGGTGTGGAGCTCAGAGTCACGGGAGCCTCCGTGGCTTTTTCGCTGTGCGTTGGTCGGGCTGCGGATAGCTAACGCCCTCCACAACACCACGTCAACACTTTGTTGAAATTCTGCGAACGACAGAGGCCGTCGCCCGATGATCCGGACGACGACCTTCCGTATACTTCCGCGGTCTTCGCTCAACTACTCGCCTTTGGCGGCATTTTCCCGATTCAGATAGTTGTAGACGGTGAAGCGGCTGACCCCCAGCGCCCCCGCCACCGTCTCCACGCCGTGCCGTACCGAGAAGGCACCCCGTGCCTCCAGGGTCCGTACGACCGACTGTTTGGTCTTACGGTCCAGCTCGGCCAGTGGCATGCCGTGCCGCCGCTCCATGGCGGCCAGGATGTGATCGAGCGAGTCCGAGAGCTGCGGCAGCCGTACGGCTATGACGTCCCGGCCCTCCCAGGCCAGCACCACGTCGTCGGTCCGGGCGTCCTCGGGCCCGACCAGCTCGGCGCCCATGGCGTCGACGAGCGGCTTGACCGCGGTGACGAGGGGGTGGTCCGCGGGTTCGGTCACTTCGAGTCCTCCCCGATGACGTTGACCTGGAGCGACACCCTGGTGGCGCCGGACTCCAGGGCCTTGCGCAACAGGGAGTCCACCGCGGTGAGCACCGCGTCGGCGCCGCCCTCCGCCGTATTGCCGAAGGGGCCGACATCCACGGCGTCCAACTCGGCCGTCTGGATCACCTCGCGGGCCACCACCGCGTGAGCGGGCGCCTCGTCGAGATCGAAGGGCTCGGTGGTGAACTCCACTCTCAAGCGCACTGTGCCTCCATCATGTGCTCGCCGCACCCAGGGGCCCGCGGCTCGGCCCCGACCCTAACGGACCGCCAGGGGTCTTTCGTCTGGATCACTCCGGACCAGGGAGCGGGCCCCGCGAGGCCGGCATGATCCAACGAGAGGTCCGAGTACATCTGGTAGGGCGTGTGCCAGGACCCGAGCGGCAGCACACAGACGGCCACCGGAGCGGCGAAGGGGGTACCGGTGCGCGCAGCCCGCCGTCGGCCCGGTCGACCTCGAAGACCGTCACCGTGCCGGACCTCTGGTTGGCGGCATAGAGCAGGCCCCCGTCCGGCGAGAAGGCGATCTGCCGGGGGAAGTCGCCGCCCACCGGCACCGTGTCGATCAGCCGCAGCGCGGCGCCGCCGTCCTCGACGGCGAAGCGGGTCAGGCCGTTGTGCCCGCGGTTGGCGAGGTGGGCGAAACGTCCGTCGCCGGTGACCAGGAGCTGGGCGGGACAACCCGTGCCCGGGCCGGTTCCGGTGGACTGCGGGCCCCCGGGGTGCCGGTGACCGTCGCGAGGTCGTAACCGCGGACGACGACGGAGAACAGCGGGCGGGGCGGACACGTGGAAGACGTCCGCCCCGCCTTCCACGTGTCCGGGCGAGCCCCGGCCGGCCCGAATTCCGGGCACCCCCTTGACAGCCCATCCACCCCCCGGGCAATCTTCCGTTAAGCAGAAACAAACTTCCGCAATACGGAAGGAGCGCCTGACCCTCATGGCCTCTCTCGATTCGCAGAAGACTGGGCCGGACCAGCGCTTCGATGTGAACCTTTCGATCCTCTTCACGGAACTCCCGCTCCTGGAGCGCCCCGCGGCCACCGCCGCGGCGGGCTTCACAGCGGTCGAGCTGTGGTGGCCCTGGATCGAGACCCCCACCCCGCCGCAGAGCGAACTCGACGCCCTCAAGAAGGCGCTCGACGACGCCGGCACGCAACTGGTGGGGCTGAACTTCTACGCCGGCCGGCTGCCCGGACCCGACCGCGGCGCGCTCTCCGTGCCCGGCCCGGAGTCGGACCGCTTCCGCGCCAATATCGACGTGGTGGCCGACTTCGCCGCCTCGGTCGGCTGCAAGGCGCTCAACGCGCTCTACGGCAACCGCGTCGACGGCGTGGACCCGGCCGTGCAGGACGAGCTCGCCCTGGAGAACCTGGTCCTGGCCGCCCGCGCGGCCGACCGGATCGGGGCGGTCCTGCTGATCGAGACCCTGAACAAGCCGGAGTCGCCGCGCTACCCGCTGGTGAGCGCACCGGCCGGGATCGAGGTCGTCGACAAGGTCAACGCCGCGACGGGGCTCGGCAATGCGAAGTTCCTGCTGGACCTGTACCACCTGTCGATGAACGGCGAGGACCTCAGCCAGGTCATCTCCGCGTACGCCGACCGGACCGGTCACGTCCAGATCGCCGACAACCCGGGGCGCGGTGCGCCCGGCACCGGCTCGCTGCCGCTGGAACAGCTCCTCGACGAGCTGACGAAGGCCGGTTACGACGGCTGGGTCGGCCTGGAGTACAGGCCCGGCGACCGGCCGAGCGCCGAGTCCTTCACATGGCTCCCGGCCGAGGCCCGAACGGCTCGCTGAGGGCGCCGGGCTCCCCCTCGTACACACGTTTTCAGGAAGGCACCCCCTCATGACCAACAACCTCCCCAAGGTTGCGTGGATCGGACTCGGCATCATGGGATCCCCCATGTCCGAGAACCTGATCAAGGCCGGCTACGACGTCACCGGATACACCCTGGAGCAGGGCAAGATCGACCGGCTGGCCGCAGCCGGCGGGCACGGCGCGGGTTCGATCGCCGAGGCGGTCCGGAACGCCGATGTCGTCATCACGATGGTGCCCGCGTCCCCGCACGTCGAGGCCATTGCGTACGGCCCCGAGGGCATCCTGGCGAACGCGAAGCCGGGTGCCCTGCTGATCGACATGTCCTCGATCACCCCGCAGACCTCCGTCGACCTCGCGAAGAACGCGAAGGAGAAGGACATCCGCGTCCTGGACGCCCCGGTCTCCGGTGGCGAGGCCGGTGCGATCGAAGCCGTGCTGTCGATCATGGTCGGCGGCGAGCAGGCCGACTTCGACGCCGCGCAGCCGCTCCTGCAGGCGCTCGGCAGGACGATCGTGCTCTGCGGCCCGCACGGCTCCGGCCAGACGGTGAAGGCCGCCAACCAGCTGATCGTCGCAGTCAACATCCAGGCCTGCGCCGAGGCCGTCGTCTTCCTGGAGAAGTCCGGAGTCGACCTCTCCGCCGCACTCGACGTGCTGAACGGCGGACTGGCCGGCTCGACCGTGCTGACCCGGAAGAAGGACAACTTCCTGAGCCGGGACTTCGCGCCGGGCTTCCGGATCGACCTGCACCACAAGGACATGGGCATCGTCACCGACGCCGCCCGTAATGTCGGCGCCGCGCTGCCCGTCGGCGCCGTGGTCGCCCAGCTCGTCGCCTCGCTCCGCGCGCAGGGCGACGGCGGCCTGGACCACTCGGCCCTGCTGCGCGCGGTCGAGCGCCTCTCGGGTCAGCCTGTCCAGGCCTGACCGGTCGGCCCACAGACTTCCGGATGGTGCCGGCGCCGACACCTGTCCTGTCGCGCCCAGGCGTCGGCACCATCCGGAACACCACACTCTCCAATTCAACAAACTGTTGACGCCGGGTTCGGAGCATACCTACGCTCCTGGAGCCCCCAGGGCGTCGCAGTTCAGCAGCTCCCGTACGGAAGGTCGCCCCGACACCATGACGCAGCGTGTGCTTACGACCGAGTCAGGCGCCCCGGTCGCCGACAACCAGAACTCCGCCACCGCCGGCGTCGGTGGCCCGATCCTCCTCCAGGACCAGCACCTGCTGGAGAAGCTCGCGCGCTTCAACCGGGAGCGCATCCCGGAGCGCGTGGTCCACGCCCGCGGTTCCGGCGCGTACGGCTACTTCGAAGTGACCGACGACGTCACCGGCTTCACCCGGGCCGACTTCCTCTCCGCCGTCGGCAAGCGCACCGAGACGTTCATCCGGTTCTCGACGGTCGCCGACTCGCTCGGCGGCGCCGACGCCGTACGCGATCCGCGCGGCTTCGCCCTCAAGTTCTACACGGACGAGGGCAATTACGACCTGGTCGGCAACAACACCCCGGTCTTCTTCATCAAGGACCCCATCAAGTTCCCCGACTTCATCCACTCGCAGAAGCGCGACCCGTTCACGGGGCGTCAGGAGCCGGACAACGTATGGGACTTCTGGGCGCACGCCCCCGAGGCGACGCACCAGGTGACCTGGCTGATGGGCGACCGCGGCATCCCCGCCTCGTACCGCCACATGAACGGCTACGGCTCGCACACCTACCAGTGGACGAACGCCGAGGGCGAGGCCTTTTTCGTCAAATACCACTTCAAGACGAACCAGGGCGTGCGCTCCCTCTCCAGCGAGCAGGCCGCCGAGCTCGCGGGCAAGGACGGCAACTCGCACCAGACGGACCTGCTGCAGGCCATCGAGCGGGGCGTGAACCCGTCCTGGACCCTGTACGTACAGGTCATGCCGGCCGCCGAGGCCGCGGACTACCGCTTCAACCCGTTCGACCTCACCAAGGTGTGGCCGCACAGCGACTACCCGCTGCAGCGCGTGGGCCGGTTGGTCCTGGACCGCAACCCGGACAATGTGTTCGCCGAGGTCGAGCAGGCCGCGTTCTCCCCGAACAACTTCGTGCCCGGCATCGGCCCCTCCCCGGACAAGATGCTCCAGGGGCGCCTGTTCGCCTACGCCGACGCGCACCGCTACCGGCTGGGCGTCAACCACACCCAGCTCCCGGTGAACGCGCCGCGGACCGCCGTCGTCGACAACTACGGCCGCGACGGTCTGCACGCCACCCGCAACGGTGCGCGCCACGACAAGAACTACGAGCCCAACTCGTACGCCGGCCCCGCCCAGACCGACGCGGCACTCTCCGCCCCGCTGGCGATCCACGGCTGGACCGGCACCCATGCGGCGCCGGCACACACCAAGGACGACGACTTCTTCCAGGCGGGTGAGCTCTACCGGCTGATGTCCGAGGACGAGAAGGGCCGCCTGATCGCCAACATCGCCGGAGGCCTCTCCCAGGTCACCCGCGACGACGTGATCGAGAAGAACCTCGCCCACTTCCACGCCGCCGACGCCGACTACGGCAAGCGCGTCGAGGAAGCGGTCCGTGCCCTGCGCGAGGACTAGTGCCCCTCACGGCACTAGGTTCTGTCAAAGGGAGCGTCCGGCGGATCAGCACCGGAATATCCCCAGAACACCGAGACCGCGCAGGGGATATGACGGGAGGTCATTTCCCCTGCGCTGTCCGTCCAGCCGGCCCTGAGGGGTGTCCGGCGGGACGGACGCGACCGAGGACCGCGGCGGCGTGCGAGCCAGTGCGGTGGTGAAGGCAGCCGACGGCCGCTCTCGACCTGAGAGAGAGCGGACCCGGCCGCCCGTCGCCCGCCGCCGCGGTCCCGACTCAACCAGCCTCTCAGCCTGCAGAACTCCCCCGGCGGCGCGAACGAAACGGTCGCGCCGGCCTCCCGCCGTCGGGCGGTCACCACCCCGGGCGGGGTACGGACGGTCTCCTGGAGGATCCGGAGGGCCGACAGCTCGACACCGGGCGGCAGCGCGCGCGACGCACCGGTGGTGGCGGTGGCCGCACGACGACAGCCGCGGCACCTCGCCGCGTTGCCGGAACGCCCGGATACGCCCAGTACGAGGACACTCCTCCGCCGTGCGATGCATCGCGCGCGACGCCGCACGGCCGCCCTCGGGCGACGACTGCGGTGCCACGACAGGACCTAAGCACGGCGCATCACCGACGTCCTGGTGGGACGGTTCTCGCGGACGATCCGTCCCCTCTCGCGTCGCGGCCGCCCCTCCTCGTACTTACGGAACGCCGCCCAGCAGACCAGCAGCGCCACGGCGAACACCGGCAGCCACGCCAGACGGGCGAACACCCAGCCCGAATCCCTGGGCACGGTGTGCAGTCCGGGCAGCGCCTCTCCCGCGAGCAGACCGATGGCGGTGACCGCCATCATCGCGGTCTGGTGCCAGAGGAAGACCGTCATCGCGGAGAGGTTGACCAGCGCCACCGCCGCCCACGCCGCGGGCCGGCGCAGAACCCGCCGCAGCGGGCCGAGCAGCAGCCGGGCCGCGCCGCACTGGGCAAGACCGAAGGCGACGGCCGCGAGGGTGGGCGGGTCGAGGTTGGAGATCCTGCCGCCCGGCACCCCGACCATGGACGCGGGGTAGCCGGCCCACAGAACGAGTCCGGCGGTGGCCGCGGCGCCGACGAGCAGCAGCGCCCATCCGGTCGCCCGGCTCTGCAGGCCGCCGCGGGCCCAGGTCGCGCCCAGGCAGTACGGGACCAGCCAGCCGGCCGCCACATTGATCCAGCCGAGCCAGGCGGGCCCGCCCAGTCCGAACCGGATCAGGTCGACATGGAGCACGACGGCGAGCGGCCAGAGCGGATGGAGCCTGGCGACCAGAGGGGTCACCGCGGTCAGCGCCGCGAGGACGAGCAGGAACCAGAGCGGCGACAGCACCAGCTTGAGCAGCGCGTGCACGGTCTCCGTGCCCACCCCGGAGGCGAGCAGCGTGCCCGCTATCACGGTCCACACCACCAGCACGGCGGCGACGGGCCGGAACAGCCGGAGCGTCCGGGCACCGAGCCACTGCCCGTACGTGGTGCCGCGGGCGCGGGCGGAGGCGTAACTCTTCGCCGCCACCTTTCCGCCGACGAGGAAGAAGACCGCGAGGGTCTGGAACAGCCAGGAGACCGGTATCAGTTCGGGCATGTGCTGGAGGGGGCTGGCGGCGCGCACCGTGCCGGTGTCGGCGATCAGGGCGGTGACCAGCCAGTGGCCGAGCACCACGCCCAGGATGGCGAGGGCGCGCAGGGCGTCCACGGCCCGGTCGCGGCCGGGCGGGGTGGCGGCGTCGATCCGCCGGACGAGTTCACGCATGACGGCCCTCCTCGGCAGGGGGCCGGCCGGAGACGATCCGGGCGAGGTTCTTCAGGGACAGCGAGCCGGGCTTCAGGTAGTCGCTGTGGCCGCCGTCGCCCGCCGCGAAGTGCCGGGCACCGAACTCGGGCGAGACCGGGTCGGTCCCGAACCCGAGGGTGACGAACGGGAGTCGGAGCTGTTCGTGCGGTACGTGGGCGACCCAGTCGCTGCCGCCCCGGCCGGCCCAGACGGTGGCCGGGGTGTGCAGCGCGGCGACGCTTCGCGCGCCGGTGCCGGGACTGCCGTACAGGACGATGTCCGAGACCTCCAGACCGGACGCGGCCTCGGCGCAGACGACGGAGCCGTAGGAGTGACAGAGCAGCGTGATCCGTGCGGACGGCTTCGACCTCTTCAACTCACCCAGGAATGTGCGCAGTTCGGGGGCGGTATGTTCGGCCAGTCCGGACGTCACCGCTTCCGGGCTCACCGTGGCCGGCGTTGCGTACCCGAGCCAGCCGATGACCGCCGATCCCTCGCCGAGCTTCCGTCGGAGCGCGACACCACCGGCCCGCAGCCGCCAGTACGTGTCGAGACTGATGCCCGAGCCCGGGACCAGCACGGCGATCCGGCGTGCCGTGGACAGATCACCGAAGACCTCGACACCCCGTCCGCCGTCGCGGCCGTCGAAGGAGAGGAAGTGACGTGCCGGGTCGGCCAGTTCGCGCAGCGCGGCGGCCCGCTTCCGGTCGCCGTGGCCGGCGGCCATCCGTTCGGCCGCCCGGATGGAACCGCGGTTGACGACGTACCGCTCGTCCAGGGCGGCTGGGGTCGCGCGCAGCGGGGCGAGGGCGGCGGGGGCGGGCGCCGGGACGGCCGAAGGGCGGGCCGCACCCGAGACGGGCACGGCGACCGCGGCGATGACCAGGGCGGCGAGGAGGGTACGGGCGCCGCGCGGGCGGCTCGTGAAGAGGCGGCGCGTGCGCGGGCGGCTCCTGGGCTGGCGGGGCGCCATAAGTGGATGGTCCTTCCGTACCGGATGTCCGTCGTGCTTCCGGTACAGAAGTTAGGGAGCAGACCGTGTGGTCGGCGTCCACCCGTAGAGGGCACCTTCCGCGTAGCTCTGAAGTACTACGGGTAGGGGCGTCGGCCGTGTTCGGCCTGGCCAGGACGACAGGTGGGGGCGGATCACCGCGTACCGGTGATCCGCCCCCACCTGGGGGACGTATCGAGGAGTGGTGCGTCAGCTCGCGACGAACGGGCGGATCGCCGTCGGGGCGTGGTCCGGCTCGGTGGCGATGTCCTCCCACTCGTTGACGGCGTCGATCCCGGTGCCGCCCATCGAGATGTTGGTGATGCGCTCCAGGATCGCCTCGACGACCACCGGGACGCGGAATTCGGCGGCCAGCTTCTTGGCCTCCTCGAACGCGGGCAGCAGCTGGTCCGGCTCGGTGACCCGGATCGCCTTGCAGCCCAGCCCCTCGACGACCTTGACGTGATCGACGCCGTAGACGCCCAGCTCCGGGGAGTTGATGTTCTCGAATTCCAGGTTGACCTGGAAGTTGATGTCCAGGTTGCGCTGCGCCTGACGGATCAGCCCCAGGTAGGAGTTGTTCACCAGGACATGGACGTACGGGATGTGGTGCTGCGCGCCGACGGCCAGTTCCTCCAGCATGAACTGGAAGTCGTAGTCGCCGGAGAGCGCGACGACCTCGCCCTCGGGGTCGGCGGTGGCGACACCGAGCGCGGCCGGGATGGTCCAGCCGAGCGGGCCGGCCTGGCCGCAGTTGATCCAGTGGCGCGGCCGGTAGACGTGCAGCATCTGCGCGCCGGCGATCTGGGAGAGGCCGATCGTGGTGACGTAGCGGGTCTCCGGTCCGAAGGCCCGGTTCATCTCCTCGTACACCCGCTGCGGCTTCAGTGGCACCTGGTCGAAGTGGGTGCGGCGCTGCAGTTTCGCCCTGCGCTCCCGGGTGGAGGCGGCCCAGGCGCTTCGGTCCGGCAACTTGCCCGCGGCCTTGAGCTCCTTGGCCACCTCGACGAAGAGTTCCAGCGCGGCCCTGGCGTCCGAGGCGATGCCGAGCTCCGGCGGGATGATCTTGCCGAGCTGGGTGGGCTCGATGTCGACGTGGACGAACTTCCGGCCCTTGGTGTAAACCGCCAGGTCGCCGGTGTGGCGATTGGCCCAGCGGTTGCCGATACCGAGGACGAAGTCCGACTCCAGGAAGTTCGCGTTGCCGTAGCGGTGCGAGGTCTGGAGGCCGACCATCCCGGCGTTCAGCTCGTGGTCGTCGGCGAGGATGCCCCAGCCCATCAGGGTCGGGATGACCGGGGTTCCGGTCAGTTCGGCGAACTCGACGAGGAGTTCGCAGGCGTCGGCGTTGATGATGCCGCCACCGGCGACGATCACCGGGCGCTCGGCGGCGAGCAGGAAACCGATCGCCTTCTCGATCTGGGCGCGGGACGCGGTCGCCTTGTAGACGGGCAGCGGCTGGTACGTCTCCGGGTCGAACTCGATCTCGGTCAGCTGGACGTCGATGGGCAGGTCGATGAGGACCGGACCCGGGCGGCCCGAGCGCATGAGATGGAAGGCCTGCTGGAAGACGCCGGGCACCTGGGCGGCCTCCAGGACGGTCGTCGCGGCCTTGGTCACCGGCTTGGCGATCGAGGCGATGTCGACGGCCTGGAAGTCCTCCTTGTGGAGCTTGGCCACCGGCGCCTGGCCGGTGATGCAGAGAATCGGGATGGAGTCGGCGATCGCCGAGTAGAGCCCGGTGATCATGTCCGTTCCGGCGGGTCCCGACGTACCGATGCAGACGCCGATGTTGCCGGCCCTGCTCCGCGTGTAGCCCTCGGCCATGTGGGACGCGCCCTCGACATGGCGGGCGAGGGTGTGGTCGATGCCACCGCCGGCCTTGAGCGCCGCATAGAAGGGATTGATCGCCGCTCCCGGCACACCGAACGCGTGGCTGACGCCTTCCAGCTTGAGGATCTCAACTGCCGCTCGGGCAGCGGTCATTCGAGGCATTTGAGTACTCCTGCTCGGACCTGGTGGAGTCGGGCTCTGTCGCGCCACCTGAGAGCGCCAATTCCGTATTACGGAAATTACTTTCTACTATACGGAAGCAATCTAAGCGGCGGTCCGTCGGTCGTCAAGAGGGGGCGCCGGGCCCGCTGCCCACGCGGCGCCGGAGGCCCGCGAATCCTCCAAGTCGCCCCCTCGCGCCCCGCTCGTGGTGGAGCATGGGGGCACGGGGCGCGGTCGGACGGTCATGGCCATGGAGCGCCGACGCGCCCGATGACAGGCACCAGCGGCGGCACCGGTGCCGTAAGGAGGCCATGGTGGAGTCCGTGCCGGTACGCTGCCCGACCTGCCGCCGCGAGCACGCGTACCTCGCACCGGTTTACCCGTGCCCGTGCGGGTCCCCCACCGCCGCCCCGGTGCTTCGTGGCGCCGCGCCCGAGCCGATCACGCACCGCACCTGGAACGACGACTGGGTGACCGTGCGCTGCCGCGCCTGCGGGCGCCACGACCAGTGGCCGCAGCCGGAGCTGTGCTGCCCGTGCGGGACGGTGCTGCGGATCCCGGTCGGACCGGTCACGGCGGCCGGCGCCGACCCGGCGGACGGAGTCCGACCGCCCCACATCCCGCTGCCGCGTACGGCGCCCGCACCCCGCCCGTCGTTCCGGCCGATGCCGATCCGCACCGGCCGTGACGTGGTCACCGCCGCCGCGATGTACCTGCGATGGCTGGGCTACCGCGACGTCGTGATGTCGGCGGAACGGCCCTCGTCCCGGATCGATCTGCGCGCCGCCGGACTGATCGCCCAGGTCGACTCGACCACCCGGCCGAGCACCCTGCGCGACGTCGAATGTCTCTGGCTGAATGCCCTCAGCACGTCGGAGACCAGCGTCTTCTTCTCGCTGGCGGGGTATGCGCACGACGCCAGGGCGCGCGCCGACGGGCTCGGCATCCCGCTCTTCCTGATGGACCTCACCGGGACCCCGCAGCCGGTGAACAGCCCGGCGGACGAGCTGCTCTCCACGGGGGCCTAGGGCGTGTGTCGGAAGTCCCGCCGTCCGCCCGAAGGGTGGGCCCGGCGGCGTCTGGTGCGTGCGATCGCAAGGCGGAGGGTCGTCCTCGTACTGGACGTACTTGGGCGAGCCCGACAACGCAGCGAGCGGGCGTGCCAGGCGTCGCGGGGCAGGCGGGACTTCCGACACACGCCCTCGGTGCCACGCAGCCGGTCCGGCGTGGATGCGGCCGTAGCCGGGCGGGAGGGGTGTCACGCTGATCGGCGAGGTGGCCCTGGACCGGCTGCCCTGCGTCCGCGGCAAGCTCAGCCTGGCCCTGGCGACCGTGCACACCCTCAGCGTCCACGACCAGCGCGGCCTCCTCCTCCTCGACGACCTCGACCGAACCCGCGGACACCTCGTCGTACGCCGCCCGGAAAAGCTGGCGCACACCGTCTACCTCGACGAACTTGCCCATCGGCTGGTCACCGATTGGCCGGCCGAACGCCACCGTCGCCGGCCCGCCACCACCAACCCGTACCTGCTCGTCACCGCGCGGACCTCCGCCGACGACATCCACCGCGGGCCCAGGCACCCGAAACCATGTGGATGATCCGGGGTTCGAAACGCAGCCCTTACGGCGGGCCCTGGTGCTCTTCGAAGACCGCCTCGCGGACTGCGCGGACGGACCACTCGAAGCACTGCCGTACCGCAGCATCCCGGACCTCGGCTCCCCCGACGGCATCAAGGAGGCCAACCAGCTGCTGGAAGCCCTCCGTTCGGCGATCAAGAAGCCGCTCCACCACTGATCCCGACACCGCAAACCCACCTGGCCGGGTCAGCCACCGACCTCGGAGCGTTCTCCTGGGGAACGCGCCCAGGGCTCGTCGGCGGTGGCCGGGCTCGCGGGCTCCTGCTGTCCGTTGGTTGTCACGAACCGCGCGGGCGGCCGGACGTCGGCCATGCGCCGCTCCGGGCCGCGCCGCCGCAGCACGAGGTACCCGCAGAACGCGGCCGGGCCGAAGAAGATCTGCGCGGGCACGATCTGCGGAAGGTGTCCGGTGAGCGCCTCGACCGTGACGGGTGTCAGCGTCGGGACGAGCGCGCCGAACACGGCGACCAGCCCAAGAGCCCAGGTCAGCCCCGCTCGTCCGTACGCCTTGTAGGCCACGGTGGTGAAGAGGGCGTACACCAGGAGGTCGCCCATGCCCACGACGCCGCCGAACTCACCGACGCGCAGCCCGGCCGACGGTGCGAAGGCGTAACCCTGCACCGCGTCGAACAGCTTCTGGGTGAGGGGGACGACGGTGGCGAAGAACAGGTCGTACACGGCGAGCGCCAGCGCGAACCGGGAGACGTGCCGCAGCTTCAGGCCGCCCTGCGCGTTGAGGTTGGCGGCGCCGACCGCCATCAGCATGATGACCAGGCTGTTGACCAGCCAGTACGGCGTGGCATGGGTGGGATCGTCCTCGGCGCTGCGCGCGGCGAGCCAGTCGGCGACCAGCAGACCGGCGATGAGCGACCAGCGCACCGCTCCCCGGCGGACGACCGCCCCATAGCCGACCGCGAGACCACCGGCCAGGGTCAGCCCCAGCACGGGCGGCAGCAGCCAGCCCGGAAGGGAGAGATACAGGAAGGGCAGTACGACGACGAAGCCCATCATGATGACCATGTCGTTGCCGTTGAACACGCCGACGGCCGGCCGGGGCAGGGTGACCCGCCGGAAGTAGGCGACCGAGGCGAGCGAGACGCCCAGGGCTACGGCGAGGGTCACGAGGACGAAGAACGCGCTCTGTGCGGCGGTCATGCGGCCCGCCCGGCGGAGGAGAAGCTGTTCTCGACCAGATCGCAGCGGTAGCGCCGCAGCTCACGTCCTTCTCCCGGTACGACGTCGACGGTGGCGTCGAGGCCGGCCTCGGCGAAGTGACGCGCGATGTCGCTCGTCTCCGGCACGGATGAGGCGGCCACCTCCACATGCAGCCGCCCGTCCACCACGTCGGCGCGGTGGCGCACGGGCCAGCACGCGCCGGGCAGCGCGTCGAGGACCTCGATGATCTCACGCGGGGTCACCGGGCCGTCCTGGGTGCGCAGCACATGGTCCGCCTTTCCGAGGATGCGCGAGGTCGCCGGCACGTTCGCCATCTCGCAGGTGAGCGGCGCGTCGGGCAACTGCCGCACCAGGTCCCGGGTGTCGTAGCGGAAGATCGGCATGCACTCCCGGTACGGGAAGAAGGGAGTGGCGACGATCGTGCCGAGCGCTCCGGGCGCGGCCGGTGCCCCGGTGTCGAGGTCGCACACCTCCACGAGGCCGATGCCGGCGTCGATGTGAAGGTGCCGCTGTCGGCAGATCGCGCCGGCCACCGGTGTCACCTCGGTCATGCCGTAGCCGTCGTGGACGGGGGCGCCGAAGGCCTTCTCGGCTGCCTCCGCGAGGGCGGGCGAGAGCACTTCGCTGCCGACGTTGATACGACGCAGCCGGAAGTCCGCGGGGCCGAGTCCCCGTTCACGGGCCAGGCGGGTCAGCTGTCCCAGATAGCTCGGGTAGGTGACCATCAGGGTCGGCGCCGATGGGCCGGTTCCCGCCATGAGGTCCAGCGTCTCGGCCGGTGGGACCAGTCCCACCATGCGGATCGCGGCCCCTGCCAGGCGGGCCACCTGCATCTCCGCGTACGCCGTGCCGGTCGCCCGGGAGCTGATGTTGAACTGGACCAGGTCGGTGGTAAGGACGGTGCCGCGCAGCACCTGGGAGAGGGCGACGAGCGCGGGCCACAGGCGTTCCTCGTAGCGGGAGTACCAGACCTCGGTGGGCCGGCCTGTCGTCCCGGTGGTCCGGGAAGCGAGGAAGGGCTCGCCGCACAGGAAGTCGCGGGCCCGCTCGACCAGGTCGGTCTTGGTGGTGACGGGCACGGCGGTGATGTTCTCGACGGTCAGTGCGGCCGGGTCGACTCCTGCTGCCGCGAAGTGGTCCGCGTAGAAGGACGACTTGGCCGCGAGGCGTTTCGCGGTACGGCGCAGGGCCTTGTTCGTGAGGTCGGTACGCATCTGCGGGTCTGCGGCGGCGCCGCGCAGCAACTGTTCGACGTCCTCGCCGGGGGAGCCGAACTCGGCAAGTGTCGCCAGCGCGTCATCGACGAGCCTTTCGGCGGAGCGAACATTGATCGGACGGCCGAGCACCATGGCCAGCGCCATCCGGAACTGCCGTATCCCCGCGTCGAACATGGTCCTCCCCCACCCGCCCCGACCCCTCACCATGCCGGGGTGGGCGGCCATGACCGCCCACCCCGTTCCCGCGTCAGCTGGGGCAGTTCGTGAACAGCACCGCAGCCAGGGAACCCATGACGTACTTCGTGTGCTTGAGCGTGGAAACGATCGCGGACATACGAAAACCCCCTTGTATCGCTCAAAACTGAGCCCCCACCGGTCAGCGAAGGCACACCGATCCTCAAGTGGCGCAACGTCTGCTGTCAAGGGTTCGCCACACGATCAAACTTCCGTCGCGAAACATTCAATCGGCCCGTTTCTAGGGCGAGTTCGCGCCACGGAGCGATCCGGAATCCGGGCCGCGCGCGGGGACCACTTGCTGGAGGGGTCCATCTTGGCGAAGTACACGGGACCATCCCCGCGGGCGCGGGGCGCGGGGACCACGAGGACATCGACAAGGCACCGGCGCCGCCCTCACAGGGCAATACACCTAGGGTCTCTCGTTCACATCGTGCCGGGCTGGTCCCGGCGGTCGCAGCGGGCTTGCCCGCCGCGGCCCGGCCGGTCGCGCTGGAACCCACCGGGGCCGGCCGCCTCTTGACGCCGGGTTCGTGGAGTTTCCGATCAAGGTGGCGCCGTACCGGTGCTGCCGGAGTGGCCGGCCCGCGGTACGAGACGAATCACGGACGCAGTTTCGCGCTGCCCGTTGTCCACGACCGAATGTGGCTGGGTCCCCGAGGGAGGGCCCAGCCACAAGGTGTCAGCGCCTGGCCGACGGGCTCCCGTGAGGACTTAGATGTCGTTGGGCTCCCAGACGGGCAGCCAGACATCGTTGCTCGCGCCCTGGGCGGTGCAGTCGTACTGGATGAGGGGGTATCCGACGCCTACTCCCCCCGCGACGTTGAGGCACTTGTTGCTGGACTTGACGACGATCTGGTAACCGATGCCCTTGGGCACGAACTTCCACAACGTGTTGGCGGCGTTGCTACAGGTGTACTGGATGACCGGGGTGCCGTTGGCGTTACCGCCGCCCTCGACGTCGAGGCATTTGCCGCTGTTGACGGACTTGAACCGGTAGTAGCCGCCCGCGACCGCATTCGCTTCCCAGCGCTCGTTGGCCGTACCGGCCCACGGGTACTGGATGACCGGGACGCCGTTGCCCTGGCCGGCTCCCCGTACATTGGCGACCTGGCCCGGAGCGCTCGCCAGTCTCAGGGTCAACTGCTTGGCGACGACGAACCGTGGGGCTGCTCCCGCGGAGTCGCTGGCGACGGCCGGGCTGAATGAGCCCGACATCAGCCCGGTGCTGATCGCGACGGCCCCCAGGCCCACAGCCCACCGCTTGCAAGATTTCACGTACTTTTCTCCGATCCCGCTGCCGCACACACCAACCCCAATGTCGCCATGTGCGATCAGCTCGCTACAGAAGGTAGCCAATCGGTCGCATCCGCCACAGATGACATTGGGGTTGCACGGGAATCAACAAACGCCCCCACGCGCCCCCTCAATACCAGCAGCATCACCCTTGGCAGGCGTTTGTTCTGCGCGACCGCCCGTGAAGGGCCCGGGGCCCCTGGCCCCGCGCACCGGCCGCCGACGCCATACTGGCGACATGCGTATCCGTCCCGCCCGCCGCTCCGATCTCCCGCTGCTCCAGGACATCGAACGCGCCGCCGGCGAACCGTTCCGCGCCCTCGGCATGTCCGCCGTCTCGGACGACGACCCGCCGCCCCTCGACCTGCTGGACGACTACCGCGGGGCCGGCCGCGCCTGGGTGGTCACCGAGTCCGACGACCGCCCCGTCGGCTATCTGATCGCCGACGAGGTCGACGGGGCGGCCCATGTCGAGCAGGTTTCGGTCCATCCGTCCGCCGCCCGGCGCGGCGTGGGCCGCGCGCTCATCGACCACGTGGCCGACTGGGCGGGCGACCGACGGCTGGCCGCCCTCACGCTGACGACGTTCTCTCATGTCCCGTGGAACGCGCCGTACTACACGCGCCTCGGCTTCCGTGCGCTCACGGAGGCCGAACTCACCGACGGGCTGCGGAAGATCAGGGCGGAGGAGGCGGAACACGGCCTGGACCGCTGGCCGAGGGTCTGCATGCGCCGCGAACTCTGACCGGGCGTCAACACCCCTGACGCCGGAGCGGAACCACCCGGCGACAGCGAGTGCGATCGGTCACGTTCGCGCCTGGGGCCACAATTGTTCGGGCTGTGTCAGTGGGCGGCCGTAAGATGGCGCGCATGGTCTTAATTCCACGGCACTCCCCTTCTTCCGACCCGCTGCACACCACACAGCCGACGCACCCGTCCGCCGTCGAGGCGAACGAGGCGATCCGTGCGCTGGTGGACGCGCGAGCCGGGCAGGACTGGTCGTCCGTGGAGTCCGCGGCGTACGAGGTACTGCTCATCGAGTGGGCGGCGGCGACCCGCGGCACTGCCGACGACATCATCGAAGCCGCCTGACCGCGCCCCGGACAACGCCTCCTTCCTCACCGACTATCCGTAGTTCTCCCGCAGTTCGATCTTCCGGACCTTCACGCTGACCGTCATCGGGAAGGCCTCCAGGATCTGGAGCCTCCGCGGAATCTTGTAGTGCGCAAGCTGCTCGCGGCAGTACGCCGTCACCTCGTCCAGGCTCGGCGGGTCCGCGGCGTCCCTGGGGATGACACAGGCAAGGATCTCCTCGCCGTACGTGGCGTCCGGTACGCCCACCACCTGCACGTCCGCGACCTTCGGGTGGCGGTAGAGGAACTCCTCGATCTCCCGCGGGTACACGTTCTCACCACCGCGGATGATCATGTCCTTGATCCGGCCGACGATCTGTACGTAGCCGTCCTCGCGCATCACCGCGAGGTCGCCGGTGGGCATCCAGCGCCCCGTGTCGATCACCTCGGCGGTCCGCTCGGGCTGCTCCCAGTAGCCGAGCATCACGCTGTAGCCACGGGTGCAGAGCTCGCCGGCCTCCCCGCGCTCCACGGTCACGCCGGTCGCCGGGTCGACGACCTTCACCTCGATGTGCGGCATGACGCGGCCGACCGTGCCGGTGCGGCGCTCCAGGTCGTCGTCGCGGCGGGTCTGGGTGGAGACCGGGGAGGTCTCCGTCATGCCGTAACAGATGGACGAGCACCCACTCGGGGCAGTTGACGGCCCAGATTCCGACGCGGTCACCCCTGGCCACCCCGGAGCCCATCAGCCCGCGCGCCAACTCATCGACCGCCGCACCGAATTCGGCGTACGTCCAGCGCCGCCCCGAGGCGACGTCGACGAGCGCCTCACGCTCCGGGTGCGCCTCGATCGCCCGGTCGAGATTGCGCCCGATCGTGTCTCCGAGCAGGGCGGCGGTGCCGGTGCCGTGCGCGTAGGACAGCCCGGTGCGTCCGGTCATCGCAGGTCCTCCTCGCCGAATTCGGTGCCGGCGCCCTGGGCCGTGCGCTCGCGCAGCTCGATCCGGCGGATCTTTCCGGAGACGGTCTTCGGCAGCTCGGCGAACTCCAGTCGGCGGATCCGCTTGTACGGGGCGAGGACCGCCCGCGAGTGCGCGAACAGCACCTTCGCCGTGTCCGGGCCGGGCTCCCAGCCCTCCGCGAGGACAACGTACGCCTTCGGGACGGCGAGCCGGACCGGGTCGGGCGCGGGCACGACCGCGGCCTCGGCGACCGCCTCGTGCTCCAGCAGCGCGCTCTCCAGCTCGAACGGCGAGATCTTGTAGTCGGACGCCTTGAACACGTCGTCGGCGCGGCCGACATAGGTGATGTAGCCGTCCTCGTCGCGGGAGCCGATGTCGCCGGTGCGGTAGTAGCCCCCGGCCATCGCCTCGGCGGTACGGTCCGGGTCGCCGTGGTAGCCGGTCATCAGGCCGACCGGGCGCTCCGACAGGTCGAGGGAGATCTCGCCCTCCGTCGCACCGGGCTCACCGGTGACCGGGTCGAGGAGCTCGACCTTGAAGCCGGGGCTGGGCCGCCCCATCGAACCGGCCTTCAGTACCTGGCCGGGGGTGTTGGCGACCTGGACGGCGGTCTCGGTCTGGCCGAAGCCGTCCCGGATCGTGACACCCCACTCCCGCCGGACCGTCTCGATGACCTCGGGGTTCAGCGGCTCCCCGGCAGCGACGACCTCGCGCGGCGGGGTGTTCAGCTGGGAGAGGTCGGCCTGGATCAGCATCCGCCAGACGGTGGGCGGGGCGCAGAAACTGGTGACGCCCGAGCGGTCCATTTCGGCCATCAGCCGGCCCGCGTCGAACCGGGTGTAGTTGAAGATGAAGACGGTCGCCTCGGCGCTCCACGGCGCGAAGAGGTTCGACCAGGCGTGCTTGGCCCAGCCCGGTGACGAGATGTTGAGGTGGACGTCCCCGGGCTTGAGGCCGATCCAGTACATCGTCGACAAGTGGCCCACGGGGTACGAGACATGGGTGTGCTCGACCAGCTTGGGGCTGGCGGTCGTGCCGGAGGTGAAGTACAGCATCAGGGGCTCGTCGGCGTCGGTCTCCCGGTCCGTCTCGAAGCTCTCCGGCTGCTCGTCGGCGCCGGTGTACGGGAGCCAGCCCGGTACGTCCTCACCGACAGCGATCCGGGTGTAGTCGCCAGGCACCTCGTCGAACTTGGCGGCGTCCGTGTCCCGCACGATCACATGCCGGACCCGGCCGCGTTCCACCCGGTCGCGCAGGTCGACGGGGCCGAGGAGCGGGGTGGCGGGGATGACGACGGCGCGCAGCTTCATCGCGGCGAGGGCCGTCTCCCACAGTTCGACCTGGTTGCCGAGCATGACGAGGACGCGGTCGCCGGCGCGTACCCCCTGGGCGCGGAGCCAGTTCGCGGCCCGGTTGGAGCGGGCGGACATCGCGGCGAAGGACACCTCGGTGCGGCGGCCGTCCTCCTCCACGATGTGCAGGGCGGTGCGGTGGTTGTTCTCGGCGATGACGTCGAACCAGTCCAGCGCCCAGTTGAAATGGTCGGCCCGGGGCCAGCGGAAGCCCCGGTACGCCGTCGCGTAGTCCTCGCGATGCTGCAGCAGAAAGTCCCGGGCGGCCCGGAACGTTTCCGTAGCGCTGGTTGCCGACATGTGCCCTCCTTATTGGGGACCGGACCGGTCCCTTTAGCATCATGTAAACAGTGACCCAGGTCTCACCACCCCCGAACGGGGGTACGCGGCCGGGCAGAGAGGCAACAGCGTGTCCGAACCGGTCGATGCGGTCGAGATGCAGGCGGCACTGCTGCGGTTGCGCCGGACGAGCGGGCTGCCCGTGGCGTTCGGCGGACTGCTGTCGGATGCCCGCCACGCCAGGATCGTGGAACTCAACGGAGCGCAGACGACGGCGTTGCGCGGCCTCGTCATCTCGGCGGGCAGCGGGCTCGGCGGCAAGTCGATCGCCCTGTCCCGGCCGTGCGCGGTGACCGACTACCCGTCGTCGCGGCACATCAGCCACGAGTACGACACCGCGGTCGCCGCGGAGGGGCTGCGCTCGGTGGTCGCGGTGCCCGTCGTCGTACGCCGCAAGGTACGGGGCGTGCTGTACGGCGCGCTGCGCGAGCCGCTCACCCTCGGGGACCGTACGTTCGACGCGGCCGTCGCGGCGGCCCGCGACGTGGAACAGGCGCTCGCCGTGCGCGACGAGGTGCAGCACCTCCTGGCCGTCACCCGGGACCAGGTGACGGACCCCCGGGCGGCACCGGGTGCCTGGGAGGACGTCCGCGAGGCGCACCGCGAGTTGCGCGCGCTGGTGCCGAAGGTGGCCGACCCGGTGCTTCGCGCGGAACTCCTGTCGGTGTGCGGGCGGCTGGCCTCGGCGTCCGGGACACCGGTGCCGAGCGACCGTGGGGTGCAGCTGGCGCCACGCGAGATCGATGTCCTCGCCTGTGTGGCGGCGGGCGCGACGAACGCGGCGGCGGCGGACCGGCTGGGGCTGCGGCCGGAGACGGTGAAGGGGTATCTGCGGGCCGCGATGCGGAAGCTGGGGGCGCACACCCGGCTGGAAGCGGTCGTGGCGGCGCGCCGGGCGGGGCTGCTGCCGTAGGTGCGCGCCGGGTGTCCGCCTCGGTCGCGCGCCTGACGTCCGCCGGGGTCTGTGCCGTACGGTCGGGGCCAGGGGGTGATGGACATGGTGTCCACACATCAGTATCTCGCGTTCGCGGCGATGTCCCTGCTGGTGATCGTGGTCCCGGGGCCCAGCGTGCTCTTCGTGATCGGCCGGGCGCTGGCCCACGGCCGCCGCACCGCGCTGGCCACGGTGCTGGGCAATGTCGCCGGTTCGTACGTCCTGGTCGTGGCGGTCGCGCTGGGCATCGGTTCGCTGGTCGAACGCTCGGTGGTGGTCTTCATGACCGTGAAGCTGGCGGGTGCGGCGTATCTGGTCCTCCTGGGTGTGCAGGCGTTCCGGCACCGCAAGGAGCTGAGGCCGGGGGCTGTCGAGGCGTCGCCGGGGCGGCCCGCGCGCGGTGATCTGCGGACGGTGATGGACGGTGTGGTCGTCGGCGTCACCAACCCCAAGGGCATCGTCTTCTTCGCCGCGGTACTCCCCCAGTTCGTGGACCCGTCGACCGGTCATCTCCCGGCGCAGATGCTGCTGTTGGGGCTGGTGCCGATCGCGATCGGGCTGGTGACGGACACGCTCTGGGGGCTCGGCGCATCAACGGCCCGGAGCTGGTTCGCCCGGTCGGACAGGCGGCTTTCGATGATCGGCGGGGCGGGTGGTTTCGCGATGATCGGTCTGGGCGTGACGGTGGCGGCGACGGGCCGCGCCGACTGAGAGCCTGTCGGGTGACCTCCGATCGGGCGGCCACGCCCTGGCACGCACGCTTCCGGCGTCGCCGAAATGCCCTGGTAGCTCCTTCCCCGAGCTCTCAGCTTCGTTCGAGCAGGGGAGACCCCGTCCAAGGCCATCCCGGCGCCTTGGAATCGCACGCACCATGCCGCGTCCGCTCTCCGATCGAAGGTCACCCGACAGGCTCTGAGCCCCGGTCCCGGTCAGTCCCCGAAGTCGACGAAGGGGGCGAACCGGATGTCGTGTGCCGTCGGGTCCGCGGGTCCCATCGTGGCGAGCATCCGCATCCCCTCCTCGGTGACGGCGTCGCGTTCCGCCCGGCTCAGTCTCCCCAGTGCCTGCACGGTGACGGTCGCCTCGCCGCCGGGCTTCCGTCCGGGCACGCCGAACCGCCAGATCGCCGCGAGGAAGCCGTCGACGAGCACGGCTCCGTACGCCTGATTGCCGTTCCCGTTGCGTCCCTTGAACTGCGGCGGGATGACGCGCGTTCGGTCCGCGTGGCCGAGCAGGACGTTGTCGAACTCGGGCAGGAAGCGCGGTGGGGCGGGGGTGTCCGGGTCGGGACGCGGGGCGTCCGGCAGGTCGAAGAGTTCCACGCCGTGCTCGTCGCGGAAGGTGATCAGCCGCGGCCGCAGCCGTTCGAAGACCTCTCGCAGCCGGGTCAGTCCGGCCCACATCTGCATGTCCTTCACGGAGGCGGGGCCGAAGGAGCCGAGGTAGCGCAGCACGGTCGCGTCGGGTGCGGGGGCCGGCTCGGACGGTCGGCCGAGCCAGTGCTCGGCGGTGGTCAGCGCGACCTGTCCGCTCCGGCCCCAGAGCCCGCGCGGGGTGACCTGGACCAGGGGCAGGACGCAGCGGGCGGCCATGGTCAGGGCCTGCGGGTCGGCGTCCGGCCACTGGGCGAGCAGTGCCTCGCGGAGTTCCTTCGGGGTGCGCGGCCGCTCCTCGACGAGTTCTCTGCCGATCACCGCGAGCCGGTCCAGGTCCACACCGCCGAGCCCCTGCCGGAATATCTTCAGCTCCCGGCTGCGGGCCGGCTGGACCAGCGGGCGCAGGGTCAGCGCGTCGTCGGCGGTGTGGGTGTGAATGGTGGAGCGGAGGGTGACGATACGGACCACCTCGCGGGTCTCCATCAGCGCGGAGAGCTCGGCCGGGTCGAAGCCTTCGAGGCGGGCGAAGAGCTGGTGGTACGGCGGCTTGGTGTTCTGCGCCTGGAGCCCGACGAGATGCCTGACGGCCTCCTTCGCGGACATCGGGCTCCGGCGCAGGAGCAGTTGGCGCTCCAGGGTGGCCCGGCCCAGTGCGCGGGGCGTGAGCACCGGGGACTGGGCGGATGCGGCTCGTGCGGCGGGGTTCGTCTTCGCGGCCATGAACGGCACGGTACGCGGATATGCGGACAACTCCCGTCCGCAAGCACATCGTCTCCTCCCTTCGCGTGCCCGCCGCACCGCAGGCCGGCAGGACCCCGAATTGCGTGCGGGCCCCCGCATCATGGACGGGTGATCAGCGTCCTGTTCGCCATCCTGACCGCACTCGGCAACGGCGCCGCGTCCGTGCTGCAACGCCGTGCCGCCCTCGCCGTACCCGACACGAAGGCGATGCACCTGTCGCTGATCGGCCATCTGCTGCGCCAGAAGGTGTGGCTGGCCGGGATCGGGCTGGTGATCGTCGCCGCCGTCTGTCAGGCCGTCGCGCTGGCCACCGGCCCGATCTCCGTGGTCCAGCCGATCTTCGTCATCGAACTCCCGGCGACGCTGCTGCTGGCCGGTTTCGTGACGCGGGTCCGGGTACCGCGCGGAGTCTGGTGGGGCGTGGTCGCCGTGACCGCCGGGCTGACCCTCGGCATGGCCTCCGCCGCTCCGGACGGCGGCAGCACGTCGGTGCAGGGCGCGGCCTGGGTTCCGGCGCTGATCCTGACGGGAATCGTCGAGGCCGCGCTGATCACCGGCGCGATGAGCACCCGCGGGAACCCCCGGGCGGCGCTGCTCGGGCTCGCCGCGGCGTGCGGGTACTCGCTCACGGCCGCCCTGATGAAGGACGCGATGGGGCGGCTCGGCGACGGCGGGGTGACCGTGCTCATGACGTCCTGGCAGCTGTACGCCACCGCCGCCGCCGGAGTGGGTGCGCTGTTCCTGCTGCAGAACGCACTCCAGGCGGGCACCCTGGTCGCCGTCCAACCGATGCTGACCCTGGGCGACGCGCTGATCAGCATCCTGTACGGGGTGACGCTGTTCGGCGAGGAACTGCGCACCGGCTGGTGGCTGCTGCCGGAGCTGGTCGCGATCGCCCTCATCGGGCTGGGCTGCATCGAACTGGCCCGTTCGCCGCTGGCGTCCGGGAACGCCGTACCGCCGCCGCGCAGCTCCCGCGTGACGTGACGGCCCGCACCGGGCCCGGGTCGGCGCTCCGGCTCCTGGTGCGGTCCGACGAGGTCGGTATCGGGGTCGCCCATGGTCAGCGCCCGCAGATGATGACCACCCGCACACCCTCCGGCAGGAGCAGGAGTTCGAGGCGCTGCTGGGCCACCACGCCTCGGTGACCTTCTGGGTGACGGCGGCCTGCCGGGTGGCCGGTGCGGGGACGGCAGGTGTCCCGGGACCGATGCCGCGCCCCACCCGGATGATCTCGGAGCGTGCACGAGGGCGATCAGGACGAAGAGGTCGCGGCCGGGCCACGCGGTCGCCGTGCGACCGGGTACGTACTCACCTGTTCGGCGCAGTACCCGCCGAGTTCCGCACGACCCGCTCCTCGCGACGCCCGCGCCCGGCACGCGGAACCGGCCCACGGGAAGGTATCCCGCGGGCCGGGTACTGCCGAGTTCCGTCGAGTCGCTTCAGGCGGTCTGCCCGGATCCCGAGCCCGTCACGGCCGCCGCCTTGATCCCCTTGGTGATCTCGTCCATCACCGAGAGCGCGGGCGCCTTCGGGCTGACGTCGAAGCCGGACCGTACGACGACCAGCATGTCCGCGGAGTGCGGGGAGACAAAGGCCAGCGACTGGACGTAGCCGTCGTCGCCCTCCTTCGTGACCACTTTCCAGCGCACCAGATAGCCCTTCCGGCCCGCAACGGTGACCGCCTCGGACTTGAGCTGCTGGTGCGAGGTGATGGCGCCGTAGGCCTTGCCGCCGTACGACGACTTGGCATTGACGGAGATGTCCGCCTTCGCCGCCGCCTCCGCCGTCTTCGCCGTGATCTTCAGCGCCTGGGCCGGGGCGACGAACGCCCCTCCGCGCTCGCACTTCTGCGAAGGGTCGGCCGGGCACGTGTACGTTCCCGTGCTCACCGACGCACCGATCAGGGCCGACTGACCGGTCCAGCCGTCGGGCACCGGCAGGCTGATGCCGCTGCCGACGTCCGTGGCATACCCCTCCTCGGACGGCGGCTGCTGCTGCGGTTGCTGCTGGTCGGGCGCCGGACTCCGGCCACCGGGACCACCCTGGCCGTTCTGTCCCCCGGGGGAACTGGGCGTCGGCGACACGACACCGCGGGAGGTGTTCTCGGAGCTGTTGGACCCATCCGCCAGCAGGACCGTGCCGCCCGCGATCGCGGCCAGCACCACCACGCCCGCGGCGACGCCGACGCCGATCCGGATCCGGCGGCGCCGGACGGCCGCGGGCGGCATCCGGAGCTGATCCGTCCACTGACTCCCGTCCCACCAGCGTTCCTGGACAGGGCCTGTTCCTGTATACCCGGGGTCCGTATGCCAGCCGGGAGGGCTCATCTCGGTCACGACGCCCACCGTAGAGGCGCTCCGTGAAAATCACATGAGGGAACCGGGCCAGGCACCTGTTCAGGACCGCCGACAGTGCGCGGACCACCGAATGGGGGCGTAATGGGCTAGGGCCTTTCTTTCGGATCAGGCCGGATCAGGGAGCGGCCCTCCGCGGAGCGGCTGACCCGATCCGAAAGAAGGACCCCAGGACCTCTCTTCCGGATCAGGCCACAACAGGGAGTGCGTGCCTGACCCGGCGAGCCCGGCACGCTCCGAGAAGAGGCCCCAGGAGCCCGGACCACGTCAGGACCGGGCCGTGCGATGGGAGAGTCATGCCGTACATCACCGTTGGCGAGGAGAACTCCGCCGGCATCCATGTGTACTACGAGGACCACGGGATGGGGCAGCCCATCGTCCTGATCCACGGGTTCCCGCTGAGCGGTGCCTCCTGGGAGAAGCAGCTCCCGGTCCTGCTGCGCGCCGGGTACCGGGTGATCACATACGACCGGCGCGGCTTCGGCCGCTCCTCACAGCCCACCACCGGGTACGACTACGACACCCTCGCCACGGACCTCAACGCCGTCATGGAGAAGCTCGACCTGCAGAACACCATTCTGGTCGGGTTCTCCATGGGCACCGGCGAGGTCGTCCGCTACCTGGGCAATTACGGATCCGCGCGGGTCGACCGGGCGGCACTGATCGCCCCGATCCCGCCGTTCCTCCTGAAGACCGGGGACAACGCCGAGGGGGTCGACCGGGGCGTCTTCGACGGCATCATGAGCGCCATCGCCGCGGACCGTCCCGCGTATCTGACGGCCTTCCTCCACGACTTCAACAACGTCGACAAGCTCGGTGGCACCCGGATCAGCGACCAGGCGCTGCAGCTCCAGTGGACGGTGGCCGCCGGCGCATCGGCCCACGCCACACTGGCCTGCGTACCGGCCTGGCTGACGGACTTCCGCGACGACCTGCCCAGGATCGACGTGGAGACGCTGATCGTCCAGGGCGACGAGGACCGCATCCTGCCCATCGACTCCTGCGGCCGGCGGCTGCCCGGCCTGGTCAAGAACAGCCGCCTCGTGGAGATCCCGGGCGGCCCGCACAACATCGGCTGGACCCACGCCGAGGAACTCAACGCCATTCTCATGGAGTTCCTGACCCGGACAGCCTCCTGAGTGCCGCACGCCGCCGCCGGGGCGTCCGGACCATGACCCGGGAGGTACTCGACGCCGCTTCCCGTGTCGGACATCGTGTTCCTCACGAGCCGCACAGGATCCCGGCCGCGGGGCCGGGACCGAGACCGGGAGGACAGCACGATGACCGCATACGAGGACGCCGTTCAGCGCCACTTCACCGCCTGGAACGCGGCCACCCCCGAGGACCTGGCGAAGGCCGTCGCCGCCGCCTTCACCGAAGGTGCCACGTACACCGACCCGCTGGCCTCCGTGCGGGGCCACGACGAGCTGGTGGCCGTGATCAGCGGTGCCCATCAGCAGTTCCCCGGCTACGAGTTCAAGCTGACCGGCGCCCCCGAAGGACACCACGACATCGTCCGCTTCAGCTGGGACCTGGTCTCCACCGCCGACGGCTCGGCGCCCGCCGCCGGGTCGGATGTCGCCACCCTCGACGACGACGGGCGCATCAGCTCGGTCAGCGGGTTCCTGGACCGGATCCCCGGAGCGTGAGGGAGCGCCACCGCCCACGGTTCCCCAGCGAGCGCCCGGTCGAGCAGTCCGGGGAACGAGCCGACCGTCAGGCCCTGTTCGGCCGCGCGTCGCACCATCGCCCGCTCCGACACCTCGGCCCGAAGGCGGCCGGACCGCCCCCACACGCAGGGTTCCGCACCGCCGGATCCCCCTGCCCCCTCAGCGCACGGGCGGCGCGGATGTCCGGTGTGCCGGGTAGTCGGGCAGTTCGATGTTCGTGACCTTTCTCCCCTCTTCCAGCATCCAGTTGAGGATGAGCCTGCGGCTGAGCATCCAGTTGCGCATGCGCAGCGCGAACATGGATCCAGGGGCGAGGAACGGGCCGGTCCGGTCACCGCCCTTCTGGCAGCCCTGCGCATAGGTGCGCAGCAGATTCTCGTAGCGGGCGAAGGCGGTGGCGTGGTCGCCGGGGTGGGCGGCCAGTTCCCCCGCGAGCACGTACGCGGCGACGATCGCGGTCCCGGTGCCCATCCCACCGATGGTGGCCCCGCAGGCGGCGTCGCCGAGGAGGGCGATGCGGCCTCGGGACCAGGTGTCCACGTCGGCGCGGCTGATGGAGTCGAAGTACAGGTCGTCGGCGTCCTCCAGGGTGGCGAGCAGCCGGGGCACGTCCCAGCCCATTCCGGCGAACGCCTCGGCGACGAGGGCCTTCTGCGCCTGCTGGTCGTGCCGGTCGTGGTCCATCCGGTCGGCAGCGAAGACGAAGAAGGCGCGGGCGGTGTCGGGGTTGCGGTTGTCGGTGCCGACGGAGGCGAGACGGCCCGGGGTGTTGCAGCCGGTGGAACCCTCGCCGAAGCCGAAACCGGCGTAGTTGGGCAGGCTCCACGTGGCGGCGTAGTGGCCGAGGTGGCGCACGTACGCGTTCTCGGGGCCGAAGGCGAGGCGCCTGACGTTGGAGTGCAGCCCGTCGGCGCCGATGACGAGGTCGAAGGTGCGGGTCTCGCCGCCGCGGAAGGCGACGCGTACGCCGTCCTCGTCCTCGTGCAGCGCCGCGATCGACTCCCCGAAGAGGTACCGGGCGCGGGGCAGGCTGCGCTCGTACAGGACGCGGGCGAGGTCGCCGCGCAGGACCTCGATGTCTCCGCCTGCGAAGTCGGCGGGCATTTCGAGCCGGAGCCTGCCGGTCTCGTCGACGAATCGCATGGGGCTGCCGCCGGTCCGCAGCCGCCGGAGTTCGTCCAGGATGCCCATGCGCTCCAGGACGGTCAGATGGGTCCTGCCGCGGAAGTCGACGGCCTGTCCGCCCTCACGGAGGGCCGGGGTGATCTCGACGACGGTGACGTCGAAACCGTACTCACCGAGCCAATGGGCGAGCGCGGGGCCCGCGATGCTCGCACCGGAGATCAGAACCTTCTGGGACATGGCAGGTACTCCCGTGCCGGGGATCGTTGATCCACATTAATTGCGTCCCATGGACGCCATTTCTTGTTGTGTACGATAGACACAGTTTCTGTTCCTGGCAAGGAGACAGCGGTGACGGACGACCCGACGGACCTGGTGCGCCTGCTCTGGGGACCCGGACCACAGCCCCGGCGCGGACCCAAGCCCGCACTCACCCTCGACGGCATCGCCCGGACCGGCACCGGGATCGCGGACGCGGAAGGCCTCGGAGCCGTGTCCATGCAGCGGGTCGCGGAACAGCTCGGCAAGACGAAGATGTCGCTCTACCGATATCTGCCCGGCAAGGCGGAACTGATCGCCGTCATGGTGGAAACGGCGGTGGATGACGCACCGGAGGGCGGAGAGGGTGACTGGCGGGCGCGCCTGACGGCTTGGTCGCACGGCCTGGTCGAGACGCTCCGCCGTCACCCCTGGCTACTGGAGGCGACGGTCGGCCCGCGCCTGATGGGCCCGAAGGAACTCGGCTGGATGGAGCGGGCCCTCTCCGCGCTGGACGGCACCGGGCTCACGGGCGCGGAGCGCATGGACGCGGTGGTGCTGCTCACCAGCCACGTCCGGGGCATCGCGCTCCAGAGCCGTGCGGCCGCCCCGTCCAGCACCCCGGAGGCCCAGATCCTGGCCGCGCTCGGCACGGTGCTGCGGGACCACGGAGCGGACTACCCGCACCTCGCAGCGGCGACAGCCTCCTCGGTCCGGTCCGGAACCCAGGGACAGGACCAGGCCCTGGAGTTCGGCCTTGACCGCATCCTGGACGGCCTGGAGGTCCTGATCGCCGGGCGCGCCCGGAGCTGATCCACGCGAGGGCCCGCAGCGACAGGACTACTCCAGGGTCGTGACGGGCGAATGACCGTACGAGACGGTGCACCGGTGGACCTGGAGTGTGTCTTCACGGCCGACGGTCACCATCGTGGGGCAGTCCCGGTCGGGATACGGCGGCCGGCCCGTGTCGTCCCTGTCCTCGACAGGACGCCAGCCAGTGCTCTCGCCGTCCCATTCGCTGCTGTCGACGGTGAGGAGGGGTGCGACCGGGGCGCCGCAATCGCAGCGGACCTCCATCGGGTCGCAGAAGGTCCAGGGGGCGGACCATCCGCCGATCTTCCAGCCGGGGGCGACCGACAGATCGCCCCGGTAGCTCAGCCCCTGCCCCTCACCCGCCCGCGGCCCATGGGCGCGACGGTGTCGTCCGCGTCACGCTTCCCCTCCTCCTCGACAGACCGCATCCGAGCACGCCGCGTGGAAGGCCGGTCCGGAGGAGCTGCCTACCGATCCGGGTCGGAAACGAACCTGCCGCCCTCCAGCAGGGTCTTGAGCGTCGAGAGGATCATGACCCAGCCACCGCTGACGCCTTCCAGCATCCTGCTGTCAGGGCTGTCGAAACCGTCGTGAGTGATGGTCAGTTTGATGCCCATCGCGGGCTCCTCGGCGGGCTCGATGTCGAAGGTGACCTTCGACCGCTCCTGGACCGCCTTCTCCCATTCCTCGTCCGAGGCGAAGCCGAACATCGCGCGGTGCATGGGCTGCAGGGTGTGCCAGGTGTACGAGAGCCGCTTGCCGGGCTGCGCCTCCAGAACCCGCTGGCCGACCTCCTCGAACTCGCCGTCCGGGTCCATCTTCCAGCGGACCGGCGCGCCGACCTGCCAGGTCGACTCGGGGCCGTAGCCACCCATGTAGATCTTGATGAACTCGGTGTCGATCAGAGCCTGGTAGAGCTTCTCCGCGGTGGTCTGGATGTAGGTGACGTAAACGAACTCGGGCTTGTCCATGACTGGTTGTCCTTCCAGCGTTTCCTTGAGACGGGAGAGCGCGGTCATCCGGCCGCGTTCGTACCGTCCGATCCAGCGGTCGGCCACTTCCTGGATGGGCACCGGGTTGAGGTAATGCAGCTTCTCCCGGCCCCTGCGGACGGTGGAGACCAGAAGTGCGGACTCCAGGACCGCGAGATGCTTGCTCACCGCCTGCCGGCTCATGGCCAGCCCTTCGCTCAGCTCGCGCAGTGTCTGCCCACCGCGCGCGTTGAGCCGGTCGAGGAGCTGTCGACGGCCGGGGTGGGCGAGCGCCTTGAATATCGCGTCCATCGCCGCCACCCCTCCCACCGCCTCTCTGCCGTTCCGGTCCCACCTCACCATAGGCAACCTTTTGGTTGCCTGTCGAGCGGCGACCCGACCGGGTCTCCGATCCGAACAACCTCTGGAACGCCGGCGATGTGCGCTTCGACTACCGCAACCCCGGACCGCACACCGGCGCGCACGTCGCGTTCCGCACCGTCCTCAGCCATTTCAGGATCAGCGACTTCAAGGTCAGCGCACGCAGGGTCCTGCCGTCATCCCCGAGCGCGACCCCCAGGGGCTCATCGGAGCGTTTTCTGGAATTAACCTCTGGCGCCTTGTCACAGCAGGGTCTACGCGCATAGCTTGTGGCCCCTCATCACACTTTGAGGGGCAGTACACCGTGCACATATCCAAGTCCCGTTCCATCCTGCTGGCCGGCGCGGTCGCCGTGACCCTCTCGGCGACCGCGCTCCCCGCCGCCTTCGCGGCCCCGTCCTCGACCGCCGTGATCTCCGAGGTCTACGGCGGCGGGGGCAACTCGGGTGCGACCCTCACCCGCGACTTCATCGAACTGGCCAATGCCGGTTCGGCGGCGTACGACCTCTCGGGCTTCAGCGTCCAGTACCTGCCCGGCACACCGTCCGCAGGTTCGACTTGGGGTGTCTCCCCGCTGACCGGATCCGTCGCGCCCGGCGGCCGCTACCTGGTCGCCCAGGCCGCGGGCACCGGCGGCACCGTCGCCCTGCCCACCCCGGACGCCACCGGCACCGTGGCGATGTCCGCGACCAGCGGCACCGTCGCCCTCGTCTCCGGAACCACCCCGCTGACCTGCAAGACCGCGGCCGACTGCGCCGCCGACACCCGCATCGTGGACCTCGTCGGCTACGGCTCCGCGGTCGTACGGGAGGGCAGCGGCCCGGCGGCGGGCGCCTCCGCCACCGCCTCCGTGGCGCGCGGTACGTCGCTCGCCGACACCGACGACAACGCCGCCGACCTGACCGCGGGCGCCCCGACGCCGGTCAACGCGGCCGGTGAGACGTCCGGCGGAACGGGCCCCGGCGACCCCGGCAACCCGACCGAACCCGGCACCGTGCGGGTGCACGACATTCAGGGCACCACCCGCGTCTCGCCGCTGAACGGCCAGTCGGTGACCGGGGTCCCCGGCATCGTCACCGGCGTGCGGACCAGCGGATCGCGCGGCTTCTGGATCCAGGACGCCACGCCGGACGCGGACGCCCGTACCAGCGAAGGTGTCTTCGTCTTCACCGGCTCCACCGCACCGGCCGTCGCCGTGGGCGATTCCGTGCTGGTCAGCGGCAAGGTGGACGAGTACTACCCGTCCAGCACCACCCAGTCGATCACCGAGATCACCGCCCCCAGGGTCACGGTCCTGTCGTCGGGCAACACGCTGCCCGCGCCGGTCGTGCTCGACGCGGCGTCCGTGCCCGGCACGTATTCCCCCTCGGCAGGCGGCGGTTCGATCGACGCACTGGCCCTCGACCCGGCGACGTACGCGCTCGACCTGTACGAATCGCTCGAAGGTACCCGTGTGCAGATCGCCGACGCCCGGGTCACGGGTGCGACGACCGCGTACGACGAGGTCTGGGTGACGGTCAAGCCGAACGAGAACCCGACGCAGCGCGGCGGCACGCTCTACTCCTCGTACACCGACCAGAACACCGGTCGCATCAAGGTGATGTCGCTGGACACCACCCGCCCCTTCCCTGTCGCGAACGTCGGCGACGAGCTGTCCGGTACCACCACCGGTGTCATGGACTACGCCTCCTTCGGCGGCTACAACCTCCAGGCGACCCAGCTGGGGACGCTCACCGACCACCACCTGAAGCGCGAGGTCACACGGAAGCAGAAGGACAAGGAGCTCGCGGTCGCCACGTACAACGTGGAGAACCTGGACGCGAACGACGAGCAGACCAAGTTCGACACCCTCGCCGCGGGCGTCGCGGTCAACCTCTCCTCCCCCGACATCGTGTCGCTGGAGGAGATCCAGGACGACAACGGTGCGGTGAACGACGGCACGGTCGGCTCCGAGGCGACGCTCAAGCGGTTCACCGACGCGATCGTCGCGGCGGGCGGTCCGCAGTACGTGTGGCGCTACGTCGCCCCCGTGGACGGCAAGGACGGCGGCGAGCCCGGCGGCAACATCCGTAACGTCTTCCTCTACAACCCCGAGCGCGTCGACTTCGTGGACCGCGCGGGCGGCGATGCGACCACCCCCGTGACCGTCGTGAAGACGAAGAAGGGCATCACTCTCTCGGCGTCGCCCGGCCGCATCGCACCGACCAGCGACGCGTGGGCGGACAGCCGCAAGCCCCTGGTCGGCGAGTTCCGCTTCCACGGGAAGACGGTGTTCGTCATCGGCAACCACTTCGGCTCCAAGGGCGGCGACCAGCCTCTGCACGGTCGCTACCAGGAGCCGAAGCGCAGCTCGGAGACGAAGCGCGTCAAGCAGGCGGCGGAGGTCAACAACTTCGTCAAGTCGCTGCTGGCGGCCGACAAGTCGGCACAGGTCATCACCCTCGGGGACCTCAACGACTTCGCGTTCTCGCCGACGATGGACGCGCTGACCGACGGCCAGGTGCTCAAGCCGCTGATCACCACGCTGCCGGAGGGCGAGCAGTACAGCTATGTGTACGAGGGCAACTCGCAGACGCTGGACCACATCCTGACCAGCCCCGGCGTGCGTCACTTCGACTACGACGTGGTGCACATCAACGCGGAGTTCGCCGACCAGGCGAGCGACCACGACCCGCAGGTCGTGCGCGTGGACGTGAACGCACCGAACTGATCACGTAAAGCCGCAGGGGCCGCCCGGTCGACAGTCGACCGGGCGGCCCCCTCTGTTCGACCGGTCGCATCGCTGTCGTCCCCGCCCATGAGCGTCGGACCGATACGCCCGAGCAGCACCGCGCACACCGTGCTGCATCCCGTCACCCCTGCCCGGATCAGCGGCGGCTTCTGGGCCGCCCGTCGCCGTACCGACGCGGAAGCGGGCATCCCGCAGGGGCCCGCGGGCGCAAAGAGGCCGGAAGCCCGTCGGAACCTGCGCGCGGCCGCGACCGGGGACGGAGGCTTCACCGGGGACTTCCCGTTCCAGGACTCCGATGTCCACAAGTGGCCGGATGCGGTGTCCTGGCGACTGGCAGACCCGGAGGCGTCGGGCGACAGGCAACTCGCCTGCGATGTGGACCGTTTGACCGGACTGCTCGGCGCGGCCCAGGAGCCGGACGGCCATCTGCAGACGTACTGCCAGGTCGCCCGCCCCGAGCGGCGGCGGCAGGAGCTGGACCGGGGCCATGAGCTCTACTGCGCCGGGCACCTCATCCACCGCGACCGCCGGCAGGAACGGCGAACGGCCGGCCCTCGCGCCCGCCGGGCGGGAGGGGCCGACGGCGGGAGCGGCCCTCGCTCCCCCTGGAGGATGTCCGGCGGATCAGGGTCGGAGAGGTCGCGGCATCGGTGTCGCGCCGCAGCCCGTCGCGGAGTGGAGCGGGGTACGGTACGCATCTGACGGATGGTCACTCCGCCCGGCGAGCGCCTGCAGGGTCACCGGGCGGCTTGTTGTCCTTATGGTCAACTCCGTTGGAGTGACAGGGAGTTGGACACGCAGAAGATGATTGTCATGCCCTGGACGCATAGATACCCTGAGCCGGCTTCGCGGCCCTCGCGACCCACCCCACTCGGTCCGGGGCCGCTCTTTCTCCCCCACAGAGCAGGAGCAGGTATGCCCAGACGCGCCGCAGCCCACACAAGGATCCGCGCATCCGTGCTGGCGGCCCTCACCGCCACCGCGCTCGCCGCGACCGGTACGCCGGTCCTCGCCGCACCCCCTCCGGTCGCCACCCGCCACTCCATGAACCAGGCGTTCGCCGAGGCGGCACGGGAGTTCGACGTACCACGCGACCTGCTCGCCGCCGTCGGCTACGGCGAAACGCACCTCGACGGCCACACCGGGCGCCCCAGCCAGGCGAACGGGTACGGAGTGATGCACCTGGTCAGCAATCCCGGGAACCACACGCTGGAAAAGGCCGCCGCACTCACCGGCGCGCCGCTGTCGGAGCTCCGGCGAGACACCGCGGCCAACATCCTCGGCGGCGCGGCCGTGCTGCGTGCGTACGCGGACCGCATCGGCCTCGATGGCGACGAGCGCGACGACATCGACGCCTGGTACCCGGCCGTCGCGCGGTACAGCGGTACGACGGGCCGCGCCGCCGCCCTCTACGCCGACGCCGTCTACACGTTCCTCGCGAACGGGATCGTCACGACCGTCCCCGGCGGCGAGCGGATCTCGGTGACCGCCCGGCCGGTCGCCCCGGACAAGGGTTCCTTCTCCGACGCCGAGGTACGCGCCCAGAGCCCCGACTACCCGTCGGCGCTGTGGGTCCCGGCCGACCCGAACAACTTCACCAAGGGCCGGTCTGCGCCGATCGACAAGGTGATCATCCATGTCACTCAGGGCTCGTACTCGGGCTCGATCAGCTGGTTCCAGGACCCCACGTCCGAGGTGAGTGCCCATTACGTGATCCGCTCCTCCGACGGGCAGATCACCCAGATGGTCCGCAACAGCGACACCGCGTACCACGCCCGGGGCTCGAACGCCTCGGCGCTCGGCATCGAGCACGAGGGGTTCATCGACGACCCGTCCTGGTTCACGGACGCGATGTACCGCTCCTCGGCCGCCCTGACCAGAGCCCTGTGCGACAGGTACGGGATCCCGAAGGACCGGGCGCACATCATCGGCCACAGCGAGGCACCGGGCAACGACCACACCGACCCGGGCCCGTACTGGGACTGGGCCCGCTACATGAGCTACGTCGGGGGCGACAAGAGCGGCGGCAGCAGTGACGGGCTGAGCTTCGCCTCGTACGCCACCCAGCAGAGCGGATCGACGGGCGCTCAGGTCACGGCGGTGCAGAAGCTGCTGACCGCGCAGGGCTTCGACGCGGGCGCGGCGGACGGGAAATTCGGCCCGGCCACACGGGCCGCGGTGAAGAGGTTCCAGACGGCCCGCGGACTGGCCGCCGACGGCATCGTCGGCGCGCGGACCTGGACGGCGCTCCTGTCGGCCGGGGCCGTGCCGACACTGAAGCAGGGGGGCTCGGGCGCGGATGTGAAGCGCCTCCAGCGCTCGCTGACCGCGGCGCTCGGCGTGACCGTCGACGGGAGCTTCGGCCCGGCAACGGTGACAGCGGTGCGCAGCTATCAGAGCAGCCGCGGGCTGACGGTCGACGGGATCGTCGGCAGCGGCACCTGGGCGGCGCTGCAGGCAGGACGCTGACCCGGAAGAACGACGGCCGACGCCGGTACGGGCGGTGCGGCACGGATGTCGCGCGGCACCGCCCGTCCGGTCGAGCAGCTGCCGGTCACGTCCGGCCGAGGCCAAGCGGCGCGTCGCGGAACAGGAACAGCCCGACGCCACCTGACACCTGCTCTACGCAGCGCCGGACTCGTCCTCCGGAGCGTCGAACCACGGCTTGTTCGCGGCCCAGTGCGCCACCCGTCCCGCGAATCCCGGTTCACCGGTGGTGAAGCCGAACCGCGACGAAGGTGCGGTACGGCTCCGGCAGGACGATGCCGTGCTCCGCCTCGAAGGCACGCACCCGGTCCCGGCCGAGCGGGGCGTCGGTCTCGAAGGCTGCACGGAGGACGGCCAGTTCAGCGGGGTGGGCGTGATCGGTACGCATGTGCCCATAGGTACCACCGGACACTGACAACGCCCCGCCGGCCGGCTGCTAAATTTGTACGCATGTTCTTCCTCCGTGTCTAGGACCCCGCGCTGACCGCACCCGCCATACGGGGTGCGGCACTCCGGTGTCCCTGTACGCACACAGCGCGGTCGGTCCGCGCTGCTCTCCCGAGGAACGATCCTCATGCTTTCGCCTTCGCCCACGCCCTCTCACGCTCCCTCGTACGCAACGGTTCTGCGCACCCGTCATGCCTCCCGCACCTTCGGGGCCGCCCTGCTGGGACGACTCTCGTACGGGATGGTTTCCCTCTCCCTGATACTGGCGGTCAAGGACGCCACCGGCTCGTACTCCGTGGCGGGCGCCGTCATGGCCCTGTTCGGGGCGACCAGCGTCCTCCTCTCCCCCGCCCGTGCCGCGCTGATCGACCGGTACGGGCCACGACGCGCGCTGCCGCCGCTGGCAATCGCGTACGCGCTGCTCCTCTCGGTCCTGGCCCACGTCACCTGGCAGCCCGGTGCGTCGGGTCTCCGGCTGGGGGTGTGGGCCGTGATCGCCGGTGCCTGCGCACCACCCCTGGGGCCCGTGATGCGGACCGTGTGGAGCAGCCTCATGCCCGACCGGGAGCTGCTCCAGCGCGCCTACAGCCTGGACGGCGTGGCAGAGGAACTCCTCTTCGTCACCGGGCCCTTGCTGGTGGGTCTGCTGGTGAGGTTCGCCGAACCCGCGGCCGGTGTGGCGGTCAGTGCCGCGCTGGTGCTGGTCGGGGCGTTGGCCCTGGTGGCCTCTCCGGCAGTGCGCGGTACGGGCCCCCGCCCGCCGAGGACGAAGCCGCATCCCGCGGTGCCGTCCGGGAAACCACTGCTCCGCGTGGCCGGGTTGCGTCACGCGGCGGCGGTTGCGGCCGGGGTGGGGCTGTGCCTGGGGGCGCTGGATCTGCTGGTGGTGGCCTTCACCGACCGGCACGGCCAGGATGCGGCCGTGGCCTGGGTACTGGCGGCGCTCTCCGCGGGGAGCGCGGTCGGCGGTCTGGCCTACGGCGCCGTCTCGTGGCGCGTGTCGAGTCGGCTGCGACTGACGGCACTTGCCGTCGCCCTGGGGCTGTGCCTGTTCGCCGCCGGGCTGTCGCCGAACCTGTACGTGCTGGTCGGCACGGTCGCTGTCGCCGGGCTGTTCGTCGCCCCGGCCATGACCACGGCGTATCTGATCGCGGACGAGTCCGTCGGCTCGGGCAGCCGTACGCAGGCCGGCGCGTGGGTCAACACCGCGATCAATGCCGGGTCATCGGGCGGAACAGCCGTGATCGGTCTGGTGCTGGGGCATCTGCCGCTCGCGGCGTGTTTCGCCCTTGCCGCGGCCCCGGTCCTGCTCTGCGCGGCGTTCACGGCCGGCGGCGACCGCCGATGAGGTCCCCCGCCCTCAGGCACGCCTCGAGCTCGTCCGCCGGATAGGGCACCGTCTTCCTCCCGCCCAGCATGCGCTGACGGAACCCACGCAGAAGGAGGGCCGTCGGCGCGTGCCGGGTGAGGAGGTCTGCCAGGGGTCCGGTGGGGTCCCTGGGGCGGACGCCCTCGGCCCAGTCGCGTACGAACTCGATGTTGTCCTGCGTCCCGCGGAGTCGTTCCGCGAGGTGGTACCAGACCATCTGCCCGGCGACCTGCGCCCGGTCGTAGCTCCGGTGCCGGTCGAGGAAGTCCGCTTCCTGCGGCGCGAGTTCGAAGCCGTCGCTGAGGGCCAGACCGAAGTCGGAGAAGTACAGCTGCCGGCCGTCGGTGAGGATGTTGTCGAAGTGGGCGTCGAAGTGGACGAGACCGCGGGCCCGCATGAAGTCCACGGTGTCCGCGAGTTCCGCGTCCGCGCGGAGGGACTCGGCGGGGTCGTCCTGGCCGGCCAGCCATGCGCCCAGGGTCTGCGGGACGTACTCCAGGAACAGGACGATTCCGGCCGTGGAGTCGCGGATCGCCTCCAGCCGGTTGCGTACGGCCGGTGATCCGTCCCAGTGGTCGACCGCGCCGTCCAGGCCGCCGAAGAAGTCGAACGCATGGGTCCCGGCGCGAGAGTTGGGCAGCACCCGCCAGTGGTACATCAGCGGGAAGGCGGGACTCTCGCCGCCGAGCACCCAGTTGGTCGTCATGGTGTGCACGGCGAGTTCGCGCCACGCTCCGAATCCGGTCGACCCCAGGCCGTACTGGTAGAAGGCCGGCAGTCCGAAGAGGTTCGCCGTGGACCGGACGTTCTCCGGCCGCAGCTCCAGCGCGGTCAGCGGGACCCGCTTGACGAACGTCTTCACCCCGTCGACGTCCAGCGCGGCCGTGGTGCCACCGATCCCCGTGCCGACCGGGGTCGCCCCGGCGACCAGTCGGCCGAGCCGTTCGTCGCTGAGGAGGGAGAGGCGGGTCGACACGGTGGTGTACGAGGACAGCCGTGTCGACAGGTCCCGGGGGACGGACGGTTCGGACACGGTCTGTGCGGCTTCTCGGAACGTCACCCGGCCCATTCAACCGCAACGTCCAGGCGGCGACCGACCGCCTGCTGCCATCCGTGCGACGAGCAGACCGGACGTCTGCCGGCGAGGTGACCGGAGGCATGAGGAAAGGTGGCTCCACATCCCTGTCGGGGGGTGTGGAGCCACCTCGTGGAAGCCCTCCGGAGCACTCTCAGGAGGGGCTGTCAGCAGGTCGGTTCAGGCAGCAGGTCACTTCAGACCGAACGCCCGGACGATCTCCTGATCGATGCCGAGCCCGTTCCCGTCCTCGGCGTGCGCCTTGAGCGAGACGAAGCCGCCCGCTTTGTTGGGCGTCTTGAACAGCGCGGTCCAGTTGCCCTCGGAGATCCTGCACAGCTCGGTCCCGCTCCAGGTCCTGCCGTCGTCGTAACTGACCGACAGCGAGGCGTTCTTGGCTTTCATCGCACCGTCGAGCCACTCCTGCGTGCCGGAGGAGAGACCGACCTCGGTCCACTTGCCTGCCTCGACGTCACCGGCGAGGTCGGTGTCGACCTTGTAGTCCAGCTGGAGCAGCGGGATGTCGGCCTTCCAGGGACCGCTCTGGTCCATCTGGCCCGAGACGAAGTTCCACTCGGTGTGCGTGCGGGTGGAGGTCTTCCACACGTCGCCGTCGCGGGTGGAGTCGAGGACGAAGCGGTACGGCAGCTTCTCCGGCGACACGTCCCAGGCGAATCCGGCCCGCCCTCGGACCTTCTTGATCAGTGTGTCGCCCTGGTAGAAGGCGGTGGTGGTGGTGTCGTACTCGTCCTCGGGCATGGCGCCCGAGTGGCCCGCGCCCGAGTCCGTCCACGGGGTGAAGTTGAACTGCATGTCGTTGTAGACAGAACGGAACGGACCCCAGTAGCCGGTGCCCAGACGCGGGCGGCTGATCGGCGCGAACCACTGGGCGGGGTAGGTGCGGCCCGCCGTGTAGTCCATGTCGCCGCTGCGCATCTCGTGCGCGAAACCGGTCTCGGTGGCGTTGAGGACCGAGTGGTCCTCGTACCAGAAGGAGGCGCCCGGAAGCGGGGTGACCCACTCGTCGCGGGTGCCGGGGAACTTCTCGTACTCCGTGAAGCCGATGCCGGGCCCGTAGTCCGGGATGTCGTAGCGGTAGCCTCCGCCGAGCACGGCCTTGTGGCCGTAGAAGGTGTTCTCCACCTTCGCCAGCTGGAGGGTGGTCGGGGCGAACGTGAGCGAGCCGTCCGGGACGGTGCCGTTGTGGCGGTCGGCCAGGTCGTACATGTACCGGGCGAACCTGCGCTGTGCGACGGTGAGACTCCCGCCCCGTCCGACGTCCTTGATCAAGGTCTCACCGGCGAGCCGCTGCACCGTGGCAACGGGGATCGTGGTCGTGGTACCCCACTCGGTGTACTGCTCCATCAGCACCCCGACCGAGGCCGCTATGAGCAGGGCCCTGCGTCCCGCGCGCGCGGGTCTCGCCCGGCCGGAAGCGGAGGAGGCTGTGAATGTCATGGGGTTTGATCTACCGGCACGTTCGCACCCACGTCTGCGTCTATTCCTGGCGGGATGCCGCCGTGGCGGCATCCCGCCCCTTCAGGAGTTCCGGCGGACACCCCCGACTGCACCTGTTTCAGGTCGTTTCATCCGGCCGACGAGCGACGGCTCGTGCTCACGTGCGGCGTCGCGCCACGTTCCGGTGAGCCCGCACGCCCGGTCCCCGGATTCTTGACGTGAGGGTCGGTCGCCACACCCCCGTTTCGCTTCCTCCTCCATCAGCTTCAGCCGTACCTGCCGGACTCCGTCGTCGAGCTCGTCCCAGGGCACACTCCCGAGGGCGAGTACTGCCCGTACTCTTCCGCTGCCCAGCGCTTCCGCAAGGGTCGGTCCACGGTCCGGGGACTCGGCTCTGCGCCATCGGGCCATTCCCAGCTCCTTTTCTCACACCTATGACGGAGCGGGAACCGGAAACGTTCGATCTCCTTGTCGCGGCCCGAGAGCCGGTCAGGCCACCGAGGAGATGCGGCCCGCCACCGGCCGGCCGCCCTCGTGGTGGATCGGGGTGTGTGCGCCGGTGAGCGGGACGCCGCTGCCGCCACGCCGGTCGGCGACGATCTCGGCGGCGATGGAGAGCGCGGTCTCCTCGGGGGTACGTGCTCCGAGGTCCAGGCCGATCGGCGAGTGGAGCCGGGCCAGTTCGATTTCGGTGACGCCGACCCCGCGCAGCCGGTCGTTGCGTTCCAGATGCGTACGGCGCGATCCCATCGCGCCGACGTACGCGACCGGGAGCTTCAACGCCGTTTCCAGCAGCGGAACATCGAACTTGGCGTCATGGGTGAGCACGCAGAGCACGGTGCGCGAGTCGACGGCGGTCGCCGCAAGGTAGCGGTGCGGCCAGTCGACGACGATCTCGTCGGCGTCGGGAAAGCGGGCCGCCGTGGCGAAGACGGGGCGGGCGTCGCACACGGTGACGTGGTACCCGAGGAATTTACCGGCCCTGACCAGGGCGGAGGCGAAGTCGATGGCCCCGAAGACGATCATCCGGGGCGGCGGGACGCTCGACTCGACGAGCAGGGCGAGGGGGCGGCCGCAGCGTGAGCCCTCGGCGCCGATGGTGACGGGGCCGGTGCGGCCCGCGTCCAGCATCGCGCGGGCCTCGGCCGCGGCGGTGCGGTCCAGCTCCGGGTGTCCGCCGAGCCCACCCTCGTACGAGCCGTCGGGGTGGACGAGTTGGGGGCGTCCGAGGAGTTCGGCGGGGCCGTCGGTGATCCGTACCACCGCCGCAGCCTGCCCTGCCGCCGCGGCGGCGAGCGCGGCGGCGAACACCGGGCGTGCGGGGTCGTCCGCGCGGACCGGTGTCACCAGGACATCGATGATGCCGCCGCAGGTCAGACCGACCGCGAAGGCGTCCTCGTCGCTGTAGCCGAACTGCTCCCGTACGGTGATGCCGTCATCGAGGGCCTGTTGGCACAGCTCGTACACCGCGCCCTCCACACAACCGCCGGAGACCGAACCGATCGCGTTGCCGTCGCGGTCGACGGCGAGGGCGGCTCCCGGCTGCCGGGGCGCGCTCCCGCCGACCGCCACGACCGTGGCGACGGCGAACTCGCGTCCCTGCCCGACCCACCGGTGAAGCTCTTCGGCGATGTCCAGCATGGCGTGTCTCCTTAAGCGAGGTGTGGAGGGGCGGGGGTGGTCAGTTGACGCCCAGCCAGCTCTCGATCGGGTGGGGGGCGAAGTAGCCCGCGATGGAGACTCGTGATGCGGGAATCGGGATGACTGCTTGGCTGCACGACCGGGGTGACGGCCCGAGACGAACCGTTCACACAGAGTGACCGCGTGGGTACTGCGGGTGTTTCCGGCGCAGCGGTAGATCGCGTGTGATGCCGCTCTGTGGTGCCGAGGACCGCGAGCGGTGCGGTACGTGGGTTCTCCGGGTGGTGCGGGCGGCGGACGTGTGACGTTCCTGGGAGGCACGCACCGCCCGGAGAGTTCGGCGGGCTGTCGGTCAGGTGCCGGTGAGGTGCTCGGGACGCACCGGTGTCCTGTTCAGCTCCAGACCCGTCGCGTTCCGGATCGCCGCGAGGACGGCCGGGGTCGACGACAGGGTCGGGGCCTCGCCGACACCACGGAGCCCGTACGGGGCGTGGTCGTCGGCGAGTTCGAGCACATCGACCGGGATGGCCGGGGTGTCGAGGATGGTGGGGATCAGGTAGTCCGTGAAGGACGGGTTGCGTACCTTCGCGGTCTTCGGGTCCACGATGATCTCCTCCATGACGGCGACACCCAGTCCCTGGGTGGTGCCGCCCTGGATCTGGCCGACGACGGACAGCGGGTTGAGCGCCTTGCCGACGTCCTGCGCACAGGCCAGTTCGACGACCTTGACCAGGCCGAGCTCGGTGTCGACCTCGACGACCGCGCGGTGTGCGGCGAAGGAGTACTGGACGTGGCCGTTGCCCTGTCCGGTGCGCAGGTCGAACGCCTCGGTGGGCCGGTGGCGCCACTCCAGCTCGATGTCGACCGCCTCGTCCTCCAGTACGTCGACCAGGTCGGCGAGCACCTCGCCGCCGTCGGTGACAACCTTGCCGCCCTCCAGGAGCAGCTCGGCGGTGGCCCAGGCGGGGTGGTACGTACCGAACTTGCGGCGGCCGATCTCCAGGACGCGTCCGCGGACGGCCTCGCAGGAGTGCTTCACGGCGCCGCCGGTGACGTACGTCTGCCGGGAGGCGGAGGTGGATCCGGCCGAACCGACCTGGGTGTCGGCCGGCTGGATGGTGACCTGGGCGACGCCGAGTTCGGTGCGGGCGATCTGGGCATGGACGGTGACGCCACCCTGCCCGACCTCCGCCATCGCCGTGTGCACGGTCGCGACCGGTTCGCCCCCGACGACCTCCATGCGGACCCGGGCGGTCGAGTAGTCGTCGAACCCCTCGGAGAAGCCGACGTTCTTGAGACCGACCGCGTAGCCGATGCCTCGTACGACGCCCTCGCCGTGGGTGGTGTTGGACAGACCGCCGGGCAGCGCCCGTACGTCGGCCTGCTCTCCGGCGAGCTCCCACTGGCGCTCGGGCGGCAGCGGCCTGGCCTTGACCCGGCGCAGCAGCTCGGCAACCGGGGCGGGCGAGTCGACGACCTGCCCGGTCGGCAGGAGCGAGCCCTGCTCCATGGCGTTGAGCTGCCTGAACTCGACCGGATCCATGCCGAGTTCGGCGGCGAGCTTGTCCATCTGTGCCTCGTACGCGAAGCACGCCTGGACCGCGCCGAAACCGCGCATGGCGCCGCACGGCGGGTTGTTGGTGTAGAGCGCGATCGCTTCGATGTCGACGTCGTCGATGACGTACGGGCCGACACCGAGCGAGGAGGCGTTGCCGACGACGGCCGGGGAGGCGGAGGCGTAGGCGCCGCCGTCCAGCACGATGCGGCACTTCATGTGGGTGAGTTTGCCGTCGCGGGTGGCGCCGTGCTCGTACCAGAGCTTCGCGGGGTGGCGGTGGACGTGTCCGAAGAAGGACTCGAACCGATTGTAGACGATCTTGACCGGCTTGCCGGTACGGAGCGCCAGCAGGCAGGCGTGGATCTGCATCGAGAGGTCCTCGCGACCGCCGAAGGCGCCGCCGACGCCGGAGAGCGTCATGCGGACCTTGTCCTCGGGCAGGCCGAGGACGGGGGCGATCTGGCGGAGGTCGGAGTGCAGCCACTGGGTGGCGACGTACAGATCGACGCCACCGTCCTCGGCGGGGACGGCCAGGCCGGACTCGGGGCCGAGGAAGGCCTGGTCCTGCATGCCGAAGACGTACTCGCCGCTGACGATCACATCGGCACGGGCCGCTGCCGCGTCCGCGTCGCCGCGGACGATGGGCTGGCGGTGGACGATGTTCGGGTGCGGGACGTGCCCGGCGTGGTGGTCGGTCCGGCCCTCGTGGACGAGGATCGCGTCGGGGGCGGTGGCGGACGCCTCGTCGGTGATGACGGGCAGCTCGCGGTAGTCGATCCTGATCTTCGCGGCGGCGCGCCGGGCCGTCTCCGGGTGGTCGGCGGCGACGAGCGCCACCGGTTCGCCGTGGTGGCGGACCTTGCCGTGGGCGAGAACGGGGGTGTCCTTGATCTCCAGGCCGTAGTTCTTCACCGAGGCCGGCAGGTCGTCGTAGGTGAGGACGGCGTAGACACCGGAGGTGGCGAGCGCCTCGGAGGTGTCGATCGAGACGATCTCGGCGTGCGCGACCGTGGAGCGCAGCGTGTGGCCCCAGAGCATGTCCTCGTGCCACATGTCCGAGGAGTACGCGAACTCGCCGGTGACCTTCAGGACACCGTCGGGGCGGAGCGTGGACTCGCCGATGCCGCCCTTGGTGCGGGCGCCCTGGTTGATGTTCGTGGGGGAGCCAATAACGCCCATCGTCAGACCGTTTCTTCCGCGCGGGCGGCCGCGAGGCGGACCGCGTCGAGGATCTTCTCGTAGCCGGTGCAGCGGCAGAGGTTGCCGGAGAGCGCCTCGCGGATGTCCGCGTCGGACGGCTCCGGGTTGCGCTCCAGCAGCTCATCGGCGGCCACCAGCAGACCTGGGGTGCAGAAGCCGCACTGGACGGCGCCCGCGTCGATGAACGCCTGCTGGATCGGGGAGAGTTCACCGGTGTCCCGGGGCTGTTCACCGGTCGGCCCGGCCTCCCACCGGCGGGCCTCGTCGAGCGAGGTGCCGCAGGCGCCGGAGGCGCAGCCACTGCCGGGGTGCGCCTCGGAGCGGTGGGCGGCGAAGTCGGCGAGGCCCTCCACGGTGACGACCTCGCGGCCCTCCACCTGACCTGCGGCGACCAGACAGGAACAGACCGGTACGCCGTCCAGGCGGACCGTGCAGGAGCCGCATTCGCCCTGCTCGCACGCGTTCTTGGAGCCGGGCAGACCCATCCGCTCGCGCAGCACGTAGAGGAGGGACTCGCCCTCCCAGACGTCGTCGGCCTCCTGCTGACGGCCGTTGACCGTGAAATTGACGCGCATGATCAGGCAGCTCCTTCGGTGCTGCGGCCGTTGCCGCGGTACGACTCCCAGGTCCAGCCGAGGGTGCGGCGGGCCATGATCCCCACGGCGTGCCTGCGGTAGTTGGCGGTGCCGCGCACATCGTCGATCGGGTTGCAGGCACCGGCGGCGAGCGTGGCGAACTGCGCGGCGATGGACGGTGTGATGATCGTACGACTGTCCCAGAACCCGCCCTCTTCGAGCGCGGCGTTCAGAAATTCCTCGGCCTCCTTCGCCCGGACGGGTGTCGGGGCGGCGGAGCCGATGCCGGTACGGACCGTGCGGGTCTCCGGGTGCAGGGCGAGGCCGAAGGCGCACACGGCGATGACCATCGCGTTGCGGGTGCCGACCTTGGAGTACTGCTGCGGCCCGTCGGCCTTCTCGATGTGCACGGCCCGGATCAGCTCGTCCGGTTCGAGGGCGTTGCGCTTGACACCGGTGTAGAAGGCGTCGATCGGGATCATCCGGGTTCCGCGTACGGACTCGGCCTCGACCTCGGCGCCCGCGGCGAGCAGGGCCGGGTGGGCGTCACCGGCGGGCGACGCGGTACCCAGGTTGCCGCCGACGCCGCCGCGGTTGCGGATCTGCGGGGATGCGACGGTGTGCGAGGCGAGCGCCAGACCGGGCAGCTCGGCCCGCAGGTGCTCCATGATGTGGCTGTACGGCACCGAGGCACCGAGCCGCACGCTCTCCTGGCCCACCTCCCACTCGAACAGCTCACCGATGCGGTTCAGGTCCAGGAGGTACTCGGGCCGCCGGTGGTCGAAGTTGATCTCGACCATCACATCGGTGCCGCCCGCAATGGGCACAGCCGTCGGGTGCTCGGCCTTGGCGGCGAGCGCCTCCTCCCAGCTGGCAGGGCGAAGGAAGTCCATGAGTGGCTCTCTTCTTCTCATTCGGGTCGTTCGCTGGGGCTGGGGACGGCGGCCCTCGATTGGCTTGTTCATGTGCTGTTGGTGTGTGACCCAGTACACAGCCGTGACTCCGCGCGGTGCAGTCACCGAAACCATGAAGGAGTTGGCTGGTCGCCGTCCTCGTCTTGTAGATTCGAACGAATGGCGGGGTTCAGTGACCTCACCGCAACACCCAGTTTTCACCCGCTCCAACGAAAGAGATCGGTGGCAACGAGATGCGGCTGCGCGCACTGCTGGAAACCGATGCGCTGGGCCTGCGGCTGCTCGGCGGCGAGGACGAGCTCGACCGGTCCGTCCGCGGCGTCATGACCACCGACCTGCGGGACCCGAGCCGCTACCTGGCCGGCGGAGAGCTGGTCCTGACGGGCCTGGCGTGGCGCCGGGACGCGGCGGACTCGGAGCCGTTCGTACGGATCCTGGTGGGCGCCGGGGTCGCCGGACTCGCGGCCGGCGAGGCGGAGCTCGGCAACGTCCCCGACGATCTGGTCGACGCGTGCGCGCGGCACCGGCTGCCCCTCTTCGCCGTCCATGAGACCGTCGCGTTCGCAACGATCACCGAGCATGTGGTGCGCCAGGTCTCCGGCGAGCGGGCGGGCGACCTGGCGGCGGTCGTGGACCGACACCGGAGGCTGATGACCTCGGGGCCGGCCGGCGGCGGCCCGGAGGTGGTCCTCGATCTGCTCGGCTCGGACCTGGACCTGCGCGCCTGGGTACTCTCCCCCACCGGTCGGCAGATCGCGGGCGCCGGGGTGCCCCTGTCCGGACCCGTCGGCGCGGTGCTGGCCGGCCGGCATCTGGCCGCCACCCGCACCGGCCGCCCGGGGCCGCACCGGGCCATGGTCGAGGGCATCACGTATTCGCTGTTCCCGATCCGGAACACCGGCAAGGACGCCGCCCCCGCCTCCCGCGATGTCCGCGAGTCGGTCCTTTCCGACTGGCTGCTCGCGGTGGAGGCCGACGCGAGCGACTGGCCGGCTGCCCGGCTGGATCTGCTCCAGGGCGTGACCCAGCTGATCGCGGTCGAACGGGACCGGCGCGACGCGGCCCGTACGGTGGGCCGCAGGCTCGCCCAGGAGGTCCTGGAGCTGGTCCAGGCGGGTGCCGCGCCCACCGAGATCGCGGCCAGGCTGCGGGTCGCCGCCCCGGTCCTGCTGCCCGGTCTCGGCTCCGCCCCGCACTGGCAGGTCGTCGTCGCCCGGGTCGACTGGGACGTGGAGGGCACGCCGGGCTCCACGGACGGCGCGGGCACATCCGGTATCGCGGGCGGCCCCGTCGCCCAGGCGCTGCTGGAGGAGATCCTGGTCGACCCGGCGGTCACCGGCCCCGACTCCGCCGACCGGATCGCGGTCGCGCACATGGGCGACGAGGCGATCGCCCTCGTACCGCTGCCCGCCGTCGCCGCACCGGTGCCGGAGTTCACGGACGCCGGGACCGCGGACGCCGGGGACGCCGCGGCCGGCGCCAAGGACGACCCGGCGCTGCACGCCGACGCGCTGCTCGCCGCCGTCCGCGAACCACTCTCCGCGGGCCTCGCCGACGACGGCCGCCTGACACTGGGTGTCAGCGCCGCCGTGCACTCCCCCGAGGGGCTGCGTGGCGCCCTGGAGGAGGCCCGGCACGCCCGCCGGGTGGCGGCGGCCCGTCCGGGCCGGGTCTGCGCGGCCGGCCACCACGAGTTGGCCTCGCACGTCCTGCTGCTGCCGTTCGTTCCGGACGATGTGCGCCGCGCGTTCACCGCACGGCTGCTCGACCCGCTGCGCGGCTACGACCGGCGCCACCGCGCCGAGCTGATCCCGACCCTGGAAGCGTTCCTGGACTGCGACGGTTCATGGACCCGCTGCGCGGCCCGGTTGCATCTGCACGTCAACACCTTGCGCTACCGGGTCGGGCGAATCGAGCAGTTGACGGGGCGTGACCTTTCGCGCCTGGAGGACAAGCTCGACTTCTTCCTGGCCCTGCGTATGAGCTGACTCCACGCGTCTACCACAGCCCTCTCCACGACCAACCGATTGTGAATTCATTCACCTGACCCCTTGGCCCGGCGTGCCATTCCGTGCTGAGATGCCGCCAGACTCAGTGCCTGTCTTCGAACCCGGGTCGGGCCCGGTTCGAGGACAGGTCCTCAACAGCTCAATGGCGCGCTCGGGGAGGGCAATGTGGCGTATACCGCCATGTCTGGTTCCGGAACGACAGCAGATGACGATCCGCCGCTCCAGACAGCGGTATGGCGGCTGCGGTCACGCGCCTGCTGGACGGACGCCGCCGCTCTGCTCGAACGCGATGCCACGACCGATCCGGCCGCGGCGCTCCAGCGGACAGCTCTGCTGATCGAACGGTGTCTGTACACCGGCGAGGGCTGGACCGACGCCGAGGACGCCCTGCGCACCGCCGAGGCCCTCGCCCACGATGACGCCGAGCGCGGCACCGCCGCCTGCGAACGCGGCCATCTGGCATACGCGTCGACCCTCCTCAAAGTGCGGGACCGGGCCGACGAGGCCCGTGTCGCGCTGAGCCGGTCCGCCGCCCTGCTCTCCCCCACGGCCCCTGGCCGCCCGCTGCTCGACTTCCGCCGTGGCCTGATCGCGCAGAACATCGCCGACTCGCCGCAGGCCGCCCGTGCCGCGTACCACAGGGCGCACGCCGGCGCGACGACCCAGGGGGACGAGCTGCTGCTCTCCTCGACCTGGCGTCACCTGGCGCTGCTGTCGCTGCGGGAAGGCGAACTGGCCGAGGCCCGGCACGGGTTCGCCGAGTCGCTGCGGATAAGGGAGGAGCTGGGCTATCTGGTCGGCACGGCCCCGGCGCTCATCGCTCTGGCGGACACCGAACCGGAACCGGAGGCGGCGGCGCGGCTGCGCGCCGAGGCGGGCCGCCTCTTCCGCCTCCTGGGCGGCGTACCGACCTGGCTGGCACCGCACTTGGAGCCGCCGGCCCCGGGAACGGCCGAGGCGAACTGACGGCCTCCCGCGTGACAGGGAGTGGATCGGCGAGCGGCGTCATGCGGCTTCGACGGCAAGGCGGAACAAGGAGTCCACGCGGAGCGTCGGTGACTGACGACGACGCCGCAAGCGGAGCCGCAGGGCGCCGGGAGCCCACTCCCTGCCGCGGGGGAAGGACGTGAGCACGGGCCCGCCGCGGAGGACCGTCAGGTACGGTCCTCGACCAGATCGCCGGGCTTCCAGCCCGCGTCGCTCCACTCGGGGGCCGGCGTCGGACGGAACGGCGCGGGAGGCGGGTTCGGGCCACGGTTCGGGTTCTGCGGCACTGCGGCGGCAGGCTTTCCGTCCTGTCCGCTGCTGTCGCGCCGGGGCGGCGTGACCGGGGACTTCGGGGGTACGGGCTTCCTCGTCGGCGGCAGGGGGACCGCGGCCGGCGCGGAAGCTGACGGGGCCGCGGAGTACGTCGGCGACGGCCCGGCGGGTCGAGAAGGTGTACGGCCGGGGCTCGCGCTCGTCGCCGGCGTCCCGGAAGGCTCCCTGGTGGACTTCCCGGACTCGGCTTCGCGCGAACAGCCCGCCGCGGCCAGCCCCAGTCCCAGCACCGCCACCACCAGCCCGGACACCGGCCACGGACCCCGGTTCCATGTCATCCCGCCCCCTCAAGAACGATCATGCGATGAGAGGCACAGGGTAGCCACGGCGGTCCGTGGACGTGGCAGCCCCCACCGTGGTGTCAGCGGTCCGCGCCCGCGAAGTGCTCGCGTACGAGCGACTGCACGACGGCGAGATCCTGGGCGATCAGCGCGTCGAGCAAGGCGGTGTGCTCCGCGGCGTCGGCGAGCAGATCGGCGCGGCGGGTGGCCGGGTTGTTCTCCAGGGGCCACTGGGAGCGCCGGTGCAGATCGTCGGCGACCCTCACGAGCTGCTGGTTGCCGGAGAGCATGAGGACCGCACGGTGGAAGGCGCGGTCGGACTCGGCGTAGCTCGCCCGGTCACCGACCGCGGCGGCCGCGACGGTGGCCTCGGCCAGCGGGCGCAGGGCGGCCCAGTGGCCCTGCTCCACGGTGCGGGCCAGCCGCAGCATGACGGGCACCTCGATCAGGGCGCGCACCTCGGCCAGTTCGGCGAGCTCGTGCGGGCCGCGCTCGGCGACCCGGAAGCCGCGGTTCGGTACGACCTCGACGGCGCCCTCGATGGCCAGCTGCTGCATCGCCTCACGGACCGGCGTCGCCGACACGCCGAAGCGGGCGCCGAGCGCCGGGGCGGAGTAGACCTGCCCGGGCAGCAGCTCGCCGTCGACGAGGGCGCCGCGCAGGGCTTCCAGGATCTGGCCGCGTACGGAGTGCCGCTGCACCACGACGCGGGGCGCGGGCGACTCGCTGTGGGTGTGCTCGCCACGCACCGGCTCGGCACCGGCCCGCTCGGCACCCGGCTGACCGCCGAACGCCTGTTCCGGCACCCGGACGGGCGGTACCGAGGCCGGCGCGGACGTGTACGGCGGCCGTGCCTGCTCACGCGCTCTGCCCTGCTCCACTCGGACCTCCTCGGCCGGTCGTGGGCCGGCTCGCCTGCGCCATGCCCGTTGTGCACCATAAGCGGGCGGCGCCGCAGTTCAAACACCGAACGGTTCGGATAAGGTAAGGCTTACCTGCAAACGATCGCGATTCGGTGGTCCCTGCATGACCCTCCCCACTCTGCTTCCCGGCACCACCGCGTCCGCCGTGACGGGCGCGTACGCACGTCTGGCCGAGGTCTTCCCCGGGCTGCGCGCGGAGGTGCTGGCGGACGACGAGGCCACCCCTCGCGGTGCCGGCTGGGTGGGTGCGGACGAGCTCGCGGCGGGTGGTGCCGCGCTCGACGCCTTCCTCGCCCGGGACCACGCGCAGGTGCTGCGGGACTACGGGCAGCAGCCCCGGCCCGATGTGGTCGCCGGCTTCGGACTGCACCGGTACGCCTGGCCCGCCTGTCTGCTGGTGACGGTGCCGTGGTTCCTGCACCGGCGGGTTCCCCGAATCCCCGTCGGGGATGTGGCGTTCCAGCGGGCACTGGGTCATCTGACCGTCCGCGTAAGGGACTTCGCCTGCCTTCCGGACGATCCGGCGGCCGGGCTGCCGGGCGCCCGGGTGGTCCCGGACGAGGCGGCGCTGCGGGCCGAGGTGCTCGCCGCCGTGGCCGACCACATCGGCCCGGTGCTGGACGGCTTCGGACCACGGATGCGGCGCGGCAGGCGGGCGTTGTGGGGCATGGCGACGGACGAGATCGTCGAGGGACTCTGGTACATCGCCCATCTGCTCGGCGAGGAGCGGCGCGCGATGGCTGAGCTGGACGTGCTGCTGCCGGGTACCACGAAGCCGTACGTCGGCTCGGCGGGCTTCCGTGAACTGACCGGGCCGAACGGCGAGTCGCTGCCCACCCGCGACCGGGCGAGCTGCTGTCTCTTCTACACGCTGCGCCCCGAGGACATCTGCGTCACCTGCCCGCGCACCTGTGACACGGAGCGGGTACGGAAACTGACGCCCCCTCACTGATCCACACCACTCGCACGAGTAGTATTATTCGAACGCAGATCACTGGCCGTGTACGGATATTCGTTCAAATCCCGGCTATCCGTATGCCCTGCCAACCCAATGGCGTTCTCTTGCCCCGAAACCCCCTGAGCGTGACGGGGTTTCGGTAATCATGGCGCCCGAAATGCCCTACGCGATGCAAGGGACCGCGCATGAGACTGACCGACATATCGCTGAATTGGCTGCTTCCGGGCGCCGTGCTGCTCGTGGGGGTCCTGGCGGCGGTGGCGGTGGTCGCACGCGGCAAGCGCGCCACTGACAATTCCGCGACCGACAACAGCTGGGAACGCAGCGAGGAACGTCGCAGACGTAAGGAGGCGCTGTATGCCACCGCCTCGTACGTCCTGCTGTTCTGCTGCGCGGCGGTCGCCGCCGCCCTCTCCTTCCATGGGCTCGTCGGCTTCGGCGAGCAGAACCTCGGCCTCTCCGGGGGCTGGGAGTATCTCGTTCCGTTCGGCCTCGACGGGGCCGCGATGTTCTGTTCCGTACTCGCGGTGCGCGAGGCCAGCCACGGTGACGCGGCGCTCGGATCACGGCTGCTCGTATGGACGTTCGCCGGCGCGGCCGCCTGGTTCAACTGGGTGCACGCACCCCGCGGAATCGACCACGCGGGCGCTCCGCACTTCTTCGCGGGGATGTCGCTCTCGGCAGCCGTGCTCTTCGACCGGGCACTGAAGCAGACCCGCCGGGCCGCACTGCGCGAGCAGGGCCTGGTGCCCCGTCCGCTGCCGCAGATCCGGATCGTACGATGGCTGCGCGCCCCCCGTGAGACCTTCGGCGCCTGGTCACTGATGCTGCTGGAAAACGTACGCACCCTGGACGAAGCGGTCGATGAGGTACGTGAGGACCGGCGGGAGAAGGAACAGCACCGTCTCCGCAGGAAGGACCAGGAGAAGCTGGACCGGGCCCACATCAAGGCGCTGAACCGGCAGAACCGGGCCTGGCGCCGGGTCGGCCGGGGCGGCACCCAGGTGGATGTCCAGGCCATCGCCCCCTCGGCGGTCTCCGCGCAGTCCGTCGTGGAGCCCGCCCTGTCCGAGCCGGGACAACTGTCCTTGCACGCCCGGCCGTCCCTGCAGGCCGTGACGGGTCCGAGCTCCAGCGCCTCGGACCGGAACTCCAATGAACCGGTCACCGTCGACCTCACCGCCGAGGACGACACCCAGGCACTGCCCCGGCTCGATTCGCTGGAGCGAAAACTGAAGGACCTGGAACGGCAGTTCGGCTGATCCGTCGCAAAAGGCCCTGACGGTCCGGTCCCTTCCGGGCTCTCAGGGCTTTTCACCGTCCAGCTCGAACCAGACGACCTTGCCCAGCGCGTGCGCCGTCACCCCCCAATTGTCCGCGAGCGCGTGCACCAGAACCAGTCCCCTGCCGTGCGTACCGTCGTCGGCGTTCGGTACGTACGACATGGGCAGTCCGGTGACGAAGTCCCGGACCTCGACGCGTAAGGTCGTCGGCGCCACGTTCACGGTGACGACCGCTCCGTGATCCGTGTGGACCAGCGCGTTGGTCACCAGTTCGCTGAGCAGGAGCTCCGCCACTCCGGCGGACTCCTCCTGCCATCGATGCCGCAGGAACTCCCTCAAGGCACAACGCGCTTCGGCCACGGCCGCCAGATCGGTGCGAGCCAGTCTGCGGCGCAGCTGAACCTGGTTCCGACGCTCCATCGTCTCCCCCGCGTGCACAGTCGATCGCCCCCTTCTCGTCGAACGTCCTCCTGGGATGCATGCCCCGCACAGGGGCCGTCACGCTTGTCGACTCATCAATATGTACACAGGGGGCGGGCGCAGTCCTCTTTCGCGGACGCACGGCTGTTACATTTCGCGTCGGTCTAACTTTCAAAAAATTCACACGAGTTGGCATTGACGCGGACATGTCTACGCGCGTCATCATGGTGGACATGCGAATCCCCCCACGGATCACCATGCTCGGCGGCATCGCCACCCTCCTGTCCGTCTTCTTCGTCGGCGGCCCGGTCACGGCGTCCGCCACCGCCGCGGCCACGTCGGTCGGCAGCATCTGCTACTCGGGCCTGCCGTCCCAGGCGCACGACGCCCTCGATCTGATCGAGGCGGGCGGTCCCTTCCCGTACTCGCAGGACGGGGCCGTCTTCCAGAACCGTGAAGGCGTGCTGCCCAGCCGGAGCACCGGCTATTACCACGAGTACACCGTCATCACCCCGGGCTCCCCGACCCGCGGCGCGCGGCGGATCGTGACGGGCGAGGCGTCCCAGGAGGACTATTACACCGCCGACCACTACGCGACGTTCGACCTCGTCGACTACGGCTGCTGAGTCCCGGCGGCCCGCACACGTAAGCCGGCTCCACCCCTCCGGTCCGATCCGCGCCGTAGCCCCCCACCTGCGGCGCGGATCACCGGACCACCGAGAAGCTACCCTGCGCCCATGACCGTGACCTATGTGATCGACGGCTCCGGCATCACCGGCCTGGAACGGTTCTGGCAGGTGATCGGCGAGGCGGTGAACGGTCCCGGCGGCTACTTCGGCCGCAACCTCGACGCCTTCGCGGACTGCCTGAGCGGCGGCATGGGAACACCGGACGACGGTGACTTCGTCATCGACTGGCGCAACCACGCGCTCTCCGCCCGGGCCCTGGGGCACGAGGAGACCGCGCGCCGGCTGCGCCAGCAGATCGGCCGCGCGCACCCCACCAACAGGCCTGCCCTTCAACGGGCCCTGGACGAGGCGCTGGCCGGCCGCGGTCCGACCCTCTTCGACCAGCTGGTGCAGATCATCGAGGAACGGACCACGCCCGGCACGCTGCGGCTCAACTGACCATCAGGGGGTCTCCCGGGTGACGATCACATGGCCGTGCCCGCCTGCGCTCCCCTTCCCGGCCCGGCTGCCCGCGCCTGCGGGTTCCGGACCGGCCCTCCGCCGTATGCCGTCGCCCGTCAGGGGTGCCCCTCGCGTCACCGGGGAAGTGGTGCCATGAACGCCCCACGACCGCCGACCCCGAGGAGCCGTGATGCACGACGACCGCACACTGGTGGAGGGCCGCCTGGAGCGCGCCCTCCAGCAATTCATCCGCCCCGCCCAGTACGCGGACCGGTCCCCGCTCGCCCTCTCCGTGTGGCACGCGCCGGGCGAACCGGTGCCGGTGGCGGAGGCGCTGAAAGGGACGTACGAGCCGTTCGGGACCGGCACCGAGTGGGGCAGGCCCTGGTCGACCAGCTGGTTCCGGCTGGAGGGCACGGTGCCCGAGACGTGGGCGGGGCGCCACGTCGAGGTGGTCGTCGACCCTGGTTTCTCCGGCCAGGGGCCGGGCTTCCAGGCGGAGGGAATGCTCTACGACACCGAGGGCGTACCGCTCAAGGGCATCCACCCGCGCAATCGACATCTGACGGTCGCGACCGCGGCGTCGGGTGGTGAGCCGGTCTCCTTGCTGCTGGAGGCGGCGGCCAACCCGGCCGTACTGGAGCACGGCTTCACGCCGACCCCGCTCGGCGACGTCCTCACGGCGGGCGACCAGCCCCTGTACCGGTTCGCCTCCGCGGACCTCGCCGTACTGGACGAGCAGGTCTGGCATCTCGTCCTGGACATCGAGGTGTTGTCCGAACTGATGCACGAACTGCCCGCCGACCGGTCACGCCGGCACGAGATCCTGCGGGCGCTGGAGCGGATGCTCGACGCGCTGGACCTGCATGACGTGGCCGGCACGGCGTCCGCAGCCCGGGCCGAGCTCGCCGGGGCACTCGCCCGTCCCGCGTCGGCGAGCGCGCACCGGATCTCGGCGGCCGGTCACGCACACATCGACTCGGCGTGGCTGTGGCCGCTGCGCGAGACGGTACGGAAGGCCTCGCGCACGTTCGCCAACGTCACCGCGCTCGCCCAGGACTATCCGGAGCTGGTCTTCGCCTGTTCCCAGGCCCAGCAGTACGCCTGGGTGCGTGACCATCAGCCGCACATCTGGGAGCGGATCAAGCGCGCGGTGGCGGACGGACAGTGGGCGCCCGTCGGTTCGATGTGGGTGGAGTCCGATGCCAATATGCCGGGCGGTGAGGCGCTGGCCCGGCAGATCGTGCACGGAAAGCGTTTCTTCGAGGAGGAGCTGGGGGTGGAGACGGAGGAGATCTGGCTGCCGGACTCCTTCGGCTACACAGCCGCATTCCCTCAACTCGCGAAACTGGCGGGTGTGAAGTGGTTCCTGACGCAGAAACTGTCCTGGAACCAGACCAACAAGATGCCGCACCACACCTTCTGGTGGGAGGGCATCGACGGGACCAGGGTCTTCACCCATTTCCCGCCCGTCGACACGTACAACGCACACTTCCACGCCCGTGAACTCGCCCATGCGGAGAAGAACTTCGCCGACAAGGGGCGGGCGACCCGCTCGCTGGTGCCGTTCGGCTGGGGAGACGGCGGCGGCGGTCCGACCCGCGAGATGCTGGAGAAGGCGCGTCGGCTCCGCGATCTGGAGGGTTCTCCACGCGTCACGATCGAGAAGCCGTCGGCATTCTTCGCGGCGGCGGAGGAGGAGTACGCGGAGCAGGCCCCGGTCTGGTCCGGGGAGCTGTATCTGGAGCTGCACCGGGCGACGTACACCACCCAGGCCAAGACCAAGCAGGGCAACCGGCGCAGCGAACACCTGCTGCGCGAGGCCGAGTTGTGGGCGACGACGGCAGCCCTCCGGGCGCCCGGGTACCCCTATCCGTACGAGACGCTGGACCGGGTCTGGAAAACGGTCCTGCTGCATCAGTTCCATGACATCCTGCCCGGTTCGTCGATCGCCTGGGTGCACCGCGAAGCCCGCGACACCTACGAACAGGTGCGGGCGGAGCTGGCCGGCCTGGTCGCCGAGGCGGTGACCGCGCTCGGCGCCGCGGAGGGGCTGGTGGCGCTCAACTCCTCTCCGTACGAACGCCACCAGGTCCTGGAGCTGGACGCGGAGGCGAGCGCGGTGCTGCCGTCCGGCGCCCATGTCCAGCAGCTGGCCGACTGGCGCACGGCGGTCCTCGCCGAGGCGCCGGGGCTGGGCGCGGGACTGCTCGACGGATCGGCGGTGCCCGACCGCGAGGTCACGGCGGGCCGCACGTCGGACGACGGGTTCGTCCTCGACAACGGGCTGCTGCGCTTCACCGTCGACCGCGACGGGCTGATCGCCGCCGTCCGTGATCTCGGTGCACGGCGTGAGGTCCTCGCCCCCGGTCACCGGGCCAACCTCCTTCAGCTGCACCCGGACCACCCCAACCACTGGGATGCCTGGGACATCGACCGGCACTACCGCCGGTCCCGCACCGATCTGACCGATGCCGACTCGGTCGAACTGGTCGAGGAGGGACCGCTGCGGGCAGCCGTGCGCGTGGTGCGCTCCTTCGGGAGGTCGCGGATCGTGCAGGAGATCCGGCTGGCGGCGGGCAGCAGGCAGATCGACATCGACACCGAGGTGGACTGGCAGGAGTCGGAGAAGGTCCTCAAGGCCGCGTTCCCGCTCGATGTGCACGCCGAACGGTCCACGTCCGAGATCCAGTTCGGGCACGTCCACCGCGCAACGCACGACAACACCGGCTGGGACGCGGCGCGTTTCGAGATCTGTGCGCACCGCTGGCTGCGGGTCGCCGAGCCGGGATACGGGATCGCGGTGCTCAACGACTCCACGTACGGGCACGACGTGACCCGGACCCCGCACGGCTCGGGGCTCGCCACGACCGTACGGCTGACGCTGCTGCGCGCCCCGCACAGCCCGGATCCGGAGACCGACCTCGGCACGCATCGGTTCCGGTACGCGCTGGCGCCCGGGGCGGAGGTCTCGGACGCGGTGCGCGAGGGGCTCGCGCTCAATCTGCCGCTGCGCGCGGCAGTGGCCCCGGCCGTGCCGTCGCTTGTCACCACCGGGCATCCGGCGGTGACCGTGGAGTCCGTGAAGCTCGCCGAGGACCGCAGCGGCGATGTGGTCGTCCGGCTGTACGAGTCGGCGGGCGGCCGGGCGGAGACCACGCTCCGGGTCGGCTTCCCCGTCGTGCGGGCGCAGATCACCGACCTGCTGGAACGGCCCCTGCACGAGGCGACGACCGATGAGCACGGTCTCGTACTGGCGCTGCGGCCGTTCCAGATCCTGACGGTCCGGCTGACCCCGGCCTGAGCAACTGCCCGACCCCGCCCCCCTGAGCCTCTCGTTCGGATCACGCAGGGCTCACGGGGGTCCGGCCCGATCCAAACGAAGGACCCAAGCCAGTGCCGCAACCGGCACTAGGGACGGGGCACGTTCCGCAGGTTGGAACGGGCCATCTGAAGCATCCGGCCCACGCCGCCGTCCAGCACGATCTTGCTTGCGGAGAGCGCGAAGCCGGTCACCATCTCCGCGCTGATCTTCGGCGGGATGGAGAGCGCGTTGGGGTCGGTGACGACATCGACCAGGGCCGGTCCCTTGTGCTTGAAGGCGTCCTTGAGGGCGCCTTCGAGCTGCTTGGGCTTCTCCACCCGTACGCCGTACGCCCCGGCCGCCCGGGCGATCGCCGCGAAGTCCGGGTTCTTGTTGGTCGTACCGAACGACGGCAGCCCCGCCACCAGCATCTCCAACTCGACCATGGAGAGCGCGGAGTTGTTGAACAGGACCACCTTCACCGGAAGGTTGTACTGGACGAGGGTGAGGAAGTCGCCCATCAGCATGGTGAATCCGCCGTCGCCGGACATCGACACGACCTGCCGGCTCCGGTCGACGAACTGGGCGCCGATCGCCTGCGGCAGCGCGTTGGCCATCGAGCCGTGGCTGAACGAACCGATCACCCGGCGCTTGCCGTTGGGGGTGAGATAGCGGGCCGCCCACACGTTGCACATGCCGGTGTCGACGGTGAACACCGCGTCCTCGTCCGCGACGTCGTCGAGCACCGAGGCGACGTACTCGGGGTGGATCGGGATGTGCTTCTCGACCTTGCGGGTGTACGCCTTGACCACGCCCTCCAGCGCGTCGGCGTGCTTCTTCAGCATCCGGTCGAGGAACTTGCGGTCGGTCTTCACCTTCACCTGCGGCGTCAGACAGCGCAGCGTCTCACGGACATCGCCCCAGATCGCCAGATCCAGCTTGGAGCGGCGGCCCAGGTTCTCGGGGCGCACATCGACCTGGACGATCTTCACATCGGTGGGCAGGAAGGCGTTGTACGGGAAGTCGGTGCCGAGCAGGATCAGCAGATCGCACTCGTTGGTCGCCTCGTACGCGGCGCCGTAACCGAGCAGTCCGCTCATGCCGACGTCGTACGGGTTGTCGTACTGGATCCACTCCTTGCCGCGCAGCGCATGACCGACGGGGGCCTTCACCCGCTCGGCGAACTCCATGACCTCGGCGTGGGCGCCCGCCGTGCCGCTCCCGCAGAACAGCGTCACCCGCTTCGCCTCGTCGACCATCCGGCAGAGCTTCTCGATCTCCTCGTCACCGGGCCGGACCGTCGGCCGCGCGGTGACCAGGGCGTGCTCGATCGACTTCTCGGGCGCCGGCTGGGAGGCGATGTCGCCCGGCATCGAGACGACGCTGACCCCGCCGCGTCCGATCGCGTGCTGGATCGCCGTCTGGAGCAGCCTGGGCATCTGCTGCGGGTTGGAGATCATCTCGTTGTAGTGGCTGCACTCCTGGAAGAGCAGCTCCGGATGGGTCTCCTGGAAGTAGCCGAGACCGATCTCGCTCGAAGGGATGTGCGAGGCAAGGGCGAGGACCGGGGCCATCGAGCGGTGGGCGTCGTAGAGGCCGTTGATGAGGTGCAGATTGCCGGGGCCGCAGGAACCCGCGCAGGCGGCCAGGGTCCCGGTGATCTGGGCCTCGGCGCCGGCGGCGAACGCGGCGGTCTCCTCGTGTCTGACCTGGATCCACTCGATGGCCGCGTTGCGGCGAATGGCGTCGACGACCGGGTTGAGGCTGTCGCCGACGATGCCGTACAGGCGCTTGACGCCCGCCCGGACGAGAATGTCGACGAACTGCTCCGACACGTTCTGCTTGGCCATGGGTGCGTATCCTCTCCGCGCTAGGAGTCCATCAACCCATGGCGCGGGCGGTTACGCCTCCCAGACGCCGACACTCGTACGGTCGTCGGCGTACCCCTTCACCCTGAGCTGGGTGTCCGCGAGGAACGCCGCCAGGCCGGGCGGCTCCTGTGGTGTCCAGCGTTGGGCGAGCTCCTCGGCGAGGGAGGGTTCGCCGCGCAGCGGCTCGGCGAGACCGGTACTGCACAGGAGCAGTGTGTCCCCCGGGCGGGCGACCGAGGCCCGGAACCGGAACGGCTGCGCGGGTGGCGGGGGCGGGCTCTCGACGTACGGGGACGGCGGGGTCGCGATCCCCAGGTCCATGGTCAGCCGGTCGCCGTCGGGCCCGCTCCCGGGGGACGCGGACCCGAAGCCGACTACGGCCTGCCCGGTCACGGCCCCGGGCTCCGGGACGTCCGGTTCGAGGTCCTGCCAGACGCCGTCCCGCAGCCGGAAGAGTCCCCCGCCGCCCACGCCGAAGAAGACCCGGGTCCGGCAGGCGGGATCGGCCGACAGCAGCAGACACCGCAGCCCCGCGGTGTACTCCTCCGGTTCGAGCCCCAGCTCGACGGCGCGGGCGCGGAGCTTGCCGTAGCTGCGGTCGGTGAGGCGGTGCAGACCTGACTTGAGGTCGCCGCGGCGGCCCGCTCTTATGTCCTCGGAGAGCCGGGGGTGGCTGCGGCCGACGGCTCCACCGATCCAGCGGCAGGCGTCTGCGGCCGCAAGATGCGCAGCCTCGGTGGCACGGGCGCCGCTGGCGACCGCGACGAGCACGAGGGCGTTCTCGGCGGCGCCGAACCGCACGGTGAGCAGGGCGTCGCGCCGGGGCTCTCCCCTGAACCGGGCGGAGTCGCCTCGCACGGAGGCGGCACGCAGGGTGTACGTCCCGTACCGGGCGCCGTCGAGCACGGTGTCGGCGACGAGTCCGTCCAGTTCCTGGGGGACGGTGGCGGGGAGAGCGGTCGGCTCGGCGTCGTAGGTGGGCGGGCGGTCGCCGACGTACGAGAGGCCGGGGCGGGCCGCGGGGGCGTGAGGAGGTTCGGGAGTGACCTCGGGGGCGGGTGCGGCCGGGGGCGGCGCGGTGGGTCCTGCCCCGGCCGTCTCCGGCTTCGCGGCAACCGGCCGTCTCGGAAGCGGCGGCACGGAGGCCGTGGCAGGTGCTTCGGCAGGGGGCGGCTGCGAGACCGGCGGCGCTTCGACAACGGGTGGCGGCGGGACCGGCGGTGGTGTGGCAAACGTGCGCGGCCGCGCGGGGCCGACCGGCGGCTCCCACGGCGCACGCGCCTGCACGGATTGCGCGGGCGGCGGAGGCGACGGTTCCGGCGCCGACGGAGGCGAAGGCGGAGACGGAGGTGCAGGTGGCGACGGAGGCAAGGACGGAGACGGAGGTGCAGGTGGCGGCGGAGGCGAGGACGGAGACGGAGGTGCAGGTGGCGGCGGAGGCGGCACGGGCGGACCGTCCGAGAGCGCCATCCGGGGCGCCGGGACAGCGGCGCCCGCACCGGGCCCCGCCGGACCCACCGCCCCCGAAACCGAGTCGAAGCGGTCGTCGAGACTGTCGGCCGCGCTGCTCGCCCCGGTGTCCGCGGCGGTTTCGTCGTACAGCCTGCGCCACCAGTCGTCCTCGTGGGCGGCGGGCCTCTCCCCCTGCTGACTCATGCCCTTATTGTCCACCGCGCGGGCCGTACGAAAACGGGTCATCAGGAAAAAGAGGTCCGCCGGGCGACCCCACCCCCCACGGGAAGGACGCCCGGCGGACCGGTCATGGTGTGGCCGAGGTCAGCGCACCGCGTACGCGTCGACGACGGTCTGGACGACGGAGTTTCCGTTGGCGTCCGTCAGTTCCGTCTTCAGCGTGACCGGCTTGCCGGCCGCACCCGCGTGGTTCACGGTCGCGGTCCAACGCCCGTCCTGCTGTGCGGTGGTGGCCTCGGTCCAGGTCGTGCCCCCATCGTACGAGTAGGACACCTTGGCCGCGGTCACCTTGCCGGGGGTGTAGCCGGCGTGGCCCGTGACACTCAGGCCGATCTTCTGACCGTCCTGCGCCGCCAGGGTCTTCATCCCGTCCGTGGCCAGGTCGTAACCCGGGAACAGCAGCGGAATACCCTGAGAGTACGCGTTCTCGTCCCGCTTCGAACGGAACTTCCAGGTGGTCTCGGTCCGGGTGGACCGCTTCCACACGGCAGCGGGCTGACCGAACTTGAAGGTCTGCATGGTGAGTTCGTACGCCGCGTCCTCGGCCGGGACGGTGAACACCCCGGACGGCCACCCTGACTCGCCGAGCACCTTGCCATCGCTGGTGAGCGTCATGTTGCCCAGATCCCCGAAGGAGCCCTGGATGCCGGCGTGTTCGCTGTCCGCCCAGAAGCCGGGGGCGACGCCGATCAGGTTGTCCTGACGCTCGGCTGCGAGTACTTCCTTGCCCTGCGCGTCGCGGGGAGTGGACGGACCGACGATCCCCCGGTACCAGTTCTCCGTACGCTTCGAGCCGGCCGTGTAGGTATACGCCGGGTCGACCATGGACTCGCCCCAGGGGAAGCTGGAGGAGACGTACCGCTCCCAGCCGGTGTCGCCCGCCGAGTAGTACTCGGTGCGCTTGCCCGGGACGGCGACGACGTCGAACGAGGCGGAGTAACGCCCGCCGTACGGCCGGCCGAAGACCATCGTATCGGCGTAGTCGGCCGCGACACCCATCGCCTCGTACGTGGCGGTGGACGTGCCGAGCTCGCTGTCACGGACCTTGTACGTCCGGTCCGAGGTGACCGGGCCGGCCTCGGGGAAGGTCAGGTTGTAGACGAACGGGCTGGCGGCAGTGCCCTTCCAGCGCAGCTTCACGGGGCCGGCGGCCAGGGCGGCGTTCAGGCCGGCGGCCTCCCTCGTTTCGACGGCGAGGGAGGGCAGCGGCGCCGAACCAAAGCCAACGGTCGGCTGCCAGAGGCCCGCGGACGGCCGGTGCACGATGATCGCCTTGGCCCCGGCGGCCTTGGCGTTCCGCGCCTGGACGCTCATGGATCCGTCGTCGGCGACCTTCACCAGGGCGATCTTGCCCGCGACATCGGCGGCCTTCAGCTCGTCGGGGGTGCCGGTGCCCGCGTCGACGAGCGCGGCCTCGCCGGTACCGTCGAGGTTGACGGAGCCGGTGCTCGCGAGCTGCGGGTGCAGTTCGGCGCCGCCGACGACCGCGAGCTTCTCGATCTGCGGAGCGTACGCACGCCAGGCGCTGTCGAACTCGAAGTCGCCGTCGCTCGCCCTGCCCTGGATGTCGACCAGGTAGTTCTTGACGATGCGGGGGCCGGTGACGGAGCCCGAGTGGAGCCAGACGTCGTCCCAGCTGCGGCCGAAGGCGAGGGTCGTGGAACGGTTCTCGGACGCGCGGTCCTCGGTCCTCACCCGGATCCGATGGGCCTCGCGGGCGTCCAGCACCAGGGTGGTGTCCTTGGTGACGTTCAACTGCGGGCGCGCCAGGTATCCGACGGACTCGACGAGCCTGCCGGTGGCGTCCTTCGGGTCCGGCGACATGATGAAGCTGGAGACGAAGTAGGCGCCGGGGCGGACCTGGTACACCTGGTCGGCCGAGCCGTCGTTGAAGCGGCGCTCACCCGTGGCGGTGTCGGTGCCGATGACGTCCAGCGAGGAGGAGCCCGCGGCGGGCTTGCCGGTGCGGTCGACGAGCTTGACCCGCAGGGTGACGGTCTCCGCGCCGACGTACAGCGAGAACGGGGTGGAGACCTTGACGCCGTCGGCGCCGGTGGCCAGCACACGCCCGGTGACATCACCGTACTGAGCGGCTTTCAGCTGCGCGGTCGGGTCGATCTGCAGCGGGACCTCGACGGTGGCTCCGGCCGGGACGGTGACACTGCTCGCGTCGAGTTTCGCGACGGAGGAGCGGACGGCAGAGCCGTCGTTGCCGGTGACACCCTCGACCTTCAGCGACAGCTTCACCGGCTCGGTGCCGGAGTTGGTGTACGGGACGTCGACCGTGGTGCGGTCGGACTTGCCCTGCGGCCAGTCGAACGTGCCGCCCTGGACTGCGGGGGCGCCGACGACGGTGGTGTCGATGGCGGCCTTCACATCGAGGCGGCCGCCGCCGGTCTCGCGTACGTCGCCGGGGATGTCGCTCTTCGCGGACGAGACGAGGGCCGCCTTGATCTGCTGGGCGGTCCAGTCCGGGTGACGCTGCTTCACGATCGCTGCGGCGCCCGCGACATGCGGGGTGGCCATCGATGTACCGGACATCGTCCGGTACGCGTAGATACCGCGGCCACCGGCCGCCGCCGCCGAGATGGCGACGCCGGGAGCGGCGATCTCGGGCTTGAGGGTGTGCGAGCCGATCACGGGGCCGCGGCTGGAGAACTGGGCCGTGGAGTCGTCGCGGTCGACGGCGCCGACGGTCAGCACGCTCGGGGCGCAGCCCGGGGAGGAGACCGTGTTCAGCGTCGGGCCGGAGTTGCCGGCCGCGATGACGAACAAGGTGTCCTTGCTCTGGGCGAGTTCTTCGGCGGCGACGCTCATCGGGTCGGTGCAGTCGGTCGGCGTCGGGCTCCCGAGGCTCATGGAGACGACATCGGCCTTCTGGTCGACGGCCCACTGCATGCCGGCGATGATCCAGGACTCCGCACCGAAGCCGCTGTCGTTGAGGACCTTGCCGGCGAGCAGGTCGGCGCCGGGGGCGACGCCCTTCTTCTTGCCGTCGCTGGCCGCGCCGGTGCCGCCCACGGTGGAGATGGTGTGGGTGCCGTGGCCCTGCCGGTCGTCGGTGGTGCCGGAGTCGGTGAAGTTCTCCGAGGCGGCGATCCGGCCCTTGAGGTCGGGGTGTTCGGCGTCGACACCGGTGTCGAGGACAGCGACCCTGGTGCCCTTGCCGTCGTAGCCGGCGGCCCAGGCAAGGTCGGCGCCGATCTGCTTCGTCGACTTGTCGAGGGTGGCCTGAACCTTGCGGTCGAGCCAGAGCTTCTTCAGACCGGAGGCCGAGCGCGAGCGGTTGTTGGTGACGTCCGACCAGAAGTCGGCGGCCTTCGCCTTGTCCGCCTTGAGCGCGACGCCGTCGATGGCGTCGAGGGAGAGGCCGCGCTTCGCGCCGCGCGGGGTGGCGGGCGCGGAACGGGCCAGGCCCTGGCCGTAGACCGCGATCAACGGCAGCGACTTCGTGCTCGCGTCGTCGTAGCCCTGACGGATCAGTCCGGTGACGTTGAAGAGTTCCTCGTCGACCGTGCCCGCGGCGAGCGCCTCGGTCGCGCTGTCCGGGTAGACGTACAGGTCCTTGCCGGACTGCCGGGTCTGTACGAGGGGTACGGTGCCGTCCTCGCGGGGCAGTGCGGTGACCGACGAGGCCCCCGAACGGTCCGTGCTCACCAGGACCTTGTCGCCGGTGACAAGGGTGACGGTGACCGGCTTGCCGCCGTTCGCGACAGCGTCGGCACCGGCTGCCGTGCTGCCGGTCAGCGGTCTCTTCGATGTGGACTCCGTCGGTGGCGCTGCCACGGACGGTGCGACCACGGTGACGGCCAGGACCGCGGCGGTCGCCGCCCCCAGTGCCGTACGCGATATCGGGCGCATCGCTCTCCCCAGATGAATCCGGAGCAGGACAGCACAAGCTGCCTGATTCCGGAGGCTATTGGTACTGCGGTGGGCGCCACATTGGCATGGCGACGGGCGATGCAGGGATGATGTACACGGCGGGTTTACGCCGTGGCCGTTTTCCGCCACGACCGGCCGGCCGAAGAGGGCGGAACAATGCGGAAGTGACGCGTCCGGGGAGGGGTCCAAGGGTGCTGGGAGTCATAGGTCTCGACGGGAGACAGGAGTCCGCCTATCGCGCACTCGTCGCGGTGGGCGCAGCGGAGGTCTCCGACCTCGCACACCGGCTGGGGCTTCCCGAGTCGGAGACCGAGCGGGCGCTTCGCCGACTGGAGCAACAGGGCCTCGCCGCCCAGTCGTCCGCCCGCACCGGGCGGTGGGTGGCGGCGCCGCCGGGGGTCGCCCTGGGCGCGCTGCTGACCCAGCAGCGCCACGAACTGGAGCAGGCGGAGCTGGCGGCGGCGCTGCTCGCCGAGGAGTACCGGTCGGATGCGGCCGAGCCGGCCGTGCACGATCTGGTCGAGGTGGTCACGGGAGCGAGCGCGGTGGCGCACCGCTTTCACCAGTTGCAGCTGGGTGCGACCAGCGAGGTGTGCGCCCTCGTCACCGGGAAGCCGATCGCCGTCAGCGGCTTGGAGAACGAATCCGAGGAGCAGGCGGCGACCCGTGGGGTGTCCTTCCGGGTGGTGATCGAGCGGGAGGTGCTCGCCCTGCCGTCCGGGATCCTGGAGCTGTCGGCCGCCCTGAGCCGGGACGAGCAGTGCCGGGTCGTCGACCGGGTGCCGACCAAGCTCGTCGTCGCCGACGCCTCACTGGCCATGGTTCCGCTGACCGGCCGGGGCGCCGAGCCCGCGGCGCTGGTCGTCCATGCGTCCGGGCTGCTGGAGTCGCTGATGGGGCTCTTCGAGGCGGTGTGGCGCGACGCCATGCCGTTGCGGCTGGGCGAGAGCGGCTGGGCTCACGAGGACTCCGTGGGCCCCGATCCGACCGATCTGGAGATTCTGTCGCTGCTGCTGGCCGGGCTCACGGACGCGAGCGTGGCGAAACAGCTGGAACTGGGACTGCGGACCGTACAACGCCGGGTGAAGGGCCTGATGGAGCTGACCGGGGTGTCGACACGGCTGCAGCTGGGCTGGCATGCGTACGAACGGGGCTGGGTGGCCCGCACGCCGCGGTCCTGAGAGCCTGTCGGGTGACCTCCGATCGGATGGCGGACGCGGTCTGGTGCATGCGATTCCAAGGCGGAGGAGGGAGTCAACGCGGAGCGTTGGCGACCGACGACAACGCGGGAAGCGTGCGTGTCAGGGCGTGGCCGCCCGGTCGGAGGTCACCCGACAGGCTCTGAGCAAGACTGGTCCGCGAGGGCTTCGAGACCGCCTCACCACCCCCTCTGAGCTGCGCCGACGGCTCCCACACCGAGCCGTGCTGACAGGCGGGACAGGTCGGACTCCGGCAGGCTGGTGAGATGGGTGTGTGGCAGCTCGTCGCCGTGGGCCTGGTCATGCTGCTCGGCGTGGTCGGCGTGCTGGTGCCCGGGGTGCCCGGCCAGGCGATCGTCTGGGCCGCCGTGCTGTGGTGGGCGCTCACCGACATCACCCCGGCCGCCTGGGTCGTGCTGATCGGCGCCACCGCGCTCCTGTTGCTGAACCAGGCCCTGCAACCGCTGCTGCGGCCGCGCCGCCCGCGCGAGGCCGGGGCGCCGCGCAGGACGCTGATGCTGGGCGGCATCGCCGGGATCGCGGGCTTCTTCGTGGTGCCCGTGGTGGGTGGAATCCTGGGATACGTCGGGGCGATCTACGGCGCGGAGCGCCTGCGGCTCGGCAGCGGCGGGGCGGCACGGACCTCGCTGCGTTCGGTGATGCGGGCCACCGGCTATTCCGTACTCGTCGAGCTGCTCGCGTGTCTGCTGGTGACGGGGGCATGGCTGGGAGCGGTGCTCCGGGGCTGACCGCCCGACCCACTTCCCTGTGACCGCCCCCTCGTCGCCGTCCCCCTCCCGAAGAACTGTTCTCGCCACCGGTACCGCGCTCGGCGGCGCGCTGATGGTGGGCGGCGCAGCCGTCCCCGCCCAGGCGGCCGCCCCGGCCACCACCCGTCCGCGGCCCCCGTCGTGCACTCCCCCGACGACAGCTGGCGCACCGTCCACCCCGCTCTCCGCGGCCCAGTCGCGGCACGACATGGTGTGCCAGTCCTGGGGCGGCACAATCAGGGTCTTCCCCGCGCTGCCCGCCGCCCGGCGGGAGCTGACCGTGCATGACTTCCGCACCCAGGGCGCGTTCCTGCTCAGTGCGATACGGGAGGAAGGCCGCACCCGCTGGGTCCGGCTGCCCCGCGAGGCCGGCGCCCCCTGCGTCGCCGTCCCGGCATCGAGGGCCCGATCGAGATCCGGGACCGGCACGGACGGCCGCTGCGGTACGAGGAGGTGGCGGACGGCACCGCCCGGATCGAGCTCCGCAAGGGCGAGTCGGCGCTCATCACGGCCGAGGGCGACCGCCCGGACCTGACGATCCGCCCGGTCACCCCGAACGCGGCCGCGCCGCGCTGGGGCCTGCCGGTCCGAGTCCGGCCCCGGCCCTGAACGAGGGACGGCTCGGACCGGCTGCGGTCAGCCGGTCCGAGCCGTCGTCGTTCCTGCTACTCGTTGCGTGCGGTTTCGGGTCCCGTGATGCGCCTGAGCAGCGGCATCGTGGATGCGATGACCCCCAGCGAGGCAACGAGCCCGGCGAGCACGATCGCGTAGTACTGGATCCCCGGTGCCCGGATCGAGTAGTTGAACTGGGCCTGCACGAACAGCTGGGCAACCAGGAAGCCCATCCCGATCGCCACCACGGCGACCACCAGGAGCGGGACCGCGCTCTCCAGAAGCACCACCCGCCGCAGCACCCCGAGCTGTGTGCCGGTCAGCCGCAGCAGGCTGAAGGGGCGCTTGCGGTCGCGCAGGCCCCCGGCCACGCTCACCGCCAGGCTGCAGCCGGCGATGGGGAAACCGACCAGGATGACCACGTTGGCCAGTTGCTGGTATCCGGCGAGCTGTGCGCCACTTTCGGCGTGGGCCTCGCCGACGGTCCATGGGACGTCCTGGTCGGGATACGTGTTCGCGAGGATGGTGCGCGCGCGTTCGATCGCCGACGTCGACCCGTTGGTGGCCACGACGATCTCCTGGACCGGGAGGCGGGCGAGGCGCTGGGCGGAGATGCCGGCGGCGGGCCATGCCGTGGGCCAGTGCTCCCAGTAGTACGTGCCGAAGCTGCCGTAGTTCTGGGTGACCGACGCCGCTTCGGCTCCGGAGGCGCATGCGCTGTGGGCCGGCATCTTCGCGAGCTCCGTGCACGAGGCCAGGCCGGCCACCGGCGGTGGCGCGGAGCCTTGGGGACCGCGATGGGCCGGGTCCGTGGTGCCGAGCGGGTTCGTGTGGATCATCAGCACGCCTTTGACGCCCGGTACGGAGTTCAGGTCGCCGAGCGCGGCCTTCGAGAGCGGGGGCACTCTGCCGATCTGACGTCCGGTAGTGCGGTTGAAGCCTTGGCCGTAGTGGGCGTCCAAGGCGCCGGCGACCGTCCGGCCGGCCTGCGGGATGCTGCGCTCGGCGTTCAGCGAGCCGATGATCCCGACGGCCGCGCTGGTGACGCACAGGGCGAGGACCAGCCCGCTGACCGCGCGGAAGCCGGCCTTCGGGTCGTCCGCGAGCCGCCGGCCCGCGACGAGCAGCGCGGGCCGGCTGGTGTGCCGGGCCAGGACGCGGGCTCCGGCCATGGTCAGCCAGGGGCCCGCGATGACGAGTCCGGTCAGGACCAGCAGGATTCCCGGGACGAAGACCCAGATCTGACCGTTGGTGCTCCTGGGCACCCGGCCGATGGTGTACGAGAGTTCGGCGATACCGGCGACCAGTGGGATCACCCGGTAGACCCGCGGCGGGCGCGGCGTGACGCGCCGGGTGACCCCGAGCGGGGAGACCTGCACGCGGCGCAGGGCGATCCTGGCCGCGATCGCGGCCCCCACCGGGACGGCGACGGAGACGAGAAGGACGTTGCTGGTCCCGAGCGTGAGATCGCTGGCGAAGTACGGCGTACGCGTGAGGTTGACCGCCGCCAGCTGCGTACGGAACAGGTAGAAGAGGCCGAAGCCGACGGCCGTGCCGATGACTGCGGCGACCGTCGATTCGACGGCCGAGATCATCGAGATCTGCCGCGGTGTGGCGCCCACCAGGCGCATCGCGGCGAAGCGCTGCTCACGGCGGGCGGCTGCCAGCCGGGTGGCCGTGCCGATGAGGATGAGCACAGGGAAGATCAGGGCGGTGCCCGCGACGGAGAGGATGAGCTTGATGCCCCGGCTGTCGATGCCCGTCCTGACCCTGCAGTTCGTTCCGTCGCAGCTGCTCGGGGTCACGGTGGTGATCGAGGTGACCCGGGTGGCGTCGTGCTGCTTCGCGAGCTGGTCGGGGCTGTGACCGATGACGACGACCAGGGAGTCCGGGCCCGGGAGCGCCGCCTTGCCGACCGTGCCGACCTGGTGGCCGGGGTAGCGGTCGGCGAGTTCGGCGGCCGGGGTGGAGTGGAGGATCTTGCTGAGGGCCGGTGAGGCGTAGAACTCGCCCGGTCCTGGAAGGCGTGAGAGCCCCGGTGGGACCGGGGAGTTCGGGCCGGTGGCGGCGACGTCGACGCGGCCGATGGTTTTGCCGTCGAAGTGGTCCGCCCTGAGCAGCCACCACAGCGGGTCCGTGTCCGCCTTCGCCACCGACTGGCCGGACGCGCTCTTGCCGGTGCCGGTGTTGAGCCAGGCGTTCCGGCTGTTCTGGGTGGCGGTGGCGTTGATGGCCGCCAGGATGCTCAGCAGCATGCCGACGCCGAGCGCGACGGCGGCCGCGACGACGGCGAGGCGGGCGGCGGCCTCCCTGCCGCCGCTCAGGGTGAGGCGCAGGCCGAGGCGGATCACGAGGCGAGCCGTCCGACGGACAGCGGCGTCACCTTGCCGTCGCGGACGATGACTTCGCTGCTCGCGAAGGCGGCCACCCGCGGCTCGTGGGTGACGAGGACGACGGTGGTGCCCTCATCGCGCGCGGAGGCGACCAGCAGGTCCATCACGTGCTCGCCGGTGAGCGAGTCGAGCGACCCGGTCGGCTCGTCGGCGAAGAGCACCTTGGGCCGGGAGACCAGGGCGCGGGCCAGGGCGACACGCTGTGCCTGCCCGCCGGAGAGTTCACCGGATCGGCGCCCCTCGAGACCGTCCAGGCCGAGCCGCCCGAACCACGGCCGGGCCTCGGCCAGCGCGCTCGCCCTGCGGGACTTGGCGAGCAGCAGCGGCAGGGCGACGTTCTCCTCGGCGGTCAGCTCGGGGACGAGCTGACCGAACTGGAAGACGAAGCCGAAGTGATCCCGGCGCAGCGCGCTGCGCTCGGGCTCGCGCTGGGTGTCGACGCGGCGGCCGTCGAACCAGATCTCGCCGGAGTCGGGTACGAGGATCCCGGCCAGGCAGTGCAGCAGCGTGGACTTGCCGGAGCCGCTCGGGCCGGTGACGGCGAGGATCTCGCCGGCACGGGCGGAGAGGTTCGCACCCTGCAGCGCGGGCGTCCGCCCGAACGACAGGACGGCGTTCCGCGCTTCTACGAGGAAGCCTTCGTCCGGACTCATGAGCGCACCTCGGCTGTCAGGGCGGCGAGCCGCGCCACGGTCTGGTCGATCCACCGTAGGTCGGCCTCCAGGTGGTACACGCCGTGGTCGGCGAGCAGCGAGTCGATCGTGCTGCCGGTCCGGCGCAGTTCGGTCAGCTCCCGCATCCGCTCCATGTGGGCGGCGCGCTGGATGTCGAGGTACGCGCGGGGGTCGCGCTCCAGCAGCAGTGCCAGTACGACCTTGGTGAACAGCACCGTCTGCAGGTGCGGTTCACCCGCGACCGGCTCGGTCAGCCAGGTCTCGACCTGCGTGACCCCCAACTCGGTGATCACGTAGCGCTTGCGGTCCGGCCCCGACCCGGGCTCGGTCTCGCCGGCCTCGACCTTTCCGTCGCGGGCGAGGCGGCCCAAGGTCGAGTAGACCTGCCCGGCTGGCAGCGGCTTGCCTCGGCCGAAGTAGGTGTCGTAGTCGCGCTTGAGGTCGTAGCCGTGGCTCGACTCCCGTTCGAGGAGTCCGAGGAGTGCCAGAGGGACAGTCATACCTCAGTGTCTACACTCAGTATCTAGTCGACGTCAACAGGCAGGCCGGCCAGGTCGATCGGCTGGGATTACGTGAAGACGGCGTCGCTCGGCCGGTGGGTGCGGGCCACTGCTGGGAGCGCATGACCGCCAGGGTGGGCAGGCCGGCGCGATCGTCTTGGCATGCGATCGTCCTCGCCGTTCTCCGTCATGACCAGCGGCTTGCCGACTTGGCGGGCGGCAACCGCATCTCCGCGACCACGGTGCGCCGCTGGGAGATGGAGGTGATCGAACTGCTCGCCGTGCGGGCCCCGCGGCTGGAGCGGGCGCTGAAGAAAATCACCCGAAAGGGTGGCCACGTCGTCCTGATCGACGGCACCCTCATCCGCACGAGGATTCACACCTGGGGCCTCGAAGAAGAGGCCTGAGGGCTGTCCCGTTCGGATCAGGCCGATCCGGCATGATCCGAAGACAGTCCCCGGAGCTCCAGGTGGCGCGTGGCGTACGAACGCCAGGGCCGCCACCGCTCCGCCCCGGGGCGCCCGTCCGGATCCACATCGGGGTCGCCGAGCGCCCGCATCCTGATCAGCGCCGCGGTCGCCGGGCCGATCCCCGGCAGCCGCAGCAGCGCACGCTCGGCCTCCTCGCGGTCCGCGCCGGCGTCGAGCCGTACGTCCCCGTCCGCCAGTGCGGCCGCCAGCGCCCGCAGCGCGGGAGCCTCCGTCTCTCCTGCCAGCGCTCCCGGCTCGGGGAACACATGCGTCAGCCCTCCGCAGGGCGCGTCCAGAACCTTCCCGTACGTCTCCACGAGCCGCACCGTCGCGTCCCGGCCCGCCAGCGCCCGTAGGGCGAACTCCTCCGGGTCCGCCGCCCCCGGCGACCGCAGCCCCGGCCGGGTGGCGACGCGCGGTGCGAGCAGCGGGTCGGCGCCGAGCCGCTCGTCGACGGCGTACGGATCGGCGTCCAGGTCGAAGAGGCGCCGCAGCCGCTGCACCGCCGTGGTCAGATCGCGCAGATCGGTGAGGTGGATCCGGGCGTCCAGCCACGCCCCGGCGGACCGCTCGTCGACGGCGACGATGCCCGTCCCGTACGGCAGCCGCAGGGTGCGCCGGTAGGTACGGGCGCCGGGCTCGCCGCTGATCTCCTCGATCCGGGCGACCGTCTCACCGGCCAGCAGATCGAAGACCTCCCGGGCGGCGTACGGCCCGCGGTGGGCGAGCCGGAGCGGGATCCCGGTCGTGCGCGCCTCCCGTACCGCCGCGCCCAGCCCGGTCCCGGCCTCGGCCCGCAGTGCGCTCGGCGTACGGGCGTAGATCTGCCGGATCGTGTCGTTGAACTGGCGCACGCTGGCAAAGCCCGCCGCGAACGCGATCTCGGTGACGGGCAGCCCGGTCGTCTGGAGCAGCACCCGTGCGGTGTGCGCGCGCTGGGCACGGGCGAGGGCGACGGGTCCGGCGCCCAGCTCGGCGTTGAGCTGCCGCTGCACCTGGCGCGAGCTGTAGCCGAGCCGGTGGGCGAGACCGGGAACGCCCTCCCGGTCGACCACCCCGTCGCCGATCATCCGCATGGCGCGGCCGACGACATCGGCGCGTACGTCCCATTCCGCGGACCCCGGGACGGCGTCCGGGCGGCATCGTCTGCAGGCCCGGAAGCCGTGGCCCTGGGCGGCGGCCGCGGTCGGGTAGAAGCGGACGTTCTTCCGCTTGGGGGTGACGGCGGGGCAGCTCGGCCGGCAGTAGATGCCCGTGGTCTCGACGGCGAAGAAGAACTCCCCGTCGAAGCGCGCGTCGCGACTGCTCACCGCCTCATACCTGGTCTGTTCGTCCATCACACCGTCCAGTGTGCGCCACCCCCCAGTGGCGCACTCGCGGTTTTCGGACGTGGACCCGGGTCCCTGTGCGCTACCGAAGACGGCCCCGCTTCGCGTCCATGGCCGCCCGGCCCTCGGCCCCCTTGCGCTTCCAGTCGCGGCGGATCTCGGACCGTACCCGGGCATCGGTCTTGGCGACGATGCGCTGGTTCTCGCGGAGCAGCTTGCGGTAGCTGTCGAGGCGCCGCTCGGGCAGCGCGCCGTCCTCGACGGCCGCGAGCACCGCGCAGCCGGGCTCGGACTCGTGGTTGCAGTCGTGGAAGCGGCACTCCTGGGCCAGTTCCTCCACGTCCGAGAACAGCTGCCCCACACCGGCCTCCGCGTCCCAGAGACCGACCCCGCGCAGCCCGGGGGTGTCGATCAGGACTCCCCCGGAGGGCAGGACCAGCAGGTTGCGGGTCGTAGTGGTGTGCCGGCCCTTTCCGTCGACGTCGCGGGCCGCCTGCACCGTCATCACGTCGTCGCCGAGCAGGGCGTTGGCGAGCGTGGACTTGCCCGCGCCGGACACCCCGAGCAGCACACTCGTACCGCCGGAGACGACGGCGCCGAGCACATCGAGCCCGTCGCCGGTGGCGGAGCTGACGGGCAGTACCTGCACACCGGGGGCGACGGCCTCGATGTCCTGGACGAGGTGCGCCAACGTGGCGGAGTCCGGCACCAGGTCCGCCTTGGTCAGCACCACCAGCGGCTGGGCGGCGCCGTCCTGTGCGGACGCCCCGTCCCGCAGCAGCGCGTCACCGCTGGAGCTGGACATGGCGAGCGCCAGAAAGCGTTCCACCCGCCCCAGGTCGAGCTCCACGGCGAGCGAGACACAGATGGCGATGTGGTCGACGTTGGTGGCGAGCACCTGTCCCTCGGAGCGCTTCGACGATGTCGAGCGCACGAAGGCGGTACGCCGCGGCAGCAGCGTCCGTACGAACTGCGGATCACCATCGGGGTCGACGGCGACCCAGTCACCCGTGCAGACGATCCGCATCGGGTCGCGCGGCACCACGAACGCGGTGTCGGCGCGCACGGTGCCGTCGGGGGTGACGACATCGCACTGACCGCGGTCCACCCGCACCACCCGTCCGGGCAGCAGCCCCTGTTCGGCGTGGGGGGCGAACTCGGCGGCCCAGTCGTCGTCCCAGCCGTACGGTGTCAGCGGATGCGACGCGGAGGGGCCGACGAGGGAGGAAAGCGGGGAAAGCGAGGAGAAAGACAAGGGAAACCCTTCGAAGGGTGGCCCCGGCGACGCGCACACGAGCGCGCGGAAGGTACGGAGAAGGTCAGCCGGCGACCACGGGGGTGAGAACGATGCTCTTCGGGTTGTGGGCAGCGCCCACCGCGGCGACAGTCATCAATGTCCTCACCTCCTGGTCCAAGCACGGGGCCGGCACCGGCGGTTCATGCCCGCCGTCCGGAACGCTGCACACGATAGCCCGGGACCGCCCGACGGCGTCAACACATTTTGATCCGGCCATCCGAGGAGATGCGCGCGGCCGGCCCGGTCCAGCACCTATGCCGGTGATATCCGTAGATCTCCCTCGATCAAGTGATGAGGAGGTCACCATGACCTCCCCCACCGCGTCCCGCCGGTGCGCTCCCGGGGCCGGCCCGTACGCCCGGGTACGCCCGATGCCCACCTCCCGTGGAGTGGTGGGCATCGACGCGTGCGGCCCCGTACGGACACGGAGTGCGAGCGGTCCGGGGCTCGGCCCCGGCCACCCGCACATCACGAGACGTCAGTTGTTGAGGGAACCATCGCCCGACAGCACCGGCATCGACGATTCGAGGTCATTCACCGAGGTCCTCGCAGGAGGTGCGCGCGGCAGGCACGAGTCCGTCCGCGCGGGGCGGACCCGGCTCGGGACGCGGTGCCCGGCCCCGGTCCCGGTGCCGCCGGGCGGCTTGCCATTCGGCGAGCAGGCGGTCGTAGATCGGGGTGTCGTCCCCCGCGTGCCGGTGCCGGCCCCATGGGCGTTGGCTGTCGTACTGGTCCATGGGACGCCTGTACCCGGTTCGACGGGTGGCGGCCGCCGCAACTGCGGCAACCGGCCCAGTACTCCCCTCCAACGAGGGGTTCGGGCAGTTGCCCGGCGGCAGGACGAGGGCCAGTGCGTCCGGGCCGCCGGGAATCGGCTGCCGTGTGGACGGACTGGCCCCACGGGTGTTGCGGGTCCTGTGTCACGCGCTGCGCAACGGCGGACTCGCCGCTGCCCATGGGCGGGGGGGTACTTCCGCCTTACGACGGATCAGCCGCCGAGGGGCACGCCACCGAGCAGCGGCGCAGCACCCTGGGCCGCGCCGGCGGCCTGACCGGCGACCTTGGTGGGGGAGCCCTTCTTCTGCACCGGGTCGGTGGCACCGCTGACGGTGTCGACGATCGGGTCGACACCCTCCGGCGCCGCCTCCAGCACCTGATCGACGCCCCCGTCGAGGCTGAAACCGGGGGCCGCGGCGGTGGTGACGGCGAAGGCGGGAGCAGCCGTTCCGAGAGCAATCATGGAACCGGCAATGAACGCAGCTGTCTTCGCGTACTTCACTTTTCGGGTTCCCTTCAGCGGCGGCATCTGTTCCGGTCGCGTCCCCGCACCGCACAAGCCTTCTTTACCTGTGCCTTCTGCCGCTTCCGCCCTGGATAACGATCCGGTTCCGGCCGGGCAACTGCGCGGTCTCCATTTTCTGCCGGACCACTCGATCGATTGCATGACTAATCACCGGAACGGGTGTTGTGGGGGTTCCGGGGGCGGAATCAGTGGTGCACTGTCAGGTACTCCGTTCTGCGCAGCTGTCCGGGTGTCAGCCTCCAGCCGCCGGCGCTCCGCGCCCCGGGCCGGTGGAATGTCTCCGGTCGTTCCGCCGCACCCGGGCAGTGCCGCGTACCTCCGGGACGGAGAACGCAGAAAAGAGGAACGCCCCGGATCGCAGGAAATGCGATCCGGGGCGAACCGGAAATGAGCACGGAGCTCGGCCGGCAGCGGTCAGCCGTTGACGCTAGCGCTACCGAAGGCCGAGTTGAGCAGACCGATCACGCTCAGGGCGTTGCCGGTGACGTTGACCGGAACGTGAACCGGGGCCTGGACGACGTTTCCGGAAATGAGGCCCTGGGAGTTGAGAGCGGAGCCATCGGCACCGGCGTCGGCGAAGGCAGGCGTAGCTGCACCGATCGCCATCAGCGTTCCGGCGGCGATGGCGGCAACCTTGGTGTACTTCACTTTCATCCCTTTCATTGACGGAGTCCGGAGCGGTCACGACTTTCGTGCCGCACGAGCGCAGTCCTGATCGCTCGTAACTCCGCCACTGTAATTCGTAACGATGCAGGACCGTGCACGAAACTCTTCCAGGAGAGAATTCTTGGAAATCCGCCCGAATGACGCAATATCCCGATCGTCCGGCGCCACCGCCGAATTCATCGGGCATCTCCGATGCGTCGAGCGAGCGGCGGGCAGCAGCAGGCCCGGGCCGCGCAGAGGAGGAACGCCGGCGTCCCGGGCCAGTTCGGTGCGGCTGGATCAGCCGTTGGAAGCGCCGTTGCCGGAGGGCACCGGGATGTTGTCCAGGATGCGCGACAGGGCCTCGTCGCCCCCGGCCTGGGTGGAGTTCTCGGCGCACTGCTGGTTCCGTGGCGAGGACAGGACGTTGGCGTCCTGGACCGGGATCGGAACGACACCGGGGAGCGAACCGGCGTTGACCTCGGCCGGGAGGCCGACACAGGGCTTGTTCAGGCCGCCCCGGACCAGGCCGAACTGCAGGCTCCGGTCACCACGGGTCTCGGAGTTGCCGAAGGACCGCGAGGCACCGTTGCCGTTGACCGACGTGGTGCCGGTGTCGTTGCCGATGGCCATCGCCTGCGGAGCGAGCGTGGCCGAGACGCCGACCATGGAGGCGGCGACGGCACCCGTAGCCAGAACCTTCTTGATCACGATTCACCCTTCGCGTACGTGACACCCCGTGTCGGAGCACCCTGCCCAACTCGGGGCAGGGCGTTCGGTTCTCTTCGTTCACCCGAATGCCAGGACGTCACGGACACCCGTGCGAGAGCACGCCAAGAAACCCACAGTTCCGTCTGAACAACGGGTTGACGAACACACATGCGTCATCCGTCCGGGTGGTCACACAATTCCCGTGGACTTTCGAGTTTCCTTCACCAATTCCCCATCGTTACGACTGTCGACAAGCGCACTTCCGGAACGCGTACGGCAGGGATTCGCTGATTCCGCCGCGACGCGACCACCGCTTGTCGAACACGGACATGGAGAACCGTCGGGGCGGCAGCCCCGGGCGGTAACTGCCACCGCCTAGTGAGAGAAATGTGGGCATTCCGCCCGCGCACGATGTCCTAAGAAAGGACAACCAATGCGAAAAGCCTTGAGTAAAAGCATGATCGTCATGGCGGCGGCGTCAGGAATCCTGACCGCGGCCGGCGGCTACGCGTTCGCGGATGCCTCGGCCGACGGGACGGCCGCCGATTCGTCGGGCGTCGGCTCCGGCAACGCCGTGCAGGTGCCGGTGCACGTTCCCGTCAACATCTGCGGCAACACGGTCAATGTGGTCGGGCTGTTGAACCCGGCCTTCGGTAACGGGTGCGAGAACACCGACAGCGGTCAAAACGGCGACGGGACCCGGGGCGCGAGCGCCGAGGGCTCAACCAGCGACTCCCACGGGGTGCTGTCGGGAAACCTGATCCAGGCTCCTGTCGATATCCCGGTCAACGTCTGCGGCAACTCCGTCGATGTCGTCGGTGCGCTGAACCCCGCGTCCGGCAACGGGTGCGCCAACGTGGACCGGCCGTCAACGGAAGTGCCGCCCACCACGGTGCCCCCCGTCACCGTTCCCCCCGTCACCGTTCCCCCCGTCACCGTTCCTCCCGTCACGGTGCCGCCCGTCACGGTGCCACCCATCACCGTTCCGCCCGTCACCGTTCCCCCCATCACCGTTCCCCCCATCACGGTGCCTCCCATCACCGTTCCCCCCACCACGGTGCCCCCCACCACCGTGCCGCCCACCACCGTTCCCCCGACCACCACCGTGCCCATCTCCAATACGACAGTGCCGCGCACCCCGAACCACGCCGACTCGCAGCTGGCCCACACCGGGGCCGCCGACCTCGGCCTGGCGGCCGGAGCGAGCGTCGCCCTGCTGCTCGGCGGTACGGTGCTGATGCGTCGCGCCCGCGCCGGGCAGAAGTGATGTAACAGCTGAATCGCGGACAGGTCCGGTAGGACAGCTTCGGCTGTCCTACCGGACCTGTTTCCGCAGGGGCTCGTCAGGGGCGGGACAGCCCGGCGCGGTCCAGGCACGCGGCGATCCTCGCGGTCTCCGCGGCGTCCAGACGGCGCATCGGCGGGCTCATCACATTGGTGGTGATGACGCCGCGCAGCATCAGCGCCGTCTTGAACGCACCGAGGCCGGCGGCGGTGGCGGAGGCCGTGCCGGGGCAGGCCGCGCGAATGATGTCGAACAGGTCGACCAGGCGGTCCTGTTCGGCCTTGGCGGTGGCCCAGTCACCCCGTACCGCGGCCTCGTGAAGACGTACGTACCCGTGCGGGTCGACATTGCCGAGCCCGGGAACGGAGCCGTCGGCGCCGGCGAGCATCATCGCGTCGACGACCAGCTCATGGCCGGTGAGCACGGAGAACCCGGACAGTTCGCGGGCGCCGAGGGCGAGCCGGCGGAACGAGCCGTCGTCACCGCTGGAGTCCTTCACCCCGGCCAGCACGCCGTCCGCGGCGAGCTCCAGCAGGAGTTCCGGGTCGAGCTTGCTGTGGACGCAGACCGGCACGTCGTACGCGAGGACCGGCAGGTCGAGGGCGGCGGCGACGTCACGGAAGTGCCGGTCGATCTCGGCGTCATGGGTGCGGGTGTAGAACGGCGCGGTGACGACGACCGCCTCGGCTCCGAGCGCCGCGGCGACGCGAGCCCGTTCGATGGCGCGGTTGGTGGTGGTCTCGATCGCACCGACGAGGACGGGGACCTGTCCGGCGGCCGCGGCCGTGATGACCTTGATGACCTCGTCCTGCTGCCCGGGCGTCAGATAGGCCGTCTCGCCCGAGCTGCCGAGGGCGAACAGTCCGCTGACCCCGCCGGCCAGCAGATGGCCGACGACCCGCTCCAGGGAGGGCCGGTCGATCTCGCCGTCCGCGGTGAGCGGAGTGACGACGGGCGGGATCACTCCGGTGCGGCGGGGGGTTCGGGGGGTCATTCGGTGCTCCTTGCGGACGGTACGGGGGTCGGTGCCCCGGTGGGGGACGCCGGGGGCTGGGGATGGACGCAGTGCCAGCGGTGCTCACCGCTGCCGAGGGTCATGGCGGGAAAGACCGTGGCGCACGCGTCGTCCGCCTTCCAGCAGCGGGTGCGGAACGGGCAGCCGGACGGCGGGTTGGTGGCCGAGGGCACGGGGCCCGTCAGCACGATCCGTTCGGTGGCCTCCAGCAGGCTGGGGGTCGCTGAGAGCAGTGCCTCGGTGTACGGGTGCGCGGGGGCGCCCGCTACATCCGCCGCGCGCCCCTCCTCGACGATGCGGCCGAGGTAGAGGACGGCGATGCGGTCGGCGAGGTAGCGCACGGTCTGGATGTCGTGCGAGATGAACACCATGCCGAGGCCCAGGCGTTCACGCAGGTCGACGAGGAGGTTGAGGACCTGGGCACGGACGGAGACGTCGAGGGCGGAGGTCGGTTCGTCGGCGACGATCAGCTCCGGTTCGAGGGCGAGGGCGCGGGCGATGGCGACGCGTTGGCGCTGACCGCCGGAGAGCTGTCCGGGCAGGGCGGCGAGGGTGTGGCCGGGCAGCCCGACCAGGTCGAGCAGCTCCTCGACGCGTGCCTCGCGCTCCTCGCGCGAACCGCGCCGGTGCACGTCGAGGGGGTCGCGAAGGATCTGGCTGACCGTGAGCCGCGGATTGAGGGCGGTGGACGGGTCCTGGAAGACGACGCCGACGGCGGAGCCGAATTCATCGCGGCGCCGGTCGGCGGACATCTTCCACAGGTCGCTGCCGTGGAAGTGGACCTGGCCCTCGGTGGGCTTCTGCAGTCCGGTCAGCACCCGGGCGAGGGTGGACTTGCCGCAGCCGGACTCGCCGACCAGGCCGACGATCTCACCGCGCCCCACCTCCAGGGTGGCGTCGGTCAGGGCATGCACCGCGTTGCGGCGGAACACCCCGCCGCTGCGGGCCTTGTGGCGTACGTGGACGCCGTCGAGCCTGATCACAGGGCGCTCCCTTCCAGCAGTACGGCCTGCGCCGGGTGGTGGCAGGCGAAGCCGTGGTCGTTCGTGGTGCCACGCCGCGTGAGACCGGGGGTGGTGGTGCGGCACAGCTCGGTGGCTGCGGCGCAGCGCGAGGCGAAGCGGCAGCCCTCGCCGAAGCCCTGCGGGCCGGGGACGATGCCGCGGATCTGGTGCAGCCGGCCGGCGCCCGCTTCCAGGGAGACGACCGAGCCCAGGAGGCCGCGGCTGTAGTGGTGGGTGGGATCGGTGAGCACGGAGCGGGTGGCGCCGATCTCGGCGAGGCGGCCCGCGTACATCACGGCGACGCGGTGCGCGAGGTCGCCGACGAGCGCGAGGTCGTGAGAGACGAGAACCATGGCGAAGCCGAGCTCTTCGCGGAGCCGGACGAGGAGTTCGACGACCTGGGCCTGGACGGTGACGTCGAGGGCGGTGGTCGGCTCGTCCGCGATGAGCAGACGCGGACTGCGGGACAGGGCCATGGCGATCAGGACACGCTGGCGCTGGCCGCCGGAGAGCTCGTGCGGGTAGCTGCGCAGGGTGCGTTCGGGGGCAAGGCCGACCAGTTCGAGGAGTTCGGCGGGGGTTTTCGTGCCGCCGCGCGAGGTGAGCTGCTTCAGCTGGGTGCCGACGAGTACGGACGGGTTGAGGGAGGAGAGCGCGTCCTGGTAGACCATCGCGATCTCGGGGCCCATCAGGGCGCGCCGTTCCTTCGGCGGGAGTTTCAGCAGGTCCCGGCCGCGGTACAGGATCTCGCCGCTGACCTCGGCGTTGCGGGCGAGGAGCCCCATCACGGCGAGGCTGGTGATGGACTTGCCGCAGCCGGACTCACCGACCAGGCCGAGGGTCTCCCCCTCGTGGACGGTGAAGTCGAGCCGGTCGACGACGGGGATGGCACCGTAGCGGTCGGGGAAGCGGATCGCGAGGTCGCGTACGACGAGGAGTTCGGCGGCGTCCTCACGTACCGCAGTGATGGTCGGATCGGTGGCGCCGACGCGGTTCGCGAGCTTGGCGAGGGCGGCGTCGATGTCCACGCTGGATGCGGCCTCGACGGGGTCGGGGGCCGTGGCCGTGGTGGGGTCGGTGGCGGCGCGGGCGCTCTTCGGCGCGGCGGAGGCGTCGGTGAGCCCCTCGGAGAGGATGTTGAGCGCGAGGACGGTGATCAGCAGCGCGAGGCCGGGGAAGAAGGTGGCCCACCAGCCGCCGGCCAGGAGAATCTGCCGGCCGTAGGCGAGGACACTGCCCCAGCTGGGGTCGGGGTCCTGCACTCCGGCGCCGATGAAGGAGAGGCTGGCCTCGAAGATGATCGCCTCGGCGACCATGACGGTGGCGAACACCATGACGGGGGCCATGCAGTTGACGGCGACATGACGGAGCACGATGTGGCCGCGGCGGGCGCCGATGACCTTCTCGGCGGCGACGTAGTCCTCGCCGTACTGGGACAGCACATTGGCGCGGACCACGCGGGCCAGCGACGGGGTGTAGACGAACGCGACGGTGAAGATGATCACCGGGATGCTGGTGCCGAAGACCGCCACGAGGACGGCGGCCAGTGCGATCGGCGGGAACGACATCACGACGTCGAGGGTGCGCATGACGGACTCGTCGCCGAGCCTGCGGGAGGTCGCGGCGAGCGAACCGAGGACGGCGCCGGCGGCCAGGGCGACGGCGGTCGCACCGAGTCCGATGACGAGTGAGTAGCGGGAGCCGTGCACGACCCGGGCGAAGACGTCGCGGCCGGCCCGGTCGGTTCCGAACCAGTGGGCTCCGCTGGGCGCTTGCACCGGGGTGCCGGTGGTCAGCGGGTCCTGGGCGATCAGCGGGGCGAGGACGGCGCCGAGGATGACGACGAGCAGCACGCCGAGCGCGATGCGGGAGGTGACCGGAAGGGCGCGGAACGCGATGCCCGGTCGGGACAGTCTGTTGGCCGGTCGGCCCGTGGTGAACATGTCACACCGTCCTGATGCGCGGATTGACCAGCAGATAGAGCAGGTCGACGATGACGTTGACCACCAGGAACGCGATGGCGATGGTCAGTACGGTGCCCTGGACCAGGGCGACATCGCCGCCGGTGACACCTTCGAGGATGAGCTTGCCCATGCCCGGCAGGTCGAAGATCGCTTCGATGACGACGGCGCCGCTGAGCAGGTAGCCGACCTTGATGCCGAGCACGGTCAGCGGGGTGACGAGCGCGTTGCGCAGCACCGATCGGATGACCAGGAGCGGCGGCAGTCCGTTGCCGCGGGCGGTGCGGACGTAGTCACGGTCGAGTTCGGCGACCATCGACGTCCGTACGAGACGGGCGAGCGAGGCGGCCACCGGGAGTGCGAGCGAGACCGCGGGCAGCGCCATGGTGGTGAGCCAGCCGCTGAAGGAATCGGCCGGGTTGGTGTATCCGCCGGTCGGGAAGACCGGCGTGTTCAGTGCGAACTGCTGGATGAGCAGCACCCCGAGCCAGAAGGACGGGATGGCGACCCCCGCCATGGACAGCACCCGGAACAGCTGGTCGGGCCAGCGGTCCCGGTACATCGCGCCGGTCACACCGAACAGGACGGCGAGGACGACGGCGACGATCAGCCCGAGGAACGTCAGCTGCACGGTGAGCGGGAAGGCGGCGGTGATCCGGTCGAAGACGGGCTGGCTCGGCGGGACGGTCATCCCGAGGTCGAAGTGGAGCAGCTGTCCGAGGAAGTGGAAGTACCGCACAGGCAGCGGGTCGTCCAGCCCGTTGGCCTCGGCGAAGGCCGCACGGGCCTCGGGGGTGGCGCTCTCCCCGAGCGCGTTGAAGGCCGGGTCGACCGGCGAGAACTGCAACACCACGAAGACGAGCAGCGCGATGCCGAGGATCATCACCGGCATCATCGCGACGCGGCGCAGCGCGAGCCGGAGAAAAGCAACCATCGTCGGGTTCCTTGCGGTTGGTCGGCCGGGTCCGGTCCACCTGGCTGGGGTGGACCGGACCGGGTGATCGGGTGCGGTGGTTCGGCGCCGGGTGATCGGGCGTGGGGCATCCGTCGCCGGATGTCCGTCGGACGGATGCACGGCGGCGGATCACGGGCGCGGCGTTTCCCCCGCCGGCCCGGTCGGGCGTCGCGCGGTCAGGCGCGGCTGACGTCCAGGAACGACAGGCCCGTGGTGGGCAGTGGCTTGAAGCCGGGCAGGGCCTTCTCGTTCCAGGCGGTGGGCAGCTTCCGGTGCAGGATCGGGTAGAGCGCGGCCTCGTCGGCGACGAGGTCGGTGACCTGGCCCCACAGCTCCTTGCGCTTCGTCTCGTCGGCCGCCTGGGCAGCCTTGTCGAGGAGCTGCTTGACCTGCTTGTACGCGGCGGACTTGCCCCAGCCGTACCGGCTCTCCGGCCAGAAGCCGTAGTAGAACCAGCGCAGCAGCAGATCGGCGTCGTTGCCGAAGACGGACGGGTCGCCGGGGGCGACGAGGACGTCGAAGCCGCCCTTGTCGATCTTGGCGTACTGGGCGGGCGACTGTGCGATGTCGAGCGTGACCTCGACGCCCGCCGCCTCCCAGCTCTCCTTCAGCAACGGGGCGATGTCCTTGACCCAGCCGGTGTCGGTGGTGAGCACCGTGAAGGACAGGTCCTCGACGCCCGCGTCGGCGAGCAGTTTCTTCGCCCTGGCCACGTCGTGCGTGTAGACGGTGGCGGCCTTGTGGTAGTCGGGGTGGGTGGCCGGGACATAGCCCGTGGCCGCCGCGGCGTTGCCGACCATCGCGGTGGAGATGATCTTCTCGGTGTCCAGGGCGTAGTGCATCGCCTGGCGCACCCGCTTGTCGGCGAACCGCTTGTCGGCGGTGTTGAACATCAGGAAGAGCAGCCCGAAGGACTGCACCGACTCGGTCCTGGTGGAGCCGGAGAGCCGCTTCACGTCGATGTACGGGACGTCCTCGATGGCCTGGACCCGGCCGGACTCCATGGCGCTGACGCGCGCCGACTGGTCCGACATCAGGCGCCAGATCATCTTCTCGGCCTTGGCCGGGTGCGGGCCGTTGTACTTGTCGTAGGCCTCGAAGACGATCTTGTCCTCGCGGGTGGCCGAGACGAACGCGTACGGCCCGGAGCCGACCGGCTTGGCGTCGAACGCCTTGGGGTCGGGCTCGACGATCTTCCTCGGGACGATCCGGACCACGGCGATACGGGACGGGAAGAGCGCGAAGGCGTACGTGAGCTTGAACTCGACCGTGCTCGCGTCGATGGCCTCGACCGTGTCGATGAACGGCACGAACTGCGCCATCAGTGAGGCGTTCTTCGGGTCCAGGATGCGTTCGAAGCTGAACACCACGTCGTCGGCGGTGACCGGCGATCCGTCGTGGAAGGTGGCGCCCTTGCGGAGCGTGGCCCGGTAGGTCGTGGCGTTGATCTTCTTCGGCATCTCGGTGGCGAGCGCGGGACGGGCCACGAGCGTTGAAGGATCGAGATCCACGAGGCCTTCGAAGATGTGCATGTTGGCGGCGTACGGAGTCGCGCCCGAAGTGATCATCGGGTCGAAGCCGGTCGACAGGGGGTATGAGAGACCGGCCTCGATGAGGCCGCTGCCGCCGCCCTTGCCCGACGAACCGTCGGTGGTCGAAGTCGGTCCGCCGCATGCGGAAAGGCTCGCCGTGATGGCTGCTGCCGCACCGACGGCAGCGGTGTAACGCAGGAAGGTGCGGCGCTCGACACCGGCTGATCTCAGCTCGGGCACGGGTCCTCCAGGGACGTCGGGGGTGGGACGAAAGGGCGGGAAAGAACGAGGGCGGAAACAGGATCACGAAGATCACGAAGCCCGAAGCATAAGACGTCAGATGTCTGATGCCTTGATAGCGTGGGAACGTAGCTTGACAATGGAGAGGGGTCAAGAGGTGGGGAGTTCACATATGTCCGGTACGAGGCCCGGCCGGCAGCTGCTCCGGCAGGAAGTCGTCGAGGGCATCAAGCGCTACATCCTCGAGAAGCGACTTCGCCCCGGGGACCCGCTGCCCACCGAGCCGGCCCTGTGCGAAGCGCTCGGCGCCAGCCGTTCCAGCGTCCGCGAGGCCGTCAAGATCCTCAATGCGCTGGACATCGTCGAGGTCCGCCACGGGCACGGCACATACGTCGGCCGACTGAGCCTGTCCGCCCTGGTGGAGAGCCTGACCTTCCGCGGGCTGCTCTCCCCCGACGACGACTTCCGGGTGATGGCCGACCTCGTCGACGTGCGCGAGCTCTTCGAACGCGGGATGGCCGACCGGATCGTCTCACTGCTGACCCCGGAGCAGCTCGACTCCCTGGAAGGCCTGGTGGCCACCATGCGCGCGACCGGGGCACAGGAGGGGAAAGGCTTCGTGGAAGCCGACCGGGCGTTCCACGCGCTGCTGGTGGCACCGCTCGGCAATCAGCTGATCGGCCAGCTGTCGATGGCCTTCTGGGATGTGTACGCGATCGTCGCGCCGCATCTCGACGGATTCACGCATGCCGACGAGACGGCGACGATCGCCGCCCACCAGAACATCGTGGACGCCGCGCGAGCCGGTGACATCGCCGGGTTCACGAAGGCGCTGGGCGAGCACTACGCGCCGGTCAGGCGGCGGATCTCGGAGGCCCGCGCCCGCGACGCGGCGGCCGTGGACTGACCGGGGCGCCGACGCCCGCCGGGGAACGGAGCCAGGCCCTGCCGCTCGCAGGACCTGGCCCGGCGAGCCCTTGACGAGTGCCGCGGCGATGCCTAGGGTCCGTGTGCCGACAGGACGTCAGACGTCTTCTGTCTGGCTCTGATCCTGGCGCCGTCCCGACGGGTGCGGTCGGCGAGGAGAGCGGCCAGTTCGCCCGCCTGTGAGCGGTCGACGGCCGCGGTCGGTTCGTCGACCAGCAGCAGCTTCGGCGCGAGGAACAGTGCGCGGGCCAGGGCCACGCGCTGGCGTTCGCCGCCGGAGAGCCCTTCCGGGCGATGGCGCAGGCGGTGGCCGAGGCCGACCTCGGTCAGCGCTTCCTCGGCGCGTGCACGGTACGCGCCGAGGGCGCCTGCCGCTGATGTGCACGGCGGCCAGGAGCTGTTCGACGGCGGGCAGCCCGGAGAGCAGATTGCCGCTCCGGAACATGTAGCCGATCCGTTCGCGGCGGACCGCCGCACGCTGTGCGTCGGTGCGGGTCGCCAGGTCCTCGCCGTCCAGCAGGACCTGGCCGGTGGTGGGCCGCAGCAGGGCGCCCGCGACGGCAAGCAGGGTGGACTTGCCTGATCCGGACGGGCCGACGAGCGCGGTCGTACAGCCGGGCTCGAAGGTGATGTCGAGGCCGTCGAGGACGGTGGTCCGGGCGTCGGCGCGACCGAATTCGACGGTGACGCCGGTCAGTTCGAGGCTCATCGGTTGGCTCCCAGCATGGTCGGTGGGTCGGCGGTGGTGACCCGGCGCAGGGGCAGGGCGGCGCCCGCGAGGCCGACGGCGGCCACGGTGCACATGGTGACGGCGAGCGTGGCGGTGGGCAGACTGAACGGCACCTGCTCACCGACCAGCAGCCCGAAGGCTGCGGCGAGGACGGCGCCCGCCGCGGCGCCGAGGACGACGACCAGCGCGGCCTGGAGCACGGTGTGGGCGAGCAGCCGCCTGCGCGGTGGCGGTGACGGGGCCGGCCGTGCGGATGGCGGTTGCCGCCGTGATGGGGAGAGCCGCCTCGGCGTGAGGTCTGCCCGGTGACGGGGTTGCGCGGCCTTCGGCTCGGCTCCGCCTCCATCGCCGGACCGGCCCGATCGCACCCTGCCGGGCGCGATGTGCCCGGCGTGCTTCATTTCGCCCCGCCGGGCGTACACGCCCGGAGTGCTTGATTCTGCCCGCCGGACGCGGTGTGCCCCGCGGGCTCGACTCCGGTCAGCGTTCGAGCCGCGTGCGGATGCCGTCGAAGTGGGTGCGCATCGCCCGCACCGCCCGTTCCCCGTCCGCCGCCGCGACCGCCGCGACGATCTCGCGGTGCTGGGCGCAGGTGACCCCGGGGTCCTGGTGGCCGTCGTCGATGTCCTCGCGCACCCGGTCCATGGCCGCCCAGAACGCGTCCAGCACCTCGCTCAGCAGGTGATTGTCGAGCGAGGAGTACAGCGCGAGATGGAACGCGCGGTCGGTGGATCGCGCGACGCGTCCGGTGCGCGCCTCGGCCTCCATCTTCGCCACGAGCCCGTACAGCACGGCCAGATCCTCCTCCGGGATACCGGCTGTGACGGCTCCGACCAGCCCCGCCTCCAGCGCCTCCCGCACCTTCATCAGCTCGGCGAGCCCGGGCTCCCCCCGGCCGTGCCGGACGGCGGCGCGGAAGGCGAGCGCCTCGACGAACGGCGAGAGGGAGAGTGAGCCGACGAACGTGCCGAAGCCACGGCGGATCTCCACGACGTTGACGGCCTGGAGCGCCTTCAGGGCCTCGCGCACGGAGACACGTCCGACCCCGAACATCTCCATCAGCTCGGCCTCGGTGGGCAGTGCGTCGCCCGGACCGAGCCTGCGTTCCAGGATCAGCTCCTTGACCTGGCGTTCTATGTCCTGAGCCATCGTGGGCCGCGCCACAACGTCCTCCTGAGGTGCCGTTGCCCCTTGACCGGTCGCAGGAGCATCTGTTTAAGGTGAGGTCAGACATAGGACATCTTACGTCTCATGTCACTGCGCAGCCGCCACAGGCCGCGATCGGTGTACCGACAAGCTGGAGTCTTCACCATGTCTCTGACCGCACCGCTGCACGGCGTCGTCCCGCCGGTCTGCACCCCGCTCGACTCCCACGGGGAGGTCGACACCGCCTCTCTGGCCGACCTGGTCGAGCACCTCATCGGCGGCGGCGTGCACGGACTCTTCGCGCTCGGTTCCACCAGTGAGGTCGCCTACCTCACCGACGAGCAGCGCGCCACGACGCTGGAGACCGTCGTCCGTGTGACCGACGGCCGCGTCCCGGTACTGGCGGGCGTCATCGACACCACCACCGCACGCGTCGCCGAGCACGCCAAGGCCGCCGCCGGCCTCGGCGCGGACGCACTGGTCGCGACCGCGCCGTTCTACACCCGCACCCACGGCAAGGAGATCGCCCAGCACTTCCGCCGGCTGCGGGCGGCCGTCGATCTGCCGCTGTTCGCCTACGACATCCCGGTCGCCGTCCACAGCAAGCTCTCCTCCGCGCTGGTGCGCGAGCTCGCCGAGGACGGCACACTCGCCGGCCTCAAGGACAGCAGCGGCGACGAGGGCGGGCTGCGCCGGCTGATCGTGGAGCTCGGCGGGCGCGAGGGCCGCAGGGAGGGACCGGCTCCGGAGTTCAGCATCCTCACCGGTTCCGAACTCACCGTGGACGCGGCGCTGCTGGCCGGCGTCGACGGTGTCGTGCCGGGCATCGGCAATGTCGACCCGGCCGGGTACGTCCGGCTGTACGACGCCGCGCGGGCCGGCGACTGGGCGCTCGCGGCGAGGGAGCAGGAGCGGCTCGTCGCACTGTTCGCCATGGTCGATGTCGGCCCGGAGGCGGACATGGGCCGCAGCTCGTCGGCGCTCGGGGCGTTCAAGGCAGCGCTGCAGCTGCTCGGGATCATCGCGTGCGGCGACACCGCGTTCCCGCAGATCCAGCTGAGCGACGAGTCGGTCGCCCTGGTGGCGCAGCGGCTGCGCGCCGCCGGCCTGCCCGCAGGCCGATGAGCCAGAGCCCGCCGTCCACGGCCACCGGCGCCCCGGTGATCGGACTCGATCTCGGTGGTACGAAGATCGCCGCCGCGCTCCTCGGCGCGGACGGCACCGTCCTGGCGCGGTACACCCGGCCCACCCCGGCCCGGGACGGCGCCCCGGCCGTGCTCGACGCGCTCGCGGCGGCGGCCGCCGAGGTCGACCCGGCGCGGCTCGCCACCGCGCTGGGCATCGCCGCCGCCGGAGTCGTCGATCCCCGTACCGGCAGGGTCACCAGCGCCACCGACTCGCTCCGCGGCTGGGCGGGCACCGCGCTCGGTGCCGGGCTCGCGGACCGTACCGGACTACCGGTGGCCTGCGACAACGACGTACGCGCCACTGCCGGGCCGGAGCTCGCCGCACTGGTCGCGGAGGTTTCGGCCCATGCGTCACTGCTGTTCGCGGCGATCGGTACCGGTGTGGGCGGCGCGGTCGCCGTCGACGGGCGGATGCTGCACGGTGCCTCCGGCATCGCCGGACATCTCGGCCATCTGCCGAGCCCTGAGGCCGCTGGACTGCCCTGCACCTGCGGTGCCACCGGCCACCTGGAGGTCATCGCCTCCGGCCCCGGCATCGCCGCCCACTACGAACGGCTCACCGGCACCTCGGTGGACCGGCTCGAGACCGTGGCCGAGCGGGCCGCGCGGGGCGATACGGACGCCGTCCACGCCATCACCTCCGGCGCGGCCGCCACCGGTCGGGTGCTCGGCGGGCTCGCCAATGCCCTCGGCCCCGACCGGGTCGTCATCGGCGGCGGCGTCCCCCGGATCGGCTCGCTGTACGGCGATGCGCTCGCCGCGGCGTTCGCCGCCGAGCTGATGCCGCCGCTGCGGGAACTCGTACCCGTCGCGCCGTTGTTCGGCCACGACGCCGCGGTGCTCGGCGCCGCCGCCCTGACCACCGCTCTCCCCCTCCACCAGCCAGGAGCTCTCCGATGACCCCGCAGGAACTGACCGGCTCCCTCCAGGGCAAGTTGATCGTGTCCTGTCAAGCGCCTCCGGGTGACCCGATGCGGGAGACCGGCACCCTGGTCCGGCTCGCACAGTCCGCCGCCGCCGGTGGCGCCGCCGCGATCCGGGCCAATGAGCCGGAGGTCGTCGCCGCGATCACCGCAGCCGTCGAACTGCCGGTCATCGGGCTCTGGAAGGACGGCGACAACGGCGTCTACATCACCCCGACCGTCCGGCACGCCCTGGAAATCGCCGCGGCGGGCGCCGCGGTCGTCGCCGCCGACGCCACCGACCGGCCGCGCCCCGACGGCTCGGCCTTCGCCGAGCTGGTCACCGCGGTCCACGAGGCCGGTGCGCTGGTCATGGCGGATGTGTCGACGCTCGCCGAGGGCGTCGCCGCGGCCGCACAGGGCGCGGACTTCGTCTCGACGACGCTGTCGGGCTATGTGCCCGGCACGCCGCGGCAGACCGGTCCCGATCTCGACCTGGTGGCGGCACTGTCCGCCGCGATCGACGTCCCGGTGGTCGCCGAAGGCCGTATCAACACCCCCGAAGAGGCCGCCGAGGCCCTGGACCGCGGCGCCCACAGCATCGTCGTCGGCACCGCCATCACCGCTCCCACCGCCCTGACCACGCGCTTCGTGGCGGGCATAGCCCGGCCCTGAACCAGCCCCCCACCACGCGGGCGGTCGCTCGATGGCGAGCGCCGTGCCGCATCCTGGAGACACCGTGCAGACCACCACGCCCCCCTCGCTCCCCTGGTACCGCGAGGTGAGCCCCACCCAGTGGAAGTCGTTCTTCGCCGCCTGGATCGGTTACGTCCTCGACGGCTTCGACTTCGTGCTGATCACTCTCGTCCTCACCGAGATCAGTGACGACTTCGGTCTGAGCACGGTGCAGGCGGCCAGTCTGGTCTCCGGTGCGTTCATCACCCGCTGGCTGGGCGGTGCGGTGCTCGGCGCCGTCGGAGACCGGTTCGGACGCAAGCTCTCCATGATCCTGTCGATCCTGTTGTACTCGCTCGGCACCTTCGCCTGCGGGTTCGCCTGGAACTACCACAGTCTGTTCGCCGCCCGGCTGGCCATCGGCATGGGCATGGCCGGTGAGTACAGCGCCAGTTCCACGTATGTGATGGAGAGCTGGCCGGCGAATCTTCGCAGCCGGGCCAGCGGCTTCCTGATCTCCGGCTTCTCGGTCGGCTCGGTGCTCGCCGCACAGGTCTACAACTGGGTCGTGCCGTCCCTCGGCTGGCGCTGGATGTTCTACCTGGGCGTGATCCCGATCGCGATCGCGCTGTGGATGCGGCGGGCGCTCCCGGAGGCCGAGGCGTGGACGGAGTCCGTCGCCGAGAAGGGCGCCAGGCCCAACCCGTTCCGGCCGCTGTTCGTCACCCGCGCCCGGGCCACCGTCAACACGATGCTCGTCGTCCTCGCCACCGTCTCTCTCTTCATGATCTTCACCCCGACCGGTACGGGGATGGTGCCGGTGCTGTCGGTGGTCGCCGGCCTGACGCTCGCCGCGTTCGCCGTGCAGCTGGGCGGGAAGCGCAGCCGGGTGCTGTATCTGTCGATGATCGTGACGCTGTTCTTCGCGTTCCTGTACTCGTGGCCGATCCAGGCGCTGTTGCCCACGTATCTGAAGACGGAGCTGGGTTACACCCCCGACCAGGTCACCGATGTCCTCTACTTCGCGGGCTTCGGCACGATGGTCGGCTGCTGGACGGCGGGCTTCCTGGGTGACCGGATCGGCGCGAGGAAGGCGTACGCCCTGACGCTGCTGGCATCGCTCGCCTTCGTCTACCCGGTCTTCGCCGTGCACAACAATCTGCTGTTGCTCGGCGTCCTGCTCTTCGTGCTGCAGGCGACGAGTTTCGGTATCTCGGGGCTGCTGCCGCGCTACATCGGCGGCCACTTCCCGACCCGGAGCCGGGGCGCGGCGCTCGGCTTCACGTACAACGTGGGAGCGCTGGGCGGCGCCGTCGCACCGGTGCTCGGGGCGCATCTCGCGTCCGGCATGGACCTGGGCCAGGCACTGGCCGTGCTGACCTTCGCGGGCACGGTGATCGTGGTGCTGCTGGTCGGGTTCGACGTACCGGCGCGGCTGAACCGGCTCACGGACCCGGATGCGGAGTGGGACCACCTGGCGGTGCCGCTGGAGATGGAGCGGGTGTCCTGAGACCGTAGCCGCGACCCCCGTCGGGTCGAGCGCCGACCGTCCGGACGTCTTGTGGACCGCCCGCACCCCGTGCACCACCGCGGGCACGAACGCTCGCGGTCCGCCCGCGCGCGGACCCGCCGCGACGCCCGGCACCTGCACCCGGGTGATCAGGTCGACGACGACCAGGATCAGAATCGTCAGATTCAGTCCGAGGGCCGGCATTCAGCGGGGCCCGTCCACCGCTCCGTGGACGAGGGCCCGTGAGCGCGCCTCCGGTGATGAGGGCCGCGAGCGCCGCGCGGGGATTCACCGCCGCCCCTTTTCGCGGGGTCGAGACGCGGGTGGTGGACGGCTCGCCGGGGCGCCGGTCGTACAGGGACGACGGCCTTGCGTCCGAGTGCGTACTGGTCGACGACCGCGGGGAACTCACGACGTACGCCGCCCGCGTCCTCGAACGACACCAGCACCCTGCCCCGCTTGCGCGCCCGAATGCCCCGACAGCCGGGCAAGGGCATGACCGATTCGTACAAGACCCGTGGTGCGGGTCCGTTCTACGTTCGGACCATGACTCCACGACTCGACGCGATCGGCATCACGACCACGGATCTGGCCGCATCGCTCGCTTTCTACCGCCGGCTCGGGCTCGGCATCCCGGCCGAGGCGGATTCCGCACCCCATGTCGAAGTGACCCTGCCGGGCGGGCAGCGCCTCATGTGGGACACCGAGGACGTCGTCCGCTCCTACGACCCCGAGTGGTCCGGTGCGCGGGGCGGCGACCGGGTCGGGCTCGCGTTCCTCTGCGACGGTCCGGCGGAGGTGGACGCGGTGTACCGCGACCTGACCGGCGCCGGGTACCGGGGCCATCTGAAGCCGTGGGACGCCGTGTGGGGGCAGCGTTACGCTGTGGTCCTCGACCCGGACGGCTGCGCGGTGTCGCTGTTCGCCAACGCCTCGCAGTAGGCGGTCAGGGTCGTACCGGCCAGTTCGCGCATCTCCCGCGCGAGATGCGCCTGGTCGGTGCAGCCCGCCGCGAGCGCCGCCCCGGCGTACGGCGTTCCGGACCGTACGAGAGCGAGCGCGCGCTGCAGCCGCAGGACCCGGGCCAGGGTCTTGGGCCCGTAGCCGAAGGCCGCCAGGGAACGGCGGTGCAGCTGGCGGGCGCCGAGACCGGCCGTGTGCGCGGTGTCGGCGACGGACCGGCCCTGCGCCAGCTGCACGGCGACGGACCGCATCAACGGGTCCGCCGGCCCGGTCTCGGCCGCCCGCCGCAGTGCCACGGCTTCCAGGGCGGCGGCGGGGTCGGCGGCACCGGCGATGCGCTCGGCGAGTACCCGCACCCGGGCACCCGGCCACAGATCGGCGAGCTCGACCCGCTGGTCACGCAGTTCGTCCGCCGGTACACCGAGGAGCGCCGGGGCGGTGCCGGGGGCGAACCGGATGCCGGTGAACCGGCCGCCGGTCGCCCCGCCGGGCTCGTACGCGTGGGTGTCGGGTCCGGCGACGAGCAGCCGGCCGTCGGTCCAGAGCAGGTCCATGCAGCCGTCGGGCAGTACGGGCCGGACAGGTCCCTCCGGCACCTGCCGGGTCCAGACGATCGCCCCGCCGAACCGGGACTCCCGCTCCTCGTACGTTTCGTCCATGCCTCCACGCTAAGGGCTGCCCCGTCATCCTTGGCGGGCGCACGACGACGGCTACGGCGCCTCGCCGCGTTGTCGGAACGCCCGAATACGCCCGGCAGGAGGACGTCCCTCCGCCTTACGATGCACCGCGTCCGACGCCGCACGCTGATCCACCAGGGACGACGGGACAGCCCGTAGGTCCTCTCGTCACACTGCCGTCCGCCGCTTGACGGCAGTATGACGACAGGATCCGGGCGGCTGCTTCGACTGCGGGGCGGTCCGTGCTACGAACGGGACTCCCGGGACCCCTTCGTCTCCTGCTGCGCTTCCTTGGCCGGGCCCTTGACGACGTCCTTCTCGCTCCTCGGCTGCAGCAGCCGGGACTTCACGTCGTCCGGCGGCAGGAACCGCGACCACCGCTCGGGGAACTCGGACGGCATGTAGGGATTGTCGCCGTCCTCCGCGTCGTCCCACCCCTCGTCGTCGCTCTCCGCTTTCGTCCGCGCAACCAACTCCGCGGCCTGGGCGGCCCGCGCCCGGTCGTTGGCCGCACGTGCCGCCGCCGTCGCCACCGACGGCCACACCCGGTCGATGGCGGCGTTGACCGCCGCCCCCACCAGTACCGCGAACGCGGAGATGCCGATCCACAGCAGCACGGCGATCGGGGCGGCCAGCGACCCGTAGATCGTCGGCCCCTCGACCGTGCTGGTCAGATAGATCCGCAGCAGGAAGCTGCCGAGCACCCACATGGCGAGCGCCACCAGCGCGCCCGGCACGTCCTCCATCCACGGCGATCGGACCGGCACGGACACGTGGTAGAGCGTCGTCAGGAACGCGATCGACAGCAGGATCACCAGCGGCCAGTACAGGACGCTGATGACTTCCGTGCCCCACGGGATGAACTCCACGACCCGGTCGGGGCCGGCCACCAGCAGCGGCAGCACGACCGCGCCCAGCAACAGCGCGACGACGTACAGCAGGAAGGAGAGCAGCCGCGTCTTGACGATGCCGCGCTGGCCGTCGAGGCCGTACATCACGGTGATCGTGTCGATGAAGACATTCACGGCGCGGGACCCGGACCAGAGCGCGATCGCGAAACCGATCGAGATGACATCGGGGCGGGCGCCGGTCGTGACGTCCGCCAGGAGCGGTTTCGCGAAGTCGTTGACGCCCCGCTGGGACAGGACCGTCTGCGCCGCGTTGAGGATATTGCTCTCGATGGAGGCGACCGTGGTGGTACTGGTCCACTCGTCGACGTAACCCAGCAGTCCGATCAGGCCGAGCAGCAGGGGCGGCAGGGACAGCAGGGTGAAGAACGCCGCCTCGGCCGCGAGTCCCAGAATGCGGTACTCCATGCACGAATTGACGGTGTCCTTGAGCAACTGCCAGGCCATCTGCCGCTTGGATACGTTGCGGTAGAGGACTCGGGCCCGGTGGAGCCGACCCGGTGGCCGCTCGGGTGTTTCATTTACTGCCTGCACATCCTTACCGTATCGGCATGGCAGCCACCACCCACACCGTGTCCAATCAGGTCCCGCCGCTGGTCGGCTACGACGTCTTCGCCGCCGACCGCGCACTCACCGAGGCCGTGGAGCGGCATGTCGCGCCCGAGGGGCTCGCCGGGGTGCGTGAGGAGCTCCACGAACTGGGCCGGGCCGCCGGTTCCGCGCAGGTCCAGGAGTGGGGGAGGACGGCGAACGAGAATCCCCCGCAGCTCCGCACCCACGACCGGTACGGACATCGCATCGACGAAGTGGAGTTCCACCCGTCCTGGCACCGGCTGCTCGGGCACGCGGTCGGCGCGGGGCTGACGGACGCCTGGGGGCGGCCCGGCGGCCATGTGCGACGCGCGGCCGGGTTCCTGGTGTGGACGCAGGCCGAGGGCGGGCACGGCTGCCCGCTGTCGATGACACACGCGGCGGTGCCCGCGCTGCGGACCGATCCGGTGCTGGCCGCCGAGTGGGAGCCGCGGCTGACGTCGTCGGTGTACGAGCAGGGGCTCCGGCCCGCCGCACAGAAGGCCGGTGTGCTCTTCGGGATGGGCATGACGGAGAAGCAGGGCGGCACCGATGTGCGGTCCAACACGACACGGGCCGAGCCGCTGTCCGCCGACGGCGAGTATCTGCTGACCGGGCACAAGTGGTTCTGTTCGGCGCCGATGTCCGACGGCTTCCTGGTGCTGGCGCAGGCGCCCGGCGGGCTGACGTGCTTCCTGCTGCCCCGGGTGCTGCCCGACGGCACCCGCAACGTGTTCGCGATCCAGCGGCTCAAGGACAAGCTGGGCAACCGGTCCAACGCGTCGAGCGAGGTCGAGTTCGACGGGACATGGGCACGCCGGGTCGGCGAGGAGGGCCGTGGGGTGCGCACCATCGTCGAGATGGTGGCGGCGACCCGGCTGGACTGTGTGACCGGTTCGGCGGCGCTGATGCGGCAGGCGGTGGCGCAGGCGGTCCACCACTGCACGTACCGCAGCGCGTTCGGCGGGGTGCTGATCGAGAAGCCGCTGATGCGGAACGTACTGGCCGATCTGGCGCTGGAGTCCGAGGCGGCGACGGTGCTGGCCCTACGGCTGGCCGCCGCGTACGACGCGGGTACGGAGGCGGAGGCCGCGTTCCTGCGCATCGCGGTGCCCGCGGCGAAGTACTGGGTGACGAAGCGGTGCACACCGATGGTGGGCGAGGCGCTGGAGTGCCTGGGCGGCAACGGTTACGTCGAGGAGTCCGGGATGCCGCGGCTGCTGCGCGAGGCGCCGCTCAACTCGATCTGGGAGGGTTCCGGGAACGTACAGGCCCTGGATGTCCTGCGGGCGCTGCAGCGTGAACCTCAGGCGCTGAACGCGTTCCTCCAGGAGGTCGGCAGGGCGCGCGGCGCCGATCACCGGTTGGACGGGGCCATCAAGGGCATGCTGACCGAGCTCGCCGATCTGAACGGGATCGAGGCGCGGGCCCGCCGGCTCGTCGAGCGGATGGCGCTGGTCCTGCAGGGTTCGCTGCTGGTCCGCTGGGCGCCGCCGGAGGTCGCCGACGCGTTCTGTGCGTCGCGGCTGGGCGGAGACTGGGGCGCGGCGTTCGGGACGCTGCCGCACAGTCTGGACCTGGCGTCGATCGTGGAGCGCGCACGGCCCATCGCGCACTGATCCGCCCGGAACAGCGACGGAGGGTGGTGCGCGCCGACACGGCACCACCCTCCACGCTGTGCACACCGAGCAGCGGGGCACAGGCTCCGCCGTGCGGTGTTACGCCACTCTCATACGTACCTGTGGGTCCCCGCCGGAGTTGCAAAGGGTTGCAACCATTGTGTGGAGTGCGCGGAATCGGGACCCCCACGGCGTCAGGATGTGACCCGTGGGCCGCCGACACGGTCCTCGTATCCGGGGGGATGTCGACAGTGAAGACATGTGCTGCCGAGGTGACACGGCTGCCGGCCAGGGACTCGGACCGGGCCACGCGCCTGCTCCACAGGGCCCGGGAGGCGAAGCAGGCGGGCGACCGGATGCCGGTCGCGCCGTGGGCCGAGATCGTTGCCTCGTGGGAGCGGGTGCTGCGCAGTGGCGTCGATCCCGCGCGGTCCACGGAGAGTGTGCTCCTGGAGCCGGACGAGATCGAGCACCGGCGCCGGAGCTCGGCGCTGGGTGAGGTGATGCCGCTGCTCAGCGACGGCCTGGTCTCCATCGCCGACGCCGCGCAGCAGATCGTGGTCGTCACCGATGCCGAGGGCCGGGTGCTGTGGCGGCAGGGCAATCCGGGGGTGCTGCGCCGGGCCGACGGCATCCGTCTGGCGGAGGGCGCCGTCTGGTCCGAGGTGATCACGGGTACGAACGCGATCGGCACGGCGCTCGCCGGGCGCGCCCCCGTGCAGGTGGCGGACGGCCCGTGGGAAGGGGCCGCCGCGCCGGGTGGTCCTCGACCTGAGCCGGCCGCGCGGACTCGCGGTCAATGTGGTGGGCCCGGTCGGCACCTGGTCCCAGCGGCTCTCGCCGTGCCACGCCGAGCTGCTGTACGCGCCGGCGCTGCACCGCGAGGGGCGTACGGCGTCCGAGCCGGCGGAGGACATCTTCGGTGACGCGACCCGGACGGTGACGGTCCGGGCCGAGATCTCGCGGATGCGGCGCCATCTGGCCGAGGTGCCGGCGCACCGCCCGTACCGTTTCCGCGAGGGCGTCGAGGTGGAGGTGTTCCACCTGGAGCATCCGGGCGATCTGCTGCCGCGCTCGACGGCTCCGGCGGTGGTCAGGGCCCGTACGACGGAGTGACCGGAGAACCGGAGTCCCGCAGTCCGTACCGCGGGACGGGACAGGCTTTGGCCAGAGCTGCACGGCATGATTCCCTGACAGTCATGAGCAACACGGAACCCACAGCTGCCGCCGCCGAGGTGACCGTCTGGTCCCTGGAACAGACCTCCCCCGACGACCTGCGGCCCGCAGCGGCCCCCGAGGGCGACGTCCGGATCGTACGGTCGGCGGCGCCGCTGCCCGAGTTCAGCCGGTTCCTGTACACGGCGGTCGGGGGCGACATCCAGTGGACCGACCGGCTGTCGATGACGTACGCGCAGTGGCAGGAGGCGCTGGACCGGCCCGGCGCGGAGACCTGGGTGGCGTACGAGAACGGGACCCCGGCCGGGTACATCGAACTGGACCCGCAGGACGAAGGTGTTGTCGAGATCATGTACTTCGGACTGATCCCGGCGTTCCGCGGCCGCCGGATCGGCGGCCATCTGCTCGCCTACGGGGCGGCGCGCGCCTGGGACCTGGCGGAGCGCTGGCCGGAGCGGACGCCGACGAAGCGGGTGTGGCTGCACACCTGTTCCAAGGACGGCCCGCACGCGATGGACAACTACCTGCGGCGCGGATTCCGGCTCTTCGACACAAAGGTGGAGCTGGAACCGGAGGTGTCCACTCCGGGGCCGTGGCCGGGGGCGGAGCGGTAGCGGTCGGCGGACGGGGGCTCAGCCGGCGGTGCGGCGGGCGCTGACGAGGCGGCGGAGCGGCCGGGTGCCTCCGTGGCCAGGGACGACGACGGTGGTCACCGCCGTGCGCGACGCAGGGCCGTCCCCGGACCGGGACCAACTGTCGCGCACCGCCCGCCGCGTGAGGCGCCGAGCCGGATCCGGAGCCTCCGCCGGGTCGGTGCGGTGGCCCGGAGGCGGCGATGCCGGCCGGACTCAGACGGACACACGGGAGCTAGCAGCCCATACGGAGGGGAACTCCTCGGCCTCAGCGTGACCAGCACCACATCGTCTCACTTTCCGGGACAGTCCCGTCCACATCATGGATAGTGGTGGACTGCCCCGAGATTCGCGTGACACGCTTCCGTCATGTCTGGAACTGGGATCGCCTTGGTGAGTCGACGCCACGTCGACCTCGGCCGCATGTCCAGCGCCATCTGTCCGGCGGGCTGAGAGTCTCAGCACCCGCCGCGTTCCCCTTTTCTCCGCAACTCCTGCGCACCGCCGCGCCTCAGCGCGAGTGTGCAGTTCAGAGCCGCCCTCCCGCAGTCCCGAAGGACGTACTGTCATGGCCGCCACCCCGGAACAGCCTGCGACCACCACACCCCGCCGCAAGGCCGGACGCCACCGCGGCGAGGGCCAGTGGGCCGTGGGACACCACACTCCGCTCAACGGCAATGAGCAGTTCAAGAAGGACGACGACGGTCTCAATGTGCGGACACGTATTGAGACGATCTACTCCAAGCGTGGATTCGACTCGATCGACCCCAATGATCTTCGTGGACGCATGCGCTGGTGGGGTCTCTACACCCAGCGCAAGCCCGGGATCGACGGCGGCAAGACCGCGATCCTGGAGCCGGAGGAGCTGGACGACACGTACTTCATGCTGCGGGTCCGGATCGACGGCGGCCGGCTGACCACCGCGCAGCTGCGCGTCATCGGCGAGATCTCGCAGCAGTACGCGCGCGGCACCGCGGACATCACCGACCGGCAGAACATCCAGCTGCACTGGATCCGCATCGAGGACGTCCCTGCGATCTGGGAGAAGCTGGAGGCCGTCGGGCTCTCCACCACCGAGGCGTGCGGCGACTGCCCGCGCGTGATCATCGGCTCACCGGTGGCGGGGATCGCCGCCGACGAGATCATCGACGGAACGCCCGCGGTCGACGAGATCCACGACCGCTACATCGGCAACAAGGAATTCTCCAACCTGCCGCGCAAGTTCAAGACCGCGATCTCCGGCTCCCCGGTGCAGGACGTGGTCCACGAGATCAACGACATCGCGTTCGTCGGCGTGGTCCACCCCGAGCACGGTCCGGGTTTCGACGTCTGGGTCGGTGGCGGGCTCTCCACCAACCCGCGGCTCGCCGAACGGCTGGGCGCCTGGGTGCCGCTCGACGAGGTCCCGGACGTCTGGGCCGGTGTGGTGGGAATCTTCCGTGACTACGGCTACCGGCGGCTGCGTACCCGCGCCCGTCTGAAGTTCCTGATGGCCGACTGGGGCCCGGCGAAGTTCCGCCAGGTGCTGGAGGACGAGTACCTCAAGCGCCCGCTGGTCGACGGGCCCGCCCCCGAGCAGCCGAGCGGCCGCTGGCGCGACCACGTGGGTGTCCACCAGCAGCAGGACGGCCGTTTCTACGTCGGGTTCGCGCCCCGGGTCGGCCGGGTGGACGGCTCCACGCTGGCCAAGATCGCCGAGCTGGCGGCCGGGCACGGTTCGGACCGGCTGCGCACCACCGTCGAACAGAAGATGCTCATCCTCGATGTCGAGCAGAACCAGGTGGACTCCCTGGTCGCGGGGCTCGAGGCGCTCGACTTCCAGGTGAAGCCCTCGCCGTTCCGGCGCGGCACGATGGCCTGCACCGGCATCGAGTTCTGCAAGCTGGCGATCGTCGAGACGAAGGCGCGCGGCGCCTCGCTGATCGACGAACTGGAGCGCCGCCTTCCGGAGTTCGACGAGCCGCTGACCATCAATGTCAACGGATGCCCCAACGCCTGCGCCCGCATCCAGACCGCGGACATCGGCCTCAAGGGCCAGCTCGTCCTGGACGCCGACGGCAACCAGGTGGAGGGCTTCCAGGTGCACCTGGGCGGCGCACTGGGTCTGGAGGCCGGCTTCGGTCGCAAGGTCCGTGGCCTGAAGGTCACTTCGGCCGAGCTGCCGGACTATGTCGAGCGGGTGCTCGGCCGGTTCCAGAAGGAGCGCGAGGACGGCGAGCGGTTCGCGACGTGGGCGGCGCGGGCCAGTGCGGAGTCGCTGTCATGAGCGGCCGCGCCGCACCGTTCTACTGCCCGTACTGCGGGGACGAGGACCTGCGCCCGCACGGGACCGGGCACGGAGCCTGGGAATGTGCATCCTGCAACCGCGCGTTCCAGCTCACGTTCCTGGGTCTGCTGACTCGGGGACTGCAGCGCAACGACGTTGAACGGGACGGGATATGACGGACACTCTGCAGACCGATGACCTCAAGACCCTGGCCGAGCGCGCGGGCCGGGAGCTGGAGGACGCCTCCCCGCTGGAGATCCTGAAGTGGGCCGCCGACACCTTCGGCAAACGGTTCTGCGTCACCTCCTCGATGGAGGATGCGGTCGTGGCGCACCTCGCCTCCCGCGCCTTCCCCGGCGTCGACGTGGTCTTCCTCGACACCGGGTACCACTTCGAGGAGACGATCGGGACCCGCGACGCGGTGGATGCCGTGATGGACGTCAATGTCATCACGCTGACCCCGCGTCAGAGCGTCGCCGAGCAGGACGCCGAGTACGGGCCGAAGCTGCATGACCGCGACCCCGACCTGTGCTGCAAGCTGCGGAAGGTCAAGCCCCTTGAGGAGGGCCTGACGTCGTACGCGGCCTGGGCGACCGGGCTGCGTCGCGACGAGTCCCCGACCCGCGCGAACACCCCGGTCGTCGGCTGGGACGAGAAGCGGCAGAAGGTCAAGATCTCGCCGATCGCGCGCTGGACCCAGGACGACGTCGACGCGTATGTGGCGGAGCACGGCGTCCTCACCAACCCGCTGCTGATGGACGGTTACGCCTCCGTGGGCTGTAAGCCCTGCACCCGCCGGGTGCTGGAGGGCGAGGACGCGCGCGCCGGACGCTGGGCCGGCCGGGGCAAGACCGAGTGCGGGCTGCACGACTGATGACGACTGATCAGGAGACTTCGATGAGCGTGACGGAGACGGGAGCCACCATCTGGCTGACCGGTCTGCCGAGCGCGGGCAAGACCACCATCGCGTACGAACTGGCCGGGCGGCTGCGCGGCGAGGGCCACCGGGTGGAGGTGCTCGACGGCGACGAGATCCGGGAGTTCCTCTCCGCGGGTCTGGGCTTCTCCCGCGAGGACCGGCACACCAACGTCCAGCGGATCGGCTTCGTCGCCGAACTGCTGGCGGCCAACGGCGTGAAGGTGCTGGTGCCGGTCATCGCCCCGTACGCGGACAGCCGGGACGCGGTGCGCAAGCGTCACCAGGCCGAGGGCACCGCGTATCTGGAGGTACATGTCGCGACTCCGGTCGAGGTGTGCTCGGTACGCGACGTGAAGGGGCTCTACGCCAAGCAGGCGGCGGGCGAGATCAGCGGACTCACCGGGGTCGACGACCCGTACGAGGCGCCCGAGTCGCCGGACCTGCGGATCGAGTCGCACCAGCAGACCGTGCAGGAGTCCGCGGCGGAGCTGTACGCGCTGCTGAGCGAGAGGGGTGCAGCGTGACGACCGTCGCGACTGTGTCGGAAGGCACCGACAATCCGTACGCACTCAGCCACCTGGACTCCCTGGAGTCCGAGGCGGTGCATATCTTCCGTGAGGTGGCGGGAGAGTTCGAGCGGCCGGTGATCCTGTTCTCCGGCGGCAAGGACTCGATCCTGATGCTGCACCTGGCGCTCAAGGCGTTCGCGCCGGCGCCGGTGCCGTTCACCCTGCTGCACGTCGACACCGGGCACAACTTCCCCGAGGTCCTCGACTACCGCGACCGCACGGTCGCCGAGCACGGGCTGCGGCTGCATGTGGCCTCCGTGCAGGAGTACATCGACGCCGGGAAGCTCCGCGAGCGCCCCGACGGTACGCGCAACCCGCTGCAGACCGTGCCGCTGACCGAGGCGATCCAGCAGCACCGCTTCGACGCCGTGTTCGGCGGCGGCCGCCGCGACGAGGAGAAGGCGCGCGCCAAGGAGCGGGTCTTCTCGCTGCGCGACGAGTTCTCCCAGTGGGACCCGCGCCGTCAGCGCCCCGAGCTGTGGCAGCTGTACAACGGCCGGCACGCCCCCGGCGAGCACGTCCGGGTCTTCCCGATCTCCAACTGGACCGAGCTCGACGTCTGGCAGTACATCGAGCGCGAGGGCATCGAGCTTCCGGAGATCTACTTCGCCCACGAGCGGGAGGTCTTCAACCGCTCCGGGATGTGGCTGACCGCCGGTGACTGGGGCGGCCCCAAGGAGGGCGAGCGGGTCGAGACCCGGCAGGTGCGCTACCGCACCGTCGGCGACATGTCCTGCACCGGCGCGGTCGACTCGGACGCCACGACGCTCGCCGCCGTGATCACCGAGATCGCCGCCTCCCGGCTCACCGAGCGGGGAGCGACGCGCGCCGACGACAAGATGTCCGAGGCCGCGATGGAAGACCGTAAGCGCGAGGGGTACTTCTAAATGACCACACCCACCCAGCACGCAGAGCAGTTGTCGACCACGACCCTGCTGCGGTTCGCCACCGCGGGGTCCGTCGACGACGGCAAGTCCACCCTCGTCGGACGCCTCCTGCACGACTCCAAGTCGGTCCTCACCGACCAGCTGGAGGCCGTCGAGCACGCCTCGCGCAGCCGGGGCCAGGAGGCGCCGGACCTGGCGCTGCTGACCGACGGACTGCGAGCCGAGCGCGAGCAGGGCATCACCATCGATGTCGCCTACCGCTACTTCGCCACGCCGCGCCGCCGGTTCATCCTGGCCGACACCCCGGGGCATGTGCAGTACACCCGGAACATGGTGACGGGGGCCTCGACGGCCGAGCTGGCCGTCGTCCTGGTCGACGCCCGCAACGGTGTCGTCGAGCAGACCCGCCGGCACGCCGCCGTCGCCGCGCTGCTGCGGGTGCCGCACGTGGTCCTGGCCGTCAACAAGATGGACCTGGTCGACTACGCGGAGCCCGTATTCGCCGCCATCGCCGAGGAGTTCACCGCGTACGCCGCCTCGCTCGGCGTCCCGGGCTGGGGGTCCGGGGGGGACCCCCAGGAAAACTGGTGCACCGCGATCCCGATCTCCGCGCTCGTCGGAGACAACGTCGTGGAGCCGTCCGCGCACATGGACTGGTACGGCGGCCCGACGGTCCTCGAACACCTGGAGACGGTGCCCGTCAGCCACGACCTCACCGGCTGCCACGCACGCTTCCCCGTCCAGTACGTGATCCGGCCACAGACCGCCGAGCACCCCGACTACCGGGGCTACGCGGGCCAGATCGCCGCCGGCGCGTTCCGCGTGGGCGAGGCCGTCACGGTCCTGCCCTCGGGCCGCACGTCGACGATCGCCGGGATCGACGCGCTCGGCGAGAGCGTGGACATCGCCTGGGCGCCCCAGTCGGTGACCGTCCGGCTCACCGACGACATCGACGTCTCGCGCGGTGACCTGATCGCACCGGCCGACGACGCGCCGGCGGTCACCCAGGACGTCGAGGCGACCGTCTGCCACGTCGCGGACCAACCGCTCGTGGTCGGCCAGCGGGTGCTGCTCAAGCACACCACCCGCACGGTCAAGGCGATCGTCAAGGACATCCCGTCGCGGCTGACCCTGGACGACCTCTCACAGCACCCGGCGCCCGGACAGCTCGTCGCCAACGACATCGGCCGGGTCGTCGTCCGTACCGCTGAGCCGCTCGCGCTGGACGCGTACGCGGACTCCCGGCGCACCGGCTCGTTCCTGCTGATCGACCCGGCGGACGGCACCACGCTGACGGCCGGCATGGCGGGCGCCTCGTTCGCCGCCGTGGCCGAGGCCGAGGCCCAGGCCGCCGACGACGACGCCGAATGGGACTTCTGATGGTTGTCGACATCTACGCGACGTTCGCGAAGGAGGGCGGTCGCATCGGCAGCGGCGCCCTCGGCAGCGGCCAGGGCGGGGTTGCGCGATGTGCGCGATGACGTACGCGCACTGCCTGCGCGCCCGCTTGTACCAACCGCACCGCCTGTACCGCCAGTTCAGACGAAAACATGCCGACTTCCCGGCCGCGTCCCCGTAACCGCCGAGGGACGTGAGCACCGGGCCAACGAGAGGAAAGCCTCCCGTGCCTGCCACCCGTACCACCCTGCGCCGCGGCCTCGCCGCTGCCGCCGCCCTGCCGCTGCTCGCCGTGGCGCTCACCGCATGCGGCTACGGCTCCGCGGCGAAGGACGACGGCACCAAGAAGGCGAACGTCTCCGCCGACGGCAAGAAGCTCTCCGCGGACACCGTGAAGATCGGCTACTTCCCGAACCTCACGCACGCCACCGCCCTGGTCGGCATCCAGGAAGGCATCATCGCCAAGGAGCTCGGGGGCACGACGGTCAAACCGTCGACGTTCAACGCGGGCCCGTCCGAGATCGAGGCGCTCAACGCCGGTTCGATCGACATCGGCTTCATCGGCCCCTCCCCTTCCATCAACGGCTTCACCAAGTCCAAGGGCAAGAGCCTGCGGATCATCGGCGGTGCGGCGTCCGGCGGTGTGAAGCTGGTCGTCGACCCGAAGAAGATCAAGACCCTGGACGACCTCAGGGGCAAGAGGATCGCCACCCCGCAGCTCGGCAACACCCAGGACGTGGCGTTCCTCAACTGGATCTCCGAGAAGGGCTGGAAGGTCGACGCCCAGAGCGGCAAGGGCGACGTCTCCGTGGTCCGCACGGACAACAAGGTGACCCCGGACGCCTACAAGTCCGGTTCCATCGACGGCGCCTGGGTTCCTGAGCCGACCGCGTCCAAGCTGGTCGCGCAGGGCGCGAAGGTGCTCCTCGACGAGTCGACGCTCTGGCCGGACAAGAAGTTCGTGATCACGAACATCATCGTGTCGCAGAAGTTCCTCACGGAGCACCCGGACGTCGTCGAGGCGGTACTGCGCGGTTCGGTCGACACCAACGCGTGGATCAACGCCAACCCGGACGAGGCGAAGGCGTCCGCCAACACGGCGCTCAAGGAGTTGTCCGGCAAGGAGTTGCCGGCCGAGGTCCTCGACCCGGCGTGGAAGTCGATCCAGTTCACCGATGACCCGCTGGCCGCCACGCTCGACACGGAGGCCGAGCACGCGGTGAAGGCGGGCCTGCTGGAGCAGACGGACCTGACGGGCATCTACGACCTGAAGCCGCTGAACAAGATCCTCAAGGCCGCGGGCAGGCCCGAGGCCGCCGACGCCGGTCTCGGCGTCAAGTAGGACCGACCGTTCCAGGATCTCCCAGGAGGTGACGACCATGGCGACGACCACGCTCACCAAGGCCGAGGACCGTACGGCGGTCGGGCACGCCGCCCGTATCGACCATGTCTCGAAGTCCTTCGGCGGACCGGAGGGACAGCAGCTCGTCCTGGACGACATCACGCTCGATGTCGCCCCCGGCGAGTTCGTCACCCTCCTGGGAGCTTCCGGCTGCGGTAAATCAACACTGCTCAACCTGGTGGCCGGACTCGACCGCCCGACCGCGGGGTCCATCGAGACCCCCGGCGGGCGGCCGGCCCTGATGTTCCAGGAGCACGCCCTCTTCCCGTGGCTGACCGCGGGCAAGAACATCGAACTCGCGCTGCGGCTGCGCGGCGTACCCAGGTCCGACCGCCGCCAGGAGGCGGAGCGGCTGCTCGAACTCGTGCGGCTCGGCGGGGCGTACGGGAAGCGGGTGCACGAACTCTCGGGCGGCATGCGGCAGCGGGTGGCGATGGCCCGCGCGCTCGCCCAGGACAGTCAACTGCTGCTGATGGACGAGCCGTTCGCCGCTCTCGACGCCATCACCCGGGATGTACTGCACGACGAGCTGACCCGGATCTGGCACGAGACGAACGTCTCGGTCCTCTTCGTCACGCACAACGTGCGGGAGGCGGTCCGGCTCGCCCAGCGGGTCGTCCTGCTGTCGTCGCGGCCTGGCCGGATCGCCCGGGAGTGGACGGTCGACATCGACCAGCCGCGCCGCATCGAGGACACCGCGGTGGCGGAGCTGTCCGTCGAGATCACCGAACAACTGCGTGGGGAGATCCGCCGACATGGCCAGCACTGACACCACCGCCGAGGACAGCACCGCCGCGTCCGGCTCCGTCAAGGACGCCGCCCAGGACCTGGCCGGGCTGGAGGCGGGGCTCGACGCGCTCGACGCGGTGCGGGTGAGCCGGACCCCGGTGCGCCAGGTGCTGGTGCAGAAGGTCCTGCCGCCGGTCGTGGCCGTCGCGCTGGTGCTCGTCGTCTGGCAGATCCTCATCTGGGCGAAGGTCACCGACGACTACAAGCTGCCGTCGCCGTCGCAGGTCTGGGACGAGGTGACCAACGCCTGGGCGCAGGGCACCTTGCTCGACTACATCTGGACGAGTGTCTCGCGCGGCCTGCTCGGCTTCCTGCTGGCGCTCGTCATCGGTACCCCGCTCGGGCTGCTGGTGGCGCGCGTGAAGGTGGTGCGCGCGGCGATCGGCCCGGTGCTCTCCGGTCTCCAGTCGCTGCCGTCGGTGGCGTGGGTGCCGCCCGCGGTGATCTGGCTGGGGCTCGACGACAGGATGATGTACGCGGTGATCCTGCTGGGCGCCGTCCCGTCGATCGCCAACGGTCTCGTCGCCGGTGTCGACCAGATCCCGCCGCTGCATCTGCGGGCCGGGCAGACGCTGGGGGCCACCGGGCTGCGCGGCACCTGGCACATCGTGCTGCCCGCCTCGCTACCCGGCTATCTGGCGGGTCTGAAGCAGGGCTGGGCTTTCTCCTGGCGCTCGCTGATGGCCGCCGAGATCATCGCCTCCTCGCCCGATCTGGGCGTGGGACTGGGGCAGTTGCTCGAGCAGGGCCGCGAGACCAGCAGCATGTCGATGGTGTTCCTCGCCATCTTCCTGATCCTGATCGTCGGCATCGCCATCGATCTGCTGATCTTCAGCCCACTGGAGCGGTGGGTGCTGCGCAGCCGCGGCCTCCTCGTCAAGAGCTGACCCACGAACCGACCCAGGAACCGAGTACCGTCATGGCTTCCCCCGTTCTTCTCGTCATCGCCCACGGCAGCCGCGATCCGCGGCACGCGGCGACGGTGCACGCGCTCACCGCGCGGGTCCGGGCGCTGCGCCCCGGACTGCGCGTGGAGACCGGCTTCCTGGAATTCAACGCCCCGTCGGTGCCGCGGGTGCTGGAGCGGGCTGCCGCGGAAGGGAGCGGCGAGGTGGTGGCTCTTCCGCTGCTGCTGACCCGGGCCTTCCACGCCAAGACCGACATCCCCGCCGTGCTCCACGCGGCACAGACCCGGCTGCCGCGGCTGCGGATCCGGCAGGCGGAGGTGCTCGGCCCTTCGCCGCTGCTGAACTCCGCCCTGGAACGACGGCTGTACGAAGCCGGGGTCTCCCCCGGCGACCGAAGCTCGACCGGGCTCGTCCTGGCCTCGGCGGGCTCCACGGACCCGGAGGCGATCGCAGTGATCGCTGAAATCGCGCGGGAGCTGCGGCACACCGGTTGGTGCGCCGTGCGGCCTGCGTTCGCCTCCGCTGCATCTCCCGCGGGGTTCCCCCGCACCGAGGACGCGGTACGGGCCCTGCGGGCCTCCGGCGTCGATCGTGTCGCCGTGGCCCCGTACGTCATCGCGCCCGGCCGCCTCCCCGACCGTATCGCCGCGGGCGCCCGGGAGACGGGGGCGGATGTACTGGCCGACGTACTCGGTCCTTCGCGGGAGTTGGCGCGGCTGCTGCTGCGCCGCTACGACGAGGCGTGTGTGCCGCGCTCGGTGGCGCTCACGGCCTGACCCCTGCACGGGCCACACGTCCGGCCGGCTCCGGCCGGGCGCGCCGCGGGATGCGCGGCGCCCGGCCGTTCGGGACGGTCGCTGCCGCGGCTTCGGCCCCGTCCGGCCGCAGCCCTCGTTCGCCGACTGCCGAACGCGATCAGGTACGGACAGGCGGCCTCCGCGTCCGGAGCATCATGAGGAACACTCCTGCGGTCCCGAAAAGGGTGCGGGCCCTCAGAGCCTGTCGGGTGACCTCTGACCGGGCGGCCACGCCCTGGCACGCACGCTTCCCGCGTTGTCGTCGGTCGCCAACGCTCCGCGTTGACTCCCTCCTCCGCCTTGGAATCGCACGCACCAGACCGCGTCCGCCATCCGATCGGAGGTCACCCGACAGGCTCTCAGCCGACGTCGAGGCTGCCGGTGCGGGTGCGCTTGAGCTCGAAGAAGTCCGGGTAGCCGGCCAGCACCCGGAAGCTGTCGAAGAGCCTGCCCGCCTCCTCGCCGCGCGGGGCGGCGCGCAGCACCGGGCCGAACCACACCGTGCCGTCGACATGGATCGTCGGCGTGCCGACATAACCGTCCGCCTCCGGGTCCTTGCCCGCGTCATGGCTGCGCCGCAGCGCTTCGTCGTAGGTGTCCGCGTGCGCGGCACCGGCGAGCGCGGCGGGCAGGCCGAGCTCGGCGAGGGATTCGGCGATCACCTCGTCGAAGTCCTCGTTCTTCTGCTGGTGGATGCGGGTGCCGAAGGCGGTGTAGAGATCCCGGAGCACGCCGTCGCCGTGCTCGGCCGCCGCGGCGACCGCTACCCGTACCGGACCGATCGACTTGTCGACCAGTTCCCGGTACCAGTCGGGCAGTTCATTGCCGGCGTTGTGCAGGTGGAGGCTCATGACATGGAAGCGGAGCTCGATGTCGCGCTGCTGCTCCACCTCCAGCATCCAGCGGGAGGTGATCCAGGCGAACGGGCAGGCGGGGTCGAAGTAGAAGTCGACGACGGCCCGGTCCGTAGGGTGATTCCGATGAGTGGTCATGGCCCGAGCGTAGCCAGACATTGGCATACGGCCACGGGCCAATCAGCATCCGCTCCAGTGGGCCACTTTCAGGCGGCGGTCCACTGCGGATCGCGTCCGCTGCGGGCCAGTGCGCGCGCGAGGACGGGCGCCGATCCGGGCACGTCGACCTCGTCGGCGAAGCCGCCGTACTGCCGGTAGAGCTCGGCGGACCCGTCGACGACGCCGAGGACGTACGCGGCCGCCCCGTCGGAGAGTCTGAACTCCTGACCGGTCGCGCGGGCCACGTCCCAGCTGTGCAGAGCCGTCTCCTCGATGAGCATCCCGGCGATCTCGGCCGCGGGGGAGGACGCATGGCCCAGGTCGATCTCGCCCTCCCAGACGGCCGGGTCCGACCAGGCGGCGACGGCCCGGTCCAGCTGCGCCGCGTACTGTTCGGCCCAGTCGGCGTCGGCGGTGAAGTCACGGGCGGTCAGCTCGTCGGGGAGGGGCGTGCGCCGGGCCCGGTGCTCCAGGCCGTGCGAGGTGTAGAGCACCCAGTGGTTGATCAGTTCCCGCAGATCCCAGTCGCCGCAGGGCGTGGTGGGCGCGGCCAGCTGTTCGGCGCTGATGCCGCGGGCGATACGGGCCGCCTCGGCGGCGCATTCGGTCATATGGGCGTGCTCGGTCGTCATGCACCGGACGGTACGGTCGGCGCCGGCGCCGGTATTGAACAAATGCGACAGCGGCCCGTGCCGGACGTCCGGCTCGCTCAGCCCGCTGCCCTGTCCACGACACGGCGATCTCATGCACCCGGGATCGGCCCGCCTGGGCAAGAGCCGTGGACAGGCGGGGCGAAATCACAAAGACGACGCACGACGCACGACAGCCTTTTACGTGTAAGGGCCTTGGACCGCCCCTCTCAGGGGTCCACCTGGCCCGCAAGGTGGAGAACGGGCCCCGCAGGTTCACCGGCGAGCATGAGGAGACAACTCGATTCCGCCCCTAACATCGGAGCGGCGACGCCGGCAGGGAGCCGAGGTCGGCCACGAGGGGGCAGGTCCGTCATGGGAACAGTGGATTCGGCGCGCACGGGGGCGCCACGCGTACGTGGCATCGCTGCCCGGGCCGGCGGCTGGAGCGCACGGCACCGATGGGCGGCGGTGACCGTATGGGTGCTGTTCGTCGTTCTCGCGATGGGCCTCGGCTCGGCGACCGGCCGGGTCGACGTGAAGGAGAGCGACCAGATGTCCGGCGAGGTGGGCCGGGCCGTGCAGATCACCGAGGACGCCGGGCTGAAGGATCCGGCGGGCGAGACCGTGCTCATCCAGGCCGACAGCCCCTCGGTGACGGCCACTTCACCGAAGTTCCGCTCGGCCGTCGACGCCGTGATGCAGGCGGTCCGGTCCACCGGCGAAGTGACCGCCGTGACCTCTCCGTACTCGACGAAGGCCATCTCGGCGGACGGTCGCAGCGCGCTCGTACAGTTCGAGATGCGGGGGGATCCCGAAACGGCGAAATCGCGCGTCGAACCGGTGCTGAAGGCCGTCGACAAGGTCCAGGGCGAACACGGCGGTCTCGTGATCGAGGAGATCGGCACCGCCAGCATGGGCAAGACCTTCGATGACGCCTTCGGCGACGACTTCCAGCGGGCCGAACTCTCCGCCGTACCGGTCGCCCTGGGCATTCTGCTGATCGCGTTCGGGGCCCTCGTCGCCGCACTGCTGCCGGTGGCTCTGGCCATCACGGCGATCGTCGCGACGATGGGGCTGATGGGCGTGGTCAGCCATCTCCAGCCGATGAGTGAGACGGCGAACTCGGTGATGCTGCTGGTCGGTCTGGCCGTCGGTGTCGACTACTGCCTCTTCTATCTGCGGCGCGAGCGCGAGGAAAGGGCCAAGGGGCGCGACGCCCGGACCGCCCTGATGATCGCTGCGGCAACCAGCGGGCACGCGATCATCGTCTCCGGTGTGACGGTCTGTGTCGCGATGGCGGGCATGCTCTTCACCGGTCTCGCCGAGTTCGAGGCGATGGGGCTCGCCTCGCTCATGGTCGTTGCGGTCGCGATGGTCGGCTCGGTGACGGTCCTTCCCGCCCTGCTCTCGCTGCTCGGCGAGCGGGTCGACAAGGGGCGGGTGCCGTTCCTCAACCGCCTCAAGCAGTCCGCCGGCACCCAGCGGAAGTCGACCGCTCACCACAACGGCCCACAGCCGTCGGCCGTGCAACCGGGGGATCCGAGCGGCGAGAGCCGGGTGTGGCGTGCGGTACTCACATCGGTGCTGCGCCGTCCCTGGACGGCGCTGGTGATCGCGGCGGGCGCACTCACCGCGATTGCACTGCCCGCCGTCGGCATGCACACGCAGAACCTCACCCTGGACCAGCAGTTCGGCAGCTCGCTCCCGATCGTGCGGACGTACGAGCGGCTCAACGCGGCATTCCCCGGCGGCGCCGACCCGGCCCGGGTCGTGGTGAAGGCCGACGACATCAACGCCGCTCCGGTACGTCAGGCGCTCGCCGACTTCCGCGAGCAGGCCGTCGCGTCGGGTGCCTCCAAGGGCCCGGTCGACATGGCGACACACGACGCGGAGAACATCGCGGTCATCGACGTACCACTGGTCGGTGGATCCGATCAGAACAAGGCCGTCAAGAGCCTGGATCTGCTCCGCGACCAGGTGCGCCCGGACACACTCGGCAAGGTCGACGGCGTCGAGGCGCCGATCACCGGTCAGGTCGCGGGGTCGAAGGACTTCAACGACCAGATCGTCGGCGCGGTGGTGCCGGTATTCGCCTTCGTCGTCGCCTTCGCCTTCCTTTTGATGCTGCTCTGCTTCCGTTCACTGACGATCGCGGTGACGTCCATCGTGCTCAACCTGCTGTCGGTGGGCGCCGCGTACGGCATCCTGACCGCCGTCTTCCAGCACGGCTGGGGCGCCTCTCTGGTCGGTGCGGAAGGGGTGGGGGCAATCGTCTCCTGGCTGCCGCTCTTCCTGTTCGTGATCCTCTTCGGGCTCTCGATGGACTACCACGTGTTCGTGGTGTCCCGGATCCGGGAAGCCCGGCTGCAGGGCCGTTCGACCAGGGACGCGATCGCCCACGGCGTGGTGACAACGGCAGGCGTGGTGACCAGCGCGGCGGTCATCATGGTCGCGGTGTTCGCGATCTTCGGCACGCTGTCGATGCAGGCCATGAAGCAGATGGGCGTGGGCCTGGCCGCTGCGGTGCTGATCGACGCGACGATCATTCGCGGGGTGTTGCTGCCGGCCGTCATGGCGCTGCTCGACGAACGCAACTGGTATCTGCCGCAGTGGCTGAGGTGGCTGCCGGACCTGACACACGACGAGTCGGCCGTCGCGGACGGGGTGCGCGACGACCGGGCCCCTGGTGCGATTTCCTCCCCTGCCGTTGGGGCCACGGGGGAGACCCCGGACAGCACGCTCACCGGACAGTCCCGATAATCCCTGCTCAGGCGGGCAGTTCGGCTTCGATGAGGCCGACTGCCCGCTTCGTGCCGCCCTCCCCCGCCATCTGTTCCCGTACCGCCGCCGCCTTCGCCGCCACCGCCGGGTCCCCGGCCAGAGCGAGCACAGCGGTGCGCAGCGCCTCCGGCGTCACCTCCTCCCTCGGCAGATGACGGGCGACGCCCAGCGCCTGGAGCATGTCGGCGTTACCGAACTGATCGACCGCCTGCGGGACGGCGACCATCGGGGTGCCGGTGGCGAGCCCCTCCTGACTGCCGCCCGCACCCGCGTGGGTGATAAACGCGTCCGCCTGCTTGAGCACGGAGAGCTGCGGCACCCAGGAGCGCAGCTCCACATTCGCGGGTACGTCCCCGAGTTCGGCGACGTCGACGAACGCACCGATCTGGAGCACGACATGCCAGCCGGGCAGGTCACCGAATGCCTCGATGCAGTCGCGGTAGAAGGCGGGCTGCCGGGTGAAGGCCGAGCCGAGCGACACCAGCAGCACCTTCCCGGCATCCACGGGCCGCTGCCACTCCCCCTGGTCGGCGCGGTCGCCCAGGCAGGCGCCGACGAAGGTGTGAACCTCGCGGTCCACCCGGTCGGCGTTCGGCTGGAGCACCTCGGGGATCAGAACGACCGACCGGCGCGGTCGGCCGACGAACGGGTCGGGATGCTGCTCGATGCCGTTCTCCGCGAGCCAGTCCGCGAATCGCTTGCGGTACGCCCGCCCGCGCTCACTGCGCATGAGCTCGGCGGTCATCGGCTCGCCGACCTCCTCCTCGTATCCGTCCCAGGCGACCAGGTTGGGCGAGAGGGAGACCGCGGGCACACCCCAGCGGTGGGCGAGGACGCGGGCCGGGTAGGAGGTGATGTCGTGCAGGACGAGGTCCGGCTCGTCCCCGTCGAAGGCCTCGATGAGCTGGGGCAGCGCCTGCACGGCGTCGTCGAGGAACGGCTCCAGGTGGTCGATCGGCTCGGTGCCCCAGTCATCCGGTGAGGTGGGCAGGACCGAGGTGTAGAGAACCGGCTCGGCTCCGGTGGCGGCGACCTTCTCGGCGAAGGACGACGGGATGGCGTAGCTGACGCGGTGTCCACGGCCGACGAGTTCCCGGATGACTTCGAGGCTCGGGTTCACGTGTCCGTGGGCGGCGATCGAGAACATGGCGATGTGGGCACGCCGGGTATCCTTCATGCCCACACACTAAACGAGACGAGACGTCTCGTGCAGCTGGAATTCCTTTTCCTGTCAGCGCTGATAGCGCGCCAGGACCCGGTTCCCGTCGTCGACCAGGCGTTTCTTCAGTTCGTCCCGTCCGATCGCCCCGCTGTAGTACTCCTGGAGTGCGGGCGTGGCGACCTTGTCCTTCCACTCGGGGTAGCCGCGCACCGACTGGGCGGGCGCCGGGCGCAGCCCCTTCGCGAGGGCGGCGCCGGTCGCCCAGCCGTTCTCGGCCGTGTGCAGAGCCGGGTCGGCAAGCGCCGCCCTGCCGGTCGGGAGCATCCAGTCGCCCTGCGCGAGGCGCACCATGTTCTCCGGGCGCAGCAGGAAGTCGATGAACTCCACGGCCGCCTTCTTGTGCGGGCTGGCCTCGGCGACGGAAAGGGTCTGCGGGCTCACCCCCTGGGCGAGCCCGTCGCTGCCCGCGGGGGCGGGCAGCACGGTCCACTCGAAGCCCTTCGGGGCCTGTTCGACGACCTGCTGACGGTAGGAGAAGCCCAGCGGAACCATCGCGTACCGGCCGCCGAACAGCCCCGGAAGGGTGTCGGAGCCGCCCATGCCGAGCGTGGTGCGGGCGGCGCTGTGGTCGGTGTTGACCTGGTCACGAATGGTGCTGAGCATGACCTCGTCACCCTCGTCGAGACGGATGGTCACCTTGCCGTCGGCGCCGCGGTGGAAGAGCCGGCCGCCGCTGGAGACACCCAGGTTGAGAGTGACGGAGACCGGTTCCCGGAGAGGCCAGGCGACCCCGTACGTCGCCTTCCCCTTCCCCCTGCCCGTCAGTTCCTTGGTGACCTGCCGGAATTCGTCCCAGCTCCAGGGCTTCGCAGGGGTCGGGATCCGGACCCCGGAGGCCTTGAGGATCTTGGTGTTGGCAATCAGGACCCGGGGTTCCTGGAGGAACGGCACCCCGTAGACACCGTCGCCGAACGTTGCGGTCCGCCAGCTCTGCTGCGGGATGTCGGTGGCCAGCCGGCCGGGGAGCAACGTACGCAGGTCGGCGAGATAGCCGCCGTACGCGAAGTCGGCGAGGTCGTCGGAGGCGTCGTGGATGACATCCGGCGCCTCGTCACCCTCGAAGGAGGTGAGCAACTGGTCGTGGACGCTGTCCCAGCTGCCCTGGACGTACTCGACCTGGATGTCGGGGTGGCTCACGTTCCACTCCTCGACCAACTGCTTGTTGGCGTCGACGGACTCCTTCTGCCAGGCCAGCGACTGGAAGCGGAGTTTGATCTTTCCGCTGTCGTGCGTTCCGCCGCCGTCACCGCTGCAGCCGGTGAGGAGCAGAGCCAGGACGGTGGCCGCGGCGGCGGCGGTACGTGCGAGTGCGCGCATCAGCTCTTCACCGCCCCGGCCAGCATGCCCCCGGTGATCCGGCGCTGGATGATCGCGAAGAGGACCAGGGAGGGCAGGGTGGCGAGGAATGCGCCGGCGGCGAGCGGCCCGAGTTCGGCCGCGCCCTCCGCGCCGAGAAAGTGGGTGAGTACGACCGGCAAGGTCTGCTTCTCCGGTGTCTTGAGCAGGACGAGTGCGAAGAAGAACTCGTTCCATGCGGTGATGAACGCGAAGAGTGCGGTGGCGACGATGCCGGGGGCCAGCAGCGGGACCGTGACCGAGACGAGTGTCCGCAGTCTTCCGGCGCCGTCGACCGAGGCGGCCTCTTCGAGTTCGGGCGGTACGGCGCGGACGTAGCCGACCAGCATCCACAGCGCGAACGGCAGCGCCCAGACGACGTACACCATGATCAGCCCCCAGAGGGTGTTGATCAGATGCAGATTCTTGAGGATCAGGAAGAGCGGAATGATCAGCAGGACGAAGGGGAACGCCTGGCTGACGACGACCCATCCGGTCGTGGCCGCCGTGAGCCCGGTGCGCTGCCGGGCCATCACATAGGCCAGGGGCGTGGCGATGACGACGGCGATCAGGGCGGCGGAGACCGCGACGACCAGCGAGTTGGCGGCGGCCTGCAGCAACGGCTGTTCGTCGAAGGCCTGCCGGAAGTTGTCCAGGGTCGGATGCTCGGGGATCCAGGTGGGGTGCAGGGAACCCAGTTCACGCGCCGGCTTGAAGGCGGTGGAGATCAGCCAGAGAAACGGGAACGCCAGGAAGACGAGGTACCCCAGGAGCGCGACGTACTGTCCGGCGCGGGCGGATCCGCTGGTCCGGAGACTCACTGGTCCTCGCCTCCCCTGAGCCGGCCGACGAGGTGGACGGCGAGGACCACGGAGATCACCGCGACCATCACACAGCCCATCGCCGCGGCGTAGCCGAACTGGCCGTAGCGGAAGGCTTCCTCGTAGGCGAAGAGCATCGGCAGCCGGGTCCGGCCGCCGGGACCGCCGTTGGTCAGGACGTAGACCAGGGCGAAGGAATTGAAGTTCCAGATGAAGTTGAGCGCGGTGATGGAGAGCGCGACCGGTCTGAGAGCCGGCCAGGTGACGGTACGGAACCGGCGCCAGGCACCCGCGCCGTCCAGGGCGGCCGCCTCGTGGAGTTCGCGCGGGGTGTTCTGGAGCCCGGCCAGAAGCGCGACGGTGGTCTGCGGCATGCCCGCCCAGACACCGACGACGATCACGGCGGGCAGTGCGGTGGCGAGTCCGGTCAGCCAGTCCCGGCCGTCGCCGAGCCCGAGATCGCGGATGGTCTCGTTGAGTACGCCCGCGTCCGGGTTGTAGACCAGCCGCCACATGATGCCGACGACCACTTCGGGCATGGCCCACGGGATGATCGCGAGGGCCCGCGCCAGCCAGCGCATCCGCAGCTTCTGGTTGAGCAGGAGGGCGAGGCCGAGGGCCAGGACGAACTGCGGGACGGTGACGCCGACCGCCCAGACGAGGCCGATCCGGAACGAGTCCCAGAAGAGGGCGTCGTGGAGCAGGTCCTGGAAGTTGAGCCCGCCGACCCACTGGGTGGAGCGGGTGCGGCCCGACTGGGCGTCGGTGAACGCCAGCGCGATGCCGTAGAGCAGCGGGCCGACGCTCAGGATCAGGATCGGGATCAGGGCGGGCAGCACGAGGAACCACGTACCGACGTTCCGGTCGATCCGCGGGGCCGGTCCACCCTGCTGGGACTGTGGGTTTCCGGGCGGGCCATGCCGCCCGGACTGCACCGTTGCGTTCGCCAACGTCACGAATTCGACCCCCTTGCGTCAATGGATCGGTTTCACCCGGATCTGGCCGCTCAGGTTGCCCCCGCCATGGTGCTGACGGTCCGTCGGTTCGTCAAGGTCGCCTGCACAGATGCGAAAATCCGATCCATGAACGAGATGCGTGCGCGCGAGGTGCTGACCGCTGCCGGGCTGTCCGACGGCGCGGAGCTGCTCGCGCTGGGCGAGAACGCGGTGTTCGCCGTCGGCGGTCTGGTGGTCAAGGTCGGCCGGAACGCTGTGCAGAACCCCGAACTGCTGGCCCGGGCCGAGCGCGAGGTGGCCGTCGCCGAGTGGCTGGCCGCCTCAGGGGTCCCCGCCGTACGGGCCGCTGAGCCCCGGGCGCGGCTGGTGGAGGGCCACCCGGTGACGCTCTGGCACCGGCTGCCCGATGCCGTACGCCCAGCCGAGCCGCAGGATCTGGCGCGGCTGCTCACCCTGGTCCACGCGCTGCCCGCGCCGGACGGGTTCACCCTTCCCCGCCGTGAGCTGCTGGGCGGGGTCGAGCGCTGGCTGCGGCTCGCGGGCGATGCGGTCGACCCGGCCGACGCCGACTATCTGCGTGAGCGCCGCGACGGCTTCGCGACGGCCGCGGCCGCGCTGGTCCCTCATCTGCCGCCCGGTCCGATCCATGGCGATGCCCTCCCCCGTAATGTCCACGTCGGCCCGGACGGGCCGGTGCTGGTCGATCTGGAGACCTTCTCCGCCGATCTGCGTGAGCACGACCTGGTGGTACTCGCGCTGTCCCGGGACCGGTACGGGCTGGCGGCCGAGGCGTACGACGCCTTCACCGCCGCGTACGGCTGGGATGTCCGCGAATGGGACGGCTGTGCGGTACTGCGCGGGGCGCGGGAGACGGCCAGCTGCGCCTGGGTGTCCCAGCACGCGCCGACGAACCCCAAGGCGCTGACGGAATTCCGCCGCCGGGTGGCGTCACTGCGTGAGGACGACCCCGAGGTGCGCTGGTACCCCTTCTGAACGTCCCTGTCTCCACGTGCACTTGTGCCGGCGGGGCGTGTGGCGCCGAGGACCGAGGGTGCGGCTACGGTGCCCGACGATCCTTCCGTACCATGCCTGTTGGCCGTGAAGCGGACGACGTGCGATTGCAACGGGGATTATCCATGGGATCCGAAGATGGTGGCGAGCAGAAGCTTGCGAGCTCGCCGAGCGACAAGAAGCGCGCAACGAAGTACATGGAAGAACACCTGATGCCCGACACCCAGGCAGCCGCCCGCATGGCGGCCGGCGGTGGAGCGGTGCGGCCGCCCTTCCTCGCCCCGACGGCCCCCGCGAGCCCCCTGCTGAAGCAGGACACCGGGCTGAAGGGGCTCTCCGGCTGGGCTTCGGACCAGGGTGTCTCCGATGCACTGCTCGCCTGGCAGGGGCAGTCGAACCGGCTGATGGGGCGGTTGCAGCAAGAGCTGAGCGCGCTGAACGGCACGCAGACCATCTTCCAGAACCAGGACCTCGCCGCCGGCGCTCAGGCGGACTCCATACGGCTCCCCAGCAGCTTCGACGGGATGTGACGGAAGCAGCCATGACGCTGAACTACCACGACGTGGTGACGGCCGACCTGTCTTCCTTCACGGACGTGTCCGAGGCGTGGAAGAAGATGGGCGAGCGCTTCGGTGAGCTGAAGACCAACTATGAGAAGCACGTGCAGGGCGTGCTGGGCAACGGGAACTGGCAGGGGCAGGCCTTCGGCGCACAGCAGCACAACGCCTCGGCAACAAGCTTCGAGTACGGGGCGGCCAAGACGGAGGCGCTGGCCATCGCCAGTCTTCTCACGGACGCGAAGACCGAGCTGACCCGCCTTCAGAAGGCGGTCACGGACCTGGTCGAGGACGCCGAGAAGAAGGACTACAAGGTCGACGGCTCCGGCAATGCGACGTATGCCGGATACGACAACCTCTCCGAGCAGGAGCGGTACGCCCTCCACCACGACCCCGACTACCCCCGGCTGATAGCCGACGCCCGCGAGAAGGCGCAAGGCTGGACCGACGAGATCGCCAAGGCGGTCAAGGCCGTCGACGCCGCCGACCAGAGCGTGAAGCGGGCGCTGACCCGCGCGACGAGCGATGTCTCGATGGACGGTATCGGGATCGGCGGGTTCAACACCGAGGCCGAGGGCGACCTCTCGAAGGCCGGCAAGCCGGACCCCGAGCCCGGCAAGAAGACCGGTGGGTGGGTCTCCAAGACCGAGAGCGAGGCCTCCGGCCCCGGTGTCGGGACATCGGTCACGGGGCCCGACACCGGGGCCGGGAAGCTGGGCGAGGCCGAGGCGCACGCCGACCTCGGCCGCGCGAGCGCGGAGGGCACGCTCACCAACGGCCCGTTCAGCCTGGCCGGAGGGGCCGAAGCCTATGCGGGCGCCAAGGGCTCCGCGGCCGCCGGCATCACCAACGAGGGCGCCCAGGCAGAGGCCGGCGCTTTCGCGGGCGGCGAAGCCTCGGCCAAGGGGCGGGCCGACCTCGGCCCCGTCGGGGTGTACGGGCGGGCGGAGGCCACGGCGGGCGCCGAGGCCGGTGTCAACGCGGGGGCAGGTCTCGATGGTGTGCAACTGGGTGCCGAGGCGTTCGCCGGTGCGAAGGGCGGCGTATCCGCGGGTGCGGACATCGCCGGAATCGGAGCGGGTGTCACGGCCGAGGGGTGGGCCGGTCCCGGCGCGGAGGCAAGCCTGAACGCCAACAAGGACGCCAACGGCACATGGCACCTCGGCGCCAAAGTGGGCGTCTCCCCTATCCTCGGTGGCAGCGTGGGCTTCGAGTTCACCGTCGACCCGGGGAAGATCGTCGACACCGCGGGCGATGCGGCCGGGGCGGTCGGCGATGCGATCGGCAGCCTGTTCTGACGCAGACTCCCGCACACCCACTGCCGTAGTAAGGAGAGGCCGAGATGGCCACGACCCTGCCCGTACCGATCGCGTTCGAACTGCCTGATGGCTGGCGCGCCACACCGCCGGACGCAGTGGGCGCGCAGGGCGCGGCATTCGTCGCGCTGCACCCGCAACCGGATACCGGATTCACCGCGAACATCACGATCGACGGCGATTTCCGCTCGGACGCGGCGACGCTCCCCGAGATCGCCGACGAGTCCGTGGAACACCTGCGCCAAGGCGCCGCGTCGGTCGAGGTGGCCGAACGCCGCGAGGTCGGCTCCGCGGACGCGCCCGGCCTCACGCAGACCCTGACCATCTCGGCCGTCGCCGGGGGTGTGCTCCGCGACCTCGTCCAGTCGCAGGTCTACCTCTCCATGCTCGACGTCGCGGATCCGCGCAGGCGGGCGGTGATCCGCCTGATCCTGACGGTGACCGCGTCCCAGCACCCCGCCGTCCTGGAAGACTTCCGGGATTTCGTGCGCACAGTCCGCCCGGACATCGGCGCGACTTCGTAGCACGTCCCGTGGAAACGGCCTGCCTTGCACCGACAATCCGACCCCTCATAGGTTGACTTCATGGGACTCTTCGACAAGCTCACCGGAACCAAGCGCCCCGACGACGGTGTCGCGCCACGATCGGCCGAGGAGCTGCGGACAGCCCTGCTCAGCCTCAACCGGCCCGATGTCCCGTACGTCATCCGCGACGGCGCCGAGGATGACGCCGACCTGGTGGCGGAGTGGCGGATGGCGGAGCCCGCCTGGCAGGCCCTCTTCGTCGAGTCCCAGCTGACCCGCGCCGTCCGGATCCGGATGCGCCTGGTCGAGGAGGACCACGAGGTGCGCGCCCTCGAGGAGCAGTGGGAGGTCACCAGGGTCGGGAATCCGCCGAGGCTCCAGATTTCGTCGGAGTACTCACGCGGACCGGACAGGACCGTCTCCCGCCACTGGACGATCGAACGCGGGGACAGCGGCAGCCTCGAAGCGACGGAGACCTTCCGCTTCGACGGCGCGGATCTGCGCAACCCCCTGCGGAACGCCGCGCTCAAGTCGGGCTGGACCTGGCGCGGAGTGGTCTTCGGCAAGCTGTGAGAACGGCGGGACCCGGACTCGCCGCCGAGGTCCGGGGCAGATAGCCGGACAGGGCCGGCTCGGCCTGATCCCACCGGGTACCGGGTCCACGCGAGCAACCTGCCCGGAGCATCTCACCACGTATGCTTCCGGCGACTTCTTTTCTTGATCACCAGGAACGGAGCACCACCATGCGCATAGCCCGATTGTCCACAGCAGCCTGGAGCCTCTCGGCCGTGGCCGTCGGTGTGCTGCTCGTCGGCTGTTCGGGATCGGTCAGTGCCGGAACGTCGAAGCCGCAACTCTCCGCGGACAAGCTGGCCGCCTCGGTCGCCGAGAAACTCGCCACCACGACGGGCCGGCCGAAGCCGGACATCACGTGTCCCGAGGACCTCGTCGGGAAGGTCGGCGAGACCACCCGTTGCACGCTTACGGCGAACGACGGCAGCACCTTGGGCGTTACGGTCACCGTCACCTCCGTGGACGGAGATCAGATCCAGTACGACTTCGAGGCCGACAAGACGGCTTCACCGGCTCCGAACTGACGACCGAGCCTTTCGCGGACCGTCCGCCATGGGCAGATCGGCACGGTCACCGGGAGACCGTCGGCTTCGGGGCGCTGCGGAGGCAGGCCTTCCACTGCGTCGGGTCACCCTCTCCCGCCCGCGGGTTCCCGCCTCCGGGGGATGAGCGGCCAGGCCGGTTCGACGACTGCCGCCGGATCCGTGGTACGCCGCAGGTAGGCCTGCAGGGAGAGCGACTGCTCGGCTGCCGCGCGGACCTGAAGACCGTGCAGATCCTCCAACGGCATCACGCCTACGGGCTGATGCTTCTCCCCCATGCGCCGCACCACACGGGCAGCGGCCACTGCGTCCGCCCTCGCGTCGTGAGCGTCGTCGAGCGGCACCCCGTAGTGAGCACACAGCGCGTGGAGGGCCCGCTTCCCCTTCCGGTACTTGTCGACATGCTTGTCGACCACCAACGGATCGATGACGGGCGACGGTGTTGCGCCCAGCCGCTCGCTGACCGACTCGACCGCGTACCTCCGGCACTCACGGTCGAGCAGCGACAGGTCATAGCGTGCGTTCATCACCACCAGAGGCGTCCCGGAGCGCAGCCCGTCGGCGACGGCCCGGGTGATCTCCTCGATCGCGGAAGCAGCCGGCACCCCGTGCTCACGGGCGCGTTCCGTCGAGATGCCGTGGATCGCCGAAGCCTGCTCGGGTATGGCCACACCGGGATCCAGCAGCCAGGTCCGCTCCTCCGAGACGACTCCGTCCGCTTCGAGCCGCACGACCGCCGCTGTCACGATGCGGTCGTTCTCGACGTCCGTGCCCGTGGTCTCCAGGTCGAACGCCGACAACGGCCCATTGATCCAGCTCATCCCATACCTCCTTCTGTGATGCTTTCCCCCAGGTGCCGACCACCTTCGCACGCACCACTGACAACGCAGGAAGGGGCGTCAGGACACCGGCCGGGAGTCCGTCCACACGGACTCGAACTCCTCGCGGTACGTCTCGAAGAGCCCGTGCTCGTTGTCCTGACCCGCCCGGACCACCGCCCGGCCCCCGCCCCGCAGCACCAGCACGGGCGCCTCCATGCCGCGTGCGCGCCGCAGATAGGGCTGGACGACGCCCACCGCGTCCGCCCCGTCGCCGTCCACCAGATAGGCCGTGAAGCGCGGCGTCTCGTCGAAGACGTGGATCTCGAACGCGCCCGGATCGCGGAGTTTGGAGCGGACCCGGCGCATGTGGAGGATGTTCATCTCCACCGACCGGCTCAGCTCGCCCTTCTTGAGCCCGAGTTCCCGCTCACGCCGCTTGACCGCGCTGCTCGCCGGGTTGATGAACAGCAGTCGGATCCGGCAGCCCGATTCGGCGAGCCGGACCAGCCGGCGGCCGGAGAAGTTCTGCACCAGCAGATTGAGGCCTATGCCGATCGCGTCGAGGCGGCGCGCGCCGCCGAAGAGGTCCTCGGCGGGCAGCTGGCGCTGCAGCCGGACCCGGTCGGAGTGGACGGAGACCACATCCGCGTACCGGTCGCCGACCAGTTCCTCCACCGCGTCGACCGGCAGCCGGTCCGCGGACGGCACCGCGGCGCCGCTGCCGAGAATCTCCAGAAGGCGCGCCGAGGCGCGCTCGGCCTGGGCGAGGACCGCCTCGTTCAGCGCCCGGTTGCGGGAGACGACATTGCGGGCGACCTCCAGTTCGTCGAGCGCCAGCTCGACATCGCGCCGGTCGTCGAAGTAGGGCTCGAAACAGGGCCAGTGCTGGACCATCAGCTCCCGCAGTTGCGGGAGCGTGAGGAAGCTGAGCACGTTGTCGTCGGCCGGGTCGAGCAGATAACCCTTGCGGCGGGAGACCTCGCGCACGGCGACGGCGCGCTGCACCCATTCCTGTCCGGCGGGCCCCGCGGCAGCCACCACCCAGTCCTCGCCGTGCACCGGCTCGTAGATCGGCCGCAGCACCGCGGCGACCACGGAGCGCAGCCGCTGTTCCACGAGATTCAGCCAGATATAGGCGCGCCCGGCCCGCTGGGCCCTGGTCCGGACCTCGCTCCAGGCGTCCGCGCCCCAGCCCAGTTCGGCGCCGATCTCCATGGGCTGCGCAAGCGATACCGCCCCGGGCGGGGCGTCGACGGATTCCCCCTCGTGACCTGGGTCACCTGGGGGCAGCTCGAACCCACCCGAGCTCAACCGCGCACCGCCTTCCGCTCCCCCACCAACGATCAAGGAAGGGTACTCCGGGAGCGGGATCCGGTGCAGCCGGATGCACAGGCTCCTTTCTCAACTCCCCCTGCGCCAGGCGTGTTCCCTGCGGCAAGATCTGCCGTAGTGAGCCGATTCATAGTGGTTGAGCACCCCGTCAGGGGCCGCATTCCGGACGTGTGCCCCGGTCAGGTTCCCGGATTCCGGTTCCGGGCGACACGGAGTGCCCGATGTTGACCGGTCCGGCGGACGTCGCCGACCGGACCGGGCGACGTCCTAGGTGCGGGGCACTCTTTCGGGGAAGATCTGGCCGGTCGGTCCCAAGTGCCCCCAGCACCCGGATCAGAAGTGGAAGAGTCATATCTATGCAGGTCTGGCCGGGACAGGCGTATCCCCTCGGTGCCACGTACGACGGCGTCGGCACCAACTTCGCGGTCTTCTCGGAGGCCGCCGACCGAATCGAGTTGTGCCTGCTGCACGACGACGGCTCCGAGACGGCGGTGGAGCTGAGGGAGACCGATGCCTTCGTCCGCCATGCCTATCTGCCCGGGGTGATGCCCGGTCAGCGATACGGATTCCGGGTGCACGGGCCGTACGAGCCGCAGCGCGGAGCCCGCTGCAACTCGGCGAAACTGCTCCTCGACCCGTACGCGCGGGCGGTCTCCGGGCAGATCCGGTGGGGCGAGGCGGTATACGGCTATCCGTTCGGCCGGCCCGACGCGCGCAACGATCTGGACTCGGCGCCGCACACCATGAGCTCGGTGGTCGTCAACCCGTACTTCGACTGGGGCGACGACCGGCGGCCCCGTACGGACTACCACCGCACGGTGATCTACGAGGCCCATGTGAAGGGTCTGACGATGCTCCATCCGGGGCTGCCGAAGGAGCTGCGCGGTACGTACGCGGCGCTGGCGCATCCGGAAGTCATCGCGCATCTGACGGAACTCGGGGTCACGGCGATCGAGCTGATGCCGGTGCATCAGTTCGTCCAGGACCACCGGTTGGTGGACGCGGGACTCGCCAACTACTGGGGCTACAACACCATCGGTTTTTTCGCCCCGCACAACGCCTACGCCTCCCGCGGCGACCGCGGAGAGCAGGTGAGCGAGTTCAAACAGGCCGTACGGGCCCTGCACCAGGCGGGCGTCGAGGTCATCCTCGACGTGGTCTACAACCACACCGCGGAGGGCAACCACCTGGGACCGACGCTCTCCTTCCGGGGACTCGACAACGCCTCGTACTACCGTCTCGCGGACGATCAGCAGTACTACATGGACACCACGGGCACCGGGAACTCGCTGCTGATGAGGTCCCCTCACGTGCTGCAGCTGATCATGGACTCGCTGCGGTACTGGGTGACCGAGATGCATGTGGACGGCTTCCGCTTCGATCTCGCGGCCACGCTGGCCCGGCAGTTCCACGAGGTGGACCGGCTGTCGTCGTTCTTCGACCTGGTGCAGCAGGACCCGGTGGTCAGCCAGGTGAAACTGATCGCCGAGCCGTGGGACGTGGGCGAGGGCGGCTATCAGGTGGGCAACTTCCCTCCGCTGTGGACCGAGTGGAACGGCAAGTACCGGGACACGGTCCGGGACCTGTGGCGGGGTGAACCGCGGACCCTCGCCGAGTTCGCGGGGCGCCTGACGGGGTCCTCGGACCTGTACCAGGACGACGGCCGCCGCCCGCTCGCCTCGATCAACTTCGCCACCTGCCACGACGGCTTCACGCTGCACGACCTGGTCTCGTACAACGACAAGCACAACGACGCGAACGGCGAGGACAACCAGGACGGTGAGAGCCACAACCGGTCGTGGAACTGCGGCGCGGAGGGCGAGACGGACCAGCCGGAGGTGCTGGAGCTGCGCGAGCGGCAGATGCGGAACTTCGTCGCCACACTGATGCTGTCCCAGGGAGTCCCGATGCTGAGTCACGGCGACGAGTTCGCCCGGACGCAGTACGGCAACAACAACGCGTACTGCCAGGACAACGAGCTGTCGTGGGTGCACTGGCCGGAGCCTCGCAAAGCCGGTACGGAGGACGACGAGGGGGACGGTCAGGAGCCCCGCAGCAGCCTGCTGGAGTTCACCCGGGCGATGGTCTGGCTCCGCCGCGACCACCCGGTCTTCCGGCGCCGCCGGTTCTTCCACGGGCGGCCGGTGGAGGGCACGCACAACGAGCTGACGGACATCGCCTGGTTCACGCCCGAGGGCAGTGAGATGACACAGCGGGACTGGCAGGCGGCGCACGCCAAGGCACTGACGGTCTTCCTGAACGGGCACGCCATCTCGGAGCCGGGCCCGCGGGGCGAGCGGATCTCCGACGACTCGTTCCTGCTGATGTTCAACGCGAGCGCCGACACGCTGGAATTCGCCGTTCCGGTGAACCATGGCCGGCAGTGGTCGGTGGTGGTCGACACGGCCCGCCCGGACGGGGTGCAACCGGGAGCGGGCCCGAAGGTCTCCGCGGGTGACCGGGTGAAGCTGGTGGGGCGGAGCATGGCGGTGCTGCAGCGGCCGGCGTAGTCGTCGGGGCAGCACGCCCAGGGAGGCGACCCCTCGTCCGGATGGATCGTCCGGATGCCGTGTCACAGTCGGCTACGGGCTGGGTACGTACGTTCGCATGACGCCCACCGCCACATACCGGCTCCAGCTCCAGCCGGACTTCCCGTTCTCGGCCGCCGGACACGCGGTGCCGTATCTCGCCGCGCTCGGCGTCTCCCATCTGCACCTGTCGCCGGTCCTCGAAGCCGTGCCCGGCTCCAGACACGGCTACGACGTGATCGACCACAGCCGTGTCCGGACCGAGCTCGGTGGTGAGGAGGGGCTGCGGCAGCTGGCAACCACGGCGCGGGAGCACGGACTCGGGCTGGTGCTGGACATCGTGCCGAACCACATGGCCGCCGTCCCCCGCCACAACCGGGCCCTGTGGGAGGTCCTCCTCGAGGGGCCCGACTCGCCGTACGCCCGCTGGTTCGACATCGACTGGGCGGCGGGCGGCGGGCGCGTGCTGCTGCCGGTACTCCCCCGGCGCATCGGCGACGAGATGGAGCGGTTCCAGGTGGACGGGGAGGTGCTGCGCCACGGCGAGCAGGAGTTCCCGCTCCGGGCCGGCACCGCCGGTCTTCCGCTGCCGAAACTGCTGGACGCGCAGCACTACCGGCTCGGCTGGTGGCGGCTGGCCCGTACCGAGCAGAACTACCGGCGGTTCTTCACCATCTCGGACCTCATCGGGGTGCGGGTGGAGGACCCCGAGGTGTTCGCGGCCACCCACGGCAAGATCCTCGAACTGGTCCGGGACGGTGTCGTCGACGGACTGCGCATCGACCATCCCGACGGGCTCGCCGACCCCGCCGGCTATCTGGAGCGGCTCGATGAGGCGACCGGCGGGCGGTGGACGGTCGTGGAGAAGATCCTCACCGGCACCGAACCGCTGCCCGCGGGCTGGGCCGTCGCCGGGACGACGGGGTACGACGCGCTGCACCGGATCGACGGGCTGTTCACCGATCCGTCGGGCGCCGCCGAGCTGCTCGGCCGGTACCGGGAGTTCGCCGCCCCGGCCGGTGACCGCGGCGGCTACTGGTCGCCGACGGTCCGCCGGGCCGCGTACCGGGTGGTGACGCATGAACTGGCCGCGGAGACCGCGCTGCTGACCCGTCTCGCCTCACGCATCTGCGCCGAGGACCCCGCGCTGCGCGACCACGCCCCGTGGGCGCTGCACACCGCCGTCCATGAACTGCTCGTCCGTGTCCCGGTCTACCGCCCGTACGTCACGGCGGGCGGACCGCGCACGGAGGCGGCGGAGGCGGCGCTGCCGGAGACGGCCGTACGGGACGCCAGGGCGTTGTTCTCCGTGCCCGAGGAGGCGGCGGCCGTCGATGTGGTGCGGGACCTGGCGCTCGGGCGGCTCGGCGACGGGCCGGACCGGGCGGCGTTCTGCGCCCGGTTCGCGCAGACCGCGTCGGCGCTGCGGGCCAAGTCGGTCGAGGACACGGCCTTCTACCGGTACGTGCCGCTGATCTCTGCGACCGAGGTGGGCGGTGATCCGGGGTTCCCCGCAGTGGCTCCGGAGGAGTTCCACGCGTTCTGCACCCGACTGGCGCGCGACTGGCCCGCCACCGGCACCGCGCTGACCACGCACGACACCAAGCGCAGCGCGGACGTGCGGGCCCGGATCGCGGTCCTGTCGGAGTGTCCGCAGCGGTGGTCGGAGCTGCTGACGGAGCTGGCGCGGACAGCCCCGACGGCGGTCGCGCCCGATCCGCAGCTGGCCTGGCAGGCCTGGCAGACGGCGTTCGGCTGCGCGGGGCTGCCCGCCGGTGAGATGGCGGGCCGTCTCGAACCCGCGCTGCTGAAAGCCGTACGGGAAGCGGGACTGTTCACCAGTTGGACGGAGCCCGACCCGGTGTACGAGCGGGCGGTGTCGGACTTCGTCGCGGCCGGTCCCGGCGCCGGCACCGGACCGGCACGGGAGGCGTTGCAGCGGTTTTCGGCCTCCCTCGCACCCTTCACCCGGGCCAACGCGCTCGGCGCGGCCCTGGTGCAGCTGACGATGCCGGGAGTGCCTGACCTGTACCAGGGGACGGAGCAGGAGTACGTGGCACTGGTCGACCCGGACAACCGTCAGCCGTTCCGCCGCCCGCCCGAGGACGGTCCCGCCGGCGAGAAGGCGGCGCTCACGGTGGCGGCACTGCGGCTGCGGCGGAATCGGCCGGAGCTCTTCGGCGAGTCGGGGACGTACACCCCGCTGACCGCGCAGGGCCCGGCGGCCGCGCACTGTCTGGCCTTCTGCCGCTCCGGCGAGGTCGTCACGGCGGTGACCCGGCTGTCGCTGCGGCTGGCCGGGGCGGGCGGCTGGCGCGGGACGACGCTGGCGCTGCCGGGAGACGGGCCGTGGACGGATCTGCTCACGCCGGGACGGGAGTTCCCGGGCGGTTCGGTCGCGGTGGCCGAGCTGTTCGCCGACCGGCCGGTGGCACTGCTCCGATCCTGTCGTTGAAAACGGACCGGTCCGGGGCCGGGGACCGGCACTCAGCCGGGTTGTACGAGGAGGGTCCGCGGCCCGCGGGTGAGCAGCCCGGTACTGCACGGACGGAATCCGTCCGCCCAGCGGAGCCGGGGCATGGCGTCGAGCAGGGCGTGCACGCCCTGTTCGGCCTCCAGCCGCCCGAGCAGGACGGCCGGGCAGGACTCCGGCCCTGCGATGGACCTGCCCTGGTCGGTCCGGAAGGGGTCGAAGAGATCGGGGGCTGCGTACCGCTCCGGGTCGCGGTTCGCCGCGCCGATCAGACAGGCGACGGGCGCCCCTGCGGGGAGCGTGCCGCCGCTGACCCGCACCTCGGCGACGGTGCGGCGCAGCACGACCTGCACGGGCGGGTCGCGGCGCAGCGACTCGGTCCAGGCGCGGTGGGCGAGGGCGGGTTCGATCCGCAGGGCGGCCAGGAGGTCGGGGTCGTCCAGCAGATTGGCGAGGAAGGAGGCGAGCGCCGTCTCGCGAAGGCCGGTCCGGCCGGCGCACGGGGCGGTGGGGTTGCCGGGCGCCTGTCCCAGGTCCGGGGAGGCGGCGGAGGCGGAGGCGGCGCCCACGGGCAGCCAGCGGCAGAACTCCTCGACCAGATCGGCCTGTTGCCACCCCGCGATGCGGCGCGCGAGGACGTAGGCGGTCCGTTCGACACGCTCGGTGAGGTGGCGGGGAACGGTCGCCGCCGGCCGCGCGATGTCCTGCGGCCGTGGCAGGCAGAGCCTGCTGCCGTGGCAGAGCCCGCGCGGCGCGGGGCCGCCGCGGGGCTCGCCGTCGTGCGGGAAGCCGGTGAACCGTGGGTCGGTGAGGGCGGTCGACACATCGGCGTGCCTGCTGAGCAGCCAGGCGCCGAGGGGGGCGTCGTAGCTGAGCGGGTACTCCTCGCGCAGCACGCGGTAGAGCCGGTACGGATCGTGCGCGGCGCCGGGCGCGAGCAGGCTGGGACCGGTGCCCGGCCGGGCGGTCCTGCCGGGCCGGCCGGGACGCGCGGTCCGGGCGGCGCGCTGACCGAGGTCCGGCACGGAGGCGGACGGGGGTATGCCGTCGGGCGCGTCGGCCTGCATCCTTGCCCCCGGAGTCGGTGCGCTGCTGTGTGGCGCGGATGAACCAAGGGGACCACTGCGGAGGGCTCAACGCAGCGGAGGTACCGCCGTTCGGGCGAGGGTGCCGTCGCCCGCAGCAACTCCGCGAACGCCGCCGCGGCCCCCCTCAGCTCCGGCCGGGAGAACGTCGGGCGTGATCCACGCCCCGGCTCAGGCCGGACGCCCGGGAAGCCCCGGCGCCCCGGGCGGCTTGAGCGCGGGCGCGGACAGCCGGAAGGCGATCCGGCCGAAGCTCACCTGATCCCCGTCGCGTACCGACACCGCACCGGTCACCCGCTGCCCGTTCACACACGTGCCGTTGGTCGAGCCGAGGTCGCGCAGGATCCAGCGGCCGCCCTGCACGGTGAGTTCGGCATGCTTGCGCGAGACGGTCTCATGGGTGAGCCGCAGCCCGTTCGCCGGATCGCGGCCGATGAACACGGGGTACGGGCTCGGGGCGGGCAGCAGCAGTTTCGGCAGCCTCTCGGCCTGCCAGGCCCTGCGTACCCGGGCCGGGAACCCGGACACCTCGCCGACCACCCGGAACAGCCCCCGCGTCCACCGGCCGTCGCTGCGCAGGTCGGCGGTGAGTGCCGCCAATTCCTCCGGGCGGCGGGCGGCCAGGGCCAGTTCCATGCGTCGTACGAACGTGTCGTGGGAGAGCCGGCCCTGCGCGGCACCCTCTCTGAGCACACCGAGAACACGGTCGCGCTGAGCGTCGGACACCCGCGCGGGATACGTGTGGAACTCGAAGGACGACGTCACAGGATCAATTGTCGGGGCGAGCGCCCCGGGGTGTCCAGAACAAGCCCGCTTTCCGCCCGCCTGACCAGGGCGGAACGGACCTGCCCGAATATTCGCGGTGGGCGTCCGGGGAACGCTGCTACCGTCTGCGGCCGCGTGCCGTGCGGTGCTCACCGCACGGCGGGACGCGCCCCAAGGAGGCTCTGTGACCGCTGTACCCCCGGCCCTGACTGTCCGTCCGCTCACCGGGCCGGACGAACTGGGCCTCTTCTGCCGTCTGTCGTACGTCCTCGACCACGAACTGGCCGACGACCTCGCGACGGGCCGCCGCCGCCCCGAATGGATGTGGGTGGCGCTGCGCGGCGACCGCGTGGTCGCCCGCGTCGCCTGGTGGAGCCAGGGCGGGGACATACCCCTCGCGCTCGACTTCTTCGACCTCGACGACACACTGCCCGAGCCCGAGCGCACCGAGACGGGTCTGCGGCTGCTGAGGGCGGCAGCGGCGACCGTCCTGCCCGCCGGTGTCCCGCGTCCCGAGTACGGTCGTTTCGTACCGCCGGACTGGCGCGAGGACCCGGTGGTCCGCGATCTCGTCGAGGCACGGATCCGGGTGATGGAGCGCACCGGTGCGCGGATGCTGGTCGAGCGGCTGCGCCTGGAGTGGCGGGCCGGTACGCCGGTGCCCGCCGACAGCGGCCGGCTGCGGTTCCGCCCGGTGACCGGACGCGAGGATCTCCTCGCGCTGCTGGCCCCGGTGATGGAGGGCACGCTCGACGCGCACGGCCAGGAGGACCTGGCGTCCGGACTGTCCGCCCGCGAGGCGGCGGAGAAGCACTACGACGAGGAGCTCGGCGCGTACAGCACCCCGCGGGAGTGGTGGCGCATCGCCGAACTCCCGGGCGGTGAGCCGGTCGGGTTCGTGATCCCGGCCCGCAACAGCTACAACCCGATCATCGCGTACATCGGCGTGCTGCCCGCGCAGCGCGGTCACGGGTACATCGACGACCTGCTCGCCGAGGGCACCCGGGTGCTCGCCGCGCAGGACGGGGTGGAGCGGATCCGGGCGGCGACGGACCTCGGCAATGTACCGATGGCGAAGTCGTTCGCGCGCCTGGGGTACGTCAATTTCGAGCGCGCGCTCGACATGATCTGGGATGAGGACCGACCGGCACATGGGGGTTCACAACTGCTTGGCACACAAGCCGCTTTGGCGAACATGGGCACGATTGAGTGAACGGTGCGACGATCTGTGGGCATGACTGGCGGGGTGTGCGTAACGTTCTCGGTGCGATCTGGGACGCCGGGTGTGGCGTCAGCAGCCGGGGCCCCCGCGCCACCAGCGAGATGGTTCGGGGCCTCCCCGTCGCCTCTGGCCACACCCATATGGCCAGGTCGTAGGGATGCCGCCCACCCGGGACGGACCGCATACGGGATATGCGTCGCCGACCGGGACGCGAAAGCGGAGGACCAGTGCGCCCAAGACCGTTCGGGGCGTGCCGGTGAGCCAGGACTCACTCCTACTCACTGCCCAGGAACGGTGGTCCAATCCGGTGGACGGTCCACCGCAGGACCGGTTACGGTGGCCACCCGCCCGAAGGCCGAGGAAGGAGGCGAGAACAGTGCGTACGTGTGCCACTTCATTCCCGCGCTCCCGTCCCGTTCGCCGGGCGGTTTCGGTTTCGGTCTGACCGGGAGCGCATCGCTTCTTCCGGAGGACTCTTCCATGACCGACCTGGTCGTCCGCGCGCTCACCGAGAGCGACGCACAGCTTTTCCGCACCCTGCCCGACCGCGGTCTCGTCGGCCGCGCCGCCTTCGGGCACAGCTATGCCACCGTGCGCGAGGGTGGTGAGTACCGCCCCGAGTGGACCTGGATCGCCGAACGCGACGGTGTCGTGGTGGCCAGGGCCGCCTGGTGGTCGGGGCCCGAGGACACCTCACCGGTGACGCTCAACTGGTTCGACTTCGCCGACGGCGAGGACGAGGCGGGCATCGAACTGCTGCGGCAGTCACCGCTGTACGCCGAGTACGAGCTGATCCTGCCCGCCGGCTGGCGGGATCGGCCCGACGTCGCGGCCGCCGCCGAGGCCAGGATCTCCGCCGCCCGCGCGGCCGGAATGAAGCCGCTGGTCGAGCGGTACCGGTACGAGTGGACGCCGGAGTGCGGGCTGCCCGAGCGGCCCGGCCGGCTCACCTTCCGGCCGGAGCCGGACGACGCGGTGATCCTCGACGTGCTGCGCCGCGTCCACTCCGTCACGCTGGACGCGCACGCCCGCCGGGCGATCGAGGGACCCGGCGGTCTGGAGCAGGCGGCGCAGGAGGAGCTCGACTTCTTCCACTGGTGCCCCTCGCCGCGCTCCTGGTGGCAGCTGGCCTACACCCCCGAGGGCGCAGTGGCCGGAATCCATGTGCCCGCCCGTAACCCGGGCGGGCCGTGCATCGGCTTCATCGGGGTCGTACCGGAGCAGCGGGGCCACGGTTACGGGTACGACCTGCTCGTCGAGTGCACGCACTTCCTGGCCGCCGAGGGCGCCGAGTTCATCGCGGGCGCCACCGATCAGGGCAATGCGCCGATGGCTGCCGCGTTCGCCCGGGCGGGCCATCCGGTCAGCCAGGAACGCATCCACCTGGTGTGAGGTTCGGGGTGAGCTCCGCCAGCCAGTCCAGGCGGAGTTGCTGCTCGGCGGGGATGGTCGCATCCTCGCCGCGCGGCCCCACATTGAGCAGCAGGTTGCCGCCCGCGGCCGCGGTCTCCGTGACCAGTGAGGTCAGCGCGGGTCGGCTGAGGAAGGCGTCGGGTGAGGAGTTCCGGTTGTAGCCGAAACTGTGGTCGATGCCCCGGGTGATCTCGTACGGGTCGGGGCCGGTGTAGCGGGCGAACTCGGGGGTGCGGAAGTCGTAGTACGGGGGCTTGCGCGGCACGAACCCCTCGCCCTGCGCGATCGTGCGGCGCTCCCACCGGTCGTACAGGGCCTTGGCGCCCGGCAGGGCGAGGGCGCGCCACATCGGCGCGTAGGGGAACAGCCGGTCGTTGACGACGCCGTGCGGGACGGTGAAGCGGAAGTACTCGATGAGCCGCTGGACGTCGGTGCGCGAACCGGGCCAGGCGATGTCGTTCCACAGGATGTCGGGCCGGTAGCGGCGGATCAGTTCGCGCATCTGGGCGTCGGCGTACGCGGGGTAGTCGCCGCGCGGCACGGCGGAGACGGTGTCCGCGCCGGTTCCGATGGGCCGGTCGTCGAAGGTCCAGTCGAGCCCGCCGGAGTAGTAGACGCCGAACCGCAGCCCTTCGGCCCGTACCGCGTCGGCGAACTCGCCGACCACGTCGCGGGTGGTGTGCCAGCCGGTGCGGTGCGGGTTGCGGACCTCGGAGGGCCAGAGGCAGAACCCGTCGTGGTGCTTGGTGACGAGGACGGCGTAGCGGGCGCCGGCAGCACGGAAACTGCGCGCCCAGGCCGCCGGGTCCCAGCCGTCCAGGCCGTCGTTGAAGTCGTGGCCGAAGTCGGTGTACGGCCGGCTGCCGTGGGTCGCCCGGTGGTGGGCGGAGACGGGGCTGCCGGGGAAGCGGAGCGCGTTCTCGTACCACTCGGCGTACGAGGTCCAGCCGAGCGGCGTCCGGCGGCCGGCGAGGGGCAGCTCGTCGGCGGGAACGTACGGCGGGGCCCAGCCCGGTACGGACGCGGGTGTCCAGTGCACAAAGATCCCCAGCTGGGCCTGGGACCACCATGAAGCAACCATGGCGCGAAGTATTGATCATTGAGTGGGTCGTTCGTAAGATCCGGGCGCCCCGGGCCTGAGCCGAGGGAAAGTCCGTGCGGTACCACCGAGCTGATGGCGAGCGGCCGATGACCGTGGACGACACCCGCACGGAACCGCGGTCCCGGGTGGGCGGCGGCTGGATCAGTGGTCTGGTGCTGGCCAACCTGGGTCTGTACATGGCCTTCCTCACCCCGATCCAGGTGCTGCTCGCCGAGCAGATCGACGATCTGGCCTCGTCCGGCAAGGAGGTCGCGCTCGGCTGGGCGACCGGCGTCGGGGCGCTGGTCGCCGCCGCCAACACGCTCGCCGGTGCGCTGTCGGACCGGACGGGCGGCAGGTTCGGCCGCTGCCGCCCGTGGATCGTGGGTGGTGCGCCGGTCGGCGCGGCCGGTCTGGTGGTGACGGCGGGGCAGACGACGGTCGTCGGGGTGGCGCTCGGCCGGTGTCTGGCGCACAGCTGGATAGTGCTCGTGGAAGCCGGTGCCGCGGGTGGTGTCCGTGCCGTCCTTGATCCGTCCCGGCTGGGCGGCGAAGGCGTCCCAGCCGGAGGGGCCCTTGCCGTCGGTGTCGGCCGCTCCTTCGGTCTGGAAGGCGGAGGTTCCCCGGAGGAATCCGGCGGGAATGTCGGCACGGTCATCTCGGCCGCCAGCAGCCGTACGAATGAGCAGAACCTGGCAGGGCAATGATCAGGATCAGACCTTAATCGTCAGTAACGGGCTCGATCCAGTGTCGTGGGCCGGTGATCCCGCCTTCTGCCGACCATGGGGCCGGAACGAGGAGACGAGGAGCGACGCATGTGGTTCGAGGTATGGGCACCGAAGGCGGATACGGTCGGTCTGCGGCTGGCGGGTGAGCTGCGGGCGATGGAGCGCGACCCGGCACGGGCGGGCTGGTGGACGACCGAGGCGGATGCCGCGGACGGGGACCGGTACGGCTTCGTCCTCGACGGCGGCCCCGTGCTGCCCGATCCGCGCTCGCGCCGCCAGCCGGACGGCCCGGACGGCGAGAGCGCCGTCGTCGACCAGGAGGCGTACGCCTGGCGCAACGAGTGGGCGGGGCGGGGACTGCCCGGCGCCGTCCTGTACGAGCTGCACATCGGCACGTACACCGAGGAAGGCACCTTCGACGCCGCCGCGGCGCGGCTCGGGCACCTCGCCGAGCTGGGCGTCACCCATGTGTCGGTGATGCCCGTCTGCCCGTTCCCCGGCACGCACGGGTGGGGTTACGAGGGGGTGTCGCTGTGGGCCGTGCACGAACCGTACGGCGGCCCGGAAGGACTGAAGCGCTTTGTCGACACGGCGCACGGGCTCGGTCTTGCGGTGGTCCTCGACGTGGTCCACAACCACCTGGGACCGTCCGGCAACCACCTGCCCGCCTTCGGCCCGTACTTCACCGAGACCCACCACACGCCGTGGGGCGCCGCGGTCAACCTCGACGCCGCGGGATCGGACGAGGTCCGCGCGTACCTGCTGGGCAGCGCGCTCGGCTGGCTGCGCGACTACCGGCTCGACGGACTGCGGCTCGACGCGGTCCACGCCCTCGCCGACACCCGCGCGCTGACCTTCCTGGAGGAGCTGTCCGCGGCGGTCGACGCGCTCGCCGCGGAGCTCGGCCGTCCGCTGACCCTGATCGCCGAGTCCGACCTCTGCGACCCGCGTACCACGGCGCCGCGCACGGCAGGCGGGATCGGGCTGCACGCCCAGTGGAACGACGACTTCCACCACGCCCTGCACACGGCCCTGACCGGCGAGTCCCAGGGCTACTACGCCGATTTCGCCACCGCCCCGCTGGCCGCCCTCGCCAAGACCGTGACGCATGCCTTCTTCCACAACGGCACGTACTCGAGATTCCGCGGCCGCACGCACGGCCGCCCCGTCGACACCGTCCGCACCGCGGCCACCCGCTTCGTCGGCTATGCGCAGACCCACGACCAGATCGGCAACCGGGCGCTCGGCGACCGGCTCTCCGCCACGCTCTCCCCCGCTCTGCTGGCCTGCGCGGCGGCGCTGGTACTGACCGGACCGTTCACCCCGATGCTGTTCATGGGCGAGGAGTGGGGTGCCCGCACCCCCTGGCAGTTCTTCACCGACCACACCGATCCGGCGCTCGCCGAGGCGGTACGCAACGGCAGGCGGCGGGAGTTCGCGGCGCACGGCTGGGCGGCGGACGACATCCCGGACCCGCAGGAGCCTGCCACCCGCAACCGCTCCTGCCTGGACTGGACGGAACCGGAGCGCGAACCGCACGCCCGCCTTCACGCCTGGTACCGCGAACTGATCGCGCTGCGCCGCACCATGCCCGATCTGTCGGATCCGGATCTGGCCGCGGTGAAGACCGCCCATGACGAGCAGGGGCGCTGGCTGGCGTACCGCAGGGGCGATCTTCGGATCGCGGTCAACCTCGACGAGAAACCGGCCACGATCCCGCTCGGCGGCGGACGGAACCGGACCAGCATGGGCAGGGTGCTGGCCGCCTGGGAGCCGGTGGCGGCGCCGGGCGCGGACGGGCTGCTGCATCTGCCGCCGGAGTCGTGCGTGGTACTCGCCGACGACTGAGGGTTCACGGAGGCGGGCCGCACCTGCATCGACACCGTCGGCGAAGGCGCGACCCCTGCCGTACCCGTACGACGTACAGCGCCCGTTCCGCGACCGGGAGCCGAACGCTCCTCCCGGTCCGGCTATTCGACGATCGCCAGCTCGCGTGCGGTGGTGTTGAGCCGCCGCCCGCCGTCCTCCGTGACGGTCACGATGTCCTCGATGCGGACGCCGAACCGGCCCGGCAGATAGATGCCGGGCTCCACGGAGAAGCACATCCCGGGCACCAGCGGCTGCTCCTCGCCCTCGATCATGTAAGGGGGCTCATGGGTGGTGACGCCGATGCCGTGGCCGGTGCGGTGGATGAAGCGCTCGCCGTAACCGAACTCGGTGATGACGGCGCGGGCCGCCCGGTCGATCTCCTGGCAGGCGACCCCGGGCCGGACCGCGCGGCAGCCGGCCTCCTGCGCCTCCCGCACGATGTCGTGCACCCGCTGCTCCTCGGCGGTCGGTTCGCCGACATGGACCGTGCGGGAGGTGTCGGAGCCGTAGCCGTGCTTGAGGCCGCCGAAGTCCAGCACCACCATGTCGCCGCGCTCGATGGTGCGGTCGCCCGCCTCGTGGTGCGGGTTGGCGCCGTTGGGCCCGGAGCCGACGACGGTGAAGTCGACCTGCGAGTGCCCGAACCGCTTGAGCAGCGCGGCGAGATCGGCGGCGACGTCGGTCTCCTTGCGGCCGGAGAAGCGGACCTTCAGGATCTCCTCGTACGTGGCGTCGGCGGCGGCCCCCGCTGCCGCGAGCCGCTCCAGCTCGGCGGCGTCCTTGACCGCCCGCAGCATCGGCAGCGCCTCGGTGAGGGAGACGTACGAGGTGCCGGGGAGGAAGTTCTGCAGCCCGAGCAGGTGCATCGCCCAGGCGTTGTCGCTGATCCCGAACCGGCCGGCCGCGTCGAGCAGCGGGGCTGTCACGGCGTACGGGTCCTTGCCGTCGGTCCAGTCGCGCAGGGTCAGAGCCGGGGAGCCGACGGCCTCCTCGGCGTCCGGTGCCTCCAGAGTGGGGACGACGAGGACCGGGTCCTGGCCCGCCTTGAGGACGAGGAGGGTGAGGCGTTCGGTGTTCACGGGGTGGTAGCCGGTGAGGTGGACGAGGTCCGGGCCCGGTGCGACGAGGACACCCGCGAGCCCCGCCTCGGCGGCGGACTCGGCGGCCCGCTCCATCCTCGCCCGGTAGTCGTCGGCGGTGAACGGCACGGGCTGGTTCTCGCTGGACATGCGGACCTCCTGGCGATGCGATAGGGCATACAGCATCCTGCCCGGCGGCGGGGGCGGGCGCGAGTGGGGGTCAGGGCGCCGGACGCAGCCGTACGACGAGGTCGGCGCGGTCCCGGCCACGGTCGACGAGCCGGGCATTGGTCTCGTCGGACCCGGCCACCCAGCGCTCCGCGTACGACCGGGGCTTGCCGAACCGCACATGGCGGTCGACGAGCCTGCGGACCCGTACGTCCGGGTCGAGGTCCAGGAACCAGACCTCGTCGAGCAGTCCGCGCACCGGCGCCCAGGGGCCGTCGTCGTGGAGCAGGTAATTGCCCTCGGTGACGACGAGCGGGATGTGCGGTGACACGGGAACGGCCCCGGCGATCGGCTCCTCCAGGGTCCGGTCGAAGGCGGGGGCGTAGACGGGCCCCTCCTCCCCGGGCGCGCGCAGGCGTCGGAGCAGGGCTGCGTACCCAGCGGCGTCGAACGTGTCGGGGGCGCCCTTGCGGCCGGCGCGGCCGAGCCGGTCCAGCTCGGCCCCGGCCAGGTGGAAGCCGTCCATCGGGACGAGGACGGCGAGCCCGGCGAGCGCGTCGACGAGCTGGGCGGCGAGGGTGGACTTCCCGGCTCCGGGCGGCCCCGCGATGCCGAGTATGCGGCGACGGCCGGGGGCGGCGATCCGGCGGGCGCGGGCCGACAGTTCGCCGACGTCACTCAGGTGCATGCGAGGCATTGTCCCGGCATGGGAGGCGCGCTCGGTAGTGTTACGTATAACTCTGTACGCCCCAGCTCCGCACCCCGAGGAACCGCCATGTCCCACATCTCCCTGGTCACTCTGGTCGTCCGCGACTACGACGAGGCCCTCTCCTTCTACACGGACGCCCTCGGCTTCGAACTCGTCGAGGACACCGACCGCGGGGACGGATCCCGCTGGGTCGTCGTCCGCCCGCGCGGCGCCGCGGCGGGTACGGGGCTGCTGCTGGCCCGCGCCAAGGACGCGGACCAGCGGGCCTCCGTCGGCACGCAGACCGGCGGCCGGGTCGGCTTCTTCCTGCACACCGAGGACTTCGCGGCCGACCACGCACGAATGCTGGCGGCCGGAGTGCGCTTCCTGGAGGAGCCGCGCCACGAACCGTACGGCTCGGTCGCGGTCTTCGAGGACCTGTACGGCAACCGCTGGGACCTGCTCCAGCCCGCGTGAGCCGCGGGCCTCTCAACCCGCAACGGCATGGTCACTGGCCGCTGTTACGTTCAGTGGCATGACTGACCGTGCACTCCAGCTGTTGCGGAACAACCGTGAGCTGGCCGAACCGGCCGCGTTCCCCTTCGACTTCGACCTCGGTCGCGCCGATCACGTCGAACACGTGGTGCTGGCGTCCGGCGCGGCACTGACCCCGATGGCGGGGGACGACACGGGCGGCACCTATTTCGTGTGCGGGGACCCGGATGCGGACGGGCCGGTGCTGTACGCGTCGTCGGACGGCATGGCGGGGCTGATCGGCGACAGCGTGGACGAAGCGCTGGAGATGCTGACCGGGCTGCCGGGCTGGCACGACTACGCTAGAGCTTTGTTGGGTCCTGTGGTGTGGTTCTGGTGTCGGTGCGGATTGGCCGCATATCGAGCAGGCGCCGGTCCAGGTGGCCAGGAGGGCCTGAAGCGCGCGGAGGACCGCGTAGAAGGTCAGGCCGGCGCAGGCGCTTTGGGGTCGAGCCTGAGCATGGTGCAGAACGCCTGGGCGAGGGTGACGTGGCGGTGCCAGCCGGGGAAGTTGCGGCCCGCGGCGCACCCGCGGCGTCACGCGCCGGCCCACCTCGAACAGCCCGAGGACATTACGGACGCACCGCCGAGCAGATCAGCACCGAAACCCCCTGACGAATTCGAGGCCAACGAGGGGGAATGCCAGGAGTCCAAGCATCTGCGCTGGCACGTGGTCCACCGCAGGGAGTCCCAGGAACCGGGTTGGTGGGGCCTGACGAACGCACCAGCGGGCGGCCACGCAAACCGCTCGGCTGGGAGGTTCCCCAGCCGAGCGGCTGCTCAACCTGCTCGCGGTCTGGTCAAACCGACCAGGTGCGGCGACGGGCCTTCAAGGGCGGTGTCACGACATACACACCATCTCGAGGTACACACGTACCATGTTGCCCCGCGCCGTCTGCACATCCACATAGACGGTGCTGTCGCAGGTCGCGGTTGTGATGTTGTACCGTCCCGAATCGACCGTGACGCCCTTGGGGATGGTCTGCCACCGCCCCTTGTCGCCGGACGATTCGATCGGAACCAGTTCCACTTCGCCCCCGCTGGAGGACTCGAGGAACGGCGCCAGGTCGGCCCTGTCGATCTCGAACTGCATCTCTCCGGCAGAACCCGACCAGTCGTCCTGATCGCAGAACTTCACATTCTCGGCCCGCTCGGGAAGGACCAGCCGGTAGGTGTTCAGGGTGTCCCTCAGGGACTTGCCCCGCGCACACCTGGTGAACATCCGTGAGTCATCGGCTGCTTGTGCGCTGGTCACAGTCACTGCCTCGAACATCGCGTACGCGATACCCGACATCGCGAGCAGGCCCAGCAGCAGTATCCCTACTACGGTCATTCCTCGCCCTCTGCGACTACCCATGTCCTCCCCCGCAGCTAGAAGTAGTGCATGGTACTGGTTCCGACCATGTCATATTCCTGTGCCCATCCATGTTCATGCAGGTCGACGAACTGCCCGAGGTCGATCTCCTTGCCCGTCGCCTCCGTCAGGAACGGGACAGGCGCGGTCTTCCCCCGGTCGAAGTTCCAGTTCTTGAAGAGGTCCACCTGGTACCGCGTCCGCGCTTCGCCTCCGGCACCCATGGTGACGGAACCGGTGACCCGGAACTTCACACTGCCGATGGCGTTCTTGGCATCAAGACGCTGGAACTTCGTCTTCAGCCACCCACTGTCACCGGAGAACGAACACGTGCCGCCGCCTGCGCACTGGCTTGTCGCGTACGACTCCCAGCGCTCCAGCTCCTTCTTGAGGCCGCGGCTCAGGCCCTCGTCCTCAAGAAGGTTGTCCACGGTCTTGCTCTGCAGCGTGTAGGTGTCTCCGCTCTGCTCCCGGTAGCGGTTCCAGAGGTCGCACGACAACTGCAGACCGGACCAGCACGCTCCCTCGGTGATGGTGTTGTACAGGCTCATTGTCTGTGTAAGCGCGTAGTTGAACCAGTCCTTCCCGCTGGACTTGGAGTCGAAGGGCGCAACGTCGTGCGGAGTGTTCGGCGAAGAGCCGGCTTCGTCGCTCTTCGGAATCGGCGAGGACTTAGCCTCCCAGCCAGTCGACGTCATACGGCAGCCCACACCCGGATCGTCACAGTAGTCGGGACGGTGTCCGTCCAGTTCAACCCGGCTGATGGGGTTGCCGCCCGTGAAGGCGTACCGGTTGCCGGTCATGGGGTCGTTGCCGAGGTTCATGTCGGCGAGGGCGCCGTTGTACATGTCTCGGGTCGTGAAGCGGTTGAGGCCGGGGTTGTAGTCGCGGAAGCCCATGTCGTAGGTGCCGGACTGGGCGTCCCAGCGTTTGGCGTTGAAGCGGTAGGGGTTGTAGGCATCCTTCGTGGGGTCTGTGGTGTCGGGCTTGTCGATGCCGGTGAACTCGGACTTGTCGTCGGAGCCGTAGGCGGTGTAGCCGTACGTGGCCTTCGAGTCGCCGTTCTTGTCGGTCAGTGTTTCGACGTCGGAGTGGCTGTTGTAGCCGTAGAAGCCGTCCTCCGTCGTCCCGTCGGTGTTGTGCTTGATCTGTGACAGGCGCTCGCCCCAGGGGCTGTACTGGTAGGACTTGGTCAGCTCGCCGGCGACCTTCTCGTCCAGGACCTCGCCCGACAGACCCAGGTACTCGAAGTCTGTCGTCTTGCCGTCCGCCGTCTTCGACGCGGTGCGGTCGAGCGGGTCGAAGGTGTACTTCGTCGACCTCAGCGCGCCGGTGTCGTCCGCCTTCTGGGACTCCACAACGTGGTCGAAGCCGTCGTACACGCTGCGCTCGATGACCTTGCCGCCTGAGGTGACCGAATCCTGGCGGCCGAACGGGTCGTAGTTGTAGTTCGCCGTCGTACCGCCGGTGGTGGCCGTCAGCAGGCGGTTGCGGTCGTAGTTGTAGGTCGTGGATGTGCCCTTGACGGTCTGGCTGATGACGTTGGCGTTGTCGTCGTGGACGTAGGTTTCCGTGCCGGCGCCCGTGCCGGTCTTGACCGACTTGGCGAGCCGCTCGACGGGGTCGTAGGTGTAGTCCGTCGTGGACGACAGATACGCGGCGTGGTCGTCGGCGTTCATCTTCTTCGCCACGTCCTGCGCCTTGTTCCCGTTCGGGTCGTAGGCGTAGGTGTGGGAGGCGACGAGCGTGCCGTTCGGTTTCTTCTCGCTCGTGGACTTCAGCGCACTGTCCAAGTAGTACGTGTAGTCGACGGTGTTGTCGTTGGCCTTGGTCTCCTTCAGTTTCTGGCCGCG
>NZ_JBFAJH010000013.1:74559-153853 GCF_040655115.1 Streptomyces atratus | reverse complement strand
CATCGCCCTCGCCATGCTGAACCTCGGCGGCCACCGGCCCCACCTACCAGGCCGTCAAGCCACATGAACACACCCACGGAAGCGACAGGGGAGCCACAAAAGAATCCCGCTCGACCGCACCAAGGGGGACGTCCGCATGACCTGGCCGCCCAGCCCGCAACCACAGCAGCCGCAGCCGCCGCAGGGGGAATTCGGGGCTCCATTCGAGCCGCTGGAGCCGATGCGGCCCACCCAGCCGGCGCAGGGGTACGGCCAGCAGCACCCGTCGCAGTCCCAGCCTCAGCCCGGTCCGTACGGATACGGACACGGGTACGGCCGGCCGCAGCAGCCGTACCCCGCCGGCCCGGCGACCGGTGGCCCTGCCGGACGTAACCCCTCCGGGCGCAGGCGCACCGCCCTCGTCGCCGCCGTGATCGCCGGGGTCCTGGTGGCCGGCGGCGGGGTCTGGTTCGCCGTGGGTGGTGGTGACGACGGAAAGAAGCCCGTCGCCCACGGCAGCGCCGACGCCAAGCAGCCCACCGCCTCGCAGCCCGCCTCGCCCACTGCCGACGCCGAGGTGGTCGACACGGTCGCACCGGTCGACGAACTCAACACCGCGCGCAAGCCGGGCGAGGCCAAGGCCCTCTGGATGCGGGTCAACGGTGTCGACGTGCCGCGCGGCGGCGCGGATGTGTACGGTCCCTGGCTGACCGGAGACATCGTCGCCAAGGGCATGTACCGCACTGTCTCCGCCTACTCCGCGGCCGACGGCACCCGGAAGTGGACGCTGCGGCTGCCCGCCGATTTGTGCGCCGCACCGACCCTCCCCACCACCGACGGCAAGATCGTCGTCGCCCTCAAGGAGAGCGCCTCGTCGGACTCGGTCTGTTCCGTACTGCAGATGATCGACCTCAGGTCCGGCGCTACGGGCTGGAAGAAGTCCGTCGAACGCAAGGGTGTCCAGGATCTGTTGTCGGGCGAGGCCATGAGTATCAGCGGAGACCTTGTCACTTTCGGGCGCTTGACCAGTTCCGTGGGCCTTCGGGTCAGTGACGGCAAGGAAGTGTTCGGCAAGAGGCAGGGCGCCTGCCAGCCGTTCGCATTCACCAGCGGCCCTCGGCCGCTCGCCGCCACCAGCTGCCGCACCGACGCCGACGAGCAGGACAAGCAGCAGGTCGAGGCGATCGACCCGGCCACCGGCAAGCCGACATGGACGTACCGGGTCAAGACCGGCTGGCGGATCGCGCAGGTCTACTCGGTGAGCCCGCCGGTGATTTCGCTCAAGAAGGGCCCGGGCGAGACGGGGGCGTGGGGGATCATCACCCTGCGGGACGACGGCACGTACCGCTCCCAGATGACCGGCGGCAAGAACGAGGACTACGTCACCACGTGCGACGTGGACCTCGTGGTGTCCGGCAGGAACCTCGACGGCTGCGCCGGGGCCGCGGCCGACGACGACACGTTCTACCTGGCGACCAAGCCCGTGACCGTGGACTCCGCTCTCACCAACAAGGTCGTCGCGTTCGACCTGAACACCGGCAAGGCCAAGTGGAGGGCTGCCGCCCCGGCCGGGCAGTTCATGCAGCCGTTGCGGATGGACGGCCGGAACGTGATCGTCCGGGTGGAGGCCACGTACGAGAAGGGCGGCGCCGTCGCCGTACTCGCGCCGACGGGCGGTGCCCCGAAGATGCTGCTGCGGCACCCGGCGTCGGCGTCCACGTCCGAGAGCTCCTTCGACATGTCGAGACTCGTCTATGCGGGCGGCCGCTCCATCCTGGTGAACGCACGCGTCAGCGCGAACGACGACAAGGAAGAGAGGACGGTGGAGACCGTCCTGGTCTTCGGCCCCTGAGGATCTCTGAAGGCCTGTGAGAATCCGCGAGGTTCCTGATGGACCGTGACGGGTCGTGGAACTCCGGTGAGTTCGTGCAGGTTCCTGGTGATTTCGGCGATGCGCGACGGTCTTGACGTGCTGGACCCCTGGTGTCCGAACCGATGACTGTTTGCGAAGAGTTGGCACCGGCGCATCGAGCGGTGCCTGGCGCGGCGCAACGGTCGCCGTCGTCCTGGGCGGGCTCCGGATGCGTAACGGCGGCATCACGAGGCGGTTCTCCCTTGGGAACAGGGGATGGATCGACCCGGTGTTCGAACGCAAGCGGGTGGTACAAAGAAGCCCCGCTCGACTGTCGTGACGCCGCGGGAACCATGCCCGATTCGCTCCTTTCCGAAGGGAATTCAGCCCTGCGGAATCGCGGGGGAGACCGGAACGGGCACCGGACCGCACGAAGGGGGACGTGCTGATGACCCAGCCGCCCAGCCAGCAACCGCCGCAGGGAGGCTTCGGCGCTCCGCAGGAGCCGCCGCAGGGGAGTTCTCAGCCGCCCGCGCAGCCGCCGCAGATGCCGGCCGCGCCGCCGACTCCGCCTTCCGCGCAGCCGGGTTACGGCTACCCGCAGGCGCCGGGTCAGGAGCCCGGCCAGGCACCCGGTTACGGCTACCCGCAGCAGCCCGGCCAGCAGCCCGGCCCGTACAACCAGCCGGGCCCGTACGGTCAGCAGCCCGGACCGTACGGTCAGCAGCCGGGCCCCTACGGTCAGCAGCCCGGACCGTACGGTCAGCCGCCGCAGCCCGGCTACGGCTACCCGCAGCAGCAGTACCCCGGCGCCCCGGTCCCCGGCGGCCCGACGGGTCCCGGCGGCGGCAACCCCTTCAAGGGCAAGCCCGCAGTGATCATCGGTTCCGCGGTCGCGGCCTTGCTGGTCATCGGCGGTGGAGTGTTCCTCGCCACCAGCGGCGGTGACGACAAGAAGCCCGTCGCGCACGGGAGCGCCGACGACCAGAAGCCGAGCGACTCGCCCTCCGTCAACGAGGGCAACGGCGACGGCGACGGCCGCGACGCCGGCGACGACCTCAACGCCGGGCGCAAGGCCGGTGAGGCCAAGATCCTCTGGCTGCAGAAGAACGACGTCGACCTGCCGCGCAACGGCTCCGACGTGTACGGCCCGTGGGTGGTCGGCGACACCGTCGTCAAGGGCATGTACCGGGCGATCTCCGGCTACTCCGCGGCCGACGGCAAGCAGAAGTGGACCCTGAAGCTGCCTGCGGACCTGTGCGCCGCCCCGGCCCGGACCACCACGGACGGCAAGATCGTCATCGGGGTCAAGAACGGCACCACCGACAAGGCCGACTGCGCGGACCTCCAGATGATCGACCTCAACACCGGCAGGGCCGGCTGGAAGAAGTCGATCAAGCAGAACGGCATATGGGACATGCTGTCGGACATCTCCCTCGCCATCAGCGGCGACACCGTGACCGTCGGACGCACCGGCAACTCCAACGCCTACCGCGTCAGTGACGGCAAGGACCTGTTCGGCAAGCAGTCGGGCGACTGCCAGCCGTACGCCTTCGCCGGCGGTACGAAGCTGATCGCCGCCTCCAGCTGCCGCACCGCCGACGTCGACAAGCCGCAGAACCAGATCCAGGAGCTCGACCCGGTCACCGGCAAGCCCAAGTGGACGTACCGTCCCGCCGTGGGCTGGGAGGTCGACAGGGTCTACTCGGTGAGCCCGCTCGTCGTCTCGCTGACCCAGCGCGAGAAGAAGAAGTGGAGCATCCTCGCCATCAAGGAGAACGGCACGCTCCGTTCCCAGCTGGTCAGCGACAAGGGCGACAAGTTCGCGCCCGACTGCGGCAGCGCGTTCGCCATCTTCGGCAAGTCGCTGGAAGGCTGTGTCGGCGTCGCCGCCGATGCCAACACCTTCTACATGGCGACCACGGCCGACTCCAGCGGCACCGCCCGTACGAACAAGGTCGTGGCGTTCGACCTGAACACCGGCAAGCCCAAGTGGAAGGCCGCGGCCCCGGCCGAGCGGACCATGACGCCGCTGCGGATGGAGGGCGGCAACGTGCTGCTCTATCTGGAGGCCTCGTACAACCAGGGCGGCGGGATCGCCACCCTGGCACCGACCGGTGGTACCCCGCAGGTGCTGCTGCGGCACCCGGCGTCGGCGTCCCAGATCGAGAGCTCGTTCTACAACGCGAAGATCGTCTACGCGGGCGGCCGTTCCTTCATCGCGAGCGGACGGGTCAGCGCGGCCAACGACAAGGAAGAGCTGGAGACGAAGACCATGATGGCCTTCGGCAAGTGACGGCTCACGCAGGCACCCGACGGACCACGACCGACCACGCCAGGTCCCGACCGACCGGCTCCCTTTCCCCCGAGGTACGTACGCCATGACACAGCCGCCCCAGCCGCCCAACGAGCCGCCCCAGGGCGGGTTCGGCGCCCCCCAGGACTCGCCGCCCGGCGGGTTCGGGGCACCGACCCCGCCGCCCGCCGACCCGTTCGGCAAGCAGCCGGCTTCTCAGCCTCCGCCGTCGGCCGGTGGGTTCGGCGCTCCGCAGGCGCCGCCCCCCGGTGGGTTCGGCGCACCGCAGGCGCCGCCCGCAGGGCCGCAGCAGCAGCCCGGTTACGGCTACCCGCAGACCCCGCCGCAGCAGCCCGGCTACGGCTACCCGCAGACGCCTCCGGGCGGTGGGTACGGCATGCCGCCCGGCCAGCCGCCGCAGCAGGGGTACGGCTACCCGACCGCCCCGATGCAGTCGCAGTACGTGCCGCCGCAGCAGGGCGGCAACGGCGGCAAGAAGTTCGGCACCCAGACGCAGATCGTCGTCGCCGCGGTGGTCGCTGTGGCGCTGATCGTCGGCGGTGGCGTCTGGTTCGCCTCCAGCGGCGGCGACGGCAAGAAGAAGGAGGCGTCCAACTCCACCGGCACCACCGGTGACGGCAAGGGCGGCTCCGGCAGTGGTCTCGGCGGCGGCAAGGAGAAGGCTCCGGCGAACACCAAGGCCACGGTCGCCTTCAAGCTCCCGGAGCCGAAGGTCACCGACGTCACGGCTGTCAACGGTTCCTGGCTGACCGACAAGGCGTTCGTGAAGTCCGGCGTGAACGAGATCGCCGCCTACGACAAGGTCAAGGGCACCAAGCTCTGGTCCGTCCCGCTGGACGGCCAGCTCTGCGCCGCCTCCCGGCACATGTCCAAGGACTTCAAGACCGCCATCGCCTTCGAGGCGGGCAAGGCGACCAAGGCGAACAAGTACCCGCCGTGCACCCAGGTCGGTGCGCTCGACCTGACCTCCGGAAAGCTGATGTGGAGCAAGTCGGTCACCGCCGCCAGCGGCGGTGACGAGCCGATCCGCTTCGACGAGATCACGCTCAGCGGCACCACGGTCGCCGCGGGCGGCACCGAGGGCGGCGCCGCATTCGACCTGGCGACCGGCGCCGAGCGCTGGAAGCCGAAGGTCAGCGCCGACGGCTGCTACGACAAGGGGTACGGCGGCGGCGACGCGCTCGCCGTGGTCCGCAAGTGCGGTACGTACGACGACCCGCAGCTCGTCATCCAGGCGCTGAACCCGACCACCGGAGCCCCGCTCTCCTCGTACAAGATGCCGCCCGGCGTCGAGTACGCGAGCATCGTCTCCACCAAGCCGCTGGTCGTCGCCGCCGACGTCGGCGACACCGCCGGTGACGGCAGCGGGATCTCGGACTTCTTCTCGATCGACGCGACGACCGGCAAGCTGCTCACCAAGATCGCCGCGGACGGCGGCAAGTACGCCGCCCGCTGCGGCTCCACCGAGGTCGAGACCTGCCAGCATCTCGCGGTCGGCAACAACCGCATCTATCTGCCGACCGAGGAGCACGAGGGGAGCACGGGCGAATACGGCGGCACCAACGAGATCGTCTCGTTCGACCTCACCACCGGCAAGCCGACCAGCGACAAGGCCGACGCGGGTGACCTGTACACGATGTTCCCGATCCGTATGGACGGGTCCAACATCATCGCGTACAGGGAGCCCCCGTACAACAAGGGCGGCCAGATCGTCTCCATCGACGGCTCCACCTTCAAGCAGACCGTGCTGCTGGAGAACCCGGCCGGCGAGTCCGACCGGAACGCGGAGACCAGCTTCTCCGCGGACTACGCCGAGTTCCTCTACTCGGGCGGCCGGCTGTTCATCTCCGAGACGATGGTGAGCAAGCGGGGCGACAGCTCGCTCGACGCCAATCGGTTCCTCGCGGTCTCGTTCGGCGCCGGCTGACGCCCTCACGGAACGCACCACGCATCACGCGCCACAGCCCTGCCGGTCGATCGTCCGACCGGCAGGGCTGTTCGTTCGCCGTCCGAATCCTGTCTCCTTCTGCCCGCTTGTCATCGGCCAAGTGCCCCTGAACGGAACATGATTCGGCTTTCCGGGGGTCGTCTGCCTGGTAAGGGGCACACGAGGTCGAACAAGCGTGTAGCTTGCCGGGTCAAGAGGGCCGGGGGGCCTGGGTCCTGATAGGGGGGTTCTCGATGGGTGTGCGGCTCATGGTGGTCGATGACCACCGACTGCTCGCCGAGGCGCTCGCCTCGGCGCTGAAATTGCGGGGCCACCGGGTGCTGGCGGCGGCCGCGCCGACCGCCGGCGCGGCGGACATCGTGGTGAGCCGCGCTCCGGAGGTCTGCTTGTTCGGTACCGCGACGCCCGCCGACCCGGGCGCGTTCGACCCGATCGCCCGGATCAAACGGGAGCGCCCGCACGTGGCGGTCGTGGTGCTCGGACCGGTGCCCAGCCCGCGCGGGATCGCGGCCGCGTTCGCCGCCGGCGCCGCCGGATACGTCAGGCACGACGAGCGGATAGAGGGCGTCGAGCGGGCGATGGTCAAGGCGCGCGCCGGGGAGGCGGCGGTCGCGCCGCAACTGCTCCAGGGCGCCTTCGCCGAGCTGCTCAACCCGGCGGTCCAGCCGGACGACGAAGGACAGCGACTCCTGCAGATGCTCACCCCGCGCGAGATCGAGGTCCTGGTGCGGGTCGCGGAGGGCGAGGACACCCGGCTGATCGCGGCCGGTATGCGGATCGCGCCGAGCACCGCCCGTACGCATGTGCAGCGGGTGCTGATGAAGCTGGGCGTCGGCTCCCGGCTGGAGGCCGCGGCGCTGGCGGCCCGCACCGGGCTGCTGGAACGGGCGGCGGTGGACACAGGGCAGAAGGGGCCGGACGCCGACTGACGTCCGGCCCCGGTGGGGCAGGGTGCCGACTGCTCAGGCATCGGTGCCGGTGCCGGTGGCGGAACCGTCCGGAGCCTCGGCCGGGCGCAGTTTCAGCCGTACCAGGAAGAACAGCCCGAGGACCGGCATGGCCGGCAGCCCGGTCCGGAGAGGGATGTGGACGCCCTCGGTCTTCTTCAGTTCGGCGTCGGACGGGTTGATCCCGGCGCCCGTGACGATCACTCCGTAGGCCACGAAGAGGCCGCCGGTGATCCGCCGGATGCCGCAGAGGCGGCCCGCGACGTGGTGCCGCGCCGCTCGCGCACGTTCACACGCTGTTCCGGCGCCATGCTCCGCGGGGCGCACGCCGTGAGCCCCGTCCGGCCGGAACCGCTTCCTGCCCCCGGACGGGGCGCGGCCGGTACCGGCTGCCCATGTCTGCCTTCACGTCCTGCAAGGTGACCCGGTGCAGGGCATCCAGGGCGCAGTGCCGTTTCGGCGTCGAGGCGTTGACGCGAACTGTTGGGTTGTGGTTTTTTGTGTGTGGTTATGTTTGATAGGTGGGTAGTGGCGAGGAGCGCCCGAGTGAAGAAGACATCGACCTGGCTCGCCGACGGTCGTGAGTTGCTCTACTACGACTCACACGACGACGCCGTGCGCGACGCCGTCGACCGGCGACCGCTCGACGCCGTTTCGACCTCCTCGGAAGTCCGCCGCGACCCCCTTCTCGGGGACAGCGTCGCCATCGCCTCGCACCGCCAGGGCCGCACATACCACCCACCGGCCGACGAGTGCCCGCTCTGCCCGTCCCGGGACGGCCGGCTCAGCGAGATCCCCGACGACAGTTACGACGTGGCCGTCTTCGAGAACCGCTTCCCCTCGCTCGCCGGGGACTCCGGCCGCTGCGAGGTCGTCTGCTTCACCTCCGACCACGACGCGTCGTTCGCCGGCCTCACCGAGGAACAGGCCGGCCTGGTCCTGGAGGCATGGACCGACCGGACGGCCGCACTCGCCGAGCTTGCGCAGGTCAAGCAGGTGTTCTGCTTCGAGAACCGGGGCGCCGAGATCGGTGTGACGCTCGGCCACCCGCACGGACAGATCTACGCGTACCCGTTCGTCACCCCGCGCACCGAGCTGATGCTCCGCTCGATGGAGGCGCACCGTGAGCAGACCGGCGGCAATCTCTTCGACGACGTCGTGGCCCGTGAGCTTTCCGACGGCGAGCGGGTCGTACTGACCGGCGAGCACTGGGTGGCGTTCGTGCCGTACGCGGCGCACTGGCCGTACGAGATCCACCTCCACCCGCGTCGGCGCGTCCCCGACCTGCGCGAACTCGCCGATGCCGCGCGCACGGAGTTCGCACGGATCTATCTGGAACTCTTGAGGCGATTCGACCGGATCTTCGGCCCCGGTGAGCCGCCGACGCCGTACATCTCGGCCTGGCACCAGGCGCCGTTCGGGGTGCCCGGACGGGAGGAGTTCGGGCTCCACCTCGAGCTTTTCACCATCCGACGCACCTCCGGCAAGCTGAAGTTCCTCGCGGGTTCCGAGTCCGGCATGAATGTGTTCATCAACGATGTGCCGCCGGAGGCCGCGGCGCAGCGACTGCGAGAGGTAGCGAGCGAGTGAGCAAGCCCCAGAAGAAGTACCTGGTCACGGGTGGCGCGGGATATGTCGGCAGCGTGGTTGCCGCGCATCTCCTGGAGGCCGGTCACGCGGTGACCGTTCTCGACGACCTGTCGACCGGGTTCCGGGAGGGTGTCCCGGCCGGGGCCGAGTTCATCGAGGGCCGCATCCAGGACGCGGCCCGCTGGCTGGACTCCTCCTACGACGGAGTGCTGCACTTCGCCGCGTACTCCCAGGTCGGCGAGTCCGTCACCGACCCGGAGAAGTACTGGGTGAACAACGTCGGCGGGTCCACCGCGCTGCTCGCCGCGATGCGCGACGCGGGGGTCCGCACCCTGGTCTTCTCCTCCACCGCCGCGACCTACGGCGAACCGGTCTCCAGCCCCGTCACGGAGTCGGCCCCGACCGCGCCCACCAACCCGTACGGCGCCACGAAGCTGGCCGTCGACCACATGATCACCGGCGAGGCGGCCGCGCACGGACTGGCCGCGGTCTCGCTGCGGTACTTCAACGTGGCGGGTGCGTACGGCAGGTGCGGCGAGCGCCACAGCCCGGAGTCGCACCTCATCCCGCTCGTTCTCCAGGTCGCGCTCGGGCAGCGCGATTCGATCTCCGTGTACGGCGACGACTACCCGACCCCCGACGGGACCTGCGTACGCGACTACATCCACGTCGCCGATCTCGCCGAGGCCCACCTCCTCGCCCTGGACGCGGCCACCGCGGGCGAGCACCTGATCTGCAACCTCGGCAACGGCAACGGCTTCTCGGTGCGCGAGGTCATCGAGACCGTCCGCAAGGTCACCGGTCACCCGGTCCCCGAGACCGCGGCCCCGCGCCGCGCCGGTGACCCCGCGGTGCTGGTCGCCTCCGCCACCACCGCCAGGGAGCGGCTCGGCTGGCAGCCGTCCCGCTCCGACCTGGCCGGAATCGTCTCCGACGCCTGGACGTTCGCCCGCCGAGAGGAGCCCACCACCCCATGACCGACAGCGCTGAGCTGGTCACCGCTTTCACCGAGCTGTACGGCACCGTCCCCGAAGGAGTCTGGGCGGCCCCCGGCCGGGTCAACCTGATCGGCGAGTACACCGACTTCAACGACGGTTTCGTGATGCCGCTCGCGCTGCCGCACACCGCGCGCGCGGCCGTCGCCCGCCGCACCGACGGCGAGCTGCGGCTGCACTCCACCGACGTGCCGGGCGGTGTCGTCCAGCTGCGGGTCGAGGAGCTGGCACCGCACGAGGGCCACGGTTGGGCGGCGTACCCGGCCGGTGTCGTCTGGGCCCTGCGCGAGGCGGGCCACCAGGTCACCGGTGCGGACATCCAGCTGACCTCGACCGTCCCGACCGGCGCCGGGCTCTCCTCGTCGGCCGCCCTCGAAGTGGTCACCGCGCTCGCGCTGAACGACCTCTTCGGACTCGGCCTGTCCGCAGCCGAGCTGGCGGTGCTGGCGCAGCGCGCCGAGAACGCGTTCGTCGGCGTGCCGTGCGGGGTCATGGACCAGATGGCGTCGGCATGCTGCGTCGAGGGCCACGCCCTGCACCTCGACACCCGCGATCTCACCCGCCGCCAGGTCCCGTTCGACCTGGCCGCGCACGGTCTGCGGCTGCTGGTGGTCGACACCCGGGTCAAGCACGCGCTGGGCGACGGTGCGTACGCGGAGCGGCGGGCCGGCTGCGAGGCGGGCGCCCGGGCGCTGGGCATGGGGACGCTGCGCGATCTTCCGTACGAGGGTCTGGACGCCGCGCTCGACACGCTCGCCGAGTCCGGCGCGGACGAGTCGGTCGTGCGGTACGTACGCCATGTGGTCAGCGACAACGCGCGGGTGGAGCAGATCATCGCACTGCTCGACGCGGGCGAGGTGCGGGCGGCGGGACCGGTCCTCACCGCGGGTCATGTCTCGCTCCGCGACGATCTGCGGGTCTCCTGCCCGGAACTGGACCTGGTGGTCTCGACGGCGAACGAGTGCGGGGCGCTCGGTGCGCGGATGACCGGCGGCGGGTTCGGTGGTTCGGCGATCGTGCTGGTGGACGAGGCGGACGCGGACGCGGTCACCAAGTCGGTGCTGGAGGCGTTCACCTCGCACGGGTACGCGACGCCCGGCGTCTTCCCGGCGGTCCCGTCGGCAGGCGCCCGTCGCATCGGGTGAAGGTCTTCGTCAGGATGAACTCGGTGACTCCGGGCGGGTAGTCGTCGACCTGCCCGATCACCTCGTAGCCCCGCTTCCGGTAGAAGTCCGGAGCCTGGAAACCCCAGGTCTCCAGTCGGGATCGGGCGCAGCCGCGGTCCGCCACGGCCACCCGTTCCGCCTCGGCGAGCAGGTGCGAGCCGAGGCCGGAACCGCGGTGGAGCGGGTCGACCCAGAGCAGATCCACGTGGAGCCAGTAGGCCCAGGTGCGCCCGGCCAGCCCACCCGCCAGCACACCGTCGCCGTCCATCGCCCAGACCTCCAGCGGGAGTTCGCGCTCGGCGGAGGTGGCGAGGAGTGCGCGGAGCTCCGGGGAGCATTCCGTATTGCTGTGATGCAGTCGCTCGCCCAGCAGAATGCGACGATCTTTGTCCACTTCTGTCTCAATACGAAACATGAACCACACCCTAAACACCGAGGTTCATCAGTTCTGTGAATTGCCTTCCGCTCCCGGCCCCCGGCCGTACGCTGATGCACAGCACCGGTGGGGGCCGGTGCTGATTCAGGGGTACGAGACAGTCGGGCACGACGCCCGGGGCGGGGTTGCAGTCGGCACACGGCGGCGGCCGTGGAACTGCGGTTCACCCTCATCGCTCCGGGCGTCGTGCCCGCACTGGTCCGTCCCGTTCGGGGGGTCCTGGGGTGACCCCGGAGCAGATGCTGTGTGGGGGTACCTGTGGTTCGTATCCGGGTTCTCGTGGTGGATGACCACCGCATTTTCGCCGAGTCGCTCGCGGCGGCACTCGCGGCGGAACCGGACGTCGAGGTGGCGGCGGCGGGCAGCGGCCCGGCCGCGCTTCGGTGTCTGGAGCGGGCGGCCGCCGAAGGCCGTAGGTACGACGTGATTCTCGTCGATGCCGAACTGGGCATCCTGCCGGCGGCCACGGGACGTACCGTTCCCGGCCCGGTGCCGGTCCCCGCCCCGGGAAGTGGGGAACACGCCCCAGTCGACGGGATCTCGCTGGTCGCCGGGGTCCGTTCGGGCCAGCCGTCCGTCCGTACGGTGGTGCTCGCCGAGAAGGACGACCCGCGCCGGGCCGCGCTGGCGCTGCAGGCCGGGGCCTCCGGCTGGGTCGCCAAGGACTGCTCGCTGCAGCGGCTGCTCACGGTCATCCGGGGGGTGCTCCGCGACGAGACGCATCTGCCTCCGGCACTGCTCACCGGTGTCCTGCACGAGCTGACGGCAGCCCGCAAGCACCGCACCGAGAGTGAGCAGCTGGTCGCGTCGCTGACGCCGCGCGAGCGCGAGGTGCTGCGCTGCATGGTGGCGGGGCTGGGCCGCAAGGCGGTGGCGGAGCGGCTGTACCTCTCTCCGCACACGGTGCGTACGCATATGCAGAACGTGCTGGGGAAGCTGGGCGTGCACTCCACACTGGCCGCGGTGGCGCTGGCCAGACGCGCCGGTGTCGGACCGGCCGAGCTAACCGGGGATGTTGTCGAACGGGGCGGTCAACTGGCGTAGCAGTCCGGCCAGTTCGCCGCGCTGGTGGCGGGAGAGCTCGCCGAGGATGGCGCGCTCCTGGGCGAGCAGTCCGGCCAGTGACTGGTCGGCCTTGTCGCGCCCCTCCGCGGTGAGCCGGACCAGCACACCGCGCCGGTCGCTGGGGTCGGGGAGCCGTTCGACGAGGTTCTTCTTGGTCAGCCGGTCGATGCGGTTGGTCATCGTGCCCGAGGTGACCAGCGTCTGGGTGAGCAGCTGACCGGGGGAGAGCTGGTACGGAGCCCCGGCGCGGCGCAGCGACGTCAGCACGTCGAACTCCCACGGCTCGAGATTGTGCTCGGAGAAGGCGATCCGGCGGGCCCGGTCGAGGTGACGGGCCAGGCGCGAGACGCGGCTGAGCACCTCAAGTGGTTCCACGTCGAGGTCGGGGCGCTCGCGACGCCATGCAGCGACCAGTCGGTCAACCTCGTCCTCCATGTGGATCAGTGTAAAGGGTCTGTCGACATGAAGTCTCTTGAATTCAAGTGTCTTGACATCAAGATAACTCTGAGGCGATCCTTGCTGCCATGACGACACCGACCTGGGATCCGCAGCAGTACCTGCGCCACGCGGACCACCGCACCCGCCCGTTCCAGGATCTCCTGTCCCGCATCCCGGAACTCCCGGCCGCCCCCACGCCCCGCATCGCGGACCTGGGCTGCGGCGCGGGCAACGTCACGGCGCTCCTCACGGTCCGCTGGCCCACGGCCCGGATCACCGGGTACGACAGCTCCCCCCAGATGCTGGAACGTGCCCGTGCCCACGCCACACCCCTCCTGGACTTCGCCGAGGCCGACGCGACGACCTGGACGCCGGCGGAACCGTACGACCTGATCGTCTCCAACGCCCTGCTCCAGTGGGTTCCCGGCCACGCCGGCCGCTTCCCCGACTGGCTGGACGGCATCACCCCGGGCGGCACGTTCGCCTTCCAGGTCCCCGGCAACTTCGACCAGCCCACCCATACCCTGATGCGCGGACTGGCGGAGTCCCCGCGCTGGTGCTCCCGCCTGACCGGCGTCCTGCGCCACGCCGACGCGGTCCTGAGCCCGACCGCCTATCTGGACGCCCTGAAGGCCCCCGGCATCACGGCGGACGTCTGGGAGACCACGTACCTCCACCTCCTCCAGGGCGAGGACGCCGCCCTCGACTGGGTGAAGGGCACGGGCCTGCGCCCCGTTCTGACGGCGCTCGCGGACGACCCGGAGGCGCATGAGGCGTTCCTCGCCGAATACCGGGACCTGCTGCGCACCGCGTACCCGAAGGGTCCGCACGGCACGGTCTTCCCGTTCCGCCGCATCTTCGCCGTGGCCCACAAGGAGAAGTGATGATCGCCGCAGTGGACCACGTCCAACTGGCCGCCCCGGCGGGCTCGGAACCCGCCCTGTACACGTACTACGTGGACACCCTGGGGATGACCGAACTCCCCAAGCCCCCGGTCCTGGCGGCCCGCGGCGGCTGCTGGTTCCAGGCGGGCCCGGTCCAGCTGCACCTGGGCATCGAGGCCGACTTCCGCCCGGCGAAGAAGGCCCACCCGGGGCTGCGCGTCACGGACATCGAGACGTTCGCGGAACGGCTGGAGGCGCACGGCGCGCAGGTGCACTGGGATGGAGACCTTCCGGGGCACCGGCGCTTCTACTCGTTCGACCCGGCGGGGAACCGGCTGGAGTTCCTGGAGCCGGTGGCCGGGTGAGCCGCGGAGCCGGTCGAGGGCGCCCGGGGTGACGACGGTCCCGGCCGGTAAGGAATCACGGTGGGCTATTCGCCGCTCAGGGCCCCGGTCACCTGCTCCAGGTCCATCGGCATGACCGCGATCAGGGCGCTCCCGTCCGACGACGCGCACTCCACGACCCGGGAACCCGGATTGATGACCAGCCCCTCACGCGTCGATACGGCGCGCACCGCGGTCAGGTGCAGATCGTCGGGGAGGACGACCGTCGACGTGCCGTAGGCGGGACGCCAGGTCAGCGGCGTCGCATGGGTCAGCAACTGCCCGGGGCGCCAGCGGTTGCCGTGTGACGGCCGCTTGATCATGCACGGGATCCCGGTCGGTGCTCCGGCGGCCGCCCGGGCCGACCTCTGCCGGTGTCTGCGGCGGATCAGCACACCGACGAGAGAACCGACGACGCCGAGCACCACACAATCGATCACGAATTCGAGCACATCTGTATTGAAACAGGTGGGGGACGCCGAGGGGATGAGCGCGGGCCGGCCTGCCCCGGCCCGCCGCCCGTCCGGCACCGTCGTACAGCGCGCGGTGCCGGCTCCCGTCGGGTCAGTTCTTCCGGTGGCCTACCAGGCGCGGCTTCGACTCCAGGTTCTCCAGGCCGTGCCAGGCGAGGTTCACCAGGTGCGCCGCCACCTCCGCCTTCTTCGGCTTGCGGACGTTCAGCCACCACTGGCCCGTCAGCGCCACCATGCCGACCAGTGCCTGCGCGTACAGCGGGGCGAGCTTCGGGTCGAAACCGCGGGCCTTGAACTCCAGCCCCAGGATGTCCTCGACCTGCGTGGCGATGTCGCTGATCAGGGATGCGAACGTGCCCGTCGACTGGGCGACCGGGGAGTCGCGGACCAGGATGCGGAAGCCGTCCGTGTACGTCTCGATGTAGTCGAGCAGCGCGAACGCCGCCTGTTCCAGGAGCTCGCGCGGGTGGCCGGCGGTCAGGGCGCCGGTGACCATGTCGAGGAGCCGGCGCATCTCGCGGTCGACCACGACGGCGTACAGGCCCTCCTTGCCGCCGAAGTGTTCGTAGACGACCGGCTTGGAGACGCCGGCGCGGGCCGCGATCTCCTCCACCGAGGTGCCTTCGAAGCCCTTGTCGGCGAAGAGGGTGCGGCCGATGTCCAGCAGCTGTTCGCGGCGTTCCTTCCCGGTCATCCTCACGCGGCGGGTACGCCGGGTCGAGGAGGGACGGTTCTTCTCGCTGCTCGTGCTGCCGTCGGTCGCCACGTCGTCAATCATGCCGCGTCGGCGTGCACGGGCTCGCGCCGGGAGTCGATCAGGCGGGACTCGATCCGGGCGGAGTCCGGCCAGCGCACGTCGTACGCCCAGCCGAGCTTCTCGAACCAGCGGATCAGCCGGGCACTGGAGTCGATCTGGCCCTTCATCACCCCGTGCCGGGCGCTCGTCGGGTCCGCGTGGTGCAGGTTGTGCCACGACTCGCCGCAGGAGAGGACCGCCAGCCACCACACATTGCCGGACCGGTCGCGGGACTTGAACGGACGCTTGCCGACCGCGTGGCAGATGGAGTTGATCGACCAGGTGACATGGTGCAGAAGCGCCACCCGTACGAGAGAGCCCCAGAAGAACGCCGTCGCGGCTCCCCACCACGACAGTGTCACCAACCCGCCGACCAGCGGTGGGACCGCCAGCGAGACGATCGTGAAGGTGAGGAAGTGACGGGAGATCCCGCGGGTCGCCGGGTCCTTGATCAGGTCCGGGGCGTATTTCTGCTGCGGGGTCTGCTCCTCGTCGAACATCCAGCCGATGTGAGCCCACCACAGCCCCTTCATCAGGGCGGGGAGCGTCTCGCCGAACCGCCACGGCGAGTGCGGGTCGCCCTCGGCGTCGGAGAAGCGGTGGTGCTTGCGGTGGTCGGCCACCCAGCGCACCAGCGGGCCTTCCACGGCCAGCGATCCGGCAACGGCCAGAGCGATGCGGAGCGGGCGCTTCGCCTTGAAGGATCCATGGGTGAAGTAGCGGTGGAAGCCGATCGTGATGCCGTGGCAGCCGATGAAGTACATGGCGACCAGCAGACCCAGATCGAGCCAGCTCACACCGCGGCCCCAGGCCAGCGGCACCGCCGCGAGCAGGGCCACGAAAGGCACCACGATGAACAGCAGCAGGGCGATCTGCTCGATCGACCGCTTGTTGTCGCCGCCGAGCGTGGCGGAAGGGAGGAGCGGACCGTCGGCCACCGCTGTCGGGGCGCCGTCGATCACATCCGGGCTGGTGTTCATGGGAGTCCCCTGGAGGGTGAGGAGTACGAGGACGACTCTGGCTACGCATCCGTAACCTACGGTCTCGTAAGTATGGCAGCGCGAAGGCCCGCAGCACGAGAGCTGAGCCGTCGGTGCTACCGGTCCACCGGGCCGACGAGGGCTGCGGACAGCGCCGAGGAGACGGACACCTATCCTGGAGGCGTCGGACAGCGCGGTCCGCACTCTGCTTTCCCGGGGTGGCGACAGCACCGCCGCAGCCGCGGACCCCCGGACCCCCTGACAGACGTGCCCACCCGTCTCCCGCCGTCACCCTTGTGGGGAGACGCTTCGCGACGCACCTCCTCAAATCACTGCAAGGAGCCGCACACTGTGAGCAGTGCCGACCAGACCCCCGCCGCCAGCCCCGAGCTGCGCGCCGACATCCGACGCCTCGGCGATCTGCTGGGCGAGACCCTCGTACGTCAGGAGGGCCAGGAACTCCTCGACCTCGTCGAGCGCGTCCGCGCCCTGACCCGTACCGATGGCGAGGCCGCCGCCGAACTCCTCGGCGACACGGACCTGGAGACCGCCGCGCAGCTGGTGCGCGCCTTCTCCACCTACTTCCACCTCGCCAACGTCACCGAGCAGGTCCACCGCGCCCACGAGATGCGTGACCGGCGCGCCGCCCAGGGCGGTCTGCTGGCCCGTACCGCCGACCGGCTGAAGGACGCGGACCCCGAGCACCTGCGCGAGACCGTCAAGAACCTCAACGTACGTCCCGTCTTCACCGCGCACCCGACCGAGGCCGCGCGGCGCTCCGTGCTGAACAAGCTCCGCCGCATCGCCGAGCTGCTGGAGACCCCCGTCATCGAGGCCGACCGGCGCCGCCACGACCTGCGGCTCGCCGAGAACATCGACCTCATCTGGCAGACCGACGAGCTGCGCGTCGTCCGCCCGGAGCCGGCCGACGAGGCCCGTAACGCCATCTACTACCTCGACGAGCTGCACGCCGACGCCGTCGGGGACGTACTCGAAGACCTCGCTGCCGAGCTGGAGCGCGTCGGCGTCGAACTGCCCGCGGGCACCCGACCGCTGACCTTCGGCACGTGGATCGGCGGCGACCGCGACGGCAACCCCAACGTGACGCCCGCCGTCACCTGGGAGGTGCTGATCCTGCAGCACGAGCACGGCATCACCGACGCGCTGGAGCTCATCGACTACCTGCGCGGACTGCTCTCCAACTCCATCCGCTACACGGGCGCCACCGACGAGCTGCTCACCTCCCTCCAGGCCGACCTGGAGCGTCTCCCCGAGATCAGCCCGCGCTACAAGCGGCTGAACGCCGAGGAGCCGTACCGCCTCAAGGCCACCTGCATCCGGCAGAAGCTCGTCAACACCCGCGCGCGACTGGCCAACGGCACCCCGCACCGCCCCGGCTGCGACTACCTCGGTACCGCCGAGCTCATCGAGGATCTGGTGCTCATCCAGACCTCGCTGCGCGAGCACCGCGGCGGCCTCTTCGCCGACGGCCGGATGGACCGCACGATCCGTACGCTCTCCGCGTTCGGTCTGCAGCTCGCCACCATGGACGTACGTGAGCACGCGGACGCCCACCACCACGCCCTCGGCCAGCTCTTCGACCGGCTCGGCGAGGAGTCCTGGCGCTACACCGACATGCCGCGCGACTACCGGCAGAAGCTGCTCGCCAAGGAGCTCCGCTCGCGCCGCCCGCTCGCCCCGAGTCCGGCCCCGCTGGACGCCGCGGGCGCGAAGACCCTCGGTGTCTTCCTCACGATCAAGGAGGCGTTCGAGAGGTTCGGCCCCGAGGTCATCGAGTCCTACATCATTTCGATGTGCCAGGGCGCCGACGATGTCTTCGCCGCCGCCGTCCTCGCCCGCGAGGCCGGTCTGATCGATCTGCACGGCGGCTGGGCCAAGATCGGCATCGTGCCGCTCCTGGAGACCACCGACGAGCTGCGCGCCGCCGACGTCATTCTCGACGAGATGCTCGCCGACCCGTCGTACCGCCGTCTCGTCTCCCTGCGCGGAGACGTGCAGGAGGTCATGCTCGGGTACTCCGACTCCTCCAAGTTCGGCGGCATCACCACCTCGCAGTGGGAGATCCACCGGGCGCAGCGCCGGCTGCGTGACGTCGCGCACCGCTACGGCGTACGGCTGCGGCTCTTCCACGGCCGCGGCGGCACCGTCGGCCGCGGCGGCGGCCCCTCGCACGACGCGATCCTCGCGCAGCCGTGGGGCACGCTGGAGGGCGAGATCAAGGTGACCGAGCAGGGCGAGGTCATCTCCGACAAGTACCTCATCCCGGCGCTCGCCCGGGAGAACCTGGAGCTGACCGTCGCGGCCACCCTCCAGGCATCCGCCCTGCACACCGCGCCCCGCCAGTCCGACGAGGCCCTCGCCCGCTGGGACGCGGCGATGGACACGGTCTCCGACGCCGCGCACGACGCCTACCGCAAGCTGGTCGAGGACCCGGACCTGCCCGCGTACTTCTTCGCGTCCACCCCGGTCGACCAGCTCGCCGAGTTGCACCTGGGCTCCCGCCCGTCGCGGCGCCCGGACTCCGGCGCCGGTCTCGACGGCCTGCGGGCCATCCCGTGGGTCTTCGGCTGGACCCAGTCGCGGCAGATCGTGCCCGGCTGGTACGGCGTCGGCTCCGGGCTCAAGGCGCTGCGCGAGGCCGGTCCGGACACCGTTCTGGACGAGATGCACGAGCACTGGCACTTCTTCCGGAACTTCATCTCGAACGTGGAGATGACGCTCGCCAAGACCGACCTGCGGATCGCCCGCCACTATGTCGACACGCTCGTCCCCGACGGGCTGAAGCATGTCTTCACCGACATCGAGGCCGAGCACGCGCTCACGGTGAGGGAAGTCCTGAAGGTCACCGGCGGGACCGAACTGCTCGGCACCAGTCCGGTGCTCCAGCAGACGTTCGCGATCAGGGACGCCTACCTGGACCCGATCTCGTATCTCCAGGTCTCGCTGCTGGCCCGCCAGCGCCGGGCAGCCGAGCGCGGTGAGGAGGCCGACCCGCTGCTCGCCCGGGCCCTGCTGCTCACGGTGAACGGTGTCGCCGCGGGTCTGCGCAACACCGGCTGAGCCTGTCGCCCCCAGCACGACAGTGCCCCCACCGGACGCTTCCGGTGGGGGCACTTCGCTGCGCGGACGTCAGTGCTGCTGGGCCTTGCGGCGGCGCATCACCAGGAAGCCGCCGGCCGCGGCGAGCGCCGCGGCGACCGCCGCCATCATGCCGACCGGGGCGCTGCTTCCGGTCTCGGCGAGGTTGCCGGAATCGCCGCCCTGGGTGGCCGGGGCGCCGGCCGGGGTGCTTTCCGAGGGGGACGGGGTGCCGGACGGCTGCTCGCCGCCGTGGGCGGACGGGGTGGCGGACGGCGTGGCTGCGGGTTCCTCGCCGGGCTTGGTGGGTTCTTCGCCGGGCTTGTTGGGTTCCTCGCCGGGCTTGGTGGGTTCCTCGCCGGGCTTCGTGGGTTCCTCGCCGGGCTTGCCCGGCTCGCAGTCGGTCTTGAAGACCTTGTGCTTGGCCTTGCCGTTCTCGCCCTCGAAGTTCCAGAACAGCTTGTACTGGCCGTCGGGCAGGGTCATGTCGGTGGTACGGCCGTGGCCGGAACCATCGAGCGCGAAGGCGCCGGTCTTGACCGTCTCGCCCTTGTCCAGGTCATTGTTGGCCCAGGCCTCGATGTGCCACTGGACCTTCTGAGCGGCGTCGAAGCCGAACGCGTCGAGGTAGAAGGAGCAGACCTTCGGCTCGTTCCTGCGAAGCTCCTCGTCGGTCTTGGCGTCGTGGATCTTCACCGTGCCGTTGTCGCCCTTGGGCGTCGCGAAGGCGGAAGGTGCCAGCAGCATCGAGGCGGTCACCGCGGTGACCAGAGCGCCGGCGGGAATGAGTATGCGCATGGGCAGTCCAACGTAGGAGATGAGGGATGCCGTGGGGGGTCGGCCAAGCTTCTTGTGGTTGCTTCTGCCCGTCAAATTTGCTGTGTGCACATCCGCCCCCTGTGCAAGGTTCTGCCCCAATCGTTCCGGATAACGATCGGGTGAACGCGCAGCTCCGGTACGGGAGTCCGCGTCTCGGGGCGTCCCGGGGAAAGGCTCGGAGCACGGCTCGGGAGCCGCTCGGGGTGCGGTTCAGAGCGCGATGAACGTCGCCACCAACGGGACCGCGCCCGCCATCCCGGTTCCCCATGCGGTCCGGGTGAGCCGCAGACCGCCGATGATCGGGGCGGCGAGCAGCAGTGCGCCGCCGAGCGGCACCCAGGAGTGAAGGAAGCCCGGCATCCCGGTGCGCACGACCTCGTCGGTGCCCGGCTTCACGACGACCGGGAACCTGCCGCCCTTCCGCACCGCGACGGACTGCTCGATCGTCACACGCGAGCGCGCCGTGGCGTGCTCGGCGGGGGCGAACGGTCCTGTGCAGACGTCTGCGCCGCAGCCGGTGACGGTCATCGTGCCGTGCTCACGGCCCTTGGCGAGGACGATGTGCTGTGCCGATGACCAGGACGACAGGACGCCCGCGACGAGCAACAGCAGGACGACACAGCCCAGGGCGGCACTACGGCCGTAGAGCAGTGCGCGGTGGGAGGTGCTCCGCTTCATGGGGAGCGATCCTTGGGCAGGCGAACGCTTTCGGTCAACTTCACATCGGAACCCGCTCGGAAATGGTCCGGGATCGACCTGCTATCTCATGAGTTGTACGCGCTCTGTGCGCGCTCAAGACCCTCCGCGAGCAGGCACTCCACCGAGTCCGCCGCCCGGTCCACGAGATACCCGAGCTCCTTGCGCTCGGTGGACGAGAAGTCCTTCAGCACGAAGTCGGCGACCTGCATCCGGCCCGGTGGCCGGCCGATTCCGAACCGGATCCGGTGGTAGCCGGACCCCATCGACTTGGTCATCGACTTGAGCCCGTTGTGGCCGTTGTCGCCGCCGCCCAGCTTCAGCCGGAGCGTCCCGTAGTCGATGTCCAGCTCGTCGTGGATCGCCACGATGTGATCGGTCGGCACCTTGTAGAAGTCGCGGAGCGCGGTGACGGGGCCGCCGGAGAGGTTCATGTACGACATCGGCTTGGCCAGGATCACGCGGCGGTTGGCCGGCCCGGGCGGGCCCATGCGGCCCTCGACGACCTGCGCCTGCGCCTTCTGCGCCCGCTTGAACTTCCCGCCGATCCGCTCGGCGAGGAGGTCGGCGACCATGAAGCCGACGTTGTGCCGCTGCGCCGCGTGCTCGGGGCCGGGGTTGCCGAGGCCCACGATGAGCCAGGGGTCGGTGGCGTCGGACATCTGCGCTCGGTCTCCTTCGCGTACGGATGGTGCCGGATGGCCCGGTTAGAGCCTGTCGGGTGACCTTCGATCGGAGAGCGGACGCGGCATGGTGCGTGCGATTCCAAGGCGCCGGGATGGCCTTGTAGCGGAGCTACCAGGGCATTTCGGCAACGCCGGAAGCGTGCGTGCCAGGGCGTGGCCGCCCGATCAGAGCTCACCCGACAGGCTCTTACAGGCGGACGGGGCGGCGGGTCCCCGGGGAAGGAACCGCCGCCCCGTCAGTGAAGCAGGTGAAGCAGGTGAAGCAGGTGGAGCGGGGAGGACGAGGCTCAGGCCTCGGCGCCCTCGGCCTCGGCGCCCTCGGCGGCCGGCTCCTCGGCCTGCGCGGAGACGACCTGCAGCACGACGGCGTCCTCGTCGCCGGCCAGCACGGAGCCGGCGGGCAGCGGGATGTCCTTGGCGAGGACGGAGTCACCGGCGTCGAGGCCCGCGACGGAGACCGTGACGGACTCGGGGATGTGGGTGGCCTCGGCCTCGACGAGCAGGGTGTTCTGCACGTACTCGAGCAGGTTGCCGCCCGGGGCGAGCTCGCCCTCGACGTGCACGGCGATCTCGACGTTGACCTTCTCGCCGCGCTTGACGGTCAGCAGGTCGACGTGCTCGATGCCGCCCTTGAGCGGGTTGCGCTGCACGGCCTTCGGGATGACCAGCGCGTCCTTGCCCTCGAGCTCCAGGCCGATCAGGACGTTGGCGGTGCGGAGCGCGAGGAGCAGCTCGTGGGCCGGCAGCGTGACGTGGACCGGCTCGGCGCCGTGGCCGTAGACGACCGCGGGGACCTGGTTGTCACGACGGGCGCGGCGGGCGGCGCCCTTGCCGAACTCGGTACGGGGCTGGGCGGCGAGCTTGATCTCGGCCATGACTGCACTCCTCGTGGGGTGACGAAAACTGGACGGTCACCCGGCCCACGACAGGCCTGCTACGAAGAGCGCGTCGATAACGGACCGCCGTACCCATGAGTACGGCCTCCCTCGCCGAGCAACTCGCTGAGTCTACCCGGCGGGGAGGCCGCACCCCAAGTGGATCTTCTGCGTCAGGTGTTTCTACTGCTCCTCGAAGAGGCTCGTGACCGAGCCGTCCTCGAAGACCTCGCGCACCGCGCGAGCGATCGTCGGAGCGATCGAGAGCACCGTGATCTTGTCGAGCTCCAGCTCACCCGGGGTCGGCAGGGTGTCCGTGAAGACGAACTCGCTGACCTTGGAGTTCTTCAGCCGGTCCGCGGCCGGGCCGGAGAGCACGCCGTGCGTCGCCGTCACTATGACGTCCTCGGCGCCGTGCGCGAACAGGGCGTCGGCGGCGGCGCAGATGGTGCCACCGGTGTCGACCATGTCGTCGACCAGGACGCAGACCCGGCCCTTGACGTTGCCGACGACCTCGTGGACGGTCACCTGGTTGGCGACGTCCTTGTCGCGGCGCTTGTGGACGATCGCCAGCGGGGCGTCCAGGCGGTCGCACCAGCGGTCGGCGACGCGCACGCGGCCGGCGTCCGGGGAGACGATCGTCAGCTTCGAGCGGTCGACCTTGGCGCCGACGTAGTCGGCGAGGATCGGCAGCGCGAAGAGGTGGTCGACCGGGCCGTCGAAGAAGCCCTGGATCTGGTCGGTGTGCAGGTCGACCGTGAGGATGCGGTCGGCACCCGCGGTCTTCATCAGGTCGGCGATCAGGCGGGCCGAGATCGGCTCGCGGCCACGGTGCTTCTTGTCCTGGCGGGCGTAGCCGTAGAACGGCACGATCACCGTGATGGAGCGGGCCGACGCGCGCTTCAGCGCGTCCAGCATGATCAGCTGCTCCATGATCCACTTGTTGATGGGAGCCGTGTGGCTCTGGATCAGGAAGCAGTCGGCGCCGCGGGCGGATTCCTGGAAGCGGACGTAGATCTCACCGTTGGCGAAATCGAAGGCCTTCGTCGGCACGAGGCCGACACCCAGCTGGTGTGCAACCTCCTCGGCCAGCTCGGGGTGGGCGCGGCCGGAGAAGAGCATCAGTTTCTTCTCGCCGGTCGTCTTGATCCCGGTCACAGCACAGTCTCCTCAGACGTGTTCCTGGCGCTGCACGCATGTGTCCCGATGTGCAACGAGCCAGCCGAAATGGGGTGAGCATCTATCACGGTACGCCGTGCGCGGCGCGGCTGTTTCCGGTCAGCTTTCGCCGTCGGCCTCCTGCGCGGCGGCCTGAGCCGCCTGCGCGGCGGCGCTGCCCGGACGCTTACGGGCCACCCAACCCTCGATATTCCTTTGCTGGCCGCGGGCGACGGCCAGTGAACCGGGCGGTACGTCCTTGGTGATGACCGAGCCGGCGGCGGTGTACACGCCGTCCCCGACCGTGACAGGTGCCACAAACATATTGTCCGACCCGGTGCGGCAGTGCGACCCGATCGTCGTGTGGTGCTTCGACACCCCGTCGTAGTTCACGAAGACGCTCGCGGCGCCGATGTTCGTGTGGTCGCCGATGGTCGCGTCGCCGACGTAGCTCAGGTGCGGCACCTTCGTGCTCTCGCCGATCGTGGCGTTCTTCATCTCCACGTACGTACCGGCCTTGGCCTTCGGGCCGAGCTTGGTGCCCGGGCGCAGATACGCGTACGGGCCGACCGTCGCACCCGGGCCGATCTCCGCCCCGACCGCGACCGTGTTGTCCACACGGGCGCCCGCGTGGACGGTGGTGTCCGTCAGCCGGCTGTTCGGGCCGACCTCGGCGTCCTCGGCGAGGTGGGTGGTGCCGAGCAACTGGGTGCCGGGGTGCACGATCGCGTCCTGCTCGTACGTCACCGTGGCGTCGATCAGCGTCGTCGCCGGGTCCACGACGGTCACGCCGGCGAGCATCGCCCGCTCCAGCAGCCGCTCGTTCAGCAGGGTGCGGGCCTGGGCGAGCTGGACGCGGTTGTTGATGCCGAGGATCTCGCGGTGGTCGGCGGCGACGGAGGCGCCGACGCGGTGACCGGCCTCGCGCAGGATGGACAGCACGTCGGTGAGGTACTCCTCGCCCTGGCTGTTGTCGGCGCGGACCTTGCCGAGGGCGTCCGTGAGCAGCCGTCCGTCGAAGGCGAAGACCCCGGAATTGATCTCGCGGATCCCGCGCTGCGCGTCGGAGGCGTCCTTGTGCTCGACGATCTCGGTGACCGCGCCGCTTGCGGCGTCGCGGACGATCCGGCCGTATCCGGTGGCGTCCGGGACCTCGGCGGTGAGCACGGTGACGGCGTTCGCGTCGGCGGTGTGGACGGCGGCGAGTGCGCTGAGCGTCGCGCCGGAGAGCAGTGGGGTGTCGCCGCAGACGACGATCACCGTGCCCTCGACGGTGCCGCCGAGCTCTTCGAGCGCGGTGCGCACGGCGTGGCCGGTGCCGCCCTGGACGGCCTGGTAGGCGGTCCGTACCTGGCTGTCGACGGTGGCGAGGTGCGCGGTGACCTGCTCGCTCGCGTGGCCGACGACCACGACGAGGTGCTCGGGGTCCAGCTCGCGCGCGGCGGTGACGACGTGCCCGACGAGCGAGCGCCCGGAGATCTCGTGCAGAACCTTGGGGGTCTTCGACTTCATGCGGGTGCCCTCACCCGCTGCGAGGACGACGACGGCTGCCAATGGGGCCTCCCCTGATCGAGCGGCGCCGGGGCCCTGAGGAGGACCGGCGCACACGGATGTGCCCTTCGGCTTCGGATGGTGGACACCCGCAGGATACCGGGGGTGCTCCTGGCCGAAACGGGCGCGGGCCCCGACCGTCATGGTCGGAGCCCGCGCGTGCATGCTCCCCTGCCAGGATTCGAACCCGGACAAATGGCACCAAAAGCCACTGTGCTGCCGTTACACCACAGGGGACAGCAAAGCCGATCGACTGGACAGGCCGTCAGGCCGTCGACCGGGCAGACAACACTATGCCGTACCACCGGCCTTCGACGCGACGGGTCACTGCGCCTCGGCGAGGCGCGCGGTCATCCGCGTAGCCCGAAAATGAGGTGCGAGCGCCCGTACGCTGGATGCCATGACCGTAACGGGGGCATACCGGGAAGGCGTGGGAACGACCACTCGCGGCTATTGGTGGTGGGAACGGCGGCGCAGTGTCGCCCTGGACGTGGGGCTGGCGCTCCTGTCGGCGCTGGAGTGCGCACTGGAAGGCGTGGAGTTCGCGGGGGACACCGGGCTGCCGGTGCCCGTCGGGGTGGTGTTCGGGCTGCTCGCCGGGGCCGTTCTGGTGGTGCGGCGGCGCTGGCCGATCGCCGTGGTGCTGGTCGCGATCGCGACGACGCCCGCCGAGATGGGTTTCCTGATGGGCCTGGTCGGCCTCTACACGCTGGCCGCGTCCGACGTGCCGCGCCGGATCACCGCGGTGCTGATGGGAATGTCGCTGGCCGGGACGTTCATCGTCACGTACGTACGGCTGCGGCAGAGCGTCTCCGTGCAGTCCGGGGACTTCGGGCCGGGCGACTGGTACGTACCGCTGACGTCCCTCTTCATGTCGCTGGGCCTCACGGCTCCGCCCGTGCTGTTCGGCCTCTACATAGGGGCGCGGCGTCGGCTGATGGAGAGCCTGCGGGAGCGGGCGGACTCACTGGAACGGGAACTGTCGCTGCTCGCCGACCGGGCCGAGGAACGGGCGGAGTGGGCGCGCACGGAGGAGCGGACCCGGATCGCGCGCGAGATGCACGACGTGGTCGCGCACCGGGTCAGCCTCATGGTGGTGCATGCGGCCGCGCTGCAGGCCGTCGCTCCGAAGGACCCGGCGAAGGCGGTACGGAACGCGGCGCTGGTCGGCGACATGGGCCGGCAGGCCCTGACCGAACTGCGGGAGATGCTCGGCGTGCTGCGGACGGGGGATCCGGCGGTGAGCCGGGGCGCGAAGGTTCCGCTGGCCGCGGTGGGCGAGGCGGCAGCCGCAGCGGCTGCCGCCGCCACGGAGGACGGGCCGCGGCTGCACGAGGTGGAGACGCTGGTCGGGCAGTCCCGGGCGGCCGGGATGACGGTGGAGCTTTCGGTGGACGGCGAGGCGCGCGCGTACGCCCCCGAGGTGGAACAGACGGCGTACCGGGTGGTGCAGGAGGCGCTGACGAACGTCCACAAGCACGCGGCGGGCGCGAAGACGTGGGTGCGGCTGGCGCACCGGGGCTCGGAAGTCGCGATGCAGGTGGAGAACGGCCCGTCGGACGGCGCCGCGACGGACGCGGGACTACCGAGCGGCGGCAACGGCCTGGTGGGGATGCGGGAGCGGGTACTGGGCCTGGGCGGCGTATTCGTCTCGGGTCCGACGGACGCGGGGGGCTTCCGGGTGTCGGCGGTACTCCCGGCCCGGGGCGCCGCGTAACCCGGCCCTACGGCCTCGCCCGTCCGCGCACGCCGGCCACCCCCGGCCCGCCCGCCCCGGAACCCGCTCAGCCCGTGGTCAACCGCTCCGGCTGGATCCCGCCGACCAGCGTCGCCAGCGCCTGGTCGATGTCCGCGCCCAGGAACCAGTCCCCGGTGTGGTCGATGCTGTACACCCGCCCCTCGGCGTCGATCGCGAGGACCGCCTGGCCGTCCCCCTCCTCGCCCAGCGGGCTGACCTCGGTCTCCAGCGCCCGCGCGAGATCACCGAGGGTGCGGGCCAGGTGCAGTCCGCTCAGCGGGTCGATCCGCACCGACGCCGGTGCGATCTGCCGCCCCGGCGCGGACGCCACGATGTGCAGGCGGCCGAACTCAGCCCACGCCTCCACCGCCGCCGGGAACACCGCGTGCTGGTGTCCGGCCGGCGACGTGTGGGCGCGCAGCGCGTCCGCCCACTCCTCCGCCTGCCGGATGTCCCAGCGCCCCGGCTGCCAGCCCGCGGTCCGCAGGGCTGCGTCGAGGGCGACGGGAAAGCGGGTGGCGGCGGCGCGGTCCGCATGGGTCGCGCGGCCGCTCTGCTGGGGGAGGTCGGTTCGGTCGTGCATCGGCGCGCGATCAGCCCTTCTCGGCGGCGGTCACCGCGCTGGTGGTGGTGAGGTCGACGGGACGCACGCCGAAATGGGCGAGCATCGCCGTGCAGGAGCGGCACGGTGGCGCGTAACTGCCGTGCATCGGGTCGCCGTCCTCGCGGATCCGACGCGCGGTCAGCCGCGAGTGCTTCAGTGCGCGCCGGGCCTCCCCGCCGGTCAGCGGCTTGCGCTGGGCCCGCTTGGACCGGCCGGTCTCCGTGGCGCTGAGCTGCCGGGAGAGCAGGATCGCCTCGGGGCAGCGGCCGGTGAAGCGTTCGCGCTGCCCGCTGGTGAGCGTGTCGAGGAAGTCCTGGACCAACGGGTGCAGTGCGGGCGGCTGGTCGCCCTTGCCCGCCGTGCAGGTCAGCGTCTCACCGCGGACGGACAGCGCTGCGGCCACGGCCGGCAGGATGCCGTCGCGGCGGTGCTGGAGACGAGGTGTGGTGCTCGTCCCGGTGCTGCTCCAGTTGAGGCGCGGATCCCCGGATGTGACTGATTGTGCTGTGTGCATGGTGCGTATGTCCCTCCCGAGCAATCCCCCCGAGTTGCGGTGACAGCCTGCCAAATGTGCCAGTCGGTGGGGAAGCTGGGTCGGTGAAACGTGCCTGCGTGTCGCGGACAGTGGCCCGACCGACGCTCGTCCGTCACTCAGTTGTGACGGTTCGTGACCGAACGGAGGGGAAGGCGGAAGAGAAGCGGAGGGGCGAGACCCCCTGTAGCGCCACCGCATAGGCTGTGCCCGGACCGTCCCCATGGGCAGGTCGGTCCTCACCAGACAGACGCAGCAGGGGGCAACCGCCATGACGACAGGTCGGCTCGGGCAGCAAGCCGCGCCACCGAACGCGGCCTACGCCGGGCAGGTCGTGCACTTCCCGGACCCGGTCCGGGCGTCACGCCACCCCAGAGGTGTGCGTGTGGACGAGAACGGCTGCCCGGTATTCGCGCCGTACGCGCGCGCCGCCGCCGAGATCGCCGAGCCCCCACAGGGCTTCGGCGTCGATGAGCTGCGGCTCACCGACTACGTCTCGGCCAACGCGGCGCTGGCGGCGAGCGGCCACGAACTGTGGGACACGATCCCGGCGGTCGCCACCCCGCACGGCTGGACCTGGCACCACGTGCCGGGCGGTCGGCGGATGGAGCTCGTCCCGGTCGAGGTCAAGGCGCTGCTCCGGCACCACGGCGGTCTCGCGACCACCCCGGTCGACCAGAACAAGCGGGGCACGCGCCCGCTGCAGGAGACCCGGCCCGCGCACTTCCGGCTCCCGAAGGGCGCGGTCTCGGTCAGCGAGCAGCAGATCCAGGGCGTCGAGGAGGACCTCGGCTACCGACTGCCGGGCGCGTACCGTTCGTTCCTGAAGGCGGCCGGCGGCTCGGCCCCGGTCGGTGCGGCGCTCGACGCGGAGCTCGGTCTCCTGGTCGATCAGCCGTTCTTCACGGTGCGTGAAGAGGCCGCGGTGAACGACCTGGTGTACGTCAACAAGTGCCTGCGTGACCACCTCACCAAGGACTACCTGGGCGTCGGCTTCGTCCAGGGCGGCATCCTCGCGGTGAAGGTCCGGGGCAACGGCGTCGGCTCGGTCTGGTTCTGCGCGTACGACGATGCCCGGGACCAGGACGGCTGGAGCGTGCAGGAGCGCGTGGACCGGCTGCTGTTGCCCTGCGGTGCGGACTTCGACGCCTTCCTGCAGCGACTGGCGGGCAACCCGCCGGAGCTGGAGACCGTGGCGAACCTGATGGTGGACGGCGGCTTCGCGCGGGCCGTCCCGGTGGAGGGGTGAGCGCAATGGTGACTTTTGCGCAGGCGCAGGAGCGCGCGGACGAGTGGGTCAACGGTGACGTGCCCGCGTACCAGCACCGCGAGGTGCGGGTCCGCGAGTTCGAGCTGGGCTTCGTGGTGTGGGCCGAGGACCGCGCGGACGGCCCCGTCTCGGACGGCGGCCGGCAGCGGCTGGTGATCGCCCGCGACAGCGGCGAGGTGACGCTCTGGCCCGGACTGCCGGTGGGCGAGGTGATCCGGCGGTACGAGGAGGAGTACGGCGCGGTCGTCGCGGTCCCGCCCCCGGCGGCGGCGCCGGAGCGCGTCGACCTGAACCAGACGTCATTCCTGCTGAGTCCGCCGGAGTGGCTCCAGGAAGCGGCGGACAAGCTCGGGATCCCGGACCGGCGGGCGGAGCGCGACGGGAACCCTCCCCCCGCGCCTTCCCCTTCTTCTGTACCTGCCGCTCTCTCCTCTCCTTCTGTTCCTGGACAGCCGGCCCCTTCCGGGACGTCGTCCGGCGGGCCGTCGTGGCAGGGCGCAGGCGCGCAGGACGAGCACGAGCCCACTGCCCCCGACGGCGTTCCGGCCTCCTCGCCGAACGTGCCCACCGGAGCCACCCCGTGGGCCGGGACCGACACCAACGCGGACTCCGACGACGGGGCGGTCGCGTTGTCGGCCACCGTGTTCGCGCCGCCGCTCTCGGGCGCCGATGACGACGGCACCGCGCCGCCGGTGGTGTCCGCGGACGCGCCGACCGCGCTGATGCCGGGCGGCAGCCGGCTGCCCCGGACGGCGATCGTCCCGGGCCTGAATCCGCAGGGCCCGGGTGCGCCCGGTCCCGGCGTCCCGGTGCCGGGCGCCCCCGGGAGCGGTGACATCGCCGACGCCGCCACCAGCAAGGCCACGAGGCCGCCGCGTGGTGCGCGCGGCGGGTCGACCACTCCGCCGCCGCCGGGCGCCCCCGGCACGCCGGGCGCCAGGCCGGGTGCGCCCGTGCCGCCGCCCTCGGGTCCGGGTGCGCCCGGTGCCCCGGCGGGCGGGTATCTGCCGACGCAGCTCGTCTCGCAGGTCGGCCCTCCCGGTGCGCCTCAGCCCCCCGGGCCTCCTGGACAGCCCGCACCTCCCGCACCTCCCGGGCCTCCTGGACCTCCTGGTCCGACGCCGCCTCCCGGTGACGGCTTCGACCACGCCGCGACGATGTTCGCCGACCCGGGCATGGGTGGCCCGAGCGCGCCCAGGCCCCCCGGTCCGCCCGGTGTCCCGCAGCCCCCCGGCCCGCCCGGTGTCCCGCAACCCCCCGGCCCGCCCGGTCCGCCCGGATCCACCCCGCCCCCGCCCGGTGGCGGAGTGCATCAGGCGGCGACGATGTTCGCCGACCCGGGCATGGGTGGCCCGAGCGCGCCCAGGCCCCCCGGCCCGCCCGGTGTCCCGCAGCCTCCCGCCCCGCCCGGACCTCCCGGGTCGACTCCGCCGCCGCCCGGTGGCGGCGCGCACCATGCCGCCACGATGCTCGCGGGACCTGCCCAGGTCGGCCCCCCCGGTCCCGTACCGCCGAATCCGCACACCCCGCCGCCCCCGGCGTACGGCTATCCGCAGGCGCCGACCGGTCAGCCGACCGTCGGCCCCGGCTACCAGGCCGTGCTGCGCTTCCGCGCGCCCGACGGCAGCGAGCAGCAGCTGATCCGGCGCTCGGCGCCCGGCACCCCGCACCCCGAGTGGCAGATGCTGCACGAGCTGCGGGCCATGAACGTGCCGCCGCAGCAGGTCATCGAGCTCCATACGGAGCTGGAGTCCTGCGAGCTGCCCGGTGGCTACTGTGCGCGGATGATCCGGGAGACCTGGCCGCAGGTGCGGATCACCAGCGTCGCCCCGTACGGCACCGATCACGCCAGCCGCCAGCAGGGCATGCAGCATCTGCTCACCCACCAGGGCGAGCTGCACCAGGTCGCGGACGGTCCGGCGCGCCCGACGCCGGTGCGGGCCCCGCTGCCGCAGATGCCCCCCGCGATACCGATCCCGCCCGAGGCCATCGCGGAGGAGCTGCTGCATGCCTTCGGGCCGCAGGGCGTGCTCCGTTTCGACCAGCGCGCGGTGTCCCGCCAGGGCGTGCCCGAGATCGTGGCGCGGACCCTGGTGTGGGCGGGGCTGCCCGCAGACTTCGGGCCGTTCTTCTGGGCGCAGCCCGGTCACCCGGTGGTGCCGACGCTGGCCGAACTGGCCGTGCAGCGGCAGGTTCAGCCGGCCACCGACGCGGGGTCGTACCTCGTCATGGGGTCCGACTTCGGACGGGCGATCTGTGTCCAGTACGGCACGGCGAACATTGTGGCCGTGCCGGTGGAGGCGGGTCCCGGTGGGCAGCCGGTGCCGCCGCAGTTCGTGAACACCGGCCTGCCGGAGTTCACGCGCTCGATGGCGCTCCTCGGCCGGATGTGGCGGCTCCGCTTCGGTCTCAATCCGGAGCAGGCCGGCCGCTGGACGGTCGACTTCCAGGCGCAGCTGGTGGCCTTGGACCCGGCGGCGCTCGCGTCGCCGGAGAGCTGGTGGTCGGTGCTGCTGGAGCAGATGTGGGACGGCCTGATCTGATCCGACCTGATCGGATCTGATCTGATCCGACCTGCCGAGCACGAGGCGCCCGGACCCCGCCAGGGGATCCGGGCGCTCTGTTGTATGTGACACCTGTCGCTTCCCTCGGGAAACCACCGAATGGATTCGGACTTCTCCGCCAATTGCCGCATCCTTGACGTATTGCTTGGTGGTCGGAGAGTCGGAGAGAGGCTTCAAGGATGAGTGCTGCACCGGTGTCCGCGTACGGCTTCGTCGTGGTGCGAGGACGTGGCTACCGCCCGGAGCAGGTGGACGGAAGAGCGGCCGATCTGTCGGCGGAGCGGGACGAGGCGTGGGCGAAGGCGTCCCGGCTGACCGCGCTGGCGGAGGAGCTGGAGGCCGAGTCGGCACGGCTGACCGAGATCGTCGCCACGCTCGCCCCGCAGACGTACGCCTCGCTCGGCGAGCGGGCCCAGGAGATCCTGGCGCTCGCCGACGCGGAGGCGCAGACCGTACGCGGCACTGCGCAGGACGAGGCGCAGGCGCTGCGGGACGCGGCGGACGCGGCGGCCCGTGAGCTCCGCGACGCCGCCCGCGCGGACTCCGACGCCCTCCGGTCGGCCGCCGGGTCCTACGCCGACGAGACGGTGGCCGCGGCGCAGCGGAGCGCCGACTCCACGCTCGCCGCTGCCCGCAAGGAAGCCGAAGAGGCGCGCGACCAGGCGGAGACCGCGATGGCGGAGACCCGCCGCCGTACCACGAGCGTGCTGGCCAATCAGGACCACGAGCACACCGAGCGGTGGAAGACCGCCGAACGTGAACTGGCGGACGCCGAAGCGGCCCAGGCAGCGCGGCACGACGAGCTGACCGACCGGGCGGAGGCCCGGCTGGCCGAGGCGCGCCGCGCCCTCTCGGAGGCCGAGGAGGCGGCGCGGCACGGCCAGGAGGACGCCGACGCGCGGGGCGCCGAGCTGATCGCGGCGGCCAGGGTGCGCGAGGAGCGGGTGGTCCGGGAGACCGAGCGGATCCTGCGGGAGCACGAGGAGGGCCGCGAGGAGGTGCAGGCGCACATGGCGCACGTACGGAACTCGCTCGCGGCGCTCACCGGGCGTGTGGCGCCTGCGGAGAACTGATCCGTATGCCTCCGGCGACCGTTCAGGCGGCCTGCCTGTCCTTCGCACCGCGCAGTGCCGCGCGCATGGTGTCGACGGACTCGGCTCTCGTGCTCCTGCCCCTGCCGGGTGAGCCGTCGCAGTCGCGGCACTCGCGGCAACTGCCGGGCCGGGTGGCTCGGAAGGCGCGCTCGCAGCCGCCCTCACAGGTCTGCCAGGGCAGGGCATTCGGCCGGTCCGGCGGTGTGGCCGGAGGAGCATCAGCGCGGCGTTGCTGGTGTCGACAGGGATGACACGCATGGAAGGGCGATCTCCTTCGGAGCGTGGGTGCAGGGATGAACAGCCGGGTCACCGGTGGGGTGATCGGCAGGTACGGAACTCACCGCTGAGACCACGGCTGGCCTCCTTGGCACGGACGTCCGGACCGCGCAGCAGGCCCTGAACCTGCTGATCATGGAGCACAAGGCCGCCCGCGTCCGACGAGGCGTCCCCACCAGCGACTACCTCGAACCCGGCCCCTGGCCGCGCAGAGACAGCATTCTGGGGCGGCCGGCAGACCGCAGGACCCCTTGCGTGCCAGCACTCGGCAGACCAGGCCAGCCGTCAGCAAACCCGAGCCGGGCGCGCCTTGGACGGGTCAGTGTCCGGCCGGTGGGCCGGGGCAGAGGAGAAGGAGCTGGAAGACCGGGGCACGACGGGTGCTGCCGTCCTAGACTGGCCAAGTGACCGCAGCATTCGACTACGAGGACATGCACCACCTAGTGGACCGGCTCACGCCGCACCAGGTACGTCGCCTGCGCCTGCTCGTCACCCAGGACGAGGAACTCGCCCAGGCCGCCGAAGCACTCCCACCGCGCCCCACGGAGGAACAGACGGTCCCTGAAGGACTGCTGGCGCTGATCGGGGCGGTCAACGGACCCGAGGACCTGGCCGAGCGGCACGACGACTACATCCGCGAGCGGATGCGCGAGCGGTTCGGCGATCAGGCGTGAACGCGATCATCCTCGACACCGGCCCACTCGCCGCAGCTCTCAACGCCGGAGACCGCCGCCACGCGGAGTGCGCCTCCCTACTCGTCTCGACGACCGGCCGCCGCATGCTGCCCAGCCCCGTACTGACCGAGGTGTGCTGGCTGCTGGAACGCTGGCCCAAACTGGAGGCCGCCTTCCTCGCCGAGGTCGCCAAGGGCACCTTCGAACTGGTCCACCTCACCCCGGCCGACCTGGAACGGATGGGCGAGCTCGTCCTGCAGTACGCGGACTTCCCCCTCGGCGGCGTCGACGCCTCGGTGATCGCCGTGGCCGAACGCTTCGGGGTCGAACGCGTCGCGACCCTTGACCGCAGGCACTTCAGCGTCGTCCGCCCCAAGCACACCCCGGCTCTCACACTGCTGCCCTGACGGCAACGCTGACGGCAACCGGACCCGTCGGATTGCGGGGGCACTCGTACATCCGAGACAACCTGTCCGTCGACCGGCTCTCCCGCGAGCCGGTCCGCGCCGGGCTGCGTGCCCGCATCCGCCGTGTCCTGGCGAAGTTCGACCACCCGTCGGAGGAGGAGCACGAGGCCGTCGACCTGGTGCTCAAGCAGATGGAGACCGTGGCCGCGCTGTGGGCCCCGGGAGCGAAGCAGCCGTGATCAGTGGGCGGGCTGCCGAGCGGCAGCCCGCCTGCGGGGTCGAGCGGAATTCAGGCAGCAAGGTGCACCACGGCTCGGCGCAGGACCCCGAACCCGTGCTCGCTACCGGTCGGGGCGGAAGCGGTAGTTCGCCTTCAACTCACTTATGAATGACGCCCAGGAGGCCGCTGGGAATGCGAGCGCCGGGCCGTCCGCGTTCTTGCTGTCACGGACGGGGACGACGCCGGGGAATCCGTCCGCCACCTCCACGCAGTCGCCCCCTCCTGATTGCTGTAGCTGCTCTTGCGCCAGTCGGCGCCGGTCAGATCGGGACGGGACACTTGCTCCACGGGGGGGGGTGCCCTCCGTCCCTGATCTTGCGTGGGTATCCCCGGCTTCAGCCGGGGAGGGAAACGCATCCTGAGCGCGGAGGCGCGGAGCGCCGGAGTTCTCTGCGTCTACGTCGGTGACGGTCAGGTGGGCCGCTTCTGTCCTTCGATGTACTGGCGGGGTCAGCGGCGCCCCGTCGCCGGCGGCGCGCCCGCGAGGATCCACGGCTCCTCCACCTCGTACCGCCGGCGCGCCTCGGCGGAGGTCCGCCGGGGCAGCACCGTGCCCAGCCAGCCCGCCAGGAATCCGGCCGGGATCGAGACGAGGCCGGTCGTGGTGAACGGGAACCAGTTGAAGTCGTGCCCGGGGAAGACCGACCCGGGCGATCCCGAGACCAGATTGGTGCCGGTGATCAGCACCAGCACGGCGACGGTGCCGCCGATGAGGGTGCAGAGCAGTCCGGTTCGGGTGAAGCGACGCCAGAACATGCTGTAGACGAGCGCCGGGGCGAGCGCCGACGCTCCGACGCAGAAGGAGAGCGTCACCAGCGCCTGGAGATTCCAGTGCCGGGCCGCCACGGCGAGGACGATGGCGAGCAGCCCGACGCCGGCCGCCGCGGCCTGCGCGGCGCCCATCTCGGTCCGGTCCGCGACCTGCCGCCTGCTCCCGTCACGCATCCCGTGGACGAACAGGTCGTGGGCCAGCGAGTTCGCACAGGCCAGGATCATTCCGGCGACCGAGGCGAGCAGGGTCAGGAAGATCGCCGTCGTCATCGCCGTGAGCACCAGTGCACCGATCTTCCCGCTGCCCGCGACCACACCGCTGACCTGGAGCACCGAACCGTTGCCCTGTGCCCCGGCGGCGACGATGAGGTCGTGGCCGACCAGCGCGGCCGCACCGAAACCGATCACGGTGAGCAGCAGAGAGATCCCGACGACCACGGAGACCGCCCAGGACATCGAGCGGCGGACGGCCTGCGCGCTGCGGGCGCCCGTCATCCGCATGGTGACGTGCGGCAGTGCGGCGACGCCGAACACCAGGGTCAGTTCGGAGCTGACCATGTCGAGGCCACTGCCGCCGAACTGGAGCCTCGACTGCAGATAGGCGGTCCCGGCACCACTGCCCCGCTGGGCGGCCGCGAGCAGCGCGGCGACGGACCAGTCGAAGTGGTTCATGACCAGTGCGGAGACGGTGAGACAGGCGACGACGAGAAAGACCGTCTTGACGATCTGGATCAGGGCGGTCCCCTTCATCCCGCCGATCGCCGCGTAACCGATCATCATGATCCCGAGCACGATGATCGAACCGGTACGGAAGCCGGAACTGTCGAATCCCAGGATGAAGGCCATCAGATCGCCGCTGCTGGCGAGCTGAACGACCATCAGCGGCAGCAGGGCGGCGAGGGTGACGCCGCAGGTGGTGATCCGGATCGCGCGGCCGGGGGCGCGGCGGGCGAACACGTCGCCCATGGTGAACCGGCCGGCGTTGCGCAGCGGTTCGGCGAGCAGGAACATCAGGAGGACGAGGGAGAGCGAGGTGCTCAGGCCGACCACGAGCCCGTCGTAGCCGGTGAGGGCGACGAGTCCGCTGGCGCCGAAGACGGTCGCCGCGGAGAGGTAGTCCCCCGCGATGGCAAGGCCGTTGCGGACGGGGGAGAGCGAGTGGTAGCCGGTGTAGAACTCGGCGAGGTCGTCGTGGTCGGGGCCGGTCATCACGCAGAGCAGCAGAGTGACGGAGGCGACCGCGATGAATGCCACGAGGGACATCCCCTGCGCGGACTCGTCGATCCCGTTCATCGGGCCGCTCCTGTTCTTCGGAGTGCGGCGGCGAGCGGGTCGACCGTGCGCCGTGCGGTCCGCTCGTACAGGGCGATCGCGAGCAGGGTCACCGGGAGCTGGCAGAGGCCGAGCGCCAGGCCGACGTTGAGTCCGCCGCCGACCGGACGGGACATCAGCCCGGGGGCGAAGCCGGACAGCACCAGGAAGAGCGTGAAGTAGCCGAGCGCGGTCAGGGTCGCGACCCGCCGCAGCACCCGGTACGCGGTGCGCAGCCGGCGCAGATCGCTGTGCCGTCCGGGAGCGGGCAAGGGCGTGCGTAGTGGCGGCGGACGGCGGGGCGGGGGCGCTGATGGCGGACTCTGCCAGGGGAGAAGGAGATCGGGGTCGTACGGGGGGTGGCGCGGCGGTTCGAGGTGCGAGGGCTCGTACGACATCTGGGTGCTGCTCCTTGCATGGCTCGGGTCCGGGGCGGACTGCAAGGGAGAGCGCGTGAGCGCTGCCGGGACGCGAACACTACTCGCGGGTAGGGCAACAGAGGAGTGGTTGGCGCGAACTGCCCTCCATGAAGAAGAAGTTGGCTAATTCCGTGGTGCTTCGGTGTTGCTTCCGGGGCTGGTTGCGGAGCCGGTTCCGGCGTCCTCGGTGAGGATCGGGAAGCGGCGCGGCGCCACGAACACCAGCACCAGCAGTGCCACCGCCGCGGCCACCGCGGCCCCGACGTACACCTGGTCGACAGCGGCGTCGACGGCCCGCCGCAGATGGTCCGTCGCGGCGGCGGGGAACGCGCCCGGGTCGTCCAGCGCGTGCGAGATCGCGTCCAGGTCGCCCGGCAGCCCGGGGACGGGCGCGTCGGCGAGCCGGGAGGCGAGGACCCCGTTGGCGACGGCGCCGAACAGCGCGGCGCCCAGACTCTGGCCGACCTGGCGGCAGAACAGTACGGAAGCCGTCGTCGTACCCCGTTCGGACCAGCCGACCGTCGACTGGACCCCGACGATCAGCGGCAGTTGGAACAGCCCCAGCGCCGCGCCCAGCAGCAGCATGATCAGGGCCGGCTGCCAGGGTTCGCCGGGGTACGGCAGCAGCGGGAACGAGAGCAGGATCAACAGGGCGCAGCCCATGCCTATGATCGCGGTGCGGCGGAATCCGATGCGGTTGTAGACCCGGTTGGAGAGGGCCGCCGACACCGGCCAGCTCAGCGTCATCACGGAGAGCACGAAACCGGCGGCGATCGGGCCGAGACCGAGCACCGACTGGGCGTACGTCGGCAGGAAGACGGTCGGGGCGACCATCAGCAGCCCCATCGCACCCAGGGCCAGATTGACCGAGGCGATGGTCCGCCGACGCCATACCCAGCCCGGGATGATCGGCTCGGCGGCGCGCCGCTCGATGACGACGGTCAGCACGGCGAGGACGGCGCTCGCGGCCAGCAGGCCGAGCGACGGCGCGGAGAGCCAGGGCCAGGCGACCCCGCCCTGGACGAGCGCGGTCAGCAGCAGGGCGCCGGTCGCGAAGACGGCGAGGGCGCCCGCCCAGTCGATCCGTGGCCGGTGCGCACCGGCCACGCGGGCGCGGTACGGCTCCTGGAGGTGGCGTACGACCAGCCAGAGCGCGAGCGCCCCGACCGGCAGATTGATCAGGAAGATCCACCGCCAGTCGCCGTACGCGGCGAGCAGCCCGCCGATCACCGGCCCGGCGACAGCGGACGTGGCCCAGACGGTGGACAACTTGGCCTGGATCCTGGGGCGTTCCTTGAGCGGATAGAGGTCGGCGGCGATCGTCTGCACCGTGCCCTGCAGCGCCCCGCCACCGAGCCCCTGGACGACCCGGAAGGCGATCAGCGCGGCCATGTTCCAGGCGGCGGCGCAGAGGACCGAGCCGACCAGGAAGAGGATGATGCCGGCGATCAGGACCGGCTTGCGGCCGAACGTGTCGGAGAGCTTGCCGTAGACCGGCAGAGTGACGGTGACGGCCAGCAGATAGCCGGAGAAGAGCCAGGAGAAGACGGCGAAGCCGCCGAGATCGCCGACGATCTGCGGGACGGCGGTGGAGACGATGGTGCCGTCGATGGCCGCCAGCGCCATGCCGAGCATCAGCGCGGCCACGACGGGGCCCCGGCCCCGGGGCGCGACGGGGGAGGGAGCGGGGTCCACTCCGGACCCCGACATCGCTTCGGTGTCGCCGCCCGCGCCGCTCATAAAGATCCCTTCCCCATGCACGTATCTTCCGGTGACACTGTCTCACCCGCCGCCGTGCAGGGCACCGGGACCGGCCCGCAGCCACCCGGGGGCGGAGCCCCTGAGATCCGGCTCCACCCGGAGGCCGAGACCCCTAGGGGGAGCTCCTTACTTCGGTCCAGGGGCGGTTCCTCCCGGCGGAGGACGTCGGGCCGGGGGCCCGTTCCTTAACGTGTTCCTACAGCGCGAATGCGGGTGACCGCAGGGGGCGGGGTGGGGAAAACCCCACCTCAAGACTGCGCTGGGCACCAGCGCGCCGGACCACGTCCGGACACGAGACTTGAGTACGTACACAGCGCCGTCCGTTCAGCGGGCGGCGCCCATCTCGACGCGACGTCCTCACCGATGACGTCTTCACCGACTTAGGAGAATCACCGTGACAACGGCTGTAACCATTCCCAGGCACGGGGGCACTGGAGGGCGTACGGCCGTCGCTGCGCGGGCGCGGCAGGTCGTCAAGGCGTACGGCGCCGGGGAGACCCGGGTCGTCGCGCTCGACCACGTCGATGTGGACATCGCCCGCGGGCAGTTCACCGCGATCATGGGCCCGTCCGGTTCCGGCAAGTCGACCCTGATGCACTGCCTGGCCGGACTGGACACCGTGAGCTCGGGCGAGATCTACCTCGACGAAACCGAGATCACCCAGCTCAAGGACAAGAAGCTCACTCAGCTCCGCCGGGACCGGATCGGCTTCATCTTCCAGGCGTTCAACCTGCTTCCGACGCTCAACGCGCTGGAGAACATCACGCTGCCGATGGACATCGCGGGCCGCAAGCCCGACGCCGGCTGGCTGCGCCAGGTCGTGGAGACGGTCGGTCTCGCCGAGCGGCTGAAGCACCGGCCCACCGAGCTCTCCGGCGGCCAGCAGCAGCGCGTCGCGGTCGCCCGGGCGCTCGCCGCCCGGCCGGAGATCATCTTCGGTGACGAGCCCACCGGGAACCTGGACTCGCGGGCCGGCGCCGAGGTGCTGAGCTTCCTGCGCAAGTCGGTCGACGAGCTGGGCCAGACCATCGTCATGGTCACCCACGACCCGGTCGCCGCCTCCTACGCGGACCGGGTGCTGTATCTCGCGGACGGACGCATCGTCGACGAGATGCACAACCCGACGGCCGACCAGGTCCTCGACCGCATGAAGGACTTCGACGCGCGCGGGCGGACGTCATGACCGTCTGGAAGACATCGAGGCGCAACTTCTTCGCGCACAAGGGACGAATGGCGCTCTCCGCCGTCGCGGTCCTGCTGTCGGTGGCGTTCGTGTGCGGCACGCTCGTCTTCACCGACACGATGAACACGACGTTCGACAAGCTCTTCGCCGCCACCTCCGCCGACGTCACCGTCAGCCCCAGGGCCGCGCAGGGCGCCGACGAACTGCCGGAGAACGGCAAGCCCGTCACGCTTCCCGCCGCCGCGGTCGAGCAGGCCGGGAAGGCGGATGGGGCGAAGACCGCCGAGGGCGCGGTCGTCAGCTTGTCCGTCACCGTTGTCGACAGCCACAACAAGAACATGGGCTCCTCGTCCGGCGGCCCGACGATCGCGGGCAACTGGACACAGAACGAACTGCGTTCCATGGAGATCACCTCCGGACACGCACCGCGCGGTCCGACCGAGGTCATGGTCGACGCCGACACCGCGGACAAGCACCACCTGAAGATCGGTGACGAACTGCGCACCATCGCCGTCACCGGCGACATCAGGGCGAGGATCAGCGGCATCGCCTCGTTCAAGGTCACCAACCCGGGCGCGGCCGTCGTCTATTTCGACACCGCCACCGCGCAGGTCAAGCTGCTCGGCAAGCCCGATGTCTTCACCCACATCTCCGTCACCGCCGAGCCCGGTGTCACTGATACGCAGTTGAAGAAGAACGTCGCCACCGCCCTCGGTGACAGCGCCCCGTACAAGCTCCAGACCCAGCAGGAGGCCGCGGACGCCAACAAGGACTCGATGGGCTCCTTCCTCGACGTGATGAAGTACGCGATGCTCGGCTTCGCCGGGATCGCCTTCCTCGTCGGCATCTTCCTCATCGTCAACACCTTCTCGATGCTGGTGGCCCAGCGCACCCGCGAGATCGGTCTGATGCGGGCCATCGGCTCCAGCCGCAAGCAGGTCAACCGGTCGGTCCTGATCGAGGCGCTGTTCCTCGGCTTCGTCGGTTCCATCCTCGGTGTCGGCGCCGGAATCGGTGTCGCGGTCGGACTGATGAAGCTCATGAACTCCATGGGCATGAAACTGTCCACCGAGGACCTCACGATCGCCTGGGCGACCCCGGTGCTCGGGCTGGCGCTCGGCATCATCGTCACCGTCCTCGCCGCGTACATTCCGGCACGCCGGGCCGGGAAGATCTCCCCGATGGCCGCCCTGCGCGACGCCGGAACCCCGGCGGACGGCCGCGCCGGCCGGGTACGGGCCCTGATCGGCCTGGTCCTCACGCTCGCCGGTGGCGCCGCCCTGTACGTCTCGGCGCAGGCCGACAAGGCGAGCGACGGATCGCTCTTCCTGGGTGTGGGCGTCGTCCTCACCCTGATCGGCTTCATCGTGATCGGCCCGCTGCTGGCCGGCTTCGTGGTCCGGGTGCTCAGCACGGTGGTGCTGCGCATGTTCGGCCCGGTCGGACGGATGGCCGAGCGCAACGCGCTGCGCAACCCGCGGCGTACCGGAGCGACCGGAGCGGCCCTGATGATCGGCCTCGCGCTGGTCGCCTGCCTCTCCGTCGTCGGTTCGTCGATGGTCGCCTCGGCGACCGAGGAGCTCGACAGATCGGTCGGCGCGGACTTCATCGTCCAGCCGAGCGGCAACCCGCCCCAGCCGATCGTGCCGCAGGCCGCGAAGGCCCTGGAGGCCGTTCCGGGCATCGAGCACATCACCGACTACAAGGTCGTCAGCGCCAAGCTCACCGCACCGGACGGCTCGACCGAGGACAAGGTCCTGGCCGCCGTCGAGCCCACGTACCGGGACGACCTGCGCCGCGAAACGGTCTCCGGCAACCTGGCCGACGCCTACGGCAAGGACGCCATGTCGGTCGGCGACGCGTACGCCACCCGGCACAAGATCAAGGTCGGCGATCGGATCACCGTCGCGTTCAAGGACGGCGGGACGGCGAAGCTGAAGGTCGCCGCGATCACCTCGGACGACACGAACGTCGACAAGGGCGCGATGTACACCAACATCACGACCGCCGAGAAGTACGTCCCCGCCGACAAGATGCCGAAGAACATGATCATGTTCGCCACGGCGCAGGACGGCAAGGAGAAGGAGGCGTACGCCGCCCTCAAGGACGCCCTCGTCGCCTACCCGCAGTACACCGTGCAGAACCAGGCCGACTTCAAGCAGGACCTGAAGGACCAGATCGGCCAGCTGCTGAACATCGTCTACGGCCTGCTGGCGCTCGCGATCGTCGTCGCGGTGCTCGGTGTGGTGAACACCCTGGCCCTGTCGGTGGTCGAGCGGACCCGTGAGATCGGCCTGATGCGCGCCATCGGCCTCTCCCGCCGCCAGCTGCGCGGCATGATCTGCCTGGAGTCGGTGGTCATCGCCCTCTTCGGCGCCCTGATCGGCCTCGGCCTCGGTATGGGCTGGGGTACGGCGGCCCAGAAGCTGCTGGCCCTGGAGGGCCTCGGCGTTCTGGAGATCCCGTGGCCGACGATCCTCACGGTCTTCGTCGGCTCGGCCTTCGTCGGCCTGTTCGCCGCGCTGGTCCCGGCGTTCCGGGCGGGCCGGATGAACGTGCTGAACGCGATCGCCACCGAATAGCGGCCGCGGAGATCCACGTAGGATGACTGGTCCGGCTCCGGGGTGTTCCTCCAAACACCCCGGAGCCGGACGCGTACCCGCTGCCGCCCGGTGCAACTCCCGTGCGCTGCCCGAACCCGGCGCCGCGAGGTGCCGGACCCGGCGCCGCAGATCTGCGACCGGCTGGAGGCCCGCGGCTTCGAACGGCGACGGCTGTCCGCGCCGGACGTCGGCTTCGGAGCCGGGGCGCACCGCTTCACGCACCCCCGAGCCGTTGCCGCCCGGGGAACGCATGTTCACCTTCGTCGGGTGCGACGTGCCGGCGGCCACCGGCGTCAGCGGCCGGATCCGACCCGCTGAGCCGGATTGCGGGCGCGGCTGTCGGAGGGGAGTCGTACGCTGGAACCCCCGGCCCGTGATACGTGTCGGGCCCTTCGCGTTGCCCCCTGGCAGCAGCCGGCTGCCGGAACCTCCCTCGTTACCCGGACGGAAGCCCTTCATGAGTCTGCACGGTCTGCTGGATGTCGTCGTACGTGACCCGGCGCTCGCCGAAGCGGTGAGGGCCGCCACCGACGGTCACCGGATGCATGTGGACCTCGTCGGCCCGGCGGCCGCCCGCCCCTTCGCCGTGGCCGCACTGGCCCGCGAGGCCGGGCGGACCGTGCTCGCCGTGACCGCGACCGGGCGGGAGGCCGAGGACCTGGCCGCCGCCCTGCGGACGCTGCTGCCCCCGGACACCATCGCCGAGTTCCCGTCCTGGGAGACCCTGCCGCACGAGCGGCTCTCGCCGCGTTCGGACACGGTCGGCCGCCGCCTCGCCGTGCTGCGCCGCCTCGCGCACCCGAGGGCCGACGACCCGGAGACGGGGCCGGTCAGCGTGGTCGTCGCGCCGGTGCGGTCCGTGCTGCAGCCGCAGGTCAAGGGGCTCGGGGACCTGGAGCCCGTGGCGCTGCGCATCGGCCAGAGCGCCGATCTCGGCGAGACCGTGGAGGCGCTCGCGGCGGCCGCGTACTCCCGGGTCGAACTGGTCGAGAAGCGCGGCGAGTTCGCCGTCCGCGGTGGCATTCTGGACGTCTTTCCGCCGACCGAGGAGCACCCCCTCCGGGTGGAGTTCTGGGGTGACGACGTCGAGGAGATCCGCTACTTCAAGATCGCCGACCAGCGGTCGCTGGAGATCGCTGAGCACGGGCTCTGGGCGCCGCCCTGCCGCGAGATGCTGCTCACCGACCAGGTGCGGGAACGGGCCGCCGCCCTCGCCGAACAGCACCCGGAGCTGGGCGAGCTGCTCGGCAAGATCGCCGAGGGGATCGCGGTGGAGGGCATGGAGTCCCTCGCCCCGGTCCTCGTCGACGACATGGAGCTGCTGCTCGACGTGTTGCCGAAGGGCTCGATGGCGCTGGTCTGCGACCCGGAGCGGGTCCGCACCAGGGCTGCGGACCTGGTCGCCACCAGCCAGGAGTTCCTCCAGGCGTCGTGGGCGGCGACCGCCGGTGGTGGCGAGGCGCCGATCGATGTCGGCGCCGCCTCCTTGTGGGGCATCGCGGACGTCCGCGACCGGGCCCGTGAGCTGGACATGATGTGGTGGTCCGTCTCCCCGTTCGCCGCCGACGCCGAGCTCGACGAAGACACCCTGAAGCTCACGATGCACGCCCCGGAGTCGTACCGCGGCGACACCGCGCGTGCGCTCGCCGACACCAAGGGCTGGCTCGCCGACGGCTGGCGCACGGTGTACGTCACCGAGGGGCAGGGGCTCGCCTCCCGTACCGTCGAGGTGCTCGGCGGCGAAGGCATCCCGGCCCGCCTCGATCCGGACCTGGCGGAGATCTCGCCGTCCGTCGTCCATGTGTCGTGCGGCGCGATCGACTACGGCTTCGTCGACCCGGCACTGAAACTCGCCGTGCTCACCGAGACGGACCTGACCGGTCAGCGGACCGCGACCAAGGACCTGGGCCGGATGCCGGCCCGCCGCCGCAAGACCATCGACCCGCTGACGCTGGAGACGGGCGACTACATCGTCCACGAGCAGCACGGCGTCGGCCGCTACATCGAGATGGTGCAGCGCACGGTGCAGGGCGCGACCCGCGAGTACCTCCTCGTCGAGTACGCCCCCGCCAAGCGCGGCCAGCCCGGCGACCGCCTCTACATCCCGACCGACCAGCTGGAGCAGGTCACCAAGTACGTCGGCGGCGAGGCGCCCACCCTGCACCGGCTCGGCGGCGCCGACTGGACGAAGACCAAGGCGCGCGCCAAGAAGGCCGTCAAGGAGATCGCCGCCGACCTGATCAAGCTGTACTCGGCGCGGATGGCGGCGCCCGGCCATGTCTTCGGCCCCGACACCCCGTGGCAGCGCGAGCTGGAGGACGCCTTCCCGTACGCGGAGACGCCGGACCAGCTCACCACGATCGCCGAGGTCAAGGAGGACATGGAGAAGTCCGTCCCGATGGACCGGCTGATCTGCGGCGATGTCGGCTACGGCAAGACGGAGATCGCGGTGCGCGCCGCGTTCAAGGCGGTCCAGGACGGCAAGCAGGTCGCCGTCCTCGTCCCCACCACGCTCCTCGTCCAGCAGCACCACGGCACGTTCACCGAGCGCTACTCCCAATTCCCGGTCAACGTGAGGGCGCTCAGCCGCTTCCAGTCCGACACCGAGTCGAAGGCGACCCTGGAGGGGCTGCGCGAGGGCTCCGTCGACCTGGTCATCGGCACGCACCGCCTGTTCTCGTCCGAGACGAAGTTCAAGGACCTGGGCCTGGTCATCGTCGACGAGGAGCAGCGCTTCGGCGTCGAGCACAAGGAGCAGCTGAAGAAGCTCCGGGCCAACGTCGACGTCCTCACCATGTCCGCGACGCCCATCCCCCGTACGCTCGAGATGGCCGTCACCGGCATCCGTGAGATGTCGACGATCACCACTCCCCCCGAGGAGCGCCACCCGGTCCTCACCTTCGTCGGCCCGTACGAGGAGAAGCAGATCGGCGCGGCCATCCGCCGTGAACTGCTGCGTGAGGGACAGGCGTTCTACATCCACAACCGTGTCGAGTCCATCGACCGGGCGGCCGCCCGCCTCCGTGAGATCATCCCCGAGGCCCGGATCGCGACGGCCCACGGCCAGATGTCGGAACAGGCGCTGGAGCAGGTGGTCGTCGACTTCTGGGAGAAGAAGTTCGACGTCCTGGTCTCCACGACGATCGTCGAGTCCGGCATCGACATCTCCAACGCCAACACCCTGATCGTGGAGCGCGGGGACAACTTCGGCCTCTCCCAGCTCCACCAGCTGCGCGGCCGCGTCGGCCGTGGCCGCGAGCGAGGTTACGCGTACTTCCTGTACCCGCCGGAGAAGCCTCTCACCGAGACGGCCCACGAGCGCCTGGCCACGATCGCGCAGCACACGGAGATGGGCGCGGGCATGTACGTGGCGATGAAGGACCTCGAGATCCGGGGCGCCGGAAACCTCCTGGGCGGCGAACAGTCCGGCCATATCGCCGGCGTCGGCTTCGACCTGTACGTACGCATGGTCGGCGAGGCCGTCGCCGACTACCGGGCCTCGCTCGAAGGCGGTGTCGAGGAGGAGCCGCCGCTGGAGGTCAAGATCGAGCTCCCGGTCGACGCACACGTTCCGCACGACTACGCCCCCGGCGAGCGGCTGCGCCTCCAGGCGTACCGCGCGATCGCCTCCGCCACCACCGAGGACGACATCAAGGCGGTCCGTGAGGAACTCACCGACCGCTACGGCAAGCTCCCGGAGCCGGTCGAGAACCTCCTCCTGGTCGCGGGCCTGCGCATGCTGGCCCGCGCCTGCGGCGTCGGCGACATCGTGCTCCAGGGATCGAACATCCGGTTCGCCCCGGTGGAGCTGCGCGAGTCGCAGGAACTGCGCCTGAAGCGCCTCTACCCGAAGACGGTGATCAAGCCGGCGCTCCACCAGATCCTGGTCCCGCGCCCGACCACGGGACGGATCGGCGGCAAGCCGGTCGTCGGCCGCGAACTCCTCGCCTGGACCGGGGAGTTCCTCACGACGATTCTGGGGTCGTGAACAACAGCCCGGTGAGCGACCGGAACACCTCCTCGGGGTTCCGGTCGCCCAGCGGGCCGCTCGGATTGCCGCTCAGCGGCAGGGTGGCGAAGCCGTGGGTGAGGGCTCGGGCGGCCACCCCTGTGAGGCGGGCGTCGTCACCCCGACCGGCGGCGGGGAGTCCGATGGCGCCCGCGCCCAGCACCTGCGCCGCGCGGGTCCTGTGAGGCACTGCGCGGTGTGATTCGGGCCGCATCCCACACCTGTCGCGGCCTTGAACGCCCGTCAGCGGGAAGACGTCCGTAGGATCACCGGGTTCGGCTTTCTCCCCGTCAGGACGGTTTCGAGTGATATCTTCCCGCGCGTACCGAGTGATGCTGCCCGCCCTGAGCGCGGCGACCGTGCTGTCCCTGGCGGGCTGCGATCCCGAGGGCGTGACCGCCGAGGGCGGCAGGAGTGGGCGGCAGGGCGGCGGTTCCGCGGGCGGCTTCGGCGTCAGCCCGCTGAACAACCCCGACGGCACGAAGCCGGGCCTCGCACCCCTCACCGCCGAGGCGGACCGGGCCGCCGCCCGGAAGGTCATCGAGAAGGTGACCACCAAGGGGCGCGGGCCGAAGACCGGTTACGCGCGAGACGAGTTCGGCTACGCCTGGAAGGACTCGGTCGACGGCATCCCGCTGTCCCGCAACGGCTGCGACACCCGCATTATCTCTATGCTTCGCGCCGTGATGAGACTGTTCTCGCAGCGTATGCAGGGTGTGGTCGGCTGTGCGTAGTGAGAGGCACGTGAGTCACAGGATGCTGTCTACTCGCGGCAAGAGGGCCGTCCTTACGGTCGCCGTTGCCGCCGCGCTCGTCGCGGGCTGCGCTGACCTGGAGTCGGGCGGCAGCTCTGAGGGGTCCGGACCGGACGTCGCTGCCGGGCGGGCGGCGAGCCCGCTGACGAATCCGGACGGAACGAAGCCGGGGCTCGGCGCGCTCACGTCGGAGACGGACAAGGCGAACGCGCGCAAGCCCGTCGAAGAACTCACAGTCAAGGGACGTGGGCCGAAGACGGGATACGAGCGGGACAAGTTCGGCTATGCGTGGATGGACACGGCGGATGGGGTGCCGCTGGCGAGGAACGGTTGTGACACGCGGAACGACTTGCTGAAGCTCCATGGCCGGAACGTCCAGTTCCGAGCTGGTTCCGACTGCGTGGTCGTGTCGATGGACCTGTACGACCCGTACACCGGCAAGGAAATCGCCTGGAAGAAGGAGAAGGCCACCGAGGTCCAGATAGATCACGTGGTGCCGTTGTCGTACGCCTGGCAGATGGGGGCTTCTCGCTGGAGCAAGGACAAGCGGGAGCAGTTGGCCAACGACGTGCTGAATCTTCTGCCGGTCTCGGGCTCCACGAACTCCGCCAAGCGCGACTCCGGCCCGGCATCCTGGCTGCCGCCGAACAAGTCGATCCGGTGCTCGTACGCGGTGCGGTTCGCGCAGGTGTCGCTGAAGTATGCCCTTCCGGTGACAATGGCCGACAAGCGGGCGATGCTGGCGCAGTGCGGCGGCTGACGAGGCCGGGTGGCTGAGAAGCCGTCGCGGACGAGGCCCCCGGGCGGACGCTCTGCCGGGAGGGCGGGGCGCCGGGTGCAGGTCGGCCGGTCGGCCGCCTCCATGCCGCACCGAAGAATTCGGTGGCCGGCAGGAATACCGGCACCTAGCGTGGGGCGGATGGAGCTGACCATCACCACGCTTGCCGCGCGCCCCGAGCTCGCCGGGCCCATGAACGCGATGCCCGAAACCTGGCCGGAGTTCGTCGTGGAGGATCTCGTCGCGTGGGCGAACTACCCGCGGATCGCTGTTGAGTTCCCGGAGTATGTGCTCGTCGCGACGGACCCTGACGGCACGGTCGTCGCACGGGCCTACAGCGTGCCGTTCGCGCTGAATGCCCCCGGCCGAGGAGAGTTGCCCGAGGGCGGCTGGGACCAGGTGCTGCTGTGGGCGTTCTCCGACCTGCGGCGCGGGTCCACGCCGGACACGGTCAGCGCGATCGAGATCTGCGTCGCCAAGGGGTGGCAGGGGAAGGGCATTTCGGGGCGGATGGTCGCCGCGATGCGGGAGAACGCCGGGAGGCTCGGGTTCCGGGAGCTCGTCGCTCCGGTGCGGCCGAACGCCAAGCACCTGGACGCCTCGGCTCCGATGGAGGAGTACGCCCGCCGGACCCGGGCGGAGGACGGGCTGCCGTACGACCCGTGGCTGCGCGTCCATGTGCGGGCGGGCGGGGTGATCGAGGCGGTGGCGCCGGTGTCGATGACGGTGTCCGGCTCCCTCGCGCGGTGGCGGTCCTGGACCGGGCTGCCGTTCGACGAGGACGGTCCGGTGGAGGTGCCGGGGGCGCTGGTGCCGGTGCACGTTTCGGTGGCGCACGGATACGCGGTGTACGTGGAGCCCAATGTGTGGGTGCGGCACAGCGTGTGAACACAACAGGAACCCGCTCGGGCGAGCGGGTTCCTCAGGTGTCAGACGGCCGGTCTCTTCACCGTGAACGGTTGGTCGAACTCGGAGAACTCGACCGTGACCGGGGTTCCGGTGCTGAAGCTCAGCTTCAGGATGTGGGGTCGGCCCTCCGCGGCGATCGCCGCCGTCCATGTTCCGCGGCCCGCCGTGCCGGTGAGGGACAGCACGGGCGTGGAGCCGACAGTGGCCGCCCGGCCCTTGTGGGCGGTGGCACTGTTCCCCGCCAGGCGGTCGAGGAACACCTTCCGGTCGCAGTAGCTCAGGGCCTCCGCCGTGTACCGGTCGGAGGGGCGTGCCTTCACCCAGCGGCCCGTCAGGTTCTTGACCTCGGTGTCCACGGTGGTGCGGGATCGGCCCGCGCCCGCCGCCCGCAGCATCGCCTCGTCGGACTGGGTGTAGACCGTGCCGCCGGTTCTGACCAGCTCCATCGTGCCCGCCGCGCCCATGGACAGGGTCACCGTGCACTCGCCCCTGATGTCGGTGGCGACGTACGTCTGGACGGGGGCGCCGTCCGGCGACTTCGTCCCGACGGCGATACGTACCGACTTGGCCGCCCGGGTCGCCGCGAGGGCCTTGTTGACGACCTCGGGGCCGCTGAGCCGGGCGAACGGCGCGGGGTCCTGCTGCTGGGCGAACACCGTGTCGCAGGCCGTGACTCCCAGGGCGGCGACCACGCAGAGGGACGCCGTCGCGGTGCGGAGAGCGGTTGCGGCGATGCCGGCTGGGGGGCGCATGGGCGGGCTCCGTCCTGGGGGAGGGGCAAGGGAGGGGGAGGGCCGGGATCAGAGCGCGAGGTCCCACTGGGTGGCGTCGTACGTGAAGCCGGGGTTGACCTCGACAGTCAGGTTCTTGGCGTCCGCCGGAGCGTCGAAGGCGAACTGGACGGTGACCTTCTTGCCGGGCAGGACCGTGCCGCTGAAGCCCTCGCCGACTTTGCCGTCGAAGATCTGCTCGGCGTCCACACCGTCCTTGCCGGCCCGCGCCTCGACGTTCACGAGCGCCGCGTCGAACTTCTCCTTGCCCGCGTTCTCGATGACGACCGCGATCCGGTACGCCTTGTTGCCCTTCGTGTGACCGGCGGCGTACGAGTCGGGGGTGTACGAGGTCGCGTCGCCGACCGTGACCGTCAGGTCGTCGTCGTACACGGCCGAGTCGCCGGCCTCCAGCGCCTTCCCGGCGTCCTTCTTCTTGTCCTTGCCCTCGGCGGTGTCCGTGCCGCCCGCCTTCGGCCGGGCGGAGGCAGTGGTGTCCGACACCGCCTTGTCGAGTTCGTCCACCGCGTCGCCCACCGCCTTGAAGGTGATCACCGCGCCGACCACCGAGAGGATCAGCGCGATCAGGCCGAGGACGGCGCCGAACGTGGCCATGCCCTTGTTGGTGGCCTCGCCGCGCTTGGCGCGGCCCCGGCCGACCAGACCGAGGATCAGGGCAATGAGGCCGAGGACGCCCGCCAGCCAGAAGAGGAACGGGATCAGGCCCGAGACGGCTCCGATGATGCCGAGGATCAGCGCGGAGATGCCGAGCCCGTTGCGGGCCGGGCGCAGGCCGGGCGTCTGGGCCGGGGCGTACGGCTGCTGGGGCTGCGGGGACTGCGGCGGCTGCGTGAACTGGGACATGGCTGTGCCCTCCGGCGTGCAGGGATGAATGGTGAGCGGTTCGTTGCGCCACCTGACGTAGCGACAGGTCAATAAGACCAGAGCTTGTGAACCGGGTCAACATGATTCACGGAAAATGGGTGTGTGCACACTGTGAATCCGTCGCGGGTGAAGGGGTCGGTATGCTCGAGGACACAGCAGGCAGCGCGGATCCGTATGGACGCATCAGGACCAGGGAGAGCCAGTGCCGGAGAACTCGACAGAGGTGACCGCGGCCGGAATCGCCCGGCTCGCCGGGGTGGGGCGCGCCGCCGTCAGCAACTGGCGCCGCCGCCACGCAGACTTCCCCAAGCCGGTCGGCGGCACCGAGACCAGCCCGTCCTTTGCCCTTCCCGAGGTCGAACAGTGGCTCCGGGACCAGGGGAAACTCGCTGAGGTCCCGCTCCGTGAACGGGTCTGGCAGCAGCTGGCCGGACACCCGGCCGGCGCCGTTCCCGCCCTCGTGCACACGGGCTGCGCCCTGCTTCTCGTCCGGGACAGGCCCACCGCCTGGCTGGAGATCACCGCCGTGCCGGACGCGCGGATGGCCAAGGTGCTCCACCTCGCCCTGAACAGCCTTCTCACCGCACGCTTCGGACCTGCCACCGGCGACGCGGAAGGAAGCGACGCCGGAGGCGGAACGGGATACGCGCGGGCTGTTCACACTCCCACCGCCGACGAACTGCTCGCGTCCGTCCCTCTGCTGCGGGCCGCCGCCGAACTCGCCGCCGAGACAGGAACCCGCCAGGCCCTCGAGTTCCTCCTCGGCCGTCAGCTCGCGGCGAATCCGCGCCAGTTCACCCTCACTCCGCCCGGCCTCGCCGACCTGATGGCCGAGCTGATCCGGACCGGCGACCGGCCCGCCCGTACGGTCCTCGACCCGGCCACCGGGACCGGCGCCCTGCTGTGCGCTGTCAGCGCTCCGACCGCCCTGTACGCGCAGGACGCCGACCCGGATCTTGCCGCGCTCAGCGCCCTCCGCCTCGCCCTGCACTCCGAGGGCCGCAATCCCACAGCGCTCGCCGTGCGGACCGGCGACACGCTGCGGGCCGACGCGTTCCCGCAGCTCGCCGTCGACGCCGTGCTCTGCCACCCGCCGTTCAACGAACGCAACTGGGGCCACGACGAGCTCGCCTACGACCCGCGCTGGGAGTACGGCCTCCCCGCGCGCGCGGAGTCCGAACTCGCCTGGGTCCAGCACGCCCTGGCCCATCTGCGCGAGGGCGGCACCGCCGTCCTGCTGATGCCGCCGGCCGCCGCATCACGCCGCTCCGGCCGGCGGATCCGCGCCGATCTGCTGCGCCGCGGCGCGTTGCGTGCCGTCGTCGCCCTCCCGGCCGGCGCGGCACCCCCGTACGGCATCCCGCTCCACCTCTGGGTGCTCCGAAAGCCGGGCGCCGGTGTCCGCCTCTCGCCCGAACTGCTGCTGGTGGACACCGCCGAGCCCGCGGAATCGCCGACGGCGCCCGCATCCGCCCCCGCGTCCGGCGGGCGCGACCGGCTCGACTGGCAGGCGGTGCGCAGTGCCGTGCTGGATGCCTGGGAGCCGTTCGACGGGCGGACCGGTTCCGAGCCGGACGTCCCCGCCCAAGGGGCCGGCCAGGACCGGCCGGGCGTCAGCCGGGTCGTCCCCGTCATCGAACTCCTCGACGACGACGTGGACCTGGCCCCCGCCCGCCATCTGCCGTCCCCGACGGCCGGTGGCGGACCGGGTGAACTCACCCGCGTGCGGGACCGGCTCACCGAGACGCTGCGGCTGACCGCGACCCTCACCCCGCCGCCCGCGGACGTCTCCGGCGCGGCGCACTGGCCGCTCACCACCGTCGGCGAGCTCGCCCGCGCGGGCGCCCTTCACCTCCGTACCGGAGGTTCCGGTACCGGCACCGGATCCGCCCCCGTCCCCGTCCTCACGGAACACGACGTCCTCGGCTCCACCGCCCCCTCCGGAACACTCCCCTCCGCCCCCGCCGGCGCGGAGGGACCGCTCGAGGAGCCGGTCCTCGTCGAGCCGGGCGATGTCGTCGTCCCCGTACTCGGCGGCGGCTCCGTCGCCCGAGTGATCGACGAGGCGACCGCGGGCGCCGCGCTCGGCCGCAACCTTCAGCTGCTGCGCCCCGATCCGGCCGCCGTCGACCCGTGGTTCCTCGCCGGTTTCCTGCGCGGCACCGCCAACAACCGTCAGGCCAGCAGCTATGCGTCGACCGCCACCCGGCTCGACGCCCGCCGTCTCCAACTGCCGCGGCTGCCACTGGCGGAGCAGCAGCGGTACGGGGAACGGTTCCGCTCCCTGGCCGCGTTCGAGGACGCGCTCCGGTTGACCGGCAGGCTCGGCGGACAGCTGGTCCAGGGGATGTACGACGGTCTGACGGACGGCACGGTCACGCCGGAGTGAGCTGAACCACAACGGTTCCGTACAACCCGTGGGCCGTTGTCGGTGTCGCCCCTTACGCTCAGATCTGCCAGATCTGCATGCGCACGCGTACACATACCCGCACGGGTACGTACGCGTGCGCGCGGGACCTCCACGACCACGTACCAGGAGCAGCCATGTACGCGCCGGGTCATCCGCCGACGCCGCAGCGCCGGGTCCCCAGCCGGGCCTGGATCGTGTCGATGCGTGTGCTGTTCGTCGTGCTCGCCGTGGGCTCGATCGGTCTGCTGCTGTGGACGCCGTTGCTGCGGCTGGCGATCGTGCGCCGCCGGGCGTCCGACTGGTGGCTGACCGGGGCCGGCTTCGTGCTGGTCTGTGTGCTCCTGCCGATCATCGGCAGGGACGACACCAATCCCGATCCCAACGGCGTCGACTTCTTCTTCATACCGCTGCTGCTCGTGGCGATCGTCGCCGCCTGCGCGTACTACCTGTACGGGGACATCCGCCACTACGAGCAGCTCACGAAGCAGCAGTTCGGCGCCGGGTATCCGCCCCCGGCGCCGGGGTACGGGTACGCGACCACCGCGCCCACGCAGCAGCCGCTGTCCGTTCGGCCTCAGCAGTACGCACAACCCCAGCCGCCTCAGTACCAGCCGCAGCCGCAGCCGCAGCCGCAGCCGCAGCCGCGGTCGCACCCGCAGCCCGTGCAGCACGCGCCCGCGCCCACCCCGCCCCACCGCATCGACCAGGTCCGCGCCGAGCTCGACGAACTGAGCGACCTCCTCCGTCACGAGGAGGACCGATGAGCGGGCGCGTCATCGCCGGACGGTACGAGCTGGCGACCATCCTCGGCCAGGGCGGCATGGGCCAGGTCTGGACGGCGTACGACCAACGCCTCGACCGCCGGGTCGCGGTGAAACTGCTCCGGCCCGACCGGGTCGCGGGCCCCACCGGCAGCGAAGCGGTCGAGGAGCTGCGACGCCGGTTCGTCCGCGAGTGCCGGGTCACCGCCCAGGTCGACCACCCGGGCCTGGTCACCGTCCATGACGCGGGCAGCGACGGCGACGACCTGTTCCTCGTCATGCAGTACGTCGAGGGGTCCGACCTCGCCGACCATCTCGCCGAGCACGACCCGTACCCCTGGCAGTGGTCCGTCGCCGTCGCGGCTCAGCTCTGCGCCGCGCTCTCCGCCGTGCACGCGGTGCCGATCGTCCACCGCGACCTCAAGCCCCGCAATCTGATGGTGCGTTCGGACGGCACGGTCACCGTCCTCGACCTGGGCGTCGCCTCCGTCCTGGACAGCGACACCACCCGCCTCACCCACACCGGTACGCCGATCGGTTCGCCCGCCTACATGGCGCCCGAGCAGGCGATGGGAGGCGTCGTCGGCCCCTACACCGATCTGTACGCGCTCGGCGTGCTCCTCCACGAGCTGCTCAGCGGGGACGTGCCGTTCGCCGGCTCCACCGCTCTCGGGGTGCTGCACCGCCACCTCTACGAGCCGCCGCTCCCGGTCCGTCAGATCCGGCCCGATATCCCGGAACCCCTCGAAGCGCTTGTGCTCCGGCTCCTCGCCAAGGACCCGCAGCACCGCCCTGCGAGCGCCCAGGAGGTGTACGAACACCTCACCCCGCTTCTGCCGTCGAGCGGCACGGGGCTCCCGGCCGGCCCGCTCGACCCGACCCGACCCTTCCTGCGGCCGCACGCACCGTGGCCCGACCGCGTCACCACCCCGCCCGCCGCGCAGCCCGCGCCGGTGGCCGCGAAACCCGATGTCGCGGCCGCGGTCGACGAGGTCAAGCAGCTGCTCGGGCAGGGCCGGATCACCCAGGCCGTGGACATCCTCGGCGGCATTCTCCCGGCCGCCGCCGAGCAGCACGGCGAGGGTTCGCCGGTGGTCCGCATCCTGCGCAAGCAGTACGCGGCGACCCTGATGGACGACGGGCAGTACCGCCGCGCCCTGCCCGAACTGCGGCGCCTCGCCGACGACCGCGCGGCGGAGGCCGGACCGGCCGACACGCAGACGCTGCAGTACCGCTACGACGCGGCGCACTGCCTGGAACAGCTGGGCGAACCGGCGGCCGCGCTCGCGGAGTACCGGGCGGTCCTGCCGTACTACGAGAACCGGTACGCGACGGGCAACGACCCGGCACGCTCCTTCGAGATCCGTCAGCGCATCGGGTATCTGCTGCTCGCGGTCGGCGACCACGCGGCGGCGCGCGGACAGCTTCAGGCGCTGCTCTACGACACCGAGCGGATGTACGGGCCGCACCACCCGCTGCCGGTGGAGCTGCGTCGTCAGCTCGACCGGCAACTCCAGGTCCGAGGCGGGTAAGTAACCATGTCCACTCTGATCGATCATCTCGAATCACGTCTGGGCCAACTTGTCGGGGCGTGGTCGGTCAGAGATGGCGCGCCCGAAGGCGGCGCGCAGGTGGGGTACTTCACCGGCGGCATCTTCGGGGGCGTCCAGTCCCACGCCACCATCACCTTGCACAAGACATATCCGGTCTCGCCGATCTGGTTCCGGACGGCGTCGTGCAGTGGCAGGTTGCGCAGGCCGGGGGAGCGGGCGGCGACCCCGGCTCCCGTGGGCTTCGGCGCGGGACCTGAAGGTAGGAAGGCAATGAGCACGCCAAATTTCTGCAACGGCTGCATGAGATGCCCCTTTTGTCAGTGAACTGTCGATCAAGGCATGAGACCGTGATCTGCCGCCGGGGCGGCTGACGACTCGCCTGCCCCGTCGGCCTCTCACTTCTTCCGAGCACTGTCGAGGTCTCTGTGCCCTCTCACCGCATATCCAAGAAGCGTCGCCGCATCTCCCTGGCCGTGGCCGGCGTCGCCGTTCTCGCCGGTGGCGCGTTCGCCGCCGAGGCCGCCACCGCCACCACCGTCTCCAGGCCCGCGCCGAAGATCTACACCGGGCATGTCTTCGACACCTGCACCGCACCGTCGCTGACCACCATGAAGGGCTGGTACAGCTCCTCCGTCTACCACGGTGCCGCCGTGTACGTCGGTGGGAAGAACCGCGGCTGCGCGCAGCCCAATCTCACCGCGTCCTGGGTGAAGTCCGTCAGTGCCACCGGGTGGAAGCTGGTCCCGCTGTACGTCGGCGCGCAGCCGCCGTGCCAGACGAGCGCCAACCCCGAGAAGATGACCGCCACCAACGCCGCCTCACTGGCCGTCACCGACGCCAACGACGCCGTGGCGAAGGAGGCCGCGCTCGGTATGAAGCCGGGCAGCCCCGTCTACCTCGACATGGAGTACTTCGACCCGAAGAACACCTCCTGTGTGAACACGGTGCTCACCTACATCCGGTCGTTCGACAAGACGGTCAAGGCCAAGGGGTACTGGTCCGGCTTCTACGGCTTCAGCAACTCCAGCGCAGCCGTCGTGGCCAACGCGACGAACCGCACGGACCTGCCGGAGATCCTCTGGTACGCCCGCTACGACGACGTGTACTCCACCACCACGGGCTTCCCGTACGCCTCGACGCTGTACACCGGGCACCGTCGCGGCCACCAGTACGCCGTCAACAAGAAGGTGACGCACACCGGCGGCACGCTCACGATCGACCGGAACGCCTGGGATGCCCCGGTCGCGATCGTGGGCTAGTGCCGGCCCAGGTAGTTGTCGGCGGGGCGGTTCCGGCAGGTCCAGCCGGCGATGCGGGGCGCGGCGATCACGACCGTTCCGGTGCTGCCGGGCGGTAGTTCGGCCCGTATGCCGTCGGCGGTGACATGGACGGCGGTCGCACCGGTGCGCTTGAGGCCGGCGACCGCCGAGGCCGGCCGGTCCGGGTTCGTTCGGGAATGGTCCGCAGGTCTGCGCCGCACGCCGGCAGCGGGCGTTCATGGGATCGGAAGGCGCCACCGCCGTCCCGCTGCGGCGTGCGGTCCGGACAGCGCTGCGGGTTCATATCCCTGCCGGAGATCCTCTGGTACGCCCGCTACGACGACGTGTACTCCACCACCACGGGCTTCCCGTACGCCTCGACGCTGTACACCGGGCACCGTCGCGGCCACCAGTACGCCGTCGACAAGAAGGTGACGCACACCGGCGGCACGCTCCCGCGACGAGCAACGGTGCGGCGATCCGGTGCCGCCCCGTCCGGGCCCACTCCCCGGCCAGGCAGAGCAGCGGCAGCGAGATCAGACCGTCCAGCCACATCGGGTTCACGACGCCTCGACGACCGACCAGCCGCACAGCGCGTACGAACCACAGGGCAACCCCGCCGCCCACCGGCGCCCGCCGCGCAGCGTCAGGAGCAGCAGGGCCGTCAGCGTCGCCGCCGACGCCATTTTCAGGACCGTCACCACATGGACCGCGAGGTCGATGCGGTCCCGCGGAAAGAACCCGAGGAGCAGCGCGAACGGGCTGGTCAGACAGGTGCCGAGGCCGGGCAGGAAGCTGGTCCCGTATCCGGACGACCCATTCAGGAACAGCCCGCCGTCGGCGTTTCCGTGCAGCAGGTCCCAGCGTCGGGTGTGGAACGGAACGAACTGATTTCCGAGGTCATGGACACTTCGGGCGTGCGGTCCGAACGGAAAGCTGCGGGCCGCCGCATCGCCCGCGCACACGGTGACGACGGTGATCAGTGCGGCGAGCCAGGCCGCGGCCGGGCGAGGGCGGAAGGTCGGCATACGGAGGAATATGGCAGTCACGGATGAGTGAATAGTGTTGATCTGTTTCCTTGCTCGCTCAATTCGCGAAATGGTTGCTCATCATCCATGTGAAACATCTTTAACCGACTGACCGACAGGGTGAGATACTCCGTGCTGATCTCGCTGGTGGTGCCTTGTTTCAACGAGGAGGAGATCCTCGGACGCTTCCATGCGCGCGTCGCGGACCACATGACGCGGCTGGGACATGAATTCCAGCTGGTCTACGTCGATGACGGCAGCACGGACGGCACGCTTCCGTTTCTGGAGGAGCTGGCCGCCGCCGACCCGCGGACCCGCTACCTCTCCTTCAGCCGGAACTTCGGCAAGGAGGCCGCCATGCTCGCAGGTCTCCAGCACGCCGACGGCGACGCGGTCGTCATCATGGACGCCGACCTCCAGCACCCGCCGGAGCTCATCGGCCGCATGCTGGACGAGCACGCCCACGGCTACGACCAGGTCATCGCCCGCCGCACCCGCAAGGGCGACCGTGTCACCCGCACCCTGGGCGCCCGCGCCTACTACTGGCTGATCAATCGCCTGGTGGACGTCGAGCTGATCGACGGCGTCGGCGACTTCCGGCTGCTGTCCCGGCGTACGGTCGACGCCGTCCTCGACCTCACCGAGTACAACCGGTTCTCCAAAGGACTGTTCGCCTGGGTCGGATTCCGGACGACGACCTTCGGTTACGAGAATGCGGTCCGCGAGCAGGGCCGCTCCGCCTGGACCTTCGGGAAGCTCCTCAACTACGGACTCGACGGACTGCTCTCGTTCAACAACAAGCCTCTGCGCGCCGCGTTGTACCTGGGCTTGGTGCTGATGTCCGTGGCCTTCGCCTATGCCGCCTGGATCGTCGGATTCGCCCTGGTGAAAGGTGTGGACACGCCCGGCTACGTCACGCTCGTCGTCGTGGTCACGGCCCTCGCCGGGGTACAGATGGTGATAGTGGGTGTGGTCGGTGAGTACGTCGGCCGCATCTATTACGAGGTGAAGCGGCGCCCGCACTTCCTGGTGAAGGCCGGCAATACCGGCGTACCGAATCAGCAGGCCCGGGAGTTCGTACGCCGATGACGGTCCGGGCGCAGATGATCCGCTTCGCACTCGTCGGCGTCGTGAACACCGTTACGTACTACGGCTGCTATCTGGCCCTGCTGACCAGACTGCCGTATCTGGCCGCGCATGTGATCGCGTTCGCGTCGAGCATGACCGGCTCGTTCCTGCTGAACTCGTATTTCACCTACCGGACCCGCCCCACCTGGCAGAAGTTCCTGCTCTTCCCGCTGACCAACGCCGCCAATGTCGTCATCACGACCGGGGGTGTCTGGCTGCTGGTCGACCTGGTGGGATTCAGCAGTCGTTACGCACCGCTGGTCGCGGCGGTGGCGGCCATCCCGATCACGTTCGTGGTCTCGCGCGCGATCATGCTGCGGCCGGAAACGGCCGTGGAGGGGTGATGAACAGGCCCACATCCCCGGCTCCTGCCGAATCGTTGGTCGAATCAGTGGCCGGGATCACGTCCACTGCCTAACATCGATCACCGCAAGGTCTTGTGCGCCCGCCCGTCGCCCGGCCACCACCTCTCAACGGGGCGCGGCGCGCCGCACCTGCTGTCGCAATCTCCCCGGGAGGCTCCTTTGCACCGCCGTCGCACCGCGCTCGCCGTCTCCGCCGCCATGCTCGTCGCGGCGCCGCTTCTCTCCGCCTGCGGCAACCAGGCCCATCCAGGTGCCGCAGCCGTGGTCGGCGGGGACCGCATCGAGGTGTCCACCGTGCAGGCCCAGGTGGCGGACGTGCGCACCGCGCAGAACGAGTCCGACCAGTCCGTCCAGCTCATCAACAAGTCCGGGCAGCTCAGCCGGGCCAAGCTGCACGGGCTGATCTTCGACCGGATCCTGGACAAGGCCGCCGCGGACGCGGGAGTCACGGTCAGCCGCAAGGAGATCCAGGAGATGCGGCAGTCGGCGGTCTCCCAGTCCGGGGGAGAGGCACAGCTGCAGGCGATGATGCTGCAGCAGAGCTGGGTCGCCCCGGACCAGATCGATGCCGTCCTGCGCGAGCAGGTCCAGCTGTCGAAGCTCGCCCAGGCGTTCGGCGTCGATCTGCAGCAGCCCGCGGGGCAGAAGGCCCTCGGCGATGCGCTCAGCGCGGCGTCGAAGTCGCTGCACATCGACGTCAACCCGCGCTTCGGCACCTGGGACAACAAGCAGACCCAGCTCGCCAACTACAAGGCCCCGTGGATCACCCAGGTCACCAAGCCCGCCCAGCAGGAAGCCGCAGCCGGCGCTTAGGGGGTGCCGCACACCCCCTAGTAGGTTGGTGGGGTGAACGCTGAAGACCCCGGTCGTATCGTCCTGCTCACCGCCAGCCACCGGGTCGCGCCCGGACTGCTGTCCTGGCCCGCCTGGCAGGCGCTGCACGCAGCCGACCGGGTGCTCTGCGCCGAACCCGACCACCCCCAGCTGCCCTACCTGCGCGAGGCGGGCGTCACCGTCGAGCACGCCGCGCCCGCCGCGCAGGAACTCGTCGACGCCTGCGCGGGCGGCCGGACCGTCGTGGTCGTGACCGGTGGTGAGGGCAATCAGCCGCTGACCGACGGGCTGGCCCGGCTGGCCGGCTCGGGCCGGGTGCAGATGCCGAACCTGGAGCTGCTGCCCGGTTCGTACGATCTTCCCGGCGCCCGCCTCCTCGACCTCGTCCAGGTCATGGACCGGATCAGGGTCGAGTGCCCGTGGACCTCGCAGAAGACCCACGAGGGGCTCGCCAAGTACGCCATCGAGGAGGCCTACGAACTCGTCGAGGCGATCGAGGACGGCGACCGCGGCGAACTGCGCGAGGAGCTCGGGGACGTCCTTCTCCAGGTCGTCTTCCACGCCCGGATCGCGGAGGAGGACCCGGACGAACCGTTCTCCGTCGACGATGTCGCCGCGACCCTCGTCGAGAAGCTGATCCACCGCCATCCGCATGTCTTCGGCGACGAGACCGCCGAGACCCCGGAGGACGTCCACGCGCACTGGCTGCGCACCAAGGCCCTCGAGAAGCAGCGCGACTCGGTCACCGACGGCGTGCCGCTCGGCCAGCCCGGACTGGCGCTGGCCGCGAAGCTGGCGAGCCGGGTCCGTGCCGCCGGACTCGATGTGCCGCTCCCGACGGGTGACGGCATCGGGTACGAACTCCTCGCCCTCGCCGTACGCGCGGAACGGGACGGCACGGACCCCGAGGCCGCCCTGCGCGCTGCGGGCCGCGCCTACCGGGACGCGATCCTCGCCGCGGAGGCCGGCGGATAACGTCAGGGGGTGAACGACAGCCCCGCCGACAGCCCCGCCGACGCCCCCGAACTCTTCACCTGGGAGTTCGCCACCGACCCGTACCCTGCCTACGCCTGGCTGCGCGACCACAGCCCCGTGCACCGCACCGCGCTGCCCAGCGGGGTCGAGGCATGGCTCGTGACGCGGTACGAGGACGCCCGGCAGGCCCTCGCCGACACCCGGCTCTCCAAGAACCCTGCGCATCATGACGAACCGGCACACGCCAAGGGGAAGACCGGCATCCCCGGCGAGCGCAAGGCGGAGCTGATGACGCATCTGCTGAACATCGATCCGCCCGACCACACCCGGCTGCGCCGGCTGGTCTCGAAGGCGTTCACCCCGCGCCGGGTCGCCGAGTTCGCCCCGCGCGTGCAGGAGCTGACGGACCGCCTCATCGACGACTTCATCGAGGAGGGGTCCGCGGACCTCATCCACGACTTCGCGTTCCCGCTCCCCATCTACGCGATCTGCGACCTTCTCGGCGTCCCGCGCGAGGACCAGGACGACTTCCGGGACTGGGCGGGGATGATGATCCGCCACGGCGGCGGTCCGCGCGGCGGGGTGGCCCGGTCGGTGAAGAAGATGCGCGGCTATCTCGCGGAGCTCATCCACCGGAAGCGGGAGAACCCGGGGGAGGACCTGATCTCGGGGCTGATCCGGGCGAGCGACCACGGCGAGCACCTCACCGAGAACGAGGCCGCCGCCATGGCCTTCATCCTCCTCTTCGCCGGATTCGAGACGACGGTCAACCTCATCGGCAACGGGGTGTACGCCCTGCTGCGCAATCCGGAGCAGCGGGAGCGGCTGCAACGCTCGCTCGACGCGGGGGAGACAGGGCTGCTGGAGACCGGCATCGAGGAACTGCTGCGGTACGACGGTCCGGTGGAGCTGGCGACCTGGCGGTTCGCCACCGAGCCGCTGACGCTCGGCGGCCGGCGGATCGCGGCGGGTGACCCCGTACTGGTGGTGCTCGCCGCCGCGGACCGGGATCCGGCACGATTCGCGGACCCGGACAGACTGGACCTCGCACGGCGTGACAATCAGCACCTTGGATACGGGCACGGCATCCATTACTGCCTGGGAGCACCGCTTGCCCGACTGGAGGGACAGGCTGCCCTGGCCACGCTGTTGAGGCGCCTCCCGGACCTGCGGCTTGCGGTGGAACCTACCGATTTGCGGTGGCGTGGCGGACTCATCATGCGTGGACTGCGCACGCTTCCGGTGGAGTTCGGTCCCGGCCCGCGTTCCGACGTGGGTGACACTCTGTCAACTCTGTGACTTTCACGTGATCTGCGCTGCATCGACTTGTGACAGGCGTTCGAGTGCCGCTACGTTCACCGTTCGACTCACCAGTCACTTGTCAGTCACACGGAAGGCAACCCCATGGGCTCCGCGAACGGCAGGCACCGTCGCCCTCGCCAGGCACCCGCGATCGTCGTCGCCGCAGGCGTGACCGGTTCGGCCATCGCCATCCCCCTGCTCGGCGCGGCCGGTGCGCACGCCGCCGACGCCACGACCTGGGACCAGGTCGCAGAATGCGAGAGCGGCGGCATGTGGAGCGCCGACCTCGGCAACGGCTTCTACGGCGGCCTTCAGTTCTCGCAGGACGCCTGGAAGTCGTACGGCGGTGAGGCGTACGCTCCGCGCGCCGACCTCGCCAGCCGCTCGCAGCAGATAGTGGTCGCCGAGAGGGTCCTGGACGACCAGGGGCCGCAGGCGTGGCCCAGCTGCGCGGTGATTTCCGGGCTCACGGCGGACGGGCCGTTGCCGGGGGTCGACCCGGGAATCGTGCCGTCGGCCGAACCGGCGGAGAGCGCGGCTGCGTCCGCCGCGCCGTCGGGCAAGGCGTCGCACCAGCGCTCGGCCGAGTCTTCCGCCACGCCGTCGTCCAAGAAGTCCGACTCGTCCGACTCATCCTTCGACTCCTTCGACTCCTTCGAATCCTCCAGTTCGACTGGTTCGACTGGTTCGTCCGGCTCGTCCGACAGCGAGGCGGGTGGCAAGCACCGCGGCGCGCCGGCCCCCGAGGTGGGTCGGGGCACGGGCAGGGGCGTCGACCGCGACTCGGGCCGGCATGCTTCCCGCGGTAACAGTGAGGGGCGCGACACGCGCGCGACGGCGGCCGAAGGCGATTACACCGTCCGGCCGGGCGACAACCTCTCGGCGATTGCTGACGCACAGAAGGTTCCCGGTGGATGGCCCGCCCTCTATGAGGCGAACAAGGGTGCGGTCGGCGGCGACCCGGACCTCATCCTGCCTGGCCAGAGCCTCGACCTCGACGGGAAGTCGAAGTGAGAGCGGTCTGATAAGCAGCTAAAAATGCCCCAAAAATCGGGGTAGTTCAGGGACCTATGTCCGCTTATGCGTAAGTGAGACATGGGTCTCTTTGCGTTAACTGGCGTGTCGCGGCTGTCGGGCCTGTCCGTATCGCCCCCCACCTGCGAAAACGCTGCGCGGTCCGATGCAGGTAAGGACTGATTGTCCGTTATGCCCATCTTTGAATGTCGAGGTTGCGTACGTTTACGGTCGGAACCGCTCGCACCGCGGGCCCCGTCGACCGTCACGCCGAATCCTGCCGTCGGTCGTAGGGAACAGACGCGTAAAGCGCCGTAGGCAGGAGCGGGGGACCCAGGTAAGCCGCCGGGACCGATGGCCGAAAGGCCGTCAGGACCGGCTCGGGGTGAAGTCGCGTGCTAGGACATGCGACCGGGCAACTCACTTGGCCCGAACCCGACAGCTCACCTCGTAGGCGTCGGTGAGGAGAAGTTCCATGCTGCTGAACAGCAAGGGCAAGCACCGTCGCCCGTCCAGGGCCGTCCGTGTCGTCACGCTCGCCGGTGTCGCCGGTGCCGCCATCGCCGCTCCCCTGATGGGTGCGACCGGCGCCTCCGCCGCCTCCGTCGCCACATGGGACGCCGTCGCCCAGTGCGAGTCCGGTGGCAACTGGTCCATCAACACCGGCAACGGCTACTACGGCGGCCTGCAGTTCTCGCAGTCCAGCTGGGCCGCCGCCGGTGGTACGCAGTACGCCCCGCGCGCCGACCTCGCCACCAAGGCTCAGCAGATCGCCACCGCCGAGAAGCTCCTCGACATGCAGGGCCCGGGAGCCTGGGGCTGCGCCGGCGCCGGTGGCCTGACCAACGACGGTGTCGACCCGGGCGTCAACACCGGCTCCACCGCGCAGCAGAGCGCCCCGGCGCAGGAGTCGAAGCAGGCCGCGCCGAAGCAGGCCGAGCGCACCGAGGCCCCCGCCGCCTCCCGCGCGGACCGCGGCACCGCCCCCAAGAAGACCGTCACCACGCCGACCGGCGGGAAGGTCGCCAAGGGTGACGGCGAGTACAAGGTGAAGTCCGGCGACTCGCTCAGCAAGATCGCCGCGCAGCACAAGGTGAAGGGCGGCTGGCAGCAGCTCTTCAAGCTGAACAAGGACATCGTCAAGGACGCCGACCTGATCTACCCGGGTCAGCAGCTCCACCTGACGAAGTAGGACGGGCGCTCGTGCACACGGACTCTCCGTGGATACGGGCTCTCTCCTCCCTGAGCACCCCGATCCGGCGCGGATTCCCCCGTGCGCGCCGGATCGGGGTTTCCGCATCCACTGTTCAGCCGTTGTCGTTATCGGCCAGTAGGCATGCGGACCTTTGCGCGACTATGAGTGCCCTTGGGTCCTTTTTCGTCCCAGGAGGCGGGCGGTCGGCGGACCGGGACGGCCCAGCCGGTTAGGCTCTTGGCGCAAGGCCAAAGCGACCCTGCACAACCAGCGTCATATCCCAGAAGGAGATGCCTCGTGCCGTCCATCGACGTCGTCGTAGCCCGGGAAATCCTCGACTCCCGCGGAAACCCCACGGTCGAGGTCGAGGTCGGCCTCGACGACGGCAGCACGGGCCGTGCTGCCGTCCCGTCCGGCGCCTCCACCGGTGCGTTCGAGGCCATTGAGCTTCGCGACGGTGACCCCAACCGCTACCAGGGCAAGGGCGTCGAGAAGGCCGTCCTCGCCGTGATCGAGCAGATCGGCCCGGAGCTCGTCGGCTACGACGCCACCGAGCAGCGGCTGATCGACCAGGCCATGTTCGACCTGGACGCCACCGAGAACAAGGGCTCGCTCGGCGCCAACGCCATCCTCGGCGTCTCGCTGGCCGTCGCGCACGCCGCCTCCGAGGCCTCGGACCTGCCGCTGTTCCGCTACCTCGGTGGCCCGAACGCGCACCTGCTGCCCGTCCCGATGATGAACATCCTCAACGGTGGGTCGCACGCCGACTCCAACGTGGACATCCAGGAGTTCATGATCGCCCCGATCGGCGCGGAGTCCTTCTCCGAGGCCCTGCGCTGGGGCGCCGAGGTCTACCACACGCTGAAGAAGGTCCTGAAGACCAAGGGTCTGTCGACCGGTCTCGGCGACGAGGGCGGCTTCGCGCCGAACCTGGAGTCGAACCGCGCCGCCCTGGACCTCATCCTCGAGGCCATCAAGGAAGCCGGTTACGCCCCGGGCAAGGACATCGCGCTCGCGCTCGACGTCGCCGCCTCGGAGTTCTACAAGGACGGCAAGTACGAGTTCGAGGGCAAGTCCCGCTCGGCCGCCGAGATGACCGAGTACTACGAGGAGCTCGTCTCCGCGTACCCGCTGGTCTCCATCGAGGACCCGCTGTACGAGGACGACTGGGCCGGCTGGAACGTCATCACCCAGAAGCTCGGTGCCAAGGTGCAGATCGTCGGCGACGACCTGTTCGTCACCAACCCGGAGCGTCTGGCCCGTGGCATCGAGGAGGGCTCCGCCAACGCCCTGCTCGTCAAGGTGAACCAGATCGGTTCGCTGACCGAGACCCTGGACGCCGTCGAGCTCGCCCAGCGCAACGGCTTCAAGTGCATGATGTCCCACCGCTCCGGCGAGACCGAGGACGTCACCATCGCCGACCTCGCCGTCGCGGTGAACTGCGGCCAGATCAAGACCGGCGCCCCGGCCCGCTCGGACCGTGTCGCCAAGTACAACCAGCTGCTGCGCATCGAGGAGATCCTCGACGACGCGGCGGTGTACGCGGGCCGCTCCGCGTTCCCTCGCTTCAAGGGCTGATCGCAGGCCCGGCACCGGGCAAAGGCCCGGGCCTCCGTCCGTCCCCGCACTCGGTCCCGTACCGTGTGCGGGGACGGACGTGCGTAGTGGGGAGGCGGAGACATGGCCGCGAAGGACCGGGACCGGTTCTCCACCGCGACCCGGCTGCGACTGCTCGGCGAGCAGACCGCCGCCCGCGTCTACCGGTCCCAGAACCGCCGCCAGGACCGCCGCTCCCGGCTCACCGGCCGGGCAGCTTTCCTCGCCCTGGTCGTCTGCTCGCTGGTGGTGGCGCTCGCGTATCCGATGCGGCAGTACGTGTCGCAGCGCGACGAGATCGCCGACCAGGAGCGGCTGGCACGGGAGGCCGAGAAGCACACCGAGGAGCTGCGCGACGAGAAGGCGCGCCTCCAGGACGACGCGTACATCCGCCGACTGGCCCGGGAACACCTGCACTACGTGAGTCCCGGGGAGACCAGCTACACGGTGATCGACCCCGACGCCGCGAAGGAACGCAGCGGAGGGGCGAAGGAGACCGACCGGCCCTGGCACTCCAACCTGTGGGACGGCGTGGACAGCGCCGACCGCAACTGACTTCTCCTTTCTTTGTTCACCTCGTCTCCGCAGCACTGTGCGGAGCCGTAGTTCACGCATCCGAGTAGATCCAAGGCAGGCATGGAAACGCCCCCTCCCCAGACCGAGTCCACCGCGCCCACCGAGGCGGACATCGCCGCGTTCCAGCAGCAGCTCGGCCGCCCGCCGCGCGGGCTGCGCGCGATCGCGCACCGCTGCCCGTGCGGCAACCCGGACGTGGTCGAGACGTCCCCGCGGCTGGAGGACGGTACGCCGTTCCCGACGACGTACTACCTGACGTGCCCGCGCGCGGCTTCCGCGATCGGCACGCTGGAGGCGAACGGCGTCATGAAGGAGATGACGGAGCGTCTGGCCACCGACCCGGAGCTGGCGGCTGCGTACCGTGCCGCGCACGAGGACTACATCGCCCGGCGCGACGCCATCGAGGTGCTGGAGGGCTTTCCCAGCGCGGGCGGCATGCCGGACCGGGTGAAGTGCCTGCACGTGCTGGTGGGGCACTCGTTGGCGGCGGGGCCGGGGGTGAACCCGCTGGGCGACGAGGCGATCGCGATGCTGCCGGAGTGGTGGCGCAAGGGGGCATGCGTGACGCCGTGCGGCGCGCCGGCGGAGAAGGACGGCCAGACCGTCGAGACGTCGGAGGGCGGGTACTTCGCGTTCCGGCCGGCCGACGGGGCGCCGGACGAGGGCTGATCGTTCCCCGGGGGCTCCGCCCCCGGACCCCCGCTCCTCAATCGCCGGAGGGGCTTGATTTCTAGGAGCACCTATGACCCGCGTTGCCGCCATCGACTGCGGAACCAACTCCATCCGACTGCTCATCGCCGATGCCGACCCCGCCACCGGTGAGCTCACCGAGCTCGACCGGCGGATGGAGATTGTCCGGCTCGGCCAGGACGTGGACCGCACCGGCCGGCTCGCCCCCGAGGCGCTGGAGCGTACCTTCGCGGCCTGCCGCCGGTACGCGGCCGTCATCAAGGAGCGCGGCGCGGAGAAGATCCGCTTCGTCGCGACCTCCGCCTCCCGCGACGCGGAGAACAGGGACGAGTTCGTCCGCGGCGTGCTGGAGATCCTCGGCGTCGAGCCCGAGGTGATCAGCGGCGACCAGGAGGCCGAGTTCTCCTTCGACGGCGCCACCAAGGAGCTCGAGGGCAGCGACCACCTGCCGAAGCCCTACCTGGTGGTGGACATCGGCGGCGGTTCCACCGAGTTCGTCGTCGGCGACGACCGGGTCCTGGCCGCGCGGTCGGTGGACATCGGCTGCGTACGGATGACCGAGCGCCATCTCGTACGCGACGGCGTCGTCACCGACCCGCCCACACTGGGTCAGATCACCGCGATCCGCGCGGACATCGACGCCGCCCTCGATCTGGCCGAGGAGACGGTCCCGCTCAACGAAGCCGCCACGCTCGTCGGTCTCGCCGGCACGGTCACCACCGTGGCCGCGATCGCGCTGGGGCTGGAGGAGTACGACTCCGAGGCGATCCATCACTCCCGGATCTCCTTCGAGCAGGTCCAGGAGATCACCGGACGGCTCGTCACCTCGACCCACGCCGAGCGTGCCGCGATCCCCGCGATGCACCCGGGGCGGGTCGACGTGATCCCCGCCGGGGCGCTCGTCCTGCTGGGCGTGATGAAGCGGACCGGGGCCCGCGAGATCGTCGTCAGCGAGCACGACATTCTCGACGGGATCGCCTGGTCCGCCGCGTAGCCCGGGGCCACCGGCAGCCCGTTCGAAAGGGCGCCCGAAAGGCCGTTCGCGGGGGTGCGGCAGGAGGCGCCGAAAGCGTGCTCATGCGCACTCCCGCCTGCACTTTTGAGCCTTCGCGCCCCCCTCCGGAACCTCTTCGGGAGGGGGGCGCGACGAAGTTCGTGAACTTCTTCACAAGGAATTCGGTTCCTCGGCGCACACTTCTGCCCCATATGGGGCTCCGTGGCCGTCCGCGGGCACGTTCGCTGCGCATGCGGACGGTTCCGGACATGTCGCCGGAGGGGCGGTCGACGGGGTGGTTCGCGCCGCTCGCGGGGCTCAAGGGCCAGCTCACAAGCGGTGAACAACGTTCGCCACCGCATCGCGGTTCCCTGGCGGCGCCATGACATCGGTCACGCGGGCGGCGAAGTGTAGCAGAGGGTGGGGGATACCTTGTGAAGGGGCTCACGAGCATGCCCCCCGAGCGGGGTGGATACTCGATGGCATGAGCACCACGGAGCGTCCCAGGATCCTCGTAGTAGGCGGTGGGTACGTAGGCCTGTACGCAGCTCGGCGCATTCTGAAGAAGATGCGCTACGGAGAGGCGACCGTCACGGTCGTCGACCCCCGGTCGTACATGACGTACCAGCCCTTCCTTCCCGAAGCCGCCGCCGGCAGCATCTCCCCGCGGCATGTCGTCGTCCCGTTGCGACGCGTGCTGCCGAAGGCGGAGGTTCTGACCGGTCGGGTCACCACCATCGATCAGGACCGCAAGGTCGCCACGGTCGCGCCGCTCGTCGGCGAGGCCTACGAGCTGCCCTTCGACTACCTGGTCATCGCGATGGGCGCCGTCTCCCGTACCTTCCCGATCCCCGGCCTGGCCGAACAGGGCATCGGCATGAAGGGCATCGAGGAGGCCATCGGCCTGCGCAACCACGTTCTCGAGCAGCTGGACAAGGCTGACTCGACGACCGATGAGGACGTCCGCCGCAGGGCGTTGACGTTCGTCTTCGTGGGCGGCGGCTTCGCCGGTGCGGAGACCATCGGCGAGGTCGAGGACATGGCCCGTGACGCGGCGAAGTACTACACGAGCGTGAAGCGCGAGGACATGCGCTTCATCCTCGTCGACGCCGCCGACAAGATCCTTCCCGAGGTCGGCCCGAAGCTGGGCACCTGGGGCCGGGAGCACCTGGAGTCCCGGGGCGTCGAGGTCTTCCTCTCGACCTCCATGGACTCCTGCGTCGACGGTCACGTCGTCCTGAAGAACGGCCTCGAGGTCGACTCCAACACCATCGTGTGGACGGCCGGCGTGAAGCCGAACCCGGCGCTGGCCCGCTTCGGCCTGCCGCTCGGTCCGCGCGGTCACGTGGACACCTCCGAGAAGCTCCAGGTGCAGGGCACCGACTACATCTGGGCCGCGGGCGACAACGCCCAGGTTCCGGACATGGTCGGTCGCAGGGCCGGTAACCCGAACGCCTGGTGCCCGCCGAACGCCCAGCACGCGCTGCGTCAGGCCAAGGTCCTCGGCGACAACGTCATCTCCGGGATGCGCGGCTTCCCGCAGAAGGAATACAGCCACGCCAACAAGGGTGCGGTCGCCGGTCTCGGGCTGCACAAGGGCGTCGCGATGATCGTCATGGGCAAGATGAAGATCAAGCTCAAGGGCCGCCTCGCCTGGTACATGCACCGTGGCTACCACGGCATGGCGATGCCGACCTGGAACCGCAAGATCCGGATCTTCGCCGACTGGACCCTTGGGATGTTCCTCAAGCGCGAGGTCGTCTCGCTCGGCGCCATGGAGACGCCGCGCGAGGAGTTCTACGAGGCCGCCAAGCCGGCCCCGGCTCCGGCCGCAGCCAAGGCCGAGGGCGAGAAGGCCAAGGCCTCCTAGCGCGGGCTCCGGTCCGCCGGATCCTCTCCGTACGACGCCCGAAGGGGCCGTCCGCCATCCGTGGTGCGGGCGGCCCCTTCGGCGTGTCCGGCGGCCGGGAGCGGCCGCCCGGTAAATGCGTGTGATGTACAGATATTTTGCCGTCCCGTTGCGCCACTGCGGGATGGCGTTGGCGCCGGAGAGTGTTGACGGGGGTGTGCCTCGTCGTGGCACCACGGGTGTATGGCGTGGTTCGAGGCATGTTTGGGCATGTTTGGGCATGTTGGGAAACACCATCACGGAGGTGTACGCCATGGCAGACGCCGCGTTGCGGCTGACCGCTCTCGCCGAGGAGTTGCTGGGAGAACCCCTGCCGGTCCGGATCCGGTCCTGGGACGGCAGCGAATCCGGACCGCCCGGCGCCCCCGTTCTCGTCATCCGGAACCGCCGCGCACTGCGCCGACTGCTCTGGAAGCCGGGCGAACTGGGCCTGGCCCGCGCCTGGGTGGCCGGCGAGCTCGACATCGACGGCGATCTCTACGAGACGCTGGATCTGATGGCCGGACTGCTCTGGGAGCGCGGCGCGGACGCGAAGGACACCGTCCACCCGATCCGGGACCCGAAGCTCCGGGCCGCCGCCCGGAGCCTTCTGCACCTGGCGGGCCCCTGGCCGCCGCCGCCGCCGCCCGCCGAGGAGGTCCGCCGCCGCACCGGCCCCCTCCACACCAAGCGCCGCGACAAGGAGGCCATCAGCCACCACTACGACGTGGGCAATGACTTCTACGAACTGGTCCTCGGCCCGTCCATGGTCTACTCCTGCGCCTACTGGGAGGACGACGGAAGCCTGGAGGACGCCCAGCGCGACAAGCTCGACCTGGTCTGCCGCAAGCTCGCGCTGAAGGAGGGCGACCGCCTCCTCGACGTCGGCTGCGGCTGGGGCTCCATGGCCATCCACGCGGCCCGCGAGTACGGCGCCCAGGTCACCGGGGTGACCCTCTCCGTCGAGCAGGCCGCATACGCCCGCAAGCGCATCGCCGAGGAAGGACTGACCGACCGGATCGAGATCCGTGTCCAGGACTACCGGGACGTCAGGGACGGCCCGTACGACGCCATCTCGTCGATCGGCATGGCCGAGCACGTCGGCTCGGCCCGCTACCGCGAGTACGCCGACGACCTCTACGCCCTGCTGAAGCCGGGCGGCCGGCTGCTGAACCACCAGATCGCCCGCCGCCCCGAACGGGACGAGTCCGCTTACCACGTGGACGAGTTCATCGACGCCTACGTCTTCCCCGACGGCGAACTCGCCCCGTTGGGCCGGACCGTCGCCATGCTGGAGGAAGCCGGCTTCGAGGCCCGTGACGTCGAATCGATCCGGGAGCACTACGCACTGACCCTGCGTCGCTGGGTCGCCAATCTGGAGAAGCACTGGGACCGGGCGGTCACGATGACCTCGCCCGGCCGGGCCAGGGTCTGGCGCCTCTACATGGCGGCCTCCGCCCTGTCGTTCGAGCACAACAAGATCGGGGTCAACCAGATCCTCGTGGTGCGCCCGGCGGACGGCGGGGCGTCGCGGATGCCGCTGCGCGCCCGTGAGTGGAAGGCGTCCGCGGCCGGCTGAACCCGTACGAGGGCAGAGAGGGCCGGTACCCGCAGCTCCAGCTTGCGGGTACCGGCCCTCCGTATCAGGGGCTCACTGTCGGGGGGCTCACTCGCTACTCGGTCTTGATCGCCGTCAGCATGTTCAGCTTCGCGGCGCTGCGGGCCGGCCAGAGCGCGGCCAGCACGCCCACCAGCGCCGCCAGTACCAGGAAGACCGCGATCCGGTCCCACGGGATCACCAGGGTGTACTCCGGGATGGAGGCGGCCAGCGTCCGGCCGATCGCCCAGCCGAGGAACGTACCGAGCGCGACCCCGACCACCGCGCCGAACACCGAGATGACCACGGCCTCCAGCCGGATCATGCGCTTCACCTTGCGCCGGTCCAGACCGATCGCCCGGAGCATGCCGATCTCCTGCTGGCGCTCGAAGACCGACATCGCCAGGGTGTTGATGACCCCGAGCACCGCGATGATCAGGGCCATCGCCAGCAGCCCGTACATGATGTTCAGCGCCATGCTGATGAAGCCGCCGAACCTGTCCCGGATGTTCTGCCGGTCCATGACGGACATCGCCGGGTTGTCACCCAGGGCGTCGACCACGGCCTGCTCGTTGGCCTTCGACGCGCCGCCGTCCGTCTTCAGCCAGATCTCGCGGATGTCCGGGTGGCTCTGATGTGCGGTCAGGATGTTCCGCGGCATCAGGACCGGTGAGAGGAAACCGTTCTCCTCGTAGACCGCGCCGACCTTCAGGGTGCCCTTCTTGCCGTCGTCGTACGTCACCGGGAGGGAGGTGCCGGGCTTCCAGCCGTTCGACTTCGCGGTCCTGTCACCTACGGCGATCTCGCCGTCGCCCAGCGAGTCCAGCGAACCGGAGACCGTCTTCAGCGAGAAGACCTTCTGCACATCGCCCGGCGTGACCCCGGAGACCGAGTGGTGCGTGCCCTTGACCCTGATGGAGGCGGCCTGCTGAGGCGAGACCGCCACGACGGCGTCGGACTTCTCCAGGGCGGCGAGCGCCGACTCGTCGAGCGAGTCGCCGCTCGCCATCGAGATCATGTAGTCGGCCCTGATGTTGTCCGTCGTCATCCGGTCGACCGCCTGGCCGAGCGTGACCCCCAGCACCGAGATACCGGTGACCAGGGTGAGACCGATCGCCAGCGCGGAGGCGGTCGCCCCGGTACGCCGCGGGTTACGGACCGCGTTCTGCGCAGCCAGCTTGCCCGAGACCCCGAACAGCTTCAGCAGCAGCGGTCGCACCAGGGCGATGACCGGCCGCGACAGCAGCGGGATCAGCACGATGACACCGATCAGTGCCACGAAGGCACCGATTCCGATGATCGTCCGGCCGTCCGAACCGGTCGCCGCACCCGCGACGATCCCGGCCGCACCGAGCAGGGTGAGCACCCCGCCGATCGAGTTCCGTACGACCAGCGACCTGGTGGTGGCCACCGCGTGGACGCTGCTCATCGCGGCGACCGGCGGGATCTTCGCGGCGCGCCGGGCCGGCAGCCAGGCGGCCAGCACGGTGATCAGGATGCCGACGCCGAACGCGGCGCCGACCGCGACGGGGGAGATCACCAGCGGTCCGGCCGGGATCTTCCCGCCGATCAGGCTCATCGCCGAGCGCAGTCCGGTGGCGAGACCGAGACCGAGGAGGAAGCCGATCACCGAGGCGAGTGCGCCGACCACGGCCGCTTCGAGGAGTACGGAGCGCTTGACCTGACGGCGGGAGGCACCGACGGCACGCAGCAGCGCCAGCTCCTTGGTGCGCTGGGCGACCAGCATGGTGAACGTGTTGGCGATCAGGAAGATGCCGACGAACAGGGCAATGGCCGCGAACGCGAGCAGCATCGTGTTGAGGTTGCTCAGGCCGCTCTCGATCTGCTTCGCCTGGTCAGCGGCGAGGACCTGACCGGTCTGGGCGGTGGCGTCCTTGGGCAGCAGCGGCCTCACCGCGTCCAGCAGCTTCTGGTCGGAGGTGCCGGCCGCGGCGGTGACGGTGACGTCCTGGTACCACCCGGGCTTGAGGTAGAGCTGCTGGGCGACCGGGGTGTCGAAGAGGACCAGGCTGCCGCCCGCGTTGACCGCGCCGTCCTCGGTGGTGAAGACACCGGAGAGGGTGTACTGCTTCACCGGGCCGTTCGTGGCGACCCGTACCCGGTCGCCGACCCGGTACTCGCCCTTCTTCGCAGTCTCCTTGTCGAGCGCGATCCGGTCGTCGCCGGCCGGACCCGCGCCGTCGACGAAGGTGTACGAGGCGTCCTTGCCGTTCTTGCCGGGGGAGAAGTTGGCGCCGGTGTTGGACCAGCCGTTGCCGATCAGCTTGCCGTCCGGGTCGGCGACCCCGGCGAAGCCGGAGACCCGGCCGGTTGCGGTGGCCACCCCGTCCAGGCCCTGGAACTTCCCGAGCGTGGCGGCGTCGATGCCGGAGGTCTTGTCGTCGCGTCGGTCGGCGTGGGTGGTGACGGCGACGGCGACGTCGTCGTAACTCTTCGCCGACTGGTTGCGGAAGGCGTTGCCGAGGGTGTCGGTGAAGACCAGGGTGCCGGAGACGAAGGCCACGCCGAGCATCACGGCGAGAACGGTCATCAGCAGCCTGGCCTTGTGCGCGAGCACATTGCGCAGGGCAGTACGGAACATGTCTGTCAGTCCTGGGATGAGGGGTTCCGGAAGGGGGCGCGGGGGCGGTCCTGGCTCAGAGCCTGTCGGGTGACCTCTGATCGGGCGGCCACGCCCTGGCACGCACGCTTCCGGCGTTGCCGAAATGCCCTGGTAGCTCCGCTACAAGGTCATTCCGACGCCTTGGAATCGCACGCACCATGCCGCGTCCGCTCTCCGATCGAAGGTCACCCGACAGGCTCTCAGCTGGTACGGCCCTTGGCGTCGAACGCCTTCATCCGGTCGAGGACCCCGTCAGCGGTGGGGCGCGTCATCTGGTCGACGATCGCCCCGTCCGCCAGGAAGATCACCCGGTCCGCGTAGGAGGCGGCCACCGGGTCGTGGGTCACCATCACCACGGTCTGACCCAGCTCGCGCACGGAGTTGCGCAGGAAGCCCAGTACCTCGGAGCCGGAGCGGGAGTCCAGGTTGCCGGTGGGCTCGTCACCGAAGATGATCTCCGGCTGCGAGGCCAGGGCGCGGGCCACCGCGACGCGCTGCTGCTGGCCGCCGGAGAGCTCGGTGGGCCGGTGCTTCAGCCGGTCGGACAGCCCCACCATCTCGATGACCTTGCGGAGCCACTCGGCGTCGGGCTTGCGGCCCGCGATGTCCATCGGCAGCGTGATGTTCTCCGCCGCGGTCAGCGTCGGCAGCAGGTTGAACGCCTGGAAGATGAACCCGATCTTGTCCCGGCGGAGCTGGGTGAGCTGTTTGTCCTTGAGGGACCCGAGCTCCGTCTCGCCGATCCGTACCGAACCGCTGCTGAAGCTGTCGAGGCCGGCCACGCAGTGCATGAGGGTGGACTTGCCGGAGCCGGACGGTCCCATGATCGCGGTGAACTCGCCCTGCGGGAAGTCCACGGTGACCCGGTCCAGGGCCTTCACCTGGGTCTCGCCCTGTCCGTAGACCTTGGACAGATCCGTGGCGCGGGCAGCCACCGCGGTGGCGCGGTGAGCGGTGGAGGTGATGGTCACGGGGACACTCCTGTTCAGGACTTCGGTTCGGTGCCCGGAAGCGGACTACTCCATCATCGGCGCCGATCCGCCGCCGTTCGTCAGTCCCCATGCCCGTTCCGGAGGGCCACTTGAGTCGCACCGAAGGGGCGATTCGTCCTCCTCGGGTATGACACGGACCCTGAGCCGGTCGTACGCCGAACCGGTTTCTCCGCAGTGCGCGCACCCGACTGTGATGATCACACAGAGTGAGGGGCGGGCGAACCGGGCCGGCACCCCCGCTCACCCCTCGCACAGCTGTGCCGGCGCATGGCTGCGTCGCTCGATCGGCTGATTCCGTCTGCCGGGGCGGATGAGTCACCAGGTGCGTCGCGGCCCGAGGGCGGCGCTGTGATCCGGGTGACACGTGCGCGCCCGCGGCCCCGGAGGGCCGGAGATCGTCCGGGAGCAAGAAGCGCCGGTGAGGCCGTTGCCCGGCGGGTGGCGGACCCACGGCGCGCAGGGCCTTCCCGGGGGAGGCGAGTTTCCGTCATTCCCGATTGCGGGTCTTGGTGCCCATCGCCCCGCCCAGGCATGTGGCTACGCCTTCCATGCTGTGCTGACGGACCCTCAAACGGTCAATAAAATAAGACAACATCGCGCCACTGTTCCGCTGATCGGGCGACGCCCCCGGATAGGGTCATGTGCCAATGCGGAGCCGCGCGCCAAGCCCGGATGGTGGAATGCAGACACGGCGAGCTTAAACCTCGCTGCCCCTCGGGGGCGTGCCGGTTCGAGTCCGGTTCCGGGCACCACTGCGACGATCAGTGACGGTGCCGGTCGACCGGACGTCACTGCAGCGGTCAACTTCCATAAAGATCCTCCCCTGGCACTACGGTGCTTCTTTTGCCTACCCATTACTCTTGTGCCAAGGCCACGCAGGGTGGCCATGGAGGAGTGAGATGAGGAGCAGCAACCCGGTCTTCTCGCGACGGGGGTTCAGCCGCGACAACGGCTACGCGGGCTTCAACGCGGCGCCGCAGGCCGGGGTCCCCACCGCGGGCGCCGGCCCGTACGCGCAGGGCACCGCCGCCAACCCGTACGCCACCAACCCCTATGCCCAGCCGGACGCCCAGTACGGCGCCCCGCAGGCCCCCGCGCGCACCGGCGCGATGACGATCGACGATGTCGTCTCGCGCACGGCCCTGACGCTGGGCACCGTCGTCCTCACCGCCGCGCTCGCCTGGGCGCTGCTGCCGGTCGACCCAGCCAACATCGGCAAGTCCTACGGCATCGCGATCGGCGCCGCCCTGGTGGCGTTCGTCCTGTCGCTGGTCCAGTCCTTCAAGCGTCGGCCCGTCCCGGCGCTGATCATCGCGTACGCGGCCTTCGAGGGCGTCTTCCTCGGGGTGATCTCCAGCGCGGTCAACGCCGCCCTGGGCATGGACGTCGTGGTGCAGGCGGTGCTGGGCACCATGTGCGTCTTCGCCGGTGTGCTCGTCGCGTACAAGATGCGCTGGATCCGCGTCACCCGTCGCTTCTACGGCTTCGTGATGGCCGCCGCCGTGGGCTTCATGTTCCTGATGGTGGTCAACCTGCTGTTCTCCGTCTTCGGCGGAGGCGACGGCCTGGGCTTCCGTACCGGCGGTCTCGGCATCCTCTTCGGCGTCATCGGGATCATCCTCGGTGCGTGCTTCCTGGCCCTGGACTTCAAGCAGGTCGAGGACGGCATCACGTTCGGCGCCCCGCGCGAGGAGTCGTGGCTGGCGGCCTTCGGCCTCACCATGACCCTGGTGTGGATCTACCTGGAGATGCTGCGCCTGTTCTCCATCCTGAGCGGCGACGACTGACCGTACGCACGCTCCGTCCAACGGAACGGCCCGCAGGCTCACCGCCTGCGGGCCGTTTCCGTCGGTCCGGGTCTCGTATGGTCCGGGTCGCGTTCGCCTAGAGCAGTTTCCGCGCCGCCCGCCTCAGGTCGTACTCGTGGACGAGTGCCTTCGCGTGTCCGTAGGCGAGGTCGTGTTCGCTCCGCAGCCAGCTGACCTTCTCGTCGAACCGGAGGGCAGGGCCGTCTTCGACGGTGCGGAGCCAGTCGGAGACTTCACGACCGGTGCAGTGAGGGATTCTGGAGAGCAGATTGCGATGGGTCTCTTCGGAGAAGACATGGGTCATCGGCGCCTCCGACGCATTGCGCGTTGCTGGTCCTTCCCGACACCGTGCCTGAGCGTCGGCCCGTTGGCAACCATCACGGGAGGGCGCGTAGGGTCGCGGAATGCTCGATACGACCCCATTGGTCATCGCCGTGGACCGATTCGCCGACCGGCTGCGCGCCACCCCGCAGAGCAGGCTGCAGCGCGGAACGGCCGCCGAAGGACTGGCCGCGGCCAGGGAATTGGCCATACGGGCCCAGCGCATCGAGGCGCCGGACCGCGAGCCGCGCATCATGCCGGACGCGGGGATGTTCGCGATCGGCGACCAGGTCGCGGTCGCGGGCCGGGACCTGGCGGTGGCACTGGAAAAGGCCTCGTCCGCCGAACTGGACGAAGCCGTGCGATTCGTCGAGGAAGCGACCGCCCGGGCTTTCGCGTAACCGTCGCCCCGTACAGGAGGTCGTGGCAGGCAGCGGTCGACGAGGGCCGCTGCCCGGGAACCGGCTGTTCCCGCGGGTCAGAACGAGGCGATGACGCGGTCGGCGAGTATGTAGACGTTCTCCTTGCCGCAGGAGAAGGTCAGCGCGTACGCGCCGGAGACACCGGAACCGCCCAGCAGCACCGGGTGCTCACCCGCCAGCAGGGCCTCGGCGAGCCGCTCGGCCGTCTCGCGGTGGCCGGGGGTCATGCAGAGCGTGGTGCCGTCGGCGAAGACGTAGACATCGAGCGTGCCGAGCGGGCCGGGGCGGACGTCGGCGAGCTCGGTCCGGCTGTCGGCGAGCTCCTCCAGCCGGCTCACGGTGCGCTCGTGGTCGGTGGCGACCGGGGTCTGCACCGGCACGAAGTCGGGGTGCGAGGGGTGACGGCGACGGGCCGCCGCCAGCTCGGGGGAGTCCTCGGCGAACTCCACTATCTCCGGAAGCTCGGTTATGTCGGCCAGCTCGGCCAGCTCGGCCAGCTCGGCCAGTTCCGTCAGCTCTTCGAGCGCCTCGGTGGCGTCGAGGTCCATCGCCTCAAGGCCCGTGAAGTCCGCCTGGCGCGGCATGAAGAACGGCGCGTCCTCGCCGATCCCGGACAGACCGCCCAGCAGGGACGGGGCGTCCGCGGCATCGCGCGCCTCCTGGGAGGCCCAGAACGCGCGGGCCTCGGCGAGCTCGCGCTCGCGCTCCTCGGCGAGTGCCTCGGCGACGGCCGCACGGATCTCGGCTGCGGGGGTGGCGGTGCTGCGGATCTGCTGGGGCACGGCGGCGGTACGGGCGCGGCCCGCGGCCAGCTCCCTCCGCAGGGCCGTCACCTGTTTGCGCAGCCCGTGAGCAGCGTGCAGAGCAGCAGCGCCCACGGCCGTGGCAGCGGCGGTGGTCAGCAACAGGGCAAGAGGCATCGTGCTCACTGACATACTCCCGGTTTCAATCGATCCCCCGACTTCCTACATCAGCTTGTCCCCTACCTGCGCCCGGTGTCAGTGCATTACGTCACGAATTGGACAGTCCTTTGTGCCCGGGGTTTACCCCCGATGCAGGTGTGACCTGCGAAAACGACTCTCCCCCAGGAGATAGGTCACATCCTGGGGGAGATTCGGTCACGGTTGGGGCTCGGAGCCGGCCGGTGTCGGCTCGGGGCACCCGCTCAGTGGCTCGGGGCCGGCCGTCCCGCAGGTTTCCGGCGGGACGCGGCTCAGCTCAGCCGCTCGATCCCGTG